>NZ_CM143706.1:0-1894323 GCF_055181375.1 Dictyoglomus sp. DH | reverse complement strand
GAGAGAGTTTCTCCTTGTAATTCTTTTTAAGATACAAATGTAATTTTAGCAAATATACCCTTAATATACAAATTGATAAAATTTTTTCTATGATATATAACAATTAGTTTTTATCTTAATCTGAAAAATGGCAATTTAAAGGGTAAGAGTTAAAAATAATGTGGTTTTTAATCCTTTATTATTATATAATTGAATTATGGATTTGAAGGAATTTCTTAAAAGGGTCCCTATATTTTCAGATTTTTCTGAAGAAGAATTAAATAAGCTATTAGAGATAGCTAAGAAAAAAGATTTTAAAAAAGACACTGTCATCTTCCAAAAGGACGAAACGGGTAATTTCTTCTTTTTGATATGTTCTGGAAAGATAAAGGTTATTTTAGAAACAGAGGAAGGTAAAGAAGGAATTCTTTCTATTCTTTATCCTACTGAGTTTTTTGGAGAGATGTCTCTTCTTGATGGTGAGCCAAGGTCTGCTACTGTAGTGGCTTTAGAAGATACATCGGTAATGATAATAAATCGAGAAGATTTCTTAAATCTACTTTATAATCATCCTCAAATAGCTCTTAAGATATTGAGAACTCTCTCTTTAAGATTGAGAAAGGCTAATAGGCAGATTGAAACTCTAATGTTTCTTGATGCTCCAGGTAGAATAGCAAGAGTGATAATTGATATAGCAATGGAAAGAGGTCATCCTATAAAGGATGGAATACTTATTGATTTAGATTTTACAAGACAAGAACTTGGAAATATTGTGGGTATTTCTCGAGAAACAGCAATTAGGGTGCTTAAATCTTTTGAAGATGAGGGTATAATTGATATAAAGAAAAATCATATTCTTATAAGAGATGTCTCTAAGCTTAGAGAAAAAATATATTAATCAGGAATGGTAGAGTATCAACTCATAGTAGAAAATAAGGATGAAATTGATAGAATAGATAAGTATTTAGTTAAAAAAGTTCATCTTTCCCGTTCTCAGATTCAAGTTCTTATAGATGAAGGTTATGTAAAGGTTAATGGATTTATAGTTAAAAGCAGTTATAAGGTTAAGCCTGGAGATATTATTAATGTGATAATTCCTCCTCCTGAAAATACTGAAATTATACCTAAGGATATACCCATTCAGATAATTTACGAGGATAATGATCTTTTGGTTATAAATAAGCCACGAGGAATGGTTGTGCATCCTGCCCATGGTCATTATCAAGATACCCTTGTAAATGCTCTTTTGTATAGGGTAAAAGATCTTTCAGGAATAGGAGGAGAACTAAGGCCTGGAATAGTGCATAGATTAGATAAAGATACGACAGGACTTTTAGTGGTAGCTAAGAATGATTTTTCTCATCAGAAATTATCTGAGCAATTAAAGAATAGAACTCTAAAAAGGCTATATTGGGCTTTATGTGAGGGGGAGATTCCTTGGGATGAAAAAAGGGTAGAACTTCCAATGGCAAGGCATCCAGTTTACAGAAAGAAAATGGCTATAGTTTATAATGGTAAGATATCTATTACTAATTTTAAAGTTTTAGAAAGGTTTAAGGGATATACTTTGGTATCTGCAAGTTTAGAGACAGGAAGAACTCATCAAGTTAGATTACATTTATCCCATTTGGGCTTTCCAATTGTAGGTGATGAGACTTATGGTAGGATTGATAAGAGATTTGGTGTGAAAGGTCAGCTTCTTCATGCAAAGGAGATTTCTTTCATACACCCACGAACGTATGAAAGAATGAGTTTTTCTGTCCCTTTACCATCTGACTTTGAAAGAGTCCTTAAACTCTTGAGACAAAAATATTAAGGCTTCTTCAGGTTTGGCAAAAATGGTTTTTTCATTTTTATATATTACAAAACCTGGCTTAGCTCCTTTAGGTTTTTGCAAATATCTTCTGAAGGTATAATCAACAGGTACATAGGTGGAATTTCTTCCTTTACTAAAGTAGGCAGCTAAAGCTCCTGCTTCATATAAAGTGCTATCTGGAACTTCCTTATCTTGAGCCTTGATTATCACATGAGCACCTGGAATTCCTCTGGCATGTAACCATATATCTTCAGGCTTTGCTAAATTAAAAGTTATATAATCATTTTGTTTATTGTTCTTACCGACATAAATTTCAAAACCATCGGAGCTTATAAATTTGTAAGGTTCCGATTTTTTGATTTTCTTTTGGCTTTTCTCTTTCTTTTCTTTTATATATCCTTCCTTTTCAAGTTCCTCTTCTATTTCCATTAGTTCTGAGAGGGAATTTGCATTTTCAATAGAAAATTCAATAGAATTTAGATAAAACAATTCTTCCTCTAATTTACTTTTATAATCTTTCAAAATAGAGATTCCTCTTTTAAGTTTTTTATATTTTTTAAAATATTTTTGGGCGTTTTCAATAGCAGATAGACTTGGATCTAATTCTATTTCTATATATTCATTAGGATTATAGGGATTAAGAAAGGTTACTTTTTCAAGCCCCTTTCTTATTGAGCTTTGGTTAAGAATAAGAATTTCTCCTTTTATTTTAAAGATTTCTGAATCTTCGCCTTCTTTTATTTGAGAATCTAACTCTTTTATTTTTTCCTCAACCTTTTCTATATTGGTTTTTATAATTTCCAACAATCTATTTTTTTTCTGAGTGAATAATGCTTTTTCAAAGGCATAAGAATATATATAGTCTACCAATTTATAGACCTTATCAAACTCTTTTTTCTCTAAATCTTCATACTCTTTGAGGGGAAAAAGGGAGAAAGTAATAGGTTCACCATTTATTAGATAGGCTGTAGGTTTGAATTCTCTTCGTAATATTTTTTCTTTGATATTTAAAAGTCTTTCTTTTAATATATTCTTCTCTGTTAGAGTAAGTATATTTGCCATCTTATTTCCTATATCTTCTATAATTTCATTTACTATATGAGGATTCATATGGGATATTTCTTTTAGTATGAGATCTCTTATTGGGATGTCCTTATTTAGAAGACTCTCAAGTTTGTCTTCTGTTAATTCTGAGATAGGTATCTTTATGCTTTTAGGGGGATAAATATAGTTTGCTCCAGGTATGACTTCTCGAAATCTGTTTATCTCACTTGGAACATGTTTTATGGCATCTATTATTATATTATTCTCATTTACCAGTATGAGATTACTATATTTTCCCATAAGTTCTAATATTACCTTTTTACTTTCTTCAGGAAAGGTTTTAATCTTAAATTCTATAATTCTTTCTTGGGGTATTAGGTAATAATCTAAGATTCTTCCCCCCTCCAAATGTTTTCTTAAAAGCATAGAAAAGGAGGGAGGTTTTGATGGGTATGGGAAATTTTTTCTGGTTAACTGTATTCTATATAATTGGGGATGAACAGAGAGAACTAAATTATATCTTCCATTATGAGGAGAATAAATTTCCCAAAATATGTCAGTGCTTCCTATCTGATATATTTTTTCAATGATAGAATCAATTATTATATCTTTTGTCTCCTCATAAAAAACTTCTAATGTTAGTAGATCAAAGCTTACTTTTAAGTTCATTTTTTATTTAGGTGCATTAGCAAGAATCTTTTCTATTTCGTCTAAAACATCAGGAGATAAAGTAATGTCACCTGCTTTTAATGTTTCTTTAAGTTGTTCAGGTCTTGTGGCACCTACTATAGCGGAAGTTATTTCAGGTCTTCTTAATATCCAAGCTAAAGCAAGCTGGGACATAGTTATTCCTATTTCTTGGGCTAATTTTGTTAATTTTCTAACTTTTTCTATATTTTCTTCATTTAGTTCATTCTTAAGCCAATCGCTCCATTCTGCTCTGCTTCCTGCAGGGATTCCATTATTATATTTTCCAGTTAATATTCCTTGGGCAAGAGGAGAAAATACTGTAATACCTATTCCGTGTTTTGCACATGTGGGTATGATTTCTGGCTCTATATGTCTATCCAGCATATTGTAGCGAGGTTGTTCTACTTGAGGTAAGTAAGCATTGTATTTAATGGCAGTACCTACTGCACTTTCAATTTGGGCAGCTGTCCATACACTGGTTCCCCAATATAATATTTTACCTTGATGAACAAGATCATCCATAGCTCTTAAAACTTCATCGATGGGAGTTTCAGGGTCAAATCGGTGACAGAAATATAGGTCTAAATAGTCTACTCCAAGTCTTTTTAGAGATCCATCTATAGATTCCATAATGTGCTTTCTTGATAGTCCCCGATCATTAATATTATCACTCATAGGCCAGTATACTTTACTGGAGATAACAAGATCTTGTCTTCTAAAGTCCTTTAATATTTTACCAACTACTCTTTCTGCTTCTCCTCTTGCGTATACATCTGCAAGATCTATAAAATTTACACCATTATCTATCGCTGTATATATACATTCCCTTGTACGGTCATAATCTACCTTCTCTCCAAAGGTAAGCCATGCTCCAAGTCCAATTACGCTTAACTTTATTCCTGCTCTACCTAATTTTCTATATTGCATTTTTGATAACCTCCTATTATGAATTTTTTATTTCTAAAATTTCTCCATTTTCGGTTTCTTTTAAAAGTATACTCCAGTTTGGTGAAAACTCAATATGTAGTCTCATTAAGTTGGGACATTTTGTTCCTAATACATCTTTGTATAGATCATATTTTATAATCTGATCCGTTTCCCCAAATTCAGGATTTGCTTCTTCCTTAGGTCTTATTCTTACATCTATGATTTCTCCACATCTTTTACATTTTACTGATACAATGAAACTTTGAGATAGAGTGGTTGTGGAAGAGAAAAGTTTTTTAAGCCAATTAAACATTTCTCAAAGACCTCCATTTTTATTCAGATTTTTCATATTTCTATTTTAACATTAACAAAGATATTATTGACAAATTAAACAGATTGTTGTTAAATTATAGTAGAATTATTTTCAATGAGGAACTAATAGAAAGGAAATTAGTATTTATGGTATTTATAAGGACAGGAAGAGGCGGTAGAGCGAATCAGCAAAGGGAAGTTAATAAAACTATAGTTTTAAATGCTTTTTTGAGATGTAGAAATATCTCTCGTACAGAACTTGCCAGAAGGTTTAGTCTTAGTAAAAGTACAATTACAAGGCTTATAAACAGTCTTATTTCTGAAGGAATGATTGTAGAGATTCAACCTTATGTAACCAAGAGGATTGGTAGAAGGGCTATAATGTTAGGGTTAAATCCTGATTATCGGAATGTTATAGCTATAAAAGTAGGTGTTACTCATTCTACCATTGCAAGGGTTGATTTCTCTATGAAAATAAGGTCTGTAAAAAGTTTTGTAACGCCCAAAAATCCTAATGAGTTTATAGATAAAGTAGTTCAATATACAAAGGAGCTGTTCCCTGATGGTCTTGGTAAGACTCACGCTATGGGTATAGGAATTCCTGGAATAGTGGATAATACTTTTAAGAATGTAGTAGTAGCTCCCAATATTAATTGGAGGAATTTACCCCTTGGAGATATGATAACAGAAAGATTCAGAAGGGAATTTTCTGTTGATATTACTGTGAAAATGGATAATGAGGCAAATATGGCAGTGGTTGCAGAAGGAATGTTGGGGGAAAGAATAGAATTATCTGATGCAAATATTGTGTACATATTTATAGGAGAAGGTGTTGGAACAGGACTAATATTAGAGGGGAAACTCTATCGTGGGAAGGCAAATACAGCAGGTGAATTTGGGCATATGACAGTAAGTAGGGATGGAATAAAGTGTAAATGTGGAAATTTGGGATGTTGGGAGAGATATGCATCTTTGGGAAGTGATAATGCGAAAAGAGCTGGATTTGATCTTGAAAAAGAATTTGCAAAGATTCAAGATGAGAAAGTTTTAGATTCTTATATTGAGGATATAAGTATTGGAATAATAAATATAATAAATGGTCTTAATCCTGATGTAATTATCCTAGGTGGTCCACTTATAAAGAACGATACAAAGGAGATTTGGGAAAATATAAGACAGAAACTGGTTGATATAGTAAGGCGGAAAAGTATAACTGAAGATGCTGGCAAAGTTAAGATAGAGCTCACTTCTTTCCTGGAATATCCTGCAGAGCTTATTGGAGCAGGTATTTGGGCTTTCTGGGATATATTTGAAGGGCCTGTACTCTCAACTGTGTAAGATAATGTATATTTAAACTCCACAAAAAAAAGGAGGTGTCTATCCTAATATCCTTTATCCTTAGATTCTAAAATTCTATTTGGGGGGAGGTTTTATTATGTATCGTAAAATTTTAAGTCTTTTGTTAATCTTTTTAGTATTATTGACTTTTACATCCATTGCTCAATCAAAAGGTAAATTAGAAATTTTTAGTTGGTGGACTGCAGGAGGAGAGGCTGAGGGACTTCAGGCTTTGATTGAAATTTTCCAAAGAAAGTATCCTGGTGTAGAGATTATTAACGCTACAGTGGCAGGAGGAGCTGGTGCAAATGCAAAGGCAGTTCTTAAGACAAGAATGTTGGGTGGAGATCCACCAGACACATTCCAAGTTCATGCAGGTCATGAGTTAATAGATACATGGGTAAAAACAGGGTTTATGGAGCCTATAACCTTTCTCTATAAGCAAGAAGGTTGGGAGAAGGTAATGCCAAAAGGTATACTTGATATTGTGTCTTACAATGGGCAGTATTGGTCTGTGCCAGTAAATATTCATAGAGCTAATGTATTATGGTATAACAAAAAGATTTTTACAGAGAACAATTTAACTCCACCTAAGACTTTTGGCGAGTTCTTTAAAGTAGCAGAAGCATTGAAGAGTAAAGGAATTACACCTTTTGCTCTTGGAACAAAAGATGGATGGGAAGCTGCTCATATATTTGAGACTGTATTGATTGGAAAACTTGGTGCTGAGGGATATAAGGGATTATGGAATGGAAAAACAAAGTGGTCCGATCCTAAGGTGACTGATGCTTTAGAAACCTTTAAGAAAATGTTAAGTTATGTAAATTCTGACCACTCAGCAAGGACATGGGATGAGGCTTGTGCATTAATTGTAGATGGTTCTGCAGCTATGACTATCATGGGAGATTGGGCTGTCGGTTATTTCTATGCTAAGGGATTTGAAGATTTTGGATGGGTTCTTGCTCCTGGTAATGCTGGAATTTTTGACGCTTTATCTGATAGTTTTGGACTTCCAAAAGGAGCTAAAAATAGAAATAATGTTATAGCCTTCTTGAAAGTTCTTGGATCAAAAGAAGGACAAGAAGCTTTTAACCTTAAGAAAGGATCTATTCCAGCAAGAACAGATGTTGATAAATCTAAATTCCCAGCTTATCAGAGATCTTGTATGGATGATTGGTTAAAGCATAAGATAGTTCCAAGCGTAATGCATGGTGCAGCCGCCTCTGAAGGATGGGTAACAGAATTTAAGGATGTGATTTCCCTCTTTGTGGTAAGGCCAGATGTAAAGACTACTCAGAAGGCTCTTGTTAATGTGGCTATTAAAAATGGAGTAAAACAATAAGAGAGTTTTTAAGGGGGAGAGTTTTACTCTCCCCCTTGACAACTTTTAAGGGTGGTGAAGATATTGCAAAAGGATAAATTGTATTCTTTTCTTTTTATTCTTCCATCAATCATATTGATAGCTATTTTTGTGTATTTTTTTATTTTTTGGACTGGATTTATTTCTCTTACTGATTGGAATGATATATTCCCAAGTTTTAATATCATTGGATTGAAAAATTATATAGAACTTTTTCAGAATTTTCGTTTTCAAATATCTATGAAAAATACACTGGTTTTTACAGCTCTATTTCTTATATCATCTTTAATTTTAGGTTTTCTCCTTGCCATCTTTTTAGATCAAAGGATAAAAGAAGAAAACGTATTTAGAAATATTTATCTATTCCCCATGGCTATATCTTTTGTAGTAACAGGTGTTGTTTGGAGATGGATATTAAATCCTGGTACTATAAATAATCCTATTGGGCTAAACCAAATCTTGGATAAAATTGGGCTTTCTTTCTTAAAAAGTGGCTGGTACACAGATCCCAAAATAGGAATAAAAGCTGTAGTTATTGCTGCAGTATGGCAAATGTCAGGATATGTAATGGCTATGTATTTAGCTGGAATGAGAGGAATTCCAAATGAATTATTTGAGGCAGCTCAGGTAGATGGAGCTAACATGTGGCAAGTTTATCGATATATTGTTTTACCTCTCTTGAGGCCAGTAACCTTGGGTGCCATAATAGTTTTAGGCCATATATCTTTAAAAATTTTTGATTTGGTTGTTGCAATGACAGGTTCTGGAGCAGGTTTTTCTTGTGATGTTCCTGCTTTATTCATGTATGATACTACCTTTAGAGGGAATCATTTTGCGCAAGGGGCAAGTATAGCAATAATTCTTCTTTTAATGGTGGGGGTTTTGATTATTCCTTATCTAAGATATAGCCTCAAATCGGAGGTTAAAAGATAATGAGATTAGGAAGATTATTAATATATTTTTTCCTTATACTTTTTGCAATCTTTTACTTGACACCCGTATATGTGCTTGTAGTTACAAGTCTAAAAAGTTTTGTAGAAGTTGATCTTAAGACCATGTGGAGACTTCCCAAAACTATTAGTTTTGAAAGTTTTATACAGGCATGGAAAGGAGATCCAAAGAGAGGACTTAGGGGGCTTGCACAGAATTTTATGAATAGTGTGTATTTGGTTATTCCTGCTACTATTCTTTCTGCCTTCTTGGGTTCTATGAATGGTTATGTACTTACAAAATGGAGATTTAAAGGAGCAGATATAATTTTTCCTTTGCTTTTATTTGGTATGTTCATACCTTATCAAAGTATTCTTATACCTTTAGTGCAGGTATTACAGAAGATAAAACTTTATAGTACTATTCCAGGTCTTATTTTTGTGCATATAGTATATGGTATTCCAATAACTACCCTTATTTTTAGAAACTATTACTTTACTATTCCTTCTGAACTAATAGAAGCTGCTAAAATAGACGGAGCTGATTTTATTGGTATTTATAGGAGAATTATTCTTCCTGTTTCCATGCCTGCATTTGCTGTGGTTATGATATGGCAATTTACTTCCATATGGAATGATTTCTTATTTGGACTTGTAGTTGCCCCTAATCCTTCTGTTCAGCCTATTACAGTAGCTTTGAATAATCTTGCAGGGAGTTATTTTGTACAATGGAATATTCAGATGGCAGGTGCTTTAATAACAGCTTTGCCCCCTCTTTTAGTATATATATTTCTTGGTAGATATTTTATGCGAGGCTTGCTATCAGGCTCTTTGTCAGGTGTTTAATAAGAAAGGGAGGAGCCTTTAATATAAAAGCTCCCCCTTTTATTTATCTATTTTTAAAATATGCTTCTGTAATATATCTCTTCATCATCCTATGCGTATTGAAGTATGAGGCTAAATTAGAGATAGAGTTTTTCATGATTTTAATCCAATCATCGCAATGATGATAATAGGTTGGTAAAATTATATATTCAAGCTTATTATATAAATCATCAATTTCTTCTTGAACATGATTTTCTAAGCTTTTTTCCTCCAATGGTGAGGGACCAATGGACCAACCAGTATATCCTTCTACATGGCCTTCTATCCACCAGCCATCCAGTACACTAAAGTTAATTACACCATTATGAGCAGCCTTCATTCCACTGGTGCCAGAAGCTTCTAATGGTCTTTGGGGGGTGTTTAACCATACATCTACACCTGCTACAATCTTTTTAGCCATGTCCATATTATAGTCTTGTAAATATACGATTTTGATATCTCTTTCTAATTCTTTGATGTATTCATATATTTCTTTAATTAGTTTTTTACCTTCTATATCTTTGGGATGAGCTTTACCAGCATAAACAATCTGAATAGGTCCTTTTCTTTTTACCTTTTTAAGTCTATTAATGTCAGAAAATAAAAGGTGAGGTCTTTTATATGCTGTAGCTCTTCTTGCAAAACCTATTGTTAACACGTTTTCTTCAAATTTTACTCCTGTTTGGGCATATATATAATCTATAAGATCCCTTTTAGCTCGTTGATGGGCAAGCCAAATTTCCTCGCTTGGAATAAATTGGGCTCTTGTAAGAAGTTCGGGTTCAGTTGCCCATCCTGGAATATATTTGTCGAAAAGTTCTCGAAATGGAGTAGAAGTCCAAGTAAAGGAATGAACTCCGTTAGTTATGGCATATATTCTATGGCCAGGGAACATGGAAAGAGATATTTCTTGATGCCTTTTTGCAACACCATTTACATATCCGGAAAGATTTAAAGCAAGAAGAGTCATATTAAGAACATTTTCTCCTGCGAATTTTTTAATTAAATCTATAGAGATATAATTTCCCAAAATTTTTGAAACAAGATCATATGTAAATTTATCATGTCCAGCCTCTACAGGAGTATGGGTTGTAAAAATACATTTCTCCTTGACATTCTCTACTACTTCTTCTAAGGATTTACCATTATTTAATTCATCTTTTAAAAGTTCTAAGGTGAGAAGAGCAGAATGTCCTTCATTTAAATGATATTTTCTAATTCTAAGTCCTAACTCTTTTAATACTTTTGCTCCTCCTATTCCCAATACTATTTCTTGCTTTAGACGGTAAGATAGATCGCCACCATATAGGATATCAGTAATAGTTTTATCTTCTTCAGAATTTTCTGGTAGATTGGTATCTAAGAATATGACAGGTACAACATGTCCGTGAATAGACTTCCAATAGTATACCCAAGGTTGAATATATACTTTTCTACCTTCAATTTCAACAAAGGTTTTAATTGGAAGAGGAGACATATATTTTTCTGGATCCCAGGTAGCTGGTTGTTCTATTTGAGTACCATCTTCTTCTATTACTTGTTTAAAATATCCTTTTCTGCTTATCTGAGTAACCCCAATAAATGGAATGTTTAGATCAGCAGCTGTTCTTACTGTATCGCCTGCTAGAACACCTAAGCCTCCACTGTATGTTGGTATATCAGAAGTTAAAGCTATTTCCATAGAAAAGTAGGCAATAACCTCTTCTTTTTTTAAACGGTCAAATATGGCTGTATTCAATCTCTCATACCTCCCTTTTTTTGTTTTAAATTCTTCTTAATAATATAACAAAAATCATGCGACTTCAAATAGATAAAATTAAACGAATATTAGAAGATAACAGGTTTTATTAATTCTTAACACATGTTAGTTATATATAAAATATTTTACTTTTAGTAAAATATGATAAAATTAATAGATCTTAATATTGAAAAATATAAAATTTTATTTTATAATTATTAAAAATCTATATTAATAAATGGAGGTATAAGGAATATGGATGATGAATTAAAAAGAATTTTAAAACTTTTAGAAGAAGGAAAAATAAAGGCTGATGAAGCTGAGAAACTTATTGAGGCTCTTGAGGAAAGGAAAGAATCAAAGAGGAAGGATAAATTTGGGTTTGTTAATATAGGAGAGATTGTAACCGATGCTTTAACTTCTGCTTTTTCCATCATACCGGGCGTTATAGTAAATAGTATGAAGGGAATAAAGCATGTAGATGAGGAATATGAATGGTCAGAGGATAAACCACTATTTTTAGAGATTACAGCAGGTGATTTAGAGGTAGATGTTTGGCAAGAAGAAAAGATAAGGATAAGGGGAGAAGGTGTATTCATTTTAGAAGATAATTTGTTTAAATTTTCTGCAGGAGATTTTAATTTGAATTTACCAAAATTAAACACGGTTAAGATGAAAGTTTCCGCAGGAGATGTAAAGGGAAAATTAGTTGCGAAGGAAAGTGAGATTCTCATAAAAATGGGTGATGGTGATTTATATATAGAGAGTGAGAAATTTAGGGCTGAGGTAAATATGGGAGATTTGGATATTGTCTTTGCTAAAGCTCCCTCTCAAGGAGAATTAATTTGTAATACTGGAGATATGTCCATAGTACTTCCTGATGATTTTGATGGAAAATTAGTAGTAAAAGTTACGATGGGTGAAGCATCTGTCGAAAGAAGGCCAGATATGATTGTGAAAGGTGATACATATATATATGGGAATGGTGAGAAATCAGAAATTATTATAAGATGTTCAATGGGTAATATAAATATTAAATGAATTTATTATCCTAATACTCCCCTAAGGAGATTTTGATTTTTACAAGTTAATAAGTTATACTAAACAAAATTTTTATACCTTAGGGGAGGATTTTTAGTTATGGATGTCATTAAATTAGATGGTGAATGGGAGTTTAGAAATACAAAAGAGAGAAAATGGCTTAAAGCTAAAGTACCAGGTTGTGTTCACTTAGATTTAATGGATAATAATTTAATACCAGATCCTTTTGTGGGGGAAAATGAACTTAAGGTTCAATGGGTAGAGGAAGAAGATTGGATATATAGGAAAAAATTTAATATAGATAAGGATTTCTTAAAGCATTCTGCTATAGAATTGGAATTTGAAGGAATTGATACTTTTTCTGAAGTTTATCTCAATGGGAAGAAAATAGGAGAAACAGATAATATGTTTATTCCTTGGTGTTTTGATGTAAAAAATATATTAGTAGAGGGGGAAAATCTTCTTGAAGTGAAGCTTTTGTCACCTACAAAAACGCTTAAAGAAAGAGCAGATAATTATCCATATAAACTTCATGGGGGAGATTTTTCTCCCCGAGTTTTTGGTAGAAAGGCTCAATATTCCTTTGGATGGGACTGGGGACCAAGACTTGCTACTTCAGGTTTGTGGAAATCAGTAAAAATAAAGGGTTGGGATAAAGCGAGAATTTTAGATGTATGGGTTCCTTTGAGGAATTTAGGTAATCCTGCCCATATAAATCTGGAGCTTGATATAGAGCTTCAACAAGCTATGAGTGTAGATGTAGCGTTTAGGATCTCACATAAAAAGCCTGTTTTGGAACAAAGATTAAGATTTACTCTCCCAGAAGGAAGAGTATTTTTAAAGATACCATTAATTATAAAAGATCCTAAACTTTGGTATCCGCAAGGATATGGTGAACAGAACTTGTATAAAATACAACTGATTCTTTTGGATGAGAAAGGTGAGGTTTTAGATAAAATAGAGGAAACTTTTGGAATAAGAAAAGTAGAGCTATATACAAAAGAAGACGAAAAAGGTGAATCTTTTATTTTCAAAGTAAATGATGTACCCATCTTTGCTAAGGGGGCAAATTGGATACCAGCGGATAGTTTTCTTCCAAGATTAAGAGAAGAAGATTATAGATTTCTTCTAACAAAAGCTAAAGAAATGGGAACTAATATGCTTAGAGTTTGGGGTGGTGGAATATATGAAAATGATATATTTTACGACTTGTGTGATGAACTTGGCATAATGGTTTGGCAAGATTTTATGTTTGCATGTGCGGAATATCCAGATGATGAGAAATTTTTAGAAGAAGTACAGAGGGAAGCAGAATTTGTTGTTAAAAGATTAAGAAATCATCCTTCTATTGTTTTATGGTGTGGTAATAATGAGAATAATTGGGGCTATGTAGCAAAATGGTGGGGTGAAAGAGATAAGTTCTGGGGAGAAGAGATATATAGTAAAGTTTTGCCAGATGTATGTGCCAGACTTGATTTAACAAGGCCATATTGGCCAAGTAGTCCTTATGGTGGAAGGTATCCAAATAGTGAGGAGGCTGGAGATAGACATAACTGGGATATATGGCATGGATGGAAAGACTTTAAAGAGTATCTTAAAGATAATTCCAGATTTGTAAGTGAGTTTGGAATGCAGGCTCCTCCTGTTTCAGAGACTATTAGAAAGTTTATTACTTCTGAGAAAGAATATCATCCTCAAAGTAGGGAAATGGAATTTCATAACAAGGCTTATGAGGGTACAGAAAGAATTATAAGGTATATTTCTGGTTATTTTAAAATTACATCTGATATGGATGATTACATATATCTTTCTCAAATCATCCAAGGATTAGCGTTAAAAACAGGAATAGAACACTGGAGAAATAATAAGTTCCATACTGCAGGAGCACTGATATGGCAACTTAACGATTGTTGGCCAGTAGTGAGTTGGAGCATAATTGATTATTATAAAAACTTGAAACCTTCTTACTATTTTGTAAAAAGGTCTTTTAAGGATCTGAAAGTAAATATAGAACCAAGAGACGGTAAACTTTTAATCTTTGTAGTTAATGATACCTTGCAACATTTTGAAGGTAAAATAGAATATGCATTTAGTACTTTTAAGGGAAAAAGAAGAGGTAAGAAGGAAACTACTCTTGAACTTTCTCCTAATACATCTCTAAATGCTATAACAGTTCCTTTGGAAGAGGTAGATAAATATGGAGAATTTTTCTATGTACAACTTTTTGATGAAAAGGGTAACTTAGTAGATCAGAACGAATATTTCTTTGTTCCATTTAAACATTTAGAACTCCCTAAGGCAGAAGTTATTTATACTATAGAGGAGCTTGACAAAGAAATATATAGAGTACTTTTGGAAAGTGATTTCATTGCTTTATTTGTAGCATTGGAACTTCCAAATGCGGAATGGGAAGATAATTATTTTACTATTTATCCAAAAGATAAATATGAGGTAATTTTTAGAGCTCCCTATACTCTTAAAGAGATAGAAGAAAATTTAAAAATTAAAGGATTGAATTTAAAAAAGGTAAGAAAGGCTTAATTTACAAATAGGACAGAAATTATAGCTTTTTCTATCGGTGTCTGATATAGAATTAGAAAAATGCATGACACACTCTGGGTTTGGACAATGGGAGAGACCCAGAGTGTGTCCAAGTTCATGGACTGACTCTTTTAAAGTGCGGATATATAAAATTTCTCGATTTTTCGGTAATCTGTAGAAACTATTATCTAATCGTGCTATACTTACTAAGGCTTCTTTTCCATTAAGTTTTGCTTGCCCAAATATAAAATTAAGTCCATGGGTATATAAATCCACATTTGTTATTCCAAGGACCCTAAAACTGTCGGGTATCTTTAATTTGGTAAGTATGTCAAGAAAAGGTAAAGAAAGATATTGATTTCTTTCAGGATTATAAGTATTGCTGGGAATAGGTAAGTTAAAGTATGTTTTTACAGGAAAAGGAATAATCTTAGGAAGATTTGCTGAAAGGAAGTCTAAAATATCTTTATCTATATTATCAAAAGGAACCAAATATATAAATTTTTCCATTTTTTATAAAGAGGGAGAGGAATTACTCTCCCTCTTTTTATTTTTATTCATATTTTATTCCATCTTCTTTTAGAAAATCAATTATCTCATCCACATATGCAAAGGCAAGAGCAACTACTGTATCTGCACCGCCATAATAGATGGCAAGCCTACCTGTGTCAGCATCACATAAGGATGCACAAGGAAATGCTACATTAGGTACATCTCCTACACATTCATAATATTCTTGAGGGGAAAGTAGATAAGAACGAGCTCTATATTTTACTTTCCATGGTTTTTCTAAATCTAAAAGGGCAGCACTAAAGCTATATACATAACCATTACAAGAAAGTAATACTCCATGATAGATTAAGAGCCAACCCTCACTAGTTTCTATAGGAGTAGGACCTGCTCCTATTTTAAGGGATTGCCATCCAGTAAGTCCTGCTGACATAACAAATCTATGACAACCCCAATGGATCATGTCTGGACTCTCGCTATAGAATATATCCCCAAAAGGTGTATGACCTCTGTCAGAAGGTCTGCTTAACATAGCATATTTGCCATTTATTTTTCTTGGAAAAAGTACTCCATTTCTATTGTAAGGTAAGAAGGCATTTTCTAATTGATAAAATTCCTTAAAATCAAAGGTATATCCTACCCCTATGGTTGGTCCATGATAACCATTACACCATGTAATATAATATCGATCTTCAATAAAAGTAACTCTTGGATCATATTTGTATTCACTTACTAATGGATCCTTAGTTTCTTGTATGAAGTTAATAGGTTCTTCTTCAATAGTCCAATTAATTCCGTCATCGCTAAATCCAGCGTGCAAGTTCATTGATCTTGCTTTGTCGTCAACTCTAAAAACTCCTGCAAATTTTCCATTGAATGTAACTACTGCACTGTTAAATATGCTGTTTGCTCTTTTAATATGGTTCCTTTTGATGATGGGATTCTTAGAATATCTCCACACTACATCATTACAACCTTTTGGGCGTTCTTCCCAGGGTAAATTTGGAATCTTTTCTCCAATAATTTGGACTTTACCCATAATTTAAAGCCTCCTTTTTTTCTATTTATGTTAACTTAGATGTTCTATTAAGTCAATAAATATCAGTGAAAATAGTAACATAAAAAATGGGATTTTGATAGTTGAAATTAATAATAAATTAGATTTAATTTATGGGGATAATAATAAAAAATTGGCTCCTCGGGCAGGATTCGAACCTGCAACCCGCCGGTTAACAGCCGGCCGCTCTACCGTTGAGCTACCGAGGAGCGAATAAGTTATTGTTGTAAAAAATTATATAAAAAACTTTTTGGAAAATCAAGTACTATATATTTTTTTTAATTATTACCCTCTTTTCAAAAACTTTTTGCTTTAGTAATATATCAAGGGTTATATATAGACTTTTAAAGAAGGAGGATAAGAGATGCAAGAACTGTTATTTCCTAAAGGATTTTTATGGGGAGCTGCAACAGCGTCTTATCAGATAGAGGGGGCTTGGAATGAGGATGGAAAAGGAGAAAGTACTTGGGATAGGTTTTCTCATACTCCAGGTACTATTTATCAGAATCAGAATGGAGATGTGGCGTGTGATCATTATCATCTGTGGGAGAAAGATGTGGATTTAATGAGTTATATTGGGCTTAAGGCTTATAGATTCTCCATTTCGTGGCCAAGAATTTTTCCAGAAGGAAAAGGGAAGGTGAATCCAAAAGGTATAGCCTTTTATGATAAGCTTATTGATAGACTTCTCGAGAAAGGAATAAAACCTGCTATAACTTTGTATCACTGGGATTTACCTCAAACTCTTGAGGATATTGGTGGTTGGTTAAATAGAGATGTTGCAAAATACTTTTCTGAGTATGCTTCTTTTTTGTTCTATAAATTTGGTGATAGGGTTGATTTATGGATTACACTAAATGAGCCTTGGGTAAATGCATTCTTGGGTTATGGTTGGGGTGTACATGCTCCAGGGAAAAGAGATATGAAAGGGGCATTTATTGCAAGCCATAACTTTCTTTTAGCTCATGGTTATGCTGTCCAGATTTATAAAGAAGAAGGATATAAAGGAAGTATCGGTATAACTATTAATGTTGCTCCTGTATACCCTGAGAAAGATACAGAGGAGAATTTAATAGCTGTAGAAAGGCATGATGCTTTTTCAAATAGATGGTTTTTAGATCCTATTTTCAAAAAGTCTTATCCTGAAAGTGCTTGGAAGGTTTTAGAGAAAACACCTTGGGTTTTTAAAGTTGAAGAAAGAGATTTTGATATTATATCTCAACCTATAGATTTTATTGGAATTAATTATTATACCAGAAGTATTGTAAAAGCAAATTCTGAAGATCCTTATACAGGAATAAGTAGGGTTCAAGGTGATGGTGAAGTTACTGCTATGAACTGGGAAATATATCCTGATGGGCTTTATGACATTTTAGTTCAGCTATATAGTAGTTATAAAATTCCAATTTACATTACTGAAAATGGGGCAGCCTTTGATGATATCTTGCAGAATGGTAAAGTTAATGATATTAAGAGAGTTAATTATTTGAGAGAACATATTAAGAGAGCTTATTTTGCTATCAGAGATGGTGTAGATTTAAGGGGATATTTTGTATGGTCTTTAATGGATAATTTTGAATGGGGGCATGGATTTAGTAAGAGGTTTGGAATTATATATGTTAATTATGAAAATCAGGAAAGAATATTAAAAGAAAGTGCTTATTTTTATAAAAGGATAATTGATCGAAATGGATTAGAAGATTAGCAAGTTAAAAGCCCTTTCTCAGAAAAGAGTAAGTTGATTTTTAGAAGAGGAAGGGCTTTTTCCATTTATAAGAATGAAATTTTTGCACTTTTCTATTGAAACTCCTATTTTCTTTAATTCTTTTAAATCTTTTATCTTATTTTCTCTTCTTGCTTTGATTATTCTTGAAGCAAAGACTGGACCTATTCCAGGAATTCTTATGAGTTTATCATATGGTGCAGAGTTTATCTCTATAGGGAAAAATTCAGGATGATTTTTAGCCCATATTGCTTTAGGATCTTCATCCGGAGGTAAATTTCCATTCTCATTAAACACAAGTTCTTCTATATCAAAACCATATTTTCTTATTAGAAAATCAGCCTCATATAGTCTTACTTCTCTCCAAGTAGAAGTAGGTGGAAGGTCGGATAAAGGAGTAAGGGGAATAGGCTGAAAAGCGCTAAAATAGGCTCTCGATAAATGATAATTTTTATAGAGATTGAAGGTAAGGTTGAGAATTTCTTTGTCCCTTTCTTGTGATGCACCAACTACAAATTGAGTTGTAATACCTGCTTTTGGCCTTAACCCCTTTTTATATAATTCTTTTAAAGTTTCCAATTTTTGAAGAAGAAAATTAAAATTCTTTTCAGGCGCAATTTCTTTTAGATATTTTTCTGATGGGGCTTCCAAATTTATAGAAATTCGATCTGCATATTTTATAGCGGTCTCTATATACTCTAAAGAAGATTCTGGAAGTATTTTTAAATGAATATATCCTTTAAAATTGTGAACTTCTCTAAGTATTTCTACCGATTTTAGCATTTGTTCCATAGTATATTTAGGTGATTTAGTTATTGCGGAACTTAAAAATAATCCATCTACCAAATTCTTTCTATGAAGTTCTAAGAATAATCTAACAAGCTCATCTGCTGTAAGAGTTATTCTTTGAAATGGTCTATTAGCTCTGTTAGCACAATAATAGCAGTTATGAATACAATCATTTGAGAGTAAAATTTTTAAAAGTCTTACTGTCTTTCCATCAGGAAGAACTGTAGGATAGATCCAACCGCTTATGGATGGCTTTCTTTTTATGGCTTCTTGAGAACATAAAAAGGACCCACATAGATCGAACTTTGCTGATTCTGCTAATATTTCGATTTTATCGCTTATATGCATTTTGTCATCTATGAGGGTCCTTTTTTAAAATAAAAAAATATCAATTAAGCCTTTTTAAGTTCTTTTAAAAGTAGCTTTAGCCTTTCCTTTTTCCTTTTTTCTCTTGCCTTTCTTCTTTTCCTCTTAAGTATTACCCTCCATTGTTTTCCCATTTCTTTCACCCCTGCTATAAGTTTAGTTTTATCAAATGATATTATATCAAAATACTACTTTTTAAAAAGATCTATTATTTTATCCCAAAGATTTTTCTCTTCTTCTTTTTTCTCAATTATTAGGATTGGCTCTTCATTAGGTTTTGCCATAAAAAGTTTTTCTCTTGCAATTTTCTCTATTATATATGGATCATCTGTATTGTAAGCTATCTCTCTTAATTCTTTAACTTTTTTTTCAAGGACTGATTTTCTTTGATAAAGTTCCTTTAGTTTTTGGGAATAAGTTATATAATCTCTAATCCCCATATATATAGATGGGCTTAGATATAGAAAAAAAAGAACTAAAAGTATTTTGCTTATAGGATTTCTTTTCTTTCTGTCCTTTTTAAGATATTCTTGCCACCCCACGGTATATTACTCCTCTTTCAGGGTCTATAGTTATAATCTCATTATCTCTTAATTTTTCAAAGAGATTTTTGGCTCCAACTATTATACCTAATCCCTTACTTCTCCATGGGATTAATGATGGTGGAATTTTTTCATCTTCAATAACAAGACCGACTAATTTGTCAAAGAGAGGTTCTATCTCAAGATCATAAGACTTTATCAGTAATATAGCTCCATCTATCTCTTTACTAAGAGCTTCCTTAGGGTTTTGAGCTAATATAACCTTGGCGGTTTTGGAATCTCCACCAAGTCCATGTCCTTGTCCTATGATATCACTTATTACATGTACCTTTATAAGATTTGTCATACCAGAGATTCCCATGGGTATACCAGCAGTGATTACAACTGTGTCTCCTCTTTTAACATATTCTTTTTGAAGAAGTAACTTTGTAGATTTTTCAAACATTTCATCAGTAGTGTAAAAAATCTCAGTTAAAAGTGGAATTACACCCCAAGATAGGTTGAGTCTTCTTCTTACTTCAGAAAAGTGGGTAATGGCAAATATGGGAGCATTGGGTCTATATTTTGATATTTGTCTTGCTGTAAAACCACTATGAGTAGCTGTTACAATTGCTGAAGCTTTTATTTCTTTGGCTATTTGGCATGTGGAGAAGGTTATAGCTTTAGTTATAGTAGTATTACAATCTGTTTCTTTTAAGAAATCGTCATATGGAAAGCTTTCTTCAACTTTCTTTGCAATTTTATCCATCATTTTTACGCTTTCTATGGGATATTTACCCATTGCAGTTTCGTTTGATAACATAATAGCATCTGTACCGTCTAATATGGCATTTGCCACATCACTTACTTCTGCCCTTGTGGGAGTAGGATTACTTACCATAGATATTAACATCTGGGTGGCTGTAATTACAGGTTTTCCTGCTAATCTTGTTTCCTTTATTATTCTTTTTTGAATTAAGGGAACCTCCTCATTTGAAATCTCTATTGCCAAATCTCCTCTTGCTACCATTATAGCATCTGCTACTTCTAATATTTCTTTAAAATTATTTACTGCTTCTCTTTTTTCAATTTTGGCTATTACAGGAATTTTGGCATCATGTAATTCAAGGAATTCTTTTAACTCTATTATATCTGAAGCTCTTTGCACAAAGGACAATGCAATGTAGTCTACCTTGTTTTCTATGCCAAATATGGTATCTTTTTTATCCTTCTCTGTAAGAGGGGAAACTCTTAATTTAGAGTCTGGGAAATTAACTCCTTTTCTTTCTGAAAGATAACCCCCATGAATAATTCCACATACTAATTTGTCTTCTTTTTTATCCACAACTTTCAATTCTATAAGTCCATCATCTATAAGTATTCTATCTCCAATATTCACATCCTCTAATAGATAGGGGTAGTTAACATAAAGAATTTTCTCGTTGCCTATAGTTTCCTTAGGAGTAAGATAGATTTCTTCTCCATCTTTGATAAATATTTTGTCCTTTTCTAATTCTCCTATCCTTATTTTAGGTCCTTGAAGGTCTTGAATAATAGGAATTGGTTTGTCTAATTCTTCTGAAAATTTTCTTATAAGTCTTATTCTTTCTCCATGGACATTATAATCTCCATGGGAGAAGTTTAATCTTGCCACATCCATTCCTGCTCTAATAAGTTCCTTTAATACTTCTTCTTTTTCACTGGCAGGACCTATTGTACATACTATTTTGGTCTTTCTAAACAACTTTTTTCCCTCCTTTGTTTAATATATATTTTAGTATTATCTGAGAGCGCTCCTTCTAATCCAATCTCAAAACCATCTTCATTAACAACAATATACTCCCCATCTATGCATTTTTTATAGATATCCATGTCATAAGAAATCAGGGCATGCTTTACTTGCATGCCCTGAAATACTTCTATCAATTTATTATTTACAAAAACCTTAATCTTTTCTTTCAAATTACTTTATAATTATACTCCTTCCTTCCACCTTTGGATTTATAGGAGAATGTTTTTTCAAGTATTCTACAAAAACATCTCTTAACATATCTCCGTAGATAATATTTTTGCCTCTTGTGAAAGCTGTAAACTTGTCTCCACCCGCAGCAAGAAAATCATTGGTTACTACTCTATAAACCTTGTTTAAATCTAAGGGGTCATTCCCAACAAAGACCTCTATCACCCTTGATCCTATAGGCCTTGTCATATTATATTTTACTCTAATTCCTGAAGTTTGTAAAATACCCTTTTCTAAAGTAGCGCTTTGTTCTAAAAGATCTAATATGTCTTTTCCGGTTAGATCCATTGTTACCAGTACATTATCAAAGGGAAGTAGAGTATATACTTGTTCCATTGTTATTTTACCCTTAGGGATATCTGTTCTTATGCCACCGCTATTTTGGAATGCAATTTGGGCATTACTTGCTTCTAACATTGCATCACATATTACATTACCTACGTTTGATTCTTCATTATAATTTCTTACAAGATCCACAAGAGTTTCCCCTACAATTTTCGAAAATTCTTCTTTAAGTTGAGCATTATATTTGTCAATTATTTCGGCTACAACAGGATCATATTTATCCTCGGGTCCCGCAAAAACAGTTTTTAGTTCTTTTTCTTTTGTAAAACCTAAAATTAAACCAGTTTCAGGTTGTACTTTTAAATCTAAAACCCCTAAATATATACCATTGTATCCTGCTTGTACAATAATTGTTCCTCTAACTATTACAGGATCTGTAACTACTGTATGGCTATGTCCTCCTACTATTACATCAATTCCAGGAACCTTTTCTGCAAGAGCTTTGTCTGCATCATAACCTAAGTGGGATAATACTATTATTAAATTGGCTCCTTGGTTTTTTACTTCCCTAATTAAATTAGGGAGTACTTTTTCAGGTTCTATAAAAGTTAAATCTTTAACATAATCAGGTTTTACTATATAAGCAGTTTCAGTAGTTGTAAGTCCTATTATTGCAATTTTAAAACCTTTTCTCTCAATAATGATATAGGGTTTAACATTTGGAAGATATGTTTCATCTTTTAATATATTTCCCGCTAAAAAGGGAAAATTGGAGGATTTTATCCATTGTTGCAGAGTATCTTGTCCCCAATCAAATTCATGATTTCCAATGGTCATGGCATCAAACTTAAGATAATTCATTATTTTAATAACGGGTTCTCCTTTAAATATATTTGATATAGGAGTACCTTGGAACATATCTCCAGCAGAAAGAAGTATGGTGCCTTCTGGATTCTTAGCTCTTTCTTCGTTTATCATATAGGCTAAATAGGCTCCGCCACCTACTGGAATTTTCTCACTAATGCTTTTCACAATGTATGGTAGAAGTCTTCCATGAAAATCATTGATGTGGAGTATCTTTATATCTATTAAATTGGAAGTTTGGGAGAAAGAGAGACTAATAAGAAGAAATAAAATCAACAGGAGAAGGAGAGTTTTTTTTAAATACCTCATTGTTTTTTAATCCTCCTTTAGAAAGATTATGTTTTAATTATATCATAAATCTTATAAATATGAAAATCCCAAGTGAAATTCCACTTTTCATTATATACTTGTAAACTTTATTCCAATCAGCATTAAAATATTCCCTTGTAAGAACTAAACAAAGATGCATAGGAGATACCATTACTCCTAGATATCCGCTTAAGAATGCCAATAAGATGTATTTTAATGGATTAACATATGGAAGCATTCCCACTAATATTGGAAAGCTAATTCCAATAGAAGCAGAGGTAACTCCAGTTAATATGCCAACTATAAAGGGTATCAAAAAGAAAATAAGAGGGGTTGGAATGAAAGAAAAGTTAAGTAAATAGGCAATATCTGATACTGCTCCTGTAACTTCTAACATTTTTTTGAAGATCATTACCCCTAATATCAAGATTAGATTCTGTGGTTTTATTGAAGTCTTTAATGTATTAAAAATTTGGTGTGTATCAAAACGAAATATGACAAAAAGCAAAATAACAATTCCTAAAAGAACATATAAAAGATCAAAATGAAGAAAGATTACAGCAAAGATTAATATCAAAATAGGTAGGAAGGAGATTATAAAATCTTTAATGGGATTTTGAGAAATTGATATACCTTGGTTTTCTAAATTTTGATCTTGAGCTTGTTCTAAGGAATCGATCTCTTTAGAAGGCATTTTATAAAAGGAAAAAAGTAAACCTATAGCAAGTACGAATAATCCATATGGTAATGCTTCTTTTACAAGAATGTTTATAGGAGTTTGGGTTAGAGCTGAAACCAATATAATTCCTGGATATATAGGTAGAAATGGTTCCCATATATGCCTAAGCCAATAATTTATATAGCTTTTTCTTTCAGGTTCTAAATTATCATTGTCTGTTGATTCTTCTATGAAAGGTGCAGAAAAAAGAGCTCCGCCTACAGATGGAAGAAGGCCCATTATGATTGGCATGGATATCAAACGAATTTTATCGTCTTTAATCAAAGTTTTTAGCGAATTAACCATTTTTTTTAATACTTCTTTTTCTTTTAATATGGATTCAAATACTGCTATGAGATATAGGATTAAAAGAAGACTAATAGTATTCCAGTCTTTAACTGCTTCAAAAAAGGATTTTAAAATAGTATTTATGGATAGGCCAAAGCTTATACCCATAATTATGCTTCCACCTAAAAGTGCCCAATGAAGAGGGAATTTTTTGGATATTAATACTACAATAATACCAAAAATAATGGTTACCTTTAAGAGAGCTATCATCTTATATCACCCCTATCCATAAGTTTAATGTGATAAGAGAAATTAATGTGGAATAAATTATTACATGGGAGGCAAAAACAGAGTCCAAATCAAATTGTAAAGCAAGCACTAAGGCTGTTAGCATGGATGGCATAGCAGATTCTAATACAGTGACTTTATAGGGTACATCGGTTATTCCTAATACTCTTGAAAAGATTAAAGCAAGAAAGGGAAATAAAAGAAGTTTTAAGGTAATACCTGAGATAATACCTAATGTGGATTTATTGTTTTTTTGTGGTTTTGAAAAGGATAAACCTAAAAGAAACATCATGAGTGGTGTTGTGGCTTTTCCTAATATGGAAAGACTATCAATTAAAAAATCAGGAAGTTTATAGGGAGAAAGTATAAATCCTAAAATTAATCCCCATAAAGGGGGATTATTTACTACTTTTTTTATTGTAAAGTTAAGATTTACTTTCTGAACACTTAGCAAACTTATCAAGATAATACCTATTGTGTATATAAAAATAATCATACCCAATTGATCATAAATGATAGCAACAGTTAAACCTTGATTTCCATAAAGTTTCTCCATAATAGGATATCCAAGAAAGGTTACATTACCACCCACACTTACAAGAAAAAGGCTTCCAATAGTTTTTTTGTTTAGATTTAATCCAAAACCTATAAGTAGAGCAAGAATACCAGTTATGATACTAACTATCCATTCTACAATTACTACTTTATATAATGAAATTTGTGGGGGGTTAGTGTAGATAGAATAAAATACTAAAGCAGGTAAAGAAAAGTTGTATACGAATTTTGAAAATATTTCTCTATCTTCTTCTCTAAATATCTTATATTTAGAGATAAATCCTAAAAAACTAATTAAAATCAGAGTTATTAATGTTTTTGACATTTTTCTTGGGATCCTCCACTTTATATACGAAATATAGAATATTTATTATTCCTAAAATGAGTAAGCAATGAAAAAGAAAGTAATATCCTTTTGTATCTGCGACTTTTCCTGCCCAAATAGGAGCTATAAAGGAAAAAGGTGCAAAAATAAGGTTGATAGATCCTAAATAAAGTTCTCTTCTTTGGGAAGGAGAAAGATCAAGTATGAAGGCTAAATCTCCAACATAGAAAGCACTATTTATAATTCCGATAAAAATATAAACCATATAGAAAGAAATTATATTATTTGCAGTTAAGAGAAGAATAAGAGATATTATTGTTGAAATTCTTCCCAAAAGGAGGGTTATCTTGTGACCAAATTTATCTCCTATGGGGCCTATGATAAAGGATGAAAGAGCTTGAGAAATTAAAAGGATACCTGTAAAATCTGCAACTATCTTATCTGGAATTTTAAATTGTTTTACAGAAAATACTGACACAAAACTGATGAAGGATAACGAAAAGGTGTTTAGAATTCTTGAGATTGTATAATTTCTAAAATTTTTATCTTTAAAGACTATCTTTATACTTTTGATATACTCAGTGAGGGATGTATCTTGAACTTCATTTTCGTCAGGTTCCTCTCTGGTCAAAGATAGGAAAACGAAGGATATTAATAGAGCTATTCCAGCACAAAGGAAAGAATAGCCAAAGTTTATTGGAAATTGATAGGTGGAAAGGAAATATCTCGCTAAAAAAGCACCTCCAATCCCCATTATAGCTCCTAAACCATTTCCCATTGCGAAAAAGGTTCCTCTTTTACTTGGATGTATTACCTTACTTATCATGCTCATCCAAGGAGGTCCTAAAAATCCCATTGAAAATGTTGCAATGGCAAGTAAAAATAATGACAGATATAAAGAAAGTTTTGGAAAAGGAGATGCTAAAAAGAAGGCTATAAAAGACATAAAAAGATATGGAAGTCTTTCTCCCATGGTTACTTTTAATACTAATTCTATTTTTCTTTTATATCTTTCTGAAGCTCTTGCACCTAATATGGCTGGAATTGCCCATCCTAAGTTTGCAATTGCAGGAATTAATCCAATCTCAAGATTTCCAGCACCTAAATTCTTGGCAAATAAGGGTAAGAGGGTCTGAATAGAACCAAAGGTCATTCCCAAATTAAAGAATGCATTATCTATGGCATTGACTATAAAGTTCCAGCTATAATCCTTTTCTCTTAGACTCATAGCTTTTATAATATCAAATTTTTAATCTTCAGATAAGACTAATATTAAATGAAAAATTTAATGTATAATTTAAAATCAAGAAAATAATTATTTGTTGGGAGGATCACTTTTATGGGATATATGAAGGGAAGAGATCTACTTTCTATTTTGGATGTTTCAAAAGAAGAAATGGAGTATATATTTTCTCTTGCTAAAAGTTTGAAAAGTGATTTTCTTTCTGGAAAAAAACAGCATGATTATCTGAAAGGAAAAACAGTAGCCTTATTTTTTGAAAAACCATCTACCAGGACAAGAATATCTTTCGAGGTAGGGGTATATCAATTAGGAGGCTATCCTCTTTATCTTAATGCTCAAGATATGCAAATAAAGAGAGGAGAAACAATTTCTGATACAGCGAGGGTACTTGAAAGATATGTGGATGGTATAATGGCAAGAGTTTATCGACATTCAACTTTAGAAGAATTAGCAAAATGGTCTAATATACCGGTGATAAACGGGCTTTCTGATTTGGAACATCCATGTCAAGTTATTTCTGATTACTATACTATTTTTGAAAAAAAAGGATATAAAAAATTAAAGATAGTTTATCTTGGAGATGGGAATAATGTGGCTAATTCATTAATTTTGGCAGGAGCTCTTTTAGGTATGGAGATAGTATGCTCATCTCCGAAAGAATATTATCCTCCTTTAGAGGTTATAAGAAAGGCTGAGGAGTTGGCTGTGAAAACAGGTGGAAGTGTGAAAATTATAGAAGATCCTAAAGAAGCAGTGAAAAATGCTGATGTTTTATATACAGATGTATGGGTAAGTATGGGACAAGAGGAAGAAAAAGAGTTGAGGAGAGAGGTTTTTCCTCCATATCAGTTAAACAAAGATCTTGTTAGTTTGGCAAAAGATGATGTTATAGTAATGCATTGTCTTCCTGCCCATAGAGGTGAAGAGATTACAGATGATGTTATGGATGGGGAACATTCGGTGGTTTTTGATCAAGCAGAAAATAGATTACACGTACAGAAAGCTATCTTGGCATTGTTTATTTGATGCTTTTTGAAAATTCATTTTTAGTGTAAAATATTTCTATGAGAAGGGTTTTCATTAAGATAGGTATACTTTTAGTATTCTTTGTATTACTCTTAGGTTTGTCCTCTTTAACCTTTTTTAAGGTATGGGAGAAACAAACTATAGATCTAAGATTTCATATTAGGGGAGAGACAAAACCCTCAGAAGATATTGTTATTGTTGGTATAGATGATAACTCAATTGAGGGTATTGGAAATTGGCCTTGGGAAAGATCTATTCATGGTAGATTTCTTGAAGTTCTAAAAAAAGAAAATCCTAAACTTGTAGTTTTCGATATTTTGTTTGATACTAAAACAGCTAAGGATACCATGTTTGCTAAAAGCTTGAAATCCTTTAAGAAAGTTGTTTTATCTAGTTATTTATATACTTATTTTGATAAAAGACTTAATATAAGTCTACTTTCTCTAAAAGAACCGGTAGATATAATAAAGGAAGCTTCTCTTGCTACGGGTTATAGTAATGTATTAATAGATGAAGATAATAAGGTTAGAAGGGCAAGACCTTATGAAGTAAATGAGACAGGTGTTAGATACTATTCATTCCCGCTTTTGGTTTATGGAATAGTTAGAAATGAATTTCCATATAAATATATTTATAAATTACCTGATTTCTTTTATATAAATTTTAGGGGTGGAGAAGGATCATTTAGATATTTTTCCTATATAGACGTTTTAAATGGGAGATTCACTCCTAATACTTTTAAGAATAAGATTGTTTTTGTGGGAGCTGTATCTCCTATGTTAAAGGACATTTTTCTCCATCCTTTTTCAGGATATCTATCTCCTTCTGGAAAATCATATTCATATATGCCGGGTGTAGAAATCCATGCTAATATTCTTGATAATTTGTTAAATGATGATTATTTTAAAACCCTAATTTCCCCTTTAATTCTAATAATTAATTTTCTTTCTGTATTTTTTACAGGTATTTTTTTAGGTAAAAAGATGGTTTTGAATGTTTTTATAACTATCTTTCTTATCTTATTATATTTTGGACTTTCTTATTATTTGTTCTTGAAACATATTATAGCTCCTGTGGTTTCTCCTTCTCTTGGGACGGTATTGGGTTTTTTAGGAAATTTGGTATATCAGAGTATACTGCCTAAGGAAAGATTAGAAGGAATTACTATTAAGAAAAGATATAAAATATTGAAAAAACTAGGATCTGGGGGTATGGCTTCAGTTTATTTGGCAAAAGATTTAGTTACTAAGAAAGATGTTGCTATAAAAATTCTTCATCCCCAATATGCAGAAGATAAAGAGGTTTTAGAAAGATTTTATAGAGAAATACAAGTATGTAAAGATCTTGATCATCCTAGTATCGTTAAGGTGCTTGATCACGGGAAAGAGGATGATTATGTATTTATGGTAATGGAATATGTGTCAGGAAAAGATTTGAAGAAAATTATGGAGGAGAAAGGTCCTATACCTGTGGATTTAGCAGTGGAAATTATAAAGAAGGTAGCTTGTGCTCTTTCCTATGCAAATTCAAAAAATATCGTACATAGAGATATAAAACCTCAAAATATTATGATAACTAATGATGGTAAAGTAAAACTCATGGATTTTGGAATTGCCCGAATAGGTGGACTTGCTACATTAACCCAAACAGGTATTTTTATGGGTACTCCTCAGTATGCATCTCCAGAACAGTTAGAAGGTAAAAAAGTAGATATTAGATCTGATATATTTTCCTTAGGAATAGTTTTTTATGAAATGTTAACTGGATTATTACCTTATGCTGAGGAAACAACTATTTCTCTTATGTTAAAAAGATATCAAGAAGAGTTAGCAGATGTAAGGAGTATCAATCCCAATATACCTGAGGGAATATCTATGATTATTAAAAAAATGACTGCCCGTTTTCCAGAATTTAGATATCAAACCCCAGAAGAATTAATTGATGACCTCAATAGAGGTTATCCTTTACATCCTTATGAAGAGAAAAATATTTCATCTTCAGATACAATTATAAGAAGGGATAAAGATAAAAAAGATAATTAGAGGCATTTAAATACTAAGACCACATCTCCTAATTGTATGATGTCTCCATCGTGTAAAAGTTCCTTATTAACTTTTAATCCATTTACCATTGTTCCATTAGCACTTCCCAAATCTTCTATAAAATATTTATCCTCACTTCTTATTATTTTTGCATGAAATCTTGATACTGTGGGATTAACTATTACAATGTCATTTTCCCTTTCTCTTCCAATAGTTGTTTCGTCTTTAATAATTTTAAAGTCTTTACCTCTATCTTCTCCATGTTTTATGATTAAATATGCCCAGTTTATAGGAAGAAGTGTAGCATCCATTTTCATAGTATTAGAAGTGCCAGTTATTATATCATTTTTACCCATCTTTTGGATATTGATTTTCCCTTTTTCCTTTCTTCTCAAATAAATATCATATATTAATAGGGCAATAAAGATTACTAATAAAATAATCAAAAAAATATTCAATATCCTTCCCCCTTTCTTTAAATCTTTTTTGTTGATTATATAAGAAAAATCGAAAATTGGCAATGATTGTTAAAGTTTATTAAAAGAATGCATAAAATTGCATTTTTATGGTATAATTTTTCAAAATTGATTGGGAGGTATATGGTTATGAGTAAAGACAAAGTAGTGCTTGCATATTCTGGAGGATTAGATACCTCTGTGGCCATAAGATGGCTTATGCAAAAATATTCATTAGATGTAATAACTTTGACAGTAGATATTGGGCAGGGAATAGATTTGGAAGAAATAAAGAAAAAGGCTGAAAATTTAGGGGTAAAGAAGGCTTATGTTCTTGATTTAAAAGAAGAATTTGTAAATGATTATATAATTCCTGCTATAAAAGCTAATGCAATGTACGAAGGGGTTTATCCTCTTGCCACAGCTCTATCAAGACCTCTTATTGCTAAATATTTAGTTAAAGTAGCAAAGGAAAATGGAGCAAAGTATGTGGCTCATGGGTGTACTGGGAAAGGAAATGATCAGGTTAGAATAGATCTCGGGGTGAAGGCATTAGCACCAGATTTAGAAATTATTGCTCCAGTAAGGGAATGGAATTTTTCGAGAGAAGAAGAGATTGATTATGCAATAGAGAATAATATACCTATACCTGTTTCAAGAAAAAGTCCTTTTAGTATTGATGAGAATTTGTGGGGAAGAAGTATAGAGGGTGGAATTTTAGAAGATCCATGGCAGGAGCCTCCAGAGGAAATTTATCAATGGACAAAATTAAAGAATGAAGAACCATCTTATATTGAAATTACTTTTGAAGAAGGAATCCCTGTAGAATTAAATGGTGAAAGAAAAAATTTATTGCAAATAATAGGAAATTTGAATGAGATCGTTGGTTCATATGGGATAGGAAGAATAGACCATATTGAAAATAGACTTGTGGGAATCAAATCTAGGGAAATTTATGAGGCACCCTCTGCGGTGGTAATAATAAAGGCCCATGAAGCTTTAGAAGATATGGTGTTACCAAGAGAACTTGCACATTTTAAGAAGATTCTTGAGGGGAAATATGCTGAACTTGTATATTATGGCCTTTGGTTTGATCCTTTTAGAGAAGCTATTCAGGCCTTTATGGATAAAACTCAAGAAAGAGTCACAGGAAAAGTAAGGATAAAGCTTATGCCTTGGAATTTTTCTATAGTAGGAAGAATGTCTCCTTACTCTTTGTATGATCATGGGCTTGCTACTTATGATAAAGGAAGTACCTTTTCAACTGAGTCAGCAGTAGGTTTTATAAAACTTTTTGGACTTCAAAATTATCTATATGCATTAAGGGGAAACCAAAATGATTAGAGTAGGTATTGTAGGTGCTTCTGGATATGTAGGACAAGAGCTTACTCGGATCTTATTGAAACATGGGAAAGTAGAAAAAATCTATCTTTTTACTGATCATTTTGATAGTGCTGATATATTTAGAAGTGACAAGTTAATAATAAGGGAAAGAAAAGATTACCAAGAATATGTGGATGATTTAGATTTATTCTTTTTTGCCCTTGGAAATGGGGAGCTTTTAAAAATTTTATCAGAAAGTAGAGTTCCAGAAAGATTCATAGATTTAAGTGCGGATTTTAGATTTAAAAATCCTTATGAGTATGAGAGAATTTATGGTATAAAACATACATTACCTAATGTATTAGAGGAAGTTGTATATGGACTTCCAGAGATTTTTAGAAAAGAAATAAAAAAGGCAAAATATATTGCAAATCCTGGGTGTTATCCTACTGCTTCTATTTTAGGGATATATCCATTGATTAAGGAAGGAAAGACTTTTGGATCTGCAATTATAGATGCAAAATCTGGGATTTCAGGAGCAGGTAGAAAACCTTCTGATAAAAATATATATGGAAATATTGCAGAAAATTTTCAGGCTTATTCTATTCTAAATCATAGGCATCTGCCTGAAATAGAGAATGTGATTAAAGAATTTGGTTATATAAAAGTTTTATTTGTACCTCAACTTTTACCAACCTTTAGAGGTATATTTGCTTCCATATATGTACCTTTAAATGAAGAGATATCTTCTGAAGATCTTTTTGAAATGTACACGAATATATATAAAAATGAACCTTTTGTTAAAGTTCTTCCTCCTTTTACTTCCCCAGAAATTAAGAAAGTAAGAGGGACGAATTGGGTATTTATAAGTGCTCAAGTAGATAAGAATACTAAAAATGCATTAATATTTGTGGCTATAGATAATTTGATAAAGGGAGCTGCGGGACAAGCAGTACAAAACATGAATATTATGTTTGGTTTTTCAGAGGAAGAAGGACTTGATTTTTTACCTTTATATCCATAGATTAAGGAGAGATAAATATGGTATGGAAATTTGATGAAATTTATATAACTGATATAAATGGTGTAAAAGCAGCAGTTGTATCCTGTGGCTTAAAAGAAAATAATAAATTGGATCTTGCTCTAATTGTGCTTGATAAACCAGTTTTTGCTGAAGCTATGTTTACTAAAAATACTGTTAAGGCTGCTCCTATTATTGTTTCTAAGAGGCATTTAGAAAAGTATGGCATGATCCAAGCAATTGTTATAAATAGTGGGCAGGCAAATGCATGTACTGGAGAAAAAGGAATAAAGGATGCAGAGATGATGGCAGAAAGAGTTGCCCAAAATTTAGGTATTGATAAGGAATTAGTTTTTGTGGCATCTACAGGTAAAATAGGAGCATATCTGGAAATGGATAAGATAGTTAGTGGAATTGATTTGGCATGTAAGGTTTTATCTAAGAATTCAGGAAGAGAAGTGGCCGAAGCAATTATGACTACTGACACTTTTCCCAAAATGTCATCTGTTAAATATGGTGATGTAATAATATCTGGAATAGCAAAAGGAGCAGGTATGATTCATCCTGAAATGGCAACCATGTTGGTTTTTATAGGCACAAATGCTAAATTAGGAAAAGAGGCTATGAAGAAAGTTCTTAGAAGAGGTGTAGATAAATCATTTCATCAGATAAGTGTAGATGGATGTACCAGCACAAATGATACGATTCTTTTTTTTGCTACTTCAGAAAAGGAAATTAAAGAGAATATTTTTCAAAAAGGATTTGACATGTTAACTGAAGATTTGGCAAAGATGATAGCAAAAGATGGCGAAGGGGCTACTAAATTGATTGAGGTTAGAATTGAAAAGGCGGAAAGTTTGAAAAAAGCAAGGGTTTTAGCAAGAGCTGTTATTACTTCTAATTTAGTAAAAGCTGCTTTTGCTGGTGGGGATGATAATTGGGGTAGAATATTAGCAAGTATTGGTCAAACGGGATATAACATCGATTTAGGCGAGATAGAGCTTTATATTGGCGAATATTTAGTTTTTGCAAAAAATGAACCTTTAAGGTATAATTCTCAGGAAGTCAAAAATTATTTAAAGAATAGGGAAGTTATGGTGCGTATAGTATTAAATGAAGGTAGATATAATGCAGTTTCATGGGGCTCAGATTTGACGGAGGAATATGTAAAAATAAATGCATATTATAGGACATGAGGTGGAAAAATGGAAGATAGATTTTTTCCTGTTTATAAAAGGTTTAAGCCTGTCTTTGTAAGAGGTGAAGGTATTTGGCTTTTTGATAGCAACGGAAATAAGTATCTGGATTTAAGTAGTGGTATTGGAGTTAATGCTTTAGGACATGCCCATCCTCATATAGTTGAAAAGGTCAAAAATCAGATAGAAAAATTAGCTCATGTATCAAATCTATTTTATAATTTACCGCAGTTTGAACTTTTGGAAAGACTTGCCTCCCTTACAAAAAGGGAGGCATTTTTTTTATCTAATAGTGGCGCTGAGGCTGTTGAGGCAAGTATTAAATTGGCTCGTAAGTTTTTCCAGGGTAGAAAGTGGAAGATTATAAGTATGCAAAATTCTTTTCATGGTAGAACATATGGTGCTTTATCCGCCACTGGACAAAAGAAATATCATGAGGGTTTTGAACCTTTAGTACCTGGATTTACTTATGTCCCTTTTAATAATATAGAGGTATTAGAGGAAGCTATAGATGAAGAAACATGTGCTATTATATTGGAACCTATACAAGGTGAGGGCGGTGTTTATCCAGCTGACAAGGAATATCTTAAAAGGGTAAGAGAGATAACTAAGGAAAAAGGAATTCTTCTTATCCTTGATGAGATTCAGACTGGAATAGGAAGAACAGGATATTTTCTGGCTGAGGAGTTTTATGAGATACAAGCAGATATAATTCTTCTTGCAAAAGCTTTAGGGGGAGGACTTCCATTAGGGGCTGTTTGTACCACTAAAGATATAGCAAGTGCTATGACTCCTGGCAGTCATGGAACTACTATGGGAGGAAATTTAGTTGCTTGTTCTGCTGGAATTGCAGTACTGGATACTATTGGCAATGAGAAATTTTTAAGGGAGGTTAGGGAGAAGGGGTCCTATCTTCAAGGAAAACTTCTGGAGTTAAAAAATGAATCTCCATTGATAGTAGATATAAGAGGTATGGGGTTAATGTGGGGTATGGAGTTAAAGATTAAAGTAAGAGATATTTTGGAGGAATTAATTGAGAAAGGTGTAGTAGCCTTATCCGCAGGTGAAAATGTACTAAGACTACTGCCTCCTCTTATCATAGAAAGAGAAGAAATAGATTATGGCATTTCAAAAATAAGAGAAGTTTTATTAAAGAGGAGTGAAAACTTATGAGCAAAGAGGCAATTCTTGTTTTGGAAACAGGCCATAGTTTTATTGGAGAAAGTTTTGGATATAAAGGAGAAACAGTAGGTGAGATAGTTTTTAATACCAGCATGGTAGGATATCCCCAAGTACTTACTGATCCATCATATGCTAATCAAATAATAGTCTTTTCCTATCCTTTAATAGGAAATTATGGAATAGATTCTGAAAGATTGGAAAGTAATAAGATTCATTGTGCAGGTGTTGTTGCAAGAGAATTTAATGATTATAAATTTCATTGGAATAGTGATAAATCCTTAGAGGAATTTTTAATAGAAAATAGGATAATTGGTATCCACAAAATAGATACAAGGGCTATAGTTCGTGAAATAAGGAAATTTGGCACTATGAAAGCTATTATTTCTACCAAAGAGAAAGATCCCTTTATATTAGTTAAAAAGCTTGGTGTTTATGATTTTAATTATTTAGATCTTGTAAGAAGGGTTACTACTACAGTTTCTTACGAAATAAATGAGGACGGAGATAAGAAAATTGCCCTGATAGATTTTGGAGTAAAAAGAGGCATAATAAGAGAGCTTCTAAAGTATAATTTAAGAATAAAAGTTTTTCCAGCATGGGCATCCTTTGAAGATATTAAAAGCTATAATCCAGATGGAATAGTTCTTTCAAATGGTCCTGGGGATCCTTCCAATGTTCCATATGTACAAGAGACTATAAGGAGAATATTAAAACTGGAAAGACCGATTCTTGGTATATGCCTTGGAATTCAACTTCTTTCATTAAGTGTGGGGGCTCGAACCTATAAATTAAAATTTGGACATAGAGGAGCTAATCATCCTGTTTATCATGTGGACTCTGGAAGGACTTTTATAACTTCTCAGAATCATAGTTATGCTGTTGATGATAGAACTCTACCACCAGGTTTTGAAGTAAATTACTATAATCTTAATGATAATACGGTGGAAGGAATAAAGCATGATTCCTATCCTTTAATAGCTGTACAGTTCCATCCTGAGGCATCTCCTGGTCCATGGGATACAAAATATATTTTTGATGATTTTTACAATCTAATTTCATAGAGAGGTGAAAGAGATTGTCTAAAAAGTATAAAAAAGTACTTGTGATTGGTTCAGGACCAATAGTTATTGGTCAAGCTGCAGAATTTGATTATTCAGGTACTCAAGCTTGTAGAGCTTTAAAAGAAGAAGGGATTGAAGTAGTACTTATAAATTCTAATCCCGCAACAATCATGACAGATTGGGAAATGGCAGATAGGATCTATATAGAACCCATTACTGCTGAAGTGGTAGAAAGAATTATTGAAAAAGAAAGACCAGATGGTATAATTGCTACTCTTGGTGGACAAACAGGCTTGAATTTAGCAATGGAACTTGCATCTAAAGGGATTATTGAGAGATATGGAATTCCTCTTTTAGGGTGCTCGTTAGAATCTATAAGTATGGCAGAGGATAGAGAACTTTTTAGAAAGAGGATGGAAGAGATTGGTGAACCTGTTTTACCAAGTATTGTTGTAAGATCTATGGATGAAGGAAGAAAAGCTTTAGAGCTTATCGGCCTTCCTTTAGTGATAAGGCCAGCTTATACCTTAGGAGGTACTGGTGGGGGAATTGTAGAAACAGAGGAAGAATTTGAAAAAGCGTTATTGAGAAGTTTAAAGTTGAGCCCTGTAAGTCAAGCCCTTCTTGAAAAAAGTGTGGTAGGTTGGAAAGAAATAGAATTTGAAGTAATGAGAGATAGAAAAGGAAATGTAATAACAGTATGTAGTATGGAAAATGTTGATCCTATGGGAATTCATACTGGTGATAGTATTGTTGTAGCACCTACTCAGACTCTTAATGATATAGAATATCAAATGCTTAGGAGTGCTTCTTTGAAAATTATAACAGCTTTGAAGATTGAAGGTGGATGCAATATTCAATTTGCTTTAAATCCATATAAAAGGGAATACTTTGTGATTGAGGTTAACCCAAGAGTAAGCAGATCGTCGGCATTAGCTTCAAAAGCAACAGGTTTTCCTATAGCCAGAATTACAGCTAAGATTGCTATTGGAAAAACCTTGGATGAAATTAAAAATCCAGTAACTGGAGAAACTTACGCAGCTTTTGAACCTACATTAGATTATGTGGTAGTTAAAATTCCAAAATGGGGATTTGAAAAATTTAAAGTTAAGTATAGGAAACTTGGAACACAGATGCAAGCTACTGGTGAGGTCATGGCTCTTGGTAGAACTTTTGAAGAGGCTTTACTTAAAGCTTTGAGGTCCTTAGAAGTCGAAGCGGGATTATTTGATAGAAGATTTTCTTATATGTCAGATGAAGAGGTAATACATGGATTGAAAAATGCGGATGATAGAAGATTATTCCTTATAGCTGAAGGATTTATGAGAGGTTATTCCATAGAAGAAGTTTATGATCTAACTAAAATTGATAAATTTTTCTTAACAAAAATTTATAACCTTATAGAAATATCCAAAATATATAAAGATAAATCTCTTAATGAAATTTCACCTGAAGAGTTAAAGAGTCTGAAAAAGATTGGATTTGGAGATTATGATTTGTCATGTTTCCTTAAGGCTACAAAAGAAGATATTTTCGCCTATAGAAGACTTCATAAAATCTTTCCAGTATATAAGATCGTAGATACCTGTGCTGCCGAATTTTCTGCTAATACTCCCTATTACTACTCTACATATGAAGATGAGAACGAAGCTCAGAAAAATCCACAAAGGTCAGTAGTGGTCATAGGTAGTGGACCTATAAGAATAGGACAGGGAATAGAATTTGACTATTGTACAGTCCATGCAGTTAAGGCAATAAAAGAAGAGGGACTTGTTTCTATAATGATTAACAATAATCCTGAGACGTTAAGTACAGATTTTGATATGTCTGATAGACTTTATTTTGAACCTCTTACAAGTGAAGATGTGACTAATATTATGGAACAGGAAGAACCTCTTGGATTTATCTCCCAATTTGGAGGACAGACAGCTATAAACTTATCTAAGAATCTGGAAAAAAGAGGGTTTTATCTACTTGGTACTTCTCAAAAGAGTATTGATTTGGCAGAAGATAGAGAAAAATTTGATAGATTTTTAAGGATGAATAAAATACCACGACCTAAAGGATTTTATATAAGAAGCTTAGAAGAGGCAAAAGAGGTAATAAAAGAGATTGGTTTTCCTGTATTATTGAGGCCTTCATATGTTTTGGGTGGTAGGGCAATGATAATTGTAAAAGATATGGAAACTTTGGAAAGTTATTTTAAAAGAAGGGATATAATTCTTCCCTTATGGATGGATCAGTTTATTGTTGGTAAGGAAGCAGAGGTTGACATACTCTGTGATGGCAAGGAGGTTTTTATTCCGGGAGTTATGGAGCATATTGAGAGGGCAGGAATTCATTCTGGAGATAGTACCGCTGTTTTTCCACCTTATTCTCTATCAAATGAAATAATAGATACTATAGTGGATTACTCTACTAAAATAGCTTTAGGACTTGAAGTTAAAGGACTTTTAAATATTCAATATGTGATCTCTGATAAGACAAACGAAGTATATGTTTTAGAAGCAAATCCAAGAGCATCAAGGACTGTACCCTATTTAAGTAAAGCATTAAAACTTCCTTTAGTTAAATACGCAACTAAAATTGCTTTAGGATACACCATAAGAGAGCTTGGCTTAAAACCTGGCCTTTATCCGAAACCAAATTATTATGCTATTAAGGCTCCTGTATTTTCCTTTACCAAGATTAAGGGTGCTGAAGTAGAACTTGGTCCCGAAATGAGATCTACAGGTGAAGTTATGGGAATAGATTATGAATGGGCTAAAGCTCTTTATAAGGCTCTTTATGCCAGTGGTATTAAAATTCCAATAAATGGAGGGAAAATATTTGTAACCTCTGTTTTCTCAGCCCCATGGGAAAAACTAATTTTAAAGGGTTATAAACTTTATTCTCTTGAAGATAAAGAAGGATTTATAAAAGTGAATTTCAAGGATGATGAAATGTCTACCCTTGCATCTTACGAATTCGACCTTGTTATTGCTATAGAAGATAAGGATAAAGGTTGGAGAAGAGCTTGTTATGATATTGGGTTGCCATGTATTGTTACAGAGGATATGTTTAATGCTGTTATAAAAATGCTTGATGAATTTGGAGATTTGGATGTAGATTGTAGAGCTGTTCAAGATTTTTATAAGGAGAAAGTATGGCTCTCTGGGGAAGCCGTTGGAGAAAATCATTAGATAAAGCTGTGGAAGAATTTACTTATTCTTTGGATTTTGATAAAAGGCTATTTAAAGTTGATTTAATTGGTACTTTAGCCCATGTATTAATGCTTAATAAAATTGGTCTAATAACAAATTGGGAGATAAAAGTTTTAGTAGAGGAAATTAAAAATCTTTATGAATTTTTAAAAGATGATATTGATAATATAAAGGATAGTGAAGATATTCATACGTATGTAGAAGAAAATCTAACTCAAAAAATCGGTGATATAGCCAAAAAGATACACTCTGGAAGGAGTAGAAATGATCAAGTTGCGTTAGATTTGAGGCTTTACTTAAGAGAAGAAGCATATGAACTTTCTCAATTGATCTTGAAGATTAGAGAAAATCTTTTATATATAGCGGAGAAATATATAGATTTTCCTATACCTGGTTATACTCATCTACAAGAAGCACAGCCAGTCTCTATAGGGCACTATTTTTTGGCTTATGATTCAATGTTTGCAAGAGACTTAGAAAGATTGGGTGAACTTTATAAAAGATTGGATGTAATGCCTCTTGGATCTGGAGCTTTAGCAGGAAGTAATCTACCACTTGATAGATATTATGTAGCAGAAATTTTAGGGTTTTCAGAAGTATCAGATAATAGTATGGATTCGGTGGCTGATAGGGATTTTGTAGCCGATTTTATATATTTTTCATCTCTTGTTTTTACTCACCTATCTAAGCTTTCTGAAGAGATTGTTATATGGTCTACACAAGAATTTTCTTTTATTAGACTTCCAGAAGAATACTCCACAGGTAGTAGTATGATGCCTCACAAAAGAAATCCTGATGTAGCTGAACTTACCCGTGGAAAGACAGGGAAGATTATAGGTAACCTTGTGAATATTCTAACTATTTTGAAGGCTTTACCCTTAAGTTATAATAGAGATCTCCAGGAAGATAAACCTGCAGTTTTTTTAGTGATAGACGAATTAAAATTGGCATTAAAAGTATGGAGTAATTTTATATTGAATTTAGAATTTAATATGGATAGAATAGAAAAGATTTTAAGAAATGATTTTCTCTATGCAACTGATATAGCAGAATATTTAGTCTTAAAAGGGATGCCCTTTAGGGATGCTCATAAAACGGTGGGAGAAGTAGTAAAGTATTGTGAAGATAATTCAAAGAGTTTTAAGGAACTTAGTATAGATGAATGGAAAAATTTTTCTCCCCTTTTTGACGAAGAAATTTTTAAATTATTAAATCCAGAAGAAAGTATAAAATCTAAGAAAACATGGGGAAGTCCTAATCCATCATTAAATAGAGATGTAATAAAAAAGAAAAGACAGTCTATAGAAGATCAAAAATTAAAATGGGAGCTTATAAAAGATAAACTGCCAACTATAGACAAGATTATTGAGAAAATTAATTTATAACATCTTTAATAGGTATAAGGTCTTCATATTTATAAAGTATACTCATAGCTTCGTTCTCAGCTTCAATGTTCGATTCAATAACTCCTGCTAAGGGATTTAAACCTCCAATAATTACTAAACCTATAGATCCTTGGGTTACTGGAATACCAAATAGCTCTTGATTTGGTTTTCCCAAATAGATTTTACCTTTTATTCCAAGATCTCTTATTTCTTCTATAACTTTTTCAGCCTCATCTCTTGCTGTATTTGGGAGTTCTCTAAATGTTGCAAGTACTTTGCCTTCTCCCTTTTTTACTGTAGATAATATAGATGTCATCCTACTTTTAATAAATACTTCTAAAGGGTCTAAAGTAGAACCATTATAATTTATGGCTTCTAAAAATCTTACTGGTTCATGATTTTTAACTTCTAATACTCCACCAAATTTAGCATCCAAAGGAATGCCTCTTTTTAATAAAATTCCATGTATTGTTACACTGCATACTGTACCAACAATTACCTTTTTTTCTGGAACAATTATACCAGGGGTAATTTCTTCTTCCTCTTTGTCAAAGATGATTATTTTGTCACTTACTCCATATCCTTTTTTAAGGATTTCTTTTATAATTTGAAGGGATTTTTTGAGGTCTTTTTTATTGATTATAGATAAGTTTAAAATTACATTGCCTTTTCCATTTTTATCTAAGGTTACTTGATAAGCTAAATTTAGAATTTTACTAATAATAAATCCTAACTTATCCGCAACTAAAGCTTTTTTGATTTCTTCTCTACCTTTATCTGTTATGATTCTTCCTTTTTTACCCGATACTTTTGTTAAACCTCTCTCATCCATTATCTTTAGGTGATACCTAACTGCTCTTTCAGATAGTTCTATGCCTTTTTCTACTAATTTTTTAGATATAGTGTTAGCTCCTACAGGTTCTGTATAGTTATTTAATATTTCAAGAATTGCCACTAATTTTCTTTCTATATCTTTATTCATCTCTTATCTTTAATGGATATATGGTGAGGGAGGAAAGAATAAATCCCAATCTTCATCTTGCTTTAGCCAACCTTCTTGCATAAGAAACTTTTTTGTAGCTAAAGCAAGAAATTGAGCAAGTAGGAGGTAATCATCATCATCTATATCTCCATTAAGCTCATCTTTCAACCTTTCAGAGAGTTCTAAACGATCTACATAACTCTCTAAAGCTGTATAATAAAAAGTTATCAATTTTTCTTCCCAATCAAAGTTTATTTTAGGATTCTTCTTCAATATTAATCCTCCCTAAAATTAGTCTTTTTTAAGATTTATCTGTACAGAAGGATCTTCTAATACCCATCTTAATAAAGCAATCATCTTTTGAGCTGTTTCTCTTCTTATATACTCAGGCCCAAAGCTATCTAATAATTTAGAATGCTTGTAATTACTTAGCTCTTGAATTAGCTGTCTTATTTCTTCTGGTTTTCTCATAATCTTTTCAACCTCCTATACGATATTTCCTTTAGTATTTCTCGAATAGTTTAACATAGATTAATGTATTAGGCAAGTTATGTTAGAATTTGAATAGTAAAAAAAGAAAGGGGGGAAAGATTTTATGGAATTAGTATGGTCAACAAGTAATATTTGGAATTTGTCCTTAGAAGAGGTTTTGTTTTTAGGAAAAGATTTTTCAAGATATGTAATATTAGATATAGGAAAAATTAAAGATTTCTTAAAAGAGAAGAGCATTGATGATTTGAGAAATTTGCTTCATGAATATGATTTAAGACCGCTTATGATTATTCATGATGAAAATGTGGGAGAGAAATTTGATGAGAAGAAGATTAAAGAGATTTTAGTTTTGTCTCATCGTTTAAACATACCTTATTTTTTTATTAATTCAGATATAAAACCTGAAAATCTTAGTTTTATTGTTGCCATGGAAGTTTTTAAAAGGAATTTGGAAAGATTGAAGGAGATAGTTGATATTCCATTAGTGATTAAAAATAACTTTTATGGTATTGTAAATACATTTGGAAAAGCATATAAATTAACAAGAAGTATAGATAATGTTTTCTTGTATTTTGATATATTTCATTATTATTTGTCTGGTGAAGAGCTTGATGTTTTTGCAAATAAAGATCTCTCTTTAGTTAAGTTTATACTCTTAAAAGATGCAGAAAATGTTCCGAGATATTATTTAAGAGAGCATCAACAACTCTTTCCTGGAGATGGTGTTATACCCATTGTTCAGATTTTTAGCTACCTAAGGGAAGGGGGTTTTGATGGATATGTGGTACCAGAGATAAGAAGACGTGAGTATGATAAAATGCAACCAAAAGATTTTGTGAATATTTTATTTGAAAAGTCCAGAAATATATTGAGTAACATTTAGTTTTTATGTAAAAAATTTTCACCATATAATCTATTGACTAAATATCTTCTCATGTATTATTATTTAAATGTAGTATTTAGAAATATTTTTGATTATGAAGAAAAATTTCTTCTGAGGTGTTTAAAATGGAAAATAATGTTTTGGAAAAAATAAAGGAGAAAAAACATTTATTTAGAGAGTCGGAGGAAAAAGTTGCTAATTATATATTGACTCGCTGGCAAGAAGTTTTGCACCTTCCAATTACAGAATTGGCTGAAAGAATTGGGGTTAGCGAGGCTACTATAGTAAGAATGTGTAAAAAGATGGGGTTTAGAGGTTTCCAGGAATTAAAAATAGCATTGGCTATGGATAAGATTCAACCTATAAAGACAGTACATCAGGCTGTTCAGGAAGGGGATGATTTGGAAACAATTTTAAAGAAGATTTTTTCAGCAAATATAAGGGCCATGGAAGCTACTTTGAATGTATTATCTGTAAATGAACTTGAAAGAGCTATTGATGCTCTTTGTAATGCAAGGCAAATTCAAATATATGGGGTTGGTGGCTCTGGTCCTGTTGCCCTTGATGCTCAGCACAAGTTCATGAAAACAGGTATTCCTACAGTAGCATATATAGATAGTCATATGATGGCTATGTCTGCTAGTATTTTAGAACCTCAGGATGTAGCTATTGGAATATCAGCATCTGGTAGTAGTAAAGATATAGTGGAAGCACTGGCATTAGCAAAAGAAAGAGGTGCTACAACTATAGGGATCACACACTATGCTAAAACCCCTATGGATAGAGTTATAGATATTAAATTATCTGTATCCTCTGAAGAGACTTTCTATAGAACTGAGAGTACTTCTGCTAGAATTGCTCAACTTTCAATAATAGATACTCTTTATATTGGTGTTGCTATAAAAAGATTAGATAAGACTATAGAAAACTTGAAGCTTACTCGAGAGGCAATAGTTCCTAAGAGATTTTAAAAGAAAGGAGCGAGGCGTTTGAGATTTAAAGTACTTATTACTCCAAGAAGCTTTGAATATATAAAAGATAAGTTTTGGAAATTGTTAAAAGATGCAGAGATAGAAATTGTCGTAAATCCCTATGGAAGGGTTATTAGAGAGGATGAAATGGTAGAGCTTATTAAAAATATGGATGGTATTATTGTTGGTATAGATCCAATAACAAAAAAAGTAATTGATAATGCAAGAAAATTAAAGGTCATTTCAAAATATGGAGTTGGTGTTGATAATATAGATTTGGAGGCAGCAAAAGAGAGAAATATTGTTGTTACAAATACTCCCAATGCTAATAGTAATGCAGTGGCAGAGTTAACTGTAGGTTTAATTATCTCTGTATTAAGAAACATTCCCCTTTCTGATAGTAGGGTAAGGGAAAAGAAATGGGATAGATTCATAGGGTATGAATTATATGGAAAAACCCTTGGAGTAATAGGTACAGGAAGTATAGGGAAAAGGGTTATAAAGTTATTAAGAGGCTTTGATTTAAATATCCTTTGTTATGATAAGTTTCCAGACTATGAATGGGCAGAGAAAGAAAATGTTAAATATGTGGATTTCGATGAATTATTGAAGAAGTCAGATATTATAACTATTCATATTCCATTAACAGAGGAAACCAGATATTTAATCTCTGGGAGAGAACTATCGTTAATGAAGAAAACAGCAATAATAATAAATACATCAAGAGGAGGAATAATAAATGAAGAAGATCTTTACAAATTTCTAAAAGAAAGGAAAATATATGGAGCTGGATTGGATGTACTTGAAGATGAACCCCCTCAGAATTCACCTCTTATTGAACTGGATAATGTAGTAATTACATCACATATTGGGGCACATACACAAGAATCAATAGAGAATATGACGTTTATGGCAATTGATAATCTTATTTCAGTATTGAAGGGTAAAGAACCTAAATTTAGGGTTTGCTAAATTATGAGAATTGGGGGTGGGAATGGAAACGCAAAATCATTGGGATTCTTAAAATTACAATAAAATTTTAGTTTTTAAGTTAAAAAAATATTACAGGGAGGTAAGTAAAAAATGAGAAGGTTTGTAGTGTTGTTTGCTTTAGTTTTATTGATATTAGTAGTGCCACTCTTTGCTCAAGCTCCCAAATATGTTTTAAAGTTTAATCATGTTCTTTCTCCTCTGGATCCATATCATGAAGGATTCTTAAGATGGGCAAAAGCAGTAGAAGAGAGAACAAAAGGTGGTTTAAAGATAGAAGTATATCATAGTGCTCAACTTGGTGTAGAAGAGGATATATTAGAACAGATTAGACAAGGAGCTAATGTAGGTCAAAATACTGATGCTGCAAGAATGGCTATGTATCTACCAGAGATCGGAGTTATGAATTGTCCATATTTTGTAGATTCTGTAGATGAAGTAGCAAAACTCAAGAAGATGCCAACAGTACATAATTGGTTGAAGACTCTGGAAGAAAAGTATGGCTTTAAGGTACTATCTTTTACTTGGGTGCAAGGCTTTAGGCATTTTATGACAAATAAACCTGTTAAGAAGCCTGAAGATCTCAAAGGCTTAAGAATTAGGACTCCTGGTACTCCTGTTTGGCAAGAATCTATTCGTGCTCTTGGAGCAACTCCTGTTGCACTTGCTTTTGGTGATGTATATCCTGCTCTTCAACAGAAGGCTATTGATGGAGTAGAATTGGTTTATAATAATATACCTGGAATGAGACTTTATGAGGTTTTGAAGTATGTTAATGAAACAAGACATATTCTCCTTATAAATTTTGAGGTGGTAAGTGCAAAATGGTTTAGAAGTTTACCTCCTACGTATCAAAAGATTCTTGAAGAAGAATGCGATAAAGCAGGATTGGAAACTACAAAAGTGGTATTCCAGAAGGAAGAGGACGTAAAGAGATTAATTCAAGAAAAAGGAATGATTATAGTTCCTATGAAAGATATTGATCTTGATGCCTTTAAAAAGGCTGGGGAAAAAGCATATGAAGTATTGAAAGTTAAGGAAGTAAAAGAAAGAATCTGGAAAGAGTTGAGAAAGAAGTAATAGTATAAATTAAAGTTAATATATGGGGAGCCTTTATAGGCTCCCCATAAGTTTGTTTGATAAGGGAGGAAGATTAAATGAGGAAAGTATATGAAATTTTAGGAAAAGTAGAAGAATTTATTTCAGGAATTTTTTTAGTAGCTATAGTCACACTGGTATTTATTGGTGGAGTGGCAAGGTTTCTTCATAATCCTATTTATTGGGCAAATCCTCTTGCAAGTTTTCTATTTGCGTGGGCTGCTATATTAGCAATGGATACTGCTTATAGACAGGATAAACTTATGAATGTAGATTTTTTGTTGAAAAAATTTTCAAAGAGAGTTCAAGGTTATATAAAAATATTTAACTATTTAGTGATTTCTGGTTTTTTAATATACCTAGTTATATTTGGTGTCAGACTGTCTTTTATACAGAGATATAGGACTTTTGAAGGGATGTATGGTTTTAGTTATATGTGGGCTACTTTAAGTATTCCTTGTGGGGCTATTTTCCTTTTAATAACCACTTTAGTAAAGATTATTGATGAAATAAAAGGTTTACAAAATAGGAGGAAATAAACATGCTATTAGTTATCATATTTTTCTTTCTATTCATGCTTCTTGGTATGCCGGTAGTTTTCGCTATAGCTATTTCAGGATTTTTATTCTTTTTACAACATCCTGAAATTCCAATTACTACACCAATTCAGCAACCTCTTTCTCAAACTATAAATTTTGCACTTCTTGCAATTCCCTTGTTCATAACAGCAGGAAACATGATGAATAAGACAGGTATAACAAAGAGATTAATAGATCTATCCGTGATTTTAGTAGGACACTTAAGAGGTGGTCTTGCTCAGGTAACTTGTGTCCTTTCTGCTTTAATGGGTGGTGTATCCGGTTCTGCCATAGCTGATGCTGCTATGGAAGCTCGTATGCTTGGTCCAGAGATGATAAGAAGGGGCCTTCCTAAGGGATATGCAGCAGGAGCATTAGTTTATTCTTCATTAGAAGTGCCAACGATTCCGCCCAGTATTGGATTAGTACTTTTTGGAACTATTGCTCAGGTTTCAATAGGTAGACTTTTTGCGGGAGGAATAGTGCCAGGTCTTTTAATAATGGTATATCTTATGATAACAGTCGCAATTACAGCTAAAATTAGAAATTTTGCTCCTTTAAGGGAAAAGAGACCTTCTGCTAAGGAAGTAGCCACAGGTTTTCTAAAGAGTATATGGGCAATTCTTTTCCCTATCATATTACTTGTAGGACTTAGGGGAGGATTTTTTACTCCTTCTGAGATAGGAGCTCTTTGTGTAGTATATGCGGTATTAGTTGGACTTTTAGCTTATAGAGAACTTAATCTTGATAATTTCGTAGAAGCCTTGAAAAGTTCTGTTACTGATATAGGAGCTACCATGTCCTTAATTGCTTTTTCAAGTATTTTTTCTTATGGTATAGTATGGGAAAGAATCCCAGAATTAATATCAAACTTTATTTTAGGGATAACTAATAATCCTTTTGTGTTCCTTCTTATTTTAATTGTAATTCTTCTTATAGCTGGATCTTTTATTGATGCAACTGTTCTTATATTAATGCTAACATCAATATTTTTCCCAATAGCAATAAAGCTTGGAATTGATCCAATACATTTTGGTCTTATATTTGTAATTACTTGTGCAATTGGTAATTTTACACCACCTGTAGGAGCAGCTATGTATGCTGTATGTACAATATTAAATGTCTCCTTAGAAGAATATTTAAAAGAATCATGGCCATTTCTTGTGGCTATTGTTATTGCTATTATGACTATAATTTTATTCCCAGGTTTAGTATTGTTTATTCCTAACTTAATATTTGGAAAATAGGAGGGATATATTATGAATTTTAAAGATAAGGTTGTTCTTATTACTGGTGCAGGTTCTGGTATTGGAAGAAAAACTGCCATTGTGTTTGCTGAAAGAGGAGCAAAAGTTGCTGTAAATGATATATCTGAGGATAGAGGAGCTGAAACGGTAAAGATTATAAAAGATCAAGGGGGAGAAGCTATTTTTATTTTAGGGGATGTATCATCGCCAAAGGATGCCCAAAGGATTATTAAAGAGGTAGTAAATACATTTGGAAAAATTGATATTTTAGTTAACAATGCTGGACTTGTGGTCTATGGAAAGGTGGAAGATACCTCGGAAGAAGATTTTGATAAAACTATGCTTGTAAACGTAAAAGGACCATTTTTCTTATCCAAATATGCTGTTATGGAAATGAAAAAACAAGGTGGAGGAGTTATTGTTAATGTTTCTTCAGAGGTTGCTCTAAGGGCAATTCCAGAGAGGTGTGCCTACAGTGTTTCTAAAGGTGCAATTCTTGCTTTTACAAAATCACTTGCGATTGATTATGCAAGAGATAATATTAGGGTAAATGCGGTATGTCCTGGAACAACTTTTACTCAAGGACTTGCTGAAAGATTACAGAAATTGCCAAATGCTGATGAGGTTCTTAAACAAATGTCTGAAAGAAGACCGATAGGAAGACTTGGAAAGGAGGAAGAGATTGCTTTTGCAATACTTTTTGCCGCTTGTGAAGAAGCAGGGTATATGACTGGAAGTATAATTTCTATTGATGGTGGTTTTACTGCTTAAGGGAGGAGATCTTAGGATCTCCTCCTTTGTTTTTTGAAGATTTTTTGAAATAGATATCTTAATTTTTCATTCTTTCGAAATCATAAAGAGACATCCATAGTATTGAAAATTTTTTGCATTTTTATTTAAAATGAGTTATAATAATTTCCTGAAAATCAGACTAAATTGATAGGAATAAAGGAGGTAATATTGATGAATAGGAGGGAAATTAGAGATGGGATATACTATGTGGGGGCTCAGGATTGGAATAGAACCCTATTTGATGCCCTTATCCCATTACCAGATGGTACAAGTTATAATGCTTATTTGGTTGTAGGAAGAGAAAAGATAGCATTAATTGATACTGTAGATCCATCAAAAAAAGATATCCTTTTTGAATATTTAAAGGATGTCAATCATATAGATTATGTTATATCTCAGCATGCTGAACAAGACCATTCTGGGAGTATCCCTTTTGTATTGCAAAAATATCCATCAGCAAAAGTAGTAACAAATCCAAAAGGTAAAGAGCTACTTATGAGTCATTTACATATACCTGAAGACAAATTTATTACTGTAAATGACGGTGAAACATTATCCTTAGGAAATAAGACATTAAAATTTATTTATGCTCCTTGGGTTCATTGGCCTGAAACTTTTGTATCTTACCTTTTAGAAGATAAAATTCTTTTTACATGTGATTTATTTGGTTCTCATTTGGCTACATCAGATCTTTTTGTGGAGGATGAAAGTTTAGTATATGAGGCTGCAAAAAGATATTATGCAGAGATTATGATGCCTTTTAGAAGTATAATTCAGAAAAATTTAGAAAAGATTAAGGATCTTATTATAGATATCATAGCTCCAAGTCACGGTCCAGTTTATAAAAACCCATCCTTTATAATAGAGGCTTATAAAGATTGGATAAGCGATAATCCAAAGAATTTGGTTGTGGTTCCATATATTTCTATGCATGATAGTACAAAGATTATGATAGATTATTTTGTAAATAGATTGATTGAAAAAGGAATAAAAGTACAAATTTTTGACCTTACTGTAGCAGATATTGGAAAGATTGCCATGTCTTTAGTTGACGCATCTACTTTAGTTATAGGTACTCCTACAGTACTTGCTGGACCTCATCCTAAGGTATTTTATGTAACCTATCTTGCTAATATTTTAAAGCCAAAGGTAAAGTTTGTCACCGTAATTGGTTCTTATGGATGGGGTGGTAGGACTCTTGATATCATAAAGAGTAACTTAACAAATCTTAGTGTAGAATTAATGGATCCAGTTTTAGTAAAAGGACTTCCTAAATTAGAAGATTTTAGATTACTTGATGAACTTGCTCAAAAGATTTTTAACAAGCATAAAGAAGTAGGAGTATTATAAAGAGAGGGAGAGAGCTATTTCTCTCCCTCTTTTTTAATTATCTCCTCATTCATACTTCCTGTTCTATATCCTTCTAAGTCTAAAGTTATATATTTATAACCAAGGTTTTTCAATTCTTTTATAATTTTATCCTTTAAACTTATTATTAAATCAAAGTCTTTTTCTTCAATTTCTATTCTTACTATATTATTATGATCTCTCACTCTTATTTGTTTGAATCCTAAACTTCTTATAAATTCCTCTGATAATTCAATCCTTTTGAGTCTTTCTTTTTCTATTTTCTCTCCATAGGGTATTCGGGTTGCAAGACAAGCAAGAGATGGTTTATCATAGGTTGGTAAGCCAAACATTTGGGAAAGTTTTCTTATTTCATCTTTTGTTAACCCTACTTCTAAGAGAGGACTTCTAATTCCCAGTTCTTTTATAGCCAATCTTCCAGGTCTGTAATCTTTAAGATCATCTGCATTACTTCCTTCAATTACGTAATCTATTTTGTGTTCTTTGGATATTTCTAATATTTTTTTAAAGTTTATTTTTTTACATATGTAACATCTTTCTGGAGGGTTATTTATGAATTCTGGGTTTTGAAGAATACTGTCATCTTCTATAGTTATGTGTTTAACCCCTAATGTTTCTGCTATTTTTTTGGCTTCTTCCATCTCCTTTTTAGGAAATAATGGAGAAACTAAGGTTACTGCTAATACATTGTCTTTTAATACATCTTTTGATATCTTTAAAAGAAATGTACTATCTACTCCACCAGAATATGCAACTGTGACTTCACCTAAATCTTTTAATAGAGATCTTAATTTTTCTAATTTTTCTTCCATATTGTATCCTCCTTAGTGTTTTTCCTTAAATAGTATACTAAAAAGGTACAAATTGTGGAATAAAATATTAAAAATAAAAACAATATATGATATAATTTTAAAAAATTATATAGTTATTAAAAAGGCAAGTATGATAAAGCGTTTTGGTGTTTCTATTGAAAAAGATTTATTAAAAGCCTTTGACAAGATTATTGAGGAAAAGGGCTATAATAGCAGATCAGAGGCAATAAGAGATATTATAAGGGATTATATAGTAAGAGAGAAATGGAATGTAAAGAGAGAGAAGGTAGTAGGAAGTATAAGCTTGGTATATGAGCACGATGTATATGGTCTGGCAGATAAACTTACTGATATCCAACATCATTATCATGATGTGATAATTTCTACGTTGCACATACATTTTGATGAGAAAAATTGTTTAGAAGTGATATTAGTAAGAGGAAGAGTAGAAAAGATAAAGAAGCTATATGATGAGCTTTCTTCATTAAAGTGGGTAAGACATACCAATATTTCAATAACTGATATTATTTAATTTTTTTTGTTTTTATGGTAACATTTTTTTTAAAATTAATGTTACGGAGGTGACTAAATAATGCATATACCTGATGGATATTTGGGACCTCAAACATATAGTAGTATGTTTGCTGTTATGGTACCTTTATGGGCAAAGGCTTATTCTTCTATGAAGAAAAAAGTAAAGGAAGAAACTATTCCCTTAATTGCTGTAGGAGCTGCTTTCTCTTTTGTTATAATGATGTTTAATATTCCTATTCCTGGTGGTACTACAGGACATGCTGTAGGAAGTGTACTACTTTCTATACTTTTTGGACCTTGGACAGCTCTTATACTTACCTCTATTGTACTTATTATTCAGGCTTTAATCTTTGGAGATGGTGGTATTACAGCAATTGGAGCTAACTGTTTTAATATGGCTTTTGCTATGCCTTTTATTGGATACTATATTTACAGGTTAATAAAGGGTAAGAGTCCCATATCTTCTAAAAGATCTCTTATAGGTGCAGGAATTGGAGCTTATATAGGTCTAAATGTAGCTGCATTGTTGACAGCTTTAGAACTTGGAGTTCAGCCAATTATATCTAAGGATTCTCAAGGATTACCTTTATACTGTCCTTATCCTTTAAAAGTTACAATTCCTGCTATGATGATAGAGCATTTATTATTGTTTGGAATAGTAGAAGCTGTAGTTACTGTTTTAGTACTATATTATCTTGTTAAGACTGGTATTATAAAGGAGGAAAGTTATCATGGATAAAACAAAAAAGCTATTTATTGGTATTTTTATACTTGTTCTTCTTTCTCCTTTAGGTATTTTATTACCTTACTTTTTTAAAGCTGGATCTGCTTGGGGGGAGTGGGGACCTGATGAACTTAAGGAAATGATTGGGTATGTTCCAAAGGGTCTTGAAAGACTTTCTTCTTTTTGGAATCCTATCTTTCCGGATTATAATCTTAAAAGTTGGATTGAAAAGGGACTTTTTTATGAGATCTTAGGATATTTAATTACTGGGTTGATAGGTGTTGCTATTGTAATTGTTGTAACATATCTTATAATCATAGTTAATAAGAAAATATAGGAATAAATGAGTAATTATGTTGATAAAACTATATTAGAACTAAGTAGATTCTTAGAGGACACTCTAACCTTTAAGAAGGTAGAGTGTCCTTATTTTTGTAAGAAAATTTCAGAAAAAGCAAGATTTTTTTCTGTTATGATATCAATCATATTCATAACACTTTTTAAAAGTTTATATATGCTTTTATTCTTTAATACTTTGATACTTATCTTACTTCTTTTAATAAATATGAACTTAAAAGATTTTTATAAAAGAGTACTATCCTTGGGATTATTATTTTCTTTTATAATAGTTCTTCCATATGTTTTTTTTAATCCTTCAACTTTTTCTTTTGGTTTTTATGAGGATGGCTTAGTGGTGGCTTTAAGATTTTTTCTAAGAATATTAGCATCTATATCTCTAATACAACTCTTACTATTTACTAGTTCTTGGGTTGAGATTATAAAAGGCTTAAGAAGTCTTTTTGTTCCATCGCTTATAATATATATTATTACCATAACTTATCGATATATCTTTTTACTGGTTACTTTAGCTTTAGAAATGTTTTTGGCTAAGAAAAGTAGAATGATAAATTATAAATTAAGAAGAGAATATGCTTGGATTGGTGGTAGTATGTCTCTTTTATTTTTAAAATCTCAAGAACTTATGAAAGAAGTATCTCAGGGAATGATTTCAAGGGGTATAAGTAAGAACCTTAAAATCCACATGGATAATAGACTAAAAAAGGGGGATTATATTTTTGTGAGTATACTGATTATATTTTTGAGTGTTTTGTTATGGATGGATCAATTTTTAAGTTAGAAAATGTAAGTTATTACTATACAAAAGAAAAAAAAGCCTTAAATTCTATAAGTTTAGAAATAAAAAAACAAGAAAAAGTAGCAATTTTAGGACCTAATGGTGCTGGGAAGACTACCCTTTTGAAAGTGTTGGATGCTCTTTTATTTCCTCAGGAAGGTAAATTTTATTTTTGTGGAGAAGAGATAAATAAGGATCATTTTGAAGATTCAGAATTTAACTATAAATTTAGAAAATCAGTAGTACTTCTTTTTCAAAACATAGATGCCCAATTATTTTTACCCACTGTGAGGGAGGAACTTTCCTTTGGACTTATACAACTGGGATTTAGGGAAGAAGAGATAGAAAGGAAAATATTACAAATTTCGGATTTATTTCGTATATCCCATCTTTTAGAACGTTCTCCCTTTCAATTAAGTGAAGGAGAAAAGAAGAAGGTTGCTTTAGCGTCTCTTTTGATCATTGATCCAGAGATTATTTTATTAGATGAGCCTACGAATGGACTTGATCCAAGAAGTGTAAGAGAATTTATAGAAATAATTCAAAAATTTCAACATAATGGTAAAACTGTTATTACTGCTACTCATGATTTAAATACTGCCATTAAAATTGCAGATAAGTTTTATGTGATGGGAGAGGAGAAAAATATATTAAGAGTGGGAAATTATGAGGATATCTTTTTAGATGAGGATTTTCTTAGATTTGCTAATTTGATATAGATCCTATTTTATAAAAACATAATTGTGATATAATTTTTTTCTATGAAAATAAAAGATTTCTTTACAACTTATTTTGTAGAGGATGTAGAGCTTAAAAGAAGCTTAAATTTAGTAATTCTTGGAGTATGCTTTGGTATAGTATTTTTTAACGTAACAACAGGAGCTCCTATTGCTGGTTTTGCAAAGGAACTTGGTTTTGGAGATCTACTTTATGGTTTTATGTTGGCTATGCCAGTTTTAGGTGGGGCTATACAACTCTTTGCATCTTATGTTTTAGAAAGAACAAAAAAGAGGAAGCTAATCTTCTTTTTAGGCGGATTTATTCAGAGAATACCTTGGCTTTTTATTCCCATATTACCCTTCTTTATATCTGACAAAAATCTTTTGTTTACTTTAATTGTTTTTCTTTTAGCGATTACTGCTGTTGGAGGGGCATTTATTAACGTAAGTTTTATGTCCTGGATGGGAGACTTGGTTCCTATTGAGATAAGGGGAAGATTCTTTAGTCATAGGAGTATGCTTGCAACCTTTGTTTCTTTTATTAGTGGGCTTGGTATTGGATGGTTTTTAGATAGGGTCCATGGCTTGATAGGTTTTGCTATAGTTTTTATTTTTGCTACTATTTTAGGGCTTTTGGATATTTGTTGCTTTTTCTGGGTATATGATCCCCCTATGAAAAAATCTGATTTTTCTCAAGTCAATTTTAGAAAGATGATGAAAAGTGTTATAAAAGATTCAAGGTTTTCCAATTTTCTCTTATTTGCCGTTTTTTGGAATATGGCATTAAATATTTCTGCTCCATATTTTAATATATACATGATTAAATATCTCAAGATGAGTTATTTTGAAATAGCCCTTTATGTTCAGATTGTAAGTAATGTAATTACTATTCTTTCAGTCAGAATGTTGGGAAGATTAATTGATAGATTTGGAAACAAACCAGTTCTTATTATAAGCACATTAGTTGTAAGCTTCTTGCCCTATATATGGTGTTTTACAACACCAAATAATTGGCTCTTTTTTGTAATATTAGTTCAAATATTTGCAGGTACTTTTTGGCCAGGAATTGATTTAACTTTTAATAATTTGGCTCTTTATCTTTCTCCTAATGAAAATAGGTCTTTTTATATTGCTGTTTTAAACTTTTTTGTAGGAATAGTTAATGCCTTATCTTTTATTTTTGGAGGATATATTATAGAATATGTGGCTCCACCAATAGTAGCCTTTATTAATAATGTTACGGGATTACACCTTGTGGAATATCATTTAATATTTATATTGTCAGGGGTTTTAAGATTTACATTTTCAAGAATATTTTTACCAAGGATGCATGAGGAAAGATCTAAGCCTGTAGAAGAGCTTAAAAACCATATTGTAAAAAAGATTAAGAATAAGATTGGGGTGTTCTAAAACACATTAGTCCCAAATTATAATAAAATTAAAAATTAAGAATAAATGAAGAGAAATGATAAGGTCAAAGTATTCTTCTTGTAAAATGCTTCAATTAGTAAAAGAACTTTTGAGGGAAAACACAATTTTTAACTTCAAAAAATATCCAAATAGGTATGGACATAGGTACCAGTATAAAGAAATAAGTAAAGATAAAGTATTAGATGAAGAGATAGGGATAAAAAGAATTTGGGCTGCCCTCATCATCCTTGGTATAATTAAAAAACTTAATGTTCCCTTTTTCAGATCTCCCAACTATATCCAAGGATGGAGGGACAGCCTATGATAGGATATCATGAAATGAGAAAATTGTCACCTGAAAAAGCAAGAGAGCTTTTGAGAATTGTATTTGAAAAGAATAACCACAATTTCTCTAAAACTGCTAAAATTTTAGGTATATCAAGAAAAACTGTAAGAAGAGCTATAAATGGTCCTCTCTCTGATATCTCAAGAAAACCTAAATGTTCCCCTAATAAAACTCCTCCTCATTTTGAAGAATTAATCATTAAAGAGGCTAAAAGAACTGATTTCAGGTATAGAAGACTTAAATCTTTTTTGGAAAGAAAATTCTCTTTGTCTTTCTCTGAGAATACTATTAAGGCTATTCTAAAGAGGAATGGTATATCAAAAGAAAAAGAGGAAAAAGTCAGGAAGACATCTTTATGATTATGAAGTTCTTACCCCTTTCAGAGAACTTCAACTTGATACTAAACATCTTCATGATAAATCTTCCCTTCCTGATGGTGTCTATGAGCATATGAAAAAAATATAATCTTCCTAAGTACGAATGGAATATTATTGATTGTTGCACAAGAGCAAGGTTTACTGCTTATTCCTATGAGCTTAACTCTACTTTTGGTTTCTCCTTTATTGTTTTTGTTATTCTATGGCTAAGAGCTCATAATGTGAGAGGAAGAATTAGAATAAGACTTGATAATGGAGTGGAGTTTTGTATGGGAAGTGATAGAAAATTGAGAGAGTGGAATGAATATTTAGGATTACTTGGAGTAGAGCTTGATCCAATACCAAGAGGTGCAAAATATCTTCTTGGAATTGTTGAGAATTCACATAGGCAAGATGATGAGTATTTCTTAGGGATACATGCAGAAAGATGTAAAAACAAAGAGGAATTTCTGAGAAAGGCTGAGAGATGGCAGGATACTTGGAACTTCTTTAGACCAAGCTTTGGTATAGGTATGAATAGAAAGACTCCTTTTGAGAAGTTATCTTCTTTTCCTGTTATACTTTTAGAGGACTTATTAAGAGCTGCAGGGCTTTTTACCAAGATGTTATCTGACTTCCTTAAAAGTGGTACCTATGTCCCTACCAAGTGCCCCCATATTATATGGATAGAGAATTCTTAAAAGCAAAAGTTCCATCTCTTGCTGACATGACAAGAAAAGCTTTAGAAATATTAAATAGAAATGAAAATGGATTCTTTATAATGATTGAAGGTGGAAAAATAGATTGGGCAAATCATGGACATGATCCTGCAAATGCGATTTGGGAAGTCTATGAATTTAATGAAGCAATAAAAGTAGCTTTAGAATTCTTAGAAGAAAATCCAGATACTTTAATAGTCATCACTGCAGATCATGAGACAGGAGGGATTGGACTTTCCACTGGAAAATATGAAATTTCTCCTGATGTTCTAAAGAAGCAGAAAGTCTCTACAAATGTACTTGCAGAACTCGTGAAAGGGAAGAGTGATGAAGAGATAAAGAAGATTTTTGAGGAGTATGTAGGAATTTCTGATCTTAAACCTGATGAGATAGAAAAGATTAAGAAAGCAGATGCAACTCTAATTGGAGATGTAATTTCTGCAAGAGCTCAAATTGGATGGACTACAACATCTCACTCCGGTGGAAGTGTCCCTGTATATGCCTTTGGAGAGGGAGCAGAGGTCTTTACAGGAGTTTATGATAATACCGATATAGCAAAGAAGATTGCAGATCTTGCAGGATACATCCTTTTAAAAAATATGATATATAAGGTTGATGTAACCTTTGGTGTATTAGTAAAGATAGGGGAGAGAGTGGAAAAAGGAGATAAATTAGGACTATCTTCAGAATTGAAAGAGATAATTTCTGAAGAAGAGGGAATTGTAAAAAATATAATCTTTGATGGACAGGAACATGTATTTATAATTGAAATTGATTAAAAGGAGGAGCATTTAGCTCCTCCTTCAGATAATTTCTTGAATAATTGTGAAAAGAACTTATTATGAATAAAAAAGATTTGGATTTTCCTTTTTTATCTCAGGAAAAGATAAATTACTCAAAGCTTAGGATCCTTTTTCCTTATATTAAGGAGCATATAAGAACTTTTATTATTGCAAGTTTGTTTCTTTTAATTACATCTTTAATTGCGACTCCCATTCCATATATTTCTAAAATTATTTTTGACAATGTATTCTTGAGAAATAAAGATATTAGATTTTTTGGTTATCTTGTAGTAATTTCTGCGATATTACACATAGGAAGGACCATTTTTTCAGGGATATCAAGTTATTATTTTGCAAAGGTAAGCCAAGAAGTATTAACAAGTCTAAAGAGTGATTTATTTAGAAAGATTTTAAAGCTACCTTTTAGATTTTATGATGAGGCTCAGACAGGATATATATTGGCAAGAATAGGAGAAGTGGAAGGTCTTGGTCTTTTCTTTTCATCTACGGTGATAAATCAGATGATAAGATTTTTTGAGTTTATATTTGCCCTTTTAATGCTAATGTATCTTAATTTAAAATTGACTTTTTATGCAATCTCCATACTTCCAGCTTATTATGTAGTTATAAAGGCATTTTCTATGGGATTAGTATCAGCGACAAAGGATGTTCTTGAGGGATCAGCAAATGTTATGGGAAAGATACAAGAAAGAGTTTCAGGAGTAGAGGTTGTGAGGCTATTTGGGACTGAGGAAAGGGAAGCTGAAGAGGTAAAAAAGGAATTTAAAGGTCTTGCCAGGAAGAATTTATTACAAAGTATATTTTTTACCATTTTTGGTGAGTTAAATTTTGTTATTATCGCTTTAGGTGGTCTTTTAATTTTATGGGTAGGAGGGATGGATATAATAAAGGGTTCTTTTACGATTGGAAGCTATTTAGCTTTTGTAGGATACCTGCAAAAGCTTTATGGTCCAATTCAAAGTATGGCTACATTTAGTTTATCTTTGTATCCAGCTTTTGTTTCTCTTCAAAGAGTATCAGAGATATTAGAAGCGGAGAGAGAGAAGGAAGGGGATATAGAGCTTAAAAATTTAATAGGAGACATACAATTTAAGAATATTTCTTTTTCTTACGATGGAGAGAGGAGAGTTTTAGAAGGGATAGATTTACACATAAAACCAGGGGAGAAGGTAGTGATTTTAGGACCCAATGGATCTGGAAAAAGTACCTTAATAAAGTTACTTTTAGGGATGTATGACCCTTTAGAGGGAGAAATTATAATAGACGGAATAGATATAAAGGACATAAAACTGTCATCTCTTAGAGAAAAAATTGGTATTGTTTCTCAAAATGTATTTTTATTTAACGAAACTGTGAGAAACAATGTAGCCTATGCGATACCACAAGTGAAGGATGAAGAAATCATTAATCTTTTAAAGACAGCAGAGCTTTATGATATTTTTATGGAAGGATTTAAAGATGGGCTTAACACGATAATAGGAGAGAGAGGAGCAAAGATATCAGGTGGACAAAAGAAAATAATAGCCTTTTTAAGGGCTGTACTAAAGAAGCCACATGTTTTAATACTTGATGAAGCCACATCGGAAGTTGATATGACAGTTGAGAGAAAGATTTATGAATATATAGAGAAGTTTATGAGAGATAAGACATGCATAATCATATCCCATAGAGAGATACCTTGGGAAATAATTGATAAAGTGGTTTATCTTGAGAAGGGGAGAATAATTAAAGTGGAGTTAATCAACAAAAATTGCTAATTTTGTTCATCTTAATAATTATTTTTTGAAATTTTTTTCTTTTCTTTTTATCAAAAGAAAAGAAAGAGAGAAAGGAAGGAATTTTCTGTAGTTTATAAGTTTCGATGAAGTTATTCAAACCATTTGATATTAGTGGAATATCCAATTCCCATTTTCTATTGTATCTAACATAATTTCTTACAAAGATATCAATAATTTCTCTATCTTTCTCAGGGAGGGATAAGTAGAAATTAATAAATTTACTTCTATTTTTGGGAGAAAGGTTATTAAGGAAACTTTCAGCAAGGGTTCTTCTTGCTAAGAGGAAAGGATGAATGTCTTTTCCCATAAAAGAGATAAATCTTTTAATTTCCCATTTATTTTTAAATTCTGAGAAGAAGTTTTTCCAACTTTTTGAAAAAAGTTCAAAGAGTATTAAAACATTTTTGGTAAGATATGGAAAAATTTTCTTTCTATTAAAAAGTGATATAAAGGATGAGATGAACAAAATAATTTTAGTTTCATCTGAAAGTTCATAGAAATGAAATTGGAAAGTCATATTAATAGAGGTTATATAAAAATATATGGAAAGAGTAATTAAAATTTTTAAAAATATTTCTGGTTCTATGAGCTTAAAGAAGCATCCAATATTTGTAAAGATTATAGCTTATTTTATAAATTTTCTTAGTTCATTTGTAAAGATATATTAAAAGGCTTATAATAATTGGTTTTTCTAAGTTTATTCTCCCCTATCCATAAAATAAGATAATTTTTATTGGGTAGGGGAGAGTAATACAGTAAAAACCCAAAAAGTAATTAGTTCATGTTTTTTTTTAATTTTTTTGGAGATACATTAGGAGTTATAATTAATTTCAGAACTTATAATATAAGGAGGAGATCTAATATGAATTATAAAGAGACTCCTATGGGTATTCAAAAAGGAATTGCTCTTATTGCCCATGATAATAAGAAAAATGAGCTTTTAGAATGGGTAAGATTTAATCAAGGTACATTATCAAAATATATATTATATGCTACAGGAACGACTGGTGAGATTTTAGAAAAAGAATTGGGTTTAAAGATTATAAGATTTTTTAGTGGACCTTTAGGGGGTGATCAGCAAATTGGAGCAAAAATTGCAGAAGGAGAGATTGATTTTCTTATATTTTTCTGGGATCCTTTGGAGCCCTTACCTCATGATCCCGATGTTAAAGCTCTTTTACGAATAGCTGTGGTATGGAATATCCCTATAGCATCAAATAGATCTACAGCTGATTTTTTGATTTCATCTTCTCTTATGGATAGAGAATACAAAAGATTAGTGCCTGATTATTCAGATTACCTGAAACATAAAATCTAATTATTAAGGAGAGATATTAATTTTAGAAAGGCAATCCTAAAAATCTAAATTAAAAGAATTTTTCTTTCTTTTATTGTTTTTATAGGATGATTTGCCTAAATATTTTTTGATGTTATTTAATTTCTGAATTTTATTTAAATCAATCTAAGAATCTCTTTAGAAATTTCTGGAATTATTTCTAAGAAATTTTTATAATTTTTATAGACTTTCTTTGGGTCAATCTTTATATATTCATGGACAAGAATATTTCTAAAGCTTCCCATACCCTTAATTTTTGAATAAACTTCTTGAGATATTATACCTTTCCCAAAAATTTCCTTTAATATATCCTCATAGGTATTAGGATATATTTTATATTGTGAAGCTAAAATATGATTACCAATGTCTAATATTATGTTTATCCCTGCTAAAAGTCCTCTTTCAATAGTCCATCTAATTGATAGATTATTTATGAACTCTTCTTCTTCAATATCTTTGTATTTAAGAAGTTCTCCATAAATATTATTTAGCTCTATTAAGTTTTCTTTTATTAGGTTTTTATCAAAGGTCATATGCTTTTTTAATTAGTTCAATTTGTTTTTTTCTTAAATTTTCAAGATCTTGACATCTTCTAAGAATATTCATTTCATATTCATTTTCTATTTTTGTATTTTCTTTAAAAATGATTTCTCCATTCTTTATGATGTGTAGAGCAATAAATGGGGAAACTTGGGATAAGTCTATAAGGTCTATTCTTTGGGTGTTAAGGAGTTCCTTTATATCTTCAAGTAATAAAAAATAGTCTCCTTCAAGAATTACTGCAATATCTATATCTTCAGGATTTTCTTCTTTTAAAATAGATCCAAAAAGGTATGCAATCTTTACTTTATTCTTAATAAATGTGTCCTTTAGATTGTTTAATTTTTCTTTTATATCCTTTGACAAAGAAGGATAATTTTTATACTTCTCCTTAACACCCATTTTTCTCTCTACTTAATTTTCTTTTATTTTAACATGTTTTATCTATTCAATAAAAACATACTTACATAAAGCCCTTCTCCATGTGGTATAGTAGCACTTAAAAGTAATCCAGTGTTAGGTTCATATTCGTATTGAGCAATAGGATATCCTCCAATATTAACTTGAGTTAATATTCCCCCATATTGCCCCCTTCCTACTATATCCCAAGAAAATCCGATTTGGGATATGCTAATAATTGAATTTTGTCTAAGAAGTTGAGGGTTTATATAATATGGTCCTAAGTAGTAATTTCCTATTGCTTGCTTTCTTACTTGTCCTTGAACATCAATCAAAAATAAAGTACCTGAAGAGGATAATACTGCATATCTGCCCATTCCAAGGGGAGCACTCATACCTTGATAACCTTGGAATAAACTTACAGATGAATAAAATTGATAAGTAGGAGATAATTTAACAGCTGAAGGAGGACTGGTAATTTGAGGAATGTTAATATTATATGCTCCTACTAACTGGAGCTCAACCGCTGTAGATGAGCTTAATCCTTGCTTTTCTAATATAGATATCTTTTGTACTATTCCTTTGTTATCAAAGATGGATAAAATTCTTTCCATAGATTGATAATCAGAAGCCTCTATAAGAAAATAGTATAGATTATTTCCATAAGGTCCAAATTCATATTTTAGACCAGGAGGAAGACCAGCTGCTTTTACTTTTTTAACATAATCTTGCGCCTCTTGGGGATCAATAAAAATCTTACCATTAAGAAGTTCTATTGATAAATTAAAAGATGGATAACCAGAAGATATGCTTTGAGTAATGAGAAAGCTTATTCCGTAGACATTTGGCTTGTCAATATTAGTAACAACATAAATATAGTATCCTTGAGCTGCACCACCAGAAAAATCCTCTCCTATTCTGGTACCTGAACCCATATTTGTTTGATACACGAAGGTAACTCCAGGCTTTACCCAGGAAGGTATTTTAGTAAAATTAGGTTGAGGATTTTCAAACTGTCCCCATGATTGAGAGAATATTACAAGATAGAATAATAGAAGAATAAATAATAATTTAAGTCTCATATTTATCCTCCTTTCCTATCTTTCTGATTTTTTAACTTAAATAATTATAAAACAATTAAATATAAATTTAAGTGATTTGTATCACATTTTGTAATATTAGTTATTTTCTATTTTGGGATGATTAGAAAAATAAAATGTTGTTATAAAAGGATATAGTAGTATTTTCTTACGAATTATCCTTTTATTACTCCTAAAAAAGCTCCTCTTTTCATAAAATTGAGAGTGTAAGAGTAGAAAATTATCATTGGAATAGTAGATAGCATGGATATAGCAGAGATTTTTCTCCATTCCACTTTAAACTCAGAAAGATAGCCTACCATAAGCACAGGAAGAGTAGTAGTATGAGTTCGAGTAAGAATTAATGAGTATAAATATTCAGTATAGCTTGACATAAAGGCTAATATTGAAACAGCAATAAGTCCTGGCAATACATTAGGAAGGACAACTTTTAGAAGGATCTGAAAGGGAGAAGCTCCATCAACAAGAGTTGATTCCTCTATTTCTAAAGGAACCATATCAAAAAAACCTTTTAAATACCAGATACTTGTAGGGATTATCCACATAGAATGACTAATTCCTACCCCCAAATAGGTATCCACTAATTTTAATTTTGCCATTAAGTAAAATATAGGGAAGGCAAGAGCAATCCAAGGAAATAATCTAAAGAATAAAAATAAATAATATAAAAATTTATAAAGCTTATTTTGTGATCTGGAAAAAGCATAAGCAGAAGGAATAGATGTAAAAATAGAGAGAAAAGTTGCAAAAAATGCAATGATAAGAGAATTTAAAATAGTATTCCAGACCTCTTTGTCCTTTAAGGCATCTATATAGTTATTTAAAGTTATTTCTTTGGGAAATCCCAACTTAGTAGGAAGTTCAAAACCAGAAAGAGAAATAATTAAGGAATAAAATATAGGAAATGATGCCCATCCTAAGATAATAAGAACAATAAAAAAAATAAAAAATGTTCTAAAAGGACTCATCCTTTTTGCCTCCTTAATATGAGAAGGGTAATTACAAATGTCACTATAACATTAATAATTCCCCATGCGGATCCCATACCATAATCATATTGTAAGAAAGAAACTTTAAAAGTAGCAACTGGAAGAGTAGTAGAAGAAGTTCCAGGTCCTCCTTGAGTCATTATCCAAATTAAAGAAAAACTTCTGATAACATCAATAAGTCTTAAAAGTGCTACTAATAATATTATAGGATAGACCATAGGCAAAATAATATACCTTACTTTTTGCCAATAGGAAGCTCCATCTACCTCTGTTGCTTCCAATGGTTCTGTATCTAAACTTTCCAATCGTGCTAATATTATTAAATAAGACATAGGAGTCCCATACCATGCATTTGCAATAGATACTGCAGGAAGAACAGTTTTAGGATTAGCAAGCCAAATTTCTCTTGATAAATGTAAAAATTCCATTATATGATTAATTAAACCAAAAGGTTCACTATACATTAAAGCCCAAAGAATTGCAGTTGAGGAGGGGATAAAAATCATGGGTAAACTGAAAAGACTTCTGAAAATTTTATATCCCAAAAAACTTTTATAGGTAGGGAGGGCAGCTAGTGTTGCTAAAAATAGAGGGATAAAAGTAGATATTATAACCCATATAAAAGTATTGTTAGCAGTTTGAATAAAAATGTTACTTTTAAAAATTTTTATATAGTTTGCAAGACCAACAAATTTATTGGTATGTCTTATAATGGAATAGTCAAGAAAACTAAAATATAAAGTTAAAAGTATAGGATATACAAAAAATATAACCATAACTAAGAGAGCAGGAAGAATAAAAAGATTATAATGCCAACGAAATATCTTCACTGGCTACCCTCCTTATTTTAGCATTTTTACTTCATAATCTCATTAAATCTTTCAATTAACCTATCCACCATTTGTTTAGGAGTATAGGTTCCAACAACCATATTTTGAGCTTCCTCTATAAAGGCGGTAATTAATTGAGGACCTTGTTTTACAAATCCTAATATTGGAGGTACGCTATAAGGGAGACTTTCAACTAATCTCAGAAATAAGATTTGACAAATAATTTTAAAGGAGTATAATTAAAGGATAAAATTTTTTAGGAGGTACGTGAAATTGGTTAAGACACTGTATGTAGGAAACCTATCATGGCAGACCACAGAGGATGATCTGCGAGGACTTTTTGCAAAAGAAGGGGATATACAAAGTATTAGGTTGATAACTGACCGTAATACTGGAAGATCCAAAGGATTTGCTTTTGTAGAAACATCAGAAGATGTGGCTCAAAAGTTAATTGAATCTTACAATGGTCTTGAGTTTGACGGAAGAAAGATCATTGTAAGTGAAGCAAAGCCAAGAGAAGATCGTAGAACTTCCAATAGGTCTCACAATCGTAGATTTTAAATTATTAGCTGGTAATTTAAAAAAGAACAAAACCCTTGCTATTTATGGCAGGGGTTTTTGTTTTATAGTATAATTAACACTATGAATACTAAGAAAATCTTTTATAATGATCCAAATATTGTAAATTGGGAAAGCAAAGTTATTGATATTAAAAAGGAAAACAACTTTTTTATTCTTTCCCTCTCTGAAACCATTTTTTATCCAGAAGGTGGAGGACAACCTTGTGATAAGGGGGAAATTAGGTCAGATAATTGGATTCTTTTAGTTTCCCACGTATGGGAAGAAGATGGTAAAATTTGGCACAAAGGCATTTTAAAGGGTAAAAGAGAACCTTTAATTGATGAAAAGGTTGAGTTATATGTAGATATTGATCTTCGTAGAGAATACATGGAGCAACATACAGCCCAACATCTTCTTTCTGCTTTAATAGAAAAGAATTACTCATTGGAGACTACTGGTTTTCAGATTTTAAAAGACCATACAAAAATTGAGATACCATATAGAGGATTTGATCCTAAGGGTTTTGTGAATGAGATAGAGAGTATAGTGAATAGGTACATAAAAGAAAATATTTCTGTGGAAGTATATTGGAAGGATGAAGATATTCGTATAGTAGAAATAGTAGGCCTTGATGTGAATCCTTGTGGGGGACTTCATGTGAATAGATTAGGAGAAATAGGATTATTTAAAATAATAGATTTTTACAAGAAGAACAATGATTTATGGAGAGTGGAATTTGTGGCTGGTTCAAGAATCTTGAAAAGATTAAGTATAAGGGAAGAAGAATATAAGTATATTAAAGAGAAATTAGGAAATCCTGATATTTATGACAGTATTAGCAAGTTATTGACCAAATTAGAAACTCTTGAAAAAGATAATAAAAGATTGAGGGAAAGGATAAACAAGTATATAGCAAAAGAACTCATAGATTTGGCTAAGAATAAAGAAAATGTAAGAATAATCTTAAATATTTTAGAGGAGGATATAAATACAATTAAGTTTGTTGTTCAAGAGATAATGAAAGAAAATGGTATTTTGGGGGCAATCTTTAATTTACAAGGGCAAGGAATAATTTTTAGAAGTCCTGATGTATTATCAGATCTTTTTGATAGAATTTTGGAAAAGTTAACAGAGATAGGATGGAAAGGAGGTAGAGGCGATTACTTTTTGCAGGGAAAGGTTGAAGATTCAGAAAAAGCTATTAATTATATAAAATCTTTTTTATAAATGAATACTTTGTCTCTTATTCCTTTAGCCATATATAATGCGTTATCTGCAAGTGTTAATAATTCTTTGGGATTTTCTGTGTGAATAGGAAAATTTGCTATACCTATACTTAATGTTCCTATTCTTTTTTCTATATCAATTGGAATTATATGCTTTTCAGTATTCCATTTTACTCTCATTTTTTCTCCTACGTTATAGGCTGATACTAAATCAGTTTCAGGTAATATACAAGCAAATTCTTCTCCTCCTAATCTTCCTATGCTATCAATAGAACGAGTATTTCTTAGAAGAAAAAGGGCAACTTCTTTTAAAAATGAATCTCCCACTATATGACCATATAGGTCATTTATGTTTTTAAAATGATCTATATCAATAAAGAGTATACTTAAAGGATGTTTAAACCTTTGAGCTCTTTTTATTTCATTTTCAAGGATTTCATCAAATTTTCTTTTGTTAAAGACACCTGTCAAAGGATCAATTGTTGATAATTTTTCAGTGTATTCATATAAAAGGGTATTTTCTAAAGCTATTGTAAGATGGTATAAGATAGAGATAAAGGTATCTTGTAAATCTTCAGAAGTTATCATAGAGATACTTATAAAACCATAAAGTCTTTCACTTGTTCTTAATGGAATTAATACATAGTCTTCAGGTATATTTTTACAAAAGAATTTAAGGTCATGATATGTAAATAGTTTGTTGTCTTTTAGGAATATTAGCATATCAAATATTTCTTTTGCCTCATCCTTATTCAAGATTTGCAAATTTTGATATAGATCTTCTCTTGTTAAAGAGTTTTCAAGATATATATCATAGATTTTTACTGGAAACTCAGGATTATAAAATTTAAGTATGACGTTAATCACATCTATAGATTTTTTAGAGAGATTAAATTCAGAGATAAATTTAAGTAGTAAGTTCAAATATTTTTCTTGATTTTTTATTGTTTCCTCTTGAGTAATTATGATATTCCTTAAAGAGCTTTCAAAATCAAAGATTTTTCTTGAGAGATCACCTATTTCATCCTTTTTATTAAAAAATTTGTCCCTATTTAGGTTTAAGAGATTATCCTGAGAAAGGCTTTGGGCTAATTCTTCTAATGGTTTTACATATGTATGTTTCATGGAGTAATAAAATAACAAGAGGAAAAAAATTTGTAGTGCTATAAGGGGAATTGAGAAGGAAATAGTAGATTTTAAAAATCTTTCTTCAAAGGGATTAGTATCAAAGCTGAGAATTAGCTTTGAATTTTTGCTCTTACTTGAATATATATAGTAATACTTATGATTTTTCATATCAAGAATTGAACCTTTGTCTTTAATCAATATATCTTCAGGTAACCCTTCAAAATCAGTATTTAGGCTAATTTCTATACTATTAGGATTTTCTTGAACTATAATTCCCTCAATATTACCAAGATAAAAATTTTTTTCAAAAATTCTTCCAGTAAGAATATCTTTTGGATCCTTTTCAATTCTATCCATATATGTAGTTACATATTTTTCTATCTCTTTATTAAAAATCAATAAATATTCGTGTTTTATAATGCTTATAAATATTATCTCTATAAGAATAAAAAATATGAGAGATATTCCCGCGTAGAATAAAAAGATTTTATTTTTTAATTTCATTCCCTCTTTAAAATATCCCCTTCCCTTTAATCGTCACGCTTTAGTTTCAAAAATATAATTTTCAATACTAGTTTATATCATAAATATTATGTATTTTTCAATAAATTATTTTCAAGGTTTTTATTTCAAAAGGTTTAACTTTTATTTCTAAGATCTGATTTTTCAAGTTTAATTCACTATATTCTTTCTCTAAAAGATTTGTTTCATATATCTTTTTTACTGGAAAATTAAATTTGAAATTAATGATTTCTTCTTTGCCTAAATATTCTGCAAATCTTAATATCAATCCTTTGTGATCTTCTGATTGTTTTAAAGCACCAATAATTATGTTATTTTTATCCCAGCTTAAAATAGATACATCTTCAATTGAAAAATTACCTATTATAGGAATAAGGGTTTTATTCAATTCTTCAGCTTCTTTCAAAGTCTTTTCTCCAAGAGTTCCTTTGTGGGGTAGAATGGAATAAGTAAAGTTATGGTTTCCAAGATCAGCGGTATAATCTGGGGAAAAAGGTGATCTTAATAAAGTTATTCCTATAATATTTTCATTAACGCTATGTCCGTATTTTCCATTGTTTAATATGCTCACTCCCAAATCTCCTTGTGATAGATCTATAAATCTGTGTACTGGTATTTCAAATTGGGCTATTTCCCATGAAGTATTTTTATGAGTAGGTTTTGTATATGTCCCATAGGGGACTTCATAGGTTACAAATGGTGATAGTAGATCAAATGGGAAATATGCTCTTAACATTACTCTTTTTTCATTCCATTTTATTTCTGTTTCTATGTCTATTCTTTGTGAGAATGAATGGAGGGTATAGTATTGAATTATTTCCGAATTTCTATACTTTCTTATTACTTTAATTTTTCCTCTTAATGGGCCTCTTTCAGTTAATTCAATTTTTTCTGCTGTAATTACCTCACCATATTTCTCATACTCTAATGGGATATCCCAAGCTTCCCAGTTTCTTGGTCTATCAGGGTAGGCAATAATTATATTTCCTTTATCAACAAAGAGATTTTTATTTTTCTCTTTATATAGTACTTGGAAAGAGCCATCTTCATATACTTTCAGTCTTATTAATGAGTTTTCTAAGACATTATTATAAGCTTGAAGATCAGTATTATATGGTAAATTATTATTTTCTTTTTTAATATTTAAAGTAATTAAACTTAAGGGTGGTATGGTTATATTTTTTGAATAAAGGAATACTCCTTTATCTGTTTTTTGAATTGGTATCTCTGTATCTTTATAATGAAGTCCTTCCATATCTTTCATTTCTAATTCTGTTTTTAATTCTTGAGGGAAAGAGGTAGGATTATAGATAATAATTTTCTTTTGAGAACTATCTTCTTTAATATCTAATTTAGCATCTAATATTTCTTTTAGCTCTTTTTCAGTATCCTCATAAACTTCTTTTATTGAAGATCCGGGTAGTATATCATGAAATTCATTTCTTAATAGCTTTTCCCAGAGTTGAGTGAGCTTTTCATAAGGGTATGGTAGATCTTTTACAATGTTTAAGATAACAGATAGACTTTCGAGAGTGAAAAGGTAATTTTCTGCTAATCTGTGAAGTTTTTTGGTTCTTCCTTGGGTTGTAAAGGTCCCCCTGTGGAGTTCAAGATATAGATCTCCATAATATACAGGAAGTTTTTCTTTAGATATCTCTTCAAGAAATTTTATAGGATTTTCAAATTTTATATCTGGAATAAATGGTAAATCTTTCATTATATTTAATCTTTCTATCATTTCATAAGTAGGTCCACCACCACCATCACCATATCCAAAAGTATAGATCATTCTTTCTGATAAATTTCTCTGTTGATAATTTCTATAATTTTCTATAATTTCTTTTATTTCTGTTGATCCATTATAGCCACCATATCTGGCATATATATGAGCAATTATTCTAGTTCCATCAATCCCTTTCCAAAGGAATAAATCATAAGGAAATAGATTAGTTTCGTTCCATGAAAGTTTTGTGGTTACAAAATATTCAATATCTGATTTTTTAAGAATTTGAGGTAAATTAGGATTGAAACCAAAGGTATCTGGAAGCCATGCTATTTTACATGTTTTTTGAAATTCTTTTTCAAAAAATTTTTGGGCATATAAAAACTGTCTTACTAAAGATTCCCCAGAAGGAAGCTGACAATCGCTTTCTACCCACATTCCTCCTTCTACTATCCATTGTTCTTTCATAACTTTTTCTTTTATCTTTTGGAAAAGGAAAATGTTATTTTCTTTTATATCTTTATAGATTTGGGCACTACTTTGTAAGAATTTGAAATTCGGATAAAGATCCATAAGTTGAAGGATGGTGGAAAAAGTTCTTTGAGCTTTTCTTATAGTTTCTTCTCTTGGCCAAAGCCAAGCATAATCTATATGAGAATGTCCTACAGCATAGTATTCTCCTATATTTGGATATTTCTTTTTTAGGTTTCTGACTCTTTTGAGAGCTTCATAAGCTTGTGATATTATTTCTTCTTTTAGCTCATAAGGTATAGGGGCTTCTGTTTTTGAAAATTCTGGCATGCTCCATAAATTTTTCAAAATATCCATGGTAAATTTTGTGTTTTGAATTTTTTCCAAGAATTTTTCATTACTACTTATCAGTTTTATCTTTCCAAGGGTTTCTTCAAGTATAAGCTCTAATTCTTGTTGTAGATCTTGGTTTATATTCTCTAAATAAAGGGCAAATTCTCTTATAATACTGAAAATAAGCCATGCTTTATAGATTTCTTCATCTTTTTGAAATATGAAGGCTTCTTTGAGTACTGGATTATATTGGTGTTGGCCAAACAATCCCTTAGGTACAGTTTCAATAAGTAAATCTAATTGATCATAATAGGGTATTTTATGTTCCTTGTGATATTGATTTATACCAGCATATGGTGTATCATTTATAAATAGAAAGGCTTCCCCACCTACATCTAAAAAGATGTAGAGGGAGGATTTTTCAAAATCTTTTGGAAGACTTATTTTCTTTCTGAAATAAATAGGGAGAGATATTTTTTTCCATCTCTCCCCTAATTTAATAATCTCTAAATCTTTATCATTTAATTTTTCTTTAGAATCAGTAAAATACCATTCATCAAGTATGAACTTGTTAATTATTGAATAGGCATATATTTCATCAAGCCAAAAATTCCATTGCTCTAAGAGGTATTTTCTCATAGTTCTAATTTAATAGTAATTTCTGATGGATAGCCTTGTTTTATAAGTTCTTCTCTTATCTCATTAACTGCTTTTACCATATTTTCCATTTTTGCTTTTGCTTCTTCCCAGGTTCTTGTCTTTAATCCACAATCAGGATCTATGAATACTTGTTCAGGGCGAAAATACTTTAGGGCTTCTCTTATTCTTTGCTTTATCTCATCTACACTCTCTATTCTATGGGTATGGACATCTATAACTCCAACTGCAATATATTTATCGGGTGGAAATCCTGCATTTTCTATAATGGGATAAAGTTTGTCTGCATTATTTGTAAATTCTAAATCAAATTGGTGTACAGGGAAATTTATTATTTCTTTCCATATAGGTCTGAAATCTCCATAACATATATGAGTAATTATAAAGCTTCGTAAACCTCTGGTAGAAACTTGAAAGGCTTCTTTTGCTATATGGATTTCTTCAGGATGGGTAGGGACAGCAGGTTCATCAATCTGTACAAATAAGGCTCCAGCCTTCTCTAAATCTAATGCTTCTTGATTTATTACTTCTGCAAGATCTAAAACTAAATCTCTTTTATTTTCATAATATTCATTAAAGGACCAATCTGCTATTGTATATGGCCCTGTTAACATTCCTTTTACAGGCTTTTTAGTTAGACTTTGGGCAAACTTAAACATATCTACTGTTATGGGTTTTGTTCTTTTAATTTTACCTATTACAATTGGTTTTTTATAGTATCTGTTTCCGTATGATCTGACAAGACCACTTATAGTAAAGCCTTCTAAATTTTCTGCAAAATACGTGGCCATATCTCCTCTTTCCATTTCTCCATGTACTAATATGTCTACGCCTATTTCTTCTTGCATTTTAATAACCTCTTCTGTAGCCTTGAGCTCCAACTCGTGAAGAGTAGAGTAGGGAATTTGACCTTTTGAGTATTGATTTCTTGCTTTGACAAGGTAATCTGGTTTGGGAAAACTACCAACACTTGTTGTAGGGAGTATGGGAAGTTTTACTTCTTTCATTTTTTCTCACCTCTTACTAAATTTACTCCTTTAGCTAAATTTATCAATTTTTCATATGCTCTTTCTCTTGGAAGATATTCAAGCCCAGCACTTGGGTTAATATAGAGATTTTCATCTTTAATGTAGTTTAATACCTGTTTTATTAATTGGGCGATTTGATCAGGAGTTTCTAATTTTGTATTTCTTGCATCAACTATGCCATAGCCTAAGCCAATATTTTTAGGAAAATCTTTTAATATTTCAAAATTCTCTTTTCTTGATACAAAATCTATTCCAAATATATCAATTGGTAAATCTTTTATTCTATCTTTTAAAGGTAAAACTGAATGGAAGTATGTATATATAGCTAATTTCCCTGAAAAATATTTTCTAATTTCTTTGTATATTTCTAGGAGAAGATCAAAATCTTCTGGATAGTATTGAATAGAAGGTTCGTTAAACTGGAGATATTTAACCTTATTTTCTTCTAATAACTTTACTTCTTCAATTAATGCTTTTGCATATGCTTTTGTTAACTTCTCTAAATCCTTATAATACTCATCTCTACTTAATCTTGCAAGAGTGTAGGGACCTGTTAGGACTGCCTTAACAGGAATATTACCTGCCCACTCTTGAGCTTTTTTCCAATCATTAAGTATGATAGGTTCTCTCCATTTTATTTCGTCTTTTATAATTGGTTGTCTATAGTAGGTATTATTATCAAAATATCTAAATAGTCCTCCTATTTCGATACCATCAAGTTTTTTAGCTATATAACTTTGTCCATCCTCCCATCTTATCTGACCATCTGTAATAAGCTCTACTCCTGCCCTTATTTGTTCTTCAATTACTTCTTTTGTTACTTCATCAAAAATTTTCTCTAATTCTTCCTTTGTAATCTTTCCTTGATCATAAGCATGAATTGCTTTCCTTAATTTTGGTTCTCTTGGGGGATTTGGTATTTTAGGATAATGATCTACAACCGTAATTATCATCTTTAAACCTCCTTACTATTAATTATCTTCATATATATCTTTTAATACTGCTCCCTGACTTGCAGATGTTACTAAAGCAGCATAACGTCTTAAGTAGCTAAATTCAATCTCTCTTTTAATAGGTTTCCATTCTTTCTTTCTTTCTTCTAATTCTTCTTGAGATAATTTCACATTTATTTTTCTATTTGGTATATCTATTTCAATAATATCTCCATCTTTAAGGAGAGCTATAGGTCCACCCTCGGCAGCTTCAGGGGATACATGTCCTATAGCTGCTCCTCTGCTTCCTCCTGAAAATCTACCGTCGGTTATTAAAGCCACATCTTCATCAAGTCCCATTCCTGCTAATGCAGAAGTAGGGCTTAACATCTCTCTCATTCCAGGTCCTCCTTTTGGACCTTCATATCTTATGATTACCACATCACCTTTATTGATTTTGCCTGCATAAATCTCTTTTATGGCTTCTTCCTCACTATTGAATACTCTTGCAGGTCCTTGGTGTTTTAACATCTTATGACTTACCGCAGATTTTTTAACTACCGCACCTTCTGGGGCTAAATTTCCATATAGTATGGAAAGTCCACCATCAGGGGCATATGGATTTTCTAAGGATCTTATCACATTTCTATCTCTAATAACTGCAGATTCTGCAATTTCTCCAATAGTTTTACCTGAAACTGTTATGGCATTGGGATGTAATAGATTACCCTTTAAAAGTTCTTTCATTACTGCTGGTATTCCTCCTGCCTCATGTAAATCTTGAATATGTTGAGAGGATGCAGGACTTAATTTACATATATTGGGTGTCTTTTCACTAATTTTTTGGAAAGTATCAAGAGGTAAATCTATTTTTGCCTCTTTTGCAATTGCTAATAGATGTAAAACTGTATTGGTGGAACCTCCCAAAGCCATATCTACAGCAATAGCATTTTCAAAGGCTTCTTTTGTTAATATATCTCTTGCTTTTATTCCTGCTTTTACTAATTCCACTATTCTCTTCCCAGCTTCTTTTGATAATCTTTTTCTTAATCCATCAAAAGCAGCAGGTAAAGTACCATTAAAAGGTAAAGCTATGCCAAGAGCTTCAGATAGACAATTCATAGTGTTTGCAGTAAACATTCCAGAGCAGGAACCACATCCTGGACAGGCATATTGTTCTAAGTCAAGCAAGTCTTCTTCTTTTAAATTTCCTGCCTTTACTTGTCCTATACCTTCAAAAATACTAATTAAATCTACATCTTTACCTTGCCATCTTCCAGCAAGCATAGGTCCACCACTTAAAATAATAGAAGGTAGGTTTAATCTTGCTGCAGCCATAAGCATTCCGGGTACAATCTTGTCACAGTTGGTTATAAGTATAATTCCATCTAACTGGTAGGCTTCTACCATAGCTTCTATTGAATCTGCTATTAATTCTCTGCTGGCGAGAGAATACTTCATACCTTTATGTCCCATTGCAATACCATCGCATATACCAATAACTCTGAATTCCATTGGGGTTCCGCCAGCCTCTAAAATTCCATATTTTACTGCTTGGGTAATCATATCTAAATGGATATGTCCTGGTATCATTTCATTTCCTGAGTTAACAACTCCAATAAGAGGTTTTTCTAATTCATCCTTAGTATATCCCATTGCGTAGAAAAGAGATCTATGTGGTGCTCTTTCTATACCTTTCTTTACTGCATCACTTCTCATTTCTTCTACCTCCTAAAATAACCTTTTGATAATGCTAACAATAGAAAGTTAAGATTGTCAATAGTTTATAGACACATTTGTAAAATTTTATAAACATCCTCTTTTGTTAATTTTTTTGTATTACCAATAGGTCCAAATTGAGTTGCTTTTTCTGACATTTCTTCAAGTTTTTCATCATTTATTCCTACCTTTGAAAGTTTTGTGGGTACACCTATACTTTCGTAGAAATCAATTAATCTTTCAATCCCTTTTAACCCTACTTCAAAATCATCATCTCCTGTTATACCCCAAACATTTCTTGCAAAATTAGCGAATTTGTGAGGTATCACATCTAATACATATTTCATCCAATGAGGAAAGACAATAGCAAGACCTAAGCCATGGGGTATATCATATATGGCAGATATAGCATGTTCAATAGAATGGGTTGCCCAGTCTTGTTCTTTACCAACACCAATTATTCCATTTAGGGCATTTGTACCGCACCATAGTATGGTTGCTCTTGAGTTGAGATCTTCTGGATTTTCAATAATTTTGGGGGTTGTTTCTATTACAGTTTTCATTATTGCTTCTGCAAATCTATCTTGTAAAATAGCATCATCAACCCTATCAAAATATTGTTCAAATACATGAGAGAGGATATCTACAATACCATAAAGGGTATGGTTAAGAGGAACGGAAGCAGTATTTTTAGGATCTAATATAGAGAATTTGGGATAAATATAAGGACTTGAAATGGCTAATTTTTCTTGAGTTTCTAAATTGGATATTACTGCATTTCCATTCATTTCTGATCCTGTAGCTGCAAGGGTAAGTATTACACCAATAGGTATTGTAGGTTTTATAGGCTTCCTATACTTAAATAGATCCCAAACATCTCCTTCATAGGTTAAACCTGCAGCTATAGCTTTAGCAGTGTCGATAACACTACCACCACCAACAGCTAAGAGTAGATCAATATTATTCTCTCTTACCATATTTATTCCTTTTCTTACTAAGTCTACTCTTGGATTTGGTTTAACTCCCTCCAACTCAAAAATTTCTAAGCCCTCTTCCTTTAGGCGTTTGACAACTCTATCATAAAGTCCTATTTTTTTTACACTTCCTTGTCCTATTACAAGAAGAATTCTTTTTCCATAATTTTTTGCTTCTTTTCCTACATCCTCAGTGGTATCTACTCCAAATATAATTTTTGTAGGATTATGAAAAACAAAATTTCTCATTTTTAGTCCTCCTTTCGGTTTAAGATTTTAGAAAATTATATTCCTTAAAGATAAAATTTACAATCTAAAATAATTTTCAAATATTTAATCTATTTCGCCTTTTTCAAGAAGATCAACAAAGATATCTGCAATCTCGGGATCAAATTGTCTTCCAGCATTCTTTTTAATCTCTTTTATAATTTCTTTTTTAGAAAGAGCCTTTCTATATGGTCTATCTGATTTCATAGCGGAATAAGCATCAACAACTGCTAAAATCCTTGCTAAGAGGGGAATATCTTTTCCTTGAAGACTTTGTGGATATCCTTTCCCATCATACCTTTCATGATGATAAAGAACTGCTTGTAGAAGTTTCTCCATTTTTGGTAATTGGTTGAGGATTAGATAACCGAGTCTTGGATGTTCTTTTATAATTTTCCACTCTTCCTCTGTTAATTGTCCGGGTTTTTTGAGTATCTCAGAGGGTATGCCTATTTTGCCTATATCATGTAATTTACCTGCGATTTCAAGAATTTCAAGATCTTCTTTGGAAAGTCCTAATTTTTCACCAATTTTTTTAGCATATTTTGAAACATCAAGGGAATGGGTAAAAGTATAGTTATCTTTATTATCAATAGCATTTATGAGACCTAAGAATATATCAAATTTAGGTATTTCTTCTTTTAGAGGAGTAATATCAGAGGAAGAAAGTAGAGCGAATCTTCCTCCTCCAGAAGTTTTTGCCTTATACATGGCAGTATCTGCTAATGTAAGGAGTTTTTCGGGTTCCAATGTATCAAAGGGGTATGATGCTATACCAATACTTATATTTAATGGTATTTTATTATTTTGTGGAGTTAATATTGGTATATTTTTAAGATTATTTAATATTCTTTCTGCCAACCTTTTTGCACCTTCTATGGGGGTTTCGGGTAGAATAATAGCGAATTCGTCTCCTCCATATCTCCCTAAAATATCTACTTTTCTACAGGATTTTTTCAATATACTCGCCACCGTTTTTAGTACTTCATCTCCAAAGGTATGTCCATATGTGTCATTAAAGAGTTTAAAGTTATCAATGTCTAATATCATCACAGAAAGAGGACGATTATATCTTTGAGCCCTTGTTAATTCTTTCTGGAATGTTTCTTCTAAAGCTCTTCTGTTTAATATACCTGTTAGAGGATCTGTGGTTGCAAGTTTTTTGGTTTCCTCAAATAGTTTAGCATTTTCTAAGGCTATTGCTATGAAACTTGATAAAGTTGAAAGTAGTCTAATAGTATGTTCGTTATATGCATCTATTTGGTGATGTTTTAAAATAACGACTCCTATTACTCTATCTCCTATGGTTATAGGTATTCCTAAGAAAACTTTATTCTTTTTGGTTTTGCTTTTCTTTAAAAAATACTTTTTGGTTTCTATAATTTTTAAAATTCTCTTTCTATCATTAGCTGTTAACTCATCTCCTTCTTTTATGTTTATTTTTTTTGCTACAATCTCAAAGCTACAGTTATCATCTTCTTGTTTGCAGTTTACTATATAAAGAGCGTCAAAATCAGTAAGTTTTGATATTTCTTTTATGATTAAATCCCAAAGGAGTTCAACTTCAAGGGCAGATGTTATTTTTTTACCAATGTCGTTAAGTATAGAAAGTTCTTTTATGTGACTTTCTAATCTTTTTTCATACTCTTCTCTTTCTTTAAATATGATTGCACCTTGTAATGCTGCACTAAGCTGTGCTCTTAAAAGTTCATAAACTATACCTTTTGAGGGTCCTACTTCAAAAAGGGAATATCCTATAGAGTTCTCTTTGTAAAATAGAGGAGATACAATATAGTTTGCTCTGTAAGAAGGTAAAAATTTATCAGGAATAATCTGGTATATATCGAAAGATTCATTAGTTATGATTTCTTTTCCATCCTTATATCCTAAGGTTAAAATTCTCTCTTTTAAAGGATTTTTTGAATCCTTATACTCAACAATATAAAAACTTCTTATTCCTAAGTTGATAATACTATTTTTTGCTTGCTCTAATATTTCTCTCTTTTCAAAACTTGATGTTAAGCTTATTCCTATTTGAGTAAGGTAATTCATCCTTTCTTCCGTTTTATAACTTCTGTAACCTTGGAATCTTTCGGAAAAATCACTTATTAACACTCTTGCTTGATGCAAGAGATTTTCTGCATAGTGAAGAGTTTCATCATCTAAATAGTAGAATAAAAACTTTCTTAATAAAGATATGTAATCTTGAAATATACCTGTGTTTCTTCCTTCTTGTTCTTCCTCTTTTAAAATCCAGTTTAAAGTTGATATAAATATTTTAAAACTTCTTTCTTTTAGATTTTCAATAAAAGCATAGTATATTTTTTCTAATCTTTCTAATGTTTTTGAATCTAATTGGGATAAGTTTCTTAATAAGTATTCTGTAAATTTATCTTTTAATTTTTCTAGATTTATATAATCTAATTTTGTAAATTCTTTATCTATATCAACTTTTGCCTTTTCTATAGCAGAATATGTACATCCACATGAGTCTCTTATAACAAATTTTGTGGGAAAGCAAATCTTTTCAGGTACCTTTTCACCCGATAAGAGTTTAAGAAGATACTCTATGCTTTTCCATCCCATTTCATATAGAGGTTGAGATACTGTTGTTAGTGGTGGGGTAATAAATTTTGCTCCTTCTATATCATCAAATCCTGTAATTTTTATATCTTCTGGTAGATGATATCCTCTTTCTTTCAACTCTTCTATTGCTCCTATGGCTATATCATCATCAGAACACACGATGACATCTAAATCTATTTTATGTTTAGAGAATTGTTTAATAGCCTCTCTGCCAGAATTGTAAGAAAATTCTCCATAAAAAATGTAATTATAATTAATGGGAATTTTATATCTATTTAGAGTGTTGATAAAGGTTTCATATCTTATTTTAGCATCATCATTATTTAAAGGACCTGTAATAAATCCAAATTTCCTGTATCCATGATCCTCAATAAGGTGTACTAAAAGTTCTTCAAACCCTAATACATTGTCTATAATTATGCTTGGAATACTTTTTATTTCAGTACCTATGCTGATTGTTGGTATAATTTGAGAATATCTATAGCAAAACTCTTCTAATATATATTTGGAAACATATCCACTAAGAACTGAAGTTAATATTACTAAACCATCAACGTTGTTCTTGTTTATAATTTTGTAAATAATATTTCCCATTCTCTCTTTTTCGTTGGGTGTATTTAAATGTTTTCCAGCAAAACATAAGATATCTAAATTGTAGTTTTCTCCAGCTGAAAATACTCCTTCTAAAATGCCCCATTGATAATTATAGAGATTATCTACTATTACTCCTATTTTCTTTCTATTCATCAAAGTTCCCCCTTAAAACTAATTATAGAATATTGCTTACCCCCTAAACTTTTTGCTTCATACATAGCCAAATCTGCAAAATTTATAAGCTTTTCAAGCTCTATTGTGGTATCTGGGTATGATGCAATACCTATACTTATACTAAGACAAATTTTATCATTATTGGGAGAAAAAAGCTCTATTTTATCCACATTTTTGATTAGTTTATTTGCCACTTTAATTGTATTTTTTAAATTTGTCTCAGGAAGAATAATGATAAATTCATCCCCACCATATCTTCCCACAATATCCACTTTTCTACAAGATTCTCTCAATATTTTGCCCACTGTTTTTAATACTTCATCTCCAAAGCTATGTCCAAAGGTATCATTTACCATTTTGAAATTGTCCAAATCTATAACCATAACAGATAAAGGACGATTATATCGTTTAGATCTTTCAATTTCTCTTTGTAGAATCTCATCTAATGCCCTCCTATTAGGTAGGCTAGTTAATGGATCAGTAATAGCTAATTTTTTTAATTCTTCGATTATCAAAGCGCCTTTAATACCGCCACTTATTTCTGCTCTGAGTATCTCATAGATTACTCCCTTTTTAGGCCCATATTCAAATACTATATATCCCAAATGGTCATTTTCAACAAAGAGAGGTTCGAGGACAAGATTTAATCTCCTTTTAGGTAGTAAAGATTCTGGTATAATTTCTTCTATATCAAATATGCCTTTTTCTTTTGTTTTTATATTTCCATCTACTACCGATAGAATATTTTTGACTTTTTTATAGTTTGAATCTTTTTGATACATAAATATATAGAAAGTATTTAAATCTATCTCTGGTAATCTATAGCTTACCCTATTTAAAATTTCATCCATTTGAAAAGTAGATAGAAGATCAGCTCCAATATATCCTAAATGGTCAATTAAATCATTGGTTTTGAAAATCTCGTATTTTAATTTTTTTTCTTTATAATCTTTTAAGACATTAATTGATTGTAAAATGAGGTTTTTGGCTTTTTGATAAAGAGAATTTTCAATATGCATATCAATAAAAGAATTAATATTATTAAAAGTTTCTTCCAATAACTCAATATCTACATTATTATTTAACAATAAACTTTCTATTTCGGTAATAAAGTTTTCTTCTCTTTCGATAATACTATTATAAAATTCTTTTATTATATTTTCTATCCATTTAATATTTTGAGGATTTTTGGTTTCTATATTTGAAATCAAATATTTATTTAATAGAGAATAAAAATCCTCTTTATCCTTTTTGAGATCAAAAATTTTCGACCAAACTTTTTCTTCTTTTTTTGATAGTCTAATATAAAATCTTTTACAACCACAAGACTCACGGATTATCATTTTTGTAGGTATTTCTACTTTTTTAGGAATTTCTTTTCCTAAAATAAGAGAATGACACATTTCTAAAGCTTTTTTTCCTAATTCTGATAAATTTTGTTCCACCGTAGATAAAGATGGTTCTACAAAAGTGGACTCCAATATATTATCAAATCCTGTAATGGCAATTTCATTTGGTACTTTTATCTTTCTTCTTTTAAGTTCTTCAAGACCTGCTATTGCCATGTTATCATTGGAAAAAACAATGACATCAGGTTTTATTTTCCTTTCATCTAAGAAGGTTCTTATAGCGTATATCCCTTGAGGTGTGGTGAAATCACTTTCATAGACATATTCTTGCTTTATTTCTATATTATATTTTTTTAAGGTATCATAAAAAGTCTTATTTCTAATTTGAGATTCTTCGTTATTTATAGGTCCAGCCACATATGCAATACTTCTATATCGGTGATCTTCTATCAAATGAATAAGAAGGTCATTGAAACCTTTTCTGTTGTCGCTTATTACACATGGTATTTCTTCTGTTTCTAATCCTAAACTTACGACGGGTAATTGAGGATAAAATCTTTTGTAAAATTTAATTATTTCTTCTTTTGGTAAATTGAATCCAACGACAAGTCCTAATATTATTAGTCCATCTATATTCTTCTTAGATATTAAGTCATAAATCCTATTTCTTCTTTGACTTTCAATATTGTTTGGATTTAGATCTCCCCCTACAAAGACATGAATATCAGTATTAGATTTTTCTGCTTCAGATAAAATTCCTGATAGAATTTTCATCTGATAGCCTTCATATAAATAGTTTACAATTACCCCTATCTTTTTTCGCATTAGCTTCTCCTATAGTTAATATTGTTAACAATTTATTATACTACTTTTATAAAATTTTTTAAAAGACCTAAAAAATAATATAATGTAAGAATAGTAAATCTATCTCTGATAAATAAGGAGTAGAGAATAGCTTTTTCTATATCTTCTTTTTTTATGTTCCAATCTTCTATATCCAATGAGAATCTGATTTTTTTAAATCCATCTATTATTTCTCGTTTCTTTTTAGAAAGGTTTTCAGCAAGAGATTTAATATCATCTTGATGGAGTTTTATTTTTTCAATGAGGCTTTTTCTGAACTCAACGTTATTAAACATTTCTATTCTTTCTATATTTTCTTCTATTATTCTATTATGTATTTTGGGAAAATTTTCTTCTATCTCTTTTCTCCATTCCTTTATATCTATTTCATAATCTACATATTGATCCATTTTTTCAAAGTCAAATTCTAATATGAATTCATATAATTTAATCACGTAAAAGGTAGCTATTCCTACTTTTATTCCATGAAATAGATCATATCCTAAAAACTCTAAATAATGGGCAATATGATGCTCTGCTCCTGAAGCTGGACGAGAGTTTCCTACCTTTGTCATTAATTCTCCTGATTTTACAAGACCCTCAAACAATGGTTTAATAAAATCATTTTTGTCTATACTTTTTAGCGTATCTTCACAAGCTTTTAACATTTCTTCTGCTACATTTGTATCTAAAGGTTCATCTAAAAGAATGTGAGCAAGCTTCCAATCTGAAAGAGCTGTATATTTCCCCATTAAGTCTCCAAAACCTGCTTTTATAAGTAAATAGGGGGCATTTTTAAGTATTTCTAAATTTGCAAATATAAGCTCAGGGGGTTTTGCTGGTAAAGTGGTTTTGATTCCATCTATGGTTAGTGCGGCAACTGAAGATGCATATCCATCCATAGATGGGGCTGTTGGTACAGATATAAATTTTAGATGTTGTTTATAACTTACGAATCTTGCTATATCTGTTATACTTCCCGAACCTACTGAGATGATTACATTGTCGTCATTGGTGTTTATGATTAATTTACAAATGTGTTTTTCGTCTGCATGAGTATTATATGGTAAAACAAGCAGTTTTGAGTTGTCACCAAGATTTCTATAGATATCTTTCCCGCATACTTCATAAGTATTTTCGTCACAAAGAATTAATGGGATTTCCTTTTGTTTTTTTATATAATCTAAGAGATTGGAAAAATCATTGTCCCATATAAGCATTTTCTCCTTACCTCCTTTTATTATAAATGGTATAATTCTTTTAATATTTAGTCAAAATAGTATTAAGATATGGCAGAAAATATAATAACAAACATATTTATCATATTTCTGGGATATTTTATAAAGAAAATAAAAATACTTCCTTCCGAGGCAGGATCAACTTTAAGTAGATTCGTAATATATATTACACTTCCCGCTACTATTCTTAAAGTATTTTTAACATCTTATATAAGCCATGATATCTTTTTTTTGCCTTTTATTTCATTTTCTTTTGGAATAGTCGTATTTATAATTGGTTTTATTTTTTTAAGAAATAAGAAATTAGATAATAATTTGAGATGGACTTTGCTTATTGGTATCTGTGGGTATAATGTGGGGCTTTTTTCTTATCCTTTTATAAGAAGTTTTTACGGAGATGAGGGACTTTTATATATGGCCATGTTTGATATAGGAAACTCTTTTATAGTTTTTGGATTATCATATGCTTTGTCTATTCTCTCAGAGGGAAATTGGTCTCTTTCTGAAGTTAAAAATGTGATTAAGAAGGTGTTATTATTTTTTCCATTGGATGTATATTTTGTATCTCTCGTTTTAAATCTATTGAAAGTAAATTTTCCTTCAATTTTTATTTCCATATTAAATTATTTATCTTTATCTAATTTTACGCTTGCCCTTTTTACAATCGGTTATTTTCTTGATTTTAAATTGGATAAGAAAGAGATAGAGGCTTTATTTTATGGCCTTGTTATAAGATTTATACCTGGAATATTATTTGCTATTTTTTTGAGGGGATTTTTAGAGGATTCTCTATTTATTAGGATTATTTCCTTGGGAGTTTTGTTACCAGCACCTTTAGTAGTTGTAATTTATTCAAATGAAATGGGATTAAATTCAAGATTTGCCTCTTTATATGTTTCTTTAACCATATTAATTGGAACTTTCTTCCTTATAATTTTTAAATAAAAAAATAGCTCAAAGGGGGATGTCTATATGAAATTTACAATTATAGGTTCAGGAAGTATAAGATTTTCAATGCAGATTATAGGTGATATTGCAAAGACCCCAAATTTTCATGGTTCTACCATATCATTGGTTGATATTCACGAGGAAAGATTAAAAGCCTCTTATATTTTAGCAAAGAAATATGTAGAAGAGCTTGGAGTGGATTTAAATTTTGAGAAGACAGCAAAGCTTGAAGAGGGTATAGAAGGAGCAGATTTTGTTATAAATACAGCAAATCCTTTTCCAAAAGAACATGATGATGGTTTTGTAAAGTACGATATTGTTACAAAGATTGGCGAGAAGCATGGTTATTATAGGGGTATTGATAGTCAGGAATTGAATATGGTATCTACTTACACTTATGTTTTAATTTCTTATTACGATATGAAATTGGCCCTTGACATAGCTAATAATATAAAGAAATATGCACCATCTGCTTGGCTTTTGCAGACAGCAAATCCAGTATTTGAAATAACACAGCTTTTAACGCGCGTTACAGATATAAAGGTTGTAGGTATATGTCACGGTTTTAATGGAGTTTTTGAAGTATTCAATACTCTTGGTCTTGATACTAAGGATGTAGAATGGCAGGTTGCTGGTGTGAATCATGGTATATTTTTGAATAGATTTTTATATAAGGGAGAGAATGCTTATCATCTTCTTGATAAATGGATGGAAGAAAAATTATCGAAGTGGGAACCTAAGAATCCTTGGGATTTACAGATGAGTCCAGCGTCTCTTGATATGTATAAGTTTTATGGGATGCTGCCCATTGGTGATACATGTAGAAATGGTACTTGGAAATACAATTATAATCTTGAAACTAAAAAAAGATGGTATGGTAAATTTGGAGGCATAGATAATGAGGTTGAAAGGCATAAATTTCATGAACAATTGAGATTTGGGAGAAGAAGAATGATTGAATTGGCCAATGAAGTTGAGAAAAGTAGAGATATTAAACTTCTTAAACTTTGGCCTGAAATATTTAATAAAGATAAATTAAGCGGTGAACAACATATTCACTTTATGAATGGTATAACTTTTGGAGATAAAAAGAGGTTAATTTTAAATGTTCCAAATAATGGGACTATCTCAGGAATACCTGATGATGTGATAGTAGAGGTGCCTGTATGGGTGGATAAAGAGGGAATACACTATGAAAAAATAGATCCGGATTTGACTCAAAGAATAAAAATATTTTATTTATTACCAAGAATTCTACGAATGGAATGGGTCCTTGAAGGTTTTTTATCAAGAGATATTAAAGTTCTTGAGGAGATATTAGTGAGAGATCCAAGAACAAAATCTTATGAGCAGGTAAAAGAGGTTTTAAATGAAATATTGGATCAATCTTTTAATTATGAATTAAAAGAATATTTAAACTATTGAGGTATTTTGTTTATTAATTTTTTTTAGTAAAATTATTAGTAAAAATATAGAAGGAGGTGTGTTTTATGGGAAAATATGCTATAGGGCTTGATTATGGTACTAACTCTGTTAGAGCTTTAGTGGTTGATATCAATACAGGAGAAGAATTAGGGTCTTACGTTTTTAATTATGAACATGGAGAGGCAGGAATTATTCTCGATCCTAAAAATCCCAATGTGGCAAGACAGCACCCAGCGGATTATATAAAGGGCTTGGAGGTTTCTATAGAGGGGGCTCTCATAGAGGCTGAAAAAAATAATAAAGAATTCAAAAGAGAAGATGTTATAGGAATAGGAATTGATACCACTGGTAGTACACCACTTCCAGTAGATAGAGAGGGAATACCATTAGCTTTTTACGATGAGTTTAAAGATAATATTAACGCTTTAGCATGGCTTTGGAAGGACCATTCCAGTTATGAAGAGGCTGAGGAAATCACGAGATTAGCTAACGAGGGAGGATATCCTTACCTGAGAAAGTATGGAGGAGTATATTCATCGGAATGGTTCTTTTCAAAGATTCTTCACTGTTTACGGGTAGACCCTAAGGTTTTTGATTCTGCTTATACATGGGTAGAGATATGTGATTTTATACCAGGAGTGCTTACAGGTAAACAGAAACCAGAGGAAATAAAGAGGAGCGTATGTGCAGCAGGTCATAAGGCTATGTATAATCCTGAATGGGGTGGACTTCCAAGCAAAGAGTTTTTAGGAAAATTACACCCAAGGCTTGCTGATTTAAGAGACAGACTTTATGATAAAGCTTATACTTCTGATATACCATTTGGTACTATTTCTCCCTATTATGCAGAAAAATTTAGACTAAGGGGAGATGTGGTAGTAGCAGTTGGTGCTTTTGATGCACACATGGGAGGAGTTGGAGCAGGTATAAAGCCAGGTATTCTTGTAAAGGTTATAGGTACTTCTACATGTGATATGATGGTTGTTCCTAACACTGAGAAAATTCCTGATATACCAGGTCTATGTGGTATTGTAGATGGATCTATACTTCCTGGATATTATGGATTGGAGGCTGGACAATCGGCAGTAGGTGATATATTTAACTGGTTTGTTAAATACTTAACTCCAAGAGAATATTTTGGAGAGGAAGCCCGAAGTAAGGATCTTCATCAATTGTTGACTGAGCATGCTCAAAGATTAAAGACTGGAGAAAGTGGGCTTTTAGCCCTTGATTGGAATAATGGTAATAGGACTGTTCTTGTGGATGCAAAACTAACAGGGCTTCTTATAGGACAGACTTTACATACCCGTCCTGAAGAAATATATAGAGCATTGATTGAAGCTACAGCTTTTGGGGCGAGAGTGATTATGGAAAGATTTGAAGAATATGGAGTAAAAGTAAATGAAGTTATAGCTTGTGGGGGAATTCCTGAAAAGAATCCTTTTATAATGCAGATTTATGCTGATGTTTTAGGTAAAACTATAAAAATATCTTACTCTTCTCAGACTCCGGCTCTTGGGGCTGCCATATTTGGGACAGTTGCAGCGGGGTATGAGAGAAGTGGCTATAGAAATGTGGAAGAAGCCCAGAAAGCTATTTGTAGAGTGAAGGACGTAGTTTATAATCCAAGGAAAGAAGATAGAGAGATATATAATAGATTATATAATCTTTATAAAGAATTACATGACATATTTGGTACAAAAGAAGCATCCTATAACCTATATCATGTTATGAAAGATCTTATTGAAATAAGAGATAAAGTTAAAGGAGTAAAGTAATACTTTATGATATAATACCATTTAATGGGAGATATATATGGATATAATGAATTTTTGAAAAATGAGATTAAAAGAGGGGGATATGTGGGGTATATGTGCTCATATATCCCCCCTGAGATTATTCACGCTTCAGGTTTCAAACCACTATTATTAACTTATGATTCTTTGTATCCAGAGAGAGTAGATTCTTATTTTCCTAAATACTTTTGTCCATATCTTAAAAATATAAGTGAATTTCTTTTAAGGGAAGATATAACCCTTGAAAAAGTAGTTGTTACAGATAGCTGTGATTCTTCAAAGAGAATTTATGAATGTTGGAAAGAATTGGGAATAGTTAAAGATGCATATTTTTTAAAAATTCCCTTTGATAGGAGAGAAGAAGATGTATTATATTTCTCTGAAGAATTGAGAGATCTTTATAAGAATTTTTTAAATGGAAAATCTGAAGATAAAATATTAGAAAGTGTTTCTTATTTTAATAATTTAAGAGAAAAAATAATTTGCCACTCAAATAGTTGTTCATTCTTATCTTACTTCTATATTTCTTCTGGAGAGGCTTATATAGAAAAGGAAAAAGATTATGAATATAGAATAAAAGTTTACCTATTAGCTTCTATGATTCCAGTTAGTTTTATCGATTACTTAGAACAATTTGGGATTAAGGTGGAATATATTGACTCATGTTTTGGTAATAAAAATCTGGAAAGGATAGAATCTTATAAAGATGATCCTTATTATAATATTTCTTTTCATTATCTTAATAAAATGTCTTGTATAAGAGATCTGAGTTTAAATAAAAGGTTAGAAAAAATTTTTGTTATAAAGGATAAAATAGATGGTGTAATAATTTACACTCTAAAATATTGTGATCCTATCATATATCATGGAGGTTTATTGAAGAAATTTCTAAAAGAGAATAATATACCGACTCTTATCATTGACGATGATTATACCCTTTCTTCCAAAGAACAAATTAGGACACGTATAGAAGCTTTTATGGAGATGTTATATGAACATAGAGAAAATAATACATGAAAAAAATGACCTATTAAAAAAGCTATTAAATTTTAGTCCAGTATTTTGGGGAGCAGAAGCATTTGTACTTAAAAGATATAAAAATGAGCATGTTACAAAGGTTTCTTATCTTTATGCTATAGATTTGGTACGTTCTATCTATAGTAATAAGAAAAAAGTAGTAATGGTAAATATTTTCACACCAACAGAAATTTTCTATGCTTTAGATTTGTATCCATTACTTCCTGAGGTAGCATCTGGTTTTCTAGGGGCTATGGGTTTAATAAGGAGGCCCCTTCAAGAGAGCGAAGAAGTTGTGAGTGCAGCAGATGTATGTAGTGTGCACAGGGGAATTATAGGTTTGGCAAAACTTAATATTTTCCCTAATCCTGATTATCTTGTAACTTATACTAAACCATGTCATTCTCCTATATATTCTTTTAATATTATTAGCAGATTAAAAGGAGGAGAACTTCTTGTCCTAGATTCTTACGATAAAATAGATCACTTAGCTGAAAATCTTGAGGAATTATATTATTACATGTCTAAAAGGTTGAATATAAAAGATGCAAATGATAAATTAAAAAAGACTATACACCTTTCTAATGAAGCATATAAATATTTTGAAGAGGTTAAAGAACTAAGGAGTGATCATACTGTTATGGATGGCAAAGATTTTCTTGATTTTGCAGCTATGATTTTTTCATCCTTTGGTTCTAAGCATGGGGTTCTATTTTTTAAAACTTTAAGAGACGAGATAAAGAGGAGAATAGAAGAAGGTAAAGAATTAAAACCTAAAATTAGATTATATTGGATGCATCTTGGCCCTTATTTTAAAACCGATTTCTTTTTGTGGATGAGAGAAAAAGGAGCTTATATTGTATTTGAAGAATCCACATCTATATCTTGGGAGATTTTAGATGAAAATAATCCCTTTGAATCGTTAGCCAAAAAAATGCTTAATCTTAAGGCTTTTTCTACTTTAGAGGAGAAATTTAAATTGGGTACAGAGAATGTAAATAAATATAAGGCTGATGGCATAATAATTTTTAATCAATGGGGTTGTAGACAAGGATCAGTACCCTCTTATTTATTAAGAAGAAAATTTATGGAAGAGGGTATTCCTACAATAGTTATAGACGGAGATCTAATTGATGAAACTAATTTTCCGAAAGAGCAAATAAAAACACGTTTGGAGGCTTTTTTTGAGGTGATATCATGAATTACTACTTAGGTGTTGATATTGGATCTACAACTACTAAGATTGTTTTAATATCTGATAGGGGTTTTGATAAAACTGAGATTATTGATTATGGTATACAGGAGACTGGTCCAGATGGAAATAAAACGGCATTGGGGCTTATAAATGACATATTGGATAAGCATGGTATAAGAATGGAAGAGATAAAAAGTATTGTGGCAACAGGATATGGAAGGGTAAAGGTTAATTTTACGGATAAGACTAAGACAGAGATATCTTGTCATGCTAAAGGAGTAAGTTTTATTTTCCCAAATGCAAGAACAATAATAGATATTGGAGGACAAGATTCTAAAGTTATAAAAGTAGGAAAAAATGGGGTAGTTGTTGATTTTGTTATGAATGATAAATGTGCTGCAGGAACTGGGAGATTTTTAGAGATTATGGCAAAAGTTCTTCAGGAAGATCTAAAAAATTTTGGACATATTCACAATATGGTTTCTGATTATATTGAGATAACTAATATATGTACTGTTTTTGCTGAGTCGGAAGTAATAACACTGATTACAGAAGGTATTGAAAAAGAAAAAATAATAAAAGGCTTAAATTATTCAGCGGCCAAAAGGGCATTATCATTAGCAAAAAGGGCAGGTGTAGATAAAGATATAGTTATGAGTGGTGGTGTGGCTAAAAACAAGGGTGTAGTTCAAGCTCTTGAAAATTTACTTGGGTTAAATGTGTATGTTCCTGAAGAACCACAAATAATGGGAGCATTAGGAGCTGCACTTTTTGCCAGAGAAATGTAATTTCCTTTATCTTATAGGGGCTGGTCCAGTAGATTTTCTCACTACAAGGTATGTGTGAATATAAGATACTACTTTTTCTCCCTTTTCAATGAGTCTCAATATTAGTTCAGCTGCTTTAGAGCCTACTTCTTGTTGAGGAAAAACCACAGTAGTAAGAGGAGGGTTTACATAGGAAGCCATCATAATATCATCTAATCCTACAATGGATATATCATCTGGTATTTTTAAGCCTTGATTTTGAGCTTCTCTTAAAGCTCCTATTGCCATCATATCGTTGGAAGCAAAAACTGCTGTTGGTCTTGGATCTAGCTTTAGTATTTTCCTCATAGCTTCTTCTCCACTTCTCATTTTAAAATCTCCCTCAAATATTCTATCCTCTGGTAAATCAATATGGTATCTTTTAAGAGCCATTTTAAAAGCCCTAAGCCTCGCTTGAGCAGTTTCTAAATCTAATGGTCCTGTTATTATAGCAATATCTGTATGACCTAAATTAACTAAGTGAGTTACTGCTTCAGATATTCCTGACTGAAAATCTACTAAAAGTCCGCTTACATCTAATCCCTCAATATTTCTATCAAAAACTACTACCGGAATTCTATTAAGCTTGAGAAGTTCTATAACTGAATCATCTAATCTATTTGTCATTATAATTACACCATCAACATTTCTATCAATAAATCTTTTTATAGAAGTACATCCAAGGTCTGGATCATAGTCTGTATTACATAAAAATAAGCTGTATCCATGCTTTAAGAGTACATTTTCTACTCCAATCACTACAGCAGGATAGAAAGGATTTGTTACATCACTTATAACTAAACCTATTGTATATGTTTTTTTACATTCTCTTTCTGGAGCATAACCTAATTCTTGGGCTATTTTCAATATCTTCATTTTAGTTTCTGGATTTAATGAACCCTTATTATTAAGAGCAAAGGATACAGCTGAGATAGAAACCCCAGCTGCTTTAGCTATATCTTTAAGTTTTACTTTCTTTTTTATCTCCTCTTGTTTCATGGTAATCCCTTTTGTTGAATTAATAAAATTTTATTTTAAACTATACTATTTTTTTTCTTTTTAGTCAACATTTACTCTTGACTTTAAGAAATTTTAAGTTTATATTATTTAGTAAAAGTTTTAGTGAAAAATAAAGATGTATAGTAAGATGAATGTAAAGTTAAAATTTTTTAAGGGTAAGATTTTGATGCAATTAACGTTAATATGAATATAGATATTTTTTAAAATTTTGGTGGTTTCTTTGTTCAAGTTTAATTTTATAAGAGTATGGATGTTTAAATTACAATAATAGCATATATAGACAATGTAAAGTTATTAATATACTTTATTCCGGAAAGGTTTCCATAAATTAGTATAAAAGGAGGTAAAAAATGAGATTTAAAAAAATAATGTTGTTACTTTCTATATGTATGCTTTTAATGTTGAGTATAGAATTAGGGTCTGAAAATATCGATACATTAGAAGTTGATACTTCAAAAAGAGGAATAGAAATTAGTCCTATATTATATGGAGTTTTTTTTGAAGACATTAATTACGCTGGTGACGGAGGATTATATGCGGAGCTAATTCAAAATAGATCATTTGAATTTCCTACCCCTTTACATAGTTGGTCTATAAATTCGTTGGGTAAAGATAAAGCTGGATATATTATTGAAAAGAATAATCCTATAAGTTCTAAAAACCCCACATATTTACGAATTGTTATAAGTAGTATTGATAAAGGAGTACTTATTTCTAACCAAGGATATCATGGTATTACTGTAAAAAAGGGAGAAAATTATAGAGTTGCTCTTTATGCCAGAAGTCCAGATGATAGTATAAAAAATATTTTATTTGAAGTATCGGATAGGAAAGGTAATATTGGATTTAGAGGAATTATAGAAGGAATCGGAAAAAATTGGCAAAAATATGAAAAAACAGTAACTTGTGAGAATGAGATAGAAGATGGAAGGTTTGTAATTACTGTTAATCACAAAGGAATATTAGATTTGGATTTTATATCTTTATTCCCTCAAAACACATGGAAAGGTAGAAAAAACGGTCTTAGATATGATTTAGCAAAGTTAGTTGCAGATCTGAAGCCTTCCTTTGTTAGATTTCCAGGGGGATGTTTAGTACAAGGAAGAACAATGGCTGATGCTTATCGTTGGAAGAAGACTATTGGTGATCCATCTGAGAGACCTACAATACCAAACTTTTGGGGATATTACCAGAGTTTAGGTTTAGGATTTTATGAATATTTTTTATTTTGTGAAGATATAGGAGCGGAACCTGTGCCTGTTATAAATTGTGGTATGGCTTTTCAAGGAAGTGGCCCAAATGATATGGTTCCTTTGGATAAACTTGATGAGTATATACAAGATGCTTTAGATTTAATAGAATTTGCCAATGGTTCGGTAAATACAAAATGGGGAGCTATAAGAGCTCAACTTGGGCATCCTGAACCTTTTAATATGAAATTTATAGAGATAGGAAATGAGCAGTGGGGATACTATTATTATGTGAGATATGAGAAGTTTTATGATGCTATAAAGAGAAAATACCCCAATATAAATGTAATTTTTGGGGTAGGTCCTTCTCCAAGTGGTAAAATTTTTGATGATGGGTGGAATTGGGTTAAGAGTAAAGGAAAAGCAGATTTAGTGGATGAGCATTATTATATGGCACCTGATTGGTTCTTATCTAATACTGATAGATATGCCAACTATGATAAAAATTATAAAGTGTTTGTAGGAGAATATGCTGCCCATGGGAAAGGAAGAAGAAATAATTTAGAGTCTGCATTATCAGAAGCCGCATATCTTATAAATATTGAGAAATATTCGGATGTAGTAAAAATGATTTCTTATGCACCTCTATTTGGAAAAGAAGGAGCAAGTCAATGGCAACCAAATCTTATATGGTTTGATAATAAATCTTCGTATGCTACACCTAATTATTATGTAATTAAGATGCTAAATGACAATAGAGGGAAATATATCTTACCTATGAATTTAAATATTCAAGCAGATCCTTCTAAAATGAATATTACAGGAATGATAGGATTAGGATCTTGGCAAACAGCAGTTGAATATAAAGATTTAACAATAATAGATAATATTACTCGAAGCGTACTTTATGAGGATAATTTTAAAGATACTATGAAAAATTGGATTGTTTTTAGAGGTATATGGACACAAAGGAATGGTGTATTCTCTCAATCTACTCTTTCTGAGAATTGTTTCACTATAACAGGAAATAAAGAATGGAAAAATTATACTATTCATGTAAAGGCAAAGAAAAATTCTGGGAGAGAAGGATTCCTTATAATGTTTGGTGTAAAAGATTTTGATAATTTCTACTGGTGGAATATAGGAGGTTGGGGAAATTCTTATACTGCAATAGAAAAATCTGTAAATGGTATAAAAAGTATAGTAGGAAATTCAGCTAATATTAGAGTGATAGAAGATAAATGGTATGATATCAAGATCGAAGTAAATGGGAATAGAATTCGTTGTTACCTTGACGGAGTATTGGTTCACGATGTAGAGGACGAAATGGAAAAGAAAGAAATTTATGCTAGTGCTGTGGAGGATACAAATGGAGATGTAGTATTAAAGGTGGTTAATATTTCAGAAGAAAATAAAAAGCTTAATATTTCTTTAAAAGGAATTTCTAAAAAGGCTATATTACCTGTTGCAGAGGTAATTGTTTTAACTTCTAATGATTTAAAAGATGAAAATTCTATGGATAATCCTAAAAAGATTTTCCCTCAAATTATGACCTTTAGTGGAGTTGGAGATAATTTTGTTTACGAATTTCCTAAGTATTCTTTGACTATTATTAGGATAAAGAAAAAATAAGTTTGTTAATTCATATTGAGGGGGATTTTGTAATCCCCCTTATCTTCCTATTGACTATTTAAAAGTATGGGGTTAAAATTTAAATAAAAATTTTATTAACAAAGATTATAAAATGATATAGTTTTTATTGAAAATTTTATTTTTATATGTATATGGAAACCTTTCCAGAAATTGAATAACAGGGGGAGGTGATATTTGAAAGATTTTTCAATTCTATGGTGTTTATAAAAGATATAGTTTTAAAATTAAATATTAATTTAAAGGGGGTTTTAAAGATGAAAAAAGCAATAAGTGTATTAGGAGTTTTAGTTATGTTGTTGCTGATTGCAGGATGTAATAAAACAGGAGAAACATCTTTACAACAAATTCAACAGATACCACAAAGGCTTGAACTTCCCAAAGGATTAGTGGCTTATTATCCTTTTGATGGAGATTTAAGAGACGCTAATGGTTTGTTAGGAGAGGGTAAAGTTATTGGTCCTAAAGTTGATCAAACAGGTGGACAAGTAAGTTTTGGAGATGGAGTTGTTGGTAAGGCATTAGTTTTAGATGGAAATTCTGGAGTTTTACTTTATGAAGGGTCTATAGAAACATATGAATATTCTATAGCTCTTTGGATTTACCCTGAGGAATTAAACTATTACACTACCGCGTTTTTTGCAGCTGTAAATTCTGATACTTGGATAAGTATTGTCCCCGGAGGTCATTCATTATTTGAAGGAAGAGCTGGTTTTTGGTCTGGAAGTGCATGGTTTGATGGTTGGACAGATGTTAAATTTGAGGTTGGGAAATGGTATCACTTTGTCGTTACAGTAGATAATGGATTAGTTAAAGTATATATAAATGGAGAAAAAAGATTTGAAGGTAAGAAAGTACAAGATTTATTTAGAGGAGATAAAGTTGTGGTAACTTTAGGAGTAAATTGGTGGGATCTACCCTTTAAAGGTAAAATTGATGAACTAAGAATTTATAATAAGGTTCTAACTGATGAAGAGGTAAGAGAGCTTGCAAGTTTAGGAAAGTAGATTTTTGTAGATGAAGGGGGAATTAAGTGTATGAGAAAGATAGTTAGCTTAATAATTATAACTTTATTAATAGTTTTTTTATCAGGTTGTAGTAAACCCATAACAACATCTTCTGCAGTATTGTTGGCCCATTATAAATTTGAGGAAGATTTAAGTGACTCTGTAGGAAACTATGGTGAAGGACAAGTTTGTGGAGGTAAAGTAGGTGAACCTGGAGGTAATATTACTTACACTGTAGGAATTGATGGAAAAGCGGTTTATTTAGATGGGGCTTCTGGAATACTATTGCCTAATAATTTAATATCTACTTATCAATATAGTATATCGCTTTGGTTAAATGCAGAGACCCTTTCCTATTTTACCCCAGTCTTTTTTGGTGCAGTTAAGAAAGATGTACCAAATGAATGGTTAAGTATAATTCCAGGTGGACATGCTTTATATAATCCTCCAAGTCAACTTGCGGTATGGTCAAATTATAATAATGGACAGGAATGGTATGATGGTAAGATAGAATATACATTAGAAACAGATAGATGGTACCATATTGCAGTAACAGTAAACAATGGTAATATTAAGATATATATAAATGGTGAAAAGAAATTTGATAGTGGTGGTTTTCCAGATCTTTTCACAGGAAAAGATGCTCTTTTTGCTTTAGGAGTAAACTACTGGGATTCACCTTTTAAAGGAGTAATTGACGATTTAAGAGTTTACAATGGTGTTCTAACTGATTCTGAGGTTTTGTCTCTTGCCACAAAACAATAAATATGTTTTTTACATGAGGTAGGAGGGGTTACTAAGCTTCTCCTACCTCATTTTTATATTGAAAAATTTTTAAAAATATAGTATAAATTTTACTAAAAAAAGAGGGAGATTAAAGTGAGACATGTTACAATAAGAGATGTTGCAAAATTGGCTGGTGTTGGAATTGCTACAGCTTCCAGGGCCCTTAATAATAGAGGGGAGGTTAGTCCAGCTACAAGAAAAAGGGTTCTGGAGGCTGCACAAAAATTAGGGTATGTACCTAATTCTCTTGCCAGAGGTCTTTTATCTGGAAAAACAAAAAAAATTGGAGTAATTATTACTACTATATTAAATCCATTTTATGCTAATTTAGTAAGTGGTATAGAAAGCATTCTGGTATCAAGAGGGTATAATTTAATTTTATATAACTCCAACGAGGATCCCAAAAAAGAGAAAGAAGCAATTCTTTCATTAATAGGACAGAGAGTAGATGGCATTATATTAGCTCCTATTGAATATGAATCTCAAAATGTAAAATATCTTTGTGAGAATCAGATACCTTTTGTATTAGTGGCAAGAAGAACAGCTGATGAAAATACAAACTATGTAGTTTGTGATGATTTCTTAGTGGGAAAAATGGCCACAGAACATTTGATAGAAAGAGGGTATAGAAAGATTTTTTTTCTTAACTCATGGAGAAACTCTAGTGCAAAATTAAGGTTAGAAGGATATAAAACTGCTTTAAGAGAGGCAGGTTTATTGATTAATCCGAAACTTATTTATTCTTTACATCCAAATTCAGATTTAAAAGTTATTATAGAGAATATTTTTTCTTTGAAAACAAGACCAACTGCTATTTTCTGCTTTTGTGATTCTATAGCTGTAGAAGTTATGAAAATTTTAAAAAATATGAAACTTAGAATACCTGATGATGTTGCTATAGTGGGATGTGATAATTTAGATTATACGGAGTTATTAAATCCGTCTCTTACAACTATTGATATATCAAAGTATGATATGGGTGTAAAAGCAGCAGAAGCTCTTTTAGAGATCTTAAATACTGAAAATGCTGAGAAACATTTATTTCAAAAGGTTTTTAAACCTAAGTTGGTGGTAAGAGAATCTACTTAAAATATAAGGAGGTTGTAATGTTATGAAAAAGGCTAAGGTTATATTGGATAAAGATTTTACGATTTCAGAAGTAGATAAAAGGATTTATGGGTCTTTTATTGAACATTTAGGAAGAGCTATATATACAGGGATTTATGAGCCTGGTCATCCTCAGGCCGATGAACAAGGATTTAGAAAAGATGTTATTGAGTTAGTAAAGGTCCTTAAAACTCCAATTATAAGATATCCTGGAGGCAACTTTGTTTCAGGATACAATTGGGAAGATGGTGTGGGACCAAAAGAGCAAAGACCTAAAAGACTTGAGCTTGCTTGGAGAAGTATAGAACCAAATGAGGTTGGGATAAATGAATTTGTAGATTGGACTAAGAAGGTTGGCTCTGAAGTAATGATGGCGGTAAATTTAGGGACTCGTGGTATTGATGAAGCACGAAATTTAGTAGAATATTGTAATTTTCCTGGAGGTACATTTTATAGTGATTTAAGGAAGAAGCATGGTTATCCAGAACCTCATAAAATAAAAGTTTGGAATCTTGGGAATGAAATGGATGGGGAATGGCAGATAGGACACAAATTACCTCATGAATATGGAAGATTGGCAAGAGAAGTAGCAAAAGTTATGAGGCAGGTTGATCCAAACATAGAACTTGTTGTATGTGGAAGTTCAGGTCCTGGTATGCCTACTTTCCCAGAATGGGAGAGAATTGTCCTTGAACATACATATGATGTGGTGGATTATGTATCTTTACATTACTATGCTAATTTTCCAAGTGGTCCTGAGTTTATTGAGTTACCTAATAATCCAGATTTAGCAAGTTTTATGGCAAAGAATTTAGATATGGATAGATTTATTAAGACTGTAGTATCCACAATAGAATATGTAAAGGCTGTTAAAAGAGCTAAGAAAGATATTTATATATCTTTTGATGAATGGAATGTGTGGTATCATTCATTTAATAAAGATAGAAAAATTGAACCATGGCAGATAGCACCGCCTCTTCTTGAGGAAGATTATAATTTTGCTGATGCTATACTTGTGGGATGTATGATCATAACACTTTTAAGACATGCTGATAGAGTTAAAATTGCATGTTTAGCTCAATTGGTTAATGTGTTGGCTCCTATAATGACAGTTAAAGGTGGTATAGCATATAGACAGACTATTTATTATCCTTTCTTGCATGCTTCAAATTATGGACATGGAATAGTTCTAAATCCCAAGATAGATTCTCCTAAATATGATTCAAGGCTTTACACAGATGTGCCTGTTATAGAAACTATTGCAACATACGATGAAGAAGAAGATACGATAAATATATTTGCAGTTAATAGAGATGCAAAGGAAGATTTGTTGGTAGAGTATAACTTGAAGGGGTTTGAAAAATTTATAGTACTTGAGAATATAGTATATGAAAACAATGATCCTTTTGAAGGAAATACCCCTGAAAATCCTGATAAGGTTGTACCTCATTTAGCAGATAATGCCAAGGTTAACAATAATATTCTTGAGGTTTTACTTCCAAGATTGTCTTGGAACGTTATTAGATTGAAAAAGATAAATTGATGAAAAGGGGTAGTTAATATGCTGTTACCCAAGTTAAGAAAAGAAGTATATGAGATGAATATGGAACTTCCTAAAAATGGTCTTGTTGTTATGACAAGTGGAAATGTAAGTGGAAGAGATTTTGAGACAGGATATATAGTCATAAAACCAAGCGGAGTAAAATATGAAGATTTAACACCAGAAAAGATGGTAGTGGTAGATATTGAAGGAAATATTGTGGAAGGAGATTTAAAACCTTCAGTAGATACTCTTTCACATCTTGTGGTTTATAAAGGCCGTAAAGATATAGGTGGTATTGTTCATACTCATTCACCCTATGCTACAAGCTTTGCATTATTAGGTAAACCTATTCCTGTTTATCTTACTTCTCATGCAGATTATTTTGGTGAAGAAATACCTGTTGCGAGATATGCTTCTCCATTACCATTAGAAGATGTAGGTAATGCGTTATTAGAAGTAATAAATAAAGAGGATAGACCAGAATGGGTAAAGAAGCACTTACCTTTTGTACCAGTAGTGCTTTTAAAAAGTCATGGTGTTTTTACTTTTGGAAGGACACCATCGGAAGCCCTGAAATATGCTGTGATGGTAGAAGAAATTGCTAAGACTTGTTATTTGGCTTTAACAATAGGTAAACTTGATCTCCTTCCTAAGGAAGAGATTGAAAAATGGTTTAAAAGGTTTCATGAGGTTTATGGACAAAAATAAAATAAGGAGGTGATTTTTTTGAAAAATGTTCCTGAAGTGAAACTTGGTATAGTAGCTGTAAGTAGAGATTGTTTTCCTATTGAGCTTTCTCGTAATAGAAAAAATAAAGTAATTGAGGAATGTAATAAAAAAGAAATACCGATAATAAATGTGGAAACAATAATAGAAAACGAAAATGATACTGTTAAAGTATTAAATGAAATTAAAGAAAAAGGGATAAATGCTTTGGTAATTTATCTTGGAAATTTTGGTCCTGAAGGTCCTACATCTCTGCTTGCTCAAAATTTTGATGGGCCTGTTATGGTATGTGCAGCTGGAGAGGAAACGGGTAAAGATTTATTCAATGGTAGAGGAGATGCTTACTGTGGTTTTCTAAGTTTATGTTATAACCTTGGTCTAAGAAATGTAAAAGCTTATATACCACATTATCCTGTGGGTTTACCTTCAGAAATTGCAGAAATGATAAAGGATTTTATACCAATAGCAAGAACTATTCTTGCTTTAAAGAAATTAAAGATCTTCTCTTTTGGTCCAAGACCTCAAGATTTTGTTACAATGCACACACCTATAAAACCCCTATATGATATAGGTATATCTATAATGGAGAATAGTGAATTAGATCTCTACGATGTATATAAGCGAGCTGAAAACGACCCAAGAATTCCTGAAGTGATGGAAGATATGGCTAAAGAGCTTGGAACTGGAAATAAATATCCAGAATTGCTAAGAAAATTAGCTCAATATGAAATTGCATTAATTGATTTTATGGAGAAAAACTTAGGTGCTTCTGAATTTGGTATATTTGCAAATAAGTGTTGGCCGGCCTTTGAGAAATATTTTGGTTTTGTTCCTTGTTATATAAATTCAAGACTTGCAACAAGAGGAATCCCTGTTGCTTGCGAGGTTGATGTTTATGGTGCACTTAGTGAATATATTGTTTATACTACCAGTGAGATGCCAGCTACTCTTTTAGATGTAAATAATACTGTACCTTATGATATTATGGAAGAGCAAAAAGATAAAATGAAAGATTATAAACCTACAGATCTATTCATGGGATTTCATTGTGGAAACACTCCTTCTTGTTGTCTTATTGATTATTCTATGAGATATCAATTGATTATGCATAGATTAATGGAGCCAGATAAGGAGCCTAATATTACCAGAGGTACTTTAGAAGGAAGATTAAGACCTGGTGAAATGCTCATATTTAGGTTACATGCAACTCCTGATGCAAGATTAATCTCATATGTTGCTGAAGGAGAAATTCTTGATATGGATCCAAGATCTTTTGGTAGCATAGGTGTTTTTGCAATTAGAGAGATGGGAAGATTCTATAGATATGTGATGTTAGAAAAGAAATTTCCTCATCACACTGCAGTTGGTTTTAAGCATGTTGCAAGATATATTTATGAGGTGCTGAAACTACTTGGTATAGAGGAAATTTATTATAATTTAGGACCCAATGAAAGATATCCTCATGAAAATCCTTTTTTAAAATAGAGTGAGATAAGGTTCTAAAGGGGAGCATCAATATGTGCTCCCCTTTTTGATGAGCTATATGAAAACCTTTTCGGTTAGGATTAATGTGTTAAATATAAGAAAGAAATTTAGATAAATAAAGGATTTTAAAATTTATACTTGACATTTATGTTTTTGGTTGATAAAATTTTTAATGAAAATTTTATTAAAGTATGGGAGGTGACCTCTGTGAAAAAGAGTCTTCCACTAAGTATCCTTTTGATTCTTCTTCTGTTTATTCTCAATATTTCTTCATCGCAAACCAAAGTTCAAATTACTTTTATGACCCCATTAAGTGGTGCTGATGGAGCATATATGGACCAAATAATACAGAATTTCAACAAGGAAAATCCTGATGTAAATGTGGTCCACATGGTTGTAGGTAGTTCAGTTGAATATAAGCAAAAGTTATCGACTGGTTTAGCTACCAAGTCTGCCCCACAGGTTCTTCTTATTAGAAAGTTTGATTTACCAATGTATCTTAATCAAATGAAGGGATTCACATTAGGAGAATTAGCAAAATACGGAGTGAATATAAAAGATGTATACCCTAATTTATTGGAAGGTTTAGTTAAAGATAACAAGTATTATGGAATACCACTTGATGTATGGATTTTTTACATGGCATACAACAAAGCAAATTTCAAAAAAGCAGGGCTTGACCCTGAGAGGCCTCCAAGAACAAAGGATGAGTTTATTAAGGCAATGGAGGCTTTAAAGAAAATAACACCAAAAGGATTAACACCTTACTATGAAAATCCTACATGGGCTTGGATATTTGTTCATTTTCTCTGGCAATTTGGTGGAGATCTTTTGACTCCTGATTTTAAGAAGCCAGCATTTAAAGATGCAGCTGTTCAAACCCTTAAATTCCTTATGGATCTCCAAGAAAGAGGTATTTTCCCAAAAGCTGCTGTAGATCCTGGTCCACCATTCCAATCAGGTCAAACTTCTGTCTTAATTACTGGAATATGGACTATAAACCCATGGTTGCAGGCTCTTGGAAAGGATTTTGGGTATGCCCCATGTCCACAAGTGGGTACTAAAAAAGCAGTATTTGGTGGTTCCCATATTATAGCTTTGCCTGAAGTTATGGTTCAAGATTCTAAGATATATCAAGCTTCAATGAGATGGGTAAAATATTTATGGGATCATGCTCTTGATTGGTATGCAGCAGGGCAAACTCCTTCAAGAAGGTCTATAGCTACTTCTGATGAATTAAAGAAGAAACTACCCCATATATATGTGGTTGCACAGCAATTACCATATGTAAAAACATTTCAATTCTTCCCTTACATTTCTGAAGTATTAGATGAAATAGCAGTCTATTTAGAGGATGTTCTTATAACAAGAAAATTAACTCCTGAGCAAGCAATGGAAAGAGCTGAAAAAGCTGTGCAGAGGATTCTTGATGATTATTGGTCAACAGCAAGGTAAATATATAAGGGAGAGATATGAAATGGCTACTATGAAACTGAAAATTTTTTCTAATAAAGTGTGGTGGGAGCTTGGGAACTGGGGGTTCCTGCTCCCCCACTTTTTCTTTTTTGTTTTGTTTATTATTATTCCACTTATCTCAAATATACAGATAAGTTTTTATAATTGGAATCTTTTAGGACAAAAAACTTTTGTGGGGTTTCAGAATTTTGTGCGTATTTGGACAGATGATAGATTTTGGCTTGCAGTAAAAAATACAGTAATTTTTGCAGTTGTTAGTATACCGTTAGTAATTATAGTTGCTATGATTATTGCCTTAATACTTAACCAAAAGATTTATGGTAAATTATGGTTATTAATAGCTTTTGTTTCTCCCACATTCTTTGGTTCTGTTGGTATCCTTACAACTTGGAAATGGATATATGCATCTTATCCAACAGGTCTTCTAAATTATTATCTTACAAAATTTGGTATTCTTAGTGAAGCTATTTCTTGGTTTGAGACTCCTGCCAGAGCATGGCTTTGTATAATTATAACCACTGTATGGTGGATTGTTGGATTCAGTGTTTTACTATATCTTGGTGCTTTACAAAGAATACCTCCTGAGCAATATGAGGCTGCAAAAATTGACGGGGCTGGTCCTTGGAGAATTTTCTGGAATGTAACTCTTCCTTGGATGAGAAATGTACTCTTTTTTGATGTTGTAAGACAAGTACTTTTAGCGTTCGGATTATTTGACCAGGTTTATTTCTTTACTGGAGGTGGACCTGCAGGAAGTACAAGGACAATGGTTTATTATCTCTATTTAATTGGTTTTACTCGTCAAGAATTAGGACAGGCTGCTGCTATTTCATGGTATATATTTGCAATTGTGTTAATTTTTGCTTTGATTCAACTTTTTATGCTTACTAAGACAATTAGAAGTGCAGAGGAGTGAAATTATGCAAGAAAAAAACTGGCTGAAACTCTTAAAGAGTAATAAAGAACTACAAAGAATAGTATTATCAATTATACTTTGGATAATTGCTGCTATTTGGTATATTCCTATTTTTTGGATGTTATCTACATCCTTGAAATCTTCGCAAGTTGCTATAACTGAGAATCCTCCAAGATGGATCCCTCAAGAACCTACCCTTGAAAATTATAAGATCGTATTTTCACCTGCCAGTGGTATAAGTGTAATGAGGGGGATAATAAACAGCTTCTTTGTGGCAATTATTTCAACCTTTTTGGGTCTTGTTATAGCTACTCCAGCTGCTTATGCTTTATCAAGATTAAGATTTAGAGGAAAAAATGCAATTTTTTGGAGCTATGTAGCTATTCTTGCTTTTCCTGGGGTATTATTTTTGGTGCCTCAATATTTTATTATTCATAGATTAGGGCTTATGGATAATTATTTGGCATTGATATTGCCCGGTCTTGGAAGTACTTTTGGAGTATTTTTGTTAAGACAGTATATGTTAGGTATTCCAAGAGAATTGGAGGATGCAGCTTGGATTGATGGTTGTTCCAGATTAAGATTTTTAGTTACTGTTGTTTTGCCTTATGTTAAGCCAGCTTTAACTACTTTAGCCTTAATGTCCTTTTTAGGATCTTGGAATAGTTTCTTATGGCCTTTACTTGTATTGAACTCTCCTGAAAAATTAACTCTTCCCATAGCATTGGTAAGGTTTAGTGCGGGTTGGGGAGATCCTTTTAGAGGAATTGGACCTTTAATGGCAGGAGCTTTTGTATCAGTAGCTCCAACTTTAATTATATTTATTGTTTTCCATAAGTATCTAATGCAAGGAATCTCTTTAAGTGCAGGTGAGAAATGATATGATAAAGAAGATAATATTGATAGCTATTTTGTTATTAATTATATCCTGTAAAAATGTTTATACTCAGAGTATTTTATATCCTCCTGAACCACCAAAAATAGAGTTATTTGATGCTTCTATTGTAAATGATGAAAAGAAATGGTCTATTAATAATGTTCATGACCCTTCCATAATTAAGGCTCATAATGGTTGGTACTATATTTACTCTACTGATGTAAAAGCTTATGGAATTCCAAGACCTGGAATTCAGATAAGAAAATCAAAAGATCTTATAAATTGGCAGTTTGTAGGATATGTTTTTGACAATGATAAATATGTTTTTAAAGGTATCCCTCAAGAAGCCTTTGAATGGAGCAGAGCTTCTACTTTATGGGCTCCTGATGTAAAATTCTTTAATAATAAGTACTATCTTTATTATTCTGCATCTACTTTTGGAAAGAATCAATCATATATTGGATTAGCAACATCTCCTAATCCAGAAGGACCATGGAAGGATGAAGGCTTAGTTATAAAATCTAAGCAAGGTGATCCTGTTAATGCTATTGACCCATGTCTAATTTTTGATGAAAATGGAGATACATGGCTTTCTTATGGATCTTTTTGGACAGGTATATATTTGATTAAAATTGATAAAAGAAATGGAAAACCAGCAGAAAAGGGCTTTGGTGTAAATATAGCAAGGAGAAAAGGAACAGTTTCTGGTGCAATTGAAGGTTCTTATATAATTTATAATCCTAAATTCAAGAAATATTATCTATTTGTGTCTTACGATTCTTTATCTTTAGATTATAATGTGAGGGTTGCAAGATCTGATAGAATTACAGGACCTTATTTGGATTATAATGGTAATGTTATGACCGATTTAACACTTCCTCCTAATGAGGTGGGTACTAAGATACTTGGTGGTTATAAATTTAAGAATGATGATGGTTGGATAGCACCAGGTCATAATTCAGTACTTGTGGATGGTGATGACTGGTATATAGTACATCATGCTAGGCCTGCTTTAAATAAGAATTGGATGTATTTACATATTAGGAGAATTATATGGACAGATGATGGATGGCCGGTAGTATTACCTGAAAGGTATGCAGGAGAGAAAATTCAAGAAATTCCTCAAAGTTTAATAATAGGTGTCTGGGAGAGAATTGTATTGGATCCTTATGTAAAAATACAAGCAGAATCACAAGAGATAAATCTTTTAAATAATGGATATGTAGAAGGTGATAATAAAAGAGGAATTTGGGAATTTTTGTCTCCTAATACTTTAAAAATTAAATGGGTAGTGGATGAAAGACAACAAAAATATGAATCAGAGACTGTAAAAATTTTACCAGCATGGGATTTTGAAAATTGGAAACCTACTCTTGTTTTTACTGGTTTAAGTGGAAAAGGTATAGCAATTTGGGGAAAAAAGATTAAATAGCTTTTTGAAATAAACTATCTAAGGGACTATCCTTTATTTTTAATTTATGAATAAGGATAGTCCCTTTTTTGTTTAAAAAGATTTTTATTGTTATAATATAAGTAAATTGGGTGAATAAATAAGGAAAATTAGGAGGATTTTAGAGATATGAAACTAAAAGAAATATACGAACTTTTTGTTAAACTTGGTATGGAGAATGATCCGAGAGGATGGGATAAGGTTCAAGAGATTTTAGAGAGAGCAAAAAAAGACTATGAGAAAATGGATGAAAAAAGTAAAAATAAATTTGACAAAGAAAAGTTATTTAACCCTTATGCAGATACAAGAATCTTAAATGGGGATATTGAAAGGGAAGTAAAGAGAGTCCTTGTAGGAATTGATATTGATACTTCAGAAATTCTTTTAGCAAAAGAGCTTGAAAGAAATGGTATTAAGATAGATTTAGTGATTTCTCATCATCCTGCTGGTCCAGCTTATGCAAATTTTTATGAGGTTATGCATTTACAAGAGGATTTACTCTCTAAAATTGGTGTACCTATTAACTATGCAGAAGGTGTCATGTATCCCAGAATATTAGAAGTAGAAAGAAAAGTTATGCCAGCTAACCATAATAAAAGTGTAGATGCAGCAAGATTGCTAAATATCCCTTTCATGTGTTGTCATACTCCTGCAGATAATTGTGTAGCTACTTATCTTCAGAAAATATTTGATTTGAGAACTCCGTATGATTTACAAGAAGTTTTAGATATACTTGAGGAAATACCAGAATATCGAGAGGCAGGAAGAAGAAATAATCCTCCTAAAATCCTTGTTGGTAATCCTAAAAATAGAGCAGGAAAGATTTTTGTGGATATGACTGGAGGAACGGAAGGTCCTGTAGATATAATTTCTAAACTATCAGAGGTAGGAGTAGGAACGATAGTAGGGATGCATATGAGTGATGAACATAGGAAAGAGGCTGAAAAATATCATATAAATGTGGTTATTGCAGGGCATATGGCTTCTGATTCATTAGGTATGAATATTCTTATGGATTACTTAGAGAGAAATGGTATTGAGATTTTAAATTGTGCAGGCTTTATTAGAGTTTCGAGGGTGAATGGTAATGAAGGAAAAAATTAAAGTTAATATAGTTTCAGAAGCTCAAGCTTGGAAGGTAGAAGGTCAAGGGGTTTATACAGCTACTCTTGTTCTTATGGAAGCTTTGAAAAAAAGAAATGATGTGGAAGTATATTTAAATGGAAGTGGATTATATGATATAGCTCATTTACATACTCCGGGCCCATATGCAGTAAGTAAGGGACTTCTTACTGGTAAAAGGCTTGTAATATCAGCTCATGTAGTTCCTGAATCAGTTTTAGGAAGTTTAGTTTTAGCTAATGTTTGGCTTCCCTTTTTTACCCTCTACCTTAAAAATTACTATAATTTAGCTGATGTGGTTGTAGCAGTAGCTCCAAGAGTAAAAAGGGATTTAGAGGAGATAGGAGTAAAGGCTCCTATTGTCTTTGTCCCTAATCCTGTAAATTTAGAAAGATTTTATCCAGATTTAAAATTAAGAGAAGAGGGTAGAAAAAGATTAGGTATTAATAACAAAGATTTTATGGCTATTTGTTCTGGTCAGTTACAACCTCGAAAAGGTGTAGATACTTTTATTGAGGTGGCCAAAAGTTTGCCATATATAAAATTTGTATGGGTAGGAGGACAGCCCTTCTCAGTTTTAACAGCTGGTTACATGGAGATGAATGAAAAGATAAAGACTGCTCCTTCTAATGTTATCTTTACTGGACTTGTACCCTATGAAGATATGCCCTTGTATTTGAATGCAGCTGATATATTCTTTTTCCCATCTTTTCAAGAGAATTTTCCAATGGCTGTCTTGGAAGCTGCATCTTGTGGTTTACCCTTACTTCTTAGGGACAATGTGGAATATAAAGAACCGTATAAAGATAAGTATATTCCAGCCAAAAATGATGAAGAGTTTAGAAATTATATTGTAAAATTATTTGAAGATAATAGCTTTAGAGAAGAATATAAGAAGAAAGCTTTAATGCTTGCTCATGAATATAGTACAGATAATGTAGCCCAAATGATGATGGATGTTTACAGAGAAGTTTTAAAAAATCCTCCAAGAATGCGTAGAGATTACATTACCTTAGAACCTTTTAGGGAGGAATGGAGGAAAATATTTCGTAATGTAAAATATAAAGATATTTCCCATTCCTCCCTACGTAGGAGATCAATCTTGAAGAAGACCGAAGATAAAATTTACTAATAATTTCTTTTCTTCTGAAGCCAACTGATTTAAGGATGTTATATAATCATCAATACTTTTTTTAACACTACTTTCTGGAATTAATTTATATAGATTCTTTGTATAACTCATTAGTAAGAAAGGTATTACAAGGAGAATCAATTCCCAATTAGATTGATAATTTGATAATAGAAAAGCTAAGAAAGATTTTAATTCCTTAGAAAGCTTTATTTCACTAAGTAGTAACGTTATAAAGGATATTACTATAAGCAATGGTTTAGAATACTTTTCTAAATTATTATTCTCTTTATTTATGTTTTGTTGAATCCCATCTTTTATCTCTTTTGGTAGAAAGAATACTTTGCCTCTACCCTTTTTATTATTTTGGAAATCTTTTAGATATACCATATCTATATAACCATCTTTAGATAAAGTTTGGAGAATATCGTACGCTGTAGCTGGACTTACTGATAGTCTCTGAGCTACTTCTTCATAGTGAATTGGCCTATTGTATGTTTTATATAAACTTCTTAATGTCTCTAAAAATTGTATTCTCCTTTTTGTAAGGCTCACCTTTTATTTCACTCCTATCTTTTCTTCAGTATTTTCTTCTTGTATATTTCCATAGAATTCCTCTTTCCATATAGGATTAAGTACTCTTCTCAAATTCTTGGCATATTCATCCAGGATATTGGAGAATTTAGTTATCACATCATCTGCACCCTCATGAGTAGGATGTGCTCCTGTTTTAGCAACAATTTCCCTAAGAATCCAAGGAGAATCAATAATCATACAAGGTAGCAAAAGATTTTCATGGAATGGTTGTCTTTTTCTTATTTCTTTGAAGAAATCTGAATTTAATACTTCTATAAGAGATTTTTCCTTAATATTGTCTACTGCAAAATGGGTAAATATGCAAGGTTCTACTTCTCCTTTATTGTTTATATGGAGATATTTTCTGCCACCTGCTATACAGCCACCCACATAGGGTGCATCATTCCAAAAGTCCATTGGGAATATGGGTAAATGACCTCTAATTTTTCTTATAAACTTTCCATATTCTGCCCTTTGTTCAGGAGTAGGCATTAATGACGGATCGTCATCCTTTCCAACAGGCATATAGAGGAAAGTCCAACCAAAGAAAGCACCTTTATCAGCTAACCATTGATAAAATTCTGGTTTAGTTACTGCATCATAGTTGTATCTTGTAAGAGTTATAGAATAACCAAAAGGAATACCTGCTTCTTTTAAAAGATCCATAGCCTTTATAACTTTTTCATATACACCATTACCTCTTCTTTTATCTGTTTCTTCTTGACCACCTTCAATTGAGAGAACTGGAACTACATTTTTACTTTTCCAAAATCTTTCTATTTTATCTTCATCTAAAAGAGTTGCATTTGTAAAAATTTGAAATACAGATCTTTTATGTCTATTAACAATATCCAATAATTCTGGATAAACAAAAGGCTCTCCTCCTAATATGGTATAAAAATATGTACCAATATCTTCTCCCTCTTTTATTATTCTTTCAAGAACCTCGGGAGGAAGATCATCTTCTTTTCTGTAATTTCCTGCATAGCATCCTATACATCTGAGATTACATCTCATAGTAGGACTGATAAGGATAGTATAGGGGGTAGGTATGTTCTTTTTTTGGTTATTTTTGTCAAAATATACCCAGAAAAACCCTACGTTTAGTATTACATTTGTGAAAATTCTACTTGCATAATTAGGATCGTAATCGGTAAATGCCCTGTGAATTAAGCGCTTCACTGCAGGTTCATTACATAAATATTCCTCTACAGTATCAAGTATTTTGTCGGTACCTTCATCAGGGCTAAATTTTCTTGCCAAATTTATAAGTTTAGGGATTCTTTTTTCATGATTCTTTGAAACATATTTAAATAGGTTTTCAAAGAGTATGTCACCTATGTGCATTTTAATTTTTAATCCTGTATTCATCCTCTCACCTCCAAAAAATCCAAAATAACCAAAATTTTATATAATTATAGATCTCAATTTTCTAAAGGTCAATAATGTAACTTTGTTGTTTTTAATATGTCCTTCTTAAATGTTTATTGACAAAACTATGATGAGGTTTATAATATAAAACAAAACGATTGCTTTAATGGTTTCCTATAAATAAAAGGAGGTAAAAAAGTTTTATTTTGTTTTTATCCTTTATAGAATAAAGTTTTTGGGGTAGGTGATTTTATGAAGAAATTAGTTTTCATGAGTTTAATATTATTAATGGTAATAACATTATCTCAAACAGCCTTTTCACAGTTAGGACCAAATGTACCAAGAAATGAAACTTTGATTGCTAATATTCTTACTGGTAGAGTTGTTACTCCGGATAATTTTAATGTTTGGGCTGCCACTTGGCGTACTCCAGATAGAGGTATTCAGCAGCTTATGTTAGAACCGCTATGGATTGTAGATCCTGCCACAGGCAAAGTAATTAACGCATTAGCTGTCGCTTCTCCTCTGTATAGTAAGGATTTTAAAACCCTAACTGTAAAACTAAGACCTGCTTGTTATTGGAGTGATGGTGTCGAAATTACTGCGGATGATCTAATCTATACAATAGAGCTTGCTAAAAGTAATTCAGGAATGAGTTATTATGCTTCTTTCCAGGAAGTTGTTAAATTAACTAAGATTGATAAATACACTGTTAGGATTGACCTGAAAGAGCCTAATGCAAGATTTCATACTTATTTCTTAGATAGATGGGGGGCTTGTAGGCCATTACCAAAACATGTTTTTGAAAAAGTAAAAGATCCAGTATCTTTTGATTTCAAACCACCAATAAGCTCAGGGCCATATGTATTACACAGCTATGATCCAGGTGGATACTGGGTACTCTGGCAGAGGAGAGAAGATTGGCAAAGAACACCAACAGGAAAACTCTTTGGAATGCCCCAACCTAAATATGTACTCTTCTACTACTATGGACCAACTGAGAAACAAGTCCTTGCCCAAAACAACCATCAATTAGACATGGCAGATCTAACTATGGAGGGGTTGAGATCAGTATTATCTACAAATAAATATGCAAGGGCATATATGAAGAACTTCCCATACATCGTTAATGTAGACCCATGTATTACAGGAATATATTTTAATACTTCAAAAGCTCCATATAATAATAAGGAAGTTAGATGGGCATTAGCTTTATCAATTGATATAGTTGAATACTTAGCAACTGCTTTTGATGGTGCAGCTACTATGGGAGCACTTCTTGTACCTCCTACACCTGCATATTTGAAATGGTATTATGAACCTTTGGAAAATTGGATGAAAAACTTTACTATTACGGTAGATGGTCAAAAAGTTAAAATTTATGATCCAGATGCACCTATGAGACTGGCTGAATATGCTAAGAGAAGAGGATATACAGTTCCAAATGATCCGAAAGAAATTAGGGCAATATTTGGTTATGGATGGTTCAAGTATGCACCTGATATAGCTGAAAAATTATTGATAAAGAATGGATTTAAGAGAGATAAAGATGGAAAATGGCTAACACCAGATAGTAAACCGTGGAAAATAACAATTCTAGCTCATACTAATCCTGCCCATCCTGATTTTAGAAATAGTTTTGCAGCATCCCAGCAATGGAAAAAATTTGGAATAGATGTAGAGGTAGTGACAACAGAGCAAAGAGCCACGATGCTACAAGTAGGAGATTTTGATGCTTCTTCTGATTGGCCAGCTACAGAACCATGGGGTGGACATCCTGATATGTATAGAACTTTTAATGCATGGAGATCCGAATATGTAAGACCAATAGGTGAACGTACATTTGGTCATGCTAGTAGATGGTCTAATCCAAGGATGGATAAAGTGATAGAAGAGTTGGCAAATACTGATTGGAACAGTGTAAAAGTTAAAACTTTGGGTTTGCAAGGATTAAAAATTGCATTTGAAGAAATGGCTGGAATTCCAACTTGTGCTTATCCAGGTATAGCAAGCTATGATGAATATTACTGGACCAATTATCCAACAGCAGAAAATCCATATTGTATACCATATCATCATTGGCCCAATTTCAAGTACATGTTACCATTCTTGAAGCCAACAGGAAGAAAATGAAAAATAAGCCCCCCGAAAGGGGGGCTAAAAAATGGAAGGAGGTATGGAATGTTTAAAAGATATCTGATACCAAGGTTAATACAATATCTGTTAGTAATTTTTGTTGGTGTAACCATTGTTTTTTTTGTTCCCCGCCTTACTCCCGTGGATCCTGTACAACAGATGATCAATACTATTACAAGAATGGGAACCTATCTTGATCCAAAGGCAGTAGAAAAAATGACAGAGACCTTGAAAGAGTTATATGGATTGAAAGGAAATTTATTTGAGCAATATTTTGCTTTTTGGGGAAGACTTTTAAATGGAGATTTTGGGCCATCACTTTTTAGATTTCCTATTCCAGTTATAAAACTTATAGGGGATTCTTTGCCATGGACCTTGGGACTTCTTACGATAAGTACTTTTTTATCTTGGTTTATAGGAAACATATTAGGTGGAATTGTAGGTTTTTATTATGATAAAAGGTGGGCAAGGGTTATGGAAAGTATAGCTATGGTTATAAGGCCAATTCCCTATTATATATTTGCTCTTATAATTCTCATCGTTTTTTCGTACCTTCTTAAATGGTTTCCTTTGGGTGGTGGTATGCCTGTTGGTGTTGTACCAAGTTTTAGTATTAAATTTATATTTGAATTGTTTAGGTATGCTTTCTTACCTTTAATTTCAATGATGGTATTAGGGATTGCAGTAACATTACAAACTATGAGGCTTATAGTTTCTAATATTGTAAAAGAGGATTTTGTAAATTATGCAAGGGCTGGAGGAGTAAAAAGAAGAATAATCGCTTTTAAATATGTGATTAGAAATGCTATGCTTCCTCAGGTTACTAATTTGGCTTTATCTATGGGGCAAATATTTAGTGGGGCTCTTATTACCGAAATTGTGTTTTCTTATCCAGGAATGGGAACTTTACTATATAACGCAATTGCTACGGGAGATTTTAACTTAATTATGGGAATTGCCACTATATCTATTTTTGGTATTTCAACCTTTATCTTGCTTATAGATCTATTGTATCCATTATTTGACCCTCGTGTTAGATATAGATAAAAATTTTTGAAGAGGAAGAGGTAATAATATGGGTATCTTTAGAGATTTACTAAGAGATGGAAAGTTTAGAGTAGGATTTATAATCATATGTTTGATCCTTTTTTTAGCTTTGCTTTCTTTTGTATCTCCCTATGATCCTACAAGATGGAATGTAGCTCCAAGAGATTTACCTCCATCATTGCAACATATTTTGGGTACTAATTCTCAAGGGCAAGATGTATTTTGGCAACTTACCTTTGCCATAAGGAACTCTTTAACTATAGCTATAATAGCTGCGTTTTTCTCTAGAATAATAGCTATTATTGTTGGGCTCGTAGCTGGATATAGAGGAGGAAGGCTGGATAGATTTTTAATGGGAATAAATGATAGCTTTTTGGTTTTACCATTATTACCAATTTTAATTTTAATTTCATCTCTTATTAAAGGAAGGCTTAGTTTTGTAGGCTTAGGCCTTATTTTGAGTGTTTTTGGATGGAGTTGGGATGCTCGAGTAATTAGATCTCAGATATTAAGTTTAAGAGAAAGAGATTTTACATATACTGCTCTATTATCTGGCACAAATACTATTCAATTAGTATTCAAAGAATATTTTCCCTTTGTTATTCCAATTGTTTTTTCAACATTGATAAATAATATGTCATGGGCTATTGGAATGGAAATAACTCTTGCTATTTTAGGTTTGACTAATCTTGAAATTCCAACCTTAGGTACGGTTTTACAGTGGGCTATAAGTTATCAGGCAATGCTTTTAGGTTTGTGGTGGTGGCTGTTAACTCCTGTTGTAACATCAGTATTGCTTTTTGTAAGTTTATATCTACTTTCTGTAAGTATAAGTGAGTATTTAGATCCTCGAACAAGAATACAAAGAATTAGAGTTATAAAGGAGTGATGAGATGGAAATCTTAAAGGCAGAAAATTTAAAGGCTTATTATCTATTAGATATAGGGGGTAAGCTTCATTCTGTAAGAGCAGTTGATAACATAAATATATCTATTAAAGAGAATGAAATTTATGGCATTGCTGGCGAATCAGGGTGTGGAAAGAGTACTCTTATTAAAACTCTTTATGGTATGGTAGAGCCACCGCTAAATGTAGTTGATGGAAAAGTTTATTATAGAATAGATAATGAATATAAAAATATTTTTTCTACGAATGGATCCTTAGAGAGTATAAGATGGAATTATATTTCATATATTCCTCAAGGATCAATGAGTGTATTAAACCCAGTAGTAAAGATAATTGAATCTTTTTGGGATTTTATTGGTTCTCATGTTGATATTTCTGATAAAAGTACTTGGAGAAAAAATATAGAAGAGCATTTCGCTTTACTTGGATTGCCCACGAAGGTTTTGGATGCTTATCCTCACCAATTGTCTGGAGGTATGCGACAAAGGGTTACAATAGCTCTTGCTACTATTCTTAGTCCGAAGATCATAGTAGCTGATGAACCTTCTACTGCTTTGGATGTAGTGGCTCAAAGAGCAGTGATTCAATTATTAAAAGAAATACAAAAGAATTTGAAGAACACTATTATTCTTGTTACTCATGATATGGGTGTACATGCAAGTATATCTGATAGGATTGCTATAATGTATGCTGGAAAGATTGTAGAGGAGGCTCCTACATCCGAGATTTTTGAGAGCCCACTACATCCTTATACTAAATATCTTATAGGAGCTTTGCCCAAGATTGGAGATAAATCATATAGGGTCAGTGCTCCAGGTTCACCACCATCCCTTTTAAACCCACCATCTGGTTGTAGGTTTCACCCAAGGTGTGGTCAAGCTATGGAAGAATGTAAAGTTAACGTACCTGAATTGGTAAATGTAAATTCAGAACATAGAGTAGCATGCTTTTTATATTCAAAGGAGAGAGAGCTATGAATAAAGAGATACTATTAAGGGTTGAGAATTTAACAAAAATTTTTACATTGGGTTCTATATTTTCTCGAGTAAAGATAAGTGCTGTTAATAATGTCTCCTTTAATATTAAAGAATCTGAAATTTTTACGCTTGCTGGAGAAAGTGGTAGTGGTAAGACTACAGTTGCCAAGATTATTTTGGGATTTCTTGAACCTACATCTGGAAAGATAATATACAAAGGAAAAAATATAATAGAATCTCAAAAGGAAGATAAGAAGTCTATTAGAAAAGAAGTACAAGCGGTCTTTCAGAATCCATTTGAAACTTTTAATCCATTAAGAATGGTCCATAATTATCTTGTAGAAACTGCTAAAAATCTTGGTGCAAATAGTAATTATCAGGAAGTGATTGAAAATGCATTAAATTTGGTAGGACTTACTTGGAATGACGTGGTAAATAAATATCCAAGTGAGTTTTCTGGAGGACAGCTTCAAAGAATATCTATTGCCAGGTCTTTACTTACTAATCCTGCTCTTCTTGTGGCTGATGAGCCTGTATCAATGGTTGATGCTTCTTTGAGAATGTCCATTGTAAATCTTTTTGCAAAACTTAAAAAAGAAATAGGGTTAAGTGTTTTATATATTACTCATGATCTTGCCACAGCATATTATGTTAGTGATAGGATCGCCATAATGTTTAGAGGTGAAATAGTGGAAATGGGATCTGTTGATAAAGTACTAACAGATCCTAAGCATCCATATACAATGTTACTTAAAGAATCTATTCCAGAACCAGATCCAAAGAAAAAATGGACTAAGGATATTAAGATTCTTACTTTAGAGGAAGAAGAATATCAAATGAAAGGTTGTAAATTTATAAGTAGATGTCCATATAGAATGGATAAATGTAAAAATCCAGTACCAGATGTGGAGGTAGATGGAAGAATTGTTAAATGTTGTCTTTATACCTAATATTTAGATAATAATTTTTTCATGCCCTTTTGCTTCTCTTTTCGGTTTATAATAACAAGAAATAAACTGAGAGGGAGGTGAAAGGGCATGGAAATTTTATTTGAAAAAGATATAAATGATGTTAAGTTAAAGGTTATTAAAGGAGATATAACTCAAGAAAATTTAGATGCTATAGTTAATCCAGCGAACTCCTATTTAAAACATGGAGGTGGGGTAGCAGGAGCTATAGTTAAAGCAGGTGGTGAAACAATACAAAGGGAAAGCGATGAGTATGTTTCCAAATATGGACCTCTTCCAGTAGGATCAGCTATGGTTACATCTGGTGGAAGTTTGAAGACAAGATATGTTATCCATACTGTAGGTCCTCGATGGGGAGAAGGAAATGAACAAGAAAAGCTTCGAAAAGCAGTAAGAAGTGTCTTAGAGATTGCAAAAGAAAGGGGTATTAAATCTATAAGTATCCCTGCAATAAGTTGCGGAATTTTTGGTTTTCCACCAGAGCTTGGCACCAAAGTTATTGTAAATACTGTTCTTGATTTTATAAAGCATAATCCAAATGTTTTCGATGAGATTCATTTCATTGGTATAGATAATGAAATTCCAAATCTTTTTATTAAGGCATTAAAGGAGGAGAATTTATGAAGTCACCTATATATTTTTTATCACTAAGAGCAAAGAATGAAAATCAATCTGTTCTGAGAAGATTAAAAAGACTTGCTAAAAAGCTTTTAGAAGAGAGAATGTCAAAGGGAGATATAGTAGCTATAAAACTTCATTTTGGAGAGCCAGGAAATCATGCCTTTTTAAGACCTATATTTGTTAGACAGGTGGTGGAAGCTGTAAGAGAGCTTGGAGGAAAACCTTTTCTTACTGATGCTAATACTTTATATAAAGGTGGTAGAGCTAATGCTGTGGATCATTTAGAATCAGCCATTTACAATGGTTTTGGATATTCCTCTGTAGGAGCCCCCATAATAATAGCTGATGGAATTTATGGGGATTATTATAAGGAAGTAGAGGTAAATTTAAAACATTTTAAGAAGATAAAAGTGGCAGGAGCTATACATGATGCAGATTTTCTCTTAGTTTTAACTCATGTTAAGGGTCATATGAGTTCTGGATTGGGTGGAGCAATAAAAAATGTAGGTATGGGGTGTGCACCAAGATCAGGAAAACAAATGCAACATGCCCAATTTAAACCTGATCCTAACCCCAACCTTTGTATTGGCTGTAAGAGATGTGTAAATCACTGTCCTACTGGAGCCTTAGAACTTGTTAATAAGAAATCTAAGCTAACAAGGCCTGATTTGTGTATAGGTTGTGGCGAATGTGCAGTTGTTTGTCCTACATCCGCTATAAAAATTTTATGGAATGAATCTGCTATAGGATTACAAGAGAAAATGGCAGAATTTACTTATGGAATGCTGAAACAAAAAGAACCAAAATATGCCTTTATAAATTTTGTAATGGATGTATCTCCAGATTGTGATTGTGCAAGTTGGCATGATGCTAATATTGTTCCTGATGTGGGAATTTTAGGTAGTTGGGATATAGTTGCAATAGATCAGGCATCTTGTGACCTAATCAATTCACAGATTGGTCTAAAAGATACAGCTTTAACAGATAATTTTAATCCTGGAGAAGATAAAATTAAAGCTATACATCCTAATATAGATTGGAGTTTGCAAATAAAATATGCAGAAGAAATAGGACTTGGAAGTAGAGATTATGAATTAATTAGAATGTAAAAAGGGAGAGGTAACAGCCTCTCCCTTTCTTAATGGCAAGTGCTACAATTTCCTCCTGAACAGGAAGAACAACCTGATGATCCTTGTTCAATTCCAGATGTGGCAAACAAAGATATAAGTTTTTTTAGATTTTTACTTCCACACTTAGGACATCGTATCTCTTCATTAGAATATACAAGTTTTTCAAATTTTTCTCCACATTCTTCACATTTAAACTCAAATATAGGCATTGATATCACCTCTGGAATATTTTAAAGATTCTTCTAAATGGATTTTCAGAAACTCTTTGTCTTTCATATAATATACCTTCAGGGATGTCAAGATTATATTTTCTAAGAGTTTTAATTATATCAATTCTTAAGCTTTCTCTTTCTTCTCGTTGGGTATCCTCGCTAAATTTATCATAAAGCAATTCAATGGCTGTTTCTGGTTGGATTCTAAATTCTGTTGCTACTCCATTTTCAAAATGTATTAATTCTGGGAAGAATGGAGAAGAGTTAATCTCCTTCAATTTTTGCATTAATTTTTCTTTATCTGAATAGTTATTCTTTAAATTTTGTAAAATCTCATTAAAGGCATAGAGGTAAAAATGTTGTTGGGATTCATATTTCTTAATATAATCTAAACCTACTTCTAAATCGTTGAGTTTAGCTAAAAAATCAACAATTAAATTTTTTCTTATTATGTCACCATGTTGTGGAAGTATAATCTCGGGAAGAGGAGTTAACCTACCTATTTTATCTACTGCAAGTCTCAAGGCTTCTTTTGAAGGCATGTATATTTCGTGGAAAAGCTTGATTCCCTCCCAGGAATCTTCAGTGGCAAATACTCCATTGGCTTCTTTGGATGATAAACCTCCTAAAAGGTCACCTGAAAAGAGAGTTTTTTTCTCTGGGATGAATAGCATCCAAGCCCCTCTAAAGTGGCAGAAAGGTGTATGTATAAATTCTAAGGTATCATCAGTTTTAAGTACTACTTTTCTATTTGGGAAATATTCTATAGCTTGAAATCTTTCTTTGGGGATTCCATAAAATCTTATTAACCTCCATGTGTCTTCAGAGGCAATAAGAATAGCATTTTTATTCATATCCATTATAGGTGCTAAGGATGACGTAACGTCTGGGTCCTGATGATTTACGTAAATTAAATCTAAATTTTCTACTCCGCCTATGAGATCGTTTAATGTAAAGATTAAATCCTTAAAGTATTCTAATGGTGTTGGGTCAACCAGAAGGTACACTCTTTCTTTTCCATTTAAAGAAACAAGATATGAATTAGATAAAAAGGGCTGTTCTGGTGTCTGTATCACAGTAATATTATCATTTATCTTTGTAACTTTTAATGGCATTTATAAACTCACCTCTTACATTTAAATTTTACATTTATTTTACTACTTTTTTAAAAATATGTATAGGGTCTAATTTTTAGTAAAATAAACTAATAAAATCTCTTATTTGGAAAAACAATTGTGCAAACATTTTTTATGGTATAATTTTTAAAAAAAGATAGGGGAGTTAGATAATGAGCAGTGTTAAACCATATGATATGTGTTGGTTGGATTACAAAGCTTTAAAAATAAAAGATTTTGATTTATTTAGAACTATTTGTATTGTAGATAATGGCAAATCTCTTGAGATCCCTATCAAGGAACTTAAACACTTTATAAAATATTCATTTAAGATTAATCCGAGAGTAATAAAAGGAAGCTTTGATTTTTCTAAGTATATTTTGATTGGCAAAATTGATCAAATGAAAGATATCATAAAAGAAGCTAAAATGTGGGAAAGAAAATTAAATAATGAGGGTTTTATACTTAGGAGGATAAAGGAAAATGATAAAGACATATTAATTATAACAGCTAAAAATGAAAGGGCTTTGGTTTATGCAGTTTTTAAATTAATAGAAAATCTCAGAATAGGTGAGAAATTAGATGATTTAAATCATGTAGATAATCCTGCGTCTTATTTTAGGATAATTAATCATTGGGATAATTTGGATGGAACAGTAGAAAGAGGGTATGCAGGAAATTCTATTTTTTTTAAAGATAATAAAATCATTATAAATGAGAGGACGAGGGACTATGCTAGACTTTTATCCTCCATTGGTATAAATGGCGTTGTAATAAATAATGTAAATGTGAAGAAAAAAGAAGTAGAGCTTATAACCCATAAATATTTGAAGATTCTTTCAAGACTTGCTAATATATTCTGGGATTATGGAATAAGAATCTATCTTTCGATTAATTTTGCTTCTCCTATTTATCTTGGCGGTCTTTCTACTGCTGATCCTTTAGACAAAAGGGTTTCTATTTGGTGGAAGACAAAAGCGGAAGAAATTTATGATTATATACCTTATTTTGGGGGCTTTTTAGTGAAAGCTGATTCTGAATTTAACCCTGGTCCTCACATGTTTGGGAGAACTCATGCAGATGGGGCAAATATGCTTGCAGAAGCTTTAGAGCCATATGGGGGATACGTGATATGGAGAGCCTTTGTATATAATTGTATGCAAGATTGGAGAGATTATAAGACAGATAGAGCTAGAGCTGCTTATGATAACTTTAAGCCCTTAGATGGAAATTTTTATGAAAATGTGGTACTTCAGATAAAATATGGGCCTATGGATTTTCAAGTTAGGGAACCTGTATCACCGCTTTTTGGGGGAATGGAAAAAACTAATCAAATCTTAGAATTGCAAATAACACAAGAGTATACTGGGCAACAAATTCATCTATGTTATTTAGGTACTTTGTGGAAGGAAATTTTAGAATTTGATACTTATGCCAAAGGCGAAGGCTCAAAAGTTAAAGAGATTTTGAAAGGAAAAATTTTTGAGACTAAATATAATGGTTTTGCAGGAGTATCAAATGTAGGGGATAATCCAAATTGGACTGGACATGATCTTGCTCAGGCGAATCTTTATACTTTCGGAGTATTAGCTTGGAATCCAGATAGAGATATAGCTAAGGTGGTAGATGATTGGATAAAATTGACATTTGGGGATGATAGCAAAGTAAGAGAAAATATTTCTTATATGTTGTTAAATTCTCATAGAATTTATGAAAAGTATACAACTCCTTTTGGACTTGGTTGGATGGTGAATCCTGGGTATCATTATGGACCAAATCCTGAAGGTTATGAGTATTCTCATTGGGGTACATATCATAGAGCAGATTATGAGGCTATAGGGGTTGATAGAACTTCAAAGGGAACAGGTTATACCCTTCAATATTATTCTCCTTGGAGAGAGATTTATGATGATATAAATAAATGTCCAGAAGACTTACTTCTTTTCTTCCATAGGGTACCATATAAATTTATTTTGAAATCTGGTAAAACTCTTATACAAAAAATGTATGACCTTCATTTTGAGGGTGTAGAAGAAGTAAAAATACTTAAAGAGAAATGGTCTGAATTGAAAGGAAGAATTGATGATAAAATATTTGAAAGAGTTTCTAAAAGATTGGAGATGCAGTTTGAACATGCAAAGGAATGGAGAGATGTTATAAATACTTATTTCTTCAGGAGAACTGGGATTCCCGACGATAAGGGAAGGAAAATATATCCATAAGGGGGAGAATGAGATGAAAGAAAAAGATTGGGATATTTTATTAAAAGCGGTTCAGTTTAAGGAACAAGATGATATTCCTATAGCACTGATTTTGGATAGTCCATGGATTCCTGGATATTTGGGAATTTCTCATCTACAGTTTTATGTTGTTCCTGAGATTTGGATTGAGGCTTATAAGGAAATAAAAAAACAATTTCCCGAAGTTATTTTTATACCCGATTTTTGGGTTGAATATGGTATGGCACAAGAGCCTTCAGGATTTGGATCAAAAATAATTTTCTATGAAAATTCTACACCAAGTATAGAACCAATTATATATTCCGCAGATGATCTTCCAGAATTTTTAAAGAGAGTAAAAAAACCAAATCCTAAAACTGATGGTCTAATGCCTCTTGTACTTGAATTATATAAATATGTAGAACCTAAAATAAATAGTATGGGTGAATCAATAAAAATTGTAGCTGCAAGAGGCCCTTTTGCAGTGGCGTCTCATTTAATGGGAGTTACTGAGTTCTTAGTATCTATAAAATTATATCCAGAAGAGGCTAAAAAGCTAATTGATATTACAACAGAACTTGTAATTGATTTTCTTACTGCTCAGATAGAAATATTGCATGATGTAGAAGGGATATTGGTGTTAGATGATATAGTGGGTTTCTTCTCTGAACATGATTATTTAGAATTCGTACATCCATCTTTGAAAAAGATATTCTCTACTTTTGATTTCCCAGTTAAGATTTATCATAATGATACAAATAATAATGTTTTTTACAAGTATTTACCAGATTTGGGAATTAATATTTTTAATTTTACTCATCTTCAAAATATAAAAGATGTTTATGAAATGACTCAAGGGAAAATATGTCTTATGGGAAATGTTCCACCTCTTGATATCCTTGTTAAAGGAAAAGAAGAAGATGTAAAAAGAAGTGTTGAAAATATATTAAAAGATTATGGTCAAAAAAAGGGTATTATATTATCAGCTGGAGGAGGTGTGTCTCCAGGGACACCAGGAGAAAATATTAGAGCCTTAATAGAAGCAGTTAAGAAATTCAAATTTTAATTGTTTTTTGACTTTTAAAAATTTATCTTATATAATCCTTTCAAGGAAGATCAGGCTATAAAGCCGGGCCTTGTAATCTAAAGGCAGCAAGCTTTGTTAATATGCTTGCAGGACTTCCTGCGAAATGCAGGAATTTTTGTTTTTAGGAGGATAAACAATGAAAAAATTCAATGCCTGGCTTTTTGAAAAAATATTTTCTAAAAAAGAAGTTGATAGAAGGTATGTAGGATATTTAGAAGGTTGGATAAGTGTGGTAGGTAATTTGATTCTTTTTCTCTTTAAATACTTTTCTGGTATATATTTAAGAAGTATTGCTCTTATAGCTGATGCTTTTCATTCTCTTTCTGATGTTTTAACTTCTATCATCGTTGTCCTTGGCTTTAGATTAGGAAATAAACCTGCTGATAAGGAGCATCCTTTTGGCCATGGCAGGATAGAAGAGATAGCCACCCTTGTAATAGCTATTCTTCTTATCATAGTAGCAATTGAGCTTGCTAAAGAATCTTTTGAAAGAATTTTACATCCTCAGAAAGTTAGTTTTAATCTTATGGTTTTTCTATTACTCATAATTTTTGCAATTTTTAAAGAATGGATGGCTAGATTTTCTATTTTTCTTGGAGAAAAGATTGATTCATCAACCCTAATTGCTGATGCATGGCATCACCGAAGTGATACTATTGCTACTATTCTTGTGGCTCTTAGTCTTGTTTTTGCAATGTTTGAATGGTATATCTTAGATGGTATTTTAGGATTGATTGTTTCGTTGTTAATTTTTTTAGTTGGTTTTGATTTGATTAAATCTTCTGCTAATTTTCTTATAGGAGAAGCCCCTAAATTGGAGTTTATAAGGAAAATAGAAAGTATTGTATGTTCTATACCAGGTGTTTTAAACTATCATGATATATCAGTCCATGATTATAAAAATCAAAAAGTAATAACTATACATATCGAGGTAGAAAATAATCTTACCGCAAAAGAAGCTCATGAAATTGCTTTGAAGGTTCAAGATTCTATAAAGAAAAATATTGAAAATTCAGATGTTGTGGTTCATATTGACCCGAAAGGAGAAAGGGAGGATTAGATCCTCCCTATTTATACAAAGAAAAGAATCTTCTTATAGATCTGTCATAAGTTCTTTCTACTTCGGGAGGAAAATAACATGCTGGAAGCTCTCCATGACTTCTGTGATATGCTAAACACTCACAACAAATACCTTTTCTTGGGCAAGGCTCGTAAGTACAATTACATTTATTTAAATTATTCTGTATTTTACATTCAGCCATCAGAAATCACCTCCTTTTATACATATTATATCAAAATATAGAGATTTATTTATGGGTAAAGAATTTTCTTTCCAATGGCATTTAACAGATCTTTGTAATCTTAGATGTAAGCATTGTTATCAAGATAGTTATGATAATAGAAAAGATAAGTCTTTTGATGACATTAAAAAGATCCTTTATAATTTAGTGGATTACTTTGAGAAGCAAAACTTTGAGACTGTTAGCATCAATTTAACGGGTGGTGAACCTTTTTTATTCCCCCATTTAATTCCTCTTTTAGAAGAAATTGAAGGGATTCAGGTAATTAAGGATGTTAATATAATAACTAATGGTGTAAATTTTAAAGATGAAAATCATCTTAAAAAGTTTAAAAAATTAAAATACTTAAAAGTTTCTTTGGAAGGAGCGACAGAAAAAACTAATGACCTTATAAGAGGAGAAGGGGTTTTTAAAAGAGTTATAAGTAATCTTGAAAATATCTCATATCCTTTTCTGTTAATGTTCACTTTAGCAAAATATAATTTCAAAGAGTTGGATCTGATGTACAGGCTTGCAGAAAAAGTAGGAGCAAAGGGCTTTATACTTGAAAGATTTATTCCATTAGGCGAAGGAAATAAGATTAAAGAAATGGTTCTTTCTTATAAGGAATGGTATGATGTAGTAGAAAGAATTTCATTTTGGAGTGATGGTGAAGTTGAAGACCTCATACCCTATAAAGCTTTTTATGTTGATTTTGAGAAAAATACTATCTGGGGAGCTTTGTGTAATTTAGGAGAGTCCTGTGCTATTATGCCGAATGGAGATATATACCCTTGTAGGAGACTACCTTTGATTTTGGGAAATGCTTTATATGATGATTTCAGTATAATTTATGAAAAGATTGTAAAATTTAGGGATAATTTTAGTAGAAATAATTTAAAGGGAAAGTGCCGTTTATGTTCTGAGGCTGATTGTATAGGTTGTAGGGCCTTGACTTATTCCTTTTTTGATGATATATATGCTGAGGATTTCCAGTGTTGGAAATTACAAATTTAGTGGTAGTAATTTTTCCTTCAATATTTTAAGGTTTATCACATCTTCACGATTGTATTCTAATAACAATCTTAAAGCGTAGATGTCTCCATATTCTATATAATGATTCCATAAGATTATAGCCATCTTACCATCTATATTTTTTAATTTTCTTGTGATACCTAATTTTTCCTCAATTCTTTTTAAGCCTCCGTATAAACCCCTTTTCCAACATGAATACATTAAATCCTTATGGTATATATGTTCTTCAAGATCAAGACCTAATTTTTCCTTTATGAAAGGTAAATCAAAACGAGATCCATTATAAGTATACAATGTATGAGCTTTTTCCAATAAAATCATGATATTATAAGCTGTTATTTCAGGACCAATTAGTTGGTAAAAATATTCTTCATAATCGTTTTCCAAAAGTATACCTACAACTGTAATATAAGATGATACAGGATTTAACCCTGTGGTTTCAATATCTAAATAAGCATTATATATTCTAATCATATTTTTTTAGGGGGAGCACATGATTCTCTTATTACTAATTTGGTGGGTAGTATAACCTCCTTTTTCTTTTTTCTGCCTCTTTTAAGCCTTTCAAATAAAAGTTTTACAGCTGTTTCACCAAGTTCGTATGCTGGTTGATATACAGCTGTTAGAGGAGGTGAAAAATATGGGAACCATTCCATATCATCAAAAGATATTAATGATAGATCAGAAGGAATTTTTACTCCTATTTCAGTAATCCTTTTTAGTGATCCTAACACCATTAAGTTATTACTTGAGAAAATAGCTGTTGGTGGATTTTTTATGTTTAAAAGATAGTTTGTTCCTTCATAACCACCCTTTTCTTTAAAGTCCCCTTCATAAATTAAATTGTCATCTTTTTTAATATTATTATCTTCTAAAGCCTTAAGATATCCCTCTAATCTTTCATACCCTGTAGTAGTGTCTAATGGTCCTGTAATTATACCAATTCTCTTATGTCCTAAACTTATTAAATAATTTATAGCATCATAAGTACCTTTCACATTATCTACTAAAACCACATCTTCATCTAAGCCTTCTATTTTCCTATCTACTAAAACAATTGGTATATTTTTTTCCCTAAATAAATCCAGATTTTCTCTTGTTTCACTACTTTTACTTGGAGTAATTATTAATCCATCTACTCTTCTACTAAATAGCACTTCTATATATTTTTTTTCCTTTTCTACATCTTCATCAGAGTTACATAATATTAGGTTATAGTTAAATTTTGTGAGGTAATCCTCTACGCCCCTAACAACCTCTGGATAGAATAGGTTTGTAATATTAGATATTATTAATCCTATGGTATTAGTTATTTTTTTTCGTAAACTACTAGCTAAAATGTTAGGTCTATATCCTAAAGTTTTTATGGCTTCATATACTCTTTCTCTTGTTTCTTTTTCCACATATCTTGTTTTATTTATCACATGAGAAACAGTACTAATGGAAACTCCCGCTAATTTAGCCACATCTTTCATTGTTGGAGATTTTTTTTCTTGTCTTCTCATATGCTTCCTTCTCTCCTCAAAATTTTTTATTTTTTTTGTCGGTTTGTTTTATTCTAAATTTTTTTAATAATTCTTTCAAGAAGGAATATAAAATTGGAACCATTTTCTTAGTTTTTTAATGAAACTTTTCTTTAATATTGACATAAAATAAAATTTAATTTATATTATAAGAAAACGATTGCAAAGCGTTTTCTTGATGTGAATAATAATAAATCCAAAGGGGTTTTTTGAACACTACGAGTTTAATCCTTGGAATAGATTGAAAGGGGGAAAAGAGGTGAAGGAATATATCATTAAAAGACTTCTATATATGCTATTAACATTGTTTTTTATATCTGTAATTGTTTTTGTAGTGATACAACTTCCTCCAGGGGATTTTCTTACTTCTTATATAGCTCAACTTGCTACAAGTGGTGAGTCTGTAAATCTTGAAACAATTGAAGCTTTAAAAAAACAATATGGTCTTGATAAACCTATATGGGAGCAATATTTATTATGGATATGGAATGTGTTACATGGAGATTTTGGTAGATCTCTTTTATATAATAGACCAGTAAGTGAACTCATAGGAGAAAGGCTTGCAATAACCTTTGTTATTTCTTTATTTACACTTATCTTTATATGGGTTGTAGGATTTTTAATTGGTACCTACTCTGCTACTCACCAATACTCTTTTGGAGATTATTTATTCACCTTTTTAGGATATATTGGTCTCTCTGTACCTGCTTTTATGGTTGCTTTAATATTGTTATGGGTAGCTTATGCTTATTTTGGGCAAAATCTTACAGGACTTTTTTCATCTGAATATTTAGAAGCTCCTTGGAGTTTAGCAAAATTTTTAGATATGCTGAAACATATATGGGTTCCAGTAGTGATTATTGGACTTGCAAATACAGCGGGAATGATAAGAACTCTAAGGGCTAATCTTTTAGATGAATTGAATAAGCCATATGTATTAACAGCAAGAGCAAAAGGACTTCAAGAATGGAAAGTAGTATTTAAATATCCTCTTAGAGTAGCTTTAATTCCTTTTATAAGTACTGTTGGTTGGTCACTTCCGTTTTTGGTTTCAGGAGCTGAGATTACAGCCATTGTATTAAATTTACCTACCTCAGGACCTTTGCTCTTAGAATCTTTAAGAAATCAGGATATGTATTTAGCTGGTGCATTCCTCCTTATGTTAAGTTGTTTAACCTTATTGGGTACATTTATCTCAGATATTCTTCTTGCATGGGTAGATCCAAGGGTAAGGTATGAATAGGAGGGATAATATGTCAGAGATGGAAAAGAGAGAGGAAATAATAGAAGAAAGTTATATAGAGAAAGAGGAAAAAATTTATGTAGCTTCTCAATGGAAACTTATGTGGTGGAGATTCAAAAGAAACAAATTGGCTATTTTGGGAGGTATAATATTAATAATCTTTTATATAATTGCAGTCTTTTGTGAATTTTTTGCTCCAAGTGATCCCTATAAATACGATGTTCGTTATGTACTTGCACCACCTCAAAAAATTCATTTTGTTGATGAAACTGGCTTTCATTTGAGGCCATTTGTATATGCATATAAAATGGAGGTTGATCCTAATACCTTAAAAAGGATCTATAAAGAAGATAAATCCAAAAAGTATCCTATTAAATTTTTTGTTAGGGGCCATGAGTATAAAGTATTAGGTTTATTTAAAAGTAATATTCATCTATTTGGAGTAGAGGGAGATGGACACATATTTTTATTTGGTACTGATAGCTTAGGTAGAGATGTATTTTCTAGGGTAATATATGGTACGAGAATTTCTACTACTGTGGGTCTTGTAGGTATTTTTTTAAGTTTTATTTTTGGAATAGTGATTGGGGGTATTTCAGGATATTTTGGTGGTCCTTTTGACTTGCTTATTCAAAGAGTTATAGAAATTTTAAGAAGTATACCAACATTACCTCTATGGATGGCACTTTCCGCAGCTGTGCCTGCTAATTGGTCTCCTGTAAAGGTTTATTTTGCAATATCCATAATACTTTCTTTTATTGGTTGGACAGGACTTGCTCGTGAGGTAAGAAGTAAGTTTTTGTCTTTAAGAGAGGAAGATTTTGTTATAGCTGCAAAATTAGCTGGAGCTAGTGAAAGGAGAGTTATATTTAGACACTTATTGCCATCTTTCTTAAGCCATATTATAGCTTCTTTAACCCTATCAATACCCAGCATGATTATTGGAGAGACATCTCTTAGTTTCTTAGGCTTAGGTATAAGACCACCTGCTATTAGTTGGGGGGTTCTAATACAGGATGCTCAAAACTTTAGAACTGTGGCATTGGCTCCTTGGTTACTCCTTCCTGTTTTGTTTGTAATATTAGTTGTTCTTTCTTTTAATTTTGTAGGAGATGGTTTGAGGGATGCGGCAGATCCTTATGCGAGATAAGGAGGAATAAATGATGGATAAATTATTGGAAGTAAAAGATTTAAGAACGTATTTTGTGTTAGAAGAGGGAGTGGTAAAGGCAGTTGATGGAATTAGTTTTGATATTAAGCATGGAAAAACTCTTGGGATTGTTGGAGAATCGGGTTGTGGTAAAAGTGTTACCGCCCTTTCCATATTAAAGTTAACTGGTCCAAGAAGTAAAATTCAAGGGGAAATCTTTTTATATAGAGATGGAGAAATTATTGATCTGGTAAAGTTAGATCCTAAGGGAAACGAAATTAGAAGTATAAGAGGGAAAGAGATTGCTATGATATTCCAAGAACCTGGAGCCTCTTTTTCTCCTGTACATACTGTGGGGGAACAGATTATAGAGGCTATTATGTTACATCAAAAGCTTGACAAAAAGTCTGCGAGAGAAGCAGCAATTGAGTTAATGAGGATTGCAGGAATTCCAAGACCAGAATTGAGAATAGATGAATATCCTCATCAATTCAGTGGTGGAATGTTACAAAGGGCAATGATTGCTATGGCTTTATCTTGTAGACCAAGATTATTGATAGCGGATGAACCTACAACTAACTTAGATGTGACAATTCAAGCTCAAATATTAGAGCTTATGAAGGAATTACAGAAACAATTTGGCATGGCAGTTATGATGATAACCCATAACTTAGGAGTTATAGCAGAAATGGCAGAAGAGGTTATAGTAATGTATCTTGGAAAGATAGTGGAGAGTGGTTCGGTGGAAGATATATTCTATGACCCCTTACATCCTTACACGAAAGCCTTATTGGAATCTATTCCTAAAATAGGAAAGAAAGTTAGGGGAAGATTAAAAGCTATAAAAGGAATTGTTCCTGATCCTTATAATATGCCAACTGGTTGTTCATTTCATCCAAGATGTCCACAATTTGTAAATGGTTTATGTAATGTAAGAGTTCCAGAATTAAAAGAAGTAAAACCAGGACATAAAGTGAGCTGTTTACTTTATGGAGAGGTGGAAAAGTCATGAATGGTATCCTTTTGGAAGTAAAAAATTTGAAGAAATATTTTCCTGTGACAAAAGGCTTCTTTAAAAAACAGATTGCAACGGTTAAAGCTGTAGATGATATTAGCTTTTTTGTAAGGGAGGGAGAAACCTTAGGGCTTGTTGGTGAGTCTGGTTGTGGAAAAACTACGACTGGTAAAGTAATATTGAGGGCATATGACCCAACAGGAGGAGATGTTATTCTTCATGTTGATGGAATATCTATTAATGTGGCTAAGCTACCCAATAATGAATTAAATAAAGTTAGAAAATATATGCAGATGGTCTTTCAGGATCCTTTTAGATCTTTGAACCCAAGAATGACTGTTAAAGAGATTATTGGAGAGCCGCTTCTTGTAAATGGGATTGCAAAGGGTAAGGAGTTAGAGGAACGGGTAGCGGATTTAATGAGGAAAGTTGGATTAAGACCTGAATATATGAGAAGATATCCTCATGCTTTTTCTGGTGGACAGAGACAAAGAATAAGTATTGCAAGGGCTTTGGCTCTTAAGCCTAAATTAGTGGTTTGTGATGAACCAGTTTCTGCTCTTGATGTTTCAATTCAGGCCCAAGTATTGAATCTTCTTAGAGATTTACAAGAAGAATTTCATTTAACCTATCTTTTTATATCTCATGATTTAGGAGTAGTAGAACATATTTGTGATAGGGTGGCTGTTATGTATGTAGGTAAGATTGTAGAATTGGCAAGGACAGAGGAAATCTTTGAAAAACCAAGACATCCATATACAGAAGCTTTACTTTCTGCTGTTCCGAAACCTGATCCGAAGATGCGAACTCGTAGAATTTTATTAAAGGGAGAAGTACCTGATGCTTCAAACCCTCCTTCTGGATGTTATTTTCATCCAAGGTGTAATTATGCTAAGGAAATATGTAAGGAGGTGATGCCAGATTTAATTGATATAGGTAATGAACATTACGTGGCTTGTCATTTTGCTAAAGAACTTGACTTGAAGGGTATTCCAATTGTATAGATGAGAGGGGGTTAAAAAGATGAGATCCATAAAAATATTATCTCTCTTGTTAATATTCTTGTTAATCTTCGGAAATACTATTGTAGGACAAAAGAAATACAATGAATCACCTATGCTTTCGGCTCTTGTAAAAGAAGGAAAACTTCCACCAGTAGAGCAAAGATTACCAAAAAATCCAATTGTTGTAAAACCTCTTGAAGAAGTTGGTAGATATGGAGGTACTCTAAGAAGAGCTTGGACAGGACCTGGTGATAGATGGGGTATTGCTAAAATATGCTATGATGCTAACAATTTAATGAGATGGGCTTCTGATAGTAAGACGATTCTTCCATGGCTTGTAGAGAAATATACTATTTCTAAGGATGGTAGGATATTTACCTTTAAGTTAAGAGAAGGATTAAAATGGTCAGATGGCCATCCACTTACAACTGATGATGTAATTTTCTGGTATGAAGATGTAATAGGTAATGAGGAGCTTACTCCTACATTCCCATCTGCTTTTGTACAGGATGGGGTTAGAGCAAAATTTGTTAAGGTTGATGATTATACTTTTAGAATAGAATTTAAAAATCCAAATCCGATGTTTATTTATACCTTCCCAACCCAAGGATGGTTTATTGATAATTCAAAAGGATCTTTTAGCTTTTATGCACCAAAGCATTATCTCTCTCAATTTCATCCTAAATATACACCAAAAGACAAATTGGAGGCTATGGCCAAACAAAAAGGTTTTAATAAATGGTATGAGCTATTCCAATTTATGATTGATTATATACAGAATCCAGATTTACCTACCATGTCACCTTGGAAGATTGTGAGCAAGAGTCCTAATGAGCCAGTATTCGTTATGGAAAGAAACCCTTATTATCCAGTAGTAGATACCGAAGGGAACCAATTACCATATATTGATAGAGTAGTACACTACCTTGTTAGTGATGCAGAAATGATAAATATGAAGGCTATAGCTGGAGAGATAGACTTTCAAGCAAGACATATGAGGCTTCCCAATTATACTTTATTCATGCAAAATAAAGATAAAGGAAATTACAGGGTACTTGTTTGGAGGACTGGTACAGGGGCAGATCCTGCTATATATCTAAATCAAAATATAAAAGATCCTGTAAAGAGAAAACTATTCCAAGATGTAAGATTTAGACAAGCTTTATCTCTTGCTATTAACAGAGAAGAAATTAATAAGATTCTTTACTTTGGTTTAGGAGTACCAATGCAGGCAGCTATTCCACCTGGAGCTGCATATTATGATGAGACTTGGGCAAAAGCTTATGCTCAATATGATCCTGGGAGAGCTAAAATATTGTTAGATGCAATGGGTTTAAAAGTTGGGAAAGATGGATTTAGATTAGGTCCAGATGGGAAACCAATTGAGCTAATAGTAAGTTTTACTACATATCCAGGAAGTGCTAATATGAGCACAATGGAGCTTATTAAGAGCTATTGGGAGGCTATAGGTATAAAAACTATAGTTAAACAGGTTGATAGAAGTTTATATACCACAAATTGTAATTCAGGTGATATAGAAATTGGTGTTTGGGTTATGGATCGTATGAGTAATGTGGCTATAAATGCAGGAAGATTACTTGGAACATGGACAGATGGTCCTTGGGCACCTCTTTATGCCAGATGGTATTGGACTAAAGGACAAGAAGGAGAAGAACCTTCTGGAGATATTAGAAAAATATATGATCTATGGGATGAATTTAATAGAACTGTGGATGCAAGAAAGAGAGATACAATAATAAAGCAAATCATAGCTTTACATAGAAAGAATATTTGGATTATTGGAACAGTGGGAGGATTGCCTCAGCTTGTAATAGTAAAGAACAATTTAAGAAATGTCCCATCTGGAATACTATGGGATGATCCTTATAGATCTGAACTTAACTCATTCCCAGAACAATTTTTCTTTAAACAATAGAATTTTGAGGGAGAAGGGAATTATATCCCTTCTCCCCCTTTCTATATTTTTCTAAAACGTTTATACAAACTTTTTTAAATAAAGGGGAGGTGCAAAGAAATGTTTAAAAAGTTATTAGTCCTTTGTTTATTATTCTGTATCTTTATTCTAATTGGGGGCTGTACTCCAAAGACATCATTAGAGGGACTACCTGAAGCACCTTCTAATTTAATTGCTGAATTAGTAGATCCCATATTAACTGAGGTAAGAGTTAAACTTGTATGGAAGGATAATTCTAATAATGAAGATGGGTTTATAGTAGAAAGAAAAACAAGTAGTGGTCAATATGAATCAATAGCGCAATTAGAACCTAACACGACCTCTTATATTGATGATAGTGTTTCCCGTAATAGTGTATATTCTTATAGAATAAAAGCTTATAATGATAAGGGTAGTAGGATATCGAATGAGGTTCAAATTGAAGTTCCAATTGTTAGCACAAGTTTTGAGGACGAAACCATTCAATCTTGGCAACCAAGGGGATCAGGGGTATCTATAAATATAAATTCTGATGTGGCAAAATATGGAAATTATTCTTTATTCGTATCTGGTAGAAGCAGTAGTTGGCATGGAGCTCAAATACCTTTACTTTCTCAAGATGGAGTACAGTATTTGCAACCTGGTAATACTTATAGTATAAAGGTATGGGTTTATCAAAATTCTGGATCAGAGCAAAAAATAACTCTGACTATGCAAAGAAAGGATAATGATGGAAGTACAAACTATGATACTATTGTCTGGCAAAAGAATGTACCTAATAAGACATGGGTAGAGCTTTCGGGTTCTTATAATGTACCTACTGATACAATAGAACTTTTACTTTATGTTGAATCGCCAGATCAATCTTTGTCCTATTACATAGATGGTTTAATAGTAAAGTAGGAGAGAGGAAAAACAATTTCCACCATTTCTAAAAATTTATAAACAAGGGAGGTACCGAGTATGAAAAGGGTCTTTAGTATCTGTTCTTTATTGATAGTATTGTTTTTTATTGCTGGCTGTGCTAAGGCTCCTATGTCTAACACAGAACAAAATCAAATTTTAGAAGAGATTAATAAAGAGGTTGCTTCAGTACCGAATATTCCTAACGCTTTAATTATCACAACTTTTGAAAGTTCCAAAGAAGAAGGATGGACAGCAAGAGGGGATAATGTGAAGATCTTAGTAACCGATAAAGAGGCACATACAGGTAAGTATAGTTTATATGTCTCTGGAAGAAGTGCAGGATGGCATGGCGCTCAGATTCAGTTAAAGGATATATTAAAGCCAGGTAAGGTTTATAGCATATCTGTATGGGTAATGCAAAAATCTGGATCAAGTCAGTATTTAGGCCTTACTATGCAGAGAAAATATGATACCGATTCTAACACTCAATATGATTGGATAAAGCATGAAAATAACGTACCTAATGGAAAATGGGTAGAGCTTTCTGGTACTTATGAGATTCCTGCTAATGTTTCTATTCTTGATCTTAGCTTATATGTGGAGGCTCCATCAAATACTTCTCTCGATTTTTATATTGATGACCTTGTGATTGTAGAAGGGAAGAGTGCCTTTAGAATTACTCCTAAATTATTCGAATTGGTAGCAAAGGTTATTAAATAATTTATAAAAAGAGAAATTTTAAATTTATCTTAAAACTATGTTATAATATATAGGGGAAAGCTGAAAATGCTTTCCCCTTTAAAAAAATAAGGGAAGAGGAGAGGACTATGAGTTTAAATGGAGATTTGAAAAGTGTTTCATTATGGGAAGTTCTTGAGATTTTATCCTTTAGTAGAAAAACAGGAAGACTACAGTTAACGCATGGTACTAAAAAGACTGATGTCTATTTTGAAGAAGGTAGAATTAAGCATATTAAAGCAGATAACTGTGAAGATAATGATGCTATATTAGGACTTGCTTTATGGAAAGAAGGAAATTTTACTTTCTTTCAAGATGAAAAAGCTCCTAAAGCAAACTTAAGTTTAGATCCTCTCCATATACTTGTAGATGTGTCAAGAGATATTGATCTTATTGAATATTTAGGTGATCTTATCTTTCTACTTATTAATATTACTAACCTCAATGAAGAAGAAAAGTATGTAGGAATGTTATTTGATGGACTTAGACCTGCAAAGGAAATTATTTTGAACTCTCCTTATGGTGAAGCAAGGACTTTGAGAATTGTTGAGAAACTTAGAAAGAATAGAAATCTTTTAAGAATAGATGAAAATTTAAATCTATTTTGGGTTTATATATTCTGGAGATATTTTGTTTTTACTCTTGAAAAGGAAAATGAAAGGGATTTTCGTAAAAAATGGACAGATACATTGAATAGAATGCCATCTGCCTATAAACTTACTTTTGAAATTCTAACTCGTGATAGAAAAGTAGAATGGTTTAATATATTTCCTTTAATTAGGGATATTCCAAATTCTGAATTTTTTTCAGTAATAAAGGATGTTTTCCATTTTATAGAAAGTTATAGAAAGCTTGAGATTAACAATGTTATTGATACGGGAAAAATCTTGTTTCTTAGCCAAGAATTAGAACCTTATATGGAGAAGGTGTATGTACCTATAAAACATAGTGAAATTATTGAAGAAAATATTGTTCTTTGGTCTTTTGATGGTAAGAGAGTTTTAAGAGAAATGCTTGATATTTTACCTTTTGGTGAACTAAGAAAATTACAACTTGTAAAATCAGTAATTGATAAAAAATTAGTTCTACCTTTAGGAGATAATTTAAAACTTGATTTTTTGAATTATTTCTTTAATTTCTGGCAAGATATACTTATAAATTTAGAAAAGAAGGGAAAGGCTGAGGAATTTAAAAAAGATTGGGATAAGTTCATATATGAAAGTCTTTCAGATGTAAAGCATCTTTTCTCTCATCTAACTTTTGAAGCTAAGCCTAATTCCCCCTATTTTTATAAAAATGTAGCCAAATCGCAAGAAGATGAATTAAGAGCGTTTTTAAGAGAAGCTCTTAAGGTAGTGTATGATTTTGCAATTAAAGTACTTTCTAGGGAAGAAATAGAGGAGGTAATTAATAACGTGCTTAAGAACGTTGAGAGATTTTCTTCTCAACAGGTAAAACTTGCTGTTGCTAATTTATTAAATGAGACATATATAAAATAATTTTTTTTAACAGCAAGAAATGGTAAAATTACCTTATTGTGAAAACAATAAGCTTAAGTTTATTTATAAGAATTGTTGTTCTTATAAGCCTGGGTGGTATTAGTTTTTCTTTTTTCCAGGCTTTTAGGAGCTTTTCGTTTGTATTTTTTGTAAATAAATTTGTTTCATCAAAGACAGAGATTGGTATTTTGCTTTCTCTTGGAAGCTTTATAGGGATAGTTGTACCCCCATTAATTGGATATTTATCAGATAAACTTAGGAATTTTCTTAAAGGAAGAAAAATTTTAATAATATTTTTTCTAACTTTATTTCTTTTTTCTGTTTGTGGCCTTGAAAATGTAAAAGACATATCCAGTTTGTATCTTTATATAACTTTCTCTTTTATGTTTTTTTATTCTGGTTTTTCCATTTATCAAGCTCTAATTCCCGATCTGATAGCTAAAGATACATATGCCCGTGCTACAGGTATAATAAATTTTACGTCTCAATTTTTTCAAGGTTTATATATATTTGTCGTGGTTATTGCCCATGCATCTAATTTAGTATTTAAACTCCTTAAATATGGGACGTTAGTTTCTGCATTTTTTCTATTATTTTTACCTGAAAAACCAGGTGATAGTAAAAATGAAAATCTAAAATTAGATTTGGAACTCTTTAAAGGAAGGTTTTGGTTTTTACTATTTTTCCTTCAATTTTCCATTTGGTATGGAGTTTCATCGGTTAGTTCATTTATTCTTTTATTCTTTCAAGATGCTCTTTCAGCTTCTATTAATGATTATATGGTAGTACTTGCTATTTTTGGAATTTTAACTGTCATTTCTACGTTTGTATCTGGTTTTCTTGCTGATAAATATTCTAAAGAAAAACTTTCTGTTTTTTCTTTATTTCTTTTTGGATTGAGTAGTTTTTTATTTTCTCAAACCTACAGGATTTTTCATGCTTTTATTGCATCTATAATTTATGGCATTAGTTTAGGGTCTTTAATGGTTATTCCTTATAGTCTTATTCTTGAATACATACCTAAGGGAAAAGCTGGAAGTTTTGTGGGTGTTAATACTCTTGTGATTTCTATTGCACAAGTTTTGGCATATTTTACTTCTGGAATGACTATTGATCTGGGTGGATATAGGATTAATTTCTTGCAGGGATTAATTTCTTCTATTCTTGGGCTTTTAATTCTAAAAGAGATTAAAAATAGTAGATTAAAAAATTTATCTTAAATTTCCTTTTGACAATATACTGAGCTCCTTTAAATATTCTTTGGAGTAAGGAGATAGGTTTCTATAATTATGATCTAAAGTTTTTTCAGGTTTGAAGGTTTGTAAATAGTAAGGCACATCTTCAATAATATTTTTTATCTCTATAATATCTTCTTTTTCTACAATATTTGGTACTACAGTAGTTCTAATCTCAAAGTTAATGTGGCTTTCTTTTAATATTCTTAAAGATTCTTTTATCTTATTTACATATTTTTTGGCTAATTCTTCTGAAAGTCCTATTGCCATAGCATATTTTGATGGTGATGTTTTAAAGTCCATAGCCACATAATCAACTAATTTGCCTTTGATTAGTTCTATAAGCATTTTAGGATTTGATCCATTTGTATCTAATTTTATGGAATATCTTTTTCTTTTTAATTTAAATAAAAAGGAAGGAAGATCCTCATTTAGTGTAGGCTCCCCACCTGTTATTACAATCCCCTTTATCATTTTTTTTCTTCTATCAATTTCCTCTATTATAAAATCTTCAAAATAAGTACCTTTTTTCCTTGTAGATATAAGCTCAGGATTGTGACAGAAGGGGCAACGAAAGTTACAACCCTGAGTAAATATAACAAAGCTTGGTTTACCAGGATAATCTACGAGACTAAATCCCAGGTAACCTGAGATTTTCATGTTTTCTCCTCTCCTTTAATGTCAACGTGAAGGTTTTTCTTAATTTAAACTCTTCTTGTTTTCCTTTATTCCAACTTTTAACAGGTCTGTAATATCCTACTACTCTTGAATAAATTTCTGTTTCTTTTCCACAAGTAGGGCATTTTTCGTAATTTCCTCTAAGATAACCATGTTCAGGACATATGCTAAAGGTGGGAGTTAATGTGAAATATGGCAATCTATAGTTATTTGTGATAAGTTTTACTGCCTCTTTTACCATTTCTATATCTTCCAATGCTTCACCTAAGAATATATGCAATACAGTACCACCTGTATAGAGACTTTGGAGCTCATCTTGATGTTCCAATACTTCAAAAGGATCTGCTGAATAATCAACAGAAAGTTGAGTAGAATTGGTATAGAAGGGTTCTTTATCTCCCGAGGTATAAATGTCTGGATATTTTGACTTATCTATTCTTGCTAATCTGTAGGATGTACCTTCTCCAGGAGTAGCTTCTAAGTTGTAAAGATTATTAGTTTCTTTTTGATATTCTAAAAGTTTCTCTCTCATAAATTTAAGAACTTTTATAGCAAATTCCCTTCCAGCTGATGTATCTATACCTTCTCCAAGTAAATTTACACATGCCTCATGCATACCTATAAGTCCAATGGTGGCAAAATGATTTCCCCAATATTGTCCTGTTAACTCATAAACTCCAGAAAGATAATATTTGGAATAAGGATATAAATTTTTATGTGTGAGATCTTCTATTACATTCCTTTTTATTTCAAGGCTTTCTTTTGCAAGATCCATTAGATAAGATAGTCTTTCAAAAAATTCTTCTTCATTTTTAGATAAATATCCAAGTCTGGGCATATTTATGGTTACCACACCAATACTTCCTGTAAGGGGATTGGCTCCAAATAATCCGCCACCTCTATGTTTTAACTCATCCACGTTTTTATTATTTACATTTAAAGAAAAACTTAAGGCTCTTTGTCTTACCAAAGAGTTATCTAATCTTAATCTACAGCACATAGATCTTACATCTGAAGGATCCATATCTGAATTAACGAAGTTTGAGAAATAAGGAGTACCGTATTTAGCTGTCATTTCCCAAATTTTGGTTAAGTTTGACTTTTCCCATGGAAAATCTTTTGTTATGCTGTAAGTTGGTATAGGGAAGGTAAAGATTCTCCCATTGGCATCTCCCTCTATCATTACTTCTGCAAAAGCTTCATTTAAAAGGTCCATCTCTCTTTGAAATTCTCCATATGTAGCTTCTTTTCTTTCTCCTCCTATTATTACTTTTTTATCTTTTAAATCTTCTGGTACTACTAAATCAAAACTTAAATTAGTAAATGGAGTCTGAAATCCTGTACGGGTTGGAATATTGAGATTGAAAACAAATTCTTGCATTGCTTGTTTTACTTCTTTATAGGTGAGATTATCATAGGCAATAAAAGGAGCCAGCAATGTATCAAAATTTGAAAAAGCAATAGCTCCTGCCGCTTCACCTTGAAGTGTAAACATGAAATTTACAATTTGTCCCAAAGCGGTTCTGAAATGTTTGGCTGGTTTGCTGGCAATTTTTCCTTCTACCCCTCCAAATCCTTTCAAAAGTAGATCTTCCAAATCCCAACCCACACAATATACTGAGAGAGATCCAAGGTCATGTATATGAAAATCTCCATTTTGATGAGCCCTTGCTATCTCTTGAGGATAGATTTCTTCTAACCAATATCTTGCTATAAGAGAAGAATAAAGATAATAGTTTAAGCCTTGGAGAGAATATCCCATATTTGAATTTTCGTTTACTCTCCAGTCTTCTCTGTTTAAGTATTCTTTTATAAGATCATTCAGATTACTAATCATTTTTCATACCTCCTCGCTTAGTTTATGCTTTTTTCATTTGAGAAAGAAGTTTTGCAAATTCTTCTAAGGAACTAAACTCTTGATATACAGAAGCAAATCTTACATATGCAACTGCATCTAAATCTTTTAATTTTTCTAATACCATTTTCCCTATTTCTTTTGAGTAAATTTCACTTATTCCTTGTTTCTTTATGTCTCCTATAATTTCATCAATAATAGCTTCCAATTTTTCATTATCAATATTTCTCTTAACCACTGCTCTTTGTAAACCTGCTAATAGCTTATTTCTATCAAATGGTTCTCTTCTACCATCCTTTTTGATTACCATAATAGGTTTTTCTTCTATTCTTTCGTAGGTGGTGAATCTTCCCTTACATCTTGGACATACTCTTCTTCTTCTTATTACTCTTTGATCTTCTATTTCTCTTGTATCAATAACAGAAGTGTTTTCATGGTTACAAAAAGGACATCTCATTTCTATACCCCCACTAAATATTGTGGTTATATTTATATCACAACTCAATATATAGTTCAAAGGAGAAAAAACTGAGATATGAGGATTTTTTTACCAAAAAATTTTAAATTATGAGTTATTTTATGAGTTTTTGACCATAAGTTAAAAAAAGGTTAAAAAAGAGGGGGAGAAATATTTCTCCCCCTCTTAATGAAGATCTTCTTATTTGTGGTTTTCTGCTAAGATTAATTCTAATTCACCTCTGTGATTTTCTGGATCAAAGTAGCACTCAACGATTCTTTCGTGAGGTAATCTTTCAATTCTCTCATTCATAATGTTGAGGACTTTTGTATTGATTTCTATTGCTTTTTGTACAGGCATTCTTTCAGGATTTATATCAATTCCAAAATATCCTTGATAACCTACCATCTTTAAAGTATAAAGCAATGCTTCTGTAGAATCCCAGTCAACTACTCCCACATTTAGGTCTTGGTCGTAGTTTCCGAGAGGTTGGCTGTTCCAGTGAGTGTGGAATAATCTACCTTCTCTTGCAACTCTGGCATAGGCATAAGGAAGATCCTCAAATCCCATTCTGACATGACCCACCTCTGGATTTAAACCTACTAAAGCATGTCCTTCATTTATTAGTTTGAGATTTTCAGGGTTTTTGAGTCTTGACTCTATGTCTCTCGCAGCTAATATTCCATCAGCAGTAGTTCTATAAATGTTATTTGGTGCTGGTTCATAAGGTTTTGGTTCAATAGCAACTTGTACTCCTGGTACTTCGTCCATAGCTTGGGCTACTAATTCTTCAAAGGTATCCCACATATGATAGTAAAGGTGTCCATAAGAATAAGTATATCCATCAATTCCAGGCCATATTATACAAATATCTGCGTTAGCTTCTTTTACCAATTTTAAACCGTTTACTAATCTTTCATAGGCTACCTTACGATATTTTTCATAAGGATTAGAAAGAGAGCCAAATTCAAATATTTTATCGTAAAAAAGGCTTAAAGGAACAGCAACAAGTCTTATTCCAGCTTCTTTTTCGAGTTTTTTATAAAGATGAAGATTCTCTTCATTGACTTCTGCAGGATAGTGAGCTTCTATTCCCTTCACTCCATATTTAGCCATTTCAGCAGCCATTTCTATTCTTTCTGGAATACTTTTTTGTTCTACGTAAGGTTCATGGAATCTGCCACCTCCAGGAGTGAAGTACCAGATACCCACTGAAAATTTAAGATCTAATTTGAAGGTTTGGAGATGTTTAAGAAGTTCCTCTTTATTCCTCCTAATCTTTTGAGAACGATGATCTACAAAGGGCATAATTTATTACCTCCCTATTATTAGTTTTTAAAATATTTTACAATAAGAGATCTATTTAGGCAATCGTTTTAATAGTAATTAAAATAATATGGCGGAGAGGGTGGGATTCGAACCCACGAGGCTTTGTCAGCCTACTCGCTTTCGAGGCGAGCGCCTTCGTCCACTCGGCCACCTCTCCTTCAAGAATATTTTAGCAAAAACTTATGATATAATCTATTTAATATGGAAAAGGAAATGGATAAGGAGGATAGAGAAAATAAAGCTGAGGACTAAAATAGTATTGATTTTAGTAATTTCTAATCTTTTTATTTTCCTTGTTTTTATCCTCGGAGATATACTACTTGTAAAAAACGTTTTTAGGGAAAATGTAAACAAAGAAACTAAAAATATCCAAGTCTTATTTAGTAAATTGGTGGAAAAAGAAAAGAAGATTTTAGTTGTTAATCTAATGGATTATATTTATTGGAGGGATTTGGGAGAAAAAGGGGTTAAGAGGAGAGACAAGGAGTTTTTAGAGGCAAATATTAATCCATGGGTTAAGAAAACCCTTAAATATGATGTGATTCTTTTTACAAAAGATGGAGAAATTATCACTTCTTCATTCCGTAATATCCCAAAAGATTTTCTAAAAGAAAAAGGAAAAGAGGTAGAAGTTTTCTTCTATTCTTATAGATAAAAGGTATTTCTATGTGCTGTAGGCCCGGTGATGAGTGATGATAAAAGATGTTTTTATGATGCTTATTTGTTGTTTGCAAAACCTATAGATGAAGGGATAATTAGAGAATGGGAAAATTTTTTAGATGCTAAAATAACGATTTTAAATATGGGAAATGTTAGAGAAGAAAAGTTAAGAAATTATTATGAGTATCCATCCTATCATATTGAGATTCCTTTAAGTGAAAACATATTGGTTCATATAGAAAAAGAGAGCAAGATTATATATTTAATATATAGATCATCTTTAATAATGCTTATATCATTTGCTCTTTTTATATTAATATCATCTCTTTTGATTTCCCAATTTCTGATTTCCTGTATAATGAGACCTTTTGAAAAGTTAGTACTAATAGCAAGGGAAATAGAAAGGGGAAATTATGATGTGGATTTTGATATTCATAGAAAAGACGAGATAGGCGATTTTATGAGGGCTTTTAAAAATATGATAGATAAGATCAAGATAAGAGAAGAAAAGTTATTAATAGAAAGAAATATTATGGAAGAGATAGCTTATTTGGATGTTTTAACTCAAACCTACAACAGAAGATATTTAGATGTTATTTTCAAAGAATTAGTAAATAAAAATATTTCTTTTTCTCTTGTCTTTGTTGATATGGACAACTTTAAGGATGTTAATGATAAATTTGGTCATGATGTAGGGGATCAAGTACTGAAAGAAGTAGTAGAATTTTTTAAAAAGAATTTTAGATCTGGAGATGTAATTATAAGGTTTGGAGGAGATGAGTTTTGTATTATTCTTATAAATACAACAAGAGAAGTAGCAGAAAAGATTATGAAAAGAACTCTTTGTGATTTTAAAGAAAGATTTTCAAATATTGATGGGATAAATTTAGAATTTAGTTTTGGTATAGCCTCTTACCCTGAAGATAGCAAGTCCTTAGATGAATTAATAAAGATTGCAGATGAAAGAATGTATAGAGATAAAGAAAAGAAATAAAAATTATTTATTAAGGATTGTAGCTTTTTTGATTCGAGGTCCTTGGGGTGTATCCTCTATTATATAACCTCTTTGTTTTATTTCTTCCCTAATTTTGTCAGCTTTTTCCCAATTTTTTTCCTTTCTCGCTTTTTCTCTTTCTTCTAAAAGTTGCCAAATTTCTTCAGGTACTTCAATTTTAACTTCTGGAGGATTATCTAAGGATAATCCGAATACTTTATCAAATTGAATAATTGTAGCTCTCTTAACCTCGGGTGCTATTTTATCATCTTTCACAAGTTCCCATAAAATGGCAAGTGCTTTTGGTATATCTAAATCATCATTTATGGCTTGATGAAATCTTTCTTTATACTCTTTGTCATAATCAGCTTCTATCTTGGGATATCTTTTCATATTTTCATAAAGTCTATTTAGAGCTCTTTGTGCCCCTTCAAGAGCTGACCATGTAAATCTTAAAGGACTTCTATAATGAGCGGTAAGACAAAAATATCTATATGCTAATGGATGATAACTCTTTTCTTCCAGATCTGATAATGTAAGAAAATTACCTTCGGATTTTGCCATTTTCTTTTCTCCCATAATGAGGAATTCTCCGTGCAACCAATATTTAGCCATAGGCTTGTCATATGCAGCTTCAGACTGTGCTATTTCATTTGTATGATGAATAGGAATATGATCCACACCACCACAGTGGATATCAAAGGGTTGTCCTAAATATTTTGTAGACATAACTGAGCATTCAATATGCCATCCAGGAAAACCTACTCCCCATGGAGAATCCCATTCCATCTGCCTTTTTACATCCTTAGGAGAGAATTTCCATAGAGCAAAATCAGTAGGATTTCTTTTTTCAGGGTTAAATTCTACCCTTGCTCCTGGTAGAAGCTCTTCTAAATCTTGTCCTGCTAATTTACCATAGTCAGGCACCTTTGAGGTATCAAAATATATTCCATCAGATGTTCTGTAGGTGTAGCCTTTTTGTTCAAGGATTTTTATAAGTTCTATAAAGTCAGGTATATGATCTGTTGCCTTACACCAGATAGTTGGTTCCAAAATATTTAATTTTTTCAAATCTCTTTTGAAAGCCTCGGTGTAAAACTCTGCAATTTCCCATGCACTTTTTCTTTCCTTTTTTGCTTCCTTTTCAATCTTATCTTCTCCCTCATCAGCATCAGAAGTAAGATGTCCTACATCAGTTATATTCATTACATGAGTTACAATATAGCCGTTATAAATCAATACTCTTTTTAAAATATCCTCAAAAATATAGGTTCTTAAGTTTCCTATGTGTGCATAGTTGTAAACTGTAGGTCCACAAGTATACATTCCCACATAGGGTGGGTTTATTGGTTCAAACTTTTCTTTCTTCTTTGTTAATGTATTATAAAGGTACAAGTCCATAGTGGTAAGATTATATCATAAAATAATATTCTTTTTCAAAGGAGGTTTCTATGAAAATATATGTTAGGTATCCATTAAGAAGAGAGTATATTAATAAAATCTTATCTTTTGGTCAAGATGTTGAAATAACTGATAATATTGAAGAGGCGGATATATTTTTGGGGTGGGAATTAAGTAAAGATGAGTTCAAGAAAGCTAAAAATTTAAAGTGGATACAATTAACATCTGCGGGTGTGGATCATATGCTTTATGATGATATTATATACTCTGAGGTAATCTTGACTTCTGCTAGTGGAGTTCATCCTAAATCTATTGCTGAACATGTTTTTGGTTTAATTCTTTCTTGGACTCGTAGGATAAATGTGGCAATAAAAGGAAAAATAGAGAAAAGGTGGAATAAAGATGAGATAGAGTGGTGTGATGAACTTACTGGAAAAACTATGGGTATAATAGGTTACGGTAATATAGGACAAGAGATAGGAAGAATTGCTAAATGTTTTGATATGAGGGTTATAGGGCTTAAAAAGAAAAAAGAGAATATAAAAATACAACCTGATGAGTTATTGACTTTTCAAGATTTAGATAAGCTTTTGAACGATTCAGATATTATTGTGACAGTACTACCTCTTACTAAGGAAACGGAAAATTTTATTTCTGAAGAAGAATTTAATAAAATGAAAAATAATGTTATTTTTGTAAATGTGGGAAGAGGAAGAACAGTAGATGAAAAGGCTTTAATAAAGGCTTTACAGGAAAATAAAATACAATGTGCACTACTTGATGTATTTTATGACGAGCCTTTACCTAATGATAGCCCATTATGGGATATGGAGAATGTAATTATAACACCGCATATTGCAGGAATGACTCCTTATTATGATGAAAGGGTAGTGGAGATTTTTTTGAAGAATCTGAAAGAGTATCCTAATGTAGAAAGGATGATCAATGTGGTAGATAAAGAAGCTGGTTATTAGTAAAAAAAAGAGGGGGCATTAAGTCCCCCTCTTTTTTAATATATTATTCTTTTTTCTCTCTTTTTTCCGAAAGTATAGTTTTTAATTCTGTATATCCAAAGATAAGCAAAATTATTCCTAAGAAAATTAAAAATATTGGTACCCCAGCCATTAAAGCCTTCAGAAAATAGGACCACCAAACTATGAGCCCCCATAGGCCTAATCCAATACAGATAATACCAAATATAATGATTAATATATTGCTTAACAAAATTGTCACCTCCCTTATTTTGTGAGAAAACAAATACAAAAATATTATAAAACAAAAGGCCTTATTTAGAAAGTAGAGGAAGAATCTCTAAAAGATCCTCCATTTTTCCTATAATGTCAGGAGTATGCTTTGGTTTATCTCCGTTTAATATTTGTCCATCCTTAGTTAGAAAAGTAATAATACCTAAGGAGCTGGCAGAAAGATCTTCTTGTAAATCATTTCCAACCATTATGGTTTTTTCCGGCTTTTCTCCTATTTTTTTCAAGATTTCCTTATAGTATTCAGGAAATGGTTTGCAAGCATGCATAATTTCCATAGAGGTTATTAAGTCATAATTAAAATTATCTATTTCTGCCCATCTTAATCTCTCCCTTATGGCTATGAGTGGAAAAACTGCATTAGTGGCTATTACTACTTTGAGACCTAAATCAAATGCCTTCTCAATAACTTCTTTTGCGTATGGATTTGGTCTGGCTTTTACCATATCTTTTAATTTTGGAAATTTTTCAATATAAAAGATATTAAAAAAATCTTCCATAATATTTCTATCTATGCTTACTAATTTTTCAAATTCTTCCCAAAATATCTCGTTATTAGATTTAGGTCCTCTATTTTGCATCATTTTCGTTACCGCTGTATTTAAACTTTTGAATAAAGAATCTGCATCTCCTATTTTCTTAAATTCTTCTCTTAACATAGAGAAATAATGTTTGGTAAATAATTCTAAATCACTATAAAGTAAGGTGCCATCAAGATCAAAGAGTATTGCTTTAATCATATTTACTTTCCTCCCCTTTTTCAGTTATAATCAGCCTTTGTCCTCTTTTCCATATCCACCTTCCCACTATATATACAATGGGTAGAATAAGAATGGAAAGATACCATATATTTGTCAAAATTAAAAAGTCGTAAAGTGAGTGCCAGAAAACTGGATAGAATAACGCCTGAGTCAAGTATTTTTCAGGCCTAACACCAAATTTTGCAAGTCCAAATGCATATCCCATAAAAAGAGCCATAACAAAATGGGCAGGTACAGCTAAAAAAGCTCTTGTAAGACCTACCACATATCCTCCCGGTATGACGTAGAATATGTTTTCTACTGTGGCAAATCCCATACCAACCATTACCGAATAAACAATACCATCAAAGGGTTCATCAAATACTTCTTTTGGATAGATAAATTTATAAATGGCGTAGTACTTTGCTCCTTCTTCTATAAGTGCAATTCCGAAAAATGTATATATAAAAAGGGAGGCTAAATCTCTTTGTGGTTTAAATAAATCAAGTAAATCTATAACAACCTCTAAAAATGCAGATGGAAAAGATACGAGGGCTCCTAATATAAATGCATAAATTATAGTTTTTGATGGTTCTTTATTCCATCTATCTTTATGATATACATACCAAGAGATGGCAATTCCTGGAGCTATAGATATTAGCAGTAAATTCATATTTTTATGGTAAAATTATAGCATAAAATATGATAAAATTAAGATTAATATGAAGTTAAAAGTTTTTAAATGTCTTCTTACATTATTAATATTTTGTTTCATTGCATCCCCCATATCTTCTAATAATTCTATTAAGATTGTTACAGATAAAGACTATCCTCCCTTCACATATATCGATGAGAAAGGAAATCTAGTAGGAATATCAGTAGAATTTTGGAAGATATGGAGTGAAAAGACAGGAATAAAAATAGAGCTTATTCCGGAAGAATGGAGTAAGGCCCAAATTATACTTTTTGAAGGAAAAGTTGACGCTATAGATGTGATTTTTAAGACCCCTGAAAGAGGAAAATATTTAGTTTTTTCTAATCCAGTTTTCAAAATAACTTCGAGTATTTATTATCATAAAAGTATACCAAAAATAAATTCTGTAAAAGATGTTACACCCTTTATTATAGGAGCAAAAAGAGGCGATGCTTTAATAGAGATTTTTCTCCTGCTAAATCCGCAGGTTAATTTTAAGTTTTATAGTAATTATTCTGATATAATAATTTCTGCTAAGAAGGGTGAAATAAAAGTATTTATCATGGATGATCCGCCTGCTTTCTATTATTTGACCAAATATGATTTGATTTATGAGTTTTTTAAAGGGCCTGTAATATGTACAAACTATCTTTATGTGGCTTCTCTTAAAAATAAAGCCCATATTGTATCTGTTATTAATGAGGGATTGTCTAAAATACTGCAAGAAGATATGAATAGATTATTAGAAAAATATTCATTTAAAGAAGAAGTTCCTTCAATTCTTCCTAAAATTGTTCTATATATTGTGATTATTGGACTTTCCATATTAATCATTGTTCTTTCGTATAATAGAATTCTCTCTCTTAGAGTAAGAAAAGCTACAGAAGAATTAAGGAGAGCTCATGATGAACTTAGAGAGCAGGTTGGTAAATTTGAATTTTTTATAAGAAATATAGCCGATGTTTCAAACGTAAATTTAAAGGATTATGATTTTGTAAAAAGAGTACTTCAGATTACTACTTTCCTCTTGGATAAAAATACTTATGGAATATTTTTTAATGAATATATGGATTCTTTAAGGATTTTAGCCATGAATGGATATGATAATAATTTGGAAGGATTATTAATTTCAAAAGAAGAAAGTAATAACATTTTGAATATACAAAATATTACATTAGTAAGAGAGCCAAGTTTTTTAAAGGATATAAATATGAAAGAGATACTTTTATACCCTCTTAAGTGGCAAGGAAAAGTATATGGTTATTTAGCTTGTGTTATTCCGAAGGAAAGTACATATTCCTTTGAGGAAAAGGATATAGAGATGCTTGAAAAGTTTGGAGATATTATTTCAGCATTTTATGGTATAAGAATGCATATTAGAGAAAGAGAAGTTTATTTAAGCAAAATGGTAACTCTTCTTATTAAAACTCTTGAATACTACGATAAATATACACAAGGACATTCTGAAAGGGTTGCTAAATATGCGGTAAAGATTGCAGAAAAGCTTAATTTGTCTGCGGAAAAAATTAAGAGGATATATTGGGCGTCATTATTACATGATATAGGTAAGATTTATGTTCCTCAAAGTATTTTAAATAAAAATGGTAGATTGACACCCGAGGAATTTGAAATTGTAAAAATCCACCCCATTAAAAGTGAGGAAATATTAAAACAGGTAGAAGAATTTAGAGATTTAGCAGAAATTGTTAGATATCATCATGAGAGGTGGGATGGGTTAGGATATCCTGATGGATTATCCTCATATGAAATTCCATTGGAGTCGAGAATTATTGCAACATCTGATGCTTTTGATGCTATGACCAGTGAAAGACCTTATAAAAGAGCGATGACTTTTGAGGAGGCTATTTTAGAGATAGAGAAAAATAAGGGAAAACAGTTTGATCCTCAAATAGCTGAAATTATGGAAGAGATTATAAAAGAGGAGATGATAGAGGAAAATTATTGACAGATTAAATCGTTATATTTTACACTATTTAAAAGGAAACAAAAATTTGGGGGTTGTAAAATATGAAAACGAAAGAAGAAATTCTGAAAAGTTTTCCTAAAAACCCAGATTATATTATTGAGATTCTTCATGCTCTCCAGGATAGTAATCCTAATAATTATTTAACTCCAGAAGATATAAAACTATGTGCAGAATATTTAGATCTTCCTGTGAGCTATGTGGAAGGTGTGGCATCTTTTTACTCCATGTTTAGTTTAAAACCAAGGGGAAGATATGTGATAAGATTGTGCGATTCACCTCCATGTCATTTACTTGGATCTGAGTCCCTTTTAGAATATTTAGAAAGAAAATTGAAGATAAAGGTTGGAGAAACTACTCCTGATAGACTTTTTACTTTGGAACTTACAAGCTGTCTTGGGGTATGTGCGGTAGCTCCTGCTATGATGATTAATGATGATGTTTATGGAAATCTTACCTTTGAGAAGGTTGATAAAATCTTGGAGGAAAAGAGGGGGAATTTATGAGTATAGTAAGAAGTCATGTTTTGATATCCATAGATGCAAACACTTTGTTGGTAGGAGCAAAAGCTGTAGAAGAAGCTTTGATAAATGAATTAAGAAAAAGGGGTATTGATAAGGAAGTAGGAGTAATTGAAACAGGTCCTCTTGGAATTATTGGGAAAGGCGTAGTAATGGTGGTTTATCCTGAAGGAGTTTATTATGGCAATGTAAAACCGGAAGATATTCCAGAATTGGTAGAGGAACATTTTGTAAAAGGAAGACCTTTAAAAAGACTTATGATAGAAGAAATTACTACCCCATCAGTAGTAGTAAAGGAAGAGGTTGGGTTAACCAAGAGACAAGTAAGGATTGTACTTAAAAATAGTGGAGTGATAAATCCCGAGAGTATAGAAGAATATATAGCTTCTGATGGATTTGATGGCCTAACTAAGGCTATTTTTGAAATGAAACCTGAAGATGTAATAAAAGTGGTTAAAGATTCAGGACTTAGAGGTAGAGGAGGAGCAGGTTTTCCCACAGGTTTGAAATGGGAGTTTACTTATAAAATTCCTGCAGATGAAAAATATGTTATATGTAATGCTGATGAAGGAGAGCCGGGAACCTTCAAAGATAGATTAATTTTAGAAGGTGATCCTTATAGAATAGTTGAAGCCATGACTATTGCTGGTTATGCGGTAGGAGCTAAGAAGGGATATATTTATATTAGAGGGGAATATAAATTGTCCATAGATCGTATGCAGAAAGCTATCCAAACAGCAAAAGATTATGGACTTATTGGAGATAATATTCTTGGTAGTAATTTTTCCTTTGATATAGAGGTGAGGAAGGGAGCAGGTGCTTATATCTGTGGAGAAGAAACAGCTTTAATAGAATCTTTGGAGGGTAAAAGAGGAGTACCAAGAATAAAGCCTCCTTATCCTGTTTCTCAGGGATTGAGAAATAAGCCAACTGTAGTGAACAATGTGGAAACATTGGCTAATATTCCTGATATTGTAAGAAATGGAGCTGAATGGTTTAGGCAATTTGGAACAGAAAAATGTCCAGGCACTAAGGTCTATACCATTTTAGGAGATGTGATAAATGCAGGCCTTATAGAAGTAGAGATGGGTACTCCTTTGAGAGAGATAATTTTCCAATATGGTGGCGGGATAAAGGATGGGAAAAAGTTTAAGTGTGCATTAGTAGGAGGAGCAGCTGGTGCCTTTTTAGGAGAGGAAATGCTTGATGTTAAGATGGATTTTGAAAACTTAAAAGAATATAAAGCAGTCCTTGGATCTGGGGCTATATTAGTTATGAATGAAACAGCATGTATTGTAGATATGTTGAAGAGTATTTTAAGATTTTTTGAGCATGAATCTTGTGGTAGGTGTACTCCTTGTAGAGTTGGTACTAAGAGATTGGTAGAAATAATAAATAGGTTTGCTAATTTAGAGGGTTCTAAAGAGGATATAGATGAAATGGTAAATATTAGTCTTGTAATGAAGGATACATCCTTCTGTCCATTAGGACAATCGGTACATCTTCCTGTGGTTTCTGCAATTAGATATTTTAAAGATGAATTTATAAACCATTTTAAGGAAAAATATTGTGTGGCAAATAGATGTGGGAGAAAAGTAGGGGTTTTATCTTAAGGGGAAGCTATAAGCTTCCCCTTCTTAATCTATATTGATTCCTAAAACCTTTTTGACAAAAACCCCTATTAAGAAACTTATAAAGGATACAGAAAAGATAATAATTGTCATTTCTAAAAATCTTTTATTAAACTCATAGTCCTTTGCAACTGATATATAAAAATTGAAGATTACAACTAAAATGACTGCAAAAAGAAGAGTTAAAATTAAAGCAAGGATATAATTTTGTGTTATTAAGTAGGGAAGGATTAGAATTAAAACTGTCATAATATATGTTATTCCAGTGGTTATTGCAGATTTCAAAGGATTTCTTTCAGAAGATTCTGCTTTCGAAGAGAGATACTCTGATCCTGCCATTGATAATGCAGCTGAAATTCCTGTTATTAATCCAGATATGGATATAAGCTTTGTATTTTGGAAGGCAAAGGTTAAACCTGCTAAGGTACCTGTAAGTTCCACTAAGGCATCTGACAATCCAAGAACCATTGATCCAATATAGTTTAATCTCTCTTCATCTAAGGTATTTAATAATTTCTGTTCATGTTCTTTTTCATCATCAAGGATTTCATTAATTTGTGGATACTTATTAATAATTTTTCTATAGCTTTCTATTGCTTTATCCTCTCCTTTTTCTATAAGTTTGAGTACAAAGGTAAAACCAAAAATCTTTGTAAGAAAGAGATACAAGTAAAGCTTAAATTTATTTGGATTTAAATCTTTTTGGGTTATTTTCCTTAGTACGTTGTAGTGGGCAAACTCATCTTGAGAAATTTTTAAAAGTATTTCCCTATTTTTTTTATCTTTTAACCCTTTTGAAAGAATTTTGTATATGTTGTGTTCGGTTATTTCGTTTCTCTGAAGTTTCAATAAAATCTTTTCTTCCATTTTTTACCTCCTTTCTTCCTTATATATTATCACAATGGATAATTTTTACGCTTAGGTTAAATAATACAGATGTAAAAAGATATTCTTTTATTATCCTCTTGTAATTCTTGAATTGTATTTATTTTATTGACTTTAATTTATAAAAAATAATATAATTTTTTATGGTAAAAAAAATTTTTGATTGGAGGTCAATAGAAGTTGAAACCTGTAAATATAAAAAGTATGAGAATTGCTAATATATCTTTGGTACTTGATACCATAAGAAGAATGGGGCCTATATCTCGTTATGACATTTCTAAGATTACAAAATTAAGTCCTTCTGCAGTATCTAGTATTGTGGAAAATCTAATAAGTGTGGGGATAATAAAGGAAAGTCCTGCCCAGGTAACAAAAGTTGGCAGGCGTCCTATAGAACTTACTCTTAATGAAGTAGGTTATTATCCTATAGGAATAGAGATAGAGAAGGATAAGATTACAGGCATATTAATGGCTCTTTCTGGAAGAGTTTTGAGAAAAGAGAGTATTGTCTTATATAACAATGATGTAGATATGGTTTTGAATGGAGTAGTTAATATATATCGTTCTTTGATTGATGGAGTAAATAAGGAGGATATTATTGGAGTTGGGTTAGCTGTACCTGGTACAATAAATAGAAAGGAAGGAGTGTGTTTGTTCTCGCCGAATCTTGGATGGAGAAATGTAAAAATAAAGGAATATCTTTCTAAATACATAGAGGGAGTACCTATTTTTATTGAACATATAGTAAAAGCTGTCACTTATGGAGAGCTTTGGTATGGTGCTGGTATTGGTAAGGATAATCTCATATGTGTAAGGGTAGGAAGTGGTGTGAGTGCAGGCTTAGTGCTTGATGGTAAAATTTATAGGGGACCTGATGATAGAGCTGGAGAGTTTGGACATACAATTATAGAGAAAAATGGAAATAAATGTAAATGTGGAAGTTATGGATGTTTAGAGAGTTATGTTTCAACGCAGGTGCTCTATGAAAAAATATTAGAAGGTATCCGCAAGAATGCATATACGAAGGTGAATTTGGAAAATAAGAGTAGAGATGAGATTTTAGATGAGATTATTGAGGCTGGGAAATCTGGAGATAGATTTGTTCTTAATATTTTTGAAGAGCTTGGAACTTATTTAGGCATAGGTATTGCTAATCTTATAAATATACTAAATCCTGAAATTGTTATTATTGCTGGAGGACTTTCCAAAGCAGAGGAGCTTCTTTTGGATCCTGTAAAGAGAGTAGTAAATCTTCATGCCTTTCCTCCTATACCAGAGATTATTACTACTAAATTAGGTGGTTTAACAGGACCTATAGGAGCTGCAGCAGAGGTAATAGAAGAGACTTTGCTTAAAAAAATATTTGAGAAGGCAGAAGAAGAAACTTATAGGTAATTTTATTTTTTTGAAAAAAATAGGGAGATAAAGAAAACAAGAGTTACAAGCATAACGATGGTGGAGCCAGAAGGTGTATCAAAGTGGTAGGAAATTATTAATCCCAATAAGATATTTAAAAAAGTAAATAATATGGTATAGATTGCTAATTTTTTTATGTCTTTTATAAAAGTTATTAAAGTAGCTACAGGAATAATAATTAAAGCTGAAGATAAGATGATGCCAACAAGTTTACTTATAAGTACAATGGCTATACCAGTGAGGATTAATATATAGGTTTCTAAGCGGGATGTGTTTATTCCAGAGGCTTTGGCAGATTCTTCATCGAAGATAATAAATAAAATCTTCCAATAATTTTTATAAGAAAAGAACAAAAGAAAAATTGTAAATGTAATTGTTAGAAAAAGATCCTGATCTCCTATAGAGAGAATACTTCCAAAAAGGAAACTAAAAAGATCAGTTGTGTAACCTTTATGAAAACTTAAAAGCAATGCTCCTAAAGCCATGGAGGAGGAAAAGTAAATACCTATTGGTACGTCTGCTTTTAATTTTGATTTTTTAGTTATATATGGCATACTTAATAATATTATTATAGTAAATATTATAGATGTTAAAGTCATGTTTATATTGAGTAGATAACCAAAAGCTAACCCCCCAAATACCGCATGACTTATTCCTGCCCCCATGAAGGTTATCCCTCTTAAGAGAATATAGATGCCTATAATACTTGAAATTATACTTATAAATATACCAGCTAAAATACTTTTTTGCATAAAAGAATATTGAAAAATATCCAAAATTAATCCTCCTTATGAGTTAAATATATAAATTCTTCACCATATATTTCTCTTAATGCCCCGTGTATTTTAATTTTTTCAGGGCATCCATGAATATACAACTTTCTATTTAGACATGCAAGTTTATCAACCTTATTAGTGATAGCTCCGATATCGTGGGTTACTAAAATAATAGAGATCTTTTGATTTTTTAGCTCTTCAAGAATTCTATAAAAGTTATATTGAGTTTTTATATCCACACCTACTGTTGGTTCATCTAAAAGGAGAATTTTGGGGTTTTGAACTAAGGCTCTTGCAATTAATACTCTTTGTTGTTGTCCACCCGAAAGTTCACTAAATATTTTATCTGCATATTCTTTGATCTCTAACTTTTCCATTATTTTATTAATTATTTCATGGTCTTCTTTGTTAAGTGCTTTCCAATCTCTAACGATTCTTCTTCCAAAGGCAACAATATCTTTTACTTTTAATGGTAGATACTTTTCTATATCAGGTTTTTGAGGTACATATCCAACAAATTTTTTTTCATAAGTGATATTATCTATTTCTTTTCCAAATAAAATTATTTTACCCTGTTGAGGTTTTAATATACCAACTATTAGTTTTAAAAGGGTAGATTTTCCAGCCCCATTAGGACCTATAATACCCAAAAATTCTCCTTCATCTACCTCTAAATTTATGTTGTCTAATATCTTATCATTATTGTAATAAAAAGTTAGATTCTTTATTTCAATGATTTTGTTCATAAAATATACTTCTCAAAATATTAGTATTTTCTTTTATTAAGGAAAAATAATCCTTATTGAAACCTATAGGATCCATGTCTACTACTTTTACTCCTGTTTCTTTTTGTATTGTTCTTATCACTGGTGGATTAATAAAAGGTTCTTTTACAATATATTTAATCTTATGTTTTTTAATAATATTTATGATCTCTTGAATCTTCTTCAAGGATGGCTCTTTTCCCTCTCCTTCCTCTATATAGCTCAATACTTTGATATCATATCTTTTATAAAAGTAATACCAAGAAGGATGATATGCTATGATCTCCCTTTTCTTATAGGGAGATAGACTTCTCCTTATATAATTATCAATTTCTTGAATATTCTTCTCCACAATTTTTAAATTATTTTGATAATAAGCTTGATTTTGGGGATCAATACTTCTTAATTTTTCGTAAATGGCTTGTGCTATCTCTTTTACCATGAGAGGATCAAGCCAATAATGGGGGTTATCGTCTTTGTTTTTAATCTTATCCGCTATTATGAGAAGATCTTTTTGTTTAGTATTAATAAGTTTCATTGCCCATAGATCTACATCTCCCCCATTTATTATTATAAGTTTAGAGTTTTCTATAGCTTTCATGGTGTTTGGGGTTGGCTCAAAAAGATGAGGATTTGTATTTTGGGGTAAAAGTACTTCTATCCTCCATTTTTCACCTGCAATATATCTTAATATGCTACCTATGGGAGGAATGGATACTGATATGGTTTGAATTCCATAAATGCTGTTTAAAAGAGTTATTATTGATAGTATGATAAAAATAACTATCTTTTTCATTTTAATTGACACCACCTTTTTGGTTTTTAGTAGGATATTATATCACAATTGGAAAGAAAAATTTTTATGTTAAAATTTTAATGAATTTAATATTAAGTTTAACAAAAAGGAGAGAAGTAGTATGAAGAAAGGGAGAACTCCTGAATATATAGGAGCATATAACAAAAATCTTATTCTTGAAATATTAATGAGAACAGGACCAAGATCACGAGCTGAACTTGCTCGAATATCTAATCTTACAAAGACTGCTATTTCAGAGATAGTAGATGATCTTATTAAAAAGAAAATAATAATAGAAGTAGGAAAAGTGGAGACAGAGAGAGGAAGAAGGCCTACTAAGTTAATTATTAATCCAGATTTGAAGGTACTTTCAGTAGATCTTAGTGGTATGGAAGGAAGATCTGCTATTTTTAATGCAAAAGGAGAAATTGAGGAGAGTATACCATGCAAGATAGACGCTAAAGAAGATTTATTAAAGCTTATAGATCCTCTTTATAGAAAATACAGTGAAAAAATAATTGCTATTTTTCTCTCAGTACCAGGAATAATTGATAGGGAAAATGGAAAGGTTATTCTTTCTGTAAGTTTAAATTGGGAAAATTTCGAGATTGTATCATTTTTAGAAAAATATTATAAGAAACCTATATATATAGAAAAGGATACTAATGTGGGATTAATAGCTGAAAATTGGTATGGGGATGCTGGTAGATATAATACATTTTTTTATCTATTATTAGAGAAAGGTATTGGACTTGGAATATTTTATAAAGGAGAGATCTTGGAAGGTTTTCAGGGTATCGAAGGTGAAATTGGTCATACTACTATTAAAGAAAATGGTGAGAAGTGTTGGTGTGGTAATTCTGGTTGTTTGGAAATTTATGCCTCCCTTTCTAAAATAGTTAAGGATTTTGGTTATGAGAACGATTTTGAAAACGTTCTGAAGGAATTTTTGTATAAAAGGGAAAATGAGATTCTAGAGAGAACTTTTAATTATTTAGGGATTTCGTTAGCAAATGCTATACATCTTTTGGCTCCTGAAGCTGTATGTATTTCTGGTAATATGTTTATAAATCGAAATATTCTTGATATGATCACAAAAATTTTAAAAGAAAAAGTAGAAAAACATATATTTAATAATTTGAGGGGTAAGATTTTCTTTTATTCATCAAAATTAGGTAGAGATAGTCTGTTAATAGGGGCTGGTATATTAGGGTTTTTAGGATATTTCAAAGAGGTTTAAGATAAGTTATAATAATTACAAAAAAGGGGTAGAGAAAAAATGGATTGTAAAATATTAATAGGGGGAGAGGCTGGCCAAGGAATACAAACCATATCTAATATCCTTTCTAAATTTTTTTACCGAATAGGCTATTTTATTTTTACTATTGAAAGTTATCAATCCCGCATAAGAGGTGGCCATAATTATAGCTTAGTAAGAATTTCAGATAATCCTGTTTATGCTATAGATAGTGAGAAAATAGATATTCTTGTTGCCTTGAATAGTGAAACTATTGAGCTTCATAAGGACCAAGTTAAAAAAGGTGGGCATATTATTTGTGATGAAAATATAAAAGGAGACTTTAGCTTTGAAGAGATGTATAAAGTTCCAGTTAGAAAAATTGCCCAAGAGGTAGCTAAGACTAGATTAGTAGAAAATACAGTTATTTGTGGGATTCTTTTGGGATTAGTATCTGGTGACTTAGAAGAAATGAAAAAAGTGATTTCTGAATCCTTTAAAGATGAATATGTAGATATGAACATTAAAGCTTTAGAAGCAGGATATACATATGCGTTGAATATAAATAGAAGATGTGGTGAATTTCCAAAAAGAGAAAGAGAAGGAAGATTAATAATAAATGGGGGAGAGGCTGTAGGATTTGGTGCGATTATAGCAGGTTGTAAATTCCTTGCTTCTTATCCTATGACTCCAGGTACTGCAGTAATGAATTTTTTGGCAGAACATGAGATTGATTTTGATATTGTGGTAGAACAAGCTGAAGATGAAATCGCTGCAATAAATATGGCAATTGGTGGTTTTTTTGCAGGAGCAAGATCTATGGTAACCACCTCTGGAGGAGGATTTGCTTTAATGGTGGAGGGCTTGAGCTTGGCTGGTATGACAGAAACTCCTGTAGTAATTCATGTAGCTCAGCGTCCTGGACCAGCTACAGGGCTCCCTACAAGAACAGAACAAGCTGATCTTAATTTTGTTATTCATGCGGGTCATGGAGAATTTCCCAGATATGTCACTGCACCAAGAGATCAGAAGGATGCTTATTATAAAACTATAAAGGCTTTTGAGATGGCTGAAAAATATCAGGTGCCATCTATTATTCTTACTGATCAGTATCTTATTGATTCTAAGGCTGTTATAGATGGTCTCCATGTGCCTGAGATTAAGAATTATAGGATAGTGGGAGATAAAAACTATTTAAGACATAAGATTACTGAGGATGGAATTTCTCCTTTGGCTATCCCAGGAGAATTTGAGGGTTTTGTGATTACTGATAGTGATGAACATGATGAATATGGACATATTACAGAAGATTTAAATATTAGAAAGAAGATGGTGGAAAAGAGGTTAAGAAAGAAATTAGCTATTATGAAAGATATGGAAGAACCTGTTTATTTTGGTGTTGATAAACCCAAGGTGGTTTTTATCGGTTGGGGATCAACATACGGAGTGATAAGGGAAGCGATCTCTAATCTGCTGAAAGAAGGATACGAGATAGGACATTTACATTTTTCTGATGTCTATCCTTTACCTACCAAAATTCTTAATGATTTTAAAGATAAAAAACTATATACCATAGAAGGAAATTATGAAGGACAATTAGCTGCTTTAATAAGAAAAGAATTATGCATAAAAGTAGATAAAGGTATTGTTAAATATAATGGTATGCCATTTTTTGTAGAAGAAATTATGGAGGGAGTGAGGGAGATAATGGGATGAGAATAGAGGAATTTGATAATAATCAAATACCTGCATGGTGTCCAGGATGTGGAAACTGGTCTATTTTGAATTGTATAAAAAGAGCATTGGCAGAACTTGAGATTCCACCTTATAGATTACTAATGGTTTCTGGTATTGGTCAAGCTGCAAAAGCGCCTCACTATTTTAAATGCAACCTCTTTAATGGACTTCATGGAAGAGATATACCTGTAGCCTGTGGAGCTAAGATAGCTAATAAAGAGCTTCTTGTGATATGTGAATCAGGAGATGGAAATACCTATGGAGAAGGAGGTAATCATTTGATTCATAGTATGAGAAGAAATTTAAATATAAAAGTTTTTGTACATAATAACCAAATATACGGTCTAACAAAAGGTCAGGCATCACCCACAAGCGATATGGGAATGAAGACTAAGGTTCAGCCGTTGGGGGTAGCTTATCCATCCTTGAATCCCATATCCTTAGCTATTGCAAGTGGTGCATCTTTTGTAGCAAGGTCCTTTTCTGGAGATCCAGATCATCTTACAGAAATGATGAAACTTACTATACTTCACAAAGGGTTTGCTCTGTTAGATATTCTTCAACCATGTGTAACTTTTAATAAGGTAAATACTTTTCAATGGTATAAAGAAAGAGTATATAAACTTGGTCCAGATTATGATCCTTCAGATAAACACTCGGCTTTTGAGAAATCTCTTGAATGGAGTGAAAGGATACCTATAGGAGTTATTTATAAAAAAGAGAGACCAACCTTTGAAGAGGTTATTCCTCAATTACAAGGTGAACCTCTATATAAAAAGAAGAGAGATCCTAATGATATGTTTGATAAAATAGTAAAAAAATTTATGTAAAGAATGTAATAAAATAGTAAACATGGTTTACAAAACCATAAAGTATGTTATAATTAGAAGAAACAAAATAATTCTTGGAGGTATTCCAAAATGAAAGTAGTAGTTATTGGTGGGGGTAGTACATATACTCCAGAATTAATTGAAGGGTTTTTTAATATTTGGCAAGAGGTTCATCCTTTAAAAATTGTTCTTATGGATATTAATACTGAAAGATTAAATATTGTATATGATTTTCTATTAAGGATGGCCAGAAAAGCTGAAGCTGAAATAGAATTTTTAAAAAGTACAAATTTGGAAGAAAATTTAGAGGGAGCTGATTTTATAATAAATCAAATAAGGGTTGGAGGAAATAAAGCAAGGCTCTTAGATGAAACTATTCCTTTAGAGTTTAATCTTTTAGGACAAGAGACCACTGGAGCAGGCGGATTTGCAAATGCTCTTAGAACTATACCAGTGGTTTATGATATAGCAAAAAAGGTAGAAAGATATGCTCCTAACGCTTGGTTTATTAATTTTACTAATCCTTCTGGAATAATCACAGAAATGCTTCTGAGATATACTAAAGTAAAGGCTATAGGTTTGTGTAATGTGCCTATAAATTTTCAAAAATTATTTGCTGATTTATCAGGTGTAAGCTTAGAAGAGGTCTTTTTAGATTATTTTGGTCTTAATCATTTGAGTTTTGTAAGAAGAATATTTATAAAGGGAGAAGATAAAACTCAATATTTATTAGATAAGGCAAAAGAAAAATTTTCGGAAGAGGAAAAAAGAATTATAGACATTTTAGGTTTATTCCCAAATTATTATCTCAGATATTACTTTTTTAGAGAGGAAAAAGTGGAAGAGTTAAAACATAAGCCAAAAAGAGCAGAAGAAGTGATGAAAGTGGAAGAAGAGTTATTAAAGATATATAGTGATCCTAAGATAGATACTAAACCAGCAGAACTTTCTAAAAGAGGTGGAGCCTATTACTCAACATCTGCTGTTAATCTGATTATGCATCTTTTGGGTTTGAAAGAGGGATTTCAGATTATAAATGTTATGAATAATGGAGCTATAAGAGATCTTCCAGAGGATTCAGTTGTAGAGATACCGGTTTACGTAAAACATGATATGTTTCAAAGGTATATTATAGGTAATTTACCTATCGAAGTAAAAGGAATTATACAGGCTGTAAAAGTATATGAGAGATTGACAATAGAGTCTGCTATGGAAGGTTCGTATAAAAAGGCTGTTTTTGCTCTTGCGCAACATCCATTAATCTCTTCATTTACTCTTGCGGAAAAAGTTCTTAATAGATTAATAGAGGAAAATAAAGAATATTTCCCAAAATTAAGTTAAGGAGTAATATATGAGATACTTTCTTGGCTTAGATGCTGGGGGTACAAAAACAGAGGCTATTATTTTAAATGAAAAAGGAGAAATTGTAGGCTTTGGTAGATCTGGCCCTGGAAATTATGAAGGTATAGGTATTGAAAGGGCGAAGAAAAATTGGATGTTAGCTATAGATAATGCTAAAGAAAAAATAGGGGATATTATATTTGATTTTGCATGTTTTGGGCTTGCAGGTGCAGATTTCCCAGAGGATTTTGAGATTTTGGAGAAAGAGGCAAGATCCTTAAACATAGCTAAGGATTTAGTTATTGAAAATGATGCCCCTATTGCTTTAAGGGCTGGGAATATGGAGTTCTGGGGTGTAATCATAATAATGGGTACTGGGAATAATGGATATGGAAGATCAAAGGATGGAAGATCATATAGATATTTTGGGGAAGGCTATATTTTTGGAGATTGGGGAGGTGCTTCATCTATAGTACAGGAGATGTTATTCTACGCTTTTAGATCTTATGATGGTAGAGGGGAGAAAACCCTCCTTGAAAGTGAAGTACTGAAGTATTTTTCTGCAAAGGACTATAATGAACTTGCCAAAAGATTATATTATAACTCTGAGGAATATCATAAGGTTTTAGGACTTGCTCCTTTACTTTTTGAGTGTGTAAGAAAGGGAGATAAAGTGGCAAGGAGAATTGTAGAGAAAATAGTAGATGAAACTGTAATTTCTGCTTATAATTTGATGCAAAAATTAGATTTATTAGAAGATGAAACACCAGTTGTTTTAGCTGGAAGTATATATAAGGGAGCAAGTTGGCTTCCTGAGTATATTTATTCCAAGATGAAAATGTTCGCAGAAAAAAGTAAGGTTGTACTTCTTAGAATACCTCCAGCGGTAGGAGCTGCCTTAATTGCTTATGAAAAAGCAGGTTATATGGTAGATAGTAAAATCTGGGAAAAATTATTGAACTTCAATTATGATACTGCTAAAGGGACCTAATATTATTTTATTATCTTTTATGTTAGCGTTTCTTGAATAGAGAATATTCTTAAAAGTAAAGTTTAGACTTATAATCTTTTCTACCCTATTAAGATTATGTATTACTAATATTTCTTCATTATCTATTTCTCTTAAGTATGCCAATAAACTTTTATCATTTAGATTAATTTTTTTCATTTCTCCCAAAGATAAAGCTTTATATTCTTTCCTTAGTTTAAGGAGTAGTTTATAATGGTTTAATATACTATTCTTATCCTCTTTTTCTGTAGTATAGGATATGCCATTGTTAGGAATATTATATTTAGGCTTTATCCAGTAGGTTTGTTCTTTGGAATTCATTTGATCTGTCCATTTAAAAGGTTCTCTTATGTATTCGTCTGGTTTTGCTCCTTCCATCCCTATTTCTTCACCATAATATATAAAGGGAGTTCCAGGAAGAGTTAGGTATATGGAACCTGCAAGTAGACTTTTATCAATACTCCCCCCAAAAGATGTTCTTACTCCAACCTGATCGTGATTTCTTAAGAAGTTAGCATCAGTAAAATCGGAATAAATTTCTTTAAACATTTCTCTTTCCATATCTAAAAAATCGCATATTCCTAAATCTCTTTGATTTGCTACTGATCTCATAATTTTGTCTGAAAGGGGAAAGTTAAAAAGTGAAGGAAGTGACTTATAATATTCTGCTATTACATATTCATTGTCCCAGACTTCTCCTACAAGATATACATCTGGTTTGATTTTTTTTAAATAATCATAAAACTCTTTCCACCATAATATGTTTTTATTATCGTCATCATATATATGCTTTACAGCGTCAAGTCTAAATCCATCTACACCTTTTTCGAGCCAGTATTTAGCTATCTTTTTGATTTCTTCTCTAACCTTCGTATTATCAAAGTTTAGATCAGGCATTTCAGACCAAAAGAAGGCATAGTAATAACCCGTATTTTTATAATACCAAAAATTGGAGTTCTGAGTTGGTTTTGTATTGTTCCAAATATAATGATCTCTGTATGGGGAAGTATAAGAGTTTGATGCACTTATGAACCAAGGATGTCGGGATGAGGTATGATTTACAACTAAATCAAGAATTATTTTTATCTTTTTTCTATGGGTTTCTTTAATTAATTCTTCAAAATCCTCCATATTTCCATATGCTGGATGAATGTCATAATAGTCAGTTACATCGTATCCATGATAACTTACAGACATAAATATGGGCATTAACCATATGTCATCTATATTAAGTTCTTTTAGATAATCTAATTTATTGGTTAATCCTTTTAAATCTCCCACTTTATCACCATCACTATCTGCAAAAGATCTAACGAAAATCTCATAAAAAGTTGCATTTTTGTACCAAGGTAAATTATATCCATGGGAGTAAAATAAAAATAAAAGGGCAATAAATAAAAAGATTATAATAAGTTTCAATTTTTTATTCATGTTTTCTTCCTAATTAACATGTGTTAATAAAGATAAATTTTAGAAGCCCGGAGAGCGTATTGTTTACACTCGCCCGGGCTTTTTACCTACCCTACGCTTCTCGGAATAAAGATTATCACAAATTAATTTTCTATGTCAAATGGTCATGGTATTAGTTACATTATTGTTTTATTAATATTTATTTAAGCTGAGATTTATAGTTCTTTTAAAAATTCATTTTTTAAAAATTGATTCCAATTTTTTGACAAATTTTTTTTAAGATTGTAAACTTTAAATACTCAAAAAATGAGATAATTTAAATCTCAAAAAGGGAGGTTGATATCTTCTTTACTGAAATAATTTGGATTTTAGATATTAAATGTAATTTGAATTGTCCACATTGTTATGTACATGCTAGAAATTGGGAGAAAAAAATATCAAAAGAAAGAGGATTAAAATTAATAGGAGAAGCAAAAAAATTAAATTTTACTCATATTGATTTTACAGGAGGAGAGACTCTCTTAATCCCCGATTTATTTGATTACATTGTTAAGGCTAATAACTTAAATTTAAATGTCTCCATAAATACAAATCTTCTTCTTTTAGACTATGAAAAAGCGAAATTTATAAAAGAAAACGAGGTCTATCTTTATGTGTCTGTTGATGGAAGTAATAAGGAAATCTATGAAAAATTGAGAGGAAAAGGAACCTTTGATATTTTATTAAAAAAATTAGAAATACTTAACAATTTGAATATACCTTATTCTATAATTTTTTCGGTTTCCACATTTAATTATAAAGATTTACCTAACATGGTAGATTTTGCAAAGAAGAATCTTGCTAAGGAACTCTGTATTATTCCTGTTATCCCTTCAGGTGAGGCTAAGAGATCTCATATTTATCTTGATTCCTCAAGAATATTAGAGAGCATAAAGGAATTATCCGTTAAAGCAATGGAAGAAAACTATAAAATAAATATTTGGTGTGCCCCTTTTCTTAAACTTTTAGATCTTCCTCAAAATATTTATGTAGATAAATGTCATGCTTTTGATTTTATTGATCTTGCACCTACAGGAGATATATTAATTTGTGATGTTATTGATATTCCTATAGCAGAGATTAGGACAAAATCATTGAAAGAGGCAATCAATGATATATTAAAGAATCCTTTATATAAGGAGCTCAAGGAGAGGACTAATTATTGTTACAATTGTGAGATATTGGATTTTTGTGGAGGTGGCTGTTATGCGAGATCTTGGATAATTAATGGGGATTTGAGAAAGCCTGATCCTTATTGTCCTAATGTTTTGACTGCAATGGGTAAATAGATGAGAATAATCTTAAAAAAAGATCAGTTAAAGTTTGTAATTAATCATGCTATTGATGAGTATCCAAAAGAAGCTTGTGGTATTTTTGGTGGAAATACAAAGGAGGATAAATTTATCATTGAGAAAGTTTATAAGGTTAAAAATGCTTCTTTAACCCCTTATAATAGCTATTTAATAGATCCCTTAGATGAGCTTTATGTATTTAGAGATATTGAGAAAAATGGCTTAAAAATGTTAGGAGTTTATCATTCTCATCCAGAGAAGGGGGTAGAGCCCTCTCTGGATGATATTAATCATATGTTGAAGGATATTTTTTATTTGATATTAGCTATTAAATTAAAGGATAACTTATCCTTAGATATAAAAGGCTATATTAGGAATAATAGTATACTTAATGAAATAACTATTGTTGTAATTTAATCCTTTTTATGGCATTTTTTATATCTAAGGAATTTAGGTGGGCTTTTTCCATTTGCTTACAGAATACACATGTAACCTTAGTTGTAGGTTCTCCGCAGATTTGACAATTTTTTAATACTAATTTTTCTTTTTTGCTTTTGATATATTTAATACCCTTTTCTAAAAATCCATAGTAAAAATGTTCTTTTGTCCCAGGAGATTTGTTTTCTAATGTGTTAAGGACTTCTTTATACATAAGAGATCTTGCATCATAAGACATAGGGCATTCATCTATTATGTAATCTATCTTTTTTATTAAGCAGTATGAAGATGTTTCCATTTCTGCTAGTCTGTATAGAGGTTTTACTTTTCTTACAAAATATTCCTCTTCTTTATGAATAGGTTCTTGAACCTCTAAATAATCTATTTGCCAGTGTAGGATATTACCAAGAAGAGTAGCAGCCTCATCATCTAAATTATGGCCAGTGGCTATTACTCTATAACCTAATTCTCTTGCGGTTAAATTCATTATATATCTTTTAATTACTCCACAAGTAGAGCAGGGAACTTTTTTATTTCTTTTGGTTATTTCTTCAATTCCGATCCCATAAATCTCTTTTAGAGAAATTATATGTAATTTTAGATCTTTGGTAATGGCATATTTTTTAACCTTTTCTTTAGATTTTTCAGAGTATTCGCCGATACCAAGGTCTATATACATGCCATCTGCTTTATAGCCTAAGGATATAAGAATATCCCATAAAGCTAAACTGTCCTTTCCTCCTGAGACGGCAACTAATATTTTTTCATCTTGGGTAAACATTTTATATTGCTTTATTGCCTTTTCTGTTTGATGAAATACATATTCAATAAAATGATCTTTACAGAAGGCACTATTATGGCGCCTTATGTATATGTTTGCGTCATTTTTGCATTTTATACATTTCATTATATACTTCCTCCAGATATAACGGGTATGATTTCTATTTCTTCATCATCTTTTATTAATTTGTCAGGTGTAACAATTTCTTCTCCTTTTACTACAATGACGGTTTCTGGATTTATATTTAAAATTTTAAGTATTTCATTTACTTTGTAATTTCCTTTTATTTCTTTTATTTCATTTTCTCTTCTAAATATTACTTTCATATTAGGTTTATCCTCCTTTATTCTTTTGATTTTAGTATGAATGCAAAAGATTCAAAATCTTTCATTGGGGGTATATTAATTCCTATATTCATTAATTCATCACCATAAAATTCTCTATCGGTTCCCTCTATTTTATATATTTTATTTGGATCAAGTCCATCCAATTTGAGCCTTAAAAAGGGTGGATTAGGAAAAGCTAAGATATTTACATATACTACAAAGGCCTCTTTTTTATCTGGAGTAACAAACATCCAAGACGCAGCATTTTCTTCGAATGGGCTTATTAATCTATAAAGATCCCCTTCAAAAACTATATGCCATATCTTTTTGTAGAATTCTATTTGATCTTTTATTATTTCATCCTCTTCCTTTGTTAATTTAGTAAGATCCATTTCATATCCAAAAACACCTGACATTGCTACATATCCTCTTGTCTTAAGAGGTGTAATTCTCCCAACTTGGTGATTAGGTACTGCAGATACATGGGCACTCATAGTGGACGCAGGATACACAATACTTGTTCCCCACTGAATCTTTAATCTTTCTATAGCATCAGTATTATCACTGGTCCATATTTGGGGCATATAATATAGGATTCCAGGATCAAATCTGCCTCCTCCACCTGAGCAACCTTCAAAAAGAATATGTGGAAATTCTGATGTTAACTCTTCCATCATTTCGTATAATGCTAAAACATATCTATGAAATACTTCTTTTTGTTTTTCTGGGGGAAGGACTAGAGAGCCTACTTCTGTTAGGGATCTATTCATATCCCATTTTATATATTCAATAGGGGCGTTTCTTATAATTTCCTTCATCATTCTAAGAATTTCTTTTCTTACTTCTTCTCGTGTTATGTCAAGAACATACTGATTTCTACATTGAGATAATGTCCTTTTTCGGACTTTTATACACCAATCAGGATGTTTTTTATAAAGTTCACTGTTTGGTGAAACCATTTCTGGCTCAAACCATAGTCCAAATTTTAACCCCATTTCATTTAATTTTTTACCAAGTCCATCAAGTCCGTTTGGTAATTTTCTTCTATCCACATACCAATCTCCAAGAGAGCTGGTATCATCATCCCTTTTGCCAAACCATCCATCATCTAAGACAAAAAGTTCTACTCCTAACTCTTTTGCCTTCTGAGCAAGAGCTAAAAGTTTATCTTCATTAATATTGAAATAAACTGCTTCCCATGTATTCACAAGAATGGGTCTTCTTTTATCTCTGTATTCACCTCTGCAAAGTCTTTTACTATATAGTCTGTGATAGGTTCTTGACATTTCTCCCAAACCTTCGGAAGAGTAAACCATTACTACTTCTGGTGTTTGAAAGGTCTCTCCCTTTTCTAATATCCAAGTAAATTCAAATGGATTTATTCCCATGGTTACTCTTGTAGTATTAAATTGATCTACTTCTATATTGGCTGAAAAATTTCCACTATATACTAGACTAAAGCCATATACGTCTCCATGTTTTTCATTTGCGTCCTTAGAAAGTAGAGCAATAAATGGATTATGTTGGTGTGAGCTTTCTCCTCGTGAACTTTCAATGGTCTTTATACCATGCATTAAAGGAGTTCTTTCTATATATCTTTCTCTTGCCCATGATCCCCAAAGATTTAAAAGGTCAAACTTACAGTGATCAAAATCTACACAAGTACTTAAAGCTCTTAATATTTTTAATTTTTGATCCCCATCGTTTATAAACTTGGCACTTCTTGTAATAACATTGTAATCTCTAAATGCTGTGTATAGGAGAATAACTCTTAGATTAATAAGATCATCTTTGAGCTCTATTTCAAGGGTTTCTGCTTCATTTTCGTCTTCCACATAAGTTGCTGGTAGTCCTTGAAGTTTTGGTTTTCCTTTATAAATCTTGTAATCTTTAAATATTAGGTTTGTAATTCTTGATCCATCTTCTTGTTCTATTTGATATGCAGGATGTCTAAAGTCTGAATTTCCATAGGCTGGATATTCTAATAGCATTCTATCAAAAGTGTAAGTTTTGTCATCAGGATCAGGATTTGCTCCAAAGGGAGAAGTTATAAAAGCTTCGGAAAAATCAGAATGATTTAATTTTTTTCCCCAATATAGATGGACTAAATATTTATTCTTAAAAATTTTCATTATATAACTGGAATTTCCAGCAATTAGATGAAAAATTTTTTTATTCTCATCATATATTATAGGCATATTATCACCTCATGATTTTTTTAATAAATATAGCATAAAAAGGGTATAAATGATGCAAAATATTATTTAAATTATCCCAAATGAAATGGGGGTAAGTTCTTTTATGAAAAAAGAGAATAAATATAAAAAACCATAGTTCTTAATAAATCTTCTTAAGTATAGCAGGAAAAGTTAACACATGATGTTTATAAAAGGAAGTACCAAAATGAAACCTTATCAAATTGCCTATTCTTTGACTATATCGACTGAAATATAGCATAATTTTTAATTTAAATTGAAAAATTATTAAACTGATGTTATAATGTTTTCTGAAAATAATCGTATAGGAAGGGGATGAGAGAGGATATAAAAAGATAGGTGAGGTTTGTGGGTGGGTAAACGTTTTCCTTTTGTAAATTTTGTTCACAAAATATTATTAATAGGGGGTGCTTTATATGAAGAGGTTGTTGATGATTGTGTTTATTGTTTTTGTATTTCTTTTAATGGCTACAACGGCTCAAACTCCTAAAAAACTTGTTTTTGCGTGGATTCCAAAGGCATTAAACAATCCAGTTTTTGAACTTGGAAGAGATGGCGCTTTCAAGAGAGCAGAGGAACTTTCAAAGAAGGGGCCATATAAGGTAGAAATTCTTTATGTGGCTTCTGTAGCATCTGATGCTACAGAACAAGCAAGAGTAGTGGAAGATGTTGTGGCAAGGAAAGTGGATGGAATAGCTATTTCTTGTAATGATCCCACAGCATTAATAGATGTCATTAATAAAGCGGTAGAAGCAGGTATTCCTGTTATGACCTTTGATGCTGATTCGCCAAAGAGTAAGAGGTTTACTTACCTTGGTGTAAACAATTATGAGGGTGGAAAATGGGCGGCAAAACTATTAGTGAAAGCTATGGGAACAAGCGGAGATGTGGCGATGCTTACTGGAGTACCTGGTGCTCTTAATTTGGAAGAGAGAATGAGAGGATTCAGAGATGAAATAAAGAAATATCCTAAGATTAAGATAGTAACAACTGTAGCATGTTATGATGATATCAATAGAGGTGTACAAGTAGTTGAAGAAACAATGCAGAAATATCCTAAGTTAAAGGGATGGTTCTTTGTAGGACTTTGGCCTCTCTTTGCAGAGAGAGGATCTATGCCACTTTGGGAAAAAGCTGCAAAGGTAAAGAAGGTATTTACTGTTGCTTTTGACACATTACCTGTGGAGTTACAACTTTTGAAAGAAGGATATCTTGTAGGTCTTGTTGGTCAAAAATATTGGGGATGGGGTTATGATGCTATAGATATCCTTTATAGAAAAGTTGTAAATAATGAGAAATTCCCTGAATGGATAGATACTGGTTTTGATATTGTTACTCAAAAGAATGTAGATGCGATGATAAGAGCATGGCTATTGAAAGATTTCAAAACTCCACTTCCACCTCCATTTTAATAAAAAGTGAGTTAGTTTTTTAGATTAATAAAGAGTGGGGGTACAAAGATATTCTTTGTACCCCCTATTGGTTTAGAGGAGGTGACAAAATTTGGAACCAATACTTAGAATGGAAGGAATATCTAAAACATTTCCAGGAGTTCAAGCATTAGATAGGGTAGATTTTGAGGCTTATAGTGGTGAGGTTATGGCTCTTGTTGGGGAAAATGGTGCTGGAAAATCTACATTAATGAAAATCCTTAGTGGTGCTTATAGAAAGGATGCAGGAAGGATTTATGTAGATGGAAAAAGGGTAGAAATTCAGGATCCATATCATGCTCAACTTTTGGGTATCAGTACTATATATCAGGAATTAAATGTCACTCCAAATCAAACTGTAGCTCAGAATATCTTTTTGGGAAGAGAAATTAAAAGAAAAGGAATATTAGGGAAATTAGGTTTTGTAGATAAGAAGGAAATGGAAAAGAGAGCAAAAGAGATTCTTGATAGAGTAGGAGCTAATATTGATACTAAGGAATTGGTAAAAAATCTTTCGGTGGCTCAAAGACAAATGGTAGAAATAGCTAAGGCTCTATCTCTTGATGCAAAGATAATCATTATGGACGAACCAACCTCTGCTTTAGGTCCTGAGGAAGTTGAAAAACTATTTGAAATTATTAGACAGCTGAAAGAGCACGGTATTGCTATTATATTTATCTCTCACAGGCTAGAAGAAATATTTAAAATAGCAGATAGAATAACAATCCTCAGAGATGGAAAAATGGTTGGATTAATGAGTAGGGATGAGGCTACTTTTGATAAAGTCATATATCTTATGGTAAACAGGCCCCTTGGAGATATGTTTAAAAAGGAAGAGGTTTCTAAAGGTAAACCTCTTCTTGACGTTAAGAACTTAAAAAGTGAGATAATAAAGGATGTAAGTTTTACTCTATATGAGGGTGAAATTCTTGGTATAGCAGGATTGGTGGGTTCTGGTAGAACGGAACTCGTAAGATTAATTTTTGGGGCAGATCCTAAGATTTCAGGTGAAATATACTTAAATGGAGAAAAAGTTGAGATTCAATCACCGGAAGACGCAGTAAAACATGGTATTGGCTTAGTTCCAGAAGATAGACAAAATCAAGGTTTGATATTAAAGATGTCTGTAAGAGAAAATATTGGAGTTACAATCATTAGGAAGATCTTGAAATTTTTGGGTTTTATAGATAAGAATAAACTTACCGAGATAGCAGAAAATTTCGTGAAGAGATTGAATATTAAAACTCCAAGTATTTTTGAAAAAGTTTTATATCTGTCAGGTGGAAATCAACAAAAAGTTGTTCTTGCAAAATGGCTCGCATCAAATCCTAAGGTATTGATATTAGATGAACCAACAAGGGGTATAGATGTAGGTGCAAAAGCTGAAATTCACGCAATAATGAGTCAGCTTGCTAAAACTGGAATAGGAATTATTATGATATCTTCAGAGATTCCAGAGATTCTTGCTATGAGTGATAGAATTCTTGTTATGAGTGAGGGAAAGATTGTAGCAGAGCTACCAAGAAGTGAAGCAACACAGGAAAAAATAATGGCTTATGCATCTGGTAGTTACTAATTTTTATATCGGAGGGAGGTATTACAATGAAGGAAGCTCCTAAAGAGAGAAAAGGGATATTAAAAACGATAAGAATGCAAGAGATTGGCATATTAATCATTCTTTTTGTTTTATGTCTTTTTTTAAGTTTAACTACTGAAACCTTCTTAACTTCAACAAATATTTTTAATATATTGCGTGCCTTTTCATGGATTGCGATAAGTGGTTTTGGAATTTTAATGGTTATTATAACTGGTGGTATTGATTTATCGGTTGGATCGGTTATGGCTATGGCTGGTTTAATAACTGCAATGATGCTAAAGGCTAATTTTGGTGTATTTCTATCGATTATAGGAGGTATATTGATAGGAGCATTTATTGGTTTTATTAATGGTCTCCTTATAAGTAAAACAAATTTGCCTCCATTTATAGCAACCCTGGGTACCATGAATATAGCAAGGGGATTCTGTTATGGGATTACTGGAGGATGGCCCGTTAGGGATTTACCAAGGAGCTTCAACATGTTGGGTCAATATGATATACCCTTTTTAGGTGTTGGAATTCCTCTTCCTGTGGTCTTTATGATAATTTTAGGTATAATAACCTCAATTTTTCTTAATAGGACATCATGGGGATACAGAATCTATGCAGTGGGTGGAAATGAACAAGCAGCAAGGCTTTCTGGTATTAATACAGGAAGAGTGAAAATACTCGTTTATACTCTATGTGGAATTCTAACGGCAGTTGGTGGAATATTGATGACTGCAAGGTTAGGTGTGGCAGCACCTACCGCAGCTAGTGGTTATGAGTTAGATGTTATTGCTGCAGCTGTTATAGGAGGAGCTTCTCTTACTGGAGGGGAGGGTACTGTTTTAGGAGTAATTATTGGTGCAGCGATAATGCAAGTTTTGAGAACTGGAATGGTACTTTTAGGTTTTCCAGCCTACTGGCAACCATCAGCTATCGGTGCAATAATAATTGCTGCTATTATATTTGATCAATATAGAAAAAAGAAAATGGGAATAATTAGATAAAGAGGTTATAAAAATCTAAGGGAGGGGATTTAGGGAGGAGAAAAATTTTTAGAAAGGGGGAAAATTTGTGGGGCTTAAAGGTAATCTACAAAGTATTCCTTTATGGGAGATTCTACAGACTATATCTATAGGGAAAAAAACGGGTAAATTGGAAATAGATAATGGAATTAAAAAAGCAGAAATCTTTATAGAAAATGGAAAGATTGTAGATGTAAGATCAGGGTTTATTGAAGGATATGATGCCTTATTAGGTATTGTATTATGGGATAAGGGGGATTTTGTTTTTCATCCTGAAGAAAAAATTTCCCAAAAGCTTTTAAATTTAGATCCTTTAGAAGTGCTTATTAATGTGTCAGTTTATATAGACTTAGTAAATTATCTTGGTGACTTTATGCTATTACCAGTAAGAGTAGATGGTTTAGCTTTAGAAGAAGAAGTGGTGGCCTCATCTTTTGATGGTATCTTAAATGTTAGAGAGGTGCTTTTGAATTCTCCCTTAGGAGAGTATAGGAGCTTAGAGATAATTAAAAAGCTTATAAAAGAGAAAAAGTTAATATATCCTGAAGAGGATAGTAGGGTCTTCCTTCTATATACTTTTTGGAGACGTTGGAGATATCTCTTAGAAGAAGGAAACAAAATAGGGATAAATGAAAGGACTCTTAGAAAGGTTATTAAAGATTTTATTTCAGATATGCAAGAAGAGCTTGCTTTTATCGTAGAAGATATAACGTCTTCAGAGAAGATTTCTTGGCATTACTTTTATAGAAATATTGTGAAGTTTCCTGAGAGTAAGATAGAGGTATTTTTTAGGGAGGCTTTTGAAGTTTTAAACAAGCAGATAAAGATGCTATCTGACAGGAAAAAATTGGAACAATTTTCCATTTTATTGGGTGAGAAAGGTGATAATATATATGTTCCTGTTAATAGAAAACTAAATTCTAATGAGTTGATAGTTTCATTATTTTTTAATGGGGAGATATCCTTAAAACAAGTATTTCATTATTCTTTACTTGATAAAATAGAGACGCAATCTATAATTGTGGACTTAATCACAAGTAAACATGTAGTTGACATATCAGAAGATAAAAAGTTAGATTTAATTCATTCCTTTTATATATTCTGGAGAAAATTTTTAAGAGAAATGAAGGAAAAAGGCTTAGATAATGAGCTAATAGAAATTTATAGGAACTACATTGATAGTTCTTTCTTAGATGTCAGATTTATGTTTTCCCATATAATTGAAGGGGATATACCAAACTTTGCTTATTTTAATAGAGAAAAGGAAAAATATTCAGAAGAAGAAATAGTAGGATTCATTAAGGACGGAATTGACCTAATTTTTGATGAAATGAGAAAGAAAATTGGAGAAATTGAATTAAAAGTATTATTGCAAAAAGTCTTAGATGAAATTAAACTATTAAATCCAAGAAATGTGGAAAAATTTGCTATGGTAGTTTAAGGGTTAAATAATTAGGAAAGTAAGGTTTTAGTATAGTTTTTCCCTTTAATTTTGCTATTATTGGAAATGATAGAGTAGCGATAAGGAATATGAATACAGTAATTTTCTTCCCTTTTCATATGATATATATAATTTCTGAAATAGGTGCGGGAAGGTCTTGCGTTTCATGCAATTTATATGAAGATAACCTCACTTTATTTTCATGGAGAAAAGGATTCAGGAATTAGAGAAGAAGTAATAAGGATGGAGTGGTAAAATCTATATATTAAATACCTTTTGTCCGTGACCTATTTGTATTATATTGTTTATGATCTTATCAAATGTATATTCAGTATTATAAAAGGCATCTTCTATATTTTTTTCTTTAGATAAATAATAAGCAAAGATTGAAGAGAAAACACAACCTGTACCATGTACATTTAGGTTTTGTCTAAGAATTTTGGGGTAAAAGATATATTTATCCTTTGTATAAAGAATGTCATATACCTTGTTATTTATGGGAAGATGTCCGCCTTTCAATACAAGATTTTTTATATTAAATTGTTTATTTAAATTGAAAATGGTTGTTTTAATATCTTCTAAAGTCTCTATCTTGATGTTTAAAAGTGCCTCTGCTTCGGGAATATTTGGGGTTATTATAGTACATAAGGACATTAGTTGAACTAATTTTTGTAAACTATTTTTCTTTAGTAGTTTGGTACCTTTTGTTGGTTTAATTATTGGATCAAGAACAATATTAGTTAATCTATATTTTATTATAATATCTATCACAGTATTAATAATTTTCTCTGAGTACAAAGCTCCTATTTTTACTGCATCAATCTCTTTCACATCATTTATTAAGTACTCGAGAGATTTTATAAAATATTTGGAATCTATTTCGTAAACTTTATATACTCTTTGAGTATCTTGAATAGTAAGGCATGTGGGTACTCCTAAAGCATAACCATTAAGAAGATGAATAGTTTTTGTATCCAATAAAATACCTGCTCCACCTGTTGGATCATACCCAGATATTATGAGTATCTTCTTTTTATGAGCTATTCTTGATTGCACAAAGATCACCACACATAGTACATGTGGTTATTGATAAATCCTTTCTATATTCTTTTGCTTTATCAGGATCTATAGATGTATTTATGATTTTTTCCCAATCTAAATTTTTTCTTGCTAAAGCCATAGTATAATCCCTTTCTATACTCTTTTTAAATCCTTTCACCAAGTTAACACTATGAGCTGCTATTTTAAAGGCGATGATTCCTTCTTTCACGTCTTCTATATTTGGTAATCTTAGATGCTCTGCTGGTGTTACATAACATATAAAATCAGCACCATTCAAACCTGCAATTAGTGCTCCCATACTTCCTGATATATGATCATATCCTGCTGCAATATCAGTGGTTAGAGGTCCAAGGACATACAAAGGAAAATCATGACATATCTTTTTTATGGTCTTTATGGTATATGGTATTTCGTCTGCTTTCATATGACCAGGACCCTCAATGATTACTTGTACACCATAATCATGGGCTATTTTGGCTAATTTACTTACTTCTAATATTTCCTCAAACTGTAAATTATTACCTGAATCAAAAATACATCCTGGCCTAAATGCGTCACCTATGCTTATGGTTACATCGTATTTTTTTAGTATCTTTAGTACTTCATCAAAGTATTCATAGTAAGGATTTTCAGATTGATTTTCTATCATCCATTTATATATCATAGAACCTCCGCGGGATACTATATTTAAAATTCTTTGTGATTTTTCTAATTCTTTTGCCAATCTTAAGTTTATTCCTGCATGTATAGTTACAAAATCTACTCCTGAGTCTGCATGTTCTTCTAAAACCTCAAGAAAATCTTTTGGCTTTGTTTTAATAAAATTCTTTGCACGGACTGCTATATCATAAACTGGTACACTCCCTACCAAAAAACTGAATTCTTTTACTAATTTTTCTCTGAAGGATTTTGCATACTTACCACAAGAAAGATCCATTACCGATTCCACATTATATTTTTCACAAATTTCAGCCTTCTTTAATTCCAGATCAAAACTTGAAAAATCCGATGTTACTCCAATATTAGCGTTTATTTTTATGCTACAGCCATCTCCTATAGCATAATATTTATTTCTTTTTCTTTTTTTATTAGCTGGAACTACAATTTTCCCTTCTTTTGTATTTCTAAGAAAATCCTCTATAGATGGGAATTCTTCATTTTTGTATGCTATTTCTATTTCCTGAGGAATTTGATTTATTTTTAGTTTTTCAAGAATTGTTTGTTCCATTTTTGTAAACCTCCATTATCTTCATGAGATTTTTTATTTTTTCTTTAATATCAGAAGAAGATACAATCTCACTTACCATAGCTATACATTTTCCTCCATTTTCAAAAACTTGTTTTAAATTGTTTTCTTTAATACCTCCTATCGCTACTACTGGAATTTTTATATTTTCAGTAGCCCATTTTAGAATCTCTAATCCAATTGGAGGATGGGGGTTTTCTTTTGTAAAACTTTCAAAAACTGGTCCAAGACCAATATAATCAGCTCCCTCTTTTTCAGCTTTTTTGGCTTGTTCTTTATTATGGGTAGTAACTCCTATAATAAATTCTTCTCCTAATAATTGTCTTGCTACTTCTATAGGATAATCGTCTTGACCAATATGTACTCCATCTGCCCCAACAATTTTTGCAAGGTCCAAATGATCGTTAACTATTAAAATGGCATTATATTGTAGAGTAAGTTCTCTTAAAATTAATGCTTCCTTATATTTTTCTTTTAATGTTTTTTTCTTTTCTCTGTATTGTATGATTTTTACACCTGAAGACAGCATTTCTTTTACCACTTCTATATTGTTCCTACCTAAAGATAAATTTTCGGCTGTAATACAGTAAAGATTGTAATTCTTTAGTAGATCTAATTTCTCAGATTTCATATAGCACCATCCTTAAAATTTCATCACATTGCATACTTGAAATAGCAATTACTTTAGGAGCATAAGGATGAAAGTTTTTATTATCACTTTGAAAATCTCCAATAAGGGTTATGTTTTTAAATTTTTTAATCTTTATTTTCTCAATGTCACCAAATCCACAAACTCCTATAGCTGAGACGATCTTTTTACCTAAACTTGCAGCAGTGTTAATTAATAGGGCTTTTGTTTCTGCAGTGTCTACTGCTTCTAAAATGATGTCTCCTTGAGATAATAGATCTATTACATTCTCAGATGTGATCTTCACCTCAAAAGTGATAATGTTACAATGAGAATTTATAGAAAGAATATTTTCTTTAAGAGCAATAACTTTTGGTTTACCTATTTGATTGTAGAAATAGGCTTGCCTATTTAAATTTGATGTTTCTACTTTATCATGATCTATGAGAATAAAATTTTCAAAACCTGTTCTTGTGAGAGTTATAGCAGCATTTGAGCCTAATCCCCCACAACCTGCTATTACTATTTTTGTCTTACGAATTTTATTTAATTCTTCTTGAGTAAAATAATTTATGAGCATGTCTCTAAAGTCATTCATGTTATGCCTCCTTTAATCCAATTAGTAAATTCTGGCCTATATCCTTTGCTTTTAATTATCTCAATTATTTCTTTTATGCTTCTTTTATCTTCTACCTCAAATTGTGTTCCTGATTCTCTGCCTTTTGCGTATCCACCGACGGATGTTTTAGAACCAGCCGACATTTTTGTAACGCCATAACCTATAATAAGATCTCTAAGTTTTGGAGATTCACGAGTTGAAATGGTGATTCCGATTGGAGGTAAATAAATTCGAGAGGTAAAAATGAGACGCAATAGGGTCTTTGAATTCACAATATATTGGGGAACAAAATTTGTTTCAGCAGGGCGATATCTTGGAAAAGAGATATTTATTTCTGCCTTAGGATATTTTTGCATGAGATATTTGGCATGAAGTAGCATTTTGAATGTGTCTTCAATGGGATTATTTAGCCCAAGAAGAATACCTAGGGTAACTTCAAAAACTCCTGCTTTTATTGCTCTTTCTTGAGTTTTTATTCGGTACCAGAAATCTTTTTTGGGACCATAAGGATGTAATTCTTCATATACTTTTGAGTTATATGTCTCTTGATATTGTGTTACTCCTGTTAGACCTCTATTAACAAGGATTTTATATTCTTCTTCATCCATTGGATATACCTCTATTATGATTTCAGAAAAATAATCTTTTGCTTCTTCTACAGCAGAGAGTATATATTCAAAAGGTGTATTGATCCTATCACATCCTGTTAATAATAAAATGCTATCAATTCCAAAATTTTTTATGTGTTTATATTCTTCAATTAATTCTTCTTTGTTTAATCTTATTCTTTTTATCTTGTTTTCTATAGAAAAACCACAATATTTACATGATGAAAGACAATAATTAGAAAGGTAAAGAGGGGTAAATAGAGTGATAACTTTTCCATAGTATCTTTCTGTAAGTTTTTTTGACTTTTCTGCCATAAGTACAAGATTATTGTCGTCTGTATCAGATAGTAGAATATAAAGTTCTTCTTCGTTTATTTCTTCCTTTTTTAAAATTTTCCTTATATCATATTTTTTCTTTTCTTTTCTAATTTCTTCTAAAAAATTATCAGCCCAATTTAGAACTTTTTCTAACATTGGCTCACCTATTAATCCAAACTTTTAATGAGATCATGAAGAGGAGAGCTGGCATTTGCGTAATCTTTTTCTTCCGGAAGTCCTATTTCATATGCCAATCTTCCAGCTTTTACAGCGTAATTAAAAGCCCTTGCCATATTTAAGGGATCTTTTGAGGTAGCTATGGCTGTATTTATGAGAACAGCGTCTGCTCCTAACTCCATAGCTTTTGCAGCGTGGGAAGGTTTACCAATTCCAGCATCTATTATTACAGGGATAGAAATTTCGTTTATTATTGCTTTAATTAGTATTTCTGAATCAATGCCCTTATTACTACCTATGGGAGATCCTAAAGGCATTACTGCTGAAACTCCCTTTTCTTCGAGTTTTTTGGCAATTATGAGATCAGGTGATATATATGGAAATACTTTGAAATCTTCTTTCACTAAAATTTCTGATGCTTTAAGTGTTTCTTCATTATCGGGCAGAAGATATTTCATTTCTCCTGTGATTTCGATCTTAACCCAGTTTGATCCTGTGATTTCTCTGCCGATAAGAGCTATTTTTACAGCTTCTTTATGGTTTCTTGCTCCGGAGGTATTTATCATGATGGTAGCATCTCTTGGAATGAAATCTAATATAGAATTGCCTTTATTTATTTCTGTATTTATTCTTCTCACTGCTACGACAAATACTTCTATTTTGAGTTCTTCATACATATTTTTGATAATGCTATAATCTGGCAATTTTCCAGTTCCCACAAATAACCTATTGTTTATTATTTTTCCACCAACTTCAAACTCCATATTCTTCTTATCCCCCTCCCACTAAGGATACTATTTCCACATAATCTTCATCTTTAAGATAATATTTTTCCCAATCTTCTTTTTTAATAAGTTCTCCGTTAACAAGAACAGCAATTTTTTCTAAAGGGTATTCAAGTTTTAGAAGGAGTCCTTTAATATTTCCCTTGTACTTTACTTCTATATCGTTTACTAGCATATGAATTTCACCTCCATATAAAACTTAAAGGACCGCCCGGATATTACCAAGCGGCCCTCTAAATTCCAATAATTTTCACTCCCTCCGCCGGTATTACCCGGGTCAGGTTCTAAGGGTCGAGGTCGGGATTATAGACCTCCTCTCAGCCGAGCTTTTCCCCTCAGCTCCCCTGGAAACCCTATCTTCAATTTTTAGTAATTATACCACAAAATAAAGTTATTTTATTCAATAGTTACATAATCAACATAAATAGCAGATCTTCCTGATGATCCACTGCCAGATAAAAATTGAATTCCTAATTCTCTTACATCATTTAGTCCTGAAATTCCCGATAGATTTAAAGTTAATACAGTCCCTGATGTATTTGAGTTAATATTAATAGTACCTCCATCATACCATTTCCAATTACTTCCCACCTTTATATATAATTTGGCTTGCATGCCTGTTCCTTGATCACCCCAAGATGCATGTCTTACCACTGCTTTTAGTTTTGATTTTCCAGAAAAATTATGATTTGAAATTATACAAAGGTAAAATTGCTTGCCTGTACCTAAGTCTACATCAGCTTTTAGAGAATAACTTCCATTGTAGGCCCATTCATTTACGGACCATGGTCCTCCAGCTACATTTATACCTGTCCAATTTTGTGTACTACCTTCAAAATTATATAATACTGACGAATTTCCAGCATTTGGGTCTTTTTCGTACACTACCATTTTGCCCCAATAAGTTAGAGTTTTCCAATCTGAAGGGGAAGTCATATCAAGCCATGCATTTTCACTGTTATTGCCTGTCCATGACCATGCAATAAAGCCTATTCCAAGATTTCTACAGGCTTGCATTAGGTATAAAGCATCAACTTTACATCCAAGATTGTTATTACCATTGTTATAGTTATATCCAAATTCACCTACAATGATAGGAATACCATGGTTCTTACACGTAGACAAAAAATTATATATTTTGCTATTATCATTCCATTCTCCATACATGTGTATACTAAAGACTATATTCTTTAATGGATCAGAATTTAGTACCTCTAAGGCATAGTTTAAAATATCTTGGTCATCTTGCCCCCATCCACCCGAGTCGATTACTAATACATTATTTATTCCAGCATTTCTTATTCTGCTTACTGTGTTTTTGTAAGCATCTCTCCAAATAGTACTGTTTCTTGGTCCCCATTCATTTGCAATATTAATCCATACATCACTGGCGATATATGATTTATTATTTATCCACCAAGATACCATTCTATCTAAGTCACTAGTAGATGTACTTCCTGTAACATCATGCAATTCAGGAATAGGTTTAAGACCTAAGCTTTTACATCTATCAATTATCTGTTTCAGTCTTGAGGCTGATCCGTTTGTTTGCCATACAATTCTAACTGTATTAAAACCATAACTTTTTATAGTATCAAGTGCGGAATATGCTTGTGAATCAAACCAAATGTGGGGATTATTAACCCCCTTTATGCCAGATGTACTGGGTGCCTTATTTATATCTTCTGTTAATGTATTATTGTAAATATCAGTTGTTTTAGTACAGCCAGAAATTAGACTTATAAAGATTAAAAACAGAAGCAATGTGTTTAGGAGTTTTAGTTTTTTCATATATTTATGTACCCCCTTCGTTTTAACTTTCTTTAAAAAGTATATCAAATAGTAAAAAGTTTGTAAATAATTACATATTTTTTGTAACAAATGCAAGAGAAAAATGTGTGAAATATTAGAATAATGCTTGAGTAAATTATTTACAATTTTTTTAAATTTTGACTTTATTTTGCTATTTCAATTATTACCTTTAGATATTTTTCTTTCTCATTAATGATATCTTCAAAAGCTTTATTTACCTCCTCAAATGGGTAGATATGGGAGATTAATCTTTCGTAATCTACTTGATTTTTCCTTAGTAAATCTATAGCAATTAGGTAATCGTCTTTTGTATACATAAGAGAGCCTTTTAAGTTTAGTTCTCTGTCTTGAATATAAATAAGCTTTGCTAAAGATATCTCCTTAGGAACACCAATAAGGATTATATCTGTTCCTTTTTTTGCATTTTCAATAGCCATATTTATTGTTTGATCTATGCCCACACATTCAAATATTACGTCAGGACCTTCTTGGGTAAAGAGGGAATTTGTTAACTCATCTGGCTTTATAGGTATAATGTTGGGACATAAATCTTTTACAAGTTTTAATCTATTTTCAATAGGATCTATAACTACTATCTTTTTAGGCGATGATAGATATAGAAATATGGTAGTAAGAAGACCGATAGGACCACTACCTATAACTAATACTTCATCTCCTGGTTTGAAACTCGATCTTCTAACCCCATGAATAGCTACTGCTAAAGGTTCTGTTAAGACAGCCCTTTTTAAAGGAATTTCGTTTATTGAATATACCTTGTGAGAGGGAATTGATATGTATCTTTGGAATCCACCGTTAGTTTTTGTGCATCCAATTACATCCAAATTTTTACAAATATTATATCTTCCATGAGCACAATTATAACAATTACCACATGTTAAACTTGGTTCAATTACAACATAATCTCCTAAATTCATATTTTTAACTTTTTCTCCTTTATCAATTACTTTTCCAACAAATTCGTGGCCTAAGACAATGCCTGGTTTTACAAAGGGATGTTCTCCCAGGTAGGCATGAAGATCAGATCCACAAATTCCTGCATAGATTACTTCTAGTAATACTTCATCATCCTTTGTTGACGGATAAGGTGTTTCAATGAGTTCTAACCTTTTTATTTCTTTAAGAAGCCAACCTTGATTTTTCATAAGACTGTCCCCCTTAGTATTTATTAAGATTCTTCAAGATCTTCAGGATAAGGTTCTAAATAAGTTTGATTCATAATATATTGATCGTCAAATCTATAAGCCCAGGATTTGATTACTTCACGAAGTACCTTTATTTCTATCTTTCCCATTCTGTATTTTTCAATTAAAGAGAGAAAATGAGATTTTTCTCCTTCTTTTAATTTTTTAGAAAAATGTCCAAAAATATGGAGTAAGACATTGGCTTGATTTCCCCTCTTTAATGCTGAGGATAAGGCCTCTTTAAATAGATTAGAATACGTTTTTTTAATATCTTCCAACGGTTTTTCTTTATTAAAATTTCCTATTAAGTTTCCCATAATTTTCAAATGTTTTTGTGAAAAGGCCATTAATAGAAATTTATATCTTTGATGAAAATCTATAAGTTGGGATATATTTTTTAGTTGATTTTCAAGATTTCTCAATTCAGATAGACTAAAAATTCTTATCAAATATTTTTCTCTTATTTCTCTATTTCTTAACCTTCCTTCATCTTCTATAGGTAGATTTGGTAATTTTTCTAATATTATTTGAGCAAATATTCCTTTCCCTTTGAAGTAAAATTCCTTACCATGTTTATCTGCATATACAAGTGTATTGGAAACTCCACAAGAAGGTGATTTACTTTTTAATAAAAAGCCATCAACTTGTGGAAGATTTGATAAAAGATTATATGTAAAACTTAACATATCTTGAGTTAAATCTAAATCTTTGCTGGGTTGATAAATACCGTAATTGTCTTTTTCTTTATAAACTATGATCTTGTCTCTTGGAACTCCGAGGCCAATGGATACTTCAGGACATACAGAAATTATCTCACAATAATCTCTAAGTTTTATAACAAAGGGATCTTTAATGATTTCTCCATTATACCTTACGGGTTCTAAATTTAGACATGAACTTAAAACTATTTTAGGCTTAATGAACTTTCTCATATTTAAATTATATCTTTTTATAATTTTTAAATAAAGATCTAAAACTAATCTTCTGTTATACTAAACTAAGGGAGTAAATCTTTTAAGGAGGTAAATTTTTATGATTATGACTGTAAAGGGTGCTATAGATGGGGAAAGTTTAGGGCTCACTTTAGTACATGAACACCTTCTTGTAGATTTTTCTTCTGCAGAAGATCAGATAGAGATAACAAATTCTATAAGGTCCGATATTATCAATACCATGTTGCCTTATTTATTAGAAATAAAGAATTTGGGTGTTAAAACTTTTTTTGAATGCACCCCTAAATATGTAGGAAGGGATGTTAAAACATTAAAAATTCTTTCTGAACTTTCAGGTTTAAATATTGTTACAAATACGGGATTTTATGGGGCAGGTAATGGAAAACATGTTCCAAAAAAATATTATGGGGAAACTGCAGAAAAAATAGCAGAAATGTTTATTAAAGAGTGGAAAGAAGGTATTGAAGATAAGGATATAAAACCAGGATTTATTAAGACTGCAGTAAATCCTGGACCTCTCAGCGATTTAGATAAAAAACTTATAATAGCTACTGCTATAACACATCTTGAGACAGGTCTTACTATTGCATGTCATACTGGAGAAGCTGTTTGTGCTATTGAGGTTACAGATATTATTGAGAAAGAGGGTATAGATCTCTCTTCTCTTATAATAGTACATGCTGATAATATAGAGGATTTTGATGTACATTTAATGTTGTTAGGAAAAGGTGTATGGCTTGAATATGATTCGATTGGTACAAAATCTATTGATTATCATATTAAGTTGATAGAAAAGGTTATAAAAGAAGGATTTGAAGATAGAATACTTCTATCCCATGATGCAGGTTGGTATACTGTGGGAGAAAAGAATGGTGGAAGACAAAAAATAAGGGGTTATATTGATATTTTTTACAAACTAATTCCTGAGCTAATAAAGAGAAATGTTTCTCAGGAGATAATAAACAAGTTTCTAATAGAAAATCCAAAAAGAGCTTTTGAGATCAGAATAAGAAAAAAATAGTTAAAGTAAGTTTTGAGAATTAGAAAAAAATTGTTATAATTATAAATAAAGAAATAGATAAAGGGGGTTAAAAACATGAGGAAGATGACTGAAAAGTTTCTTCATGATGCTTTTGCAGGAGAAAGTATGGCTCATATGAAGTATATGATTTTTGCTGAAGAGGCTGAGAAGAAGGGTTTAGTTAAGCTTGCAAATCTTTTTAAAGCAATAGCCTATGCCGAGTATATCCATGCAAGAAACCATTATAGAGAACTTGGGCTTATAAGTGGACAGATGGCAGAAAATGTTATGCAATGTATAGAAGGAGAAACCTTTGAAGTAGAAGAAATGTACCCAGTGTATAACAATACAGCTTTGTTCCAAAACGAAAAAGGGGCAGAAAGAAGCACCAGATATGCTTGGGAAGCAGAAAAGATACATGCTGAAATGTATAAAAAGGCAAAGGAATTAGTGGAGAAAAATGAAGATTATACAGCAGAAAAAATTTATATATGCCCAGTCTGTGGACATACTGTAGAAGGTGAGCCACCAGAGAAATGTCCTGTTTGTGGGGCTCCTAAAAGCTCATATAAAGAGTTTTCTGTGTAAAAAAATGATGGGGAGAGGAGTTTTTCCTCCCCCTCTTTATTTTTTAATCAAACTCATTTTTTACTCCATAATTCCATTAATTGAGATAAAATTATTCTGATGATATAATATTTAAAGATTTTGCGTTTAGCTGGAGGTTAGTATAGAAAATGAATTTAGGTAACATATATTTAAACGTTTTCTTTTCCATATTAATATTATTTATAACATTCTTTGGACATAGATTTATCATGAAAGGCATAGATAGGGCTGTTTCAAGGACAGGAAAAGAGATAAAGGCCCCTAAAACAGTTTCCATGATTATTGGTTTTCTTTTATATGGTTTTGGTTTAGCAATTGTTTTGTCTATATGGAATATTAATTTAACTCCGTATCTTGCCGGTCTTGGTATATCAGGTGTTGTTTTAGGACTCGCTTTTCAAGAACCCCTTACTAATTTCCTTTCTGGAATACTTGTATTGGTTACAAGGAAGGTATTTGAGGGAGAAGCAGTTGAGATCGATGGTATAGGTGGAATAGTGGATATGGTTGAAATGAATCACACAAGATTAAAAACCTTTGATGGAAGGATGGTTTACATACCTAATAGAAAAGTATGGTCTGGAATGGTTACTAAATATTGGCCAGGCCCTTATCGCAGAATAAGTTTTGATGTAACTGTTGATTATTCTTCGGATCTTAATAAAGTTATTGGGTTAATAAAAGAAGCCTTAGAGGAGGAACCATTAGTAGTAAAAGATCCTTCTGTAACAAATATTGTTGCATTTAAAGAATATGGTAGTTCTGGTGTTACATATACAATATATTTTTGGGTAGATAGAGATAATTATTTCAACGCTGCAAACTCATTAAGTATTAGAATAAAGAAAAAGTTTGATGATAATGGAATTGCTATTCCATTTATGGTGATTGATTTAAGAATTAATCAAAAAATATAAGAGGGGGTAATTTATTGTGAAAAAGGGGGTTAGAGGATTTGCCTTATCGTTAATAGTTTTAATGATGGTTTTTCTAAATGCTGATCAGTTGGTGATGTCTCCTTTTATGGATCAGATTATGAAAGAGTTTAATGTAAATTTTAACCATCTTGGAGAATTAGGTCTTGTTTTTACTATTTTTGGAGCTTTCATATCACTTTTTTGGGGATATTTTGGAGACAAAATAAATAGAAAGATACTTTTTGTGACTGGGATTTTCATAGGAGAAATACCATGTTTTTTAACTGCTTTTGCCCAAAATTGGACTCAATTTTTTATATTAAGAGTTCTCACGGGTATAGGTGTAGGTGTGGTTTTTCCACTTGCTTTCTCTATTGTTAGCGATCTGTATAAAGAGGAAGAAAGAGGTAAAGCAACCTCTATTGTTGCTTCTTCGCTATCATTGGGAGTTCTTATTGGGGTAATTCTTTCAAGCCTTGTATATGAATATACAGGAAATTTCAGATTACCTTTTATAGTTGTATCAGTACCAAACTGGATTCTTGCTTTACTTTATTTATTTTTCATTCCTAATATAGAAAGAGGATATTCTGAAAAGGGTATAGAAGATTTAATTAAGGCAGGTTATGTTTATCCAAGGACGATAAATATTAGAGACTACGCAAATCTTGTTAAAATAAAAACCAATCTTCTTCTTTTTTTGCAGGGTATAGCAGGTACTATACCATGGGGAGCTATTCCTTATTTTCTTATAGCTTTCCTCGTAGGAAAAAGAGATTTATCGCAGGGACAGGCTACCTTTATATACTTCTTATTTGGTTTGGGAAATCTTTTAGGAATTCTTTTGGGAGGTTTTATAGGTGGAGCTCTTTATAAAAAGAGACCTAAGTATACTCCTTTATTTTGTAGTGTAAGTACTATCCTTGGAGCAACTCTTGCATATATTGTTTTTGCTTATGTACCTTCAAAAGCTTTTTTGAATTTTGCTCTTTTGGGGACCTTGGCAAGTTTCTTTTCTTCTTTAACAGGACCTAATGTAAAGATGATGCTTATGAATGTTAATGTACCAGAAAATAGGACTTCAATTTTTTCCATTTTTAATCTGACAGATTCAGTAGGTACTGGAATTGGAAGATATATAGGAGGAGTCTTAGCCAATGTAAGTATAAATGTTCCTCCTGAAAGAGCTATAGATCTTATTAAATTTTCGAAACTTGATTTTTCTTTATCAATTTCTTCTCTTTTCTGGTATCCATGTGGTGTTTTGCTTCTTCTCTTGGTATTCTTCTTTGAGAAAGAATTGAAAGATCTATATTTAAAGCTTGAAAATATAAAAAATTCAATGGAAAAACAGAAAGGAGGTTAATTCTTATGAGATTCAGTTTAAAAATTTTTGTTTTGTTTATTTTAGTACTTTCTATAATGACACCTTTAAGGGAGGTGAAAGCTATGGAAATACCATCGCTTAAGGAAGTGTATAAAGATTATTTTTTAATTGGTGCTGCTGTAAGTAATTTGAATATTTATAATTATGAGGAAATTCTTAAAAAGCATTTCAACAGTTTAACTCCTGAGAACCAGATGAAATGGGAAGTTATTCATCCTAGACCTTATGTTTATAATTTTGATCCTGCTGATGAAATTGTAGATTTTGCCATGAAAAATGGTATGAAAGTAAGGGGACATACTTTGGTTTGGCACAATCAGACTCCGCCATGGGTTTTTGCTGGAAAAGATGGAGGAACAGGTACTAAAGAGGAAATATTAGAAAGATTGAAGGAGCATATAAAGGAAGTAGTAGGCCATTACAAAGGAAAGGTTTATGCTTGGGATGTGGTAAATGAAGCATTATCAGATAATCCGTATGAATTTTTAAGGAAAGCACCATGGTACGATATTTGTGGAGAAGAAATTATAGAAAAAGCTTTTATATGGGCACATGAGGTAGATCCGGATGCAAAATTGTTCTATAATGATTACAATTTGGAGGATCCTGTAAAGAGAGAGAAAGCATACCAGTTGGTGAAGAGATTGAAAGAAAAAGGAGTACCAATTCATGGTATTGGCATTCAAGGACATTGGACTTTGAGTTGGCCGACTCCTAAGATGCTTGAAGATTCAATAAAGAGATTTTTAGAGCTTGGTGTAGAAGTGCAGATTACAGAATTCGATATATCGATTTATTATGATAGAAATGAAAATAATAACTTTAAAGTTCCACCTGAGGATAGACTTGAAAGACAAGCTCAACTTTATAAAGAAGCTTTTGCAATATTAAGAAAATACAAGGGAAAAGTTACAGGAGTTACTTTTTGGGGAGTTGCTGATGATTATACATGGCTTTTCTTCTGGCCTGTGAGAGGAAGAGAAGATTATCCACTTCTTTTTGATAAGAATCACAATCCTAAGAAGGCTTTTTGGGAAATTGTAAATTTTTAAAAATGGAGGGGATTTAAGCTAATGTTTTATAAAAGAATTTTTAGATTTTTAATAGTCTCTTTAGTTTTGCTTACTATTAACATCAATCTTATTTTAGCAGATACAGAAAGGTATATAAATGAAAAATATGGATTTTCAATAATTCCACCTATAGATTGGGAATTTAAAGATGGTGCTCCTTATAATTTGGCTGCTATTTTTGTTGGTCCTGCTGATTTGGGTTTTAGAGTTAATTTTAATATTAATATAATTAATATTCCAGAAGATGAGGAAGCTGTTATAAACGATGAATTAATATCATCAATCAAAAAAGAATTAAGCTATGTTTCAGAGGAATTAGGGGAAATAGAATTCAAAAGTGAGGGTAAAAGGGATGTGGCGGGATTTGAAGGATATGAATTAGTTTATCTAATTAAGGTGGTAGGAGATATAGCTATAAAACAAAAGCAAGTTTACTTTATTAAAGATCATAAATTCTATGTTTTTACCTTCTCTGCTCTTAAGGATACTTTTGATAAATACTTGCCTCTTTTTGAAAATAGCTTAAAAACATTTCAAATATTGTAAAAAAAGGGAGGGACTAATTTAAGTCCCTCCCACAAAGTATAATTCATAAATCTACCACGTCATAAGATTTCCATTATAATCCATATAGATGTTTTTATCATTAATGTCCCATTCTTTCATAGATAAATTATAAATTCCTTCTGCTGCTTCTTCTGGGGGAATATCAGCATTAGGACCACCCATATCGGTTCTCATCCATCCAGGATGAATTGTAAGCACTTTTATACCTTTATTTCTACTATAATTTTGTAATATAGCAGAAAGCATGTTTAAGGCTGATTTTGACATACAATAAGCATATTCTCTATCTCTCCAACAATTTGATATGCTACCTGCTTCTGAAGATACATTAATTATTAACTTCTTGTTCCCCCTTTCAACTAAAGAGAAGAAGTATTTTAATACTCTTAAGGGGCCTATAGAATTTATATTAAGAGTTTGTATGGCTTTTTCTATATCTACATTTTCGATTGTTTTTGTTTTGTCTTCCAAGTAGACTGCTGCATTGTTAATTAATATATCAATATGGGGAACTTTGTTTTTTATAAATTCAAAAGCATCTTTTACAGAATTTTCATCTGCTACATCCATTTTGTATAATAGGAGATTAGGGTTATCTTTGATCTTCTCTAAGTTTTCCAAATTCTTTCGATAGGTAGCAATTACATAATCACCCTTTGAAAGATAAAGCTCAGATAACGAATAACCTAAACCTTTTGACGCTCCTGTTATTAATACAATATAGGACATACAAATTTCCTCCTTTAAGTATATATTTTGCAATTATTTTATCCTATTTTTTAGAGATGTTAAATTACTGCATATTGCATTATAGTTTCTTGAGATATATTTTCCTTAGGTAATTCTGCTGTTATTCTCCCCTTTGAGATTATCAATACTCTGTCAGATAAGGCTAAAATCTCTGGAAGTTCTGAAGAAATAAGTATAATTCCGATACCTTGTTTTGCTAATTCACCTATTAGAGAGTGTATTTCTGCTTTTGCTCCTACATCTATACCTCTTGTTGGTTCGTCCAATATTAAGACCTTAGGATTTAAGGCAAGCCACTTTGATAAAACAACCTTTTGTTGGTTTCCTCCTGATAGATTTAATACTTTTTGAAAAATACTTGGGGTTCTAATCTTTAACTTTTCTACAAAGTGATTTGCTAATTTATACTCTTTTTCTGCCTTTATAATATAGTTTGGGAATAAAAAGGGTAAGGAAGCAAGAGATATATTCTCATATATAGCCATATTTAAAATAAGTCCTTGTAACTTTCTATCCTCTGGCACTAATCCTATACCCAATTTTACCGCATCTTTAGGAGTCCTAATATCTACCTTTTTACCTTCTAAATATATCTCCCCTTTGGTTTTTGGATCTGCTCCAAAAATTGCTCTGACAATCTCTGTTCTTCCTGCTCCTACAAGTCCAGCAATACCTAAAACTTCACCCTTTTTTAAATAAAAAGATATATTGTGGATTTTACTTGATGAAAGGTTCTTTACCTCTAATACTATATCTCCTTTTTCAGTTTCAGGTTTTGGAATAACTCTTAGGTCTCTTCCTACCATTAATCTTATAACTTCATTATATCTTTCTTTGTCTGCAGGCAATTCTCCTACCTTTTTCCCATCTCTTAAAACAATTATTCTTTCAGCAATTTGGAATACTTCTTCTAAACGATGGGTTATAAATATGATGGAAACTCCTTGATTCTTAAGATTCCTTGCAATTTCAAATAGTTTTTCTACTTCTTTTCCTGCTAATGCTGATGTAGGTTCATCCATAATTATTATCTCTGATTTTGATGCAAGAGCTTTAGCGATTTCTACAATTTGTTGTTGGGCAACTGTAAGATTCCTTACTAATGTATCAGAAGGTAAATCTAAACCTATTATTTCTAATAATTTTTGGGATTCATAGAATGCTTTTTTATAATCAAAAATTTTTATTAATTTCCCCTTTTTGGGTTCTTTTCCCAAAAAGATGTTGGTTGCAATATCTAAATTGGGTGCTAAATTAAATTCTTGATGTATCATAGATATTCCAAGACTTTGGGCTTCGTGAGGTGTTTGAGGATTAATTTCTTTACCTTTAAATATTATTTTACCACTATCCTTTTGATATATACCAGCAAGAATCTTCATTAGGGTAGACTTTCCTGCCCCATTTTCACCTACAATTGCTAAAATTTCTCCTTTATATACTGTTATATTGACATCTGACAGGGCTTGAACTCCTGGAAAACTTTTATATATATTTCTCATCTCTATCAATATCTCTTGGTTCATTTTATAATCTACACCTCCATTTTATTTTAAAGGAGAGGGGTAATAAAACCCCTCTCCTTTAATAAATTTACCAGCCTTGTACGGGAATTCCTAACTCTTGCAGCTTCTTTCTATATTGTTCTACTGTAAGAGCTTGTACGCTCTTTATGCTCTTTACATATTTATCTCCTGCTACCACATCAACTCCAGTGTCAATAATTCTATTAGCAGGTAATTCTTTAAGGGTTGCATCTACACCCTTTTGAGCCATCTTAGTAAGTACCTCTACACTCTTATAACCCATCATATATGGTCTCTGTCCTACGGTTGCAGCAATAACTCCTTCTTTTATAAGTTGCATATGCTCAGCTGTGGTATCAAAACATACTATGATTACTTGGCCTACTTTTCCAGCTGATTTTACAGCTTTTGCTGCAGCTGGCCCATTAAATGCATATACCCCGAAGAAACCTCTCAGATCTGGGTAGGTAAGTAAGGCTTGTTCAGCAAGGGTTACTGCTCTTCCTGTATCCTCAAAGTCACAGAGTGCAGGTTTTGTAACTACTGTAATTCTTTTGTTATTAGCTATACCATCCATGAATCCTCTCATTCTTTCTAAGGAATTCATAGCAGTAAGTGATCCTGTACCTATTGCTACTTTTCCGCCACGTACTCCTAAAAGATCAGACATTACCAAACCAGCAATTTTTCCAGCTGAGTAGTTATCAGTTCCAATGTATATTAGTCTCTTGCTTTGAGGAGCATCAGTATCTAAGGTTATTACTGGAATACCTTTTGCCATAGCCTTTTCAATAGTAGGGGCAATGGCTGTAGGATCGGATGGTGCTATAGCTATACCACTTACTCCCATAGCAATGAAAGATTCCATTTGAGAGATCTGTGCTGGAATATCTTCTTTTTGAGGTACAAAGAATGTGGCTTTAACTCCTAAATCTTGGGCAGCTTTCTTTACCCCTAATTCTACTTCTGCCCAGTAGGGATGTACAGATTTTCCTATAACTGCTACATGTATATCTTTTGAAAATCCAGTAGAGAATATGAAAGGAAATACTAAAATCAATAAGATAACAAGTAATTTACGCATTTTTTTATTCCCCCCTGTTAATTTTTTTAATTTAAGGTTCAGAAATTTTGTTTAGATTAACAAATTAAGAAAAATTTTCACCTCCTTTCCAACTTATGGCTTTTTCTTTTTCCTCCAGATATCTAAGGTTACTGCTGTAACAATGACAAGTCCCATTACCACATCATGCCAATAAGAAGATATCTCCAATAGAATTAGTCCATTGTAAATAACTGACATTATGGTGGCACCTATAATCGTACCAAGAATAGTACCTTCACCGCCTGATAAGGATGTTCCACCTATAACAGCTGCAGCAATAGCACTTAGTTCATATCCTCCACCTACTCCTGCCTGTCCCTGACTTAGTCTTGATGCAATTATTATTCCTGTTACTCCTGCAAGAAAGGATCCAAAGATGTAAGTATATATTCTAATTTTATCCACATCTATTCCAGAAAGTCTTGCCGCTTCAATATTTCCGCCAATGGCATATAAATTTCTTCCGAGAACAGTATATTTAGTGATGAAAAAGGAAAGAAGAGTGAAAAAAATAAGAATTATTAATGGAAAAGGTATTCCTAAAATTTCACCTTGACCTATAAAAAAGAACTTTTCTGGAAGGCCTATTATAGGCCAACCCTTTGTTATTACTGAAGCAAGTCCTCTTGCAGCTGTTAATGTTCCCAGAGTTATTATGAAAGGTGGTACATTAAGCTTAGTAACAAAAAATCCATGCCATAAACCTATTGTAGAGGAAAATAGAAGAACTAATAATATGGAAATGTACATATCAATTCCATTTTTCATGAAAAGAGCTACTAAAACTCCAGTTAAAGCTACCAAAGACCCTACAGAAAGATCAATACCTCCTCCAATAATAATAAGAGTTTCACCTATAGCTAAAAGACCATATATTGCTACTTGTCTTGCTATTACTTGTAAGTTAAAAGGAGTTATAAATTTTGGGTTGAGAATGGTTATAAATACACAAAGTACAATAAGGGCAATAAGAATGTTAAATTCCTTGAAGAATCCTCTTTTTCTTTGTTTTTCTGGTTTAATGCTTTATCACCCCTTTTTAAAAAGATTACGTTAACGTTTTTATTATATCATTAAAAAATTTTTAATCAAAACTTTTCTCAAGATTACAATAGATATTGACCTAATAAGATTTTATCTTATAGAATTTATAAAAATTTATAGATTTAAAAGAGGTTAGTTATGGAAAAATTAAATGAATTAAGGGGATTGATAGATGAGATTGACAAAAAGATTTTGAATCTTTTAAATGAGAGAGCAAAGATAGTGTTAGAAATTAAAAACTGGAAAAAAGAAAAAGACTATCCTGTTTTTGACCCTAAAAGGGAAAAGGAAATATTGGAAAGACTTATAAAGGAAAATGAGGGGCCTCTACCTCCAGAGGCGGTTTATGGAATTTTTAAAAGTATAATGAGTTATTTGAGGAGTCTTGAAAAAGATTTAACTGTAGTCTATCTTGGCCCTGAAGGAAGTTTTACACATCAGGCTGCTGTTAAATTTTTTGGGGAAGGAGTTAGATTTGTTCCTTTACCTTCTGTGGAAGATATTTTTAAGGTTTTAGAGGAAGGATCAGATTTTGGAGTAGTACCTATTGAGAATTCTTTAGAAGGAACAGTAGGGGTTACTATGGATTTTTTAGCAATTACTACAAATAAGGTAATAGGTGAGGTATATTTGGACATTAGACATTCCTTATTATCCACAGAGAAGGATATTAAAAAGATTAAAAAAGTTTATTCTCATCCTCAAGCATTAGCCCAATGTAGGAGATGGATGAGGCAAAATTTACCTGATGTAGAAGAAATACCAACTTCTAGTACTAGTTATGCTGCCATGTTAGTGTTAAAAGAAAAAAATAGTGCAGCAATAGCAAGTAATTTTGCAGCTGAAATTTTTGGCTTAAATATAATGGCTGAAAATATACAAGATGCATGGAATAATAAGACGAGATTCTTAGTGCTTGGTAAAAATATTCCAAAACCGACGGGTAAGGATAAAACCTCCATAATTTTTTCAGTGAAACATCAAGCGGGAGCTCTTTATAGGGCTTTACGGCCTCTTCATGATTTTGGATTAAATATGACTTTAATTCAATCAAGACCAGTGCCTTCTAAACCTTTTGAGTATAGATTTTTTGTTGATTTTCAGGGACATGTTGAAGATGATAAAGTAAAGGGAGCATTGGATAAGATAAAGGAAGAATGTTTAGATTTTAAAATACTTGGTTCTTATCCAGAAGCTAATGATTTCTGAGGTAGATGTTTAATTATAAATTCTTTACTATAGATTAGATCTTCTATCTTATCGTTAAATACAGTCTCTACTGTTAGGATACTGTCATAGTTTATCTCAAAAAGTTTTTCGAAGAGTTCTTTGAAGTTTATAAAGCCTTCACCAAGTTTTAGGTATCTTCTATTTCCTTCTTCGTCAAAACTTTTTCCATCATAATCTCTTATATGAATATTCTTCAGATATTTGGAGAGAAGGTCTTTAGGGTATTTGTCTAAGGAATAGGGCGTGGAATAAAGATATTCTATATCAATGGTTATTCCAAAACCATCCTTATATTTTTCACAAATGTTTTTAAAAAACTCTGGGGGATCTATAAGGTATGGTACATTTTCTATTGTAAGTGTAACATTGTTTCTTTTAGCAAAAAGTAAAATATTGTCCAAAATGTAGAATATTGTTCTTATTAAGGATTTAAAGTTTTTTTGAAATGGTGGATGTAAAACTATATAATTTACCTCTAATTCTGATGCCTTTTTGATTAATTTAGTTAAAGGAGTAAAAATTTCTTTTAAGGGTCGATGAAGAGTATTTTTAGGGGCATGAATCGTAAGTATTTTTCCTTTTATTTTTGAAGCTTCTTGGAATACGATTTCTTTTTGTTCATCAGAGAATACATTTGGTATAAAAAGTTCTATACCATCATAGCCATGTTTAACTATATTGTTGATAGCTTCTATAGAATCTTTTAATTTTTGTTCTGTAGATGAGGATGGATCAATAAAAGCTGCTGTAGAACACGATATTTTCATTTTTCTGTATATTTATTTATAAATACAAATTTTTCTATAGGAAGCCTTTCTGGTCTTTTTAATTCTCTTTCTTTTTGTTCATCAGATAATAAAGTACTTAGCTTTTCAGCTTTTTTCCCAAATATAATAAGGGCTATTACTTGCATATCCTCAGGTATGTTTAAAATCTTTTTAACCTTTTCTTCATCATAACCTGCTATTGGATGAGCTATTATTTCGAGCTCAGTTGCCCTTAATAACATAAAGCCTACTGCTATTCCAGTATCAAATAGAGCATAATCTCTCCCTTTTATTTGGCAATCTAATTCATATTTTGTAAATACAGTTACTATTAATGATGATACAAAAGCCCAATTATTTCTTGGTGTTAGAGCAGTATATAGTTCTTTTAAGAGTTCTTTGTCATATGTAAATATAAATCTCCATGGTTGGTTATTAAAACATGAAGGTGCAAGGGATGCAGATTCAGCAAGATCTAAAATTAATTCTTCGGTAACTTCAAAAGGTTCTAATGATCTTAAAGATCTTCTTTCTTGAATTGCTTTTTTAACATCCATTTTATAAAATTTCCTTCCTTTTTTCTTAGATTATATCACAAGATTTTAAACAAAATTAAAAATTTTTATGGTATAATTTTCTTGGACATCGGGGAGGTGTCCGAATTGGCTAAGGGGCCGGTCTTGAAAACCGGTAAGGCCTTCGCGGCCATGTGGGTTCGAGTCCCACCCTCCCCGCCAATTTTTTATTATATATTTTAAAAATGTTTCTCTAACGTTGGAGGAACAAATGTTAAAAATTGGAGTAATTTCTGATACACATCTTCCTTCTCGTTTTCCGTATCTTCCTAAAATTATTTTGGAAAAATTAGTAGGAGTTGATCTCATATTGCATGCTGGTGATTGGGAAGAGCTTTTCTTCCTTCCTGAACTTAAAAAAATAGCTGATGTTATTGGTGTACATGGAAACATGGATTCATGGGAAGTGAAAAAAGTTTTACCTTCTAAAAGGATTATTACTCTTGAAAGAGTAAAGGTTGGAATCACTCATGGTAGCGGTGCTCCATGGGGAATTAAAGACAGGGTCAAGAAGGTTTTTGAAGAAGATTTAGAGAATATTAATGTTATTGTCTTTGGGCATACTCATCATGCTCTTATGGAATGGGATGATAAAATTTTCTTTTTTAATCCAGGATCTCCAACAGATAGATTTTTTACTGATAAAAATACTATAGGTTATCTTTATATAGATGGAGATAAGGTCTGGGGAGAAATAATTACTATAGACCTGAATCTTGGAGGTATAGAGTGAAGAAGATTTTTGATCTTGTATCAGAATTGGGACTTTCCGAAAAAGATATCTTGCCTTATGGATGGTATATAGGAAAAGTTAATTGGAAGGTTTTAAGTAGACTTAAAGATAAAGAAAAGGGGAAATTGATTCTTGTAAGCGCTATGAATCCTACCCCTTTAGGTGAGGGAAAAACCACAACAACTATAGGACTTGGTGATGCTTTAAATTTTTTATCTTATAAAACCATTATATGTATAAGAGAGCCTTCTATGGGTCCTATTTTTGGAGTTAAGGGGGGAGCTGTTGGGGGTGGTAAGGCCAAGGTTATTCCAGAGGAAAATATAAATTTACATTTCACAGGTGATATTCATGCAGTAACTTCTGCTAATAATTTGTTGTCTGCTGTGTTAGATAATCACATATATCAAGGAAATGGGCTTGAAATAGACATTAATCAGATTTTCTGGAAAAGATGTTTAGATATGAATGATCGCCAACTAAGATTTATAGTAAGTGGGCTTGGAGGAAAGGGAAATGGCATACCGAGGGAAGATGGATTTGATATAACTGCTGCTTCTGAGGTTATGGCTATTCTTTCTCTTTCAAGGGATATTCAGGAACTAAAAGAGAGACTTAGTAATATTGTTGTTGGTATAAACAAAAAAGGGGATCCTGTTTTTAGTAGGGATTTAGAAGCTCATAAATCTATGGCAATACTTTTAAAAGATGCCTTATCTCCCAATTTGGTACAAACCTTAGAAGGATCTCCTGCCTTTGTACATGGGGGTCCTTTTGCTAATATTGCTCATGGTTGTAATTCTCTTATATCTACAGAGATGGCCTTGAGACTTGCTGATTTTGTGGTTACAGAGGCTGGTTTTGGGGCGGATCTGGGAGCTGAAAAGTTTTTTAATATAAAATGTAGAATAGGTGATATAAAACCCAATGTGGTAGTTTTAGTTGCAACAATAAGAGCTTTGAAGTATCATGGTGGATTAAAAAAAGATTGGGATAAGGAAAATATAGATGCTTTAGAAAAAGGACTTCCTAATCTTCTCCACCATGTTTATATTGTCAAGGAAGTATTTGGTTTGCCAGTTGTTGTAGCGATAAACATGTTTCCTACAGATACAGAAAAAGAGATAAATTTTGTAATGAATATGTTAAAGGAGAAAGGTATAAGGGTTGCTGTTTCTGAAGTATATGAAAAGGGTGGAAAAGGTGGATTAGAATTAGCAAAAGAAGTTCTTTTTGCTATTGAAAATGATCCAAATAACTTTGCTTTTCTTTATGATCTTGATGAACCTTATGAGGAGAAAATCCGTAAGATTGCAGTAAATGTCTATGGAGCAAAAGATGTTGTGTTTTTAGACGAGGCAAAAGAAGATCTTAAAAAAATAGAAAAATGGGGATTTAAAAGATTACCTGTTTGTATGGCAAAAACCCAATTTTCTCTCTCAGATAATCCTAAGCTTATTGGAAAGCCGGAGAATTTTGTAATAAATGTGCAAAGAATAAAGATTTCTGGAGGGGCAGGGTTTATAGTTGTATATACTGGAAATATAATGACAATGCCAGGATTACCTAAGATACCCTCAGCTTGTAAAATGGATATTGATGATAATGGAGATATTAAGGGAGTGATTTAGGAGGGTAAAATGGCGAAGATTTTATATGGAAAGAGTGTGGCGGAAAACTTGGAAGGAAAAATTATAGAAAAGGTAAGAAAATATATAGAAAAGGGAATTACTCCAACTCTTTGTGTAGTTAGAGTGGGTAATAATCCTGAAGCAGAGGCTTATGCAAATAGTATAGAAAAGATCTTTAAAAAATTTGGAATAAAAATAAATAATATAAATCTTGATGAAAATATCTCTATAGATAATTTTATTAACGAAATAAATTTGCTTTGTATAAATAAAGATGTTCATGGGATTTTGCTTCTCAGACCTCTTTCTCAAAATTTAGAAAAATTGAAGGCTTTCCAGTATATTCCGCCTTCAAAAGATGTGGAAGGAATAACTTATGAGAACTTAGGTAAATTGATGGCTGGTGAAGATACATTTTTTCCTTGTACACCACAGGCGGTTATCGAACTTCTTGACTTTTATAATATTCCTATAGAGGGTAAAAATGTAGTAGTTATAGGTAGAAGTATTTCTGTGGGAAGACCTTTATCCCTTCTTCTTTTGCAAAGAAATGCAACTGTAACAATATGTCACTCAAAAACAATAGATCTAAAGTTTTATACTAAGATGGCAGATATCTTGATGGTAGCTGTAGGTAAACCTGGTATAATTACAGAGGATATGGTAAAAGAGAATGGGATTGTAATTGATATAGGAACTAATGTGTTAGATGGAAAATTAGTAGGTGATGTTGATTTTGAGAGCGTAAAGAATAAGGTTGAAGCTATAACTCCTGTTCCAGGTGGAATAGGTGTAATAACCACAAGGATATTGGCGTTAAATTTATTAAAGGCTATAGAAAAGAATGAAGATCGAAATTAAAAAGATAGAAGAAATAAAAAATTTAATATCAGGAGAAAAAATATTTATTTTCTCTTGTGATAATTGTGGTTTTGAAAGTATTGAGAAAAAGAATAAAGAGATATTTTCTTATTTGTCTGAGTTAGAAATAGATATAGTGAGAGTTTATGATCTTACTAAGGATAAGTGTAATGTGGGTAGTTTAAAGAGGATAATAGATGAGATTGGGATTGATATAAGTAGAGCTGATAATATTTTAACATTTACTTGTGGGGGGTTACCTCAAATATTACCAAATTATATTAAGAAACCTGTTATCCCAGCTACTAATACCCTGAAGATCGAACCTGGTAGATCATTGGGTAGTTTTGCAAGATTATGTTCTGCTTGTGGAGAATGTTGGATTTATTATACGGGGAATCTTTGTATGGAAAAGTTATGCCCTAAAAAGATGAGAAATGGGCCTTGTGGTGGAGCAGAAGATGGGATATGTGAGGTTTACGAGAGATTATGTCCTTGGGTAATTTTGTTTAGAACAAATAGAATTTCTGAAGAAGATTTCCTCAAAATTGTTCCACCAAAAGATTTTAGTAAAATTCTTTTACAAGAATGAATTTTGAGGAAAAATTAAAATCGGGAAAATTCATAATCACAGCAGAAGTCAGTCCTCCGAGAGGAGTGGATGTTTCTTCTTTTGTTAGCAAGACTTTAATGTTAAAAGATAGAGTGGATGCAGTAAATGTTACTGATTTCCAAAATGTAGGTGTTAGAATTACCTCTTTAGTGGGAAGCTATTTGTTGTTGAAGGAGGGAATAGAGCCTATCTTTCAAATTACAGCCAGGGATAGGAATAGGGTTGCCATTTCGGGTGAGCTATTAAGTGCGTATACCCTTGGTATAAAAAATGTTTTAGTTTTAACAGGGGATTATACAACCACTGGTATATCTAAAAGTGCTAAACCTGTGTTTGATTTAGACGCAGTAAATATATTAAAGATAGCAAAGAGGTTAGAATCAGGGGAAGATTTTGCAGGAAAAAAATTAAATAAAAGTCCTAATTTTTTCTTAGGAGCAGTCTTTAATCCTAATCTTACTCCTTTAGATATTGAGATTTTAAAGATGAAAAAGAAAATTTTAGCAGGGGCCGAATTTTTTCAAACCCAATTGGTATTTGATCTATCAATAATGGAAAGGGTAAGAGAAAAGGTGGGTAGTGAGGTAAAGATAATTGCTGGAGTTACTATTTTTAAATCCTTGGAGATGATTGACTATATGATAAATAATGTTCCAGGCATAAAAATACCAAGGTATATTTTAGAAAAATTTGAGGGAAAAGATAACATAAAAAATATTGGTATTGAACTTTGTGTAGATTTATGTAGTAAAATTAAAGAAAGTAAGTTGGTTGATGGTGTTCATTTTCTTGCATCCAGGCCATCAGATATAATAGAAGTTATGAATATCTTGAGATGGTAAAGGAGGATATGTCTATGTGGGCACCAGAAGATTTTTTTGAAATTGATGGAATAGAAGAAGATCTCTTTAAAAATGTTGAATATGTTTGGGAAGCCTTAAAAAATCTAAAAACTTTTCTTGAAAAGTATATAAAGCCAGATATAGAGGGTATTATTCAGGGAGGAGTTTTCATAGAGGGTCCAGTATATATAGGTGAAGGTACAGTCGTGGAACCATTTGTATATATAAAGGGTCCTGCCTATATAGGAAAAAATTGTGAGATAAGACAAGGTGCATATATACGAGGAAATGTTTATATAGGGGATAATTGTGTGGTGGGGCATTGTACAGAGGTTAAAAATAGCATATTACTAAATGGTGCAAAAGCCCCTCATTTCAATTATGTTGGTGATAGTATTTTAGGTCATAAGGTTAATTTAGGGGCTGGGACAAAAATATCTAATTTAAAGATGGGACCTTCCTCTACAGTAAAAATAAGTGTAAATGGTGAAGTTTATGATACCGGATTAAGGAAATTGGGAGCAATTGTAGGAGATGAGAGTGAGACAGGTTGTAATTCTGTTTTAAATCCTGGCACCATATTAGGTAAAAAAGTACTAGTTTATCCTAATGCTTCTGTAAGAGGGTATTTCCCTTCTAATTCAATAGTAAAATTTAAACCTGATTTAGATATAGTTAGCTTAAAATAGGATTTACCAAGCTTTTTTGAGAATTTCTAAGATTACTTCATAGTTTAGGGCTCGAGGATTCGTTTTGTAAGAGCCTGTCTTTGGAGCTTCTTTAGCAATAATTGATAGCTGTTCCTTTGATATTCCGTAATTTCTGAGCCCTAATTTTATATCTAAAGTTTTTAAAAATTCTTCTATTTTTTTCAAAATTTTCTCCTTTGCAGATCTCAAAGAATAGACCCCTACAGCTCTGCCAAGGGTTGAGATTTTCTCTCTTGGTAAAATATCCAAATTATATTCTAGCATTGGAAGGGTAACGAGAGCACATGCAAGACCATGAGGTATATTAGCATATACTCCTATAGGATGGGCTAGGGCATGAATGCCTCCAAGTCCTGTTTGAGAGAAAGCCACTCCACTAATAGTGCTTGCATAAAGTAATTTTTCCCTTAAGTCTATTCTTTCTAAATTTTCAATTACTCTTGGCAAATATTTATAAACAATTTTAAGAGAATTAATGGAAATGGGATCAGTTAAAATGTTGCTATTTAGTGATAAAAAAGATTCTAATGAATGAATAAAGGCATCTAAGCCACTATAGATAGTATTTTCTCTTGGCATGGATAAAGTAAGTAAAGGATCCACAATAGCAATTTTTCCATATAAACTATCATGCCTTATACTTAGTTTTTCTTTAGTGTCTGGGTTAATAAGTACTGATACCTTAGTTACTTCGCTTGCTGTACCCGCTGTAGTAGGGACTAATATACATGGTATACTTTGTGTAGAGATTTTTTCACTTTTTTCACCTATATAGTCCCATATAGAACCTGGAAGATTTATCTTTAAAGCTATAGCTTTTGCAACATCTAAGACACTTCCACCTCCTATTCCTACAATTAAATCTACTTCTTTCGATTTTGCAATCTCAGCACCATTATCTACTACATAATATGGTGGTTCTGGAGGTACATCATCAAAAACGATTACTTCTACTTGATAATTATTAAAAAGATGGAGTAATTTATCTAAAATTCCTGTAATTTTTAGATGCTTTCTACCAGTTACTAAGAGTATCTTTTTGGCTCCCAAAGCATAGGACTCTTCGGGAATTCTTTCCCAGAGTCCTATGCCGAATTTAATCTTTACAGGTAGATAAAAAGAAAAATTCTGCATTTATATTTTAAAATCTCCCTCTTTTTTAAGGTACTCTACTAATCCTCCTGCTTGTAATATTTTTACCATGATATCTGGAAATGTACTCTTAGATAATATGGTTATGTTTTTAGTCTTATTATAAATTTTTCCCTGAAATAAATCTACCTCTAGTTCATCTCCATTATCTATTTCATCAGTATTAGCTTCTATGAGGGGAAGACCAATATTAATTGAATTCCTGTAAAATATTCTTGCAAAACTTTTGGCAATTACTAAACTTATTCCTGCATATTTTATAACTAAAGGGGCTTGTTCTCTTGAGGAGCCACATCCGAAATTCTTCCCAGCCACTATTATATCCCCTGGGTTTATCTTTTTATAAAATTCTGGATCTAAATCTTCAAAGAGATGTTTTGACATCTCATTAAAGTCTAAGGATTTAAATTTGTATTTTCCAGATATAATATAATCAGTATTTATATCGTCTCCGAATTTATGAGCTTTACCTTTTAATATCATTTTTATTCTTTCCTCCTAATTTAAAAATTCACGAGGATCAGTAATTTCTCCCTTTATTGCTGAGGCAGCTACTGTTAAAGGAGATGCAAGGTAAATTAAGGCTTTATTGTTTCCCATTCTTCCTTTAAAATTTCTATTTGCAGTAGATATAACGTTCTCTCCATCAGCTGGTACTCCTTGATGTGTTCCTACACATGGGCCACAACCAGGATTTGTAACTATAGCTCCTGCATTTAAAAATATTTCAATAAGTCCTTCTTTTAAGGCTTGCATATATATTCTCTTAGATGCTGGGGTGATTATAAGTTTAACATTTTTATCTACCTTTCTCCCCTTTAATATCTGAGCTGCATATCTTAAATCTTCCAATCTACCATTAGTACATGTTCCTATAAAAGCTTCATGAATTTTTATTTTCTCTATTTGAGATATGGGATATACATTGTCCACAGTATGGGGTAAGGCTACTTGTGGCTCTAAATTAGAGATATCAAAATTATAGACAGCCTCATATTCTGCATCTTTGTCTGCTTCAATACCACTAATTATATCCATTCCTATGTTTTTAAAAAATTCCTTTGTTTTTTCATCAAATGGCATAATACCCGCTTTTGCGCCCATTTCTACGACCATATTAGTTATTGTAGCTCTTCCATCTATAGAAAGGTCTCTAATAGTTTCTCCATCAAATTCAATTGCTTTGTATGTTAGTCCATCAGCTTTAAAGTATCCTACTAGGTATAATATGATATCCTTTGAAACAACCCCCTTAGGAAGTTTGCCATTGAGATTGATTTTAACAGTATTTGGAACTTTAAACCACAATTTACCCGTATACATTGCTGCTGCAAGCTCACTGGATCCTACCCCAGTGGAAAAGCAGTTTAGAGCTCCATAAGTGCATGTATGGGAGTCTGCTCCAATTACCAGACTTCCTGGAGTAGCTAAACCTCTTTCCATAAAAACTTGGTGACATACTCCTTCTCCAAATTCCGTAATCTGAGTTCCATATTTTTCTGCAAATTCTCTCATTAACTTATGAAGGTTAGCTACCCCTTCGTTAGGAGGAGGAACAGAGTGGTCCATAACAATAAGTACTTTTTCTGCATTTACAACTCTTGTTCCTCCTAATTCCTCAAAGACTTTTATTGCTAATGGGGATGTGCCATCTTGCCCCATTAAAGCATCTAATTTAGCAATAACAATATCTTCTGCTTTAACATCTTTACCAGCATGCTTAGAAAAAATTTTTTCTGCTATGGTTTTTCCCATCTTTACACTCCTTCTTTTTCTAATTTTTCTTTTAGATAGTCATTATAAAGATACATTAATTCTTTATCAAATAAAGGTCTTTTAAGTTCTACAGCAAGAGCTCTTACCTTTTTAAGTAGTTCTTGGGCATCCTCTTCAGATAAGGTGATTCCATATTCTTGGAATTTTCTTATAAGAGCATGAGTGCCTGAATGTTTACCAATTACTATCTGTCTTTCTCCTCCTACCTCTTCTGGAGAGAACACTTCATATGTTTTAGGATATTTAATTACACCATCTGCATGTATGCCAGATTCATGAGCAAATATGTTTTTACCCACTATAGCTTTATTTACAGGTAATTCTCTTGCAGAAGCTTTTGCTACATACTCACATAATTCTTTTAATTTATAAGTTTTAATTCCCACATCTATGTTATAAATATACTTTAAGGCCATAACCACTTCTTCCAATGCTGCATTTCCAGCCCTTTCACCAAGTCCATTTACAGTCACGCCTACATAGGTTGCCCCAGCTCTTACTCCTGCTAAAGCATTAGCAGTAGCCATACCAAAATCATTATGAGTATGCATTTCAACAGGAATTCCTACCTTTTCTATAATGGTCTTAACAATCTCGTATATTGTGAAAGGTTCCATTATTCCAACGGTATCACAAAATCGCAATCTGTCTGCACCCGCTTCTTTGGCTGCTTTTGCAAACTGGAGTAGAAATTCTAAGTCTGTTCTTGAGGCATCTTCTGCGTTTACCGATATATATACTCCATGTTTCTTGGCAAATTCTGTAGCTTTAACCATATTTTCTAAGACCCATTCTCTTGTCTTTTTAAGTTTATATTTTATATGGATATCGGAAGTAGAAATAGAAATAGCTACCGCATCTACCCCACATCTCAATGATGCCTCAATATCGCTTATAACAGCTCTATTCCATCCCATAATACTGGCTTTAAGGCCAGCCTTTACTATAGCCTTTATTGCTTCCTCCTCATCTCCTCCCATGACAGGGATACCAGCCTCGATCTGATGTACTCCTATTTCGTCAAGCATTCTTGCTATTTGGAGTTTTTCAGCTTTTGAGAATACTACTCCAGCTGTTTGTTCTCCATCTCTCAATGTTGTATCTACTATCTTTATTTCTGTATCCTTCATATTTTATACGCCTCCTTGTTTAAATATTTATCTTTCACTAAAAACTAAAAAAGGTGCTTTGGCCCCTTTCGTCCAAAGCACCTTTGCGATTTTTATCAGCTTTTCCATTTAATTTTAGCACAAAATTGTAATGAAAAAAAGTTGCTTAAATAATCTTTAATGTATAGAATAATTAGAGGTTTGTTAAACTTTTTGGGGAGGAATGATATGTTTAGAAAATTTTCACTTTCTGAAGGGAATTTGGAAGATTATAAAAAAGGTAATTTTATGGTTAGATTTTTAAACTTTTCTCCGACTTTTATAAGTGATACAGAGGTTCATAAAAGAGTCAATGATATGTATATCGTATTTAAAGGGAGAGGGAAAGTATTATTAAGTGATAAATATATTGGGGGTACAGAGATTGAGGAAGGAGAAATAAGAAAATGTGAAATTATAGAACCAGAGGAGATGAATATAAAAGATGGTGATGTCTTAATAATTCCCGCTGGGATTTGTCATCAGCTTAGAGTAGAAAATGAGAGTTTAACTTTAGTTATAGTTAAAATTCCTGAAAATTAGAGGAGGAACTCAAAGATGAGTATTAAGAAAGCTGTTTTTCCCGCTGCTGGTCTTGGTACCAGATTTTTACCTGCTACAAAGGCTCAGCCTAAAGAGATGCTTCCAGTAGTTGATAAACCTATAATACAATATGCTGTAGAAGAGGCTGTAAATTCAGGAATTGAAGAAATCATAATAGTAACTGGTAGGAATAAAAGGGCTATTGAGGATCATTTTGATATATCTTTTGAGTTGGAATATTTTCTTCAAAAGAAAGGTGATTTAGATCTTTTAAGACAAGTTAGGGAAATATCAGAGCTTGGTACAGTTTATTATATAAGACAGAAGGAACCTTTGGGTCTTGGTCATGCTGTGCTTGTAACAAAGGCATTAGTGAAAGATGAACCTTTTTCTGTTATTTTAAGTGATGATTTAATAGTCAGTGATATTCCATGTATAAAGCAAATGATAGAGATTTACGAAAGATATAAGTGTTCTGTTGTTGCAGTAGAAAGGGTGCCAAGGGATGAGGTTAAAAACTATGGTATTATTTCTGGAAGAGAGATTGAAGAAGGGATTTATCAAGTAACAGATCTGGTAGAGAAGCCCTCCGTAGAAGAAGCTCCTTCTAATTTAGCTATTGTTGGGAGATATATATTAACTCCTGAAATTTTTACTATGCTTGAGAAAGTAAAACCGGGAAGAGGTGGAGAGATACAACTTACTGATGGACTTAAATTATTATTAGAGAAGGAAGCTATATATGCTTATGAATTTAAAGGAAAGAGATATGATACAGGAAGCAAACTTGGTTTTTTAATGGCTTCAGTAGAACTTGCTCTTCAGAGAGAAGATTTAGGAGAACAATTTAAGAATTATCTTCGTAATCTAAAGATTGAGTAGTGTTTTCCTGTACTTTTGTTATTTTACCATTTTCTACATAGTAGATCTCATCAAAAATAGATTCATCGATAGGAACATGTGTTATAAGAAAGATTTGATCAAAATGCTCTGCTACCTCTCCTTCAGTGAGAAGGTATAATAAGCCTTTTGCTCTGTCCTCATCAAAAGATCCAAGAGGTTCATCTAAGAATATAAATTTGGGCTGTATACCCTTGTCTTGAGGTAACGTGGCCATAGCAAAAGCAAGTCTTAAAGCTAAGGAAAGTTGATCTTGTGTTCCTCCGCTAAAAATGTTTTTTTCTAAGGGTTCCTTTTTGAAACTTGTGTAAACTTTTAATTTGTAATCGTCCCCAATCTCTACATAATGATATCTATCTGAGGTTAAAATGGGTAATATTTTTTGCATGAAGGATTCTGTTCTTGGTCTAATTGCTTTTAATATAGTTTCTCTTGTTGTATCTACAATCTTCATTGCATAGTTCATTTTAATAATTTCTTTTTCTAATTTGATATATTCTTGATTTATCCTCTCTGGGTCTAAATCTTCTCTTTTATTTCCTGTTTTTTGCTCATATTCTTTTAGTATTCCTTCCTTTTCACCTTTTTGTTGAAGGAGTTCCTTTTCTTTTATTGTTAATTCCTCTCTTAAATTTTCATCAAATACTTCATTTATATAGTTTCTCCAATCCTCTACAAATCTTTTAGAAAATTCAGTTATAAGATCCTGATAATTTTTCTCTATAGAGTTTTTTTCGCCCTTTTTCTTGTTTAGTTCTTGAGTAATTTTTTCATATTCTTCTTTTACCCTATCATTTTCCAACTGCCTTATTAATTCTTCTATTTCTGACAAATACTTATCATCACTTCTTCTTAATTCGTTTATCTTTTCTTCTAAATTTGTCTGTTCTTTTGATATTTCATTTTCAATATTTTTGTGGTCTCTTTTTTTCCTTGCTAATTCCTCTTTTAATCTCTTTATATTTTCAATCTCGTTTTCTATAGATCCTTTTTGAGAAATGAGATAAGATAGTTCCTTTTCAGGCATAGTATCCTTTTCTCTTAAGGAGATTAATTCTTCTTCCTTCTTTTTAAGGGTGTCTGATAACTTTTTTAATTTCTCTTCTATTTTGTCCAGGTTACTTTCTTTTAATTTTTCTTGGAACTCTAAGGATAATTTATGGATTTCATTTTTATAAGAATCAATATTTTTTAGTTCACTTTCTATGTAAGCTTTCTTTTGTACAATTTCTGTAATTAAATTATTAGTTTGATTAAGTTTCATTTTTAGTTTTTCTTCTAATCTTTCTATTTGTTCCTTTTTATATGTTTTTTTCTCTAGAACTTTATTTAATATTAAGGCTAATTCTTCTTGATTTTTTTCTTTGAGTTCAAGAGGAATGTTTTTCTCAATATATTCTTGAAGATTTTTTTCTTTGGTAAACTCTTTATTGATCTTTGCATAATTCTGATAAAAGTAGATGGATAAAATGGTTAATATTCCTGTGGTGATGAAAAACATTTTTGATAAGAGGATAGCTAATGTTAAAGATATTAGTGTAATGAATGATGAGGTAACAAAGTATTTTTTAGTTTTTCGTACTTTATAAATTAATTCATAAACCTTATTTTTTTGTTGATGATATTCTAAAGCCCTTTTATATGTATCTTCTAATTGAGGTATTTCTTGTATTTTTCCTAATATATCTCTTAGTTTCTTAATTCTTAATTCTAACAGATTTTTCTTAAGAAGTGAGTTTATCTCTTCCTTTTGGAGCTTATCTTTCTCCTCCTGTAATTCTTTTTCTTTTGATGTTTTGTTTTCTAATTCCTTATATTTTGTGAATTTTTCTTGAAGGTTTGATATTAAATTATTTCCATCGCTTAATACTTTTTCTAATTTTTCAATTTCCTGCTTTATCTTAATAACATTATTAAGCCTTTCAAGTTGAGTTGAAAGTTCCTTTTCTTTAGTTATTCTTTCTTCTAAATTAGTTATTTCTTTTTGAAGCTTTTCTTTCTGATTTTCTAATATCTGAAGTTTTTCTTTAATGCTTGTTATTTCTTCTATTTTTCTTTTTTCTTCTCTTAAGAATTCTAAGGTTTCTACTTTATTTTTTAGGTTTTCAAGATTTTGTTCCAAGCCTCTAATTTCTTCTTTAAGATTATTTAAAGTTAATTCCAAATTGTATATATTTTTAGATTTTTCGATTTTTTCAATCCTTTCTATTTCTCTATGGATTTTATCTAATTCCTCTTCAATTTCTGGTAAAACTCTTTTAGCCTCAGCTGCTTTCTTCAAAAGTTCATATTGGGGTTTTTGTTTCTCAAGTTCATTTTTGATCTGTTTTGCCTTCTCAGAAATATTCAAAAGATAATCCAAGTTAAATAATTTGGATATTATTTCTCTTCTGTCTCCAGCCTTTAAAGTTTCTAAGGCATCTAATTTTTTTTGTGCTACAAGACATGTGTTTAATAATATATCTCCATCAAGACCTATCTCTTTAACTATTCTACTGTTTACAATTCTTGGTCCTTTTACTATTTCTTGTTTTGTAGTTTGCTCATTTATATTTTTTATAACCAAAGAGGCGTCTTGGTTTTTATTAAGAGGAAGGACTCTTCTTATGGTTATTAATTTATCATTAGTTTTTACAGTAAGCTCTACTGTTGTTTCGTTAGTTCCAAATCTTATAAGATCACTATTATTGTGCTCGAGTCCTTCCCCAAAAAGTGCAAAATAAATTGCCTCAAATATACTACTTTTTCCTGCCTCATTCCTCCCTTTTATAAGTATTCTTCCCTGATCTGGAAAATTTAGAGATGCTATTTCATATTGTTTAAAATTTCTAAGTTTTAAGCTCACAAGTTTTATCATAAGAACTCTCCTCTAATTTTTAACTCTTCTCTTATCCATTTAACTGCTTCTATTATAGCTTCTTGATCTTCTTTGTTTTCTTCCAAGTATTTTTCTGTTATTTTAGACAGATTCTTTTCAAAACTGAAATCTTCTGATGGTATTATTGATATCTCTTTCCCTTTTATTCTCAAATTTTGTGTATCTAAGTCAAATAAGAAATTAGCTTTAAGTCCTTCGTCTAGTATCTTGCTAAAATTTATGGAACTATATATAGATATAGGAATTTCTCCTACAATTTTGCATTTTAACATAAGATCTTTTTGAGATTCTCTTAATATTTTTTCAATAATAGCATTGGTATAATCTTTTTCTGTAATTTCTGAAAGTTTTATTTCCATGATTTTCATAGGTTGTGGTTCTATTTTTTCGTGAATTATGTCAATCTTTTTTCCTTCTATTTTTAATAGGTAAAAACCTGGAGTAAGATCTATCTCCCCAAAATCAAATCTTTCAGTACTTCCTGGTATTATTAGTATTTTATCTCCAAATTTATAAATATTCTTCTCATGGAGGTGTCCCAATATATAAATATTAAAGGGGAGGCTATATAAAGTATGTAGTGATACTTGAGGCTCAGAAGATTTTGGATGAGCATATTTTTCAAAGGAGTAATGGAGAATTAGGATTTTCCATATATTATTATCTTGAGGTATAGAATCTGATAATTTTATATTTTCTAAGGGATCAATTCTTCCCTTTTTTCTTGGATCATGGGATAAACCAGATATAATTAATTTCTGATCCTTCTCAAATATATCTACGTTAATATTAGATTGAGATAAAAAAGATTTTATTAAACCTACTTCTTCATAAATTTTCATGGGAAAGGCATCACTATCTATCATATTTGGAGCATCGTGGTTTCCACCAATAGTATAAATTTGAATATAGTTTCTTTTTAATCTTGAAAACTCTCGAGCAACAAAGGCCAAATCTTGATTCCTGGGATTTGTAGAATCAAATAAATCTCCAGCTTGTATAAATATATCTACCTTTTCTTCAATGGCATAATCTACTGTTTTTTTAAATGCTTCTCTTATCTTTCTTCTTCTTTCGTTTAGTCTTTCTGGTACTAACTTTTTGTAGTATTTACCTAAATGGTTATCAGCAGTTATAAGAATTTTTATCATGTTTAGATTTCACTCCCAATATCAGGGAGATCGGTTATAATATCTTCGAATATATCTCTATTTTGAGCATCTTTTAGAGCTTTTTCAAATTCTTCATCTATGTCTATATCAAAACCTCCTTCTGCAGTTTCTCTTTCCCCAATCTTTACCATTACAGGAATACGGGTTAATCTTCCTAAGATAATAGCTTCTCCAATGTTTAATCCAGGAAGATCATTAAATAAGTTTTCTGAAAGAGCTTCTGATGCTTCTTTTACTGCGTTTTGATCTGTAGGATTGGTTAATCTCATTATTATCTGGCTTCCACATTGGGATAAAGTATTACTGCTTATTTTATAGGGCCTTTGTGTGACCACAATAAGAAATACTTTAAATTTTCGTCCTTCCGCTGCAATTGAATTTATTATCTTAGCACTTCTTAATTTCTCTGCTTTCTCTTTTGGCACTAAATTATGGGCTTCTTCTAATACAATAAATAAGGGATATGTAAGTCCTTCTGATTTTGCTTTAGTCCATATATCATTTAACAATTTACTTACTACTAAATCTTGTAGGTTCTTCTCTATACCTGCCAAATCTATGACAGATATCTGAGCAGGTTTTAGAATTTCCTCAATCTTTATATCTTTAAATCCCCATATTGGATAATCTTTTATCCATTTTACATATTTTAATGCTTTTCTTGCTCCAATCATTGTTTCTTCAGAGTATTTTTTATTCTTTTTCTCTATTTTTTTTACATATTTTTTTTCATAGTCGTCAAAATCTAATATTTCTTCTTTTTCCTCTTCCTCGTCTATACCTGCCATAGATTGTAATTTTTCATAAAGTTCATTTGGGGTAAAATCAACACCTTCTTTTCTAAGTTCCTCAATAGCTGTTTCAACTGCATCTCTTATGTTACTATATTCTGAGATTCCTAATATTTCTGCTATTTGTTCGTTTTCTAACTCACTAAATCTGATTGAATAGGGTATTACACCCCCAATGATATCATCCGTAAATCTCCCTTTTACTTGAGGTATTCTATAAATGTTAACTTGTTGGGCAATAGATGAAAATTCTTTTAAATTATTTCTTTTCCTTCTTAGTAAGACATAGTCACTATTGGGATCAAATACTAAAATAGTAGCACCAAGTTTTACAAGTTTCTCTAAAAGTAATCCTGTAAGATAAGATTTACCTGCTCCTGTTTGAGCAATTATGGCCAGATGCCTCCTAAGTCCATTGGGATCAAGAGTTACTTTGACATTAGGCCTATAAAGTAAGGTTCCAATTTCTATAGCGGTGGCCTTTTTATGAGTGAAGAATCTTCTAAGAAGATCATCAGGAGCTAAAAAAACCGGAGAACCTGGTAAAGAAACTGATCTTGGAAGCTGAATGTTATCATCCATATCTAAATAGCCTAAAACTCTGGCTGTAGCAATGAGCTTTAGTGGTATTTTGTAATTTAATTCTAAAAGTCTTGTGGTTGCATCGTATTCCTGATCTTCTGTTAATATATCTGAAAAAGCCTTTAGACTTTCTACTTGAGCTAATACGTCTACCTCTTCATCCGATGCAGCAGTTCCTTTAATTATGATATATTCCAATCTTTTAGGGGCTAATTCTTCATTAGTTATAAATTGAAAACTATCACAAAAACTTTCACCCACCAAATATCCTACACATTTTAAGTCCATGATTATTTAGAAAAACCTCCTTTGAGATCTATCTAATTCTAAGATATCAGGAAATTCTTTTTTAAGAATCATTATATACCTTTCTAAATCGGGGGTTTTTTTAATTCTGACAATGTTATCTACTAAATACAAAGGAGTTTGATATATTTGAGAGTTTATACAATTTTCTCTGAGAATAGCAAGGATATTATCTATATTTACATCTTTTTCCCAATGAAAGTTTACTTCTAAAAGTGTGGTTGAATCCCCTATTAAGTAGTTTGGTATATCAATTCTTAAAATTTGGTCTCTTGGAATGAGTCTTACATAGAAAGTGATAAAAGCTGGTATATCTTTTAGCAAATTTTGAAGATTAGGATCTTTCTCTATGAGCTCTATTTGATTATGACCAAGTCCCATTTCTGCTCCTATTAGTAGGGGAGTACTATATCCTGGCTCCCAGGAAAGGATATTTAAAAATTCTGCGTCAATAGGAGTGTAGGGAAGTTCTTCTTTTAATTCAGGATGGTCTATTGATAAAATTTGGAAGAAAAAGGTGTTTCTACTTGATTTTGATATAGATATTAATTCTATATTTTTATTTTTGGATTTTAGAATGAGTTCTATGGTGGTATTTAAAGCATTAAGAGCCAAGTCTTTGTAAGGCTCTTCCTCTATAAGATTTATATATCTTAATAGATATGAAAGTCGTGAGATGATAGAGCCATCAATAAATAAGATGAAGGGGGGTTTAATTTCTTCTATAATTTTAAGGGCAAGTTCAGTTTCTATTTTTTGCATTATTAAATCCCGTATCCATGCCAATTGATTTTCAGAAATTGATGCGGGTATTGGATCTAATGAGATGGTAGCTTTCTCATAACCTTCAGTACCTATAGCTAAACCTTGAGTTAAAAGAAGATACGGACCAAGAGAAAAGGATAGGGTTCTTTGTGAGGCATCAATAGCAAAGATTTTATGACCATTACTTTGTAAATTTTCTGGTATTTTATGCCATAGAGTTTCTACAAAGTTTACAAAAAAAGACCTATCTTTTATATCTTTTTTGAAAAAAAGATTATTTATTTTTTCTTTTTTTCTGTTTAACTCTTCTATAAAAAGAGAAATAAATTCAGGCATTTTTAAATATTATATTCTTTGATAAGGTTGTTATACAAGTCAAGGAGTTTTTTATTAATCTTTTGAACGCTGAAATTTTGGGCACTACTTATGGCATTTTCTGATAATTTTTTATATAAGTTATAGTTTTCTAATAATTCTATAACTTTATTTGAAAATAAGATAATACTTTCCTCTATTTTAGAAGTTTTGAAGGGTATTAGAAAACCATTTGTTTCATCTTTTACAAAATCTGCAATAGCCTCATCTTCTAAAGCAATTACAGGAAGCCCAGCTGTAAGAGCTTCTAACACTACTAAACCTTGGGTCTCGGACAAAGACGAGAAGACAAATATATCTGAAGAATAGTAGGCCTCTATTACTTTATCGTAATCAAGATAGCCAGTAAATATTACCCTATCTTCGATATTAAGGTTTTTAGCTTCTTCTTTTAGATTATTTATTACTCTCTTGTCAGGGTTATCTCCTACAATGAGAAGGTAGATTTTGGGATAATTTTTTAATTTACTCATAACTTTCAATAAAAATTCTATGTTCTTCTCTTTTCCTAATCTTCCTACAAATAGTAAAATAGATGCATCAGTAGGAAGATGTAATCTTTCTCTTGCTACTTTTTTATCAATAAGATGAAAATTCCTCAAATCTAAACCATTAGGAATTATTTCTATGGGTTTCTTAACTCCAAAATCAATAAGTAGTTTTTTAATCTTTGTGGAAGGAGAAATTACAGTATCACAGAGGTTGCAATAAGATCTACTAATCCATATTGCTATATCTTTTGCTCTTTTCTCAGTTATTATATGTTTTTTGACCATATCTGGGAAATGATCCCATATGTAGTAGGCGTATTCAGTAAGCAAGGTGTGATAGGTATGTATAAGAGGAATCTTTCTTTTTTTAGCTTCATAAGCCCCAAAAATTCCTAATGAAAAAGGAGTATGGGTATGAATTACATCTAATTTAAGATTGTTAAGATATAGATCATGATTTATAGAAAAAGGAGTTGCAATTCTATGTTCTTTTTGAAATGGAAAAGTAATAGAAAAAAGCTGATAGACATGTTTTTCTGGTAAGATTTTAGGTATATAAGGAATAAATAGATATACTTCATGACCTTCTTCTTCTAAGGTTTTCTTCTGAAAAAATAGGGCAGTAGCTACACCATTCTTTTGAGGTTTATAGGTATCACTAAAAAATCCTATTTTCATCTATGAAATATCCCGTAATATAGAAGATGTCCTAAGATTAAACCGATTATTCCTCCAACTATAGCTTCTATAGGGGTATGTCCAATAGATTCTTTTAGATTTATCTCTTTTAATTTTGGATCTTTTAACTCCCTTTGAATTATCTTATTTATTACTTTTGCTTGCTCTTCTGTAGCAAGTCTTACTCCAATTGCATCTGCAATTACTATTCCGGCTAAGAACATAGATAAAATGAAAATTGTAGAATTAAAACCTTCTTTTATACCTATTATTAATGATAAAGATACAACAAGGGCTGAGTGAGAACTTGGCATTCCTCCCCACTCAAAGAAGGCTATCCATAAAAACTTTTTTTCTTGAATAATTTTTATAATACCCTTCAGCCCTTGAGTAATTATTACTACGAGGAAAGGAATAATGAAAATTGGATTGTTAATTAGATCAATAACTATTTTTATCATATCTACCGTGTTATGGTCACCTTTCTTATATTTCTTGGATTATCCGGATCTCTACCTTTTAATTCAGCTAAATAATAAGCAAAGAATTGAGCTGGATATATTAACAATATAGGAGACACATCTTCAGGAATATCACAGTCAATAAAGAAGCCTTGGTAATCTTTATGAAGATTAGGTTCGTTACTGAATAAATATATGTCGGTACCCTTTTCTTTTAATATAGATAGTATTTCTAAGGAATGGTTTAAGCTCTCCCCTTTTGGGACAAAGAAGAATACAGGAAAACCTTCAGTAGCAAGAGCTAAGGGACCGTGCATAAAATCAGCGGAAGAATATGGTTGGGCAATAATATAGGAAGTTTCCTTAAATTTTAATGCTGTTTCTAATGCTGTGGAAAGGTTAAAACCTCTTCCTAACACAGCACAATGTTCCATATATTTAAAAGGTTTTACCTCTTCTTTTATTTTCTCTTCCATACCCAAAATTGTATCCATAGCCATTAATATTTTATCAAATTCATCCATATAAATTCTACCCTTTATAGAATTTATAAGAAAATACAGAGAAACGAGTTGAGATAGATATGTTTTTGTGGCTGCCACACTTTTTTCTTGTCCAGCATTAGTAAATATATTGATTTTGGCAAGTCTTGCTAATTTGCCTTCTGGATTATTTGTTATTCCAATAGTTAATGTACCTTGTTCATTTGCAGTTCTTATTACTTCACATATATCATCACTTTCTCCCGATTGAGATATGGCTATAACTAAGGAATTTTTTAGGTTTGGTGGTCTTTTGTAGATGGTGAAGAGGGAAGGAGCACATAATGAAACAGGTATTCCTAAATTAGACTCTGTATAATATTTTCCCCATATAGCAGCGTTATCAGACGAACCTCTTGCTACGAAGACTACATGATTAAAGTTATATTTCTTAAGTTCGTCGGATATATTTTTGAATTCTTCTACCCTTTCCCTGTATCCCTTAATAATTTGATAACTTTCTCTAATCTCTTTAATCATAAATTTATCCATTATTATTCACCCTCCTAATACTCTTTTTGGATAAGTCTAACACATCTTAGCTTATTTTATCAACTATGTTTACTAAATCTTTCCAATGGGCAATAAATATAGAGGAAACTCATTTTTAGGAAGATGTATTATTCTTTTTACATCTTCATCATTAAAGGCTCCTACTGCTACAGTTCCCAAGTTCAGAGATACACATTGTAAATAAATATTTTGGGCACAATGTCCTGCTTCCATAAATACATATCTTATTCCTCTTTCCCCATATCTTGCAGTGGTTTTATAGTAATTAGCTGATATTATGATAATAACTGGGGCTCTCCTAATCCATTCTTGTCTTAAACATGCGATAAAAAGATCTTCTCTCTTATCACCTTTTAAATGGAGATTTAATTCATGGCTCTCAGGAATATACTTGTAAATTCCTATATCTAAATCATGAACTTTATAAGCAAAGACATATATTTCTAATGGAAAAGTAGCACCTGCAGAAGGACATGTCCTAAATTTGTAATTCTTTTCTGTTATTCCTTGGGCAGACCATAATATTTGAGATAAATCTTGTAAATTAATGGGGTTCTCTTTATATGTTCTTACCGACCTTCTTAAAAGTAATGCTTCTTCTATGGATAAATGACCTTTACAAATAGGTGTTGGTAGCTTGATATTTTTATTCTGAAAATTATTTAGCTTTACCATGATTATAAATTATATCAAAGAAATAAAATTTCTGAAGTACTCTTTGTGATATGATGATATGGTATAATTTTTATGATGAATATGAAAAAAACAAATTTATTAGTTTTTATTCTTTTAATTTCTTCTATTATAAGTATTATATATTTATTTCTACCGAAAGGCGAAACCAAATTTTTAGTTATACAAGTAGAAAATAGAGAAGTATTAAGAATGCCCCTAACAAAACTTAAAAGTGGTGATAAATATAAAGTAAAAGGCCCCTTAGGAGATAGTATTTTTGAATATATAGAAGGAAAAGGAGTACATATGATCTCATCCCCTTGCCCTGATAAAATATGCATAAAACAAGGATTTATAAATAAAACGGGAGAAAGCATTGTTTGCTTACCTAATAGAGTTTTAATAACTCTTGAGAGGTAGAATATGAAAATTGTAAATTCTGAAGATATAAGAAATTTGGAGAAAATTTTAGAAGGGCAATATAAGATTCCAACTCTTATGTTGATGGAGAATGCCTCGATCTTTCTTTTTAATTTCTTAAAAGATAATATCCCAGATTTAAAAAGCAAGAATGTGGCTATTCTTTGTGGTCCTGGGAATAATGGGGGAGATGGTGTTGCTTTAGTTAGGCACCTTCTAAATTATGGTGTGAAAAATGTATACGTGTTTTCTTATTTTTGGGATAAAAAAATATCAGATCTTTTAAAAATTCAACTGAGCCTTATAAATGATGTTCTTATATTAGATTTAAAGTCTAATTATAAAGATCTAAGCTTGTTTGATATTATTGTAGATGGAATATTTGGAATTGGGTTAAAAAGAGATATTGAAGATAATCTTAAAAATATTTTCGAATATATAAATGAATTAAAAAAATTTGTAATTTCTATAGATGTCCCTTCTGGAATTGACTCTGATACTGGTGAAATTAGGGGTTCTGCTATAAAGTCCTCATATACTTTAACTATGTTTTATCCTAAAAAGGGATTTTTTGAATATCCTGCTATAGAGTATATTGGAAATTTAGTAGTAGGTAGACTTAACTTTGGGGATATGTTTTTGGATTCTATAGTAAAAAGTAATATGGAGCTTGTGGATGAAAATATGGTACAAAAGTTAATTCCTGTTCATACTAAGATGGTTTATAAAGGAAAAAAAGGAAAAGTATTAATTATTGGGGGATCTTTGAAATATACAGGAGCACCGATTCTTTCTGCTTTATCCGCTTTAAGAAGTGGGGCAGGTATGGTCTATCTTTCTGTACCAGAAAGTATTCATATGATTTACAGGGCTTTATATCCCGAAATAATATATATTCCTCTTAAAGAAATTGATGGTTATATTTCTTCGGAAAATTTAGATTATATTATTGAGTTTATAAATAGCTATGAAATTGATGCTATAGGTTTAGGACCTGGTATAGGATTATATTCAGACACTAGTCTTTTTGTCAAAGGACTTATTACGAAAGTAGATATTCCTATAGTGGTAGATGCTGATGCTTTAGTATATATCAAGGATATTTTGGAAGAGATAAAAGGAAAAAAGATAATTATTACACCTCATTATGGAGAGATGTCGAAAATTTTAAATCTTCCCGTTGGTTATATACAGAAAAATAGATTCTTGATTGGTGAAGACTTTGTAAGAAAATACAAAATAAACTTAATACTTAAAGGTCCTTATTCTTTAACTTTTACCAAAGAAGGACAAATTTATGTAAATCCTTTTGCAGATTCTTTACTTGCTACTGCAGGATCTGGTGATGTTCTTACTGGTATTTTAGCAAGTCTTTTAGCCCAAGGCCTTAGTGAGAATAATGCATGTATTTTAGGGAACTATATTCATGGATTTTCTGTTAATTTTTGGAAGAGAAATAGAGGAAATTACGGTATGATTTCGTCGGATATTATAGATCTTCTTCCAGATATTTTTATGGAAATCTTTAAAGGAAAAAGTATTTAAAAATCTCTATTAGACCTAAAATATCTTCTTCTTTTGCAACATAATTTGCTATTTCTTTTAATTGTGGATGTCCATTATATGGTGTTGCTTTATATTTTAATTTACTTAAAAAGGGGAGATCTCCTAAACTATCTCCTATACCTAATACCTCATCATAGTCTAATCCTTTTATTTCCAAAAGGAGATCCATTCCTGCTCCTTTATCTATTCCTTTAGGAGTAATATCTACTGCAACAGAGGAATAAACTAATTGAAAGTTTGGAAAATTTGTTTCGATTAATTCTTGAGACATTTTTGCTAATTCTGGTACAGGAATATCTTTTTCTGGAAATATGGATACACAAACTTCTTTACCTGGCTCTATATGTCCATAGCCTTTTAATTTCTCTTTTAAAAATTTTTTGAGTTCTTCTCTCTGCCTTAAAAATTCTTCTTTTATTTTGGGATGCAAAATTATATCATCTTTATCAATTAGATATATAATGCATCCATTTTCTCCTATAGAATCCTCAAATTGGCCTATTGCTTGAAGCATTGCTTCTATATATGGTTTTGATCTTCCTGTGTTTAAAGATATAGGAGGAAGAAGTTTAAGATGGTCTCTAATCCATTTTAGCCCATCTAAGTCTAAGGGATATCCTTTATCTTTGGTTATACATCCTTCTATATCTGTTAATATCAATTTTATATCCATGGTATGAAAGTTTATCGAAAATTATGATTCTTGTCAAACTTTATAAAATATTGTAGAATGCCATTGAAAACACTAATATTCAAGTCTTTAAACTAAGGAGGCGAAGATTATGTCAGGACATTCTAAGTGGGCAAATATTAAACACAGAAAAGCTGCAGCAGATGCTAAAAAAGGAAAACTTTTTTCAGCTTTAAGTAAGGAGATTATTATTGCAGCTAAACAAGGCGGAGGAAATCCAGAAACTAACCCCCGTTTAAGAGCTGCAATTGAGAGAGCAAGAGAAGCTAATATGCCAAAGGAGAATATTGAAAGGGCTATAAAGAGAGGTACAGGAGAGATTCCTGGTGTAACGTATGAAGAGGTTACCTATGAAGGATATGGACCAGGCGGTGTAGCTATAATGGTAGAAGTAGTTACAGACAATAAAAATAGAACTGCTTCGGAAATAAGAAGAATATTTACGAAACACGGTGGAAGTTTAGGAGAGGCAGGATGTGTGGCATGGATATTTGAAGATAAAGGTAGCATTTTTATTGATAAGGAATGTGTTAAGGATGAGGATCAATTAATTAGTGATGCTTTAGAAGCTGGCGCAGAAGATGTTCAAATAAGTAGTGATAGTGTTGAAATAATAACAGACCCCCAAAACTTTTCTGAAGTTAAAGCTAAATTACAAGAAAAAGGATATGTAATAACTCAAGCTGAAGTAACAAAAGTTCCGAAGAATTTAGTTCCAGTAGAAGGTCCAGATGCAGAAAAACTTCTTAAGCTTATGGAAGAGCTTGAGGATCATGATGATGTACAAAAGACTTATGCTAATTTTGATATACCTGACGAGATCTTACAAGCTCTATCTTAGATGAAAGTTTTAGGACTTGATCCTGGAACAGCTATAACTGGTTTTGGCATTTTAAATAAGGAAAAAGACTATATTAATGTTATAGATTATGGGGCTCTAATAACTCCTTCTAATTGGAGTTTAGGAAGGAGATTAAATTATTTATATGATCAAATCTCAGCTCTATTAGAGAGTTATGATCCTGACATTGTTGTGATGGAGAATATATTTTTTAATAAAAATGTAAAAACTGCTATAAGTATTGGGCAATCCCAAGGTATAATTTTGCTTGCTGCTTACCAACACCAAAAAGAGATATTTATGTTTAGTCCTTTAGAGGTTAAATTAGCAATAGTTGGATATGGAAGGGCATCCAAAAGCCAAATCCAATATATGGTCAAAGAAGTCTTAAATTTGAAAGATATTCCTAAACCAGATGATACTGCTGATGCTTTAGCTATTGCATTAGCATATATTTATAGCAGAGGAGAGAATATTTAATTGTCATTTTTTCATTCAATAGAAGGGAAATTAGATAAGATATATGATAATTTTGTGGTAGTGAGTTTGGATTTTTTTAGTTTTAGGATTATTTTGGGAGAAAAGGACCTGATCCTTTTGGGTAATAATATAGGTCAAAAAGTAAAGATTTATATCTCTGAAAGTATCGATAAGGAAGAGATTAAGATCTTTGGTTTTTTGGATGAGAATAAAAGAAATCTTTTTGAAGATCTTAAACGTATAAAAGGGGTAGGGGAGAAAATAGCATTAAGGATTGTAAATTATTTCTCTCCAGAGGAATTTAATGAAATCTTAGAAAATGAAGATATAAATGCTCTACTAAGAGTTCCAGGAATTGGAAAAAAAGTGGCTCAAAAAATATTCTTGGAAAAGAATGGGTTATTGCCAAAGGAGAAAAAGGAGGAAAGTACTATAAGGAAAGCTTTATATAACTTAGGTTATAATAAAGAAGAGGTTAATGAGGTTATGAAAGAGATTAGAAAAAAATTTAAAGATTTTGAGAATATAGAAGAGATTATTAAATTTGCTCTACAAAGATTATCTAAGGAATTATGAAAATGAGAAAGATTCCAGCCTCTTCTTTAACTCAGAGAGAACCTCTCTTAGATAATATTTTAAGACCTAAAAATCTTTCTGAGTTTATTGGACAAAAAAAGATAAAAGAAAGACTTAGTTTGATAATAAACGGTGCTAAAAAAAGAAAAGAACCTATAGATCATATACTATTTGTAGGTCCTCCTGGTGTTGGTAAAACTACTCTTGCTTTTATTTTAGCAGAAGAGCAAAAGGTTTCAATAAAAGCTATTTCGGCTCCTTCTTTACAAAAAATAGGGGATCTTGTAGCTCTTTTGACAAATGCTCCAGAAAATGGAATTGTTTTTATAGATGAAATCCATAGATTATCTTCATCTTTGGAAGAGATATTGTATTCTGCCATGGAAGATAGAAGTATAAGTTTTATTGCTGGCAAGGGACCTGGAGCAAGAGTACTTAATTTTAAGCTTCCTCCTTTTACCTTAGTAGGTGCTACTACAAGACCTGCGCTTCTTAGTAATCCTTTGAGGGATCGCTTTGGTTTTATTGCCTCTCTTGATTATTATTCTCATGATGAAATGGTAGAAATTATTAAGAGATCTCAAAAATTACTTGGTATAGAGCTTTCTGAGGAAGGTGTAAATGAGGTTGCTAAGAGATCAAGAGGAGTACCAAGAATTGCAAATCGTCTTTTAAAAAGAATAAGAGATTATATAGAAGTGGAGGAAATGGAAATTATAGATAAAGAAGAAGTAAAAAAAATTCTTGACCTTATGGGGATAGATGATAAGGGTTTAGATGATTTAGATAGAAAGATCCTTTTTACCCTTAGAGATAAGTTTTCTGGTGGACCTGTAGGTATAAAAACCTTAGCTGCTGTTCTTAATGAGTCTCCAGAAACTATTGAGGTGGTTTATGAGCCATATCTTTTAAGAATAGGTTTTATTCAAAGGACACCAAGGGGAAGAATAATAACTCCCCTTGGACTTTCTCATTTAATGAGGTGCTCTGATGGAGGATAAAAGAGTATTTCTTCATATATGTTGTGCTCCTTGTCTTACTTATCCTTTGAAAGTTCTTAGAGAGGAAGGTTATGAAATTACTGGTTTTTGGTATAATCCCAATATTCATCCTTATACCGAATATTCTCTCAGACTTTCTACTCTTAAATCCTTTGCAGAAAGTCAGAATTTACAAGTAGTGTATGAGGATGATTACGCTTTAGAGGAATTTATAAGACAAGTAGTTTATAGAGAGGATAATAGATGCCCTGTTTGTTATTATATGAGGCTTAAAAGGACGTCCCAAAAAGCAAAAGAACTTGGATATAAGCTCTTTTCTACTACTTTATTAGTAAGCCCTTATCAAAAACATGATTTAATAAAAGATATAGGCTATCTTTTAGCAAAGGAATTTGGTTTAGAATTTTATTATAAGGATTTTAGGGTGGGATATAGAGAGGGGGTCAATCTCTCTAAGGAGCATGGTCTTTATAGACAGAAATATTGCGGATGTATATATAGTGAAAAAGACAGATATTGGAAGGGAGGAAAAAATGAAATATCATATATTGTTTAATCCTACTTCTAATAGAGGAAGGGCTGAAAAAATATATCCAAAACTTATAAATATTTTAGATAGAGAGGGATTAGATTATTCAATAGAATATACTATTGGTGGTAAAAAAACTTTTGAACAGGTGGAGAAGGCATTGGATAAAGGAGTAGATGTGGTAGTTGCAGCTGGTGGTGATGGTACTATAAATGAGGTGGTTAATGGGCTTAAAGGTAGAGGAATTTTAGGAATAATCCCTCTTGGAAGAGGTAATGATATAGCTATATCCTATGGTATCCCGAGAAATATAGAAAAATCTATAAAACTTTTAAAATCCCAGAATATAAGAGAAGTGGATATTGGAGTATTAGATGGAAGATATTTTGTGGGTATAGCAGGAACAGGTTTTATAGGAGATGTAAATTATAATTCGAACAAGCTGAATTTAACAGGATTTAAAGGGTATGTTATTTCTGTTTTTACCACATTAAAGGGGTTCAAATATCCAGATTGCGAGATTTTTTTTGACTCTATAACTTGGAAAGGTAAAATTACGTTGGTAGCTTTGGGAAATACGATGTATTATGGTGGTGGTATGAAATTACTTCCTAATTCTAAGGTGGATGATGGTTTTCTTGATATAGCTATTGCTCAAAAGATTCATCCTGCAGAGTTGATTGCTACTTTTCCTCTTGTATATATAGGAAAACATACCATTAATCCTCATGTAAAATTTTATAGAAGTAAAAAGGTAACAATAAAATCAGATAGTGAGCTTATAATCAGTTATGATGGTGAGCTTATAACAAGAAACGAGATTACCTTTAAAACAATGCATAAATTTCAAAAGATTATAGGGGGTATGTGACTATGGACTTAATGGGTAAAATACTTATTTTTTTGGGAATTTTACTTATAATTTTAGGATTAGTTTTTCTCTTTGTGGATAAAATTCCTTTATTAGGCAAACTTCCTGGAGATATTAGAATAGAGAGGAAGAATTTTGTTTTTTATTTTCCATTGACTACCTCTATTCTTTTGAGTCTTTTCCTTACCATAATCATAAATATCATATTGAGACTCAAAAAGTAAAGTTATGTTAAAATGAGGATACTTTTACTATTGTTTATTCTTTTTTCTTTATCCCTTTTTAGTTTATCCTATTCTCAAGAAATCCCAACTTTAAGAATTGGTATTGAAAAGATTGATGGAGAGATTTTCTTCTCAAATATAGGTGAGATTATTACAGATTATCTTAACATTAAGGTTGAAGGTAAGGGGATTATAAAGATTATAGTTAAGGATGGTAGTGCTATTATAGAAGCAGAAAATGGTATACTTACAACTACTTTGCCAATTAAAATCTACCCGGATGAGTATTATTTAAATTATAATAACGATTTTTATCGTGGATATATGGAGATATCAAAAAGTGGATGGTTAATAAATGTGATAAATACGGAAGATTATTTGTTGTCAGTAGTACCATCAGAGATGCCTGCTTACTATCCCTTGGAAGCTTTAAAAGCACAAGCAGTTGCTTCACGAACTTATGCTTTAGCTAATATAGGTAGACATGGAGAATTTGATCTTTGCAATACTACTCATTGTCAAGTCTATAAAGGGATGAAAAAAGAGAATGAAAGATCTACAAAAGCAGTAATGGACACCAAGGGAGAGGTAATTGTGTATAACGGTATTCCTATAAAAGCTTTTTTCCATTCATCGTCAGGTGGTTGTACCGAAGCTTGTAAATATGTTTGGGGACAAGATTTACCATATTTGCAAAGTGTTAAAGACGTGGATGAGCTTTTATTAGACGTATGGACAAGAGGGATAACTTTAGGAGATCTTTTGGTCAAAATAAGATCTTTAGGAATTTCTTTGAGTAATGAATTTTCTATAGAAGTAGAGAAAACGCCATCAAATAGAGTATATAATATAATTTTTAAGGATGACTACGGAGTATATTATGTTAAAGGTACGACTTTTAGATATTTATTTAATCTACCAAGTACTTTATTTAATTTTTCCTTGAATAGTAGTGGGCAAATATTAATTGTGGGTAGAGGGAATGGACATGGAGTAGGACTTTCTCAGAAAGGTGCAAAATTTTTGGCAGAAAAAGGTTATAATTATAGAGAGATTTTAAAATACTATTATCAAGGAGTGGATGTTGTTAAATGGTATTGAAATTGTCAGATTATGATTATTATCTTCCAGAAGAACTTATTGCTCAAGAGCCAGCAGAGCCAAGAGATTCTTCTAAACTTATGGTGGTAAGTAGAATTACAGGAGATATCTCCATCCATATTTTCAGAGATATAAAGAACTTTTTAAAAAAAGGAGATGTATTAGTACTTAATAATACAAGAGTAATTCCTGCAAGGATATATGGAAAAAAGGAAACTGGTGCAAAGATTGAAATACTCCTTTTAAAGAAAACAGCTGATAAGGATTATGAGGCATTGATAAAGCCTGGAAAAAGAGCCAAAATTGGTTCAAAGATATTTTTTAAAAAGGATATTTATGCTGAGGTAATTGAAAGAAATATGGAAGGAATCTTTGTTTTACGGTTTTCACAGGATAATATAGAAAGCATTCTTCCAGAGATCGGAGAAGTACCTTTACCTCCATACATTAAAAAGCCAATAAAAGATCCAAATCGTTATCAGACTGTTTATGCTGAAAAAGAGGGTGCTGTTGCTGCTCCAACAGCTGGATTACATTTTACACCTGAACTTTTGGGAAATTTGAAAAACATGGGAGTAGAGATATTATATGTCACTCTTCATGTAGGGCTTGGTACCTTTAAACCCGTAGTGGTTGAAGATATTACCCAACATAAATTAGAACCTGAATATTTTGAGTTATCAGAGGATGTAGCCTATAGGATAAACAAAGCAAAGGAAGAAGGAAGAAGAATTATCGCTGTTGGTACTACAGTAACAAGAGTTCTTGAAGCTCAAGGAAGGTCTGGGAGAGTGGAACCTGGAAAGGGTTTGGTTTCCTTGTTTATATATCCTGGTTTTGAATTTAGAATTCTTGAGGGCCTTATAACCAATTTTCATCTTCCAAAATCTACTCTTCTTATGCTTGTTGCAGCATTTATGGGGTATGATCTTATGAAAAGGGCATATCAGAAAGCTATAGATGAAAGATTAAGATTTTATAGTTTTGGGGATGCCATGTTTATATATTAGGAGCTATAAATATGATTTTTGAGAAAATATTAGATGATAACATAACAAAAGCAAGATTAGGAAAATTAAGAACCTACCATGGAGAGATTAATACTCCTATTTTTATGCCTGTTGGTACGCAAGGTGCTATAAAAACTGTTACTCCAGAAGAAGTAAAAGAGTTAGGAGCTGAAATAATTCTTTCTAATACTTATCATTTGTTTTTGAGACCTGGTCACGAATTGATAGAAAAAGCTGGGGGGCTTCATGTTTTTATGGGATGGGATAGGCCAATATTAACTGATAGTGGGGGTTATCAAGTTTTTAGCCTTGCCAGATTAAGGAAAATAGACGAAGAAGGTGTTTACTTTAATTCTCATATTGATGGTACTCAATATTTTTTTACTCCAGAACTTGTTATGGATATACAGAAAGCTTTAGGTTCAGATATTATAATGCCTCTTGATATATGTTTAGGATATGGTGCTTCATACTGGGAAACTAAAGATGCATTAAAAACTACTATTTCCTGGCTAAAAAGAACTATAGACTATAAAGAAAGGACAGGGAATTCTAATCAGATTCTTTTTGGTATTGTACAAGGTGGTTTTTACAAAGAACTTAGAAAAGAAGCTGTTGAAAAACTTTTAGAATTTGATTTAAAAGGTATAGCTATCGGGGGTATAAGTGTAGGTGAGCCTAAGGAAGCCATGTATGAGATAATGGGGTATACCTTAGATTTACTTCCCAAAGATAAACCAAGATACCTTATGGGAGTTGGGGCTCCAGAGGATTTGATAATTGGAGTTTCCATGGGAGTAGATATGTTTGATTGTGTTTTACCTACGAGGCTTGCAAGACATGGTGTTTTTTATACAAAAGAGGGAAGAAAAAATATTAAAAATGCAAAATATAAAGAGGATTTTACACCTTTGGAGGAAGATTGTGATTGTTATTCATGTAAAAAATTTACCAAGGCTTATATAAGACATTTATTTTTACAGCACGAGACCCTTTCTTATAGACTTCTCACAATTCATAATTTAAGATTTCTATTTAGACTTATGGAAGAAATAAGAAAAAGTATACAGGAAGGGAGGTTTGGTGAGTTCAAAAGAGAATTTCTTTCTAAGTATTTGATCTCTGATAAAGAAAATAGATTGGATAAGGAGGATATATGGAACAAGCTGTTAATTTATTAGGTTTAATAGTTGTTTGGGGAGTTTTCTTAGCTATTTTTTACTTTATCCTTGTAATTCCCCAAAAAAAAGAAGCTAAAAAGAGAGAAGAAATGTTAAATTCTCTAAAAGTAGGGGATAAAATAGTAACAAAAGGGGGATTGATAGGGCAGATAGTAGCTATAAACAAACAGAAAAGGACAATACAAGTTTCTTTTGCAAAAGGTATAGTTTTTGAGATGCTGCTTGATGGAGTTGCTTATCCTTTAAAAGATTAGCAGAGAAAGGGGAGATATGAAATAATGAATATAAGGACAGAATATAAAACAGCTTTTATTGTACTTCTTTTGGGTGTAGCCATCTGGATTCTCCTTACTTTTCCATTTAGATTTGGATTAGATATTAGGGGCGGTATTAGGGTTACATTACAATGTCAAAAGGCAGAAGGAGTTGAGATTACAGATGATGCTGTGAGAAGAACTATCGAGGTCATTAGAAATCGTATAGATCAATTAGGAGTTACAGAACCTTCTATCTATAAAGAGAGTACGGATAAGATTGTAGTAGAGCTTCCTGGTATAAAAGATCCAGAAAGAGCATTGGAAATTATTGGTCAGACTGCTTTACTTGAATTTAAAGATGAAAAAGGAAATACTATACTGACTGGTTCTGCGTTAAAGAGTGCAAAAGTGGAATTTGATCAAGTTGGACAACCTATGGTCAGGGTAGAGATGAACCCTGAGGGTGCTAAGATATTCGCAGATTTTACTGCTAAAAATGTAGGAAAGCAGGTTTTTATTGTACTTGATGGTAAGGTAATATCCAATCCTGTAATAAAAGAGCCTATAACTGAAGGAGTGGGAGTGATAACAGGAAGATTTACTTTTGATGAGGCACAAAAACTTGCAATACTTCTTAGGGCTGGAGCTTTACCTGTACCTGTAAAGGTTATTGAAAATAGAACTATCGATCCAACCTTAGGAAAGGATACTATGGAATCTGCTTATAGGAATGGAATTATAGGTGGAATCTTTGTTATCTTGTTTATGATTCTTGTTTTTAGAATGATGGGACTTGTAGCAGATATTGCTCTTTTAGTCTATATAGTATTAGATCTTGCTGCTCTTAAGCTTTTAAATGCCACTTTAACTTTACCAGGTATTGCAGGTATTATTCTCTCTATAGGTATGGCTGTAGATGCTAATTGTTTAATTTTTGCAAGAATGAGAGAAGAATATGCAAAGGGTAAAACTCCTATAGCAGCTTTAGATTCTGGCTTTAGGAATGCCTTAAGGGCTATTATTGATAGTAATGTTACCACTATCCTTGCAGCATTGATACTTTTCTATTTTGGGACAGGACCTATAAGAGGATTTGCAGTAACATTATCATTAGGTGTGGCTCTTAGTATGTTTACATCTATTGTAGTGACAAGAACTCTTCTTGAGAATTTGTTGTCGCTTCCTGTATTTAAAAAAGCATCAAAGTTACTTGGATTTTAGGGAAGGGAGGAAAAATCGTGAAAAGGGAAATAAATTTTTTGGAGAAAAAAGTGAGAAGATTTTTTCTTATCATGTCTCTCATTTTTATAATAGTTGGAATGGTGTTCTTTTTTACAAAGGGGTTGAATTATAGTATTGATTTTCAAAGCGGAAGTGTTATTTATTATAAATTGTCTTCTCCTCTATCTTCTGATCAGATTTCAAAGATAAGAAATATAGCGAAAAGCCTTTATGATAAAGCCACAGTACAGACAGGATCGGAGGGTAAAGAGATTTGGATAAGGACTAAATTTTTAAATGAAGAAGATATTAAAAAACTTTCTTCAGAGATTGAGAAAGTTTTGGGGAAATATGAGGGTAGAGAACTAACTACTATTGAGCCAACTATAAGCAAAGAACTCAGAGAAAAAGCTATTCTTGCATCTGTTTTAGCAATAATTATAATGCTCGTGTATATAACTATAAGATTTAGATTTGATTTTGCAATTTCTGCTATTATAAGTGAAGCCTTTGTCCTTTTGGCTACAATCTCTCTATTTTCTATTTTCCAATGGGAAGTTAGTCCATCCTTTATAGCGGCAATATTGACTCTTCTAGGTTATGCTATTAATGATAATATAATAATATTCGATAGAATAAGGGAGAATATGAAACAGAATCCAAAAGAAAATTTTACAACTCTTGCTAACAAAAGTATTAATCAAACCCTGGCAAGAACTATATATACAGTTTTAACTACATTATTGGCAATAACTCCTCTTCTTATATGGGGAGGATCTGTGCTGAGGCCTTTTATGCTTGCATTGTTTATAGGGATAATAATAGGTACCTATGCAACCATATATATAGCTTCAGCAATACTTTGTGAATGGAGAGAAATTCAACATTCATAAATGGTGAGAAAATGGATTCTTCTTTTTGAAGAAAATAAAGGGCAGGAAGAGGAACTTGCAAGAGATCTTGGAATTTCATCTCTTCTTGCCCGTCTCCTTATAAATAGGGGAATTATTGATGTAAATAAGGCAAAAAGGTTTCTTTATCCTAAAATAGAACATTTATATGATCCTTCCTTATTTTTTCCAAATTTTGAAAAAGCTATTAAATATTTGCTAAAGCTTCGAAAAGTAAATGGTAAAATTCTTATTTTTGGAGATTATGATGTAGATGGTATTACAGCTACAACTATTCTTTATAGTGTATTATCCAATTGGGGTTTCAATGTTTCCTATTATATTCCTCATAGATTAGAAGAGGGATATGGACTTAAAGAAAAAAGTATTAAGAGAGCTTTAACACAAAATGAATTTGTAAAGCTTATATTGACTGCAGATTGTGGTATTAAGAATAAAAAAGAGATAGATTATTTAAGAAAGAATGGTATTGAAGTAATTGTGACTGATCATCATATTCCAGATGAAACATCTGTTCCAGATGCTTTATTGGTTTTTAATCCTTATTTAAATAATTATCCATATCCATATATGGCGGGTGTAGGAGTAGCATTTAAGTTTTTAAAGGTTTTAGGAGACGCTATAGGTAAAAATATTTATAATGAAAAAGGTGTATTAGAACTTGTAACCTTAGGTACCCTGGGAGATATGATGGAATTGAAGGATGAAAACAGAGTACTTGTAAAATATGGCTTAGAAAGGATCTTAAATTCGGATATTTTAGGTTTGAGAGCTCTACTTAGGAAGGCTGGCTTGGATCGCAATACCCTGATAAGTACTAAAGATATAATCTTTAGCATTACTCCCAGAATAAATGCAGTAGGAAGATTTAAAGAAGTAGAGGAGGCAGTAAGACTTTTTTTAACCGAAGATGTGGAAGAAGCAGAATCTTTAGCAGATAAGCTTGATGAATTTAATAGGAGAAGAAAAGAGGAAGTAGAAAGAGTCTATGAGATGGCAAAAGAATTAGTAAAGTATGAAGATTTAGAGAAAAATCGTGTAGTTTTTTTGTATAGTGAAAAGTGGGGAAAAGAGGTAGGGGGAGTTATAGGAGTTGTAGCCTCAATGTTAACTGAGGAATATAAACTCCCTTTCTTTCTTGGAAGAAAAGAGGGTGAAATGATTGTCTTCTCAGGTAGAGGAGTGGAAGAGGTAGATTTGTTTGATTATATATCTAAGCTATCTTCATACTTAATAAATTATGGTGGGCATAAAGGTGCAGTTGGTTTTTCTATTCTAAATAAAGATTATGTAGATTTTAAATCAGAGGCAATAAACACTGCAAACAATCTTTGGAAAGACTTGGATTTTACACCTAAAGTAAAAATAGATGCTGAAATATCTTTAGATAAGGTCAGTAAAGAATTTTTATCCAAATTTCTTTCTGAGCTTGATTTATTACCCCCTTTTGGCCCTGGTAATGAGGAGCCAAGATTTAAGATAAATTCTACAACTTTTACACATTTTGAGAAGATTGGTAATGGGGGAAGATATAAGATAAAGATAGGAGATGTGACAGGGAGAGTTTTTTCGACTCCAATCTTATCCCTCGGTATAGGTGAAGAGACTTTTAAGGACATTCCTAAAACAATAGATATTGTTTTAAAAATAGAGAAAGAAGGGTATCAAGGGAGAGAATATTTTAATTTCTATCTTGAAGAGTGGAGAGAATCTGAAGAATTCTTAAAGAGTACTAAAAGAGATAAAATTAAGTATATATTATATTTTGTAGATAATATATTTGAGGTGTTAAATCTTATAGAGGAGATAAAGAAAAGAAAAAGGAATTATATCATAGTATCTCCTAATTGGAATAAAAATTTTTGGGAATTAAACTTATATTCTCCATGGAGTTTAGAATCAATTAAAATTAACAAAGATACTATTTTATTATGGGATGATTCAGAGTTATTTTTGAAGGAACAAATTTTTCAGAAATTTTTAGAAACTGTTAGGAATTTAAAAAATCCTATTATTTTTATTTCTTACCTTAAAAATGAGGAAAAAAGATTAATGCTTTCAGATCTTTTAGGAATAAAAAATCTTCGATTACCTAATAAGGTATATACACCTTCTTTTACAGATGCAAGGTTTTCCAAAACAAGAGATAAAGATATTAGATCTTTTGAAGGAAGAGATGTATATTTTTATCCTAACAAGACACCAAACAAAATATATAAATATTTGGTATTTTTAAAACCTCCTCTCACAGACTTAGAGTTTATCAAGTGGTCAAGGTTTGGTCAACATATTATTTTGCTTTTTGGAAAAGATGAATTTATAGAAGGTTATAAGAGGATGCAAGAAAAATTACCCTATTTGCAAAAAGAAGAAAGGGAGATATTTACTAATTTGGTTCAAAATTTTCTTCAGTTTCTACAGAGGGCAAAGCCTTCTGAAATATATTCTCTTCTTTTATAAGTACTTTCCTTGCTATAGTTAGAAAAGCAGTATGGGCAACCATTCTATGATAAGGTCTTACAGATAGACTCTCTATCTGCCATGGTCTAAGAAAGGTTTCTATTGTTTCAATAAGGGTGAAAGATTTAAAGCTTTCTAAGCATTCTACTGTTTTTTGAACTTGTAATATGGTAGGTGTATAAATTACAAGTATTCCACCTGGTCTTAAAACTTTATCAATATGTTTAATAGCTCTCCACGGTTCTGGAAGATCAAGAATAACTCTATCTATATCTTTATCTTCTTCGTCTATTTCTTGATATATATCCTTTAATCTTAATATATGATTATCTCTTCTTCCCAAGAAATTTTCTATATTTATAAGTGCTCTTTTTGCAAAATCTTCTCTTATCTCGTAGGATATAACTACCCCCGTTTCTCCTACTGCTTGTAAAAGTGCTATGGTAAGAGATCCAGATCCTATTCCTGCTTCTAACACTCTTGCCCCAGGATAGATGTCTCCCCATATCAATATAGTGCCTATATCCTTGGGATATATAATTTGGGCACCTCTTGGCATTTCAAGAATATAGTCTGCGTAGGTTGGTCTTAAAACTAAGAGATTTCCACCATGGGATGATTTTATTATACTTCCTTCTTCAAGTCCTATTATATCATTATGTTGTACATAACCCTTATGGTAATAGAAGGTCTTACCTTTTTCTAATTGAATAAGATATCGTCTTTTACTTTCCCAAAGAATAACCCATTCGCCTTCGGAGAGTTTTCCTTTTCTTCTTATTTTCATCTTTTCTCTTTGTATCTTTTAAGTTTAGGTTTTGCTTCTTCCCAAGGATATGTATTTATAATATCTTCTTTTTTAAGCCAAGCCCTTCTTGCTACATAGATTCCATACTTTATAAGTGAATAACTACGAATATCATGACTATCTGTTCCTATAGATAAATAAATGCCATATTTCTCACGAGCTATCCTAGCATCTATATCGCATAAATCAAGTCTATCGGGTTGAGCATTTATTTCCAGTACAGTTCCCGTTTCTTTAGCCCAATAAAGAATAGCAGGAAAATCTACTTCATAGGCTGGTCTTTTATTTATTAATCTTCCCGTGGGATGGCTTATTATATCTACCCATGGATTTTTGATAGCAGAAATCAATCTCTCAGTTATTTTCTCTTTTGGCTGTTTAAAGCCAGAATGTAATCCTGCAATAACAAGATCAAAGTTCTTTAAAACTTCCTCTGGTAAATCTATACTACCATCGCTTAATATGTTAGCTTCGATACTATGTAAAATTTTGAAATCCCTATATTTTCTATTTAATTCATTTATTCTTTGTCTCTGTTTTTCAATTTGTTCTGGGGTTAAGCCACCTGCAACTCCAAGTGCCTGACTATGATCTGATATTACTACATATTTGTATCCTAATCTATATGCCGTCTCCACCATTTCTTCCAAGGTGTTTGCACCATCACTCCAGTCTGTATGTACATGCATATCTCCTAAAATATCTTTTTCTTCAATTAACACTGGTAGTTTACCTTCCATTGATGATTCTATCTCGCCTTGATCTTCTCTGAGTTCAGGGGGTATAAACTGTAGACCTAATAATTCGTAAATTTCCTCTTCCTTTTCTCCGCATAGCTTTTTGTTATCACTAATTCTAAAAACTCCATATTCATTGATTTTTAATCCCTTCTTTATAGCTACTTCTCTTAGTTTTATATTATGAGCTTTAGATCCTGTGAAATATTGAAGGGCGGATCCAAAGGAGCTTTTGTCTACAACTCTAAAATCTACTTGAATTCCGGGTTCTACAATAATACTTGTTTTAGTTGTTCCGGCTGCAAGTATGTTTCTTAATATAGGTAAACTTTTTAAAACTTGGTTTACTTTTTCCATATCATTAGTGGTTATAAGAATATCAATGTCTCCTATGGTTTCTTTTCTTCTTCTTATACTTCCTGCTGGTACTATGTCTGTTACAAAGGGATATTGAGATAGATAATTTACTATTTCTTCCACTAAGGGTAAGGCTACTCCTAAAGGTATTCTTTCTGATACTTGCTGTTTCTCTTTATATTCTTTTATGGCTTCTAATATATTTTGCTCAACTTTTGGTCCAAGTCTTGGTAACAGCCTTATTTTACCTTCTTTTGCTACCTTCTCTAAGGATTCTAAATCTTTTATTCCAAGTTCTGTGTAAAGTCTATAAGCGAGTTTGGGACCGATTCCTGGTATTTTTAGAAGTTCAAGGATTTCTGGAGGTATTTCTTTTCGTAATTCTTCTAAATAAGTTACTTTTCCTGTAGTTAAGTATTCTTTTATCTTTTGCCCAATACTTTCACCTATCCCCTTTATTTGATACAATTTCCCTTCTTTGAATAATTTTTCTATGTCTTCTGGTAAATTCTCTATTCTTCTTGCAGCCTCTTGATAAGCTGCAACTTTATATTTATTTTCTCCCTTTATCTCTAAAAAGGTGGCTATCTCATCTAATATTTGAGCAACTTCTCTGTTCTTCATATTCTTATTATATCATTAATAGTTTTTGTATAGGATACTCAAATTTGTTAAATAAGATTTAAGTATTTTATTTTTGATACTTTATATCTTGTAAGTAGTTTGTATATATTATAAAATATCTAAAACAGTGATGGGTAGAGGGAGGGAAATCTTATGAAGACTTTTAAAATTAGGGCTGATAAATTTTTGATTTATGCTCAAGAGATTGCATTAGCTTATAGTTCTCCTTGTGTTGATGTAGAGCATTTACTTTTAGGATTAATAAAAGAGGAAAATAGTATTGTTAGTGGGATTCTTAAAAAAATGGGAGTAGATTTAAAGAAAATAAAATTAGAACTTGAGAGAGAAATTAAGAATCTTAAAACTGATAGGTATGAAATGTATCCATTAAGCCCAAAATTGTCAAAAATTTTAGATTATGCTGAGGAATTTGCTAAAAAATTCGGTGATAATGCGATAAATTCTGAACATCTACTTTTGGGGATCTTAAAAGATGATACGTCTATTGCAAGTAAAATTCTTAATTCTCAAGGTGTAAATTTAGATAAAATAATTAAAGAGCTTCAAAAATAGTAAACGCAAATTTAGGGGTTTTCATTAATATTGCTTTTTGTTAACACCTTATGGTATAATCTTCAGTGCTTGGAGAGGTGGCCGAGTCGGTTTAAGGCAGCCGCCTGCTAAGCGGTTGTACGGGCTAAAACCCGTACCGAGGGTTCGAATCCCTCCCTCTCCGCCATTTAAAAATCTTTAGAACTTAAATCTCAAAGATTTCGTGCGGAAATAAATAGTTTAACCTTATAAGAATGAATTTGCCTTTATTTATTTTAAAATGAGTGACTGAGCAAGAGCTAACAGTAACTCTCCCAAAACCTAAGTAAGGAATTTCTAAAAAGACATATAAGGCTGCTCTTATTATTGCTCCATGAGTAAATATTGCTATTTTATGTTCTTGATGTTTTTCTAAGATAAATGCTTTCTCTAATTTCAATCTTTCATAGGCATTTTTAAAACTTTCACCTTTTGGAATTCTTCCTCTCTCAGTATGATATAACCATAAGTCCCTCTCTATTGGATATTTATTATGTACTTCTGTTACAGTAAGCCCTTCCCATTCTCCAAAATCAAACTCTATCCAATTGTTCCTTATAATAATCTCCTTATTTGACTTTTGTGATAGAGGAAGGGCTGTTTCATAAGCTCTTATTAAGGGACTTGAATAAATAAAATCAATATTTTCTTTAATTAGATATTCAGACAAGATTTTGGCTTGTTTTTTACCTCTTTCATTTAAGGGAATATCTGTTCTCCCCTGAAATCTTCCTTCTCTATTCCAATCTGTTTCTCCGTGTCTTATTAAATATATTTCTCCCATACTATAATGAAATTTTAACCAAATTTGTACATTTAGTCTATAATAGATATAAAAAAATATAATATTGTTAAGGTGAATATGAGGCTGAGGAAAGCAGATTTAATAGAAGATATTGATCATGGAACTCCAGATTTTCATCTTTTTGTTCATGAGGACATATTTGTCTATAAAAATGGTAGGATAGATCCTCATTGGCATAATGAATTTGAAATACTTTATATAAAAAAAGGTATAGGTAGATTTTATGTTGATAGCTATGAGTATAAAATAAAGGAAGGAGAGTATCTCTTTGTTAATGGTGGTGCAATTCATTCTGGAGAGGAACTTGTAAGAAGAACGATAGGATATGCTATTGTATTTGATCTTGGAATTCTTTATTCTGAAGAGCCCGATTACTGTAAATACGAATATTTTATGCCTCTTATTAATGAAAAAATATATATACCAAATTTGATAAACGATGACAAAATAAGAAGAGATGTGGAAGATATTATTGAAGTTTTTATAGAAAAACCCTATGGCTATGAACTTTTTATTAAAAGCTTGCTTTTTGATATTTTTGGAAGACTATTTAGATATTATGTACAACCTATTAAAACTGATGGTAGATTAGGTTATAAATTAGAAAGGATAAAAGATGTATTAAATTATATAAACAAAAATTATAACAAAGATCTTACATTAGAAAAGTTAAGTAAAGAAGTAGATATGAGTAAATTTTATCTTTGTAGATTATTTAAAGATAGTCTTAAGATGAGTCCGGTGGAATATATAAATAAAGTAAGAGTAGAGAAAGCTATAGAATTACTTAGAAACACTGATTTGAGCGTATCTGAAATAGCTTTAGAATGTGGTTTTAATAACATAAGTTATTTTATTAAAGTATTCAAGAGATATATGCAGATAACGCCCCTCAAATTTAGAAAGCAAAATTATTAAATTTATAAAGGTATTTATAAATCCTCAAAATCGTTAGGAACATATAAGTTTCAATCTATAATTAATCCATCCATGTTTTTAATGGGATTTTAATATAAAGCAAAATATTTTTATTTTTTACCAAAATTGTAGTAGAAGATAGAATTTTGTTAAAGATAAAATTAATTTGAAAGGTATGAATTTTTTTAAGGTGGGAGGTTTTAAGTCATGAAAAAAATTTTTCTCTTTTGTTTAATTTTTATGTTTTTATCTGTAACTGCTATAGTTCCGTCTTTGGGCCAAAAGGTATATACAGTAAAGGTTGGGAATTATACATTAAATATTGATGCGCAGAAGTACAGGGGTAAGACTATTTATGTTTGGCAATTTTGGCCAGAAGAAGAAAAAAGTAGTATTCCAGGTATTCGATCAGCAAAGCAAGTAAGAGAAGAATTTGAAAAAATAACTGGTGCTAAAGTACAGATCGTATATACAACATGGGAAAACTACAGACCTAAATTAAGTGCAGCCATATTGTCGGGAGCAGGAGCAGATGTAGTGTATATTGGTGCAGGTGAAAAACCTACTTGGATGATGAAGAAGATGCTCCTTCCTCTTAATAGATATATTGACTTTAAAGACAAAAATCTTTGGAATGCTGTAGGTTTTAGGAAAAGTACTGTAGACTTCTTCACATGGAGAGGACAAGTTTATGCAGTAACAAATATATATAATGATAACGTATTCCCATATATTCTTTATTATAATAAAGAGAAATTTGAGATGGCAGGATTACCAGATCCATTAGAGTTATATAAGCAAGGTAAATGGACATGGGATGCTTTCTTTAATGCAGGGAAGCAACTTACACAAGACACCAATGGTGATGGAAAAATAGATCAGTATGCTTATGCTACATGGGCAGTTACACAACCATTCCTTTATACTAATGATGTGGAAGTTGTGAAATATATTGGAGGTAGACCTGTTTTTGCAATGGATGATCCAAAGGCTTATAGAGCATTTCAGGCTATATATGATATGGATACAAAATATAAGATGAGACCTGCTGACTGGTGGACAGATCCACAAGGTAGATTTCAAAAAGGTATAACCTGTATGGATTATTGGGGTCCATGGGAACTTAGTGGAATGAGAAATGCTCTTGGTAAGAAGCTTGGAATAGTTCCGTTCCCGAAAGGACCTGATAGTAAGAAAAAGAGTGCCGATATGGCAGATGATGGTGCATGGGCTATTGCTTCTTCTTCTAAGGATCCAGAACTTGCAGCACTATACTTAATATGGATGCTAATGCCAACAGACAAAGAGAAGGAATTAATAGTGAAAGATCAGATAGAGAGGGTTGGCGGAAAAGAGATTTATGATTTGCTTTTAGATGCTTCTACGAGAGCAGTTATTGATCCTATATCTGGAATTCCTGGTTTTTGGGATCTAATTAATCAAATTGACGTAGCTAATCCTGCTAAATCTATAAAGGCCTTGAAACCTAAATTCCAAGCTGCTATTGATGCTATTTTAGAAGGGTTGAAGTAGTTTAATCTTAGGGGGAGAAGACAAAAAATAATTGTCTTCTCTCCCAAAAAGATATAAAATTGTTTACAAAAAAGTGGAGGAATGTAAATTGGAAAAGGTGATGAAAACTTTTCTGAAAGTGGTTACCTTCATATTTATTGTTAATTTCTTGCTTTCATTTTCTTTTGCTCAAAATCAGAATTATAAATTAAACGTTATTTTTGAACTTATAAGTAGAGAAAACTCTTATGAAACTTACATATCGAAATATGTAGATAAACCAAGACCTAAATCAGTTATTATTGTTCCTGGTGTGAAATATTCTAGTTTTTCTAAAGATTTAAATTTAAAAGTCTTAACTGATCTAACCTCTAACAAACATCCAGTTATATTTACTGGAGAGAATGGATATATAGAGTGGACTTTTAATATAAAAGAGGAAGGTTTATATAACATAGCAGTTAAATATTTTCCTATAAAAGGTAAAAATTCAAGTATCGAAAGAGAACTTCTTATTGATGGAAAAAGACCTTTTAATGAAGCCAGGATTTTGAGATTTGAAAGAATATGGAAAGATGGAGGACCTGCTTTAAAAGACAACAGGGGTAATGAACTTAGACCTATACAGGTGGAAAATCCTATTTGGGTAGAAAAGATTTTAGAGGATCCTGATGGTTTATATGCTGATCCTTTCCTTTTTTATTTTTCCCCAGGAAAACACACTATAAGGTTTGTATCAGTAAAAGAACCTATGGTTATTGATTATATAAAGATTTTTAACGAAGAAAAAAAACTAAAATATGAAGAAGTTTCACAAAAAAATAGGGAAGATAAGAAACTAAGCGGTATTTTCATAAAGGTACAAGGTGAAAATGCTACCTTAAAATCGGAGCCTACTCTTTATCCAATCTCTGATAGGTCTAATCCCCTTAACGAACCTTATGATTCTAGAAGAAAAGTATTAAATATCATAGGGGGATATAATTGGAGATCTGCAGGTCAGTGGATTGAGTGGAAATTTAGTGTACCTGAGGATGGTTTATATAAAATAGGAATTAAATATAGACAGAATGCTAATCCGGGAATACCATCAGAAAGAACTCTTTATATAGATGGAAAAGTTCCTTTTGAAGAGGTTAAAAATATTAAGTTTAAATATAATACTCAATGGCAATTTTCGTATTTGGGAAATGATAAAGATCCGTATTTATTTTATTTAAAAAAGGGTGAACATACCCTACGTCTTAAAGTTACTTATGAAAGTATTGCAGATATAATAAGAAATGTACTTCAATGTTCTATTGATTTATCTCAATTATATACAAAAATTGTTATGATTACTTCTCCTAATCCAGACCCTTACAGGGATTATCTGTTAGAGCAAAATATTCCTGATCTTATAGATACGCTTCTTAAAAATGCAAAATTATTGAGAGAAAATGCAGAAAAGATAAGGAAAATTGGTGGTGAAAAGGCAAGTGAAGCAGCTATCTTGGAAACTGTGGCAATTCAATTGGAAGGAATGGCAAGAGAGCCAGAAACAATTGCTCAAAGATTGCAAAGATATAGAGATAACTTATCTTCATTATCTGCATGGGTTCTTACAATTAGAGAACAGCCATTAGATATTGATTATATTGTAATAGCATCACAAGATGCACGTGTACCAAGGATAAATCCCAATATATTTGAAAGGGTTATTGATGCAACTAAAAAGTTTTTCATATCTTTTATTGAAGATTATAACTTAATTGGTACTGTATATGAGAAAGATAAGGCTATTAATGTGTGGGTACAAATGGGTAGAGATCAGGCTGAAACCTTGAAGATGTTAATAGATACTGAGTTTACTCCAAAGACAGGAATAGGTGTAAACATTAATATTATAAATACTGAGGCTGCACTACTTTTCTCGGTTGCATCAAAAGAGAATCCTCCAGATGTGGCTCTTAATGTACCTCGAGGTCTTGCTGTAGATTATGGAATACGTGGGGCATTAGTAGATGTTTCAAATTTACCCGGTTTTGAAGAAGTAAAAAGTAGATTTGCTAAATATGCTCTTGTTCCATATAGTTTCGGAGGAAAAGTATACGGTTTGCCAATGACTCAAGATTTTCCAATAATGTTTTATAGAGCAGATATCCTTGGTCGTCTAAACGTTGAGGTTCCAGATACATGGGATGAACTTTACAAAACTATCGCAAAGCTTCAGAGTTATAATTTACAATTTGCTGCAGGAACAGGTGGTACAAGTTTTGATATTTTCAACATGTTGCTTCTACAAAGGGGAGGAAAATATTATACAGAAGATGGTAAAAGGTGTGTACTAAATAATGAGGAAGGTGTAGATGCATTTAGAGAGTGGACAAATTTATATGTTCTCTATGGAATACCGCTTTATTATGATTTCTTTAACAGATTTAGAACAGGGGAGATGCCCTTAGGTATTGGTCCTTATACTATGTATAATCAATTTAAAGTGGCAGCTCCGGAAATAAGTGGATTATGGGGAATAGCACCTGTTCCAGGAAGAAGAAAATTAGATGGTAGTATAGATAGAAGTGTTGCTGGGGGTGGTAACGCAGTATTAATATTTGCTCAATCTAAAAAAATCCCTGAGGCATGGGAATTTGTTAGGTGGTGGTTATCATCTGATGTACAAGCAAGGTTTGGTAGGGAATTAGAGGCTGTTTTGGGGGCAGGTGCAAGATATAACACTGCTAATGTGGAAGCTGTGAGTTATTTACCATGGCCTTCTTCAGACTATAAGGTCCTTTCTGAGCAATGGAAATATCTTAAGGAGATTCCTAATGTTCCTGGTAGCTACTATACATATAGACATTTAGATAATGCTTTTAGGGAAGTAGTTATGCTTGGGGAAATACCAAGAGAAGCTATAGAGAAATATACTAAAGAGATTAATAAGGAAATTGATAGAAAGCGAGAAGAGTTTGGATTTGAATTAGCAAAAGAATAATTAGAGGGAGAATTTAAGATGAGGGGAAAATTTGAAGATTTATGGAAGGAAATTAAAAAGAATAAAGAATCTTATTTTTTAGTTCTTCCTTATTTTATATTTTTTTTTACTTTCACTGTAATTCCTGTTATTGTAGGAGCTATTCTTAGTTTTACCAATTATAATGTAATACAGATGCCTAGATTCGTTGGATGGAATAACTACAAAAGACTCTTTTTAGAGGATGATGTTTTTTTAATTGCTTTACAAAATACCTTTAAGTTTGCTTTAATTACTGGACCATTGAGTTATTTTGCTTGTTTATTTTTTGCTTGGCTTATAAATGAACTACCCCCAAGAATTAGAGCTTTTTTAACTTTACTTTTTTATGCTCCTGCTCTATCTTCTGCAATTTTCTTTATATGGACTTACATCTTTTCTGGTGATGTATATGGATTGCTAAATGGTATTCTAATGAATTTAGGTATAATAAAGGAACCAATATATTGGTTACAGGATTCTCGTATTAATCTATACGTGCTTATGGTAATTCAACTTTGGATGAGTTTAGGAACAAGCTTTTTAGCCTTTATTGCAGGATTTCAAACTATAGACAGAAGTCTGTATGAGGCAGGAGCAGTAGATGGGATCAGAAATAGATGGCAAGAATTGTGGTATATAACTTTACCTTCTATGAAACCCCAACTTATTTTCGGTGCTATAATGCAAGTTACTGCGTCCTTTGCTGTGGCTGACATATCTGCTCAATTGATTGGTTTTCCAAGTCCCTTATATTCGGCTCATACTATAGTTCTTCATATGTGGGATTATGGAAGTATTAGATATGAAATGGGATATGCGTCAGCAATAGCAGTAATTTTATTCTTAATAACAGTGAGTATTAACCAAGGAGTTAGAAAATTAATTAGGCCTGATTAATATTCATAAGGAGGTTTTACTTTTAAAATGAAATCAAGAATTAATAGATCTTGGTGGGGAAATTTGATACTAATAATTGTACTTGGAATTGTAGCAGTATTTATGGCTCTACCCCTTGTGTATTCTATAATGAATGCTTTTAAACCATTGGATGAATTATTTCTTTTTCCACCCAGATTATTTGTTAGAAGACCAACCTTAAAGAATTTTTTTGATCTCTTTTATCTCATGAGTAATTCTTTTGTGCCTTTTTCAAGATATCTTTTTAATAGTATTTTTATCAGTTTTATGAGCACATTAGGACATGTGCTTACTGCTTCTATGGCTGCCTATCCTTTGGCTAAACATAAATTTCCGGGAAGTAAGTTTTTGTTCAATCTTGTGATATTTTCTTTGATGTTTTCAGGTTATGTTACCAATATTCCAAGGTTTATTATAATGGCTAAATTGCGGCTTTTAGATACATATTTTTCTCTTATTCTCCCCTATATAGGGGCTACCTTAGGTTTGTTCTTGATGAAACAGTTTATGGAACAGATTCCAGATTCCTATATTGAATCTGCTAGGATTGATGGGGCAAATGAGTTTAAGATATGGTGGTATGTGGTTATGCCTAATGTAAAGCCTGCGTGGCTTACTCTTATATTATTTGCTTTTAGAGATACATGGAATGATACATATACTCCTTCATTATATATTCATAATGAGGCTATGAAGCCTTTTTCCTTAGCACTTACCTATATTCAACAAGGAGGCTTTGTAAGAGCCGGAGCGGCAGCAGCTGCTGCTATTCTTATGATGTTACCTTCTTTAATTATTTTTATAGTGACCCAAAGCAATGTAGTAGAAACTATGAAATCTGCGGGTATTAAGGAGTAATTGTTTATGATAAAAGGAAGAAGATTTTACATTAAATTAATAGTTTTTCTTTTTCTGATTTTTTCTGTAACTTATGCAGGTATACCTTATTACACTTATATTTATAATGAGCGACGTAGACCAGTTCCTTCTTTACCTGCTTATGAGCCTGAAAAGATCTATACGGGTGAAACTATAGGATTAGACAAAGATTTTTCTTCACCAGAAGATCTTTTTGTAGATAAAAGGAATGGAGATATATATGTAGCAGATACAGGAAATAATAGAATTATTGTTATAGACAAAGATTTTAGAATTAAGAAAATTATTGATGGTTTTATCAATAATGGTAAAAGAGATGGATTTAAAGCGCCGACAGGTTTATTTTTAACCGATGAAGGCAAACTATATATAGCAGACTCTCAGAATGCGAGAATTGTGATTTTAAATCCAGATGGTTCTCTTTTTAAAATTGTGGGAAAACCTGTGGGGGATGTTATACATAAGGATTTTGTATATATTCCTAAAAAAGTGGCTGTGGATAAATTGGGAAGAATATATGTTGTAGCAGAGAATGTGGTTGAAGGTTTAATACAGTTTAGTCCGAATGGAAATTTTGAAAGATTTTTTGGAAGTAATAGGGTTGAGGTAAATCCAGTAGAACTTTTCTGGAGAAGAGTACTTACAAGAGAACAGAGATCTAGACTTGTACTTTTTATTCCGATTGAGTATAGAAATGTAACAGCTGATGAAGACGGATTTATATATGGATGTGTAAGAGCTTGGTATGACCAAATTAAAAGATTAAATGCCTTAGGAGACAATATTATTAAGCAGGAAGGTCGCACGGGCGGTATGTATGGTGATCTATATTTTGGTTTTACTGTTAGAGGAGAAATTGTGGATATTGCTGTAGATGATTCTAAGAATATTTATGTTTTGGATGGTAGAGTAGGTAGGGTTTTTGTTTATAACAATCTTGGTGATTATCTTTTTGTTTTTGGTGATATTGGAAATCAAAAGGGGACTTTCCAATATCCAACCGCTATAGATATAGATAAAGGGAAAGTTTTTGTTTTAGATGAGAATAAGGGTACGATAACTACTTTTAAACCTACTACTTTTGGAGATTTAGTATTAAAAGCGAATTCTTATTATGTGCAAGGTTATTATGGAAAAGCTGCTAATATATGGGAAAAAGTTGTAAAGATGGATGCTAATTATGATCTTGCTTATATTGGTATAGGCAAAAACTATCTTCATGAAGAAAAATATAAAGAAGCAATGGAAAGTTTTAGACTTGGTTTTTATCCTACAGGATATTCAAAAGCCTTAAGAGGATACAGAATAGAGTATATGAGAAGTAATTTTACATTAATAATGAACACTATACTTTTGTTGATCTTAGCTTTATATTTGATAAACAGATTTTGGGGAAATACTATTAGAAGTCATTACCATAATTTTCTCAGAAAGCATGAACTTTTTTATACTGTAATGTTTGTTTTTTATGTGATTAGGCATCCTTTTGATGGATTCTACGAGTTAAAAAGGAAACCTAAAGCTTTTAGAGGAGCTCTTATCTTATTAATTTTTATAATTCTCTCTTTTATAATACAAAGGTTAATGACTGCTTTTCATTTTAATCCATATCGACCTGAAGAATTGAATATTCTCTTGGAGATAGGCAGAGTGTTAATTCCTATTTTAGTATGGGTGATTATAAATTGGGCGGTTACCACCATAATGGAAGGAAAGGCAAAAATGAGAGAAATTTTTATTATGACAGTATATGGTATTTTCCCACTAGCTCTTTTGATTTTGCCTCAAACTTTATTGAGTCATGTTTTTACCTTAGATGAGGCAGCATTTTACTATTTCATAGGTACTACAGGAACTCTTTGGTCAATATGGATCATTCTTTCTGGCATGATGGAACTCCAAGAATATTCCCTAAGCAAAGCTATAGGAACGTCTTTAGTAACCTTAGGTGGAATAATATTTGCTATGTTTATAGGTATGGTTTTCTTTGCTACTTTTCAACAATTTATTAGATTTGTCTATACAGTTTATTTGGAGATTAAATATATGATTGGTTAAGGGGTGAAGAGATGGGAAGATACTTCTTGAAATACAGTAATTTTTTTGTAGTCATATTAATTCTTTTATTAATTATCCCTCTATATAGCCAAGATAATGGTTTGAAAGTTGTAGCTCAAAATGAGAGATTCTCTATGTTGCTTAATAGTCAAACAGCTGAAGTTATGATAAAGGAGAATAAAACAGGAAAAATTTTTAGACAATTTCCAGAAAATTGGGAAAACGATCCTTCTATGGGTGTTACTAAGTTTAGTATTCCATCTCATTTAGTGTTAGAGATGGCAGATCAAGAAGGGAAAATTACTGTTTATAATACCTATGCTTTAGGAGTTATGAGAGGAAACTATAAAGTGAAGAATATTAAGAATGGAATAAGATTTGATTATGAGTTTTCTACTCAGGGCTTATCTATTTCTATAGAGTTTTATTTGACCTCATATGGGTTAAAAGTTAGGGTACCTATGGATTCTATAAAGGAAGAAGGAGATTTAAAGTTAAATAGAATATGGGTTTTACCTTATTTTATATATGGTGAAAAAAGGGATAATGGTTATCTTGTTTTGCCTGATGGTTCTGGAAGTTTGGTAAGATTTGATCATAAGGCTGGAAATGAAAGAGGATTTGAAATTCCAATATATGGTTTAGATTATGGACTTCCTTTATATGATATGCCTCCAAAAACAGAGAATATAAATTTACCTATATATGGAGTAAAGAGAAACGATTTAGGAATCTTAGGAATTATTGAGAGTGGGGATGCTGATGCAAGTTTGGCTTGTTATATGGCAGGTAATGCTACTTCATATTATAGGGTTTATCCAATCTTCAATTATCGTAAGATTCATAAGTTCTTACTTTATGAAAGGGAGGCATCTACAGGACAAGCAGGAGAAGTGGTAGATGTATTGGTAAGTAAGTTTTCTCCTTATACTCTTAAGAGTGATATTGTTATAAATTATTATCTTTTTTCTGGTAAAGATGTTGATTATTCTTTAATGGCAAGAACATATAGGAATTATCTTCTCGATAATAGATATCTTTATAAAAAATCTGGAAAAGTAGATAAAGTACCTTTTAATTTGACAATTATAAATAGCGTAAAAATAAAAACTACTAAAGCTGGAATTCCTGTTGTTGATCTTTTTCCACTTACTACTTTTGATGAGACTATTAAGATATTACAGGAATTAAAATCTAAAGGTATTGATAATATAAACCTTATTTTGAAAGGGTATCAATCAGGGGGATATATGAGTAAGATCACAAATGGAGTAAAAGTAGAAGCAAGAATTGGAGGAGACAATGGATTAAGAAGGCTTTTAGATTATTGTAAGAAGAACAATATACCTTTATATTTAACTGCAGAAATTATAGAAATACACGAATCTGGTAATGGTTTTTCACCTTCAAGAGATGGAAACAGATATTTAAATAATGGTCTTGCTTTTCTATATAAATGGGATCCTGTTATTAAGAAGAAGAATAGAGATTATGATCCATGGTTTATTGTGCTTCCAAGTAAGGTTCCAAGTTATTTAAACAATTTTTTGAAGGGTATATCTAAATATGGAATAAATAATGCTTTAATCGAGAAGATGGGAGAGTATGTTTATTCTCAAAATAAATTTCCAAGATTGCTCTCCAGAGAAGAGGTAATTTCATTATGGAGAGAGTCTTTATCCAGTAATAAAGATAAATATAACTTTATATTTACCTCTGGTAATCTTTATATTCTTCCTTATACTTCTATGCTTCTTGATGTTTCTCTTGATTGTAGTAATTTTTCAATAGAATCAGAAGCTATTCCTTTTTATCCAATGATTATTCATGGGTATATTCCTTTTAGTGGAAAACCAGGGAATTTAAGAGAGAATCAAAAGAAAGAATTTTTAAGAATGGTAGAGTATGGTGCTATACCTTATTATATGTTCATTTATAAAGATTCATCATATTTTAAAAAGAGTTTTTATAACGAAATGTTAAGTTCTAATTATAAGGATTGGATTGATCAAGCAGTGGAAGAATACAACAAAGTTAAGGATTTATATCTGAATATATATGATGTTCCTATGAAGTCCCATAATAAGCTTACAGATGGTGTTTATCGAGTTGAGTATGAGAATGGGGCTGAAATAATAGTTAATTACAATAAAACATCTTATCTATACAAAGGTAAAATGGTTAGAGGAGAAGACTTTTTATACTCCTTAGGAAAGAAATAAGGAGGAAACAATTTATGAAAAAACAAAAAAAATTTAGAACTTTAGCTCAAAGACAGGCAAGAATAGGTAGATTGTTTGTTTATCCATGGCTTATTGGGTTTATGGTATTTTTTGCATGGCCTTTTATTCAATCTATAATTTTTGCATTTAGTCAATTAGATGTTTCTCCAGAAGGGTATAAATTGACTTTTGTGGGGTTGAGTAATTTTATAAAGGCTTTAAGGGAAGATCCTAATTTTATAAGATATCTGACCACTGAAATTGGAAATATTGTGGTAAATATTCCTTTAATAATAATGTTTTCTTTATTTATTGCTCTACTTTTAAACCAAAGATTTAAAGGAAGAACCATAGTGAGAGCTATTTTTTTCTTACCTGTTGTTGTTATGTCAGGAGCATTACTTTATGTTTTAGAATCTAATTCTTTGGAGCAATTTAATATTGGTGCCCAAGCAGGAATGGCTATGTCTAACTCACCTTTTTTGAGAGGTATAGATTTTAGAATGTTTTTAGTAAGGATAACAGGTAATATTCCATTTTTAATGCCTATTATTAATGCCATTGATAGGATATATGAAATTATTTGGAAATCAGGTGTGCAGATACTTATATTTTTAGCTGGATTACAATCTATTCCTTCATCATTGTATGAGGTAGCCCAGGTAGAAGGAGCAACTTCTTGGGAAGTATTTTGGAAGATTACATTGCCTATGATTTCTCCTATTATTCTTGTAAATGTCATATATACAGTTATAGATTCTTTCACTGATTATAGTAATGATGTACTTAGATATATCCTTGAAGTAGCCTTTAGACAATTAAATCATGGTTATAGTGCAGCTATTGCATGGCTCTATTTCTTGATTGTAGGTATTATTTTACTTATTTTAATTTGGATTATATCTAAACGGGTATTTTACATGAATGAGTAGGGAGGAAAATATATGTTTAAACAATATAAAAAAGAAGAATTAATTCTTATATGGAAGCATAAAATAAGTATCTGGACATATAATATTTTAAAAATTTTACTTTTTATAGGTCTTTCTTACGTATTATTAAGACCGGTTCTTTTTATGTTAAGTACAGCACTTAAAAGTAGAGAAGATCTTATTGATCCTACCGTAGTATGGATTCCAAAGCATCCAACTCTTGAAAATTTTATATTGGCGTTTAAATCTTTAAATTATTTTAATGCTTTTAAAAATAGTCTTATTATTTCTATTATTCCTGCTATTTTTAATGTTATTGCTTGTTCCATGATAGGATACGGACTTGCCAGATTTAAATTTAAAGAGAGGGAAATTATATTTGCACTTATTATATTTACCCTTATAGTTCCACCCCAGGTTTTGCTTATTCCTTTGTATGTGTTTTATCAAAGGTTTGATATCTTAGGTATTATCAGATTAATAAGGGGAGAACCTCTAAATCTGTTAAATTCCTATTATCCTATTATCCTTCCTACCATCTTAGGTGGTGGTTTAAGAAGTGGTCTATTTATATATATTTTTAGACAGTTTTTCAGAGGTATGTCTAAGGAGTTAGAAGAGGCAGCTTATGTGGATGGTGCTTCTCCTTTTCAAACCTATCTTAGAATTTTTATTCCTAATTCTATACCAGCAATAGTGACTGTTTTCCTATTTTCGGTGGTTTGGCATTGGAATGATGTTTTTGAGCCATCTGTTTTTATAGGTGATTTTGATAAGTATACTCTTTCTTTAAATTTAGCAAATATAAGATCCATTATTACTGGTGGTACCCAAATATTTGATCCTTTACTAATATTGCCGCCCCAGTATGCTGGAGCCATATTAGTTATTTTACCTATGCTAATATTCTATATATTTACCCAAAGATTTTTTGTTGAGAGTGTGGAAAGAACAGGAATAATTGGTTAAAAATATTTAAAAGGGGGTATTTATATGAAGAGATTCTTAAAGATTTCTATTCTTTTTTCAATGCTTGTAACATTAATTTTTTCTCAAATAAGTAATGTGTTATTAGTCTATGATGGTGAGAGTGACAATTCTAATTTGTCTTCGTTGGGTTTTTGGGTTGCTCCCGAAGGTTGTAAGGCTGAAGAAGTAGAGGGTATAGCATATTCTGGTAAGAGAAGTATTAAAATCAGCTTTGTTTGGGAAAGCTGGTGGGCTGGGATGGGAATTAATTTTGCAAAGTGGAATTTTGATAATAAAGACAAAATATTTGATATATCTCAATATAAAACTTTAGAGTTTTATATTAAATCTGAGAAAAATGATAATTATAATCTTTTAATAACCCTTGCTGAAGCACCAAGTGAAAAAGGAGGAAAAGAGGTTTATTCTGAAAAATATACCATTACAGATGGAGTACCTACTTCTTGGACAAAAATTTCAATTCCTTTAAAGTCTTTTGTTACTGTAGATCTAAAAAGAATATGGGGGATGAGCATAGAGGTTTCTGGGGTTCCATCTGGAAAGACTATTTTGTATGTGGATGACATCAAATTTGTAAAATAAGGTGATGTATTATGAAAATTATTGGGATAATGGTTTTGCTAAATTTACTATTCTTCTTAATAATCTTTTGTAACCAAGGATATGCAAGTTCATATAAGGGAAGTTTTAATTATATTGATCCTCATAAAGCAGTAGAAGAAATGGATCCTGGATGGAATCTTGGAAATTCTCTTGATGCCATACCTGATGAAACTTCTTGGGGAAATCCTAAGACCGAAGGATATATCTTTGACGATATTAAGAAAACAGGATTTAAAAGTGTAAGAATTCCTGTTACATGGATCGATCATATGGGGCCTGCTCCTGACTATAAAGTGGATGAGGCTTGGATGAATAGGGTAGAAGAGGTTGTGAATATGGCTCTTGAAAGAGATCTTTTTGTAATAATAAATGTCCATCATGATTCTTGGAGATGGCTGAGTAAGGAGATGAAGCAAGATAAAGAAAGAACAATGAGAAAATTAGAGAAATTGTGGGAGCAGATAGCAAAAAGATTTAAGGATTATTCAGAGAAACTGATTTTTGAGATAATAAATGAACCTACTTATGAGGGGTTCTCCGAAGAAGAGGCTGGAAAAATTCAAAATGAAGTAAATGAAAGGATTCTAAAACTTATAAGAAATTCAGGAGGATTTAATGATAAAAGATTATTAGTAGTACCTCCACTCTTGACAGATACATATAAGGCTGAGAAATACTTAATACCTCCAAAGGATGAAAATATAATTATTGGTATCCATTATTATTCGCCGTGGGATTTTGTGGCTAATTGGTGGGGAAGGAAAACATGGGGAAGCAATAAAGATAAAACACAGATGGATAATGATATTCGTATTGTTAGAGAAAAATTTCCAAATTATGCTTTTATAATTGGTGAGTTTGGAGTATCTAATGGGAATAAACCAGCAGAGTGGTATTTTATTAATAACCTTATAAGAACAGTTAAAAAATACAAGATGGCAACCTTTTATTGGGATAATGGTTTTGATAATTATAATAGGATAAATAGGATGTGGAGGGATGAAGTACTTGTGAAAATCATTATTAATGCTACGATGGGGAATCCTAACGCCTTTTTAAATCCTGGGGTACTTTATTTAAAAGAGAAACAAGAGATTAAAGATATAGTGATCTCCTTAGAATTGAATGGGAATAAATTGGAAGGTATATATTTAGGGGAAAGGAAATTAGATTTAAATAAAGATTACATTTTGCTTAAGGATGATCAAGTTTTATTGAGATCCAGTTTAATAAAAACGATAATTAAACCTGGTGTATATGGAAGAAATGGAATTCTCATGTTTAAATTCACAAAAGGAGTAGATTATCCTTTAGAGATTATTCAATACAAAGACCCAGTTTTATTAGATAAACCATTTAATATTATTAGTGGAGTGCCAATGGATGCAAAATTTCTTATTAATTTTAACGGTACAAAATTATGTGCGATAAAGATTTTTGATGCCAAAACTGGTAGACCTATTAGAGATTCATGGACTCCTTATCTCAGAGGTTGGGATGACTTTAATGTTGTTGAATCACAAGTGGTTATAAAAAAGCAAGTTTTTGAAAATCTCCAGAGTGGAACAAATCTAAAAATAATTTTTGAATTTTTCCCAGAGGATGTGATATTGGAAACTACTGTACCGGTATTATAAGAGCAAATTTTTGCTATTTTAGGTCAATATAATGTTAGTTATTATTTTCAAAGTGATGTACTATGTAGATAAATACTATGGAAACTATTTACAAAGAAAGGGGGTATATGGAAAGAATTAAAACTTTTAGACCTAAATATCTTTTAATTTAAATTTATTAAAGGGGAGGTTAAGGAATGAGTAAAAGGTCTTTGTTTATTTTGTTCTTTATAATTTTCTTTTCTTTTGTAACTTTTGTTCCTGGTTTTGGTCAGAGAGTATATACGGTAAAAGTTGGGAATTATACATTAAATATTGATACACAAAAGTATAGGGGTAAAACTATATATGTATGGCAACATTGGCCTGAGCAAGAAAAAAGCGATATTCCTGGTGTAAGATCACCTAAACAAGCAAGGGAAGAATTTGAAAAGATAACTGGTGCTAAAGTAAAGATTGTATATGTAACATGGGAAACCAAGGTAGAGAAACAAACTGCTGCTATTTTGTCTGGATCTGGAGCCGATATTGTATACATAGATAGTAGACAGAAACCTACTTGGATGATGAAGAAGATGCTTCTTCCTCTTAATAGATATATTGACTTTAAGGATAAAAATCTTTGGAATGCTGTAGGTTTTAGGAAAAATATTTTAGATTATTTCACATGGAGAGGACAAATTTATGCAGTAACAAATATATATAATGATAATGTATTTCCATATATTCTTTACTATAATAAAGAGAAATTTGAGATGGCAGGGTTACCAGATCCATTAGAGTTGTATAAGCAGGGTAAATGGACATGGGATACCTTCTTTGAATTAGGGAAGCAACTTACACAAGATACCAATGGTGATGGAAAAATAGATCAGTATGCCTATGCAAGTTGGAGAACTTATCATCCTTTCTTATGGACTAATGATGTTTTACCTATAAAGTATATAGGTGGTAGGCCTGTATTTAATTTAGATGATCCTAAGGCATATAGAGCATTCCAAGCCTTGTATGATATGGATGCAAAATATAAGATGAGACCTGCTGACTGGTGGACAGATCCACAAGGAAGATTTCAAAAAGGGATAACCTGTATGGATTATTGGGGTCCATGGGATTTAACTAATATGAGGAATGCCCTTGGTAAGAAGCTTGGAATAGTTCCATTCCCAAAGGGGCCTGATAGTAAGAAGAAAAGTGCTGATGAAGGTGATGATGCAGCATGGGCTATTGCATCTTCAACTAGTGATCCAGAGCTTGCAGCATTATACTTAATATGGATGCTAATGCCAACAGACAAAGAGAAGGAATTAATAGTGAAAGATCAGATAGAGAGAGTTGGCGGAAAAGAGATTTATGACTTACTTATAGACGCATCTACAAGAACAGTTATTAATCCTGCTGCCGGTATTCCTGGATTCAATGAGCTTATGGATCAGATTGACCCAGCAAATCCTGCCAAGTCTATAAAATCATTAAAACCTAAGTTTGAAGCAGCAATTAATGCAATTCTTGAAGGTTTGAAATAATCTAAAGAGAGGGGCTTCTGGCTATACTCCCAGGAGCCCCCTGATTTTTTTGTATCTTATATAATTATCCTCAAAAATCTTTGAAGATGTTGGTGATATAATATCAAAAGGAGATTCCTTAAAATTTTTTGTATTTTTCACATTTGAATTTTCAGCAATAAGAAGTGCTAAGCCTTTTGAGGTAGATTCCTTTTCTTTTGAAATATATATAGGTTTGTTTAATATATTTGCTTTTAATTTAATGATTTTTTTAAATCTACTCATACCCCCACTTAAATAGATTCTCTCTATTGGTATTTCCAAATTTTCAATGTTTTCTAATATATATCTACTTTCATAAAAAACTCCTTCCCATACTGCCTTGATAAGGTCTTTTATCTGAGTATTTAAATCTATCCCATAAAAAATTGCCTTAATGTTTTCCTTATATTTTCTTGAATCTTTACCTAACAAGAATGGAAAAAATAGGACATTAGTTGGAGTGTATTCTTCAATGATTAATTTCCATTTCATATTATCTTTTAACCATTTTAATATTCCTCCCGAAAAGTGTATTCCTGCTATTAAATAATAGAAGTTTTTTATGCATCCCACCGAGAACCCTAATTCTCTTACTGTTTCTTTTAACAAGGGTTTTTTGGTGTGGAGTATAAAGGCCTCAGCTGTTCCCCAGGAATCAAATATTGAGTTTTGAAGATTATAAATAAGGCTTCCTATGGGATGATCATGCCCACCTAATATAATAGGAAATGTATTTAATGAGAATTTGTTTTTAATAGAGATATCAATTTCACCAATTATAGATCCTGTAGGTTTAATATCAGGTAATTTTTCAGGTGATATGTTACATAATCCTAAAATTTCTTCAGACCAAGTTTTTTTATTTATGTCAAAGAGAAGCATTCTGCTAGCAAGAGAATAATCTGTAACTAATTTTTTACTTAAATAAAAGTTAATAAAGTCCACGGCATTTATCCATTTGTATGCTTTCATCCAAATATCTTTTTCCTTTTTTTGAAGCCATAAAATCTTTGCCAATGAATATTTATGATGAACTTTAAGTCCAGTGATATAAAATACATCTTTTTTGCCAATACTTTCGAGGATTTTTATTTCTTCTTTTCCCTTATCATTTAACCATGAAAAGATTGGAGTTAATGGATTTCCATATTTATCTATAAGTAAACCTGCTTCACCCATTCCTCCCACAGCTATACCCTGTATATCTTTTTTGTATTTTCTTTCTAAATTAGAGAAGAAATCATTGAGGTGATGGATGATCTTTAAGGGATCAATTGTATAGTCAGATGAGATTGGAGTAGGAAAAATTGTCTTTTTTTCTATTTTTCCTTTATGGTTCCACAAAATTATTTTTAAATTTGTAGTTCCCAGATCTATTGTAATATACATAGATCATAATTTTTAACTTATATATGTTATAATACAAAAATTTATGAGATTCAATGGTGAATCAAGGATGAAAATTTTTGTGACAGGAAAGCCTGGAGTTGGAAAGACTACTTTACTTAAGAGGGTTGATGCCTTTTGTAGGGAAAGGAATATAAGTACTTGTGGTTTTATTACAGAAGAGGTTAGAGATGGAAAATTTAGAATTGGATTTGATATGATTTTACTGAAAACAAATGAGAGAGTCAATTTTGCATCTGTATATAATGTTACTCTTTATAGGTTTGGGAAATATTATGTAGATATAGATTGTTTTGAGAAAATAATAGAGGATGTATTTTGTCAAAAAGGAGATATATTTATTATAGATGAAATAGGAAAAATGGAGTTTTTATCTCGTAAATTTAGAGATAAGATTTTTGAAATCTTAAATAGTGATCAAAATATAATTGCATCTTTACATAGGGACTTTATAACTACATTTAAGAAATATGGTAAAACATATTATCTTACTCCTGAAACTAGAGATCTGGTTTTTAAGGAAATAAAAGAAGAAATTATATCTACCTTTTTATAATGTCTCTTTAAACCATCTTAAGGTACTGTCTATGACTTTTCTTTCCCATTCAATGGAGTTAAAAGTATGATCTGCCCCTTCTATTATTTCTAGTTTGGCTTTATGAGTTTTCTTAATTCCTTCGTAATAATCATAGGCATGTTGTACTGGTACTACAGGATCACTACTTCCATGAATAATTAATACAGGCAATATTCTTTTTTTTAATTCTTCTAATGGTTTTATTCCTACTATTTCAGCTAAAAATTTTTTACCCACAGAATTTCCCCCAAGATCAATAAAATCTCCATAATCTTTAATCTTTTGCATTTCTTCTGGGGATCTGTTAAAGAATATATCAAAATGACATACAGCGGACCATAAAACACAGGATTTTACAATAGAACTTCTTCCAGAAGCAATACTGGCCACTGCTCCACCCATAGATAGACCTAATATACCTATTCTTTCTTTGTCAACTAAATTATTTTGTCTAAGAAAATCAAGAGCTATGAGAGCATCTGAGACTTCACCTTCTACAGTCATATCTTTGAAAGAACCCTCACTGTCTCCAGAACCACGAAAATCAATTCTTAATGCGCCAATCCCTTCTTTTGCAAGAGCTTCCGCTGTATTTACAAAAATTCTATGAGGTTCTACTTTTGTACCTGTAAAACCATGACAAAAGAGTACAAAAGGTGCAGGTGTTTTTTCAGGTATATGAAGGACTCCAAAGATTTTTTGCCCAAAATTTTCTAACACTATTGGTTCTCTTTTTTCTCTCATTTTGACCTCCTTTTCTCAAATTATGAATTAGTATATCATAACATCTAATATGGAGAGTTTATTATTAAAAGAAAAAGATTTAGGATTTTTTCCAGATTGGGAAAGTATATTTGGAAGGAGAGCTCCTATTTACTTAGAAATTGGAATGGGGAATGGGGAGTTTTCTATATGGCTTGCTCAAAATAATCCACATATTAACGTTATTGGAATAGATGTATCAAAAGAAATACTTAAAAAGGCTGAAAGGAAAGTAAATAAAGCCAATTTAGAAAATCTGAGAATTGCAAGAATAGAAGGAGCTAAAGCTCTCTGCAAACTATTTAACTCCCAATCTTTAAAGGCTGTCTATATGAATTTTCCTGATCCTTGGCCAAAAAAATCCCATAAAGAAAGAAGAATTATAAACGATGCTTTTTGTTATCTTTTAGGAGATAGATTAGAAATAGAAGGGCATTTTATTATGGCAACTGATAGTTTAGATTATGCTAATTATACTGTAGATATTTTTGAAAAAATAGGAATTTTTAAACCTTTATGGGAAAAAAGCATAATAAATGATTTTCCTGAATATTATAAAACGAAATATGCAAGAAAATGGATATCTATTGGGCTTCCCATCTATTATATAGGCTATAAAAAAGTGGAAACAATAGAGGTGCCGTTATGGATTAAGGATTTTTATCCTCTTTTGAAGTTAAAGAAGGAGGAGATTATTATGCCTTATATAATTATGGAATTAAGAGAAGATCTTAAAATAGAAGAAGTTCTAAAAATTCTTCCTAAGGGTATATATGAAAAGGATAATAAGATAATTAATTATATAAGTTTCTATTCGAAGGAAAATGAGATATTAGTTGATACCATTGTAATAGAAGGTTCACTAAAACAAAGATTTTTTATCGCTCTTTATCTTAACGATCATAAACTAAAAATATCAATACATGAAGCAACAGATCCAGATCCTACTTATGGTGTACATGAGTCAATGGCTATTATTTTTTCTTGTTTGCATAAGAGATTTAATGAACTAAAAATTCTACAAAATACATGTAAAAAAGAGATTGTAGAGAAGTTTTTGAAGTATTAGTTTTAATTGACACTTAATCTTTTCTTTTTTATAATACATTGGTCCTTTAATTTAGCCCAGTGAGGCTAAAAAGGGAGGAAAATTGAAAAAAAATATAAATAGAAATGATTATAAAGCGGACATATCCATAATAAAAATGGGTATGTCCGCTTTTTTTATCTTTATAAAAGAAAGGGGGTTAAAGAATCTATGTATTTTCAGGAAAAGGCACGAATAATGGATAAGGAGGCTATACAGCGAGCTCTTAAAAGAATTGCCCATGAAATCATAGAAAGGAATAAAGGCGTAGATAACGTAGTACTTATCGGAATAAGAAGAAGAGGTGTACCATTGGCTAAAAGGTTACAAAGATTTCTTGCTGAGATAGAGAGAAAAGAAGTTCCTGTTGGTAGTTTAGATATTACCTTATATAGAGATGATCTGAATTTAAGATTGGATCAACCAAAGGTGGGTAAAACGGAAATTAATTTTTCCATTGAAGGTAAAGATGTGATTTTAGTGGATGATGTACTTTACACAGGAAGGACGGTAAGATCTGCTTTGGATGCTCTTATGGATATAGGTAGACCAAGAACAGTACAACTTTCTGTTTTAGTTGATAGAGGTCATAGAGAACTTCCTATTAGAGCTGATTATGTTGGAAAAAACGTACCTACCTCTCGAAAAGAACAAATTGAGGTTAGATTGGAAGAGATAGATGGGGTAGATGAAGTTGTAATTGGAGAATGGAAGGAGGAATAATAATGTGGGATAGAAAAGATTTAATAGGTATTGAAGAACTTAAAAAGGAGGAGATTGAACTAATTATTGAAACAGCAAAGTCTATGAAAGATATATTGAATAGAAGGATTAAAAAAGTACCAACTTTGAGAGGAAGAATTATATGTACTCTTTTTTATGAACCAAGCACAAGAACTCGTTCCTCTTTTGAACTTGCTGCAAAATATTTAAGTGCTGATACTATAAGTATTGCAACATCTACAAGTAGTATACAGAAAGGTGAAACTCTTCTTGATACTGTTAAGACTATAGAGGCTATGGGGGTAGAATTATTTGTTATTAGACATAGTTCTTCTGGGGTACCCCTTTTTATTGCTAAAAACATAAAGTCAAAAGTTATAAATGCAGGTGATGGAATGCATGAACATCCTACCCAGGCTCTCTTGGATGTTTTTACCGTTTATGAAAAAAAGAATAGAGTTGATGGATTAAAGATAGCTATAGTTGGGGATATATTCCATAGTAGAGTTGCAAGATCTAATATATATGCTTGGAGTAAGCTGGGAAGCTCTGTTATAGTATGTGGCCCTCCTACTTTAATTCCTAAAGATATCCAATATCTAAATGCTAAAATCACATATAATTTAGATGAGGCTATTGAAGATGCCGATATTGTATATATTTTAAGACTTCAGTTAGAAAGGCAAAAGAAAGGGCTTTTCCCAAGCTTAAGGGAATATCATGCTTTATTTGGAGTTACAGAAGAGCGTTTAAAAAAGGCTAAAAAAGATGTTTTAATTATGCATCCTGGTCCTATGAATAGGGGTGTAGAGATATCTTCAGAAGTTGCCGATAGTACGTTATCTTTGATTAATGAACAGGTAACGAATGGTGTAGCAGTAAGAATGGCGCTTCTTTATCTTATGTTGGGAGGTAGGTCAGATGAAAATATTAATTAAGAATGCTATTTTGTTACATACAGATAAAGATAAAGAGGAGATTGGAGATATATACATAGAAGATGGTTATATTAGAGGCATTGGAAAAGAGTTAAATTTGGGCCAAAATGTGGAGATTGTGGATGGTAAGAATAAAGTTGTTGTGCCTACTTTAATAGATATGCATGTACATTTTAGAGAACCAGGTTATGAATGGAAAGAAACACTGGAGACAGGTTCAATGGCAGCTGTAGCTGGTGGATTTACTGCTGTGGCTTGTATGCCTAATACAAATCCCCCTATAGATAACAAAATGATTGTGAGGTATATATATGAAAAATCTAATATTATAGGTTTAGCAAGAATATATCCAATTGGAACCATAACTAAAGGGAGAGAAGGTATAGAGATTTCAGAGATAGGAGATATGTTTTTAGCAGGTGCTAAAGCTTTTTCAGATGATGGAAAATGTGTATTGAATAGTGAAGTATTAAGATGTGCTTTAGAATATGCAAAGGCCTTTGATGTTCCTATCATAGAACATGCGGAAGATACTAATTTAACCTCCGAAGGTAGTATGAATTGGGGAAAAACTGCTATGGTCCTTGGATTAAAAGGGATGCCATGGGTAGCAGAGGCTAGTATAGTAGCAAGAGATATTTTTCTTGCATCATTGACAGAGGGAAAATTACATTTGGCCCACATATCTTGTTGGCAAAGTGTTGAAATGATCAGATGGGGAAAGGAAAAAGGTATAAATGTAACATGTGAGGTTACTCCTCATCATTTAGTTCTTACCGAGGATTATGTTAAAGAAAGTGGATATGATACAAATACTAAAATGAATCCTCCTTTAAGAACAGAGAAAGATCAGGAAGTACTTTGGGAAGCATTAGAGTCAGATATTATAGATGTTATTGCTACAGATCATGCCCCACATCATATAGATGAAAAAATGATAGAGTACAATTTGGCAGAGTTTGGAATCAGTGGTATTGAAACAGCTATTCCTCTTATGGTTACCTATGGATTTCATCAAAGAAAAATTCCATTATTAAAAATCTTTAAGAAGATGTCATATAATCCAGCAAAAATTCTTAATCTACCATTTATTCCTTTAGAAGAAGGAGTGCCAGCTAATCTTACAATAATTGATATAGAAGCAGAGAAAGAAGTTGATAAAGATATGTTTTTTTCTAAAGGCAAGAATACTCCTTTTCATGGATGGAGATTGAAAGGATGGCCTATTATGACCTTTGTAGAGGGAAGGTTAGTATATAGGGAAGGGAAGATATTTAGATGAAAGAGATAGTAGGAGAAATAGTAGAAAATGAGAAAGTAGCGGAAAGGATTTATCTTTTGAAAGTAAGACTTTCAAAAGATACCTTTGAAATTTTACCTGGCCAATTTGCAATGTTGCAAATTGAGGAAAGTTATGATCCTTTTTTAAGAAGACCTATGAGTTTTTATAATGTGGAAGATAATTTTATATATTTTCTTTATCAGAAAATAGGAAGAGGAACAGAGATTTTATCAAAAAAGAAGATTGGTGAAAAAATTTCTATGCTTTTACCTCTTGGAAATTCTTTTCCTTCTTTAAATCAAGGAGAGAAGGTTCTTATTGTTGGAGGAGGGGTAGGCATAGCACCATTGAATTTTCTTGTTAATTTTTTTAAGGAAAATGTGATTTTCTATTCCTACATTGGTTTTTCTTCGTATGTGGAAGAGAAAATTTATAGAGATATCCAAAAATATAGCTATAATTTTGTGATTTCTACCGAGGATGGAAGTGTAGGTAATAAAGGAAAGATATTAGAATTTTTACCCTCCTTATTAGAATTTAACAAGATAATTGCTTGTGGTCCCTATCCAATGCTCGAAAGTTTATATCATTTAGTAGATCAAAAGGATAAGCTTTATATTTCTTTTGAAGAAAGAATGGGATGTGGAGTAGGAATATGTTTATCTTGTTTTTTGAAAGGAAGAAGTCGCGATTTTCATGTGTGTAAGGATGGACCTATCATTGTAGGATCGGAGGTTGAATTTGGTGGATAATTTGAAAATTAAAGTTGGAAGCATAATTTTTAAGAATCCAATTCTACTTGCATCAGGCACATGTGGTTTTGGAAGAGAGATGGCAAAGTTTTATGATGTAAATATTTTAGGTGGTATTGTAACAAAAAGTATTACATTAAAACCAAGAGAAGGAAATCCTACACCGAGGATATGGGAATGTTATGCTGGAATATTAAATTCTATAGGACTTGAAAATCCTGGATTAGAGAAATTTATCGAAGAAGAAATGCCCTACTTAGAGAGATTGGATACTCATGTAATCATAAGCATAGCAGGGGAAAGGGAACAAGAATATTATCAGATTGCTAAAGAACTTAGAGATTATAATTTCTCAGTTTTGGAATTAAATCTTTCTTGCCCTAATGTAGATGGTGGTGGTATGCTCTTTGGAATTGATATAGATATGGTAAAGGTTATAACAAAAAAGGTTGTAGAGATAATTAACAAGCCAGTTTGGGTAAAATTAACCCCTCAGGCTCCAAATATTTTGGATATAGTAAGAGTAGTAAAGGACGCAGGTGGCGAAGCTGTTGTAGCTTTTAATACTTTCTTGGGGCTTGCGATAGATACAAAAAAAAGAAGTCCTGTTTTTAAACGTGTTTTTGCTGGATATTCTGGACCTGCTATTAAACCATTGGTTTTGAGGCATATTTGGGAAATCTACGAATTAAATTTGCTCCCTATAGTGGGATGTGGGGGGATAGTAAATTTCTCAGATGTTTTAGAGTATCTTTTTTCAGGAGCTTCTTTGGTGGAGATAGGAAGTGCTAATTTTAGAGATCCATGGATTGGGAGTAAGCTGGTTAAAGAGGTTGAAGATTATTTTAAGAATGAGAAGATCCAAAATGTTATAGGAATAGCTCATCATTTTAATAGGGAGGTTGATTAAATGATTAAGAAATTTGATCCTATTATTGTAGCTCTTGATTTTCCTGAAGAGAAAAAAGCCTTAGAAATAGCTGAAAATTTGGTACCACATGTAAGAAATTTTAAGGTTGGACTTGAACTTTTTTCCGTAGCGGGTCCTCATGTGGTAAAGGCTTTGAAAGAGATGGGCACTAATGTTTTTATTGATTTAAAGTTATTTGATATTCCTAACACGGTCGTAAGAACTATTGAAAGACTTCTTACATTGGATCCTTTTATGATAACTCTTCATATTCTTGGTGGGGAAGATATGTTAAAAGAATCAGTTAAAGTTGTATCTCAATTTAAAGAGAGTAATAAAACACAATATCCTTATCTTCTTGGTGTAACTGTATTAACCAGTTTCAATGAAGAAACCCTTAGGAGAAGTTGGGGAATATCAAGATCTTTACCAGAACAGGTATTATTTTTAGCTCAACTTGCACAAGAGACAGGTCTTGATGGCGTTATAGCTTCCCCTTGGGAGATAGAATTACTTAGGAAAAACTTTAGGCGTCCTATGCTTATTGTTACACCAGGAATAAGGCTTACAAAGGAGAAAACTGATGATCAGCAAAGAATAATGACTCCAAGAGAAGCAATAGAGAAAGGAGCTGATTATTTGGTTATTGGTCGTCCTATTACTCAGAGTCCTAATCCTTATGAGGTTTTACAAAATATAAGATCCCAGATTGAAGACATCCTTGAGAGCAAGATTTAGCAAAGGGACAGGAGGAACATTTTATACTCTCTGATAAAGATTCCTTTTTTATATAACCAAGATCTTTAAGCTGAAGAAGGATCAATTCCCATTCTTCATCAGATAAATGAAGATCCTTCTTCAGCTTGTCAATATTTATAATTCTTTTATCTTTAATATATTCAAGCACTTTTTCTATCATAATATTCTTGATAAAAATACTAATATATGATGGAGAACAAAAGTGAAGATATAGGCATATATAAAAGAGTAAAAAACAGCAAATACTGTCCATTTTATGGAATTTGTTTCTTTATAGATTGTAGCAGCTGTGGCTGCACATGGTATATATAAGAGTTGAAATACTACAAAACTATAAGCTGTTATGGGATTTAACTCTTTTAACAATATATTACCAAGTTCATTTCCACTTTGACCATAGATGGCACTTAAAGTGGAAAGTGAAGCTTCTTTAGCTACAAATCCTGAAAGAAGGGCTGTAGTAAGTTGCCAATTGAAACCTAAGGGATAGACTAAAGGTAAAAATAATTTGCCTATTTGAGAGAATAATGAGTTCTCTATATTTCCAGAGGGAATGTTGGTAAGAATCCAAGTTAGTCCTGAAAGTAAAGCCATAACAGTTCCTGCTCTTAAGAAAAAAGATTTTAGTTTATCCCATATATATAAAAATACTATTTTAGGGCTTGGAATTTTATATATTGGTAGTTCCATAAGAAGAGGATTCATGGAAGTTTTAAGTACCTTTTTCCTTAGTAATTTGCCACTTACATATATGGAAGTGAAACTAATAATATAAAGCGTTAAAAGAAGTAAAAAGGCATATTGGGAAAAGAATATTCCAAGGAAGAATGAAGCAACTAATATTCTTGGTACACAAGGGATAAAGGAATCAATAATTATTAAAAGTATCCGGTCTTTTTCATCTTCAAGGGTTCTTGTGGCCATTACTCCAGGTACATTACAACCAAAGCTTATCACTAATGGAAGGAAAGATTTACCATGAAGTCCTAAACTATGCATTATTCTATCAGTTATGAAAGCAAGTCTTGCAAGATAGCCTGTATCTTCCATTATAGCTAAGAAAAAGAAAAAAATAGTGATTAATGGTGTAAAAGAAAGAATAGTTGCAATACCTTGCCAAATGCCTTTGGTTATCAAGTTTCTTAGAAATTCTGGTAAAAAAGTCAAAAGGATTGATATCTTTTCTCCTATAATGTCAAGTAGATTTTCCAAAGGAATAGATATTATATTATTCATGGAGAAAGTAAGATAGAAAATTGTTACTACTATAAAAAGGGCTATAACAAATCCCCAAATGGGATGAGTAACATATTCATCTATTTTATCAGTCCAGAGAATTGCTTGTTTTTTGGGTTTTTCTATAACTTCCTTTAACATTTCTTTAATCCATTCATATCTTGCAGTTGCAACTCTTATAGGGTTATCTTCTCTTTCTTCTATGATTTTTTGAATTTTTTCCCAATTTTTTAAATTCTTTTTACATAAATCTATCATAATTGGATCATTTTCTAATAATTTTACTGCTACCCATCTTTTTGGATATTCTTGAATTTTGTCAGGTAACAGATCTTCTATTCTTTTGATAGTCTCTTCTAATTTTGAATATTTTACTTTTGTAGGTTGAATATTATCTTTCTCATAAATCTCAATAACCTTTTCTATAAGTTCATTTAAGCCTTTACCCTTACTTGCTACCATGGGAATCACAGGTAGTCCTAACTTTTCTTCAAACTTTTTTACATCTAGTTTATATTTTTTGCTTTCTAAAATATCCATCATATTAAGAGCAATAATTACATTATTGTGTAATTCTAAAATTTGAGACAACAAATATAAATTCCTTTCCAAAAGGGAAGCATCTAAAACCAGTACTAAGATATCAGGCTTTTCTTCTACTATAAATTCCCTTGCTATAAGTTCTTCTAGGGATTGAGCAGTAAGACTATAAGTTCCTGGAAGATCTACCACCTCTATTAGATAATCTTCTTTTTCTATATATCCGATCTTTTTCTCTACTGTTTTCCCTGGCCAGTTACCTGTATGTTGATTTAATCCTGTAAGTTGATTAAATACAGTACTTTTTCCTACATTGGGATTACCAGCTAAACCTACTTTAATTTTCTTTTTCATGGTTCTCTACCTCTACAAGAATACTTTCTGCTAAACCTCTACCTAAAGCTAAATTAGTATCCTTGACTTTTACTATCACAGGTCCTAGAGATTTTTGAAAAAGAACAATTTCTTCTCCTGGGATTACTCCCAATTCTGCAAGTCTTAAAATTTTTCCTTTGCCACCTATAATACTAACTACTTTTCCTTTTTCTCCCTTTTCTAATTCTATAAGTTTTTTGATCATAATTCCCTCCTTTGTTTCTTTTGGCACTCTTCACATACTCCTAATACTTGAATCTTTATTGATGTAACTATAAAATTATCATCTTCTGTTTTTATTATCTTAGATATCTCCGAGGGATTTGTTAATTCCTTTTCCCCTACTTTCCCACATGATACACATTGGAAATGTATATGAGGATTTAAATTACTTTCATAATGAATATGTCTTTCTTCAAAGCTTATAGGCCTTATATATCCTAAACGCTCTAAAAGTTTACAACTCCTATAGACAGAGGTGAAAGATATTTTTTTATTTTGGTTTTTTAATTCTTCATAAATTTCATAAATAGAAAAATGTCCTTTTTTGTTTTGTTCAAAAAACTCAAGGACCATAAGTCTTGGTTTGCTCAATCTTATGCCTTTATTTTTCAAATTTTCTTTAAAATTCATTTGAAGTCTCTCCTTATGCTAACAGCTTAGTTCTAGTAAAAATTGTATTCTAAATGAAAATTTTTTGCAAGTAAGATGTGTATTAACGCACTTTTAATAGATTTTTTAAAATTTGATTGATATAATTCTCATAGTAAACAAATTTAGTTTGGGGGTGATATTTTTGGACAATATTCTCCAAGTAGAGAATCTTAGAAAGGTTTATGGTAAATTAGAAGCCCTTAAAGGTATTAGTTTTGAGGTTAAAAAGGGTGAGATTTTTGCTTTGATAGGACCAAATGGTGCTGGTAAAACAACTACCCTAAGAATAATCGCAACTCTTCTTACTCCATCAGATGGAAAAGTTGCATTTATGGGTAAAGATTTAAGAAAAAATCCTGATTTTGTAAGAGAAAATATTAGCTATCTACCAGAGGAAGCAGGAGCTTACAAGAATATGAAAGGTATTGATTATTTAAAATTTATGGCAACTTTTTATGCTAAGGATCAAAGAGAATTAGAAGAATTTTTAAATAGAGCAAAAGAAATAAGTGGACTTGGAGATAGATTAAATGATAAAGTTGGAACATACAGTAAAGGAATGACTAGAAAACTTTTGCTTGCAAGAGCTCTCATGACGAAGCCTACTCTAGCGATCTTGGATGAGCCTACATCTGGTTTAGATGTTATTAATGCTTTGGAAATAAGAGAGATTATAAGAGCATATGTTAAAGAAGGTACATCTGTTTTACTCTCTTCTCATAATATGTTAGAGATAGAGTTTCTTTCTGATAGAGTTGCTCTTATTGATAAAGGAAAAATATTAGAGATAGGTAAGCCAGAAGAATTGAAGGAAAAATACAATGCTAAAAATTTAGAGGAAGTATTTAGGAGGGTGGTACAATGAATAAGTTTTTAAATCTTTTGAGAAAGGAAATAAAGGAACTTGTAACTTTTCAATTAATAATATCTCTTATATTTACAATATTACTTTTTAATTTTATGGGTAGTATTACAAAAAGTGAAATTAAGAAGGCTGTTGAGACAAGAAACATTTATGTATTGGATCTTGATAAATCAGAAATATCAAAGGAACTTTTGAGTAATCTTTCTTTGGCAAATTTCAAGGTTAAGTTATTAAATGAAATTCTTTCAAAGGAAGATAAAGATTTAGCTTTTGATTTTGCAAGAAGAGAAAAAATAAATTTTTTTATTTTGATTCCTGAGAATTTTGGATCATTAGTGTCCAGATTTAAACCAGTAGAGATTGAGATATATTCTTTCATAAGGAGTTTCTCATTGGGCAGTAATGTGGGATCTGCCGTTTTGGATCAGGTTATTAACGCAATAAATAGGTATATGTCTGACCAATTTATTAGAGCTAAATTTCCAGGGATAGATCCTGATAATTTGAAAAACCCTATAAAGAAAAAAGAGTTTGTTATTGTTAAAGACAGGATTGCAGAAGGTACTACATCAGAAGTTCTTAACTCAGTTTATTCTCAATCAATATTTATTCCTATTATTCTAATGATAGTAATCATGTATACATCCCAGATGGTTCTTTCTGCTATAGCTATGGAGAAGCAGGATAAAACCCTTGAGACTCTCCTTACAGTACCTATAGGTAGAAAACAGATAGTGATTGCTAAAATGATGGGAGCTGGTATAGTTGGAATAATTTCATCTTTAATTTATATGTATGGATATAGATCTTTTATGGGTGGAATAAGTGGAAATGTGGATGTAAGTAGTACATCTGATATTATTCAAAAATTAGGATTAAATTTTACACCTTATGGGTATACTTTATTTGGAATTTCATTGTTTTTAGCTATTCTTTGCGGATTAGCCTTATCTACAATTCTTGGTGTTTTAGCAGAAGATCTAAAAAGTGCTCAAGGTATAGTTTTACCATTGATGTTTTTAGTTATGATACCATATTTTATTTCCCTTTTTTCAGATATAAATACTTTATCCTTGCCTGTAAGACTTCTCATAATGGCTATACCATTTAGTCATCCTTTTATTGCATCGAGAGAAATTCTGCTTGGGAATTATAATATTGTGTTTGTGGGGATATTATATATGCTAATAGTCTTTGTAGCCCTTATAGTAATTGCAGCAAAAATATTTTCTACTGATAGAATTTTAACAATGAAGATAGGATTTCTAAGAAGGAAGTCTTCCTAATTTTATTGGTTTAATTATTGTCCATAGTAATTTACTTTTATATAATTGGAGATAAAGAAAAATTTGTAAAAGGAGAGAGGGATTTAAAAAATGAAGAGGTATAATCCACAGGAAATAGAACCTAAATGGCAGAGAAAATGGCAAGAGGACAAATTGTATCATGTAACTGAAAGAAAGGATAAACCAAAGTACTATACTTTGGTTATGTTCCCGTACCCATCTGGAGATCTCCATATGGGACATATGAGGAATTACACTATTGGTGATGTGGTAGCAAGATACTATACTATGCGTGGTTACAATGTTTTGAATCCAATGGGATGGGATGCTTTTGGGCAACCTGCTGAGAATGCAGCTATAAAGCATAAGGTACATCCAAAGGAATGGACCTATCGGAATATAGCAAGAATGAAAGAGCAGCTTTTTAAAATGGGTGTGGTTTATGATTGGGATAGAGAAGTTACAGCCTGTGCTCCGGACTATTATAAGTGGACTCAGTGGATCTTTTTAAAACTTTATGAAAGAGGACTTGCATATAGAAAAAAAGCTCCTGCTAACTGGTGTCCCACTTGTAAGACAGTACTTGCTAATGAGGAAGTAATTGATGGTAAATGTTGGAGATGTAAATCAGAGGTTGAGAAGAGGGAATTTGAACAATGGTTCTTTAAAATTACTGCTTATGCTGAAGATTTATTAAATGATTTAGATACTCTGGAGTATTGGCCAGAGAAAGTTAAACTAATGCAAAAAAACTGGATAGGTAAATCTGAAGGACTTGAATTTTACTTTGATATTCAGGATTCTGATGAGAAGATATATGTTTATACTACAAGACCTGACACTATCTATGGAGTAACTTTTGTAGTACTTGCTCCAGAGCACCCATTGGTAGAAAAAATAACTAAAAAGGAATATTTAGATGAAGTTAGAGGATATGTAAGGATTGCTAAAAATAAAAGCGAGTTAGAAAGAATTGTTTCAGAAAAAGATAAAACAGGAGTATTCACGGGAAGTTATGCAATACATCCTCTTACTAAAAAACCTGTGCCAATATATGTAGCTGATTATGTACTTGCAACCTACGGTACAGGAGCCATAATGGCTGTACCTGCTCACGACTCGCGTGATTATGAATTTGCAGTAAAATATAATCTTCCAATAATTCCTGTAATTACTCCTGAACCTGACAAAGAACCCCCACTTCCCTATGAAGAAGAAGGGATTATGATTAATTCTGAAGAATATAATGGTTTAAAAAGTTCGGAATTTTGGAAAATTATTATTGAGAAGTTTGAAAGTTTGGGGATTGGAAAGAAAAAAGTACAATATCGATTAAGAGATTGGTTAATATCTCGTCAAAGATATTGGGGAGCACCTATTCCCATTATTTATTGCCCCAATTGTGGAATAGTACCTGTGCCTTACGAAGATTTGCCAGTAGAGCTTCCTGATCTTTCTGATTTTGAGCCAACAGGAACAGGTGAAAGTCCTTTAGCAAAAGTTCCTGAATTTGTAAATACAAAGTGTCCAAAATGCGGAAGTCCTGCAAAGAGGGAAACCGATACTCTTGCCACATTTGTTGATTCTTCATGGTATTATTTTCGTTATACTGACCCCCACAATGGTAAAGAGCCATTCTCAAGAGAAAAGGCAGAGTATTGGATGCCTGTTGATCAATATACAGGTGGTATAGAACATGCTGTATTGCACTTACTTTATTCTCGGTTTATAACAAAGGTTCTCTATGATGCAGGATATAGCCCAGTAAAAGAACCATTTAAGAGACTTTTTACTCAAGGAATGGTTTATAAAGATGGACAGATAATGTCTAAATCCTTAGGGAATATTGTTTCTGTAGATTATATGGTGGAGAATTATGGTGCTGATACAGCACGTTTATTTATATTGTTTGTTGCTCCTCCTGAAGTGGATATTGAGTGGAGCGATGAAGGAGTAGAGGGAGCAAATAGATTCTTGAATAGGTTTTGGAGATTAGTTTTAGAAAGTGCAGATGAACAAAAAATTGATGATGAGGAAGAAAAGATTATAAGAAGGAAGTTACATAAGACTATTAAGAAGGTTACGGAAGATATAGAGAATTTTAAATTTAATACTGCTATTGCGTCTATTATGGAATTAACTAATATTCTCACAGAACACAAAAGGGTTTATGGAAGGACTCCTGCCTTTGAAGAAGCAGTAAGGACTTCATTGTTACTTCTTTCACCCTTTGTTCCCCATATTACTGAAGAGCTGTGGAAAGAGTTAGGAAATGAATATAGTGTTCATATGCAACCTTGGCCTTCTTATGATCCAGAGTTAATAAAGGAGGAAATTGTAACCGTAGTTATTCAAATTAATGGAAAGGTAAGAGACCGAATAGATGTAAGTGCTGATGCAACTCAAGAAGAAGTTATGAATTTAGCATTACAAAGAGAAAATGTTAAAAAGTATTTGGATAATAAAGAGATTAAGAAAGTAGTTTATATTCCTGGTAAAATATTAAGTTTCAATATTTAGTTTTAAAAACATTTTAACAATTTTTGTAAAAAGTAAATGGTATAATGAAGAGGATGAAATAAAGAAAAATTTAACGATTTAGGAGGTGTTTTTATGGCTGTTAAAGTAGGTATTAATGGCTTTGGAAGAATTGGGAGACAAGTACTTAAAGCACTTTTAGAAAGGTATCCTGATAAGGTTGAAGTAGTGGCTGTTAATGATATTACTGATACAAAAACTTTAGCTCATCTATTTAAATATGATTCCAACTATGGAACCTATAAGGGTGATGTAAAATATACAGATAAGTCCATAATTATAGATGGAAAAGAGATAAGGGTTTTTGCTGAAAAGGATCCAGCAAATCTTCCTTGGAAAGATTTAGGAGTTGATGTAGTTATAGAATCAACAGGACTTTTTACTGATGCCGATAAGGCAAAAGTACATATTACCTCTGGTGGAGCAAAGAAAGTAATTATCTCTGCTCCTGCAAAAGGCGAAGATATAACAATAGTTATGGGTGTTAATGAGGAAAAATATGATCCTTCAAAGCATCATATTATTTCTAATGCTTCTTGTACCACCAACAGTTTAGCTCCAGTTGCAAAAGTGTTATTAGATAACTTTGGTATTGAGAAAGGTCTTATGACTACTGTACATTCCTATACAAATGATCAAAGAATTTTAGACCTTCCTCATAAAGATCTTAGGAGAGCAAGGGCTGCAGCATTAAATATTATTCCTACATCTACAGGTGCAGCAAAAGCTATAGGTAGAGTTATTCCTGAACTTGATGGAAAGATGCATGGGGTAGCCTTAAGAGTGCCAACTCCAACTGTATCTGTAACTGATTTGGTATGTGTATTACAAAAAGATGTGACAGTAGAAGAAGTGAATGATGCATTTAGAAAGGCAGCGGAAGGAAGGATGAAGGGAATTCTTGGAGTCACTGATGAGGAGCTTGTTTCAATGGATTTCAAAGGAACTACTTATTCTACAGTAGTAGATCTTCCATCTACAATTGTAATTGGTAAGAATATGGTAAAGGTTTTTGCTTGGTATGATAATGAGTGGGGTTATGCTTGCAGACTAGCAGACTTAACAGGATATGTAGCAGAGAGACTATAGAATTTAAGAATCAAGAAGATAATATTAAGAGGGGAGAATCTTTCTCCCCTCTTTTTTAATACCTCAAGAAAGCACCTATGTTATTTATCTTTTTTGCAAGTTCTTTATTTTCAATATATTTTAATTCTGCCCCTTCTATAATTGCATCTTCTACAATTTCATCTACTATATCTGATCTTTTGATCATCTTTATATTACAATAAGGACAAATTTCTAAATAAGTACTTCTAAAATAACATGATGGGCATTCATATCCTCCTTGTTCATAATTTTCTTCTACTAATATTTTCTGTACTCTCTTCTGATATACTTCGTGGGCAACATTTTCTAATCCCATGACTGCTTCCTTTCCTTTTGCATTGGCCACAATTAGACTTTCTACTAAGTCTTTAGTTTCTTTTTCTTCATAATTTTTAATAAGTTCATATGTCTTTTCAAGAATATCCTTTATTGGAGAGTCTAATTCTAAAGATATTTCACCAATTATTGAATTATGGAGCCTTTTAGGAAGAAGTTCTAGAAATTCAGAGATATTTTTAGGAGAAGTACTTCCTAAGATTATCTTTTCATTTGTATTTATTATTTTGTCTAAAAACTCAGCTACTTCTTTAAAATACCATATAACATGTGTTTCATGCCATCTTTGCCAATCAGATGCTTCCCATCCTCCTTGTTTATGTTTTTTTGGTATTTCTTCTCTTATCTCTCCTTCCTCATGAATTTCTCCCAAAAAATATTTGAAAACTCTGGCATCTCCTTTTGACAAAATTACTAAATAATAAGGGCTATTGGCAACTATAAGATGGGATAGGGGTTTTGTATAGGGGTCTTTATCTACTACTAATTTATTCTTAAGGGGAGGATAAAGAGGTATATAATATTCCCAATCTTTGGCACTACAGCTCATTAATATAATGGTATTGGCAGAACCAAAAGAGCCCTGATCTAAGATAGTCTCTATTTTTTCTAAATCTGAAAATACTGACTTTTTGATCTCTACCTCTAAATTTTGATTATTTAGATTATCTAAAACTGATTTTTTTAAATCTTTCCATATTATCTTATATTCCCCCTTGGGGTTTACCAAGGGGGATACATTTATGTAAAGAGTTGTTATCAAATACGGATAAAAATTAAGATTACCCAGTTCTTTCAGGATCTCTTTGCTCAGCATATTCCCTCACCCCCAAAAGAGCAAGATTTAAGACTTCATCGGCATGTTCCACAAAGTAAAAAGTTAGCTCATTTTTAACTTCTTCTGGTATTTCTTCCAAGTCTTTTTGATTTTCCTTAGGCATTATTACTGCTGTAAGACCTGCCCTGTGAGCTGCAAGAACCTTTTCTCGTATTCCACCTACCGGAAGAACTTTGCCACGCAAAGTGATTTCTCCTGTCATTCCAATATCTTTTTTGACAGGTCTCTTGGTAAGAGCTGAAGCTATAGCTGTTGCTATTGTTACACCCGCTGATGGGCCATCCTTAGGAATAGCACCTGATGGTACATGTACATGGATATCTGATTTTTCAAGAATTTCGTAACTTACATTTAGATCTTTTAACTTTGATCTCACATAAGAAAGGGCTGTTTTTGCTGACTCCTGCATTACTTCTCCAAGTTTACCAGTAAGTATAAGATTTCCTTTCCCTTCAACTACTAAAGCTTCAACAAAAAGAATATCACCACCTGCTTCTGTCCATGCAAGACCAGTAGCTACTCCTACCTCATCCTTTTCTCCTTTCATACCAAAGGTATATTTCTCTGGACCTAAGTATTTAGGTATATCTTCCTTATCAACAATCACCTTATCAGTAATACTTCCTTCTGCAATACCTTTTGCAATCTTTCTAATAATAGAAGCAATTTCTCTTTCTAAATTTCTTACCCCTGCCTCTCGTGTATATTCTCTTATAATTTTCTTTATTGCTTCTTCAGTAAATTCTATCGGATAATTTTCTAAACCGTGCTCCTTTAATTGTCTTGGTATTAAGAAACCTTTTGCTATTCCAAGCTTTTGATATTCTGTATACCCAGGGAGTTCTATTACTTCCATTCTATCAAGTAAGGCTGGAGGTATGGTATATAATACATTTGCAGTTGCTATAAACATGACCTTAGAAAGATCAAAAGGTACACCTAAGTAATTGTCTACAAAAGAATTATTTTGTTCAGGATCAAGGACTTCTAATAGTGCTGCTGATGGGTCTCCTCTAAAATCTGATCCTAATTTGTCTATCTCATCAAGCATAAATACAGGATTGTTAGACTCAGCTTTTCTCATTCCTTGAATAATTCTCCCCGGTAAGGCTCCCACATAGGTTCTTCTGTGTCCTCTTATTTCAGCTTCATCCCTTATACCACCCAATGATATTCTTACAAACTTTCTTCCAAGAGCTCTTGCTATGGATTTTCCAAGGGATGTCTTACCAACACCTGGGGGTCCTACAAAACATAATATTGGACCTTTCATGTCACTTTTTAACTTCCTAACAGCTAAGTATTCTAAGATTCTTTCTTTAACCTTCTCTAAGTCATAATGGTCTTCGTTTAAAATTTCTTCAGCTCTTTTTATATCAAGGTTATCTTCTGTAGACTTTGCCCATGGCAAGCTAATTAGCCAATCTAAATAGGTCCTTGTAACAGTATATTCGGCAGAGCCGGGTGGCATTAAAGCAAGTCTTTCTAACTCTCTTTCTGCTTCTTTCATTGCTTCGGGAGGGAGTTTTGCTTCTTGAAGTTTTTGTCTTAATTCATTTATTTCCATCTCTCTAGGATCAATCTCACCAAGCTCTTTTTGTATTGCTTTCATTTGTTGTCTTAAGAAATATTCTTTTTGGCTTTTTTCTATTTCATTTTTGACTTCGTTTTGGATTTTATTTGCAATCTCAAGGATCTCTAACTCCCTTGTAAGATAATAGGTTACTTTTTGTAATCTTTCCTTTATATCGATAGTTTCTAATATTTCTTGCTTCTCGTTAATATTTAGATTAGTATTAAAGGCTATAAAATCTGCTAATTTCCCTGGTTCCTGTATATTCATTGCATTAATTATTAGTTCTTCTGGAAATTGTGGTATTAAAGATGCCATCTTTTGGAATAGATTTAAAAGATTTCTCATTAATCCTTCTATTTCAACAGTTTTTTCTACCTTTTCTTCTATTACCTCTACCTTAGCTTTAAAATATGGTTCTGTCTGTGTAAATTCTCTTATTATTATTCTTTGTAATCCCTGTACAAATAGTCTAAGAGTATTGTCAGGAAATCTTAAGCTTCTTACTATTATTCCTACAGTACCAATCCTATGAATATCATCCGGTGTTGGTTCTTCCACAGGAGTTTTCTGCATACACATTCCAATTATTTTATTACCAGCAAGGGCATCTTCTACTAATTTAATGCTCTTTTCTCTTCCCACAACAAGTGGAATAAGCATTTGAGGATATACTACTGTTTCTCTTAGTGGAAGAATTGGTAGTTCTTCTGGGATATCTGGCATTTGGTTCATTTCTTTTTCTTCCATTTTTACATCCCTCCTTTCTTTACTTTTTGGGAAGAACAATCTCCAAAAACCCATTATTATATGATGCCTCAGCATTTTGAGCATCAACTTCTACGGGTAAAGGTATTACCCTTTCAAAAGGTCCGAAGTTTATCTCCATTCTGTGGTATATCTCAGGCTCTGATATATAGTTTTCTTGTCTTGTGCCTCTTAGGATTAATTTACCTTCATGAAAGGTAATATCAATGTCTTGAATTTTCACTCCTGCAATCTCTACTAGGACTACTACTTTATCATTGGTTTCATATACGTCTACTCTTGGCACCCATGCTCCCCATTGCATAGAGAATCGAGAACTTTCTCTATAGAAACAGTCGACAATTCTAAATATTTCCCCACCAAAAGGATCATCTCTTTGTGTAAATATTCTTTTCCTCTCCATAGTTTTATCCTCCGGAAACTTTGACATTTTTATATTTATCTTTATTTCCATTATATCATATTAATAAAAATGTGATTTACATCACTTTATTATTTATTTTTTAAATGATACAATGTAATTGAAAGAAATCTTTAAGAGAGGTGAGAGGAACATGAAAAATAAGTTAATTTTGAGCTCTTTCTTAATTTTAATCTTTCTTTTTACAGTATCTTACGGAGTGACTACAAGTTATAATTTTAAGGATCTACTTTATGATCCAAGGGCTATGGGTGTGGCAGGTGCTATGACAGCTCTTGCTGATTCGCCAACCTCTGCCATATATAATCCAGCTCTAATAGGTGAATATTCAAGGCTAACTCTTAAAGCAGGTCTTGGATTAGCACCTATTTCTAATGTGCAATCTTTTATAGATCTTTACAACACATTAAATAGTAATACAGAACCTCCAAATGGTGATATTAATACCTATCTTTCTTTTGCAGGATATCTACATCTTGGTATAAGTAAAATAGGAATCACACTATTTGGAGATAGTGATGTGAACTTTAATTTCCACAAATATACCTCAAATGATACTTCTGATGATCTAAAAGCTGATGTAAATATTACTGTAACTGCCAATCCAAATCTTAACGGTGCCTTAACCATTGCTATACCTGCCATAGATTTATTAGGCTTGAAACTAAATCTCGGTACTAATATAAGGTTAAACAATACTTTATATTATTATTACAATGAAAGTGTAAAAATAACTCAGAGTGGAGTATTATTAGCTGAAGGTTCAAATCAGCCCAATGAGAATGATTTTCATAAAAAAGTATATAATTCTATAGATGAAAAATATATTTCTCTTGACCTTGGTGCTTATATGAGATTTTCACCCTTTTTAGCGGTAGGTATCATGGCAAAGGATGCATATAGTGTACCTCTTGAAGGAAAAGAAATTTCTGGATATGAGGATGGGTATTATGATAGTAATGGCAATTATCACAAAAACACACCATATTCTGAAACTACTAATCCTATTGAGGTAGCCCTTCCATCTATGTCTTTTAAGGCGGGTGTATTTGTAAAAGTACCAGTTCTTAGCACAAAAATTGCGGTTGGAGCAGATCTTGATAGCAATCTTTCTCCTACATTATACAGGATTGGTTTTGAACAGCCTATAATGATGGTTGCTATATTAAGAGGAGGAGCTATTTTAGATACTCAATTTAATCCACAACTTTATACAGCAGGTTTCGGTTTGAATTTGCTTCTTCTTCAAGCGGATTTAGGAGTTGCCTTTGATCCTCTGGATCTTACAATGCCACAAGCCCTTAGTTTATCTGGATCTATAAAGTTCTAAGAGATGAATTTTTAAGGAGGGGAGAGAAATTCTCCCCTCCTTTTTTAGCTTTTTACTGCACGAAATCTGAGTTTATAAACTAAATTTAAAAGTTCCAATACTGAGTCATCTGCTAAAGAATAATAAACGAATTGACCTACGCGTCTTTTCTTTAAAAGACCTAAGTTATAGAGATCTTTAAGATTTTGTGATGTATTAGCGAAGGATGCATTTATAATTTTTGCTATTTCTCCTGCACTTTTTTCTCCATCTCTTAATGCACATAAGATATGAATTCTTACATAGCTTGATAAAGATTTAAATACATCTGCCAAAGCTTCACATTCTTCTATAGTGAGATTCTTTTTGTTTTCCATTTCTATTACTCCCTTTCTTAAATTTTATGAGTTCTATATAAGTATAAGAAAAATCTTTTTTATGTCAATATTCTTATCAAAAAAGTTTTGGGTTTTTCACCTCCCCTTATTGTATTTTCTTTTTAAATATTACAAATTTTTTATATAGAACTCCACCTACACCTTCTGCCTCACGGCACATTCTATTATTATTAGCATTTATGGTGGAACCTTCTGCAAAAACATATCCTTTTTTTCTTGCATATCTAAGAAGCTCTATAAAGAGAGCTGCAGGAACACCCTTTGATTGATACTCAGGAATTACAAAAAGTAAAAATACTCTTGCTCTATTTATTTTATTTTTATACATAAGGAACTTAAGCCACCCAAATGGAAAAAGTCTACCATTAAGCCTCTTTAATATTTGATTATAATCTGGCATAGCAACAGCAAAACCCACTGGGTTTTCATTAGAAAAGGCTAATTGTACAAATTCTGATGGAATAAATTTTACTAAATCTTTTGCCAGACTCAACATTTCTTCCTCAGTAGGAGGTATAAGATAATCATATTCTAAGGGTATGAGAGATTTCTCTAATATTTTCTGAAGGATTTTTGCCTCTTCAGGAACCCTTGAATAGTCTGCAGGCCTGGTGTAAAAATTATATTTTTTCTTAGCATATTCAATTACTTTTATCTCTTCGTCTAAGGGGAGGTTATTTAAGTCATATTTATAAGCTACAAATGTATGTTCTCTTTTAAAACCATAACTTTCGAAAAAATCGACATAATATGGTGGATTATATGAAGTATAAATAACTGGTGGATCCTCAAAATTTTCAACTAACATTCCTCTATAATCATCTCCATTTGTAGGAGATACAGGACCAACCATATCTTCCATTTCTCTTTCTTTTAACCATTCTTCTGCTTTATTTAATAGAGAAAAGGCTACTTCTTTATCATTTATACATTCAAAAAGGGTAACATAACCCTCCTTTTTATTTCTCCACTTATTCATTTTTTCATCGATACCTACTGCAATTCTTCCAACTATTTCCCCAGATTTATATGCATTAAAAAAAGTATGAGGCCCACTTTGAAATAACAAGCTTCCAGGGCTTTCTATAATTCTTTTCATCTCATAGATTAAAGGTGGCACCCAAAGAGGATCATTCTTATAAAGTTTAAATGGAAACATTATAAAGTCTTTTTTATCCTTTTTACTTTTTACCTCTTTAATCTCAATAGTCATTTTTGTTCCTCCCATTTTCTAAATTAGTGGTTTTTTTTCAGGGATTCCAGGCCTTCGTGGAAATTTATCAGGAGTTGGAGAGATTTTTCTAATAATTAATAGCTTTCGAGAAATGGTGGAATCTATAGAAATTGAGATTTCCTTTTCCAGGTTTCCACCAAGGATTGATATTACATTCTTAGCCATATACCATTCATTTATATTTTTTTCGGTGGCTTGACCGAGAAATAATCCAGAGATTTTTACAAAAGGTAAAGCATATTCCAAAACAATATTGGGTTTTGCTACTCCTCTTGCTAATGCCAAATCATAAGTTTCTCTGTATTGAGGATTCTTTCCTAATTTTTCTGCTCGGTCCCATATAATTTCAACTTTATCAAGATTTAATATCTTAATAAGTTCTTCCAAAAAAGAAACTTTCTTTTTTTGGGATTCGAGAAGGGTGATATAAAGGGTAGGGATAATAATTTTGATTGGAATGCCGGGAAATCCTGCTCCAGTTCCTATATCAATAACCCTTTCTATTTTTTCATCTTTTATTGGTATAATACATGTAAGAGAATCTACAAAATGTTTTAAGATAATCTCTTCCTCCCCCTCAAGAGAAGTTAAGTTTATCTTTCTATTCCAATCCTTTAACACTTTATAGTACAGAAAAAAATTCTCCTCTTGAGAGGGAGAAAGCTCAATACCTATATTCTTTACCTTTTCTCTAAGGATTTCTTTAAAACTTTCTTCCATTTAAACATATTATAACCCAGCTTTTTCTAGTTGGGCTACAGCATAATTAATTTGTTCTTTGGCTACCTTTGGAAGCCCTGGTATTTCTAAACTTAAAAATCCTCTTGTTATAGTTGACATGGCCTCATCTTTATCAAAACCTCTTGTTGTAAGGTATTCTATTTCTTCTTCATTAATTGGACCTATGGCTGCTTCATGAGACAATTCACTTTCTGGATGTTGAGCGTCTAAGATAGGCACAGCTACTATTTGAGAGGACTTACTAAGTAGTATTCCTCTACAATCTAAGAATCCTTTTGTCCCTTTTGCCTTGCCAATAATTTCACTTCTACTATATATCTTGGATGAGTCATTTGCTATGATTCTTGAGACAATTTCTCCCTTGGCCTCTTCCTCTTCAAAAACCAATCTTCCTCCGAGATCTATGTAGGAATCTTTTCTCCCATAGATGATACTATAGAGACGAGCAATAGCTCCTTTTCTCACATATACAGTTGGGTAGCTTTGGATTGATTTAACAGGTTTTAAGGTTACATAATTATTTATAAAGACACCTCCCTCTTCAACTAATACAGCAGTTCTTGGTCTTACATGAAATTCTTCTGACCAGTTATGTATCATTGTAAAGTAAAGTTTTCCACCTTTTTTTACATAAAATTCTGAGATACCTATATGGATTCCTGGTTGATCCTTAAGATGTGTAAGACAACCTGTAGTTACAAATATTTCTGCACCTTCTTCTACAATAATTATATTATGGACATTTTGACTTATATTCCCTTCCTTTATATATAGACAGGATTGAACAGGATGTTCTACTTTTTGGCCTTTAAATACTCTGATAAAGTAGCCTCCTGTAGGTTTTATTTCTGCCCAAGCAGTGTACTTATCTGTGTCTGGCGGAATTAATCTACTATAATAATTTTCCAACCAATCATATTTCTCAAGAGCTTCTTGAATAGACATTATTTCAAGTTTTTCTTTATATATTTCTTGTAATTTCTCATAAACCACACTATGGTTAATTTGAAAGTAGGTACCAGCTCTATCATTTTCTGAGGGGGTTATGCCAGAATATAAGATGTTCTCTTTTATTTCATCCGGTAGTTTTTCCAGATCACCTATTGGAGTTTCTTCTATTGTTCTCATATAGGGTTCTAAATCAATATCTGGTCCTAAAATAGCAGGCTTATCTTTAGCTTTAAAAGCTTTTTCTCTAATTTCTTTAAGATAAGTTTTGAGCATAGACCAACCTCCTTACATAATCATATCCTCTTTCTTCAATTTGATGGATTATTTCTAAACCATCTTTATACACAAATTTACCATCTAATAAGACAATTACAGAATCAGGCACTACATAATCTAAGATCTTTAGATTATGGGTTACTATCAGTAAATTACTTTCTTTAGCTATTTTTCTTAGAGCTTCACCAATAAGCTTTAAGGAATCTATATCTACTCCAGAATCAGGCTCATCTAATAAGGCTAGTTTTGGTTTTGCCAGAAGTAGTTGAAGTATTTCACTTTTTTTCCTTTCTCCTCCTGAGAAGCCATAATTGATTTCTCTTTCCAAGAAACTCTCATCTAAATCTAAAGATTTTAGATAGTTATAAATCTCAACTGGTAAGTCTTTTTTGGGATCTATATCTAAGATTTTCTTTAATATATCCTTTAATCTTACTCCTCTTACAGCTGGTGGAAGTTGATATGCAAGGAAAATTCCTTTCTTAAATCTTTGATCGGGTGTTAAATCAGTAATATCTTCACCATAAAAGTAAATCTTTCCTGATAACTTATACTTATGAAGGCCCATAATGGCACCGAGAAGGGTTGATTTACCAGTACCATTAGGTCCTAAGAGAACATGTACACCTTCCTCTAAGGAAAAATTTAATCTCTCTAGAATTGTTTCCTCTTTGATTTCTACCTTTAAATTCTCCACTCTTAACATTTCTGTCATAATGAAATATTTGCCTCCTTTCTTATATTTCCTGTAATTAAATCTTGTAAGGTAATATTGTTGAATAAATCTAAAATTTTAATCTCTATGAATTCCCAAGTATTTTTTGTCACACAAAGATTTTGTTTATCACATAAGTTGTTTTCATGTATACACTCTATAATTTGAATTGGTCCTACTAAAGCTTCTAATATTTCTTTTAATGTTATTTCTCTGGGATGTCTTGTTAACGAATATCCTCCTGTTATACCTTTGTAACTTTCTACTAAATTTGCTTTTCTTAAATCTAACATCAACTGGGCTAAAAATTCTTTGGAAATTTTTTCGCTATTTGCTATCTCAGATAAAGAAAGTCTTCCAATATTGTAATTTAGGCCAAGAAGAATCATAGCTCTTAACCCATATTCAATTTTTGCTGATACTTTAAACATCATTTCTCCTCTCCATAAATGTTTAGTGATTCACTCAATATATACATTTTAAGTCGGAATTATAATTTTGTCAAATGTAACTTTTTATTTTTTAGGCCTCAAGGTATAATTGTTTTATATAGAATAATTCATGAAAAGGAGGAAGGAAGGATGAAATTTATAACTCAAAGAGAAGATTTATATCAATCTTTACAGTTTGTTAAAAGTGCTGTAGCCACAAAAACTACTGTCCCTATATTAACTTATGTTTATATGAAAGCTGAAAATGATACTTTATATCTTCAAGGAAATAATCTTGAGATAGGTCTTGCTCTAAGTATGCCTGTAATAGTTGAGGAGCCCGGAGAAGTATGTCTTCCAGCTAGTATTTTTATTGAAGTTGTGGGAAAACTTCCCGATGTTACCTTAGAAATTCATGTAAATGAGAGAAATAGAGCAATAATTCATGCGGGTTATTCAGATATAGAGATACAGGGTGAAAGTACTGAAGAATTTCCAAAAGTAGAAATAGGCGATATAGGAGATAAATATAACATATCCTTAGATAGAATAGAGCTTGGAAGAGCTATTAAAGAAACTATTTTTGCTGCAGCTGAAGATGAGATTAAACAGGTTCTTACAGGTGTTCTTTTTGAGGGGAAAGATGGAAAACTTAATGTGGTAGCAGTAGATGGGCATAGATTAGCATTAAAAAAATTATACGTAGATAATGATTTTCCACCTACCATAATTCCAGCTAAAAGTTTAAAAGAATGGCATAAGATTCTAACAAAGGCTAAGGATGATAGGGTAAACATGGCAAGCCTTGATAGTCAAGTGGTTTTTAATTGTGGGGAGATATATTTTATTTCCAGACTGCTACAAGGACAATTTCCTGCTTATGATAAAATAATTCCCACTGATTTTACAGCATCCTTTAAGGCAAATAGAAAAGATTTTCTTGATCTTTTAGAAAGAATGGAAGTTTTTGCTGAAATTGATCAGACAAATACTGTGAAAATTACTATTAATTCCAATGAGGTAGTTGTATCTACTTTACCTTCTGAAAGAGGGTTTGCTAAAGAAGTACTTCCTGCAGAGATTGATATAAATGGAAGTTTGGAGATTGGTTTTAATGTGGAATATTTGATGGATCCCTTAGATAATATGAGTGTGGATGAGATAATAATGAAATTTACAACTGATTTAGGACCAGCATTGATAACTTCTCCAGAAGATGAAAATTATATGTATATATTAATGCCAGTAAGATTATGAAAGAGATAAAAATTTACACGGATACTATAACCTTAGGTCAATTTTTGAAGTGGGCTAAGATTGTGGATACAGGTGGACAGGCTAAAAATCTAATCCTTTCTGGTGTAGTAAAGGTAAATGGTGAGATAGAACTTCATAGAGGAAGAAAACTTAAGAAAGGGGACGTAGTAGAAGTAGGAGGAGAAAAATATTTATTAATAGGGGATGATTAGTGTTTTTAGAGGATTTGAGGATAATAAACTTTAGAAATCTTAAAAATGTACAATTAAAATTTTTCGATAAAAACATATTTTATGGGGAGAATGCTCAGGGAAAGACTAATCTCCTGGAGAGTATTTATTTTCTTTTTACAGGAAAATCCTTTAGAACACCATATGAAAAGGAATTAATAAATTGGAATGAGGAAAGTTTTTACATAAAGGGTAATGTATTATGGCAAAATCAAAAATTGATTTTAGAAACAGCCTTATCTAAAGCAGATAAAAAAATTAAGATAAACCAAAAATTATTAAAGAAGCAAAAAGATATGATATTTCTATTTCCCGCAGTTGTTTTTTCACAAGAAGAGATTGAAGGTTTCAAAGAAGGCCCATCTGAAAGAAGATATATTTTGGATAGATTTATTTCGACTCTTTCTTACAAATATCATAAATCACTTTCTGAGTATTATAAGGTTTTATATCAGAGAAATCTTACATTAAAAAGTGGTGGTAATGTAGAGATATGGAACGGTTCCTTAATAAAAAGTGGGACTTATATACTGGTAGAAAGATTGAAGATAATTAATAAATTAAGACAACTTATTCATAATATTTCTCTTGATTTTTTGGGAAGGGACTTTTTGGAAATAGAATACTACTCAATTATTAATTTAGAAAATATGAATGAAGAAAGTTTAATGGAAAATTTTGAACTAAAGCTAAAGGAATCATTTGAGGATGAGAATAAAAAAGGTTACACATTGGTGGGACCTCACAGAGATGATCTTAGATTTTACATAAAGAAAGATTCTCTTAGATATGATATGAGAAAATATGCATCTGCTGGTGAAAGAAAACTTGCCTTTATAATCTTTAAGTTAGCTACTATAAAACTTCTTTCCGAATTCAGAAGAGAAAAGCCAATTCTTATTATAGATGATCTTTTTGGAGATTTAGATGAAGAAAAGCAGAAACTTGTTTGGAATGGTATAAGTATGTTTCAGATTTTTATGAGTTTGCCAATGAGAATAGATTTTTTAAAGGATTGTCCACATTTTTTAGTGAGAAACGGAGAAGTATTCTATAATGAGTGATTCTTTATATTCAAAGCTTTGGGAAGTCTTCATAAGACTCAATTTAGAAAAGAAGTTATGTGAATATTTAGCTATGGAGAAATGGGAAGAAGTGGTAGGTGAGACCTTATCATCTCATACTAGACCGGCATATGTGAAAAATGGGATTCTCTATGTATATGTAGATAGCAGTGTATGGGTACAAGAACTTATGCTTTTTAAGAACAAATTAATAGAAAAAATAAATAATAAACTTGTTATTCCAAATATTATAAAAGATATCGTCTTCATTGATAAAGGTAGGAATTTTAAAGCAAGGAGAAAAACTACTATTAGTCAAAAACCTATACTTTCTTTGCGTGAAGAAGAAAGAATTGCTAAAATAGTTGAGGAAGTAAAGGATGAGGAGTTAAGAGAAATTCTTAGAAATTATTATAGAAACTTAGCCATTATGCAAAAAGGAGGTATAAAAGATGACCGTAACAAAAAAGGATAAATACACTGCAGACAGTATTCAAATATTGGAAGGTACAGAGGCAGTAAGGAAAAGACCAGGTATGTATATAGGAGATGTGGGAGTAAGAGGACTCCATCATCTTGTTTTTGAATTAGTAGATAACAGTATTGATGAAGTTATGGCAGGATATTGTGATTATATATATGTAGAATTGCGTAAAGATGGTGGAGTTGTAGTGTTGGATAATGGAAGAGGTATTCCAGTAGACTTACATCCTCAAGCAAAAAAACCTGCTTTAGAGATTGTTTTAACTACACTTCATGCAGGGGGGAAGTTCTCTAATTCTATTTATAAGATAAGTGGTGGACTACATGGGGTTGGACTTTCTGTTGTTAATGCTCTTTCAAGGAGATTAGAAGTAGAGGTAATGAGAGATGGTAAATTATATTATCAGGCTTATGAGAAAGGAAAACCTGTTACCTCTTTGATGGAAAAAGGTAGCACTGATAAAACAGGAACAAAGATACTTTTTTATCCAGATCCTGAGATTTTTGAGACTACGAAATTTGATTATGAAATTATTGCAAATAGATTGAGAGAGTTAGCCTTTCTAAATCCTGGTGTTACTATCGAATTAAAAGATGAAAACACCAGTAAGAGTAACGTATATAAATATGAGGGCGGTTTAATACAATTTATGGAATATCTCTCAAAGGGTAAAGAAGTATTACATGAACCCTTTTATTTTAAGAGAGAAGAGGAGAATTTAGTTATAGAAGTAGTTCTCCAATACAATACTGGATATGACGAATTAATATTGTCTTACGTGAACAACATACATACTATTGAGGGTGGAACTCATGTAACAGGGTTTCGTTCAGCTCTGACAAAGGTAGTAAACAGTTTTGCTAGAAGTTGGGGACTTTGGAAGGAGGCTGAATCATTATCTGGTGAAGATGTAAGGGAAGGATTAACTGCTATTATAAGTACTAAGGTTCCTAATCCTCAATTTGAAGGGCAAACTAAGACAAAACTTGGTAACTCAGAGGTTAAAAAATTTGTAGAAAAGGTTGTAGAGGAAGAGTTAACAGAGTACTTTAGTAAAAATTCGGATATTGGAAAATTAATAATTGGTAAGATTATTGAGGCTTATAGGGCAAGACAGGCAGCAAGAAAGGCAAGAGAGCTTGTTAGAAGAAAGAGTCTACTGGAGTCTACCTTACTCCCTGGAAAATTAGCAGATTGTTCTGAAAAAGATCCCACGAAGTGTGAACTCTTTATAGTTGAGGGAGAATCAGCAGGAGGTTCTGCAAAACAAGCAAGAGATAGAAGATATCAAGCTATTTTGCCTCTAAGGGGTAAAATACTAAATGTGGAGAAAGCTCAGCATCTTACCAAAATTCTGTCTAGTGAAGAGATAAAGACTATAATTGCATCCTTAGGAACAGGTATAGGTCAAGATTTCGATTTATCTAAACTTAGATATCATAAAATTATTATTATGACTGATGCTGATGTGGATGGGGCTCATATAAGAACTCTTTTACTTACATTCTTTTATAGGCATTTTAGGCCTCTGATTGAGGGAGGATATGTTTATATAGCTCAACCACCATTATACCTTTTAAGAAAAGGTAAAGAAGAAAGATATGCTTATTCCGAAGAGGAAAAGGAGGAGATTTTGAAGAAATGGGACTATCCGGATAATGTATATATACAGAGATACAAAGGTTTGGGGGAAATGGACCCAGATCAATTAAGAGAAACCACTATGGATCCTCAAAAAAGAATTCTTTTGCAAGTTACCATAGAGGATGCCTTAGAAGCAGAAAGACTTTTTTCTATACTAATGGGAAATAATGTGGAAGAGAGAAGAAATTTCATAGAGCAGAAAGCAAAATTTGTGAGAAATTTAGACATATAGGGATTTAAGATGGGAGTGGGTTGTAGAGAAATAATAAGAGAAGATGAAAATTTCTATACTCTTAGGATTAACTGTACATCAGATTTATCTAAAAAGCTTATTGATTTAGGAATAAAGTGGGTTTATAAGGGTGATCAAAATTTATTATGGGATGCTCTTATTACTGATTTAGTAATTTATAATAGTTTAAGAGAGAAATTACCTTTTGTTCCTTTTATACATGATGAGAAACTTGGTACAGGGGATTATAGACTGATTCCTTTTTATAAAGATCCAGGGAGATATACTCTTACTGAGGATTATGCAGGAAAATTGACGGGAGCGGTATATATAAATCAAGATATATCTTATGGCCTTTTGTATGGGGTTCCAATTGAGCCTTCTGAATATAATGATTTAAATTTCAAACTATTGTGGTTGGCAAAGGATTGGGGGAAATTTAGGGATATAATAAAGCGAGATGACAATTTTTCGAAAAGCTTGGCTGACTTTGGTTTTTCTTTAGACTATGAAAATTATTCTGTTTTTACAGGATCTGGAATAATGGCAAATAAAGTGACATTAACTTCATATTTCCAAAGGAATCCTAAGGCAGAAATATATTATTTGTTTTCAAAATCCATAGGATGGTATGGAATTGTACCTCGTTATCCTGAAGAAATAAGTCTTTCAAGTATATATTTTGATGATGAGCTATTAAGATATTTGAAAACTCTTTTTATCTTAGGATTAAGAGGAACTTTAAAACAAGTAAAAAATAGGGAAGAAAGGAAAGGAATTTTAAAGAGAGCAAGAAAAATATATAACTGGGCCAAGGAGATCTTAGAGGAGCAAAACGTATCAATAGCTGATTTTCAAATAAGGCTTGCAGAAAAGATAATTAAGGATATATCAGAAGATTATAATTTTAATTTTCAGAGAACATCAGATATACTTAAAATTGCATCTTACGAAGATTTAAAAAATAAAAGCTTCTATTATTTCTTTGATTTATTATTGAAATATCCTATTATATTTTCTAATGCCTACAATTCAGCTCTAAATAAGGCAAGGTTACCTCTGAAAAGAGTAGTAATGAAAGAAAATGCTTTACAACTGCCATATTTTTTAGAGATCTTTAATTTCCAGGGTAATAGGAAGGTATTGATAAGATGTAATTTAGAAATAATTAATCAAGATAAGCCTTATATTAGATTATCTTCTCCTCATTGTAAATCTTTTGTTCTGGTGTCTAAGGAAAATCTTGATAGTGCAGAAACTTTTCTCAAAACTTTATATGATTCTGGTAAGTTTCCTTATGGATTTGCTCTTATTGGTAAGGCAGGTCCATTTATGGCAGAAATGAGAAAGCATCCCAGAGTATTAGCGGTTCCTGAGGAAGGATCAAAATATGCTCCAATGGTAGATTATTTTTTAGGAGAATTGAATTCTTATCTAAAAAGTATTCCTGATAGTCATCTTATTAGGGTAAGGCTTAATCTTTTAGATAATTTAGATAAAATGGATTTAGATATACAAGTTCCTAAATTTATAGAGATATATTTAGGCAAGAAAGTTATTAATTCTAAAGAATTTTCTAAGATTTGGAGAAATAAGGTTGAACAAGTTTCAAAATTTTTGGAGATTATAAAAGGTTTAGAATTAGGAGAGTATTTTCATCTTGCCAGTTTTATATTATATGAGAAGGGGTATTCGGTTGATTTAGGAAGAAGTATTAAATTAGTTAAAAAGTTAGAGTCCAAAGGATATGATGGAATATTTAAAAATTTCACATTTCCTGAAAGTTTCTTATTGATGCTCTACAATCTTTTAAGTGAACGAAAAGAAGTTATTAAAAGAATAAAAGAAAAGAAGTTGGAGGCTCCTCGTGAGCTTTTTGAGTTAAGGGATTTTATTGAGTATAAAATCCTATTTCTTTTTGGTGTTCTTATAAGGAGCCTCCTAATTTTTAAAAAATCATTACATTACCTTAACTATAGACCTTATTCAATTATCTTGTATCTAATTTCCCCAGAATTTATTAAACATCTGATAAGGAATTCAGAATTATATTTAGAAAGAGTGGAATTTAAGACTTAGCTATAAATTGAGGACAGCAGTTTTCAGCTTTTACAGGTATACCGAAGCAAGTGCCACGAGATGGATCATTAGGATTGGGTTGATAGAATTTACAATTTTTGCATTTACGATCCTCTGCCATACTCAACACCCCCATCCTTTTTTATTAATTATTATTTTATCACTAAACCCTTTTAAAAAAGAAGAAATTAATGTATAAATATTACTTAAAAATTCTTATCTAAGGAGACAGAGAATGAAAGAGAAAGTTAGAGAAATATTAGACAAGGTAAAGAGAGGAGAATTATCTGTTGAGGATGCTATGGATAGATTAAAAATTCTACCTTACGAAGATGTACAGTTTGCTAAAATCGATCACTTAAGAGCTCTTATTAGAGGATTTCCTGAAGTTGTATTCGCAGAAAGAAAGACTCCTGAGCAAGTCATGGAAATAATGGAAAGATTAGTAAAAGTGAATAATAGGGTTATCGCTACAAGGGCAAGTAAAGAGATTTTTGATAAGGTAAAGAGCAAGATTGAAGATGCGATTTATTTTGAAAAAGCAAGGATTGTTGCAGTATTGAGGGAAGAAATAGATAGGAAAGGCAAAGTTATTGTTTCTTGTGCAGGAACTGCTGATCTTCCTGTGGCTGAGGAAGCAGCAGTAACATGTGAGATAATGGGAAGTAATGTTGAGAGAATCTATGATGTAGGGGTAGCTGGAATTCATAGATTATTTGATAGACTAGCTGAATTTCATAAAGCAAATGTTATTGTTGTAGTGGCAGGAATGGAAGGAGCGCTCCCTTCTGTGGTAGGAGGATTAGTAGCAAGACCTATAATAGCTGTACCTACCAGTGTAGGATATGGCGCTAATTTTAATGGCCTTTCAGCTTTGCTTACTATGTTAAATAGTTGTGTTCCTGGGATAGCGGTGGTTAATATTGATAACGGATTTGGTGCAGGATATTTAGCAAATATGATAAATTTGATGGTGGAGGAGAAAAAATGAAGATATTATATTTTGATTGTTTTTCAGGAATAAGTGGAGATATGATTTTAGGAGCCCTTTTGGATTTGGGATTAGATGAAGAATTATGGAAAAGTGAGCTTAAAAAGATTCCTATTGAAGATTATGAAATTGAAGTAACAAAGAAGAAAAAAGGAGCACTTTATGGTACAGATGTAAACATAAGGATAAAAGATACTAAAACCCATAGACATCTTCGGGATTTAATTGATATTGTGAAAAAAAGTAGTCTATCCTCGGATATCAAAGAGAAAGCTAAAAAAATTTTCTATAAAATTGCTGAGGCAGAATCAAAAATTCATAATGAATCCATAGAAGAAGTACATTTTCATGAGGTGGGAGCTTTAGACACTATTATAGATGTTTTAGGATCTTTGATTGCCATAGAAATTTTAAATGTGGATGAAATTTATTCTTCTTCTCTTCCCTTAGGTGGAGGGGTTGTTGATACGAATCATGGAAAAATTCCTGTTCCTGCTCCTGCAACCTTGGAGATCCTTAAAGGTGTTCCTGTTTATACTGATGGGAGAGAAGGGGAATTAGTGACACCAACAGGAGCTGCTATTATAACTACTATTGCAAAATCTTTTGATAATATGCCTAAGATGAAAATTGAGAAAATAGGATACGGATGCGGAAAAAAGGATTTTCAGTTTCCTAATCTTCTTAGAGTGGTTTTAGGAGAAAAGGACGAAAATATGGTATTGGATGAAAAAAATATAGTTTTGGAGACTAATATTGATGATATGAATCCACAGATTTATGGATATTTAACTGAAAAGTTGTTTAATGAAGGGGCTCTTGATGTTTTCTTAACTCCTGTATATATGAAAAAGGGTAGGCCTGGAGTTCTACTTACAGTCATAGCAAATCCTATATATGAAGGAAAATTATCTGAAATTATTTTTAGAGAAACAACCACTTTAGGAATAAGAAAATATTATGTAGATAAGAGATTTATGATAAGGGAGATTAGAGAGATAGTTACTCCTTGGGGTAAAGTTAGGGTTAAAATTTCTAAATATGGAGATATTGAAAAAACATACCCTGAGTATGAGGATTGCCGAAAAATCGCCGAAAAAGAGGGTATACCATTGAGGGTTGTTATTTCAGAGATTGAAAAAGTTTTACAGAAGGAGTTTGGTAATCTATGATCGCTGTTATAGATTTTGGCTCTCAATATACTCAGCTTATAGCCCGTAGATTTAGAGAAATGGGAGTATATTCAGAGATCTTACCGCCAACAGTGAAATTTTCGGAACTAAAAAACAAAGATGTAGAAGGTATAGTACTTTCAGGAGGACCTAACAGTGCATACGATTTTAACTTAAATTTTGATATGGATATTTTTTCTGGAAAGATTCCTGTATTGGGCATATGTTTTGGCTTTCAATTAATGGCTCAAATTCTTGGTGGGAAGGTAGAAAAAGGCGAAAAGGGTGAGTTTGGTTTAACTAAGGTAAGAATTGTTAAAAACTCCTTATTATTTAAAGGGTTAGGTGAAGAGGAAAAGGTATGGATGAGTCATTATGATGTGGTAAAAGAATTACCACCTTCTTTTGAGGTTTTGGCTTATTCTGAAAATAATTATATTGCTGCAGCTCAGTCCCAAACAAATCCTCTATTTGCTGTGCAGTTTCATCCAGAAGTTACCCATACAGAAAATGGGAAAAAGGTATTGGAGAATTTTGCTTTTGAAATTTGCAAGGCTAAGAAAAATTGGGATTTAGGAAGGTTTGTTGAAGAAAAGATCAAGGAGATAAAAGAGAGAGTAGGAGAAGATAGGGTTTTACTCGCTGTCAGTGGAGGGGTAGATTCTTCAACTTTGGCGGTATTATTACAGAAAGCTATAGGAGATAAGTTAACTGCTATTTTTGTGGATCATGGTTTATTGAGGAAAGGTGAAAAAGAAGAGGTAAGTAATGCGTTGAGATCCTTAGGAGTGAATTTAGTAGTCGTTAATGCGGAAGATAGATTTTTAAATAGATTAAAAGGAGTGAGAGATCCTGAAGAGAAGAGAAAAATTATTGGACATGAGTTTGTAGAAGTCTTTCTTGAGGAAGCAAAGAAAAGAGGTCCTTTTAAATATTTGGCTCAGGGAACTCTATATCCTGATGTTATAGAAAGTGCTGCTTCATCTACAGGTATGGCTGCTAAGATAAAGACACATCATAATGTGGGGGGGCTTCCTGAAAATTTAAAATTTGAATTAATAGAACCCTTTAGATATCTTTTTAAAGATGAGGTACGAAAAATTGCTGAGATTTTAAATATCCCTGATTTTATTATTAAGCGACAACCATTTCCCGGCCCAGGGCTTGCTGTAAGAATCTTAGGAGAGGTAACAAAGGATAAATTAGAGATTCTTAGAATGGCTGAAAATATATTACAGGAAGAGTTGCAAAAGTGGAGTGAATATGAAAAAATTTGGCAATCATTTGCTGTACTTCTACCTATTAGAACAGTGGGAGTTAAAGGAGATTTTAGATCTTATGAGTATGTTATAGCTTTAAGGATTGTAGAGAGTGAAGATGGGATGACAGCTAATTTTGTAGAAGTACCTTATGATATACTTGGTAAGATATCAAGAAGAATTACTAATGAGGTGAAAGGTATTAATAGGGTGGTTTATGATTTAACGGATAAACCGCCAGCAACTATAGAATGGGAGTAAGGAGGTTTATTTATGGGGGATCTTAAGGGATGGTTAGAAGAGAAACAACTTAAAAGAACAGCAAATATTTTAAAAGAAAGGGGTTTTGAAGTTTTTTTAGTAAATGATAGACACGAAGCAAGAGATTTAGTTCTTAAAATGATACCTGAAAATGCTAAAGTAGGAGTAGGTGGGAGCGTTACTATTAGAGAAATAGGGGTTATTGAAGAGTTAGAGAGAAGAGGTAACAAAGTTATTCATCATTGGAAGGAAGGATTATCTCCTGAGGAGGATTTAGAAATAAGAAGACAAGAGTTGTTATCTGATGTTTTCCTTTCCAGTGTTAATGCTTTGACTTTTTCAGGGGAGATTGTAAATATGGAAGCAATTGGAAATAGGATAGCAGCACAAATTTTTGGTCCTAAAAAAGTAATTGTAGTAGTAGGTAAGAATAAGTTAGTTATTAATCTGGAAACCGCTATATGGAGAATTAAGAACGTGGTAACACCCCTTAATGCAAAAAGATTAAAACTTGAACTTCCTTGTGCAGAAGAGGGTTATTGCATTGATTGTAATCATCCTAAAAAAATATGTAGAATTACTACTATTATCGAAGCTCCTCCAGCTAAAACACCTTTTTCAATTGTATTAGTGAATGAAGAATTAGGATTTTAAGGAAAAATATGTATAAAAATTGGAATAAGGAATAGGGCAGGTAATAGATTAGCAACTTTAATTTGCTTAATATTTAACAAATTTAATGCAATGCCTAATATTAATACTCCACCTACTGCTGTCATCTCTTGTACTATTATGTCTGTAAAAAATGTACTGATGAATTTTGCGAATAAAGTGATACTCCCTTGGACTACTAATACAGATATGGCTGAAAATATAACACCTAAACCTAAAGCTGAAGCTAAAGCTATGGAAGCAGTTCCATCTAATAGGGACTTAGTATAGAGAATTTGAGGAGATTGTCCTAATCCATCTTGTAATGATCCCATTATGGTCATGGGTCCTATACAATAGAGGAGTGTTGCAGTAAGAAATCCCTTTGCAAATGAATTTTTCTCTTTTGCAAACCTTCTTTCTATCATATTTGAAAATTTTTCTAACCCCTCATGAATTCCTATTAATTCACCTATTATACCTCCTATTACTATACTAAAAACCAATGCTAAAAATTTTTCTCCTTTAATAGCCATCTCCATACCTAAAGGTAAGCATATCAATCCTAATGCATCCATAAGTGACTTCTGTAAACTTGAAGGAATTCTTTCCTTAAAAATTGTTCCTATGGTTCCTCCAATTATTACAGCAATAGCATTAAAGATTGTTCCCATCTTTTTCCTCCTTATTTTGTTATTTTTTCTGATAACTCTTTTACTTTCTTTATAATATCCTGGATTTCTGGATGAGCTATATAGTAATATACAGACTTGCCGTCTCTCTTTGTCTTTAATATTTTGATCCTTTTTAATAAAGTAAGATGTTGAGAAAGATTAGGTTGTCTTAAATCTAAAATCTTAAGTAATTCAGAGACAGTATTAGGTTCTTTAGAAAGCAGAAGTAATAGTTTGATTCTTATAGGATGAGCTAATATTTTTAGAAGGTCGCTCATATTTTGTAATGTTTCATAAGAATAAATTTCTTTGTTTTCCATATTTTATACCCTCCTTTCTTAGAAAATATTAATGATATTTTAACATAAAAAACTTAAAACTTTTAAATTTTTGGTATAATTTTAAAATAGATTTTAATGTTTATGGAGGAAGATTTAATGCTTTATCCTATAGAAACGGAGACAAGAGAAGTAAAAGACCTTTCAGGGATTTGGGATTTTAAGTGTGATGGGGAAGATAGTTTTATTCTCATGCCTGTTCCTGCAAGTTACAATGATATAACTCAAGATATAACTCTTAGAGATTATGTTGGGAAGGTTTGGTATAGAAAGAGGACTTTTATACCAATTAGTTGGAAAGAAAAAAGAGTCTTTCTAAGAATAGGATCTGCAGCCCATTTTTCAGAAGTGTATGTAAATAATGTAAAAGTTATGGAGCACAAAGGTGGATTTTTGCCTTTTGAGGGTGAAATTTCATCTCTACTAAAATACGGGGGAGAAAATGAGATACTAATATCTGTTGATAATACTTTAAGCTGGGATATTCTTCCACCTGGAGAGTTAAAAGTAGTAAATGATGAGATACATCCAAAAGAGTATAAAGTATTGGAATACTATTTTGATTTCTTAAATTATTCGGGGATTCATAGGCCTGTTTTGTTATATACAACCCCGATGACTTATATAAAAGATATAAAGGTAGAAACAGATATTAAAGGAAAGGATGGATTGGTAAAATACAAAGTAAGCTTAGAAGGAGAAATAAATAATATTATAGTAAATTTAAGGGATACAAATGGAAATTTCGTAGCTTCGTGTAATTCTTTTAATGGTATGTTAGAGGTTAAAAATGCTGATTTATGGGAACCAGGAAATCCTTATTTATATACACTTGAAGTGAAAATTTTTTTAGATAAGAAACTTATAGATTGCTATAGATTAGATATAGGAATAAGAACTATAAGGATTGATGGCAAAAGATTTCTAATTAATAATAAACCTTTTTATTTTAAGGGTTTTGGTAAACATGAAGATTCTGATATAAGAGGGAAAGGGTTAGACCATGTAATAAATATAAAAGATTTCAATTTATTGAAATGGATAGGTGCTAATTCTTTTAGAACATCACATTATCCCTATAGCGATGAAGTGCTTTTTTTAGCTGATAAATATGGTATAGCGGTTATAGAGGAAGCACCTGCAGTTGGTATGAATTTATGGAATCCAGAGAATAAGGTTTTTAGGAAAGGACGAGTCGATGAAAAAACTTTAAAACACCATCTGCAAGTCATGAAAGAAATGATAGATAGGGATAAAAATCATCCTTCTGTTGTTATGTGGAGTGTGGCAAATGAAGCTGCAACTTTTGAGGAGGAATCTGAAGAATATTTTAGAAGGGTTATAGAGGAAACAAAAAAGCATGATCCAACAAGACCGGTAACAATTGTAGAAAGTACTTCTTATAAAGATACAAAAGTAAGTAAATATGTGGATGTTATTTGTGTTAATCGCTATTATTCATGGTATACTGATCCTGGAAATTTAGATATTATAGAATATCAATTAGAAAAAGAATTGAAAAATTGGTATGATAAATTTGGAAAACCTATTATACTTTCAGAATTTGATGCAGATACTATTACTGGATTTCATAGTGATCCTCCTTTAATGTTTACTGAAGAATACCAATGGGAGATGTTAAGGTGCTTTATGGAAACCTTAGATAGATTAGACTTTGTAATAGGTGAGCATATATGGAATTTTGCCGATTTTATGACAAAACAAGAAGTAAGAAGGGTTCTTGGTAATAGAAAAGGAATATTTACTAGGCAGAGACAACCTAAAATGGCAGCTCATTTCGTGAAAGAAAGATGGAAAAAGATTCCAGATTTTTGTGAAAAATAGAGATTATTGACAATAAATTCTATATTGTCTATAGTATGCTAAGTGTGAAAATTTAAATTTATGGGGAAGAAAGATAAAAATGTTTGAAAATTTAACAGGTAGATTGCAGGATATTTTTAGAAGACTGAGAGGAAAAGGAAGGCTCTCAGAGAAAGATATTGAAGAAGCTCTAAGGGATATAAGACAAGCTCTCTTAGAGGCAGATGCTCATTACAAAGTAGTGAAAGAGCTTCTTAATAATGTAAAGGCTAAGGCATTACAGGAAGAAGTTTTTAGAAGTGTTACACCTGCTGAGCAAATTATTAAAATTCTTTATTATGAATTAATTAATATTCTTGGAGGGGATAGGGCTAATATTAATATTGGGGTTAGAAAACCAGGAATTATTTTCTTAGTAGGACTTCAAGGATCTGGTAAGACTACTACAGCTGCAAAGCTTGCATATAGGCTTTTACAGGAACAAAGAAGAGTGGTGCTTGTAGGTGCAGATACTTTTAGACCAGCAGCTAAAAAACAGTTACAGGTTTTGGGAGAAAAAATAAAGGTCCCGGTTTATGTAGATGGTAAAAACCCACAAGAAATAATTGAAGGAGCGATAAAATTTTCACAAGAAAGATTGGCGGATGTCATGATTGTAGATACTACTGGTAGGCTACATATTGATGAGGAGATGATGAAAGAATTAGAGGATTTAAATAAAAACTTTGAACCCTCAGAGATTCTCTTAGTAGTGGATGGAATGACAGGGCAGGATGCCGTGAATATAGCAGAAAAATTTAACGAACTTTTACCAATTACAGGTGTAATTCTTACTAAGTTAGATGGTGATGCTAGAGGTGGTGCAGCTTTATCTATAAAAGCTGTAACAGGTAAGCCTATAAAGTTTATTGGAGTAGGAGAAAAGATTGAAGATTTGGAATATTTCTATCCTGATAGATTTGCGTCAAGAATCCTTGGAATGGGTGACCTCACATCCTTAGTTGAGCGTATAGAAAAGAATATTGAAATGGAAAAAATGGCAAAATTAGAGGAAAAGCTTAAAAAGTCAAAATTTGATCTTGAAGATTTCTATATTCAACTTAAAGAACTTAAAAAAGTGGGATCATTTGATCAGATTTTAGATATGTTACCTTATGTGCCAAAAGATAAAATTAAACCAGAAGTAGGAGAAAAGGAAATTAAAAAATTTCTTGCTATAATAGAGTCGATGACTCCAGAAGAGAGAAGAAATCCTTCCATAATAAATGGGAGTAGAAGATTAAGAATTGCCAAAGGTAGTGGTACTTCTGTACAAGATGTGAATAGATTATTAAAACAGTATTTTCAAACTTTAGATTTGATAAAACAATTAAATAAAGGTAAAAAATCTTTCTTTCCATTTTTAAGATAAAATAAATCTAAGAAGGAGGTGAAGAAATTTGGTAAAGATTCGTTTAACAAGGATTGGAGCAAAAAATAGTCCAGCATATCGAATAGTGGCTATGGATAGTAGAGAACCAAGAGATGGTAAACATTTAGAGATCTTAGGATATTATGATCCTAAGACTGATCCAGCCACTGTACAATTAAAAGAAGAAAGAATATTATATTGGCTAAGTCAAGGAGCCCAACCTACCGATACTGTTCTTGGTTTGCTCAAGAAGTATGGTGTTTGGGATAAGTTCCTTGCCTTAAAGAGAACTGTTAAAAGTTCTGCATAAAGGGGGCTTTTGTTAATGAAAGAGTTATTAGAGTATATTGTTAAAGCTATTGTTCAGAAACCTGAAGAGGTTGAGGTTAGAGAAGTAGAAGGAACTAAGTCAGTAATACTTGAAGTAAAAGTAGCCCCAGAGGATAGGGGTAGAGTTATTGGAAAGCAGGGACAAACTGTTAAAGCTTTACAGACGATAATAAGAGTAGCGGGTCTTAAAAAGGGTAAAAAGGTGGTAATAGAAGTACTACAATGAGGGATGGCTTCTCGTTTGGTAAGAATAGCTAAGATAGGAGAGCCTTTTGGAATAAAAGGTGGATTAAAGATATGGCCCTTCTACGACTATCTATTAGATTTAAAGAAGGGACAGAGGATATACTTGTCTTGGGGAGATACCCTTATTGTAAAGAAGGAACTATCATTGGAATATATAAGAAAACATAATAAAGGGTTTGTTGTTTATTTTACTGAAATAAAAAATAGAACAGATGCAGAAAAACTAAAAGGAAACTGGCTTCTATTAGAAGAAGAAGATTTACCGGTTCTACCAGAAGGTTATTTTTATTCTTACCAAATAATGGGTCTTCCTGTATATGAATTGGAAGGAAAATATTTGGGAACTGTGAAGGAGATTTTAGAAACAGGAAGCAATGATGTTTTTGTAGTGGAGGGAGAAGAAGAGATTTGTATTCCTGCTATTAAAGATGTAGTAGTAAAAGTAGATCTAAAGGAAGGAAAAATTATTATTAAAAAGATGCAAGAGTATTAGTTATGATAAAGATTGATATTATTACCATATTTCCAGAGATGTTTGAAGGCCCTTTTAATGTAAGCATAATAAAAAGAGCGAAAGAAAAAGGGTTGGTGGATATTTCTATCCATAATTTAAGGGATTATACTACTGATAAGCATAGATCAGTTGATGATTATCCTTATGGTGGTGGCTCTGGAATGGTAATGAAACCAGAGCCTATATTTAGAGCTGTGAGAGCCTTAAAGAAAGAGGATTCAGAAGTAATACTTCTTTCGCCATCAGGAGATCTTTTTAGTCAAAAATTGGCAGAAGAATTTGCACAGAAAAGTCATCTAATAATCATATGTGGAAGATATGAAGGCATAGATGAAAGAGTAAAAACTATAATAACCAGGGAAGTCTCTATAGGAGACTATGTTTTAAGTGGTGGAGAAATTCCTGCTATGGTTTTAGTTGATGCAGTAGTAAGACTTATTCCTGGGGCTATAGGAGATCCTAATTCTTTAAGAGAAGAATCATTTCAATGGGGAATTTTGGAGTATCCTCATTATACTCATCCCAGAGACTTTGAAGGCTTAAAAGTACCAGAAGTATTGTTATCTGGGGATCATGAAAAGATTAGGAGATGGAGAAGAAAAGAAGCCTTAAGAAGAACACTACTTAGAAGGCCTGATTTACTCCAGAAAACAAGACTTTCTGAAGAAGATTTTTCATTGTTAGAAGAAATTAAAAGAGAACTAAGAGAGGAGGTAAAAAATGGATCTTATAATTCAGAATCTTGAAAAAGAATTTATGAAAAAGGATTTACCACAAATATGGCCTGGTGATACTGTTAGGGTTCATTATCGTATTGTAGAAGGAGATAAAGAAAGAATTCAGGTGTATGAAGGGGTTGTTATTGCTAAAAAGCATGGTGGTATTAGAGAAACTATTACTGTAAGAAAGGTTGTACAAGGAATAGGTGTGGAAAGAATTTTTCCAATTCATTCACCTTTTGTGGAAAAGATTGAAGTTGTAAAGAGAGGAAAGGTTAGAAGAGCTAAGCTTTATTACTTAAGAGAAAGAAAAGGTAAGAGTGCCAAGATTGCTGAGAGGGTAGAAAATGAAGGATAAATTACTGGAATTTTGGAATCTTATACTTAGTAAGAGACAAGAATTGAAGAAGCATGAATGGTACGATCTTCTTGAAACTATTATATTTGCTTTTATATTAGCCTTTTTAATAAAGACATTTATATTGCAGATATCTTACATTCCTACTGGTTCTATGATACCTACTTTAAATGAAAAGGAAGCAGTTTTGGTTATAAGAATCCCTTATTATTTTAGAGAGCCAAGAAGGGGAGAGGTTATAGTTTTTAAATACCCCCAAGATACTACTAAGGAGTATGTAAAAAGGTTAATAGGTCTTCCTAGGGATACCATAGAGATAAAAAATGGAATAGTATATGTGAATGGTAGAGCTTTAGATGAACCTTATGTAAAAAATAAAAGTAGTGATAATTATGGACCAATACAAGTACCAAAGGATAGTTATTTTGTATTAGGGGATAACAGGCCTGTGAGTGTGGATAGTAGATATTGGGGATTTGTACCTAAGAAAAATTTAGTGGGAAAAGCGGTATTACTTTTATGGCCACCCCAAAGAATAGGATTGGTGAAATAGGAGACATAGAGAGAAGACTTTGGAATTATTTCAAATATATAGCGGGAGTAGATGAGGCAGGTAGGGGAGCCATAGCAGGTCCTGTATATGCTGGAGCTGTAATCTTACCTCCTTTTTCTAATATTACCGTTAAAGATTCCAAAATGTTAAAGCCAGAAGAAAGGGAAATTCTTTTTGAAAAGATTAAAGAAGAGGCTGTTTGTTGGAGTTACGGTTTTGCTAATGTGGAAGAGATAGAAAGGTTTGGCATTTTGAAAGCCACTCTTATTGCAATGAAAAGAGCTATAGACAGCCTTAGAGTAAAGCCTGAGTATATCTTAGTAGATGGTAATATTAGTATTCCAGATTTAGATATACCACAAGAAACGGTGATTAAAGGAGATAGGTATTGTTTAAATGTGGCTTCTGCTTCTATCGTGGCTAAGGTCTTGAGAGATAGATATATGAGGACTCTTGATGAAAAATATCCTGATTATGGATTTAGAAAACATAAAGGTTATGCAACTAAGGAACATAGAGAAAAGATAAAATCGTTAGGAGTGCTTGATATCCACAGAAGGAGATTTAGACTTTTGTGAGTAATCAAGATATTGGAAAATTAGGAGAAGATTTTGCTGTAAATCTTTTAGAAAAGGAAGGATATTCTATATTATATAGAAATTTAAGAATGTCTTTAGGAGAGATAGATATTGTAGCTGAAAGAAATGGAATTTTAGTTTTTATAGAGGTTAAAACAAGAAGATCAAATAAGTATGGTTTACCTATTGAAGCAGTAGATTTGAAAAAACAAGAGAGGATAAGGATGATAGCTGAAGTTTTTATGGCAAAATTTAAGAATAGATTTCAGAAAATGAAAGGTGTAAGGTTTGATGTTATAAGTATTTATATTTCTCCTTTAGGGAAAGTAGATAAATGGGAGCATATAACAAATGCTTTCTAAGGTTAAATCTGCTACTTTATGGGGATTGAAATGTTATGATATTGAAATTGAGGTAGATATTACTTCTGGAGTTCCAAGCTTTAATATAGTAGGATTGGCTGAACAAGAAGTGCAAGAATCTAAGGAGAGGGTTAGATCTGCATTAAAAAATTCTGGTTTTGAATTTCCTTTAAAAAGAGTGACTATAAATTTAGCCCCTGCGGATTTGAAAAAAGATACACCCTTATTTGATTTACCAATTGCTTTAGGAATCCTTTCCACATTTATGAATTTTCACTTTGATAATGAAAAGACTGCTTTCTTAGGTGAACTTGCTTTTGATGGAAGGATAAGAAAAGGAAAAGGGATTTTATCTATTGTATATGGTTTGAAAAATAATGGATACAATAAAGTATTTGTACCAAAGGAAAATGAATTTGAATGTAGTTTAATAGATGGGATTGAAATTTATCCTGTTTCTCATCTTTCCCAAATTGTGAGATTTCTTTTAGGGGAAATAAATTTATCTCCTGTTAAATTTCAATATCCTGAACATAATCCAGTTTATGAAGAAGATTTCTCTTTTATAAAAGGGCATTATTTCCCTAAAAGAGCATTAGAAGTAGCGGCATCTGGTGGACATAATGTTCTTTTAGTAGGTCCACCGGGTACAGGTAAGACTCTTTTGGCAAAGGCCTTTTCTTCCATTTTTCCCCCATTGACTTATGAAGAGGCTTTTGAAGTTACTCAAATATATAGTGCTGCAGGTTTATTAGTAGAAGATTCTTTAATACAAAAACGGCCTTTTAGGAATCCTCATCATACTATATCTTATGCTGGACTTTTAGGGGGAGGGGTCTCTCCTCAAATCGGGGAAATTACTCTTGCCCATAAAGGAATCTTGTTTTTAGATGAACTACCAGAGTTTAGAAGAGATGTTTTGGAGGGATTAAGACAGCCATTAGAAGAGGGGAAGATTGTAATTTCAAGATCTAAGTATACTGTTACATATCCAGCTCAATTTGTTTTAGTGGCTGGTATGAATCCTTGTAAATGTGGATATTTTGGTGATAAAGAGAAAGAATGTACTTGTACTCCTTATGATGTAAAAAAATATTGGAGTAAGGTATCAGGTCCACTTTTAGACAGAATTGATATAAGGGTTTATGTGAATAGAGTAGAGAAAGAAAAGATCTTTAATGATAATCTTGAGGAATCATCAGAAAGGATTAGAGAAAGAGTAAAAAAAGCAAGAGAGATTCAATATGAAAGATATAAATCCGAGAAAATATATTTAAATTCCCAATTAACTCCAAAACTTATCAAAAAATATGTTAGCCTAAATCCAAGAATTAGGGATTTATTATTAAATACAGCTGAAAGAATGAAATTATCCATGAGATCTTTTGATAGAATTATAAAGGTTACAAGAACTATAGCAGATTTAGAAAGTAGTGAAGAGATTAAAGAAAGTCATTTAATTGAGGCTCTAACCTTTCGAGGTTTAGAGGATTTTGTTTCCAATCTTTAAAATTAATGAAAGGGGGTTTTTGTATTGATTAAAGCTTTGGAGAGATATTTTGGCTTTGAGAAATTTAAGACTAATTGGTCTAACGAGATCATTGCAGGGCTTACTACTTTTATTACCATGGCTTATATTTTGTTTGTAAACCCCAACATATTAGGAGATGCAGGAATGCCAAAAGGTGCTGTTTTGATTGCAACCGCTATTGGGGCTGGAATTGCTACTTTGACTATGGGATTGTATGCAAAACTTCCTTTTGCTTTGGCTCCTGGTATGGGACTTAATGCATATTTTGCTTATTCTGTATGTAAAGGAATAGGTCTTCCTTGGCAAGTTGCATTAGGAGCAGTATTTATAGATGGGATCATTTTTTTAATTTTATCAATTCTTCCAGTAAGAAGATGGATTGTACAAGCTATACCACTTAATATTAAGATGGCAACCTCAGTAGGTATAGGACTTTTTATAGCTCTTATAGGATTAAAATCTGCAGGAATTGTAGTAAAGAATGATGCTACTTTAATATCCTTAGGCAATTTAGGATCTCCAGAAACCTTGCTTTCTATTTTTGGGATTATTATTATTGCTTTACTTATGGCATTGAACGTTAAAGGAAATATATTATTAGGGATATTAATTACCACATTTATAGGCATTTTTGTAAAAGGTTCCAATGGTCAACCTATCACCTATTTTACAGGAAATATAATAGCCCTTCCTAATTGGGAAGAGTTTTCTAAAACCTTTTTAGCATTAGATATTTTAGGGGCTCTAAAATGGGGATTATTTTCTATAATCTTTACATTTACTTTTGTAGATATGTTTGATACTGTAGGTACTATTTCGGGACTTGCAGCTAAGCTTAATATGCTTAGGGAGGATGGAAGTTTTGAGGGTTCTGATAGAGCTTTAGTTTCTGATGCGGTAGGAACTGTAGTTGGAGCATTGTGTGGAACCTCAACTATAACTACATATATTGAATCTGCAGCAGGAATAGCAGAAGGAGGTAAAACAGGAGCTGTCTCATTAGTAGTAGGATTGCTTTTCCTCTTATCTGTAATTTTTTGGCCTCTTGCTGGGATTATACCATCTTCCGCTACTGCTCCTGCCTTAGTTATTGTCGGTTTCCTTATGATGGAACCTATATTAAAAGTCAATTTAAAGGAAATAGGGGAAGCTCTTCCTGCTTTTATTACTATAGTGGCTATGCCTTTTACCTATTCGGTAGCGAATGGGTTAATATTTGGTATTCTTTCTTATGTAATATTAAACCTTCTTACAGGGAAAATTAAAAAATTAAATCCAGTGTTAATCATATTGGCTGTATTATTTATTCTTTACTTTATTCTTTAAAAGAAATATTAGGGGGATTATTTTAGTCCCCCTAATATTTTGATAATTAATGTATAATTATAATCCCAAGGATAAACCATTTATATATTCTTTAAGTTATTTTCCTCCTTTATATAGAAGATGGAGGGAATGGATAGATTTTATTTCGCCACCAGAACTTTTCCTTTTGTCAGATAAGGAAATTCTTGAAAGATTCTCGTATTCTTCCTTGATCCAAGAATTTATAATTTTTAAAAGAAAGATTTCTTGGGAAGACTTGTGGGAAAAACTTGTTAAAAAAGACTATAAACTTACAACTTTATGGGACGAAGAATATCCACCTTTACTCAAAGAGATAAAAAATCCTCCGTTATTTCTCACATATAGAGGAAATATTATTGGTAAAAGATATATAGCTATTGTAGGAACAAGAAGACCCACCCAATATGGAATTAAAATCTCTGAGTATTTCTCAAGAGAATTAGTAAAATATGGATTTATAATAGTAAGTGGTCTTGCTTATGGGATAGATACATATGCTCATAAAGGAGCTTTAGAGGGTGGAGGAAGAACATATGGGATTCTTGGTAGTTCTTTAGATTTTATATATCCTTCTGGAAATAGAATTTTAGCAGAAAGAATAGTAGAAAATGGAGCCTTAATAAGTGAGTATCCTTTAGGTACAAGACCTACAAGATATACCTTTCCACAAAGAAATAGGATTATTAGCGGAATATCTGAGGGGGTATTTGTAATTGAAGCAGGAGAGAAAAGTGGGGCTCTAATAACAGCAAGTTTTGCATTGAATGAAGGGAGAGAGGTTTTTGCTGTTCCAGGGAGAATAATAGATGAAAGAAGTAAAGGAACAAATAAGTTAATTCAAGAAGGAGCAAAAATGGTGTTAGATATAATAGATATATTAGAAGAATTTCACATACCTTTTATTTATAAACCTAAAAGAGATGTTATTTTAACAGAAGATGAAAAAAAGGTATTGCAATTTTTAAATTTTAATCCTATATTTATTGAGGATTTAATGATCAAATTAAACATGGATATATCAAAATTAATGTTTATAATAGTTTCTTTACAAGCCAAAGGCCTTGTAGAAGAATTTCCAGGGAATAGATATGGGAGAAGGAGTGATAATTTATAGTGAAAAATAAAAAGATTATAATAGTTGAATCTCCAGCTAAAGCAAAAACAATTGAAAAAATACTTGGTAAAGAATTCAAAGTAGTTGCTTCTTATGGTCATGTAAGAGATCTACCCGAGAAGGAACTTGGGGTAGACATAAAGGATAATTTTAAGCCTAAATATGTAATCATCCCTTCAAGAAAAGAAGTTGTTAAGAATCTAAAGGAACTATTAAAAGAAGCAGATCATTTTTACTTAGCTACAGACCCTGATAGAGAAGGAGAAGCTATTGCTTGGCACCTTGTTAATGTATTAAATATTCCAAAAGATAAATTCTCAAGAGTAGAATTTCATGAGATAACTCCAAGGGTAGTACAAGAAGCAATAAATAATCCAAGGGATCTTGATATCAGTAAAGTAGAAGCCCAACAAGCAAGAAGAATTTTGGATAGATTAGTTGGGTATGAACTTAGTCCTCTTTTATGGAAAAAGGTTAAAAGAGGACTTTCTGCCGGGAGAGTACAATCAGTAGCTCTGAGGCTTATTTGTGAAAGAGAAAAGGAGATTGAGCAATTTATACCCCAAGAATATTGGTATATATGGGGAGAGTTTTCAGATAAAACAAATAAGAAAATATATGGAAGACTCATATCATATGAAGGTAAAGAAGTCAATTTAAAAAATGAAGAGGAAGTGAATAAGATATTAGAAGAGTTAAAAGGAATAAATTATATAGTAAAAGATGTAATTAAAAAGGAAGAGAAAAAGTCCTCACCTCAACCTTTTATAACAAGTACTTTACAACAAGAGGCCTCAAGAAGATATGCCTTTCCTGTTGGAAAGACTATGAAAATTGCTCAAACTATTTATGAGGGTATAGATATTGGAGAAGAGAGAATAGGACTTATAACTTATATGCGAACCGATTCTACCAGAATAGCTCCTGAAGCAAGAATAGAGGCTATTAAATATATAGAAGAGAATTTTGGAAAAGAATTTGTCGGAGGGGAGAAAAAGACGAAGAAGAAACTTGGTGTTCAAGATGCTCATGAGGCTATAAGGCCAACTTCAGTCTTTAGATTACCAGAAATGGTGAGGCCTTATCTTTCAGAAGATCAATTTAAGCTTTATAAACTTATATGGGAAAGATTTATCGCAAGTCAGATGGCTCCAGCTATCTATGATGTGGTAGAAATATATGTGGAAGGAAATAAGTATCTATTTTTGTCAAAAGGAAGGAAACTTAAATTTCCTGGTTTTATGTTAGTTTATCATGAAGAGGAGGAAGAATCTGAAACTGATAAACAAGTAGAATTTATTCCAGAAAAAGGTAATCTTTTAAATCTTCTTAATCTATATCCGGAACAGCATTTTACAAAACCTCCATCTCGATATTCTGAGGCTACTTTGGTGAGAACCTTAGAAAGATATGGAGTAGGAAGGCCAAGCACCTATGCTACTATCATAGAAACGTTAAAAGAAAGAGAATATGTGGTTGTTAAGGACAGATTTTTAGTACCTACTACCTTAGGTAAAGTTGTTAATGAGTTTTTAGTCGAGAAATTCCCTAATCTAATTGATGTGAAATTTACAGCAAAGATGGAAGAAGATCTAGATAAAATTGAGACAGGAAAAGTCGAAGCCATAGATGTTTTGAAGAGGTTTTATCCAAAGTTTAAAGAAGAGTTAGAGGAAGTTTATAAAAATTCAGATAGGGTACAAATTGCTGAAAAAACTGATGAAAAATGTCCCATTTGTGAAAGTGATTTGCAACTTAGAGAAAATAAAAATGGTAAATATTATGCTTGTTCACGATATCCAGACTGCAAGTATACGAAACCAATATATGATGAAGCAAAAGGCAAATGTCCTCTCTGTGGAGGTACTGTTGTTAAAAAAAGATCTAAAAAAGGAAAGACTTTTTGGGGATGCTTAAATTATCCTAAATGTACTTTTGCATCGCCCTATGAGCCTACTCACGAAAAGTGTCCAATATGTGGTAGTACTCTTTTAGAGAGCAACAGATTTAAAAAATGTAGTAATAATGATTGTAACTACATATTATGGAAGAAAGGGAGGAATAGAAAATGGAAAAAGTCAAAATCATAGGTGGAGGACTTGCAGGAGCTGAGGCTGCTTGGCAACTTGCTAAAAGAAAAATTCCTGTAGAGATATACGAAATGAGACCACAAGTTATGACTCCTGTTCATAAAACGGAATATTTAGCTGAACTTGTCTGTAGTAATTCCTTTAAATCTACAGAGATTACAAATGCCTCAGGACTTTTAAAAGAGGAAATGAGGAGGCTTGATTCCTTAGTTCTTAAAGTTGCTGAAGAAACGAAGGTTCCAGCCGGTGTTGCTTTGGCAGTTGATCGAGAACTCTTTGCTAAAAAGGTGCAACAGATATTAATGGAAAATCCTTATGTAACTATAATAAGAGAGGAAGTCAAAAAAATTCCTTCTGATGGAGTTGTTATTGTGGCTACGGGACCTCTAACTTCTTCTGATTTTGCTCAATATTTAACTGAAATATTAGATACGGATTCTCTGTATTTTTATGATGCAGTATCACCTATTATTTATGCTGATAGTATAAATTTTGAGAAGGTTTATAGTGCTTCAAGATATGGTAAAGGGGAAGAGGCATATTTAAACTGTCCTATGAATGAGGAAGAATATAAAAGGTTTGTGAATGAATTGATAAATGCCGATGTAGTGGAATCACATTTCCCTGGTGAAGAAAAATATTTTGAGGGATGTCTTCCTATAGAAATTTTGGCAAGAAGAGGTATAGATACATTACGTTATGGTCCTATGAAACCTGTTGGTCTTCCAGATCCAAAAACAGGCAAAGAGCCTTATGCTGTGGTTCAATTGAGACCAGAAAATATACAAAAAACCCTTTATAGCATGGTGGGTTTTCAGACAAGACTTAAATTTCAAGAGCAAAGGAGGGTTTTTAGATTAATTCCTGGACTTGAAAATGCTGAATTTGCAAGATATGGGGTAATGCATAGAAATACCTATTTCTATGCCCCTAAATTTTTAAAACCAACCTTACAATTTGCTAAAGACGAGAGAATATTTTTTTCTGGTCAGATTATTGGTGTAGAAGGATACATGGAATCTGCGAGTATGGGAATAATAGCTGGAATAAATGCAGCTCGTTTATATAAAGGAAAACCACTTATAATATTACCTCATACTACAATGATAGGGGCTCTTATTGGTTATGTGACTACTAAAGTACCTGTAAAGAATTTTCAGCCTATGAATGCTAATTTTGGAATTTTGACTCCCTTAGATATGCCTGTTAAAGATAGGAAGATGAGAAATAGATTATATGCCGAGAGAGCATTAAGGGATCTTGAGGATATGATAAGGAGGTTTGCGATCAATATATAGAAATGACAAAATTGGATTTAAAAAAAGAAATAGAAGGATATCTTAATTATTTGAGATTTGAACGTAATTATTCTCCAAATACTTTGAGAGGTTATAATATTGATCTTTTGGATTTCTATAATTATTGTAAAGAGAGAGATTTGGATTTTACGAATAAAAGAGTGATCAGGTCTTACATACAAAATATTGCTCAAAAAAACTATAAGAAGAGTACTATTGCAAGAAAATTAACTTCTTTAAGAAGTTTTTTTGAATATCTTCTTACCTATGATAAAATTAAAGAAGATCTTACTGTTTTCATTCCTATACCTAAAATAGAGAAAAGATTGCCTCAGTTTTTATCTATTGATGAGGTATATAAACTTCTCGATGCTCCATCATTAGATAATCTTTTGGGTATAAGAGATAGAGCTATTTTAGAGACTCTATATGCTACAGGGATAAGAGTAAGTGAGCTTGTAGGTATAAATGAGGAAGATATTAATTGGAATTATGGAGAGATAAGAGTTTTTGGAAAAAGGGCTAAAGAAAGAGTAGTGATAATTGAAGAAAATACTTTAAAGATATTACAGCTTTATAATGATCATGTAAGGTCTAAACTATTGAAGAAACCTGAAAAGGCATTTTTTCTAAATGCTAAAGGAGAAAGAATTACAGATCGTGGAGTAAGGTTAATTTTGAAAAGATATACTAAATTTTTAGAAAAAAAGGTTTCTCCTCATATTTTAAGACATACCTTTGCCACACACCTTTTAGAAGGAGGAGCTGATCTTAGGTATGTACAAGAGCTTCTGGGTCATGTAAGAATTTCTACAACTCAGATTTATACTCATCTTACTTCAGAACAGATAAGAAATATTTACACAAAGGCTCATCCAAGAGCTAAAAAAGAAGAATAAAAGGAGGTTTAAGCATGAAAAGATATATGTTTCTTTTTATAATGCTTTTATTTTTACTAAATATAGGACTTGCAAAACAAAGTTTTACCATTGATTTCTCTAAAAATCCTCCCAAGGGAAATTTAGTTTTTGAGATGGGAAAAGGAGTAGTATTAGAAAGAAGTAATGGGGAATATCATTTGGCTATGTTAAGGGCAGAAGGACAGTTGAAGTTATATACTCCAGTAACTCCTCTTTTTAATCCCAAAAGAGTAGTTTTAAAGATTACAGGTATGAGTTCTTCTTTTATGACTGAAGAAACATGGGCTCCTATTTCCATATTTGTAAACTCAAAAAATGTGATTTCAGGTTTTGATTTTGGCAGTGAATATTATATTACTCCTTCTTTTGATGTTACAAAGTACTGGATAGTAGGTCAAACAAATATTATAGAGATAATTCTTGAGAAGGATGCAAGTGGGGAATTTTGGTTAAAGAAATTGGAATTGATTATTTATGAAAGATAAATATTTTGTTTTTTATTGTAAAATATTCAAGTCCATCTTCTAACTTTATATCTTTTGGAAGATAAAATTCTTTTATATAGTTTTGGGAAGGTATTCCCGACCAAGATAGAATTAAGTCTTGAAGATATACTTTTTCATCTATTAACTTGTAAGAATGTTCAGGAAAATATTTTCTGTCGTTATAAAGAATTATTTCTTCAGATATTTGGGGATAATTAAAAAAATTGATAGAGAATGTAATAAATCTTGTAGACTTGATATAAAAAGAGAGAACTTCCCATATAAAATTTTCAGGACCTAATATGTTAATGTCTGGTATGTAGATATCTTGAGGCAAAGGTATGCTATTTTTTTCAATAAATATTCTGATATCGTCTATAATATTGTATAAATCTCCAATTAAATTTTTAAGAGAAGAGCGTTTAAAGCTTAAAAAATCACTCCTTATATCTCTAATGCTTTTTAGTTTTTCTATAAAATCAGAGAGAATAATGTTATGTGAGTTCATCCATTTCTGAAAGATCTTATAATTTTTGAAACTTTCTTCTATTATTCGTTCTTCTCCTTTTTCATAAAAGTATAATTGATAAAAACTTTCTATTCCCCACTCAAAAGGAAAATTTAATTTATAAAAAAGATCATTCATAGTATATTCAATTATTTTTTTAGCTATTGGTTTCATTTTTCAATATTTCTTCAAGGTATCTTATGGCTTCATCTCTTGTAGATATTTTATTATTCATCTGTGCTTCTATAAGCTTTTCTTTTAATTTACCTATTAGGGGAGACGGGGTTAGATTAAATATTTCCATGATTTCATTACCTGTTAATAAGGGTTTAGGAATATTTTTTATTTTGAAAAATTCATTTAAAATTTTCCTATACCAATTCAAGTTTTCTATTTTACCTTTAATAGATATTTGATCAGCCATAAAGAGTAGTATCAAAGCAGGTACATCATCTTTTACTCTTAAAATGAATTTATAAATAGGGTCTGATACTGGATTTTGTATGAAGCTTAAAGGGTACATATGAGTCCCAATAAGTTTTTTTAAAAAAATTATTTCTTTTTTACTTAACTTCAATCTTTCTCCTATATTATCTAAAAGTTCAACTCCTTTTTGTGAATGTCCATAGTAATGAACTAAAGAGGCTTCATCGATAGAAAAAGTTTCAGATTTACCTATATCATGAAGTAATACTGCTAATTTTAGAGTTTCAAGCTTTGTATAGTTTGAAAAAAGTTTCTCATTTAAGTATGTTAGGATTTGTTGATATGATTCTGGAAAAATAGATTCTATATTGTATATTATATCTTCAAGAGCAGATAAAGAACTTATAGAGTGCATCAATGGATCTTCATGGTGGGGATTACTCCACGGAATATCTTTTAATATAAAAAGCTCTGGTAAAATAACTTCTAAAACTTTTGTATCTACCATTTTAATCCATAAATAACTTGAGAATGACAAACTTAGTATTTTGTAAATTTCATCATGTATTCTTTCTGCCTTCACTGATTTTAATTTTTCTTTATCTTCTATAATCTTCTCATAAGTATTTTTTTCTATTTTAAAACCATATCCTAAAAATCTAAAAGCTCTTAGAATCCTTAAAGGATCTTCCTTAAAGGAGTTAGGTGAAGATATTCTTAGTATTCCTCTTTCTAAATCTTTTAAACCATTTAAAGGATCAATTATTTTAAAGCTGGAAAGATTTAATGCAATAGAATTTATAGTAAAATCACGCCTTAGAAGTTCTAATAGTAAATTGTTTTCATATATGGGGGTAAAATCTAAAATGATGTCTCCATCATTATTATTTATAATTATTCTGTAATACTCTCGCTCCTCATCTAACTTAATAAGTTTACCGTTAAAAAGGTTAGTTAGATCAAATAAAAAATTATAATTTGAAGGGTAAATTAAAAAGTCTACGTCCTTTAGTTCTTTTCCAATAAGGTAATCCCTTACAAAACCACCTACTATATAGATTTTTAAATGATTAGCTTTGGCATAATCACGTACTATTTTTAATGTTTTATAAACTAATTCTTGCCTTTCCATTTCTTAGTAGATCTTTTATCTCTTCAATCTCTATATCTTTTAAATTTCTTGGGAAGTTATAAGGTACTATTCTTGGGCTTTCATTATAATAAGGTCTGTTGCAATTAGGGCATCCAGTTGTTTTAAAAATTATTTCAAAAAAAGGCTCAGCTAATGATAAAATATCCCCCGTAATTAATAGATTGTCATTTTTATCAAAAGATAATTCATCAAAAGAGATTAATTTTCTTTGTAAAAGGAATGTTATAAGTTGTATTTTTCTGTATTTGTAATAATTAGGAGGGTTCATGTTTTCAAGATGGGTTCCACTTAGAGGTGTAAATGCAAATAAAGCTACTGTTACCTTCCATTTTGATAACTTATCTATAATGTAAACTAACTCCTTTTCCTTTTCTCCTAATCCTACAATTATATGAGATGTGATTTGAGAAGGAAACTTTATACTTGCTTCTTTAATAAACTCTAATCTTTCTTCAAATTCTCCATATTTTATTTTTCTAAAAAGATCTTTTCCTACCGCATCAATAGATATGTTTATTCTATCAATTTCTAATTCGAAGAATTTTTCCATATGAGATATGTTATTGAAGGGGGCAGAAATAGAAATAGGTAAATTGAGGTTTTTAAATAGTTTTATAGTTTCAATTAATTCTTTTTCCCAACTTAGATGATTTGTCACTTGAAAACATAATCTTTTAAAAGGATTATATTCCTCTAATAGGTTTATTAAATCTTCTATTTCTATGAGGGGCCATGTAATTCTTGAAAGCATAAAAGCATCAGCATGACTTTCACTTGCTTGGGTGCAGAAGGCACAATTATTGAGACACCTTTGTAGTGTCATAAGATATAATGTTGTTGGTGAATCTTCTTTTATATATTTCCTTTTAAGTACTTCCAAACTACCCAAAGAAATTCCAAATCTCATAATAAGGCACAGCATTCTTCAAAGATTTTTATATTATTCTGGGATTTTATAGCTTCAGGGTGAGGATTAACAATAGCATGAAAGTTAAGATCTATAGCTAAAGAATCTAATTCATATCTATAATTACCATTTGGGCGTACACATCCAAGATAAAACCTAGTATTAGGAAGTTTTTTCTTAGCATAATTCCAAAGTTCTTCAACTTCTTTTATAGAAGGTAAAGATATTTCTTGGAAAGGCGTATTTTGAATGGGAGTAATTACAATGAATATAATTTTCTCAGGAATATGATCTTTAGATAAAAAATCTATTTCTTCATATTCTTTTTCTATCTTTCCATAATTAGCTCCCATTAAGATATGAGGACTTATTGGAAAATATTCTTTTATCATAAAGTATTCTTCTTTAAAATCGTTACTATTCTTATCCTTAAGATGAAAAATATTTTTAATAACAAAGTCATCTAACATCAAATCATATGAAACCATATCTGGTAGTGATATTAAATGTTTAATTGTTTTTTCATCTATAAGACCCATATGAAAGTTTAGTTTATATCCTGATTCTTTTAATTTTTTCATAAGATTTATAGAGGATTTTGAGAGGGGAAGATAGCCTTCCTTATTATATCCGCCACTAACCAAAATACTTTTGAAATAATTTAACTCAAGCTTTTTTGAAAGATGATCTATATTTGTCATATTTTTTAAAAAGTGAGCCTTACAATGATCACATTGCAAAGCACACCATTCCCCTGTGATACTTAGTGGAAGGGTTCTAATAGGTTTTACTGATATCATTTCCAGTTTACCTTTAGCATTTTAGCTGCATATACTTCATCTAATCTACCTACAGGTGTATTATGAGGGGCTGATTTTAATATATCAGGATTTTCCTCACTCTCTTTAATAATAGTTTTTAAAATTTCTACAAATTGATCTAAGGTATATTTGGTTTCAGTTTCTGTAGGCTCGATCATTAAAGCTTCTTCTACTATAAGAGGAAAATATATTGTGGGAGGATGTACTCCATAATCAAGTAGTCTTTTAGCTATATCAAGTACTTTAATTCCTTTTTCTTTTTGTTTTTTACCAGAGAGGACAAATTCATGTTTACAGAGATCGGGGTAAGGTAGATGGAAAAGATTTTTTAAATTTTCTTTTAAATAGTTGGCATTTAATACAGCCATTTCGGTAACATTCTTCAAACCTTCAGATCCAAGAAGTCTAATATAGCAATAAGCTTTTAGAAGTACTAAAAAATTTCCATAAAACGTTCTTACTCTTCCTATACTTTTTTTGATATCATAATTAAGATAATACCTTTCTCCATCAAATTCTACTGTTGGTTTTGGTAAATAATCTTTTAAAAATGATTTTACACCTACAGGACCCGCTCCTGGGCCTCCACCTCCATGGGGAGTGGAAAAAGTTTTATGAAGGTTTATATGGACAGCATCAAATCCCATATCACCAGGTCTTGCATATCCCATGATACCATTTAAATTTGCTCCATCATAATATAGAAGAGCTCCTGTCTCATGTACCATTTGGGAAATCTTCAATATATCTTTTTCAAAAAGACCAAGAGTGTTTGGATTAGTTAGCATTAAAACAGCCACATCTTTATTTAGATATTTTGCTAATATATTAGGATTTACAAGTCCTCTTTCATCAGATGGTATTTCTATAGTTTCAAATCCTGCCATTGTTGCACTTGCAGGATTTGTACCATGGGCTGAATCTGGAACTAATACAATGTTTCTTTTCTCTCCTTTGTCTTTAAAATATGCTTTAATAATTAACAATGCTGTAAGTTCTCCATGAGCTCCTGCAGAAGGTTGAAAGGTAAATTTATCCATGCCTGTTATATTAGATAGATATTCTCCAAGTTTATAGATAATTTCTAAACTTCCCTGGGATAAATCTTCTGGAGTATAGGGATGTAAATTAGCAAATGATGGAAAGCTTGCTATTTCTTCATTTATTTTGGGATTATATTTCATGGTACATGAACCTAAAGGGTAGAAACCTGTATCAACCCCATAACCTCTTTGAGAAAGATTGGTAAAATGTCTCACTACTTCTGGCTCACTTATTTGAGGAATAGGTATGTCTTTTCTTATTAATTTTTCAGGTAAGATCCTCTCTGGAAGATAATCTTCTAAAGGATCTGGAAGATTGATTGTAGGTCTGTTATTATCATGTAAATCTTTTAGGAGAGGTATTTCTTTATTCAATTTTTATATATGACCTCCTTTAAAGAAGTTACTAAAAAGCTAATATCATCTAATGAATTCATCTCAGTAACTGCAATGAGGATTTCTTTTTCTCTTTCAGGATAGAACCTTTTAAGAGGAATTCCTGCTATAATATTTTTTTTCTTGAGTGCATCTATAACTATATTACTATCTATTGGAGTTTTTAAAACAAATTCGTTAAAATTATAGGAATTAGGATAGGTTAATTCAAAACCTTCTTTAGTTAAAGAATCCTTTAAATAATGAGTTCTAGAGAAACAAATTTCGGCAATTTTTCTAATACCCTTCTTGCCTAAAAGAGACATATATACTGTAGCCATTATTGCTGTGAGAGCTTCGTTTGTGCATATATTAGATGTGGCTTTTGCTCTTCTTATATGTTGTTCACGGGTTTGAAGAGTATTTACAAATCCTCTCTTATTATTTATATCCCTTGTCTCTCCTACAATTCTCCCAGGCATTTGCCTTATATATTCTCTTTTTGTAGCCAAGATACCTAAATATGGCCCACCAAAGCCTAATGGTATACCTAAAGATTGGCCTTCTCCGACTACAATATCCACATTGTACTCTCCTGGAGCTTTTAAAATTCCTAAGGATATAGGATATATGGAAAGTATTAGTAAAGAATCATGTTGGTGGGTTATTTTTTCTATTTCTTCTAATTCCTTTTCTATAACTCCAAAAAAATTAGGGTTTTGAATAATTACAGAGGAAGTATTATTGGATACTTTTTCTTTTAGAAAATCAATATCTGTTTCACCATTTTTATTAAGTGGAATCTTTACAATGTTAATTTCTTGAGCTCCTAAATATGTATAAAGTGTCTCTAAATATTCTGGATGTAACCCTTCGGATACTAAAACTTCTTTTTTACCATTTATCCTTACTCCCATGAGAACTGCTTCACAAATACCTGAGCCTGCTTCATAAAGGGAAGCATTAGCTACATCCATCTGAGTAAGATCGCATATAAGACTTTGATATTCAAATATGGCTTGTAAAACTCCCTGACTAATTTCAGGCTGATATGGAGTATAGGAAGTATAGAAGTTGGGAAATTGAGCTACTATTTTAACAAAGGAGGGTATATAGTGTTTATAAGCACCACCCCCTAAGAAGGATATAAATTTTTCGCCTTTATTTTTTTGAGCTAAATTTTGTATCTCGTTGATAAGATCTATTTCTGATATTGGAGGAGGCAAAATAAAATTCTCTTTCGCTTTTTTCTTAATATCATCTGGTATATCGTTGAATAACTCCTCAGTACTACTTACTCCTATGGCTTTTAGCATCTCTAAAATTTCTTTTAGAGTATGGGGGATATAAGCCATATTTAAGCTCCTATAAATTTTTTATACTCCTCTGCATTCATTAGTGTGTCTAATTCCTTAGGATTACTAATTTCCAATTTTGCGATCCAGCCGTCATTGTAGGGATCTTCATTTATTATTTCTGGTTTTTCTTTAAGTTTTTCATTTACTTCTATTACCTTACCTGATATGGGTGAATATACATCGGAAGCAGATTTTACAGATTCAATTACAGCTAATACATCATTTTGTTTTACAGTTTTACCTATTTCTGGTAGATCTACGTAAACAATATCACCAAGTTCTTCTTGAGCATAAAAAGAGATACCAACAATTGCAATATTTCCTTCTAATTTTACCCATTCATGTTCTTTTGAATATTTAAGATTTTCAGGATACATTTTTCTTCTCTCCTTTCTTTATAGATGTATTCTTAACAAAGGGGGGCTTGACAATTTTAGCTTTTAAAAATTTATCTCTTGCTTTAATTCTTACTTCTTCATGAGTTGAATTATTATATAATAATCCAATTCCTCGTTTCAATATAGGGGAATAATTTCCACTTGTCACATAACCTATTTTTTCTTCATAACTATAGACTTCATATCCTGCTCTCGGAATACCATTTTCCAAAAGCTCAAATCCATTTAGGGTTTTTGTTTTTTTATCTCTTTTATCAATCAAAGCATCCTTTCCAATAAATTCACCTTTTTCCAACTTTACAACCCATCCTAAATTTGCTTCCCAAGGGGTTGTGTTTTCATCTAATTCATGACCATATAAGGGATACCCCATTTCTAACCTTAAGGTATCTCTTGCTCCAAGCCCGCAAAGTGTTATTTTTTCTTCTTGTGTAAAGATGTTAAAAATTTCTTTCACATCCTCTATAGATACAACAATCTCAAAACCGTCTTCTCCTGTATATCCAGTTCTTGATATTATAACATTTTTATTTATTATTTTGTCCTTTACAAAATAATAATATGGAATATTATTTAAAGGATAATTTGTATATTTTTGAACAATTTTCTCAGCTTCTGGTCCCTGAATAGCTAATAGATTTGTTTGAAAGGTTATATCTTCAATATAGACATTAAACTTTTTATTATTTTCTAATAGCCAATTAAATATTTTCTCTGTATTAGTAGCATTTACTATTAATAGAAATTCTTCTTCTGAAATCATATATACGAGAATATCATCCATAATTGTTCCTTGAGGGGTTAAAACTAAAGAATACTGAGCCTTTCCTGGGTGTAATTTATTAATGTCGTTAGAAGTTGTATATTGAAGGAGGTCTTTAGAGTTTTTGCCATTAACTACAATTCTTCCCATGTGGGATATATCAAAAATACCTACTTCATATCTTACAGCAAGGTGTTCTTTTACTGTTCCTACATATTCTAAGGGCATCCACCAATTTGCAAACTCAAAAAACTTAGCCTTTAATTTTTTATGCTCATCCTCTAAAAATAGCCTCTTTGCCATTTTTTCACTCCTAAAAATAATAAGTCCCAGGCTGGAATTAGCCAGCCTGGGACTTTAGATTTATTTCTTTACTGCTTCGCGAAGCTCTTTTCCGGGACGGAATACAGGAACTTTTGTTGCTGGTATTTTAATTGGTTGTTGTGTACGAGGGTTTCTTCCCTCTCTAGCTGCTCTCTTTCTTACAGAGAAAGTACCAAATCCTACAAATTGAACTGTATCCCCCTTAGATAATGCTTCGGTTATAGTTTCTAATACAGCATTTACTACTTTAGTTGCCTCTTTCTTTGTGATTTTTGCCTTCTCTGCTACCTTTGCGATGAAATCGGCCTTTTTCATCCTTATTCACCCCCTTTCTTAATGGATTTATATCATAAGTCTATGAAGTTTTCGAAAGTTCCCAAAGTTCATTTAATTCTTTTAAGGTAAGATTTTTCCAATCTTTTCCTAACTCTTTTATCTTTTTCTCTATAAACTCAAATCTTTTAATAAATTTCTTGTTAGTTTTGCGTAATGCTTCTTCGGGTTCTATGTTTAAATGGCGCGATATATTTACTATAGTGAAAAGGATATCTCCAATTTCTTCTTCTATTTTTTCTTTATTCTTGTTAGTGATTGTTTCTTCTAATTCTTTAAATTCCTCTTTTAGTTTTGGTAATATATCTTCAGTCTTTTCCCAATCAAATCCTACATGAGAAGCCTTTTCTTGAATTCTAAAGGCAGATAAAAGGGATGGCATGTTCAATGGTACACCACTTAATATACCTTTTTCTTCTTTTTCTTGACTTTTAATTTTTTCCCAATTTGTTAAAATATCTTTTACTCCATTAACTTCCACATTTCCAAAAACATGAGGATGTCTTATTATTAACTTGGTTCTTAAATTTTTACATACTTCTGCAAAACTAAATTTTTTTTCTTCCTCTCCCATAACGCTTTGCATAAGGATATGTAATAGTACATCTCCTAACTCTTCTTTTATCTTCTCAGAATTATTTTCTTCTAACCCTTCAATCAATTCATAGGTCTCCTCTAATAGATAAGGAATCAATGATTGAGGGGTTTGTTTTTGATCCCATGGGCATTCCTTTCTTACCCTCTCGACAACATTATATAATTCTATAAATTCTTTACATATATCCTCTTTTCTATTCATCGCCTTTCTTCTTATCTGTAAAAATTTGATTTTCACTAAGATTATAGCACCAACTTGAAAAAAAGCAAGTATTCAAGCTAAATTTTTCTATCTTGAATGTTTCTGAATAATATTTTACCTATGTTCTATAAACTCATAAAAATCCTATTCATCTGTTTTTGGAAGAGGGGTTTTTGCCTCTTTTCTATAGAAAAACTGTTGTATCTCTATTAACTTTCTCCATATTACTATCCAGAGATCTTTGTCTGAAAAATCTTTTTCAATTTTTGCTTTGTTTAATTGATCTTCTAACCATTTGTTTATGACTTTGCCTCTTTTATCAGTAAGAAGTTTTTCTTCAATTTCTGTTTTTGCTTGGAAATATGGTGTTGTGTAAGCCTCTTTAATTTCTGAAACCTTAGTAATATAATAACCATCTTGTGTTTTAATAGGTTTACTTATTTGATTGATTGGAAGTTTTATTGTTACTTTTTCTACTTCTTCTGGTAATGTTCCTTCTATAACAAATCCTAATTCTCCACCCTTGTCCTTTGTAGTTGTGTCTTCAGAATATTTTTTAGCTGCCTCAGTAAAGGTTATTTTATTATTTACTAAATCGTTATATATTTGGTTTGCTTTTTTCTCATCTTTTACAAGTATCAAGTGCACTTTATATTCTTTGGGATGTTCAAAAAGTTTTATGTTTTCATTATAATATTTTTTAATTTCATCCTCTGAAACTTTTTCATCCTTACCAATTTCATTCATCAATTTTCTATAAAGGAGATTTTTCTTTAATTCCTCTTTAAATGTATTTCTATCTAAACCGTATTGGGAAAGAGCCATCTCAAATTGAAGAGTATTTGGAAATTCCTTTTCTATCTCTTTTAATCTCTGTTCTACCTCTTGGTTGGAGAGACTAATCCCTCTTTTTTTAGCCTCTTCTTGTAATATCTTCCAACGAGCTAAATCTTTTATAGTTTCTTCTTTTACCTTACTTAAGAGTTTCTGTCCATCGGTTGTTGTAAAATCAATATTGTATAATATGGCATATTGGGTTTTCATAAAATTTAATCTGTCCTTGTATTCCTGTCTGCTTATGGGGATATTGTTTACTTTGATTACGGGATAGTTTTTCATCTGATGATAAACAAAGGCAACAAAAGCACCGCCTAATATAAAAAGAACAATAAATACAAGAAATACGATTTTTAGAACACTATTACCCTTCATTGCTGTTCACCTCATATCCTGTAAAGATTTTTTATAAGCAATCTGATTGCGATTATATCACAATTTTATCTTATATTGGAGAGATCTTTTAGAAAATTATAAATAAATACAAGTTTTTTGGTGATTGTTCCTTGAGGAAGAGATAGCTCTTTAATTTTTCCATCTTTCGGGTGTAATTTTAATCTTGTAGAGATTTCGATTTTTTCAATATTCATATTTTCTGCCAAGAATTTTATTTTAGAAAACAAAAAGAGATTATTTAAACTTTCAGGAATTGGTCCATAGATATCTTCCATCTCCCTCTTAATATCATCTAATTCTGAAAGGGATTTTAAGTGAGCAAGTTTCTGATAATAGTAGATACGATCACTGCTTGAGGTTATATAGTCTTCTGGTATAGAAATAGAGAAGGGATGTATTATCTTACAATTTTTTTCTTTCTCTTCTTTTTCTTGTGATTTTAATTCTTTAATGGCCTCTTCTAAAAGTTGTAGGTAGAGGTAGAATCCTACCGAGTCAATATGTCCATGTTGTTCTTTGCCTAATATTTTACCTGCTCCTCTTATCTCTAAATCACGCAATGCAAGTCTTAAGCCAGACCCCAAACTTGAAAATTCTTTTAATGCTTCCAACCTTTTTATACTTTCTTCAGATAGTTTTTTTATTGGAGCATGGAGAAAATAAGCATAAGCTTGCCTATCTGACCGTCCAATGCGACCTCTAAGTTGATACAACTGGGCAAGACCCATGTGTTCTGCATTTTCTACAAAAAGTGTATTGGCGTTAGGTACATCTATTCCTGATTCGATTATTGTGGTAGCTATAAGCACATCTATTTTTCCGTTGTAAAAATCATTCATTATTTCCGTAATCTTTTCATCTGCCATTTGACCATGAATGATACCATAAGAGGCCTCTGGAACTAATTGAGTAAGAAATTCTCTTATTTTTTCAAGTTTTGGAATATCATTGCAGACATAATATACTTGCCCTCCTCTTTCTAATTCTCTTCTTATCCCTTCTTGGATGATTTGAGGATTATATTCTAATACAAAAGTTTGTATAGGTAATCGGTTTTCAGGTGGTGTTTCTAAAATAGAAAATTGCCTTATTCCTGAAAGAATCATAGAAAGGGTGCGAGGAATAGGAGTTGCAGAAAGATAGAGAATGTCTACATTGGGGTATTTCTTTTTAAAATGTTCTTTTTGCAATACTCCAAATCTATGTTCTTCATCTACTATGATAAGTCCTAAATCTCTAAATTGAACATCCTTTTGAAGGATTCTATGGGTTCCTATAATAATATCTATTTCTCCTTTTTTAATTTTTTCCAAAATTCTTTTTTGTTCCGATTTTGGTTTTAATCTGCTTAAAATCTCAATATTCACGGGAAAAACTTCAAGTCTTTCTTTAAAAACTCTCCAATGCTGAAATGCTAAAATAGTAGTGGGTACAAGAATAGCCACTTGTTTTCCATCTAATACTGCTTTAAAACTTGCTCTTAAAGCAAGCTCTGTTTTTCCAAAACCCACATCTCCAATAAGTACTCTTTCCATAGGTTTGTTCGATTCCATATCCTTTTTGATTTCGTTTAGGGCTTTAATTTGATCTTCGGTTTCAATATAAGGGAAACTTGCTTCCAGTTCTTTTTGTAGAAAATTATCTTTAGAAAAGGCAAAACCTTGAGAAATTTCCCTTTGAGCATATATTTTTAACAATTCTTCAGCAATTTCTTTAGCTGATTCTTTGACTTTTCTTTTAGTTTCCTCCCATTGTTTCGTACCAAGTTTGCTTATCTGAGGAGGAGTTTGAGAAGATGATATATACCTTTGAATAAGATGCATCTCTTCCAAAGGTACATATAAATAGCTTTTATCTGCATATTCTATAGTTATGAATTCATTCTCGATTCCTTCTATTTTTAGTTTCTTGAGACCTCTAAATATACCTATACCATAATTAACATGTACTACATAATCCCCATCTTTTAATAATGATAAATCTTTAGATTTTAAGCCTTTTTCTGTTTTTATAACTTTTCTTTTTCTTCTCTTTCCAAAAATTTCATAATCTGTTAATACCAATATTTTTTCATTTTCCCATAAAAAGCCTTCTTTTATTTTTTCTCCTCTTAAATATTTCAAATCTATGTTTTTTAAGCGTATCTTTAATATATCTTCATGTTCAGAGGAAATGTAAATTTCCCAACCATCTTCTTTATAACTTTTTAATGTCTTTTCTAAAAAATCTCCTGTACCCTTAAATGTTGGGGGAGAGTAGATAGTAAAATTAATATCAGGTTCATAATTGTGAAGATCTAAATATTGATATTTACCTAAATTCTCTAATAATCTTTCTTTTGTAAGAAAAAGATTAGGTGGTAACTTTTCTTTTGATGATCTTCTATTATAATTTTCTTTTCCTTTTTCCTCCCATTTTTCTAAGAGAGCTAAACTTTCTCCTAAATTTTCAAATACAATCAGGGTCTTGGAGGACAAGAAGGGGAAAATATAGTCTATTACTTCGTTATGTTTCAAGAAATATTTTTCTTCATCTAAATTTTTATCAAGTTCATATAAGGGGGTTAAAATAAATTTTGTTAAATTTTTTATAGACCTTCGGTCTTCGATACTAAAAAATCTTATTGATGTTATTTCATCTCCAAAAAATTCTAATCTTATAGGATATTCAGAGGAAGATGGAAAGATATCCAAAATTCCACCTCTAATACTATATTCTCCTATTTTCTCTACTTGAGTATTCTTCTCATATTGATTTCTTTGAAGAAAATTTTCTAAAAGATTTCTCTCTATCTCCTTACCTACCTCTAAGACTATGAAATTGTTTGAGAGTTTATATTTTGAGGTTAATGGATAGATAAGAGATTTTAAAGAAGCTATAACTGTAAAATTCGGATTTAATAAAAGATCAGTAAGAACCCTTAATCTTTTTCCTTCTTTTTGTACAGATCTTAAAGGTTTTTCATAAGGTAAATGAACGTAAGAAGGAAATGTTTCTAAAATATCGATCTCATTTTTTAAATCTTCCCATAATGTTAAATTTTCATCATTATTGGTAATCCATAGAATAGGCCTTTCAAGGTTAAGTAAAGATTCAAGTAGTATAGGATATATACCTTTATAAATCCCGAAAATTTTTAAGTTTTTTCCCTCATTGATAAGATATTTTAATTTATTAAACTCTTTACTTCTAAGAAATTTTTCTAAAAGAGCCATCTTCTATTATAAAGATTCTGAGCCTTATCCCATCCCTCCTTTAAAATAGTATTAATTATTTCTGGCATTTTGTTTAATACTTTTGATAAGATTTTCCATTCTTCTTCTGTAAACTCTCCTAATACGTAATTTATTGTTTCAGCTTTATCTATTGGTTTTCCTATTCCAATTCTTAAGCGATAAAAATTAGAGGTTTGAATTTCTTGTATAATAGATTTTATTCCATTGTGTCCTCCATCTTTTCCATTAAACCTAATTCTTATAGATCCTAAATTGAGATCTAAATCATCTTGTACTATTAAAATTTCTTGTGGTTCAAGATTATAATTATCAAGAAAATTTTTTACTCCTTTACCGCTTAAATTCATATATGTTTGGGGCTTAACAAGGTATATTTTAGATGATTCTATAAAGCCTTCAGAAACAAAATTTAGTCCTATTTTTTCCCATTTATTAAAGGAGAAATAATCGTATAAATAATCCACTACCATAAAACCAACATTATGGCGTGTGTTTTCATATTCTTTTCCAGGATTTCCTAATCCAATTATTCCTAGTCTATCCACTTTCTTTTAGAAAAACTATTCCTGCATATCCTACTACTTCTGAATAGTCTTTCGTGATATCTCCAGAAGTACTATAGTCTATAAGTACTCCCTTTGAAGCGCCTAAATATTTACTTACTGTTATTGTTACAAAAATAGGACCTGATCCACAAATACTAATATCTTCTTCTCTTACTCGATTCATAAATTCTTCTTCATCTAAATTTAATATGGCTTTTATAGCATAGAAATCTTTTTCCTTAGCTATGGTCAGAGGTTCATAATGAGAAAAGTCAGAACTTGCAATAACAAGAATTGGATCGTTAGTTTCTAATATGGCTTTATAGATGGCTATTGCTAAATCATATAATATGGGGGTTCTATAATCCACTATTGTGATGGGAACTATACTTATATTGGGGTTTAAAAATTGCAAGAAGGGAATTTGAACCTCTATAGAATGTTCATATCTATGAGCATAAAGATCTTCAATTAAATACTTAGAGTGTTTGAGTATCTTTTCAGATAAATCGTTGTTTATATCTACCTTACCTAGTGGAGTTAACCATTTACCTTCCTTATATATTGATGCAGGTGCCCCTAAGCCATTGTGGTTGGGACCTAAAATTATAACATTGTTAGGTATTTTTATGCTTGAATATACTTTACCTGCAACTTTTCCAGAGTAAATATATCCTGCATGAGGAACAACGCATCCTATGGCAGATATTTTTTCATCTGTCTTTATAATAAACTTGGATATAATGCTTATTAGTTCTCTTTCGTCAGCAGGATAAAAGTATCCTGCTACATATGGTATTCTGTCTTTCATATGATATAATTATAACCGATTTTTGAATAAAATAGAAATTCTAAGTTTTAATATGGTTTTAAAGAAAGTTTCTTAAAATTCTATATTTATAGAAGGGAGGATGAAAATATGTCAAGAAGGTGCGAGATTTGTGGAAAGGGACCTTGGGTAGGTTTACAAGTAAGCCATTCTCATCGTAGGACAAAAACCAGATGGCTTCCCAACCTTCATAAGGTTTATGCTTTAGTTAATGGAAAGGTTAAAACAATAAAAGTTTGTACCAGATGCTTAAAGGCTGGAAAGGTACAGAAGGTTGTATAAGCTATGAGGGAAGAAAAAGTTAAAGATGTAATTTCTTATATTCATGAAAAGGAAAAAGAATTAGAAGTCCAAATAGGAAAGGAAAAAATAAACATAGAAATTATATTTAACAAAAAAATAGAAGAGTTTCTTTTAAAACAAGAGGAAAAGAGACAAGAATATTTAAGGGAGATAAAAGGGATAGAGAAAGTAAGAAAAGAGGAAATAGAAAGAAAGATAGCTGAGATAGCAAAAGAGTACGATTTAAAATTAAAACAACATAAAGAAAAATTGGAAGGTAACTTACCTAAAGCCTTAGATTTTCTCTTCCAAAAACTTTTAGAAGGTTGAGGAAGAAAAAATGATTTTAGATGTAGAGAAATTTTGGTTAATTGTTCCTAAGAATGAAGAGAGTATATTGAGAGATATATTCAAAGAATTCCCCCGTATCCATTGGGAGAAATTAGGAGATGAGGAGACCCCAGAAAAAGGAAACCCATATGATAACGAAATTTCAAGAATAGAGGATATACTAAGGATTATAAATATATTTTATCCACAAAAAAAGGGTTTTTTAGAAGCTTTTTTTGCTGGTAGAGAGGAAATTTCTGAAGAAGAGTTTGAAAAATTAAGGAGTGAGGTCTCCTTAGAAAGTTTATATAAGGAAGCAAAAAGTTTAGAAAAAAAGCTTTCAGTAATAGAAGAAAAAGAGAAAATTTTGACTGCTTTGTATGAGGAAACTAAATATTGGGAATTTCTGGATTCAGAACTAAATTTTCCCAGAACCTTTAAGCGATTTAACCTGTATAGTGGAAGTTTTAAAAAGGATGATTTTTCCGAGTTTGTGAGGGAAGCAAGTGATATATTAGAGGAAAGTTGGTATAAGTATTTTGAAATAAACGGTGAAGTAAGGATAGTTATCCTTTTACCTAAGGATAAAATATTCTATTTTGAATCCCTGTTAACAAAATATAATTTTGAGAATAAAAGAATCCCTTATTTAAAACATTATCCAAAAACTGCCCTTGAGAAGATAAGTAATTTTCTAATAAAATTAAAAAAAGAACTTTCCGAACTTTTTGAGAAGGCTAAAGATCTATATACTAGAAAGAAAAACATACTTGCCTGGTATGATTATTACCTTTCTAAGGTAGGAGAGTTGGGTTATAAAGAGTATTCTTATAGAAGTAAATATTTTTCTGTTTTTTCTGGTTGGATACCTAAAAAGGATAAAAACGAATTTCTAAATATTGTTAAAAAAAGACTTACCGATTTTGGCTTTGAGAGTAGAGATCCATTACCCGATGAGGATCCACCTGTACTTTTAGATAATCCTAAATTTATAAAACCCTTTGAATTTTTAACGAAGCTTTATGGACTTCCTCCTTATGGATTTATAGATCCTACTCCCTTTATGGTACCTTTTTATATGTTATTTTTTGGTATTTGTTTGGGGGATGTGGGTTATGGACTTCTTTTACTCATCTCTACAATATGGATAAAGAAAGTTTATAAACCCGAAGATGAAACTAAGGAATTGTTGGATTTATTAACTATTCTAAGTTTCCCATCTATTTTAGTTGGTATAATTACTTGGAGTTTTTTTGGTAATCAGATATTTTTAGGTCCTGACGGTAAATTTATAGGGATATTCCCTATTATAAATCCAAGTCAGGACTTAATAACCGCTTTAGGAATTGCACTTCTCATTGGTGTAATATCTCAATTTTATGCTTTAATTTTAAGATTTATTTCTTGTTGGAGGGTAAAGGATTATAAAGGGGCTTTTTATGATGCTGGACTTTGGATACTCTTTTTAGGATCAATTCTTATATATTTTGGAGGAAATGCACTAAAAATAAATATTCCATACTTACAAATATTTAAATATCTAATTTGGTTAAGCTTGATAGGTCTTGTGTTAACTCAAGGAAGGGATAATAAGGGTGTAGCAAGATTTATTGTGGGATTAATTAGTATATACGGAATATTAGGTGGATATGGCTTAACCTCATTTGTTGGAGATATTCTTTCCTATTCAAGACTTTTTGCTTTGAACTTAGTAGGTTCAATATTTGGTTTCGTGATAACACAACTAGCTAATATGATTAAAGGGATTCCAGTTTTAGGTTTTATATTGTTGCCATTAGTATGGGTTTTCGGCCAAGTATTAAATTTTGTTTTAAGTGCTCTTTCAGCCTTTGTTCATTCTACCAGATTGCAATTTTTAGAAATGTATGGAAGGTTCTTTGTTGATGGTGGCAGAAGGTTCTCTATTTATAGAGTGGAAGGTAAGTATTTTAAATTAAAGAAACAATCTAATGGGAGGTAAGAAGTATGTTGGGTTTAGCAATTGCCCTTATAGGCGCTGCTTTAGGTGCTGGTCTTGCAGCAGCAGGTTCTGGTAAAGGAGTTGGTATTGCTGGTGAGGCTGCAGGAGGAGTATTAGCAGAAAAACCAGAGCTTTTTGGTACTGTTCTTATACTACAAGCTCTTCCTGGTACACAGGGATTTTATGGATTTATAGGAGCATTTCTTATTTTGATGAGGCTTGGGCTTCTTGGGGGTAATGTCCCTAATTTAACCCTTGAGCAGGGGCTTATGGTTTTTGCTGTAAGTATTCCTCTTATGATTGGTGAATTTGTGAGTGGAATTTGGCAGGGTAGAGCAAGTGCCGCAGCATTGCAAATGGTAGCCCAAAAACCACAAACTTCTGGTCAGGCTATTATTATTCCTGCTTTAGTTGAAACCTACGCTATTCTTTCTTTAATTACCTCAATAATATTCTTATTCTTTGGAGTGAAGATCTAATGTCCATAGAGAAAGTATTAGAAAGGCTTGAAAAAGAAAAAGAATTTAAAATTGAAGAGTTAAGAGAGAAGAAGGAAAAGGAATTTACTGATTTTGTGACAAAAAAAGAAAAAGAGTTTGAAGAGTGGAAGGAACAGATTAAGAGAGAGTTGGAAAATAGATTGAAGAAAGAGGAAGAGACTTTAACGTCTCAGATTAAACTGAAGTATTTAACTGAATCAGCCAAGATTGAGACTGAAGTTGTATACAATTTGAAATCTGAACTTTTAAAAAGAATAAAGAAGCTTTCAAAAGATAAGTATACAGACATATGGAGATCTATTTTATTAAGGGAAAAGATTAATGAGGGTAGTATTTTGTTGACAAAGGGCGAAGATAGTCTGGATATTGAAACTCTCTCAAAGGAATTTAATCTTATACTGAGAGAAGAAAGAGTTGAAGGGATGGGTGGATTTATAATTGAAAAAGGAAATGTGATTATAGATCTTACCTTAGACACAATTTTGGAAGAGCTTGTGAATAATAATATTCTTGATATTGCTAAAATATTGCGTGGTGAAATGTAATTATGTATGCAGAATATCTATTTTTATCTACAAATTTAAAGGCTAAGTTTCCTAAATTCATAGATAAAGCAACATGGGAGCAGTTAATAAATTCCTCTATAGAAGAGTTAGTTGATTTTTTAAGGAATAATAATTATGGGAGTCTTTTAGAAGGATATGTGGGAATTATAAAAATTCTAAACGACGATCTTAAAAACATAAGGATGACTGTTAAGTCTCCATATTTAGATTTTATGCTTTTTGATTTAATGGTTCATGATGTAAGGACGAATTTATTAAAGAGTAATATACAACAGGATTTTTTAGGGACCTTTGATGTCAAATATGGCGCTGTTTATGATCAATTAAAAAAGAGAATATTAGATAGAGCGGTTAGATTTTGGCAAGAAACTAATGATTTAAACCTCTTAAATATATATATCGATTTGGAGGTAGTAAAGTATTCACAAGAGCTTACAAAAAATCTTAGTTTGCCTAATATTAAGAAATTTTGGGAATTAAGGACAGATCTTTATGTTTTAAAGATTATTTCAAGACTTCAAAGATTAAATATAAATATAGATATATTTAAAAAATATGGTATAAATCTGAGTTCTATTGAATCTTTTCATGAGAAAACATCTGGGATTTATCAGGAAGTTTTAAAAGAGGCTGAAAATGTTGACTTTGACTTTTTGATTAAAAAATATCTTTTAAATTATATGACAATGAATTTTAAAAATGTGATTAGTGGTCCTGAAGTTGTTATTTTTTATTTCTATAACAAATGGTGGGAATTAGAAGATTTAATTCTCCTTTTAGAGAGTAAAAAGAATAATATTCCAAAAGCTTTTTGGGAAAGAAGGTTGTTGAAGACAAATGCTTGAAGGTAAAATTGCTATTATAGGTTTGGAAAGTTTGGTAGAAATATTTAAGATATACGGTGTAGATGTTTTTCCTGTAAAAGACGAAAAAGGAGCCTTTGATGTTTTTAATAGATTGTCTGATAAGGAATATTCTTTGATTATAGTTTTGGAAAGTGTTTCTGGAAAGATTTTAGAAAATGTAAAAGATAAGATTCCTCTTATTTTACCCGATACATTTTCTCAACGAAAATTAGGGGAAGAGATTTTAAGAGATATGGCTGAAAAAGCCTTAGGAATAGATATACTTTCTGAAGGAGAGGGATAGTAATATGGAAGGAAAGATAGTTAGAGTTGCAGGCCCTTTAGTTGTAGCGAAAGGGCTTGCAAATGTTAAGATGTATGAGATGGTAAGGGTAGGAAACTTAGAGCTCTTTGGTGAAATCATTGGTTTGGATAATGATTTAGTATACATACAAGTATATGAAGAAACTCAAGGGATAGGACCAGGAGAGCCCGTATATGCATTAAGTGAGCCTCTTTCTGTTGAACTGGGACCTGGAATTATTGGTCAGATTTATGATGGAATCCAAAGGCCATTAAATAGATTAGCCGAAATTAGTGGAGATTTTTTAAGTAGAGGTCTTTCTTTCCCAGCCTTAGATAGGAACAAAAAGTGGAATTTTGAGGCAAGAGTTAAGGTGGGGGATTATGTGGAAGGTGGAGATATATTAGGGGTTGTGCAAGAAACATCAGCATTAGAGCATAGAATTTTAGTTCCTCCTAAGCTAAAAGGGAAGATTTTAGAAATTAAAAATGGTAGTTTTACGGTAGAGGATACTATTGGAATATTAGAGGAAGAGAATGGGGATAAGGTAGAGTTAAAGTTAATGCATAAATGGCCAGTGAGATACCAGAGACCTGTTAAAGAAAAACTTCCCCCTCAAATACCTTTGATAACAGGACAGAGGGTATTGGATACTTTCTTTCCATTGGTAAAAGGTGGAACTGCTTGTGTTCCAGGACCTTTTGGAAGTGGAAAGACAATTATTCAGCATCAATTAGCTAAATGGGCAGATGCAGAAGTTGTAGTTTATATTGGTTGTGGTGAAAGAGGAAATGAGATGACCGAAGTGTTGATAGAATTTCCTGAGTTAAAAGATCCTCGAACAGGAAAACCATTAATGGAAAGGACAATTCTCATAGCAAATACATCTAATATGCCAGTAGCAGCAAGAGAGGCTTCTGTATTTACAGGTATTACAATAGCAGAATACTTTAGAGATATGGGATATCATGTAGCATTAATGGCTGATTCCACATCACGTTGGGCAGAAGCAATGAGGGAGATTTCTGGAAGACTTGGAGAAATGCCAGGAGAAGAAGGTTATCCTGCTTATTTAGCTTCTCGAGTAGCAGGATTTTATGAAAGAGCAGGTTTAGTAAGATGTTTAGGAAAAGATGAAAAGATAGGTTCAGTAAGTATTATAGGAGCTGTGTCTCCTCCTGGGGGAGACTTATCTGATCCTGTTGTACAGGCCACATTGAGAGTTGCTAAAGTATTCTGGGGACTAGATGCAAGACTTGCCTTTAGTAGACATTTTCCTGCAGTAGATTGGCTTGTAAGTTATTCTTTATATCTGGAGCCTGTTAGTAAGTACTGGAGAGAAAAAATAGCTGAAGATTATTATGAATTAAGGCAAAAAGCTATGGCAATTCTACAAAGAGAGGCGGAACTTCAAGATATTGTAAGATTAGTAGGAATGGAAGCTTTATCACCTCAAGATAGATTAACTTTAGAGACGGCAAGATCTATAAGAGAAGATTTCTTACATCAAAATGCACTTCATGAGGTTGACACTTATACTTCATTATATAAGCAATATCTTATGCTTAAAAACATAATGAATTTTCATAATGTAGCTTTAAAGTTAATAGAAGAAGGTTATCCTTTAGATGATATTTTAAGAATGCCAGAAAGGGAAAAGATAGCCCGAATGAAATTTATACCAGAGGATAGGATGAAGGAGTTAGAAGATCTACTTTTTGAGGTTGCTCAGAAGTTGCGTGGTATAAAGGAGGGGACAAAGGAATATGCTTAAAGAATATACCTCTGTATCAAAAATAAGTGGACCTTTAGTTTTGGTGGAGAATATAGAAAATGTCAAATATGGAGAGGTTGTTGAAGTAAAGCTTTCTAATGGAGAAATAAGACAGGGGCAAGTTCTCGAAGCTCAAGAAGGTGCTGCTTTAGTGCAGATGTTTGCAAGCACACAAGATTTATCTTTAAAAGGTATGAGAATTAAGTTTTTGGGGCACGTTCTTGAAATAAATCTTTCTCCTTCTCTCCTTGGAAGAACTTTTGATGGTCTGGGGCGTCCAAGAGACGGTGGTCCTGAGATCATTCCTCATAAGAGGATGGATATAAATGGTAGTCCAATTAATCCTTATTCTCGAGCCTATCCATCGGAATTTATTCAAACTGGTATCTCTGCGATAGATGGAATGAATACTATTGTACGTGGACAGAAAATTCCTATATTTTCAGGATCTGGACTACCCCATGCTACATTAGCGGCACAAATAGCGAGACAAGCAAGACTCTTGAATGAGGAAGAAAAATTCGCAGTAGTTTTTGGAGCTATGGGTATTACTTTTGAAGAAGCTAATTTCTTTATAGAAAACTTTAAAGAAACGGGAGCTCTTGAAAGAAGTGTTCTTTTTATAAATCTTGCCAATGATCCAGTTATAGAAAGAATTGCAACCCCAAGATTTGCGTTAACCTGTGCTGAATATTTAGCTTTTGACTTAGACATGCATGTTTTAGTCATATTAAGTGATATGACCAATTATGCAGAAGCATTAAGAGAGGTATCAGCTGCAAGAAAAGAAGTCCCAGGAAGAAGAGGTTATCCAGGTTACCTTTATACAGATCTTGCCACATTATATGAAAGGGCAGGAAGAATTAAAGGTAAGAAAGGATCTATCACTCTACTTCCTATTCTTACCATGCCAGAAGATGATAGAACTCACCCTATACCAGATCTCACAGGTTATATTACGGAAGGTCAGATATTCCTAAGTAGAGAACTTTACAGAAGAGGAATTTATCCACCTATAGATGTTCTTCAATCTTTATCAAGGCTTATGAGAGGTGGAATAGGAGAAGGAAGAACAAGAAAAGATCATGGTGATCTTTCTAACCAGCTTTATGCCGCCTACTCGCGTGGATTAGAGGCTAAAGAGTTAGCGGTAGTTTTAGGAGAAGCAGCCCTTACTGAAGAGGATTTGCAGTTTTTAGAATTTGCAGAGGAATTTGAGGATAAATTTATAAGACAAGGTGAATATGAAAATAGAAGTATATTTGAGACCTTAGATTTAGGTTGGAAGCTACTTAGAAAATTGCCAAGATCTAGTCTCAAGAGAGTGAGACCTGAATATCTTGATGAATTCTGGGGGAAGGAAGATGCCTCTTAGAGTTAATCCTAACCGAATGGAACTTTTAAGACTTAAAAAAAGACTTGCTATTGCGAGGAGAGGGCATAAATTGTTGGAAGATAAATTAGAAGGTTTGATCCAAAGATTTATGGAAGAGATACAAAGCTATAGAACTTTAAGAGAACTTACAGAGGAGAAATTTTTAGAATTCTTGGCTCTCGGAGGTATTGTATATATAAAAACTTCTGGGCCTATATGGGATTTACTTGTATTTATGAATGATGGAAAAAGTCTTTTGTACCAAAAATATGAAAAGAAGATGAATATTCCTGTTAAGGAACTATCAATTTCTAACCTTTATTTTCCATCTTATAGCTTGATAGAAACTCCTGCTGATTTAGACGAGCTTTCACGTTTATGGTCTGAATTGTTAGATGAATTAGTGGCTTTAGCTAATAAAGAAAGATATATTCTTTCTCTTCTTCAAGAGATTGAGAGGACCAAGAGAAGAGTTAATGCCTTAGAATATAAATTGATTCCTCAAATTGAGGAAACCATAAAACTTATTACAGTTAAGTTAGAAGAACTAGAAAGAGGAAATTTCTTTAGGTTGTTAAGATTAAAGGAATCATAAATGGAAAATAAATTGGCTTGGAGAGAAATTGATTTATCTGCTCTTTTAAATAATTTAAAGATTATAAAAGAAAAAGTAGGAGAAAAAGTTGAAATAATAGCTGTAGTTAAAGCTGATGCTTATGGGCATGGAGCAAAAGTAGTATCAAGATTCTTGCAAAAAGAAGGAATTAAAAAATTTGCTGTTGCTCACATAGAAGAAGGAATTGAGTTAAGAAACATAGGTATAACTGGGGAGATATTAATTTTATCTCCCCAGCTTTATTATTCTATTCCTTATTTTTTTGAATTTAATCTTATTCCATTAGTTTCGGATTTGTTTTTCTTAGAGGAACTTGGTAAATACGCTAAGAAATTAGGAAAGAGATTAAAATTTCATCTTGCTATAGATACAGGCATGGGCAGAGAAGGTATACTTCCTACTGATATAGATAAAATAAAGGATATATTAAGTAAATATCCTGAACTATATTTAGAGGCTTTGTCCACACATCTTTCTACTCCAGAAAACAAAAAGGATCCTTATAATATATTTCAAAAGGACCTTTGCCAGAAAATATATAATGATCTGAAAAATTATCATGATGACATATATTTTCATGTATCCAATACAGGGGGAATTTTTAATTTTCCAGAACTACATTATCAAGCTGTAAGACCTGGTATCTCTTTGTATGGATATGGAGATAAGAAATTAAAGCCAGTTATGGAAGTCAAAGCGAGGGTTACTTTAATAAAAGAGGTACCTGCAGGATGGGGAATAGGTTATGGACATACATATATTACACAAGAAAATATGGTTTTGGCACTTATTCCTATAGGATATGCTGATGGATATAGAAGAGAACTATCAAATAAGGCTAAAGTTATAATAAAAGGTGATTTTTTTAAAGTTGTAGGAAGGATATCAATGGATCAATTTACAGTAAATGTTACGGATAAGGATATAAAAGCGGGTGATTTGGTAACAATTATGGGAAAGGAAGGGGATAAAATAATAGATGCTCAAGAACTTTCTATTCTTTCGAATACTATTCCTTATGAAATATTAACAGGGTTTGGTTCTGCAAAGAGGCTATGCAGTGTTTATAAATTTAATGAAGAAATTTTAAAGGATCCTATTGAGGAGCTTGGTTTATAATTTCATTTATAAGTTTTATTTCATCATGTTTATCTTTTATCTCATTATTAAAATGTTTCAAAAATAATAATTTTAGAGTTTCTCCTATTTTTCTTCCTCTAATACCAAGGCTAAGTAGTTCTTCTCCAGTTATATATGGTACTTTTTTCTCTTTTAGAAGTTTTATTCTAAGAATTTCTTTTTTTCTTTTTGCATTGACAGAAATAAGAAGTAATATGTGTATTGGAAGTTCATAGAGGAAAAGAATGTCTTTTTCATTAAGTATCTCTTTTTCCATGTATCTTTTCAGTATAGAGAAATAATATATGGTTTTTTTAGAAAAATGTAATTCTTCTAGCCATATTGTGCCATCTTTTTCGTCGACATTTGAAATTATATCTAAGACTTGAATTTTATAATCTTCAGGATACTCTTTTCTTAAAATATCAAGTGTTTTCTCTATATTCTTTGGAAGATTTTTAATTGGAAATATTTGGTTTATAGCATTTAATTCTTCCAATCTTCTCAATACTTTTACTGGTTCTTTTTCGTTTAAGATTAGAATTATTTCTTCTCTTAATCTTTCTTTTCCAATCTTTTTAAGAAATCCATGCTCTATGGCTTCTTTCAATAATGAAAATGTTTTTTCTTCAAAGGAAAAGGAAAGTCTTACTTCTAATCTTATTCCTCTAAGAATTCTTGTTGGATCTTCTATAAAACTTAAATTATGGAGAACTCTTAATTCTTTTCTTGTAAGATCTTCTAATCCCCCATAAAGATCTATGATTTCTCCAAAATTTTCTTCATTTAAACTCATTGCTAAAGCATTTATCGTGAAATCTCTTCTTTTTAAGTCTAACCAAAAAGAACTTCTCTCTACCTTTGGGAGGCTTCCAGGTTCCTCATAATATTCAGTTCTTGCAGTAGCGATATCTATTCTCTTTCCATCTATGACAATTTCGGATGTTCCAAATTCATCATGAACTTTCACTTTTCCAGTCCATTTATCCATTATTTTTGATATAACGATATTTATATCTCCTTCTACTACTAGATCAAGATCGTAATTAGGTATTCCCAATAAAAGATCCCTTACAAAACCTCCAATGGCATAAATAGAAATGTTATACTGTGATGTCAAATTTCTCAATTCTTCTAAAATCTCTTTCCAAGGCGAATTTTTTATTTTCTCTTCTTGGATCTGAAATATACTTCCTAAAGGTGCATAAGTTTGTGATTTCAAAAATCTAAACTTTAATATATCTTGTCTTGTAATAATTCCTACTATCTTGCCATTTTCTACTACAGGAACTCTTCCGATATTTTTTTCTACTAAAATTCTTTCTATTTCAGAGATAGATGTTTCAGGTGTGACAGTTATTACTGGTTTTGACATAAAAGATTTGACCTTTCTTTTTGTTAGTTTTAAATTTATTGCTTTTTCTACATCTCTTCTACTTATAATTCCTATAAGCTTGCCATTTTCCTCAACACATAATCCACCATAACCATATTTCATCATTGTTCTGAAGGCCTCACGAATGCTTGTATCTGATGTTATTGTGACTACTGGATAGGACATTATATCTTTTGCAGTAAAATCTTTAGGTAAAGAAATTAGTAGTCTTTCTTTTAAAAAATTTTCAAGGTCATCAAGCTCTATGCTATTGCTATTCAGTACTACAGTAGTAGCACTTTTATGTCCTCCCGGATTAAATTCTTTCAAGATATCTCTAAGATCGATGTTGGGAAGTCTTGTTCTTCCTAATACATAAATTTTTTCCTTTACTTGAAGTAATATGAAAAGAATATCTCCTTCTTTTTCATCCAAAACTTTATGAGCCAATATAGAGAGACCTTCTATATATTTTTCCTTTTTTAACTTGCTTATAACAACCTTATAACCTCTTATAATTTCCTCTTTTGAGTTCTGTAAAAGTTCATCAAGAAATTCTTTTTGCTCGTCGGTTAATTTTTCGTGTAAATAATAGTTTATGATGTTTAAATCAGCACCTCTTTCTAAAAGAATGCTGGCTATTTTTAAATCTTTTGGAGTAGTATTTGCAAAGGTAAAATTCCCTGTATCCTGGTAAATTCCAATTAGAAATATGGTAGCTTCTATGGGATCTATAGGAATTTTATTTTCTATTAGTTTTTCTACTAATATGGTGGTGGTGGACCCAGTTCTTTCTATGATTTCAATATTTCCTTTTATGTCTCCACTTTCATGATGGTCGTAAATTTCTATAATATAATTTCCTTCTTTGAATATTTCTTGAATATTTTTATCTATTCTGTTTACGTAATGGTTATCTACTAATATGATCTTTTCTATATTGTCTTTGTTTGAAATAATATACTCGTAGTTTTCTTGAAACCTAAGGATATCCTTGTATAATAAATAGAATTCATAAACTTTTCTCTCCATGCTTTTGCTTGTATAAGCAATGGCTTTTGGGTATAGTTTTTTTGCAGCATAGAGAGAGGATAAGGCATCAAAATCTAAGTAGTTATGAGAAAGAATCAATTGAATTTTTTCCTTCATAATCTATATAGGTTTATAAGGAAAATTTTCTTTATTATATGGTTCTATTTCTGACTCTTTTTCCTTTTCTCCATGTTTAATTTTTATTTTTACCTTTTCTTTATTTCTGTGATCGCTATAATATCCTGCAATTTTTCCTGCTATTTCTAAAATTATTTCATTTTCTATTTTCTGGGGTATTAGTACTATGGGAGACGGTTCTTCTGCTTTTATAATTATATCTTCGTGATTTGCTAATTCTAACAATTTTTCGTTTTCTTCTTTGTTTCTCCCTACAATGATTTTTACCTCATCAATTCTAAAGTGTCTACCCAATTTTAAAAGTTCTAAATCTCTTTTTGAGATGAGTTTTTGATGTTCTATAAGATCTTTAAGTCTCCTTGAGAAATTAGGTTCTGTGAGGAGACAACCACCAGCAGGAGTTGGAATTTCTTTTAATCCTATTCTTTTTGCAAGATCAAGTTGTATTTTTCTTGATCTGCCCTTTATATCTAATAATTTGCTTCGATCTATTAAGCCTTCTCTTTCAGGTTTTGTTGGGGGAAGTATTTTTGCTGATAATGGTCTAAGTAATATGTCCTCTGCCTCAGAGTATTTTTCTACAATTTTTAAGGATTGTTTATTTTGGGACATGGGTCTTTCTCCCAAAACTTCACCTGTCACAATGAAATCAGCATTATATTTTTTAAGTAGTTCTTTTGCTTTTTTTATCATAAAAGCATGACAGTCAATACAAGGATTCATGTTTTTTCCATAACCATATCTTGGGTTTAATAATATAGGTATAAATTCATCAGTCACATCAATAATTTCCAAAGGGATATTGAGAAATTCAGCAGCTTTTTTGGCTTTTTCTGTATCAAAAAAGGGGGTAGAAAAAGATATTCCGATTATTTCTACCCCCTGTTGAAGGATAAGCCATGTTGCTAGTATACTATCTAATCCACCTGATAGAAGGGATATGGCTCTTTTTCTCATAAATTTTCTACAATTTCTTTATCTAATCTTTTTATTACTTCTAATATAAGTCTTTTTGCATTTAGGAAATCTTGAATATTTATTATGCTTGTATGGGAATGAATATATCTTGCTGGGACACCAATTACTATGGAAGGTACACCTTTAGCATGAATATGAATTCTTCCTCCATCAGTACCACCTTTTTCTAAGGCTGAAAATTGGATTGAAATATTTAATTTTTCTGCAGTTTCAATAAAAATTCTTCTTAGATTGATATTAGGGATCATGGTAGCATCATAAAGTATAATGGAAGGTCCTTTTCCTAAAAGTACCTTTTTTTCCTCGTCTGTGCCTGGCATATCGGTAGCTATATCCGATTCTAAGACTATGGCAACATCAGGATTTATTACATAAGAAGAAGTTACTGCTCCTCTAAGACCAACTTCTTCTTGTACTGTGGCTACACCGAATACAGTGTTGGGATGATTTATACTTTTTAGTTCTTTAATAATTTCGATCATTAATGCACAACCAACTCTATCATCCCATGCCTTTGCAATAAGCAAATCAGGATTATTCATAATAGTAAAATCACTTTTTGGAGTTATAGGATCTCCTGGTCTTATTCCCATATTTAAAGCTTCTTCTTCGCTCTTAGCCCCTACATCTATATACATATCTTTCTTTTCTACAACTTTTTTTCTTTCTTCTTCTGTAAGAATATGAGGTGGTTTTGATCCGATTACTCCGATAACAGGTCCTTTTTGAGTATGTATAACTACTCTTTGAGAAAGTAACACTTGATCCCACCAACCACCAAGAGGTAAGAATTTTATATATCCATTTGTGGTAATACTCTTTACCATAAAACCAATTTCATCCATATGGGCAGCAAGCATAACCTTGGGATAAGGGTTTTGTCCCTCTTTCTTAAAGATAAGACTTCCTAAGCGATCTTCTTCTAAACTTGCATAATCTCTAAGATATTTTTTAACTACCTCTCTTATTTCCTTTTCATATCCTGAAACACCACTGGCTTCTGTGATCTCTTTTAACATTTGTAATAAGTCATTCACTTTTCTTTAAACCTCCTTTTTCTAAGATTTCAACATCGTATCCTATTCCTCTTATTTTATCAAAAATTCTTCTTATTTGGTCGGGGTTTTTTGTCTCTAAGGTAAATTCTACAGTACTCTCTATTTTAGGAAATAAAGGTAAGGATGGATCTTGATGAATTGTTATTATATTTGCTTTTTCTTCTGATATTACATTTATCACTCTTGAAAGATGTCCTGGTAAATCAGGCAATTTTACTATCATATGTACCAGTCTTCCAGTTTCGATAAGTCCGTATTCGATTATTTTTGAGAGGAGGGTTACATCAATGTTTCCTCCACTTAATATGAGTACTATTTTCTTTTCAGGAATAAAATTCCCATATTCTAATAAAACAGCAAGAGTGGTTGCTCCAGCTCCTTCAACCAGTGTTTTTGCTCTTTCCAGAAAGAGTAATATAGCTTGAGCAATTTTTTCTTCATCAACGACAAAGACATCATCTAAATATTTTTCCAATATAGAATAAGTAACTTCACCAGTTTTTTTGACTGCTATCCCTTCTGCTATGGTTTGAGAAGGTTTATTTTCTATTTTTGTATTTTTAAATTTCTCATAAAAATAAGGAAAAGCTATAGATTGTACTCCATAAACTTTTATTTTTGGATTTTTTTCTTTTATAGCTATGCAAATGCCTGCAGAAAGGCCACCTCCTCCAACAGGTACTATTACTGCGTCTATATCTTCAAGATCTTCTAAAATTTCTAAACCAATAGTTCCTTGTCCTGCTATTATTTTTTCATCATCAAAGGCTGGAATAAATTCCAATTTTTCAGCTTCTGCAATACTTTTGGCATAGGAATAAGACTCGTCATATATTTTCCCATGAAGAATAACATAAGCCCCATAACTTTTCGTGGTTATAATCTTAATTAGTGGTGTATTTTCAGGCATTACGATAATAGTTTTAATGTTAAAAAGTTTTCCAGCATATGCCACTCCCTGGGCATGATTTCCAGCGGAAGCGGTAACTATACCGTTTATTTTTTTGTCTTTTAATTGGGATATGTAGTTCATAGCTCCTCTTATTTTAAAGGAACCTGTTTTTTGAAGATTTTCAAACTTTAAATAGATATCTTTACCTGTAAGATCACTGAAACTTTGGGAGTAGGTTAGGGGGGTTTTGTGGATATAGGGCAAAATCCTCATCCTTGAGGTCTCAACATCTTTTAATCCTATCATTTAAAACACTCCTTTTATCTTAAGATTTTGATTCCTTGTTCTGCTGAATCTACCAATTTTATTTTATACCCTTTTTCTATATATTTGTTTAGTCTTTCCAAGATTTTTTTTACCTCTTCTTTATCTTTTAACATTACAAAAATGGTTGAACCTGATCCTGTCATGGAAACATATTCAGTGACTTTCTCTATTTCTTTCTTAATCATAGCAAGTTCTGGATACATATTAAAGGTTATTTTTTCTAAAAAATTATATGGTTTAATGTAGATTCCATTGGTATATTCTGAAACCTTTTGTTCAAAATCTATATGATTTCCTAATAGATATTTAGAGATTTTTGAGTATACCTCTTTAGTGCTTATTCCAAAAGGTGGAAAGATTAAAAGGAATTTTAATCTTTGATGTTTAATTTTATTAATTATTTCACCTCTTCCCTCAGCAACAGAGGATCCCCCATAAAAGAAGAAAGGTATATCTGATCCCAAAAATTTTCCTATATTGGCCATTTCTTCTAAGGAAAGATTTGCTTTGGTAAGTATATTTAATCCGTATATTATACCTGCTGCATTAGAACTTCCACCTCCAAGCCCTGCTTCTTTTGGTATTCTTTTATGAAGAAAGATTTTGCATCCGATTTTTATTCCTGTCTCTTTTATAAAGGCTTTATAACCCTTATATATTAAATTTTCTCTTGGGGGTATATGGAGATTAGTTTCTAAAATAAAATAGGGATATGGAATTAAATTGATACTCATAAAATCACTCAGATTTATGTTATGTAGGAGTATTTTAACATTATGATATCCGTCAGTCCTTTTATCAATTACATCAAGAATAAGGGTAAGCTTGGCAAAAGTTAACAGTTTAATCTTCATAGTTTTTCACCATATTAGCAAGTTCGATAAACATTTCTGGTGGTATCTCTTCTGCTCTTGCTTTTAAATCTATGTTTAAATCTTTAAATAAAGCTTTCCATTCAATCTGAGGTAAATACCTTTGTAGATTTTTAATAAGATATTTTCTTCTTTGGGTAAAGCCTATCCTTAATATGTTATAAAAAAGATCCTTATCTAAAATATTATAAGGTGTAGGAGAATATATGAGTTTTATGACTACTGATTCGATTTCTGGTGGTGGAAAAAATGAATCAGGGGAGACTTTTGTTATCAATTCATATTTGTAGTTTAAACTTAAAAGGATAGATAAAGGACTATATTTTTTAGAGCCTGCTTTCGAAGTTATTCTTTCAAACATTTCTTTTTGAAGCATGAGTACCATTATCTGGGCATAAGGTCCTTTTTTCAAGTATTCTCCTAAAAAAGATCCTGAGATATAATAGGGGAGATTTCCGGTTAGTTTATAGGGTTGCGTTATAATCTTTTTAAGATCTACTTTTAACACATCCTCAAAGATAAGTTTGATGTTATAATCTTTTAAAAGTTCCTCTAATATGGGTTTAAATCTTTTATCTACTTCAATTCCAATAACTTCTTTTGCTCTTTTTGCAAGTTCTAAAGTAAGAGTACCTACTCCGCATCCTATCTCTAAAATAGTGTCTTCCTTTGTTATACCTAATTGATCTACTATTTTTTTTAAAACATAAGGGTTTATTAAAAAATTTTGACCAAGGCTTTTTTTTAAAAATATATTATGTTTCTTTAATAGTGATAATAATGTGCTTTTATCGGTTAATTCCATTAAGATATTCTTTTTAAAAGATATATTTTGATTTTTCTTCTTCCAAAATTGGTAACCTCTCTTACTGTTGGATAACAAAGGTCCACTTTCCAACCTTTTATTAAGCCTCCTGTATCACCTGCGATGGCAAAACCGTAATTAGGAATATAAAAAGTACTTCGTAAGGGAATATATCTTGGGTCTACTGCTATTATTCCTTTTATGGCCTTCCATCCAAGAGCTGTTATATTATTTCCATCTCCACCTGTCCAAGGCTCATAAGCTGTAGCAGTTACAGTAATTGGTTTTATTACCTCATATTCTGCTGATTTTAGATTTAAATATTTGAGTACTGGAGAGATTATATTTATTACTTTAGGGGTCATTTTTTGGATTTCTTTTGAAGATAGTTTTTTTTCTTCTGCAAGTTTTCCATTAATATATTTTCTTTTATATGTTTCTTGGATTTTTCCAATCTTTCCTGGTTGAAGAATTTCTTCTTTATAAATATTTCCAGCTTTAACTTTTAAGATAATCTTGGGTTCTATGATTCTAATTTTTTGGACTGTTTCTTCTTTTACCCTTGTGATGCGAATTTCCTTTATTCTGGCTGTAAGAGGAGTACGAGCGGGTGGACTAACAATATCATATTTCGATACTTTAATATTTTTTTCTTCTAAAACTTCCCAAACAAAACCAGCATTTGTTCTTACTTTTATAGGTCTTTTATTTCCATCAACAATAATGATTTCTTTTATAGGTCTTAAATGCAAATTTTTATTCCAAAGATTAGTTTCAATAATTTTTGCTGTTGTTATTACTACGAGGCTTCCTAAAAATACAGTTATGGTGATTATTTTTCTTTTCACTCTCTTTTAATCCTCCTAAAAAAGTGTTTTCCAACCCTCAAGATAAAGGGTTTATCAATTTCTATATCTGTATTTATATCTTCAATTCTTGTGCCATTAATTTCTACAGCGCCTTGAGATATTAATCTTTTTGCCTCACTATTACTTTTTGCTGCACCTACTAAGGTCAATAATTTTACTATCCAGATTTTAGGTTCATTAATTATTACTTCTTGTACTTCCTCAGGGAGTTCTTTGTTACGGAATATTCTATTAAATTCTTCTTCTGCTCTTATACTTGCTTCTTCTCCATGATAAATCTTCACAATTTCTCTTGCTAATCTTGCTTTTGCATCTCTTGGATTTAATATTCCTTCTTTCATTTTTCTATCTATTTCTCTGATCTCCTCCTTAGATAGTTCTGTGGCAAGTTCAAAATATCTTATTATTAATTCATCGGGTATTGACATTACCTTACCATACATCTGATTTGGAGGTTCTGTAAGACCTATATAATTTCCAAGACTTTTGCTCATTTTCTGTCTGCCGTCTAAACCCTCTAATATAGGCATAAGCATAGCTACTTGAGGCTCTAAACCATACTCTCTTTGTATTTCTCTTCCTACTATTAGATTAAATTTTTGATCAGTTCCTCCCAATTCTATATCTGCTTTTATAGCTACAGAATCATAGGCTTGAAGGAGAGGATACATGATCTCATGTAAAAATATAGGTCTTTGTTCTTTGAATCTTTGAGCAAAATCATCCCTTTCTAACATTCTGGCAAGGGTATATTTAGATGTAAGGACTAAAACATCTTCTAACTTCATTCCCCCAAACCATTCTTCTTGGTATCTTATCTCAGCTTTTGATATATCCAGAATTTTTCCAACCTGCTCTTGATAAGTTAAAGCATTTTTCTTTACTTGTTCAGGTGTTAAAGGTTTTCTTGCTTCTGATCTTCCTGATGGGTCACCTATTCTTGCGGTAAAATCACCAATGATGAATACGACCTTATGTCCCAGATCTTGAAATTGTTTCAATTTTCTAAGCACTACAGCATGTCCTAAATGGAGATCTGGAGCAGATGGGTCTGCTCCAAGTTTAACTCTTAAAGGTCTGTCCTCTTCTCTTGCTTTTTTTAGCTTTTCTTCTAATCCATTTTCGGGTATTATTTCAACTACGTTAGAGGTTAATATCTCTAATTCTTCCTCTATTCTTACTCTTTTCATTTTGCTACCCCTTTACTCAAAATATTTTTTTAATTGTGGGCTTTTAAGTATATATAAGACAATTGGAAGTCCTATTACATAAGTAGCAATAGCTTCACCAATTCCTATATAAAGAACATTTAGAAAATATGGAAGGTTAAAGAATAAATGTAAATAAAGGCTAACCCCAAAAGCATTTACTAAAATTGGTGGTAAAGGAGCAAGATATATATTGGGCATCTTTCTTGTTAAATATGCAGCTGCTAAAGTGCACAAACTACCAAAGATCATATCTATCCAAACAACGGGACTAAATATATTAGCAATAAAACATCCTAAAAAAAGCCCTGGAATTGCAAGATAATCTAAAAAAGGAAATAAAGTTAAGAATTCAGAAATTCTAACTTGAATAGGTCCATAGCTAATAGGAGAAAACACTATTGTTAGAACACTGTATATGACTGTATAAAAAGCAATTCTTGTGATCTTTTTTGTGTTCATAGAAACACCTCTTTCCTTATAGGTCTAAATCGTTAGATACAGATTTCATTGCTTCTAAGCCTAAGGATATAAATTCTTCTAAGGATAATCCTATTTCTTCACATGATTTTATTTGTTCTCTATTTGCTCCTCTGGCAAAACTTTTCTCTTTAAATCTATTTAGAATAAAGTTTGTATCTAATGGTGCAAGTTTTTTTTCAGGATGTATAAGGGCTGCAGCCACAATTAGACCTGTTAAAGGATCCACAGCATATAGTGATTTAGCTAAAAGGGTTTCTCTTGGTAAGCCATGTATTTCATTGTGAGCTTTGATAGCATCAATTATATCTGAAGGAAGAGATACATCTTTTAAAATTTCTTCTGCTAAGAGACTATGTTTTTCAGGTTCTTTTTCTGTTAATTCATAATCAATATCATGTAAAAGTCCTGTGATTCCCCATTTCTCTTCATCTTCTCCAAATTTTCTTGCTAAAGTTCTCATTATAGCTTCTGTTGCTATCATATGCTTTATTAGATTTTTATTTTTCACATATATTGTTAGTTTATTAAAAGCTTCTTCTCTTGATATCATCTATGAACCTCCCTTAAAAGATGTTAATATGGAAGGACCCAAACTTCAGTATTTGTTGGTAATTTATTTTTTGTAATTTCTATCTCTTTTTCATCAAATTTTTTAATTGGATATTTTACCTTATTTAAGAATTCGTCAACTCTAGCAAGATCAAATTTAAGATGTGGGGTCTTGTAATGCATTGGTATTGCAATTTTAGGCTTTATTATTTCTAAGGTCTTTATAGCCTTATCAGCATCAATAGTATAGATCCCACCTACTGGTATAAAGAGTATATCCACATCTCCAATTCTTTCTTTATGCTCATCCGTTAAAGGATGTCCTAAATCACCTAAATGAAGTATCTTTATTCCATCTGTTTCTATTAGATAAATAGTATTGATACCTCTTTTTTGTCCCTTTTCCTCATCATGATATGTATTAAAGCCTTTTATCTTAACATTATGGATAGTAGTTTCTCCTTCTCCTTCTACAACAATAGGATTCCCTTTTAATAGATGTACTGCATTGTGGTCAAAGTGAGAATGACTTACTGTTACAATATCTACTTCTTCTTTAGGAATCTCATATCCTACAGAGGTATCAAAAGGATCGGTAAGGATTTTCTTACCTTCTGAATTTGTGAATACAAAACATGAATGTCCATACCATATTATCTTCATAAGTTTCACCCCCTACATTTTTTCTGGAGCTGAAACTCCTAATATATTTAAAGCATCTTTTATTATTATTCTGATACAATCAATTAGGGCTAATCTTGCTAAGGCAAGATCTTTATCTTCCACCAATACTTTATAGGAATCATAATAACCATGGAAGAGAGAGCTTAAATTAAGTAGATAAAATGGTAACTGATGAATTTCCAATGTTCTTGTTATATCTTCTAATTTTTCTGGATATCTCAAAAGAGTAAGTATAAGCTCTTTCTCTTTTTCTTCCTTTAACAATGAGAGATCTGCATTATCAAGGTCTGATAGGTTATGACCTTGAGATTCGGCATTTTTCAAAATACTACAACATCTTGCATGAGCATATTGAACATAATATACTGGATTTTCTAAGGATTGTTTCTTAGCAAGTTCCAAATCAAAATCCAATTGACTTTCAGGACTTCTTAAAAGAAAGAAAAATCTTATAGGATCTCTTCCAACTTCCTCTTGTACTTCGTCAAGAGTTATAAAATCACCTGTTCTTTTTGACATTTTTATTTCTTCGTTGCCTTTCATAAGTTTAACTACTTGTACTAAAATTATCTCTAAGATATCTTTGGAATAGCCTAAGGCTTGTATAGCTCCTTTTAGCCTTGTTACGTGGCCGTGATGATCTGCTCCCCAAACATCTATTATCCAATCAAAGCCTCGTTCAATCTTATTTAAGTGATAGGCTATGTCTGCAAGAAAGTAAGTAGGTTTTCCATCACTTTTTACTAAAACTCTATCTTTCTCATCTCCAAATTTTGTAGATGCAAACCATATAGCCCCATCTTTATAATAAGAAAAACCTCTTTTTTCAAGAATATCAAGTATCTCTTTAATTTTTCCGTTTTCGTGAAGAGTCTTTTCACTAAACCATACATCATATTCGACCCCAAAATTTAACAGGGTATTCTTTATATTCTCTAACATTCTTTTTAGTGCATAATTTTTAAAGAATTCTTTCTTTTCATTAACAGATAATTTTTCAATTTCTTCCTTTTTATTGAGAAGTTCTTTTGCTAAGTCAATAAGGTATATTCCATGATATCCTTCTTCTGGTAACTCATAATCCTTGCCTTGAAGTTGCATATACCGTGCATATAAAGATTCTCCTAAAAGATCAATTTGTGTGCCTGCATCGTTTATATAAAATTCTTTTTCTATATTCCAGCCTATTCTTCTAAATAGATTAGCTAATGAATCACCTATAGTAACTCCTCTTGCATGAGCAATATGCATAGGTCCTGTAGGATTTATACTACCAAATTCCAACTGTATTTTTTTCTTTTTAGGGGGTATTTTTACTAACTTATCTATGTTTTTTCTTATATCTTTAATGGTTTCCCATAGAGCCTTCTCATTTAGGAAAAAGTTTATAAAGCCAGGTCCTGCAACTTCAACTTTTTCAATAAAAGGAGAACCATCTAAAAATGTAACTAATTTTTCTGCTATTAATCTTGGGGGTTTTTTATTTTTTTGAGCTATTTGAAGGGCTACAGCTGTTGCATAATCCCCATATTCTTTCTGTTTTGGGACTTCTATAATAATTTCAATTCCATCAGTACTTATATTCTCAGTCTCTTCATATTTTTTTATGGCTTTTTCTACTAAATTTTGTATATGTTTTCTCATGCTTTTTTACTCCCTATAATTTATTTTGTAAAACTATTTTAATAATATAACCTATAACTTCTCAGGATGCAACTTTTAGTAAAAATTGAACTTTTATCTACACTGATTTAAAATTTATTTATGATGGAGGAAATGTATAAGAGAATAAAAGAAAAGATTGAGAATCTTCCAGATTCACCTGGGGTATATCTTTTTAATGATTATAATGGAAAAGTAATTTATGTGGGCAAGGCAAAAAATCTAAGAAAGAGGGTAATGTCCTATTTAACTGACGATTCTCCAAAAGTGAAATATATATTAAGAAAATCTAAGGATGTTAACTACTATGTTACCGATTCGGAAACTGAAGCTTTAATTCTTGAATCCGTTTTGATTAAAAAGTATAAACCTATAATGAATGTACAGCTAAGGGATGATAAACAGTATCCATTGTTAAAACTTACCATAAATGAGGAATATCCAAGACTGATTAAAGCAAGAAGATTTGAAGATGATGAGGCTAAATATTTTGGCCCATATCCTCAAAGTAGTACTGTAAGAGAAACCATATCTCTCGTTAAGAAAATATTTAATCTGAGATCTTGTAATTGGAACTTACCAAAAAGCAAGCCTAAAAGGCCTTGTCTTAATTATTACATAAGTAACTGTAAGGCTCCATGTCAAGGATATGTGAGTAAGGAAGAGTATTGGGATATGGTAAAAGATGTGCTTTCTTTTTTGGAAGGTAAATATGAAAGGATAATTGAAAAATTGTTTGTAGAGATGAAGAATTATTCAGATAATTTAGAGTTTGAGAAAGCAGCAAAAGTGAGAGATAAGATAAAGACTCTTCAGAATTTAGGTGAAAGACAAAAGATTATTTCTTTTAATAATGAAAACAAAGATCTTATTCAATTATATATAGAGGATCATAAGGCCAAAATTTTAGTATATCTTGTAAGAGAAGGTAAATTAATAGAGAAAAGAATATTTGTCTTAAATCTTTCTTATGATTTTGTTAAAGATGAAGTAATTAGAGCTTTTATTCTTCAGTATTATCTTAATAGGGAAATTCCAGATATTATTATAATTCCTCAAGAAATATCTTATGAAGATTTTGATATTATTAAGTATCTTTCTGAGAAGAAAGGAGCACCTGTTAATTTAAGACTACCTGCAAATGAAGATGAAAGTAAACTTTTAGAAATGGCTTTAAAGGATTTGAGTATTGAAAGCTTAAAATCAGAGAAGGTGTGGGGAGCCCTTGTAGAATTACAAAAATTGTTTGGGCTTGATGATATACCATTGTCCATAGAAGGTTTCGATATTTCAAATCTTCAAGGCAAGGAGGCTGTAGGATCTAAAGTTTTCTTTTTTAAAGGTTTTCCTGATAAGGGTAGGTATAGACGATATAAGATAAAGTACATAGAAGAACTTCCAAATGATTTCTTAATGCTTCAAGAGGTATTAAGAAGAAGATTAAAAAGGATAGATGTAGATCCCTTGGCAGATATTGTACTCATTGATGGGGGAAAAGGACAATTAAGCTCTGCCATGGAAGTATTTAATGAGATAGGTATAAAGCCTAAATTAATTATAGCTCTTGCTAAGGAAAATGAAGAGATTTTTCTTCCAAATAGATCAAAACCAATTATTCTTCCAAAGGATTCCCATGCTCTTCATTTATTACAACATGTAAGAGACGAGGCTCATAGGTTTGCAATCTCTTATCATAGAAAGCTTTATAGAAAAAAGATATTAGAGCCTTCCTTAATGAAAATTTCAGGGGTTGGCCGGAAGAGGTGGAAAATACTTATGGAACATTTTTCTTCTATAGAAGACATAAAAAAGGCTTCTTTAGAAGAACTAAAAAACATACCAGGAATTCCTGAAAAGGTTGCTGAAAAGATATATATGTATTTTAATGGGTAACTTTAAAGTATTTTTAATACTTTAACTTTTGACAATTTTTTATAAAAGGAGTATACATTTTAAAAAATATATTCCTTTTCCTTAAAGGAGGTTGTGAAATATGGAAATATTTACAGGAACAGATAAAGTAAAAAGAGGTCTTGCTCAGATGTTAAAAGGTGGAGTTATCATGGATGTTACTAATGCTGAGCAAGCTGAAATAGCAGAGGAAGCTGGGGCTGTTGCTGTGATGGCTTTGGAGAGGGTACCTGCTGATATTAGAGCCCAGGGTGGAGTGGCGAGAATGGCTGATCCAAAGAAGATAAAAGAGATAATGTCTGCTGTTAGTATACCTGTTATGGCTAAGGTAAGGATTGGGCATTTTGTAGAAGCTCAGATTCTTGAAGCCTTAGGTGTAGATTTTATTGATGAGAGTGAAGTTTTGACACCTGCCGATGAAAAGTATCATATAAATAAGCATGCTTTTAAAGTTCCTTTTGTTTGTGGTGCCAGAGATTTAGGAGAAGCTTTAAGAAGAATTGCGGAAGGCGCAGCTATGATACGTACTAAGGGTGAGGCTGGAACAGGAAACGTGGTAGAAGCAGTAAGACATATGAGACAAATTATGGATGAAGTAAGATCTTTAGTGTTACTACCTGATGATGAGTTGGTAACAAAAGCTAAAGAGTTAGGTGCTCCTTTAGAGGTGTTAATGGAAACAAAAAGGCTTGGAAGACTCCCAGTAGTAAATTTTGCTGCTGGAGGAATAGCTACACCTGCTGATGCAGCTTTAATGATGCATCTCGGTGCAGATGGTGTATTTGTTGGATCTGGAATCTTTAAGTCTAAGGATCCAAGGAAAAGAGCAAGGGCAATTGTTCTTGCGGTAACCTACTATGATGATCCTTATGTTTTATCTGAAATTTCTGAGGATTTAGGAGAACCTATGCCTGGTATTGACATAAGGAAGTTGAATGAGACTGAATTACTCCAGACAAGAGGTTGGTAAAATGAGAATAGGTATACTTTCTATTCAAGGTTCCATAATTGAACATAAAAATATGCTTAAAAAATTGGATGTAGATACTATTCTTATAAAGAAGCCTGAGGATTTGGATAAGATTGATGGAATCATCATTCCTGGTGGAGAAAGTACTACCTTTTTAACTGTCCTTGAAAATACAGGATTATTTAAAAAACTCCAGGATGCACTAAAGGCTGGCCTTCCTGCAATGGGAACTTGTGCAGGTTTAATTCTTCTTGCAAAAAGAATAGAAAATCACCCTCATCAGAAAACTTTGGGAGTTTTAGATATTACAGTTTCAAGAAATGCATACGGTAGGCAAAGAGAAAGTTTTTCCACTTATTTAGATATTCCAGCTATAGGAGATAAACCTTTTGAGGCCGTTTTTATAAGGGCACCTCAGATATTAGATGTAGGAAAAGATGTCAAAGTACTTGGAGTATTTATGGAAAAGCCTGTTTTTGTAGAAGAAAAAAGTATTTTAGGATTGACCTTTCATCCAGAGCTAACAGATGACACGAGAATACACGAATATTTTATACAGAGGTGTATTGGAAGGAATGAAATGTGATTTCTGCCATAAAAATTCAGCCATATATCTTTTGGAGATAAAGGATGAGAAAGGATTAAGAAAATATTCCCTTTGTAGGGAATGTTTGTATGAATATATTAAGAAGCTTTTCCAAATTGCCTTTCCTCATGATGAGGAAGAAAAGAGATGTCCTAATTGCGGAAGAACCTGGAAGAAGATAGAAGAAACAGTTATGGTTGGTTGCTATTATTGCTATTATGTTTTTAAGGATGAATTAGGAGAAATAATAAAGAGTTATCATGGAAACAAAGAACATAGGGGAAAAATTCCTAAGAATACTTCTAAAAAAGAAGATATACTTAGGTATAAAATAGAATTGTCGAAAGCAGTAGAAGAAGAGGATTATGAAAAAGCAGCAAAGTTAAGAGATTTCTTGAATAAATTGAATGAGAGGAGTGGATGAGAGAATTCTATTATAAGTATCTTAAGTGGATTGGAGAAGGCAATTTACATAAAGATATAGTATTAAGTACTCGGATAAGATTAGCGAGGAATGTTAGAGAATTTCCATTTCCAAATCAAGCTTCTGAACCGCAAAGAAAAAGGTTTATAAATAAGGTTGAATGGGTATTTAAAAATGACACTAAATTTAAAAAAGATTACGATTTTTTAAGATTGGAGAAATTACCTAAATTAGTATCTGAAGTTTTAATAGAAAAACACCTAATAAGTGAGGATCAGTTTAATAATCTATCTGGTACAGGTCTTATTGTAAGAAAAGATGGTAAATTGAGTATTAGGTTAAATGAAGAAGATCATTTCAGAATTCAGGTTTTAAGTGGCGGATTAGAAATTAATGAGAGTTGGAAAATGCTTCAATCTTTGGAAAACCACATTTCGGAATATTTTGATTTTGCCTTTGATAATAGTATGGGTTATCTTACCTCTTGTATAACAAATTTAGGATGTGGCCTAAGAATATCTTTATTGGTACATCTACCGGGTCTAACTTTTACTGGGAAAATTAAAACTCTTTTTAGGAGGTTGAGATCTTCTAAGGTTTTGATTAGGGGTTTTTATGGTGAGAATACTAAGGCTATAGCTAGTTTTTATCAAATTGCAAGTAAATCCTCTCTGGGTTGTAGCGAAGAAGAGTTAATAAAAAAAATGGAAGAAATAGCTTTAAAAATCGTCAATGAAGAAATAAAGGCTCGAGAATTACTTTTTGAAGAAAGGAGAAGATGGATAGAAGATATTTTTGGAAGAGCATGGGGTATTATAAATTATGCTAAATATTTAGAAAGTTTGGAGGCTATCTCTTTACTTTCTAATATTAGATTTGGTATTTTTTATAAAATAATAAATTTACCAATCAAATTATTAGATTTGTTATTGATATTAACGTTGCCTGCTCATTTACAAGTTAAATTAGGTAGAGAAATGGATTCTGAAGAAAGGGATAGGGTGAGGGCAGATTTATTGCATGATGTTTTCAAAAATTATAAAATAGATTAGGGAGGTGTCATGTTAAGGAGGTGTATAGAAAATGATGGATAAGTTGACGCAAAGAGCTTACAGAGTACTACTCTTAGCACAGGAGGAGGCAAGAAGGCTTAATTATTCTACTGTTGGTACAGAACATATTCTCCTGGGGTTACTCCGTGAGGATGGAGGCATAGCTGCTCAAGTTTTGATAAACTTGGGTCTTGATCTTAATTACCTCAGGAGTGAGATAGAGAGACTAATAGGTCGTGGTGATGGTACCTCCTATGGAGCACTTCCTTTTACTTCAAGGGCCAAGAAGGTCTTAGAGTATGCTTCTGAATCTGCGCAAGAATTGAATCATAATTATATTGGTACAGAGCATTTACTTCTTGGGTTGTTGAAGGAAGGAGAAGGTGTGGCAGCTCACGTGTTAGAGGGAATGGGAGTAAGGATAGAGGATGTTACAGTAGAAATACTTAAGTTATTAGGAGAACCAATTGATCCCGCAAAGGTAAAGGGAAGACAAATTGCTTCCCAGAATACAAATAAGAAGAAGAGAGCTATAACAGCCACCTTGGATGAATTTGGTAGAGATTTAACTCAGCTTGCAAGACAGGGCAAACTTGATCCTGTTATTGGGAGAGAAAAGGAATTAGAAAGAATAATTCAAATATTGAGTAGAAGAACTAAGAATAACCCAGTACTTGTTGGAGAACCTGGAGTAGGGAAGACAGCTATTGTGGAAGGATTAGCCCAAAAAATTGTGGAAGGAGATGTACCAGAAACATTGTTAAATAAAAGAATTGTAGCTATAGATATGGGTAGCATAGTAGCTGGTACAAAGTATAGGGGTGAGTTTGAGGAAAGAATGCAGAGAATAATAGAAGAAGTAAAGATGGCAAAGGATGTAGTTTTGTTTATAGATGAGATTCATACCTTAGTTGGAGCTGGAGCTGCTGAAGGAGCTGTAGATGCAGCTAATATTTTAAAACCTTCTTTAGCAAAAGGAGAAATTCAAGTTATTGGAGCAACAACTCCCCAAGAATATAGAAAATATATAGAAAAAGATGGAGCTTTAGAAAGGAGATTCCAACCTGTTATAGTTAATGAGCCAACTCCAGAAGAGACATTGGAAATTCTTAAGGGATTGAGAGAAAAATATGAGATTCATCATAGGGTTAAAATTTCTGATGAAACATTAGAAGAGGCTGTTAAACTTTCTGTAAGGTATATCACTGATAGATTTCTTCCTGACAAAGCTATAGATGTAATAGATGAGGCAGCTGCAAGGGTCAGACTGAAAAGACAGAAATCTACCGCTCATAGTAATTTAGAATTGGAACTTGCAAGAATAAGAGAACAAAAAGAAATAGCTATCAGAAATCAAGCTTTTGAAAGGGCTGCTCAACTCAGAGATGAGGAAAGAAGAATTGAAGAATATCTTAAGAATTTCTTAGCTACCACGTCTATTGAGAATGAAGGAGTGGTAACTCCAGAGGATGTAGCTCAGGTAGTGGCAAGCTGGACTAGTATACCTGTAGCACAACTTCTTATGGAAGAAAGAGAAAGATTACTCAGAATGGAAGAAGAACTTCATAAGAGAATTATTTCTCAAGATGAGGCTGTAAGTGTTGTGTCAAGGGCTATAAGAAGATCAAGATCTGGTTTGAAAGATCCAAGAAGACCTATAGGTGCATTTATGTTCTTAGGTCCAACAGGTGTTGGAAAGACTGAGCTAGCAAGAGCTTTAGCTGAGTACCTTTTTGGAAATGAAAATGCTTTAATTAGATTAGATATGTCTGAATATATGGAGAAACATACTGTATCAAGACTTATTGGTGCTCCTCCTGGATATGTAGGATATGAGGAGGGTGGTCAGTTAACGGAAAAGGTTCATAGAAGACCTTATTCTGTTATCCTATTTGATGAAATAGAAAAAGCCCATAGTGATGTTTTTAATATATTGCTGCAAATAATGGATGAAGGACAGCTTACAGATGGACATGGAAGAAGAGTTAATTTTAGAAATACCATATTAATAATGACATCTAATTTTGGCGCTGAATACTTCAAACAAGAAGCTACAATAGGGTTTGCCTCAAAAGAGGATCGAGAAAAATCCTTTGATAAGATAAAGGAAACTATCCTTTCGGAAATGAAGAAATATTTCAGACCTGAATTCTTGAATAGATTGGACGAGATTGTCTTCTTTAGACCATTAACAAGGGAAGATCTTAGAAAAATATTAGATCTTCTTTTGAAACCAGTTAGAGAAAGATTGAGAGAAAAGAAATTAGATATAGAACTTTCTGATGATGTAAAAGAATTCTTATTAGAAAAAGGGTATGATCCTCAATATGGTGCAAGACCATTAAAGAGAACTATTCAATATTATATTGAAGATCCACTTGCTGAGTTTATCCTTCAGGGTGATTTTAATGAAGGAGATATTATAAAGGCAGAACTTAGTAAAGATGGTAATATTGTTTTCAGAAAAGTCACTTTAGCAAAGGAGCCATCTAAATAAAAATGTAAATGACGAAAATCAAAACTAAATTTGTATGTCAAGTATGTGGATACGAAAGTATAAGATGGTTTGGCAGATGTCCTAACTGTCAAAGTTGGAATTCCTTTATAGAAATTTCTGAAAAGGAAAGTAAGACATTAAAAGGTGAAGAAAATTTAAAAGTTGTAAGATTAGATTCTATATCACAACTAGAAGAGAAAAGACTACAAAGTGGGTTAAGAGGATTTGATTTTATATTGGGAGGGGGGATTGTTGAGGGAGCTGTAATTTTATTAAGTGGAGAACCAGGGATAGGAAAATCTACTCTACTTTTACAAATTGCTGTTGCTATTCAGAGTAAAAATGCAAAGGTTTTATATTTATCGGCAGAAGAGACTCTTTCGCAAGTAGGAATTAGGCTTAAGAGAGTTTCAAAAAATAGTTCAAATCTTCAAATAGATTTTGTATGTGAAAGGGATATTGAGGCGATTTTACCCTTTATAGAAAAATCTGATTATTCTTTGGTAATTGTGGATTCTATTCAAACTGTTTATTCCTCTGAATTTCCTACATCTCCTGGTAATGTAGTTCAAGTAAGGGAATGTACTAATAAGATGGTAAATTTTGCAAAAAAAACAAAGATCCCTGTAATTTTAGTAGGCCATGTAACAAAGGAAGGAGATATAGCAGGTCCAAAATTATTAGAACATTTAGTGGATGTGGTCTTGTATCTGGAAGGGGAAAGATATAGTGATTTGAGAGTACTTAGGGTTGTAAAAAATAGGTTTGGACCAACTAATGACTTTCTGCTTTATGAGATGAAGGATGAGGGTTTAATTGAAGTTGAAGATATTTCTCAAAGATTACTTGAGAATAGGAATTTAGCTATATCAGGATCAATAGTTATACCAATAATGGAAGGTACAAAGCCTTTATTAGTTGAAGTACAAGCATTGGTTAGTAAAACCAATACAACGTATCCAAGAAGAATTACATCAGGAATAGATTTGAATAAGGTAATACTTCTTTTAGCTGTTTTAGAGAAAAAACTTAGAATTAATTTTTCTGATAAAGATGTTTTTCTCAATGTAGTAGGAGGCTTAAAAATTGAAGAGCCTGCAATTGATTTAGGGATAGTGTTGGCCATACTCTCTGCTCTAAAGGATAAACCTCTTCCCCATGATTTGATAGCAATAGGTGAGATAGGATTAGGAGGAGAAGTAAGAAGTATACCACATTTAGAAAAGAGAATTTTGGAAGCAAAGAAATTTGGTTTTATAAAAGCAATAATTCCTTCTAAAAGTAAAATTATAGATCAAGAGGATTTTTATTTCATTCCTGTTTCTAATATTTTAGAAATAGAGAAGGTGTGGGGTTAAAATGGCAGAGCCAAAAAAATTTGTTGTACAAGCATTGAAGTTTGTGGCTCCAGGTACACCCTTAAGGGAAAGCTTAGAGCAGATTGTAAAAGCAAAAACCGGAGCATTAATAGTAATAGGAGAGTCAGAGAAACTTAAACCAATTATGAATGGTGGATTTCCATTAGATATAGAATTTACCCCCAATAGGCTTTATGAGCTTTCAAAGATGGATGGAGCAATAATACTGAGTAAAGAAGCAAAGAAAATTCTTTATGCAAATGTGATATTATTACCTGATCCCAATATTCCTTCTTCTGAAACAGGAGCAAGACATGCTACAGCAGAAAGAGTGGCAAGGCAGATAGGATGTTTAGTTATTAGTGTTTCTCAAAGAAAGGATACGATTACTCTTTTTCAGAATGATTGGAAGTATGTTCTAAGAGATGTAGGAGAAATATTAACTAAAGCCTCTCAAGCGCTTCAAACTATGGAAAGATACAGGAATATATATGATGATCTTTTGAATAGGTTAAATTCTTTAGAATTGGAAAATCAAGTCAACCTTTATGATGTGCTTATATTTTTGCATAGGGCATGTATGCTATTCACAATTCATAAAGAAGTAGAGAATTATCTTATAGAACTTGGCATAGAAGGAAGGTTAATTGAAATACAGTTAGAAGCTTTACTTGCAGGTGTTAAGGAAGAGACAATTTTGGTTATAAAAGATTACAAGAGGAAGCCTACTGAAGCAGATGAAATTTTGAAGGAGCTTTTAGATAATTTCAAAGGAAATTTTCAAGAGTTTGCTATAGTTGCAGGTGAGATATTGGGATACAAGAAAGAAGAGATAGAAATAAGTATATTAGTAACACCAAGAGGTTATAGAATTCTAAATCGAATAACATCTATTCCGTCTGCTATTATTGATAATATTGTAGAATATTTTGGTAGTTTGCCTAAAATTATAGAAAGTAGTTTCGAGGATCTTGATAATATAGAAGGGGTTGGGGAGGTGAGAGCTAAAAAAATAAGAGAGGCTTTAAGCAGGTTACAAAGAATTTCTTCAGTTTTTTAATATTTATTTTTTTAGGGGATTTATTTAAATATTTTATTTTTTGGGGGACTGAGATTTTATGAAAAAACTTTGGAAATTATGGTTTATAATAGTTTCTTTGTTATTTGTAGGTCTCTTAGTTTTTTCATTCATGTCTTTTTTTTATAACAAATGCAATACTCTTTATATATTAAATTTTATTTTTGCCTTTTTAGTCTTTGCTATATATATTTATTTTATTTTCAGAATGAGGTTTTTTGATTTTAATAATTTCCCGTATGTAAAAATACTTGATACAAGTGTAATTATAGATGGAAGAATAGTAGATATATTGAAGACAAATTTTATAGAAGGGAAAATAATTATTCCCCGCTTTATTTTAAAGGAATTGCAACAACTCGCTGATTCTTCAGAATCTTTAAAAAAGAATAGGGGAAGATTTGGACTTGATAATCTAAATCAAATAAGAAAAGAATTGGGAGATCAAGTAGTAATTGTAGATATGGACTTTCCTAAAATTCAAAGTGTGGATTCTAAATTGGTAAAGTTAGCGAAACTTTTGAAAGGTAAAATAGTAACTAATGATTATGGATTAAATAAACTTGCTAAAATAGAAGGTATAACGGTGTTAAATATAAATGAGTTATCGAATGCTGTAAAACCAATATATTTACCAGGAGAAGAGCTTACTCTAAATATTGTTAAAGAAGGAAAAGAGGCTGGACAAGGGGTTGCCTATTTAGAGGATGGAACTATGGTGGTAGTGGAAAATGGAAGAAAATATATAGGACAAACTGTAAAAGTTGTTGTTACAAGTGTATTTCAAACTGCTGCAGGAAGACTTATCTTTGGTAGGGTAAGGGAGGATAAGGATCATTGGAAAAAATAGTAGGTATAATTGTGGCTGGAGGAAAGAGTGTAAGATTTGGGGATGATAAACTTCTTGTGGGAATTAAAGATAAGCCTCTGATTTACTATTCTTTGAGGACTTTTGATAGGGTCAAAAGAATATCAGAGTTAATATTAGTAGTTAGAGAGGATAAGATAAATTTTTATCAAGAAAAGATTAAAGAATGGAATTTATCAAAAAAAATAAAATTAGTAGTAGGGGGCAAAGAAAGGCAACATTCTGTCTGTAATGGGATTAGGAGTATCGAGGAACCATGTGAATATGTAATAATACATGATGCAGCAAGACCCTTTGTAAAGATAGAGAATATAGAGAAATTAATAGATTTTTGTATTGAAAGAAAAACTTCTGGTATTTTAGGTATCCCTTCAAAAGATACAGTAAAGTTAGTAGATGAAAAAGGAAGGGTAGAGGCTACCTTAGAAAGAAAAAAGATATGGCTTATTCAAACACCCCAAATGTTTCCATATAATTTATTATTAGAAGCTCATAATAAGGCTCTTCAAGATGGATTTTTAGGCACTGATGATGCTGTATTATTAGAAAGATTGGGTTATCCAGTATACATAGTGGAAGGAGATCCTTTTAACATAAAAATTACTACAAAGGAAGATTTAATATGGATAGATTACATTTCCAAAATATTAGAGTTGGTTTAGGTTATGACGTACATCCTTTTGAAGAAGGAAAAGATTTATATATAGGTGGGGTAAAGATTCCTTATCCAAAGGGATTAAAGGGACATTCTGATGGAGATGTACTTATTCATGCTATCTCGGATGCTCTTCTTGGTGCCTCTGGACTTTATGATATTGGATATTATTTTCCAAATACGGATATAAATTATAAAGGCATATCAAGTATACTCATACTGGAAAAAGTAAGAAGTCTTTTAGAGGAAAGAAAGATAAAAATTATTAATATTGATGGTATGATTATTGCAGAAGAGCCAAAGGTTTTATCTTATAGAGAAGCTATTATTGAGAAAATATCTTTTACTTTAGGAATAGATAAATCAGCTGTTAATATAAAGGCTACTACTAACGAAGGATTGGGTTTTATTGGGAGAAAAGAGGGAATTGCAGCCCTTGCAGTAGTTTTAATTGCATATTGAATAAAAGGAGAGTTTTTATGGAAGAGAAAATATATGGAAAAAATTCTGTTTTAGAGGCTTTAAAAGGAGATTTGAATATAAACAAGATTTATATTGCAAAGGGTATTCATTTTGATAAAAAATTTAAGGAGATAATAAACCTTGCTAAAGAGAAAAATATACCTATTCAATATGTGGATAGAAATTTTATTGATAATGAAGTAAAAGATAATTCTCAAGGTATATTAGCTATTGTCTCATCTGTTCCATATGTTTCTTGGGAAGACTTAAAAACAAAGTTGGATAATAATAGCATAATCGTAATTTTAGATCATATTCAAGATCCGAGAAACTTAGGTGCGATTGCTCGAACCTGTGAGTTTTTAGGGGCATCTGCTATTGTAATCCCTAAATATAGAAGTGTTGGATTAACTCCTACTGTTTTTAAGGCTTCAGCTGGTGCTTTATCTTTTATACCTGTTGTTAGAGTATCTAATGTGGCAAATTTTTTAAGGGATCTTAAAGAGGAGAATTTCTTTATAGTAGGCGCGGATTTGGATACTGATATTGAATTCGATAAAGTAAAATACAGATTTCCTTTGGCTTTAGTAATAGGGAGTGAAGGTGAGGGTCTTCACAGGCTTGTTAAAGAATCTTGTGATCTTTTAGTGAAGATATCACCCTATGGAAAAGTGAACTCATTGAATGTATCAGTTGCTCTTGGAATTATTTTGTATAAGATAAGAGAAAGTCTATGAGGGATAAATTAGAAGATTTTCTTTTTTATTTGAAATTCGAAAAAAATTTATCCTCTAATACTTTAGAAGCATATAAAAGGGATTTAGAACATTTTATTTCATTCTTAAAAGAAGAGAAGAAGAATTTAAAGGATTTTAATAGAGAAGATTGGCAGAAATATCTATCTACCTTATATAAGGAGTATAAGATAAAATCTATTGCCCGAAAGATTTCAGCTATAAGAACTTTTTTGAGATTTCTCATAAGAGAAGGCTATCTTTCTAAAAATTATGGAAGTATAATACTGACTCCTAAAATACCTATTTATCTTCCTGAGGTTTTAGATAAAAAAGAGATAGATAGTATTTTAGATCTTCCTGATCCTTCCTCTCCTTTAGGTATTAGGAATCAGGCTATTTTGGAAACCCTATACGGTACAGGTATAAGGGTTTCTGAGTTAGTTAATCTAAATTTATATAATGTTAACTTGAAAGAAAAATATATAAGGTGTTTTGGAAAAGGAGAAAAGGAAAGAATTGTTCCAATAGGAGAGTACGCTTCAGAGAGTATTGAGAAATATCTTAAAGTAAGGGAATATTTTAAGCCTGTAGATAGCGATGCTTTATTTTTAAATAAAAAAGGATATAGGATTACAAGACAAGGTGTTTGGTATATCATAAAAGTATATTCTAAGGTCTTAGGTTTATCTAAAAAAGTATCTCCACATACTTTTAGACATACCTTTGCTACTCATTTATTAATCAATGGTGCTGATATCCGTATTGTTCAGGAGCTTCTTGGTCACTCTGATATATCTACGACGCAAATATATACTCATGTAGTTTCTAGTAAATTACATGAAGTTTATAGAAGAGCACATCCTTTGGGGCGGAGGCAAGAAAAATGAAACGTGTAATATTAATAGTATTAGATGGAGTGGGAATTGGTGAACTTCCTGATGCTTCTAAGTATGGAGATGAAGGAAGTAACACATTAGCAAATACAGCAGAAGCAGTGGGAGGATTAAATTTACCTAATATGGGTAAATTAGGTTTATCTAATATATATCCTATAAAAGGAATTCCTTACGAAGAAAAGCCTTTGGCATTTTATGGAAAGATGGCTGAAGCTTCTCCAGGAAAAGATACTACTACTGGTCATTGGGAAATATCAGGTATAATTTTGGATAAACCCTTTCCTACTTACCCAAATGGATTTCCAAAAGAGATAATAGAAAAATTTGAAAAAGCTATTGGGAGGAAAGTTTTAGGGAATAAGCCTGCTTCAGGAACAGAGATAATTAAGGAATTGGGAGAAGAACATATTAAAACTGGTTATCCTATTGTTTACACATCAGCAGATAGTGTGTTTCAGATTGCAGCTCATGAGGATATTATCCCTGTAGAAGAGTTATATAGAATGTGTGAAATAGCTCGTTGTATTTTACATGGTGAACATGCGGTTGCAAGGGTTATTGCGAGACCTTTTGCAGGAACCTCTGGTAATTTTTATCGTACTCCTAAGAGAAAAGATTTTTCATTACCTCCGCCCCGTAATACTCTTTTAGATCTTTTAAAAAATAATGATTATGATGTAATTGGGGTAGGAAAGATAGAAGATATTTTTGCAGGAAGAGGATTAACATATTCTCTTCATCAAAAAAATAATGCAGAGGGTATAGAAAACATTTTTCTTGCTTGGAACAAATTAAAAGAGGGTCTCATTTTTGTAAATTTAGTAGATTTTGATACCCTTTACGGTCATAGAAATGATCCTTTGGGTATGGCTAAAGCTTTGGAAGAGTTTGATAAAGCCTTACCAATGATTTTGAAATTATTATCTGATAAAGATCTTTTAATAATAACCGCAGATCATGGATGTGATCCTACAACTCCAAGTACGGATCATTCAAGAGAGTATGTTCCTCTGCTTATCTATTCTCCAGATTTTAAAAACAACTATTCTTTAGGGATACAAAGGACATTTGCTAATTTAGGAAAGACGATAGCAGATTACTTTAAGGTTGAAAATAATCTTGATGGGGAGAGTTTCTTAAGTATTATTCAGAAAGGGTGGAATATATTATGAATATGGTAGATCTTATTATTAAAAAGAGAGATGGACATCCATTAACTTACGATGAAATATCATATATAGTTAATGGTTATGTAAAGGGAGATATACCAGATTATCAAATGTCGGCTTTGCTTATGGCAATTTATTTTAGAGGTATGAATATTCAAGAGATTGTTTCTTTAACAAAGGAAATGGCTTTTTCAGGTAAGGTTTTAGATTTATCAAATATTCCAGGAACAAAAATAGATAAACATAGTACAGGGGGTGTAGGTGATAAAACAACATTAGTTTTTGCCCCTCTTATTGCATCCTTAGGGTATCCTGTAGCAAAAATGTCAGGAAGGAGTCTGGGACATACAGGAGGTACTATTGATAAATTAGAGTCAATCCCAGGTTTTAGAACTTATTTATCCGATGAAGAATTTATTAAGCAAGTTAAAGAAATAGGAATAGCTATAGTAGGTCAAACAGAGAATTTAGTACCAGCTGATAAAAAAATATATGCTTTAAGAGATGTAACAGGAACTGTTGATTCTATTCCTCTTATCGCAAGTAGCGTAATGAGTAAAAAGATAGCAGGGGGTTCGGATGTAATTGTATTGGATGTTAAGGTAGGTAAAGGAGCATTTATGAAAGATATAAATTCAGCTAAGGAGTTGGCTAAAATCATGGTTGAAATTGGGAAAAATATGGGTAGAAAAATGGCTGCTGTAATATCTCAAATGGACCAGCCCTTAGGGAACGCTGTTGGTAATTCTTTAGAAGTTTTAGAGGCAATAGAGGTATTAAAGGGTAGAGGTCCTTCAGATCTAATAGAGTTAGTAACGGTTTTATCAATTGTTGCCCTTAAAGTTGCTGGAGAGAAAGAAGATGACGAGATTTTGAGAGAAAAAGTTAAGAGTGCTTTACTAAGTGGAAAGGCCTTGAATAAACTTAGAGATTTAATAATTTATCAAGGAGGAGATCACAAGATTATTGATGATTACTCTCCTCTTTTAAATGCCAAAGTACAAAAAGAGATATATACCTTAGAAGAGGGGTATATTGAAGAGTTAGATGCATACAGGGTAGCTCAAACGGTGATGACCTTAGGTGCAGGAAGGGCTAAAAAGGATGATATGATTGATCTTTTCGTGGGTTTAAAATTGCATAAGAAGATAGGAGATAAAGTTACTAAAAATGAACCTATAGTAACTTTTTATGCTAATGATGCTGAAAAATTAAGAAAAGCTCAAGAGATATTTAAAGAAGCGATAAAAATAGGTCCCTATAAAAGGGAGCCATTACCATTAATATTGGATATAATTATGTAGGAGGTATTTATGGGATTTAATAACTTAGTGTTGTATTTGTGGAGAATATTAGCTATATTGATAGCAATAACAGTTCATGAATATGCTCATGGAAAGATGGCTGAAATAGAAGGTGATCCTACTCCTCGTCTTTTAGGCAGGTTAAGCTTGAATCCTTTAGCTCATATAGATCCTATTGGTTTTTTAATGCTACTCTTTTTTAGGTTTGGTTGGGCAAAGCCTGTTCCAGTTAATTTTGATAATTTAAGAAGAGGTGAAAAAAGTGTAGTTTTGGTATCTTTAGCAGGCCCTTTTGCTAATTTCGCCTTAGCTTTTTTAGTAAGTATATTTTGGAGAATAGAAGGATTATATATTCCAATTGGTTTTATCAGATTCTGTATAGAGCTTGCTATTCTTAATGTTTTTTTAGGGGTTTTTAATTTAATACCTATTCCTCCTTTAGATGGCTCTCATGTATTAGAAGCAATTCTTCCTTATAAGTATAGAAGGTATTATCGATCTTTAGGAATTTATGGTATATTTATCCTAATGATTCTTATTTTGACTAATGTTCTTTATATAATTATGAGTCCCCTTTTAAGTTTCTTCCTTTATCTTTTAGGACTAAAATTTTTGATATAATCCTATCTTGAAAAGATACTGAATTATCTGGGAGGGTTTTGAATGAAGGCTGGGAGAATATTAAGCGGTATGAGACCAACGGGAAAGTTGCATTTGGGACATCTTTTGGGAGTTTTAAAGAATTGGGTAGAACTTCAAGATTCCTATGAATGCTTTTTTGAAATTGCTGACTGGCATGCCTTAACCACACATTATAGGGAGACAGAAGAGGTGAAAGATAATGTTTTTAATATGATATGTGATTGGTTAGCAGTAGGAATAGATCCTAACAAAGCAGTGATATTTAGGCAATCAGATATAACTGAGCATGCTGAACTTTTTCTGTTATTTTCTATGTTTGTACCTTTACCATGGTTAGAAAGGAATCCTACCTATAAAGAGCAGTTAAGAGAGATGGAAGGAAGAGACCTTTTTACATATGGATTCTTAGGTTATCCTGTTCTCCAAGCTGCAGATATTTTAATTTATAGAGCTGATACTGTCCCTGTTGGAGAGGATCAGTTACCTCATTTAGAACTTACTCGAGAGATAGCAAGAAGATTTAATTATTTTTATTCTCCCATATTTCCAGAACCTCAAGCTAAACTTTCTGATGTCCCAGAACTTGTAGGGACAGATGGGAGAAAAATGTCAAAAAGTTATGGCAATACAATTCCTTTAGATACAGAGGAGGAAGAACTTAAAAAGATAATAAGAGGGATGGTAACTGATCCTGCACGTATAAGGAGAAATGACCCAGGACATCCAGAAGTTTGTACTGTTTTTGCTTATCATAAAATCTTTAATAAAGAGGAAACTGAAGAGATTGCAGAGGCCTGTAGAAGGGCTGAGATTGGATGTGTGGAGTGTAAAATGAAACTTTCAGAAAAATTAAATAGTTTTTTGACACCTATTAGGGAAAAACGTAAGGTTTATTTTAATGATGAAAAGACTACTTGGGATATTCTATTTGAAGGAAATAAAAAGGCTCGAGAAGAAGCCCAAAAAACCATGGATATTGTTAGAGAAGCTATGGGATTAAAGATAAAATGGTAATTAATCCATTTCTCACAATAAAAGAATTTTTGCAAAAGGAGATTGATATATCTATTTTTCCTCTTAAGGATTTGATTGATCAGTATTACTCATTGGGAGAAAATAAGTGGAATGATCTTGAGCTTACGACATCTTTTTTAGATGTAACAGTAGAAATATTAGAGAGTAAAATTAAAAGATTATTCGGTTTAAGAAAGAAGGATATATCTGACGGAGAGAAAAAGGAAGATGAATTTTTGCTTTTTTCTGATGATTGGAGAGAATTGGTTCCTTATCTAAAGGAAAAAGAGGAAAGGAGCCTTCTCATATTTAGACGAGATTTTAGCAAAAAGGAAGACGTATTAATTTTGAATCAAAATGAAAAAATAAATTTGACAGAAATTTATCTTCTCTTTCTGGAAAGAAAAAAAAGCTTAATACAGAATTTAAATTATTTAGAGGATCATTTTACAATAGATATTGAAAATAAAGCTTTGGATATTATGGCTAAAAAAGAAGGAAAATTTTCGGAGATAGTGAAGGGGAAAAATAAAATAGATAAAATCTGTTATTTTCTTGCTTTATGTGATTTAGCAAATAAAGGAAAGGTTGTGGTTTTCCAAAATGAATATTTAGGAGAGATAATTTTTAAAGTGGTGGAAGATGAGAGAGTTGAGACAAAAGTATAAAAAACAGATAGAAGCTATTCTTTTTGTTTCTGAGAAACCTATTTCTTCTAAGGAGATAGCTAAAATCTTGGATATAGATGATAAAGAGGTAGAGGAATTATTAGAAGAACTTAAAAAAGAGTATGAAGAAAGAGGTATTAATATTTATAAAATAAATGATGGATATGAATTTGCAACCTCTCCAGATGCTGCAGAAGCTGTATGGAGATATACATCTAAGGGTACTGAGAGATTATCAAGATCAGCTTTAGAGGTGCTTGCTATAATCTATTATCATCAACCTATAACAAAGACTGAGATAGAAGCTATAAAGGGAACAAAAGTTGATGGAATTCTTTCTAATTTATTAGAGCGAAGGCTTATAAGGATTATAGGAAGAAAAGAGACTATTGGAAGACCATTTATATATGGAATTGGAGAAGAATTCTTTAGATATTTTATTATAGAAGATAAAAAAGAATTAGAGGAAAGAGTTAAAAAATAGGTATGGAAAGACTTCAAAAATATATTGCAAAATGCGGTTTTGCTTCTCGTAGAAAAGCAGAGGAACTTATTATTCAAGGTAAGGTAAAAGTAAATGGAAATGTAATAACTACCTTAGGTTATAAAATAGATCCAGAGAAAGATAGAGTAGAAGTAGAAGGAAAAATTTTAATTCCAGAAAAAAAGATCTATTTGGCTTTATATAAGCCTGTGGGCTATATATCAAGCTTATATGATCCCTTTGGAAGAAAAACAGTAAAAGATCTTTTATTAATCAAAAATATATCCTATAGGGTATATCCTGTAGGAAGATTAGATCAAGATAGCGAAGGTCTTTTACTTTGTACTAATGATGGGGAGATTGCTAATTATATTATTCATCCGAAATATAAAATACCTAAGGTTTATGAAGTAATAGTAAAAGGAATTCCGAAAGAGGAAGAGTTGAAAAAACTGAGAGAAGGTGTTATTTTAGAAGAAGGAAAAACATTACCAGCTGAATTTGTAATACTTTGGGCTAAAGGAAATATAAGCATGCTTAGAGTGGTTTTATATCAAGGGTGGAAAAGACAGATAAGGAGAATGTTATCCTTGTTTAATTATGAAGTGTTAAAATTGAAAAGGATACAAATAGGAGAAATAAAGCTTGGAAATTTAAAACCAGGAGATATTAGGTTTTTGAGTAAAAGAGAGTTGACATGGTTAGAGAGACTAAAGGCTTAGGAGAGATATTTAGAGAAGAGAGAGAGAAGAAAGGATTAGATTTAAAAGAGGTTTCTTCTCTTTTAAAGATAAGTTATAGATATTTAGAAGCTATAGAGAATGATACTTTTGATAAGGTTAATCTATCTGATTTTTATAAAAAGGCAATCATTAAGAAATATGCAAATATTATTGGCCTAAATGAAAGTAATATCATAGATTTATACTACTCACAGTATGGGAGAAAGGAAGATAAAATAGAGATACCTTTACAAAATAAGGATAGAAGTAGTTGTGAGTGGAAATATGGAGTATATATCTTGGTTGTTGTTATACTCTTAACAACTATTTTTATATCATCATATTTTCAATCAAGATCAATAACTCAAAAAGAACCTACATATACTCTTTATTCTATAAGTAATCAGCAAGAAAGTTCATATACATATTCCCTTGGAAGCTTTACTTATACTTCTACTGAGACGATCTTTCCCCAGGGTGAAAATACATTAAATTCTACTATAAAGGTAGTTGCCAATGAAAGAACTTGGATTAGGGTTTTCAATGATGAAAAAATTATTTATGAGGGAATTTTAAATAAGGGAGATACATTAACTTGGACTTATACATCTTTATATTTTCATATAGGAAATGCAGGGGGTATAGAAATATTTTATAATGAACAAAGCATGGGAGTTTTAGGAAAAAGAGGAGAAGTAATAAAAGTAAAGGTACCATGAAAAAGGCAGGTATAATACATTTAGGTTGCGCTAAAAATCAAGTGGATACAGAAATAATTTTAGGATTTTTGAAAGAATTAGGATATACTCTTACATCCTCAGAAGAAGAGGCAGATATTCTATTAGTTAATACTTGCGCTTTTATAAAACCTGCTTTAGAGGAATCGGAAAGTAATATACGTTCATTAGAAAAATATAAGAAATTAGGTAAAAAGATAGTAGTTACAGGTTGCCTTGTGGAAAGATTTAAAAAGGATTTGGAGAGTAAATTCCCATTTGTAGATTTATTTATAGGTCCTGGTGAATATATGAATTTCAAAAATTTGTTGAATAAGGATAACGGATTTACGGAAAAAGTTATTACCTCTCCAGCTTCTAACTTTCTTTATACTTCTGCAATGACCCGATTACTTTTTACTCCTTATAGTGCATATGTGAAAATATCAGAAGGATGTAATAATTTTTGTAGTTATTGTACTATTCCGTATATAAGGGGTAGGATGCGAAGTAGAGAGATAGAAGATATTTTAAATGAGGTAGAGAAATTAATAAGAAATGGTGTAAAAGAGATTAATATGATATCTCAAGATACCACAAGATATGGTGAAGATTTATATGGAAAACCTTCCTTAGCAAGACTTCTTAGTAAGCTTGAAAAAATTGAAGGAGATTTTTATATAAGATTGCTATATTTGTATCCAAGTAGATTAGGTAATGAAATTATCCAACTTATAAAGAATTCTGAGAAGATTGTGCCTTATTTTGATATTCCCTTACAACATGTTAATGATGAGATCCTTAAAAATATGAATAGAAGTTATGGAAAAAATGAAATAATTAATATTTGGAATAAGATTCGTGAAAATTTTCCTGATGCTGTAATTAGAACTACATTTATTGTTGGATTTCCAGGAGAATCAGAAAAAAAGTTTGAGGAATTATATAATTTCATACAAGAATACTATTTTGATAGACTTGGAGTTTTTCCATATTATCCGGAGGATGGTACCAAAGCCCAAAATCTTCCAGAGCAAATAGATGAAGAAGAAAAGAAAAAAAGGGTAGATATTATTATGAGTACACAAAAGGAAATATCTAAGGATTTAAATAAAAAGATGGTAAATAAAGAGTTAGAAGTTATAGTAGAAGGTTTTGATGGGCGATATTTTTACGGAAGAAGTTGGAGAGAAGCTCCAGAAGTAGATGGTCTTATCTACATAGTAGGGGCAGAAAAAAAGAAAATTAAAATGGGCGAAAAAGTAAAGGTTAGAATTAAAAAATACAAATCTTATGATTTATTAGGAGAGATAGTATGAATATTCCTAATTTCCTAACTATTTTCCGTATTTTCTTAACTTTACCTATCCTTTTACTTTTTCCGAAGAGTCCTTTTTTATCTTTTGCTTTATTCTTATTAGCTATTCTGACTGATTATTTAGATGGAGAAATTGCTCGAAGGTATAACAAAATTTCTAATTTAGGTAAATTTTTGGATCCGTTAGCTGATAAGATCTTGGTTATAAGTGTTTTAATATATTTTGTTAGTATGAATTTGATTTCGCCTTGGATTGTAATATTTATTCTTTTCCGAGAATTTATGGTTACGGGATTGAGAATGGCATTACTACAAAAAAATATAATTCTCCCTGCATTAAGATCAGGCAAGATAAAAACAGTTTTTCAAGATATGGCTATAATTTTTTTTATTCTAAACCTACCTTTAAAAGAGTATTTGATAGGAATTGCTTTAATTTTGACTTTATATTCTGGAGCTTATTATTTTTACAAATATGGCAAAGAAATCTTCTAAAGACATAAGTTATAAAAGATTATTTATAGCCATAGATTTTCCAGAAGATCTAAAGGAAAAGATTTTTGTTTTTCAGAAAAGTGTAAGAAATTCCATAATTGGTAATGTAAAATGGGTCGAAAAAGAGAATTTTCATCTTACTTTAAGGTTTATAGGAGAAGTTTCTGAAAAGTATGTTGATGAAATTAAAGAGGTTTTGGATGAGGTAAGTCACTATGTAGAGTCTTTTTCTATAACTTTAGAGGGTTTTGGGGGATTTCCGTCTCTTAGTTCTCCAAGAGTATTATGGATAGGAATTAAAGATGGATTAGGAAATTTGGAAAAGATCTTTGATCTTATTGAACGACGTTTGGTAAAAAAAGGAATACCAAAAGAGAAAAAGCCTTTTTCTCCTCATCTAACTCTTGGAAGGGTTAAAGAGAATATTAGAATTTTACAGGATTTTGATTTTAAAAAGGAAGAGATTTTAGTTGAAGAAATTGTACTTTTTGAAAGTACTCTTACTCCTCAAGGACCTATATATCAACCAATTTATAAAGTAACTCTTAAAAAACATATATAAATAGAAAAAAATCTTAAAATAATGCAAAAAATAGGATAAAGAAGAATAAATTTTCAAAAAACTCCTATTTTTAGTTATTTTTCCTAGAAAATCTCTTGATAAATAATGGTGTTAGTGATAAAATTGCTTTCGTAAAATTTTTGAGAAAGGAGGCGGGACCGAGGTGAATATCACTGGGAAATCCTTAGGAAGACATATTTTAGCTGAGATGTACAATTGCAACCGTGAAATATTAAATGATGTGGAAAAGATTAAGGAAATAATGGTAAATGCAGCTGTTGTTGCTGGAGCAGAAGTGGTTGAGGTTGTATTTCACAAATTTAGTCCATACGGTGTAAGCGGGGTAGTAGTTATATCTGAATCTCATCTTGCTATACATACATGGCCAGAATATGGATTTGCTGCTTGTGATCTTTTTACTTGTGGAGATCATGTTAATCCATGGAAGGCTTTTGAATATTTAAATAATTATTTGCAGGCAGAACAAGTAATAACTTTTGAGGCCAAGCGCGGTATTCTCCCAATAGAGGAAGGTAATTTTAATTATAAACCGAAGGAGGAGAAGGAAAAGGAAAAAGAGACTGTAGGTTGACTGGTAAAAAATAATATTGGAAAGGTGGACAATGTATGGATGCTTATTGGATAATTGAAAAAAATCATCCCAGTGAGATTCACTGGCATGGTATAAGTAGGTTTTATTATACAGGGCAATCACCTTTTCAAAAGATTGAGATTATAGAAAGTAGTTTTTATGGAAAGTGTTTAGTTTTGGATGGAAGAATTCAATCTAGTGAAAAGGATGAATTTATATATCACGAAGCAATAGTACATCCTGCGCTTATTTTAAATCCATCCAAAGAAAAGAAAGTTTTGATTATGGGTGGAGCTGAAGGTGCCACTCTGCGTGAAGTTTTAAGACATAAAGATGTAAAGGAAGCGGTAATGGTGGATATAGATGGAGAAGTAGTTAGGGTTTCAAAAGAGTTTTTGCCAGAGTGGCATCAAGGTTCTTTTGAAGACCATAGAACAAAACTTGTTATAGATGATGCAAGGGTCTACTTGGAAAGAACAGAGGATCAATTTGATGTAATTATAAGTGATTTATCTGAACCTATGGAAGGAAGTCCAGCTGTTAAATTGTTTACTTATGAATTTTATAATATTGTTAAACAACATTTAAAGGAAGATGGAATTTTTGTAATGCAGGCGGGTACTACACATCATTTAAAGATATATTTCCATGCAGTGATGAATTCAACATTAAGAGCTATTTTTAAAAAGGTTAGATCTTATCAAGCTTATGTACCTGCTTATGATTTCATATGGAGTTTTATATTTGCAAGTGATAAAATAGATCCAAAAGAATATTCAGAAAAAGAAATTGATGATATATTGAAAGATAAAGGCTTAGAGGGGCTGAAGTTTTATGATGGGGAAACCCATAAAATGATGTTTTCATTACCTAAAAATCTAAGAAATATAATTGAAAAGGAAGATAGAGTAGCATATGATAATGCTCCTCTATATGCGGTAGAGGATTAAAAGGGAGGTATTTAATGTTTTGTTGTGAAGATTGTCCATATTATAATGAGTGTTTGAATCACAAGATAGGATGTTGTCAGAAGTGTCCCCATTATAATAACTGTTATGATGTGAGAGAAGGGTATAATTCGGAGGGATAGTTTTATGGCAAAGAAAGTAAAAACCAAAAAAGAAAAGAAAATGCATGTTATCAGGATAGTTGCGCTGATTGTGTCGGTATTTTTTTTGGCGAGCATATTCATACTTTGGGGAATGTATTTTATTGGTAGATGAATATAAATAGGATAGCCCTTATAGGTTTCATGGGTAGTGGGAAAACCACAGTAGGTTTATTTTTGTCAAAAGAGTTGAGTTATCCTTTTATTGATTTGGATTGTTATATAGAAGAAAAAGAGGGGGAAAAAATAACTAAAATTTTCTCCGATAAGGGTGAGGATTATTTTAGGGAAATGGAGTCATTTTATCTTAATGAAGTGATAGAGGATTATGAAAAAGTTATAATCTCAACAGGAGGAGGAATTATATTAAGGGAGAAGAATAGAAAATTATTAAAAGAAAAATCCTTTGTTATTTATCTGTATGGTGATTTTGATACTTTGATAAATAGGTTGCAAAAATACGAAGAGTTTAAAAAAAGACCGATTCTTAGAAGAGATATAAAAGAAGTTAAAGAGATATATGAAATGAGGGAAAAGTATTATAGAGAGACCGCTCATATGATTTTAGATACTGAAGGGAAAGATCCTAATTTAATTGTTAAAGAGATAATTAAAGGTCTGCATGCATATGGAGAAATGTAAAATATTATTAGTACATGGTCCAAATCTTAATCTTTTGGGTATTAGAGAACCCCATATCTATGGAGATATAGATTTTAAAACTCTTAATGATATAATTACAAAAAAAGCAAAAGAGAAAGGGTTTGAGATAACTATTTTGCAATCCAATTATGAAGGTCAGATTATAGATTGGATTCAGGATTTAGGTAGTAAAGTAGACTTTATTATTATTAATGCGGGGGCTTTAACCCATTATAGTTATGCAATAAGAGATGCTATAACAGCAGTAAAAAAGCCCACTGTAGAAGTTCATTTAAGTAATATTTATGCAAGAGAAGATTTTCGACATAAGTCAGTCATTGCTCCAGTATGTATAGGTCAAATATCAGGATTTGGAATTTATAGTTATCTTCTTGCCTTAGATTATATTTCCTATATTTGTAACTCTTGATTAGAAATCTTTTATTCATACTATTATCATCTCAAGTATACAACTTGACTATTTTTCTGTTATTATATATAATTTTTACAGATAGATATATAATGTAAATATATAAAAAAGTAACTATTTTTGGTACCACAAAAATCAGTAAACTACAATCTGATCTAAAGTTTCATCTAAAAACAAATCTTTCCTTATTCTCACTCTTATAAAGGAGGTGGGGACTTATGGTAAAAGATAAAGTAGCTATAAATGTGGCTTTTTTGAGTACTTATCCTCCAAGAGTATGTGGTATAGCAACTTTTACTGAAGATTTGGTATCTGAAATAGATAAAATTGCTCCTTTATATAATCCTTTTGTTAATACAAATGTTATTGCTATAAGTGATGATTTTTATCTTTATGATGAGAAAGTTATTAAAGAATTAAAACAATTTGAAGAGGAAAGTTATTTTGAAGTTGCACAATTTATCAATGAATCAGATATAGATCTTTTGGTAATACAACATGAGTATGGTATATATGGTGGGGAATATGGAGAATATCTTCTTCATTTAGTTGATAATACTAAGAAACCATTTATATTTGTTTTGCATACAGTCCTATTAAATCCAATCGACAAACAAAAGTACATTGTAAGTTATATCGGGTCAAAAGCAGTAAAAGTGGTAACAATGGCTAGAAATACAATTGAATTATTGGTGAATATTTACAATATACCTGAGGACAAGATTTTACATATTCCTCATGGTGTTCCAATAAATACTAAAGTAGACAGGGAAAAACTTAAGAGAGAGCTTGGTTTAGAAGGAAGATTTGTAGTAAGCACATTCGGACTTATTGGACCGGGAAAGGGAATTGAATATGCTATTGAAGCTATTGCTAAAGTAAAAGATAAGATTCCCAGTATCATATATTTAATTCTTGGCAGAACTCATCCTGGTGTAATTAAGCATTCTGGAGAAAGTTATAGAGATAAATTGATGAATATGGTTAAGGAGTATAATTTAGAGGATCATGTAATGTTCGTAAATAGATATTTAACATTAGATGAGATTTTGAAATATTTACAATTGTCAGATATCTATGTGACGCCATATTTAAGTAAAGAACAAGCAGTAAGTGGCACATTGAGTTATGCTCTTGCTTCTGGAAAAGTTATCATATCAACGGCTTATAGATATGCAGAGGAACTTCTTTCAGATGGAAGAGGAATATTAGTTGATTTTAGAGATTCTAATGCTATTGCTGAAGCTATTAAAGAAGTTTACTACAATAAAGATCTTAGAGAAAGTATTGAGAAAAAAGCCTTTGAATACGGCAAAAGTATGTGGTGGAATGTAGTGGCAGAGAAATATATAAAGTTGTTTGACGAAGTTGTAAATAAAAAGATAGAGACATTTAGTGGAAGGAGGTGGAAAAAATGGAACTTATTCGCCCCAGAGATGAACATTTATTCAGATTAACTGATGATACTGGAATTATTCAACACTCAAAGTTTGGAGTTCCAGATCCCCGTTTTGGGTATACTACCGATGATAATTCAAGAGCCTTAATTGTTGCTACTATGTTCTATAGAAATTATAGAGAGGAAAAATATTTGGATCTTATATATAGATATTCATCTTTTATATTAAATGCTCAAACCCCAAAAGGTAACTTTAGAAATTTTATGAGTTATGATAGAAGATTTTTAGAAGATGAAGGTTCTGAAGATAGTTTTGGAAGAACAATATGGGCTCTTGGTTACTGTGTTTCTGAGAATATACTACCTTTAAATGTAAGAATGCTTTATAAAGAACTTTTGCATAATGCTTTGAAATATATTGAATATATAAAATCTCCAAGAGCTAAAGCATATGTTATATTAGGGTTATACTATTCTTTAAAAGAAAGCACCTTAGATAGAGCTCAAATTAAGGAATATGTTTCTCACCTTTCCAAATCCTTGGTAAGGCAATTTAGAGAAAATATGGATGAATCATGGAAATGGTTTGAAGATATAATGGCGTATAGTAATGCGATTCTTCCTCTCTCTCTTTTTGTGTCTTATAAGGTGTTAAGAGAAAAAGATATCTGGGATGTAGCATTAGATAGTATGGAGTTTTTAGAGAAAATTGTATTTAGATATGGATATTTTAAACCCATAGGTTGTAATGGTTGGTATATAAGAGGTGGAACTATAGCGGAATATGATGAACAACCACTAGAAGCAGGAGAAATGATATTGCTTTACAAAGAGGCTTATGAAGTTCTAAAAGATGTAAGTTATATTGGTAAAGCTAAAGATGTCTTTATGTGGTTTCATGGAAAAAACTCAAGGAAAGTGTCTCTTATAGATAATGAGACATATGGATGCTACGATGCTATAACTCCTGATGGAGTTAACCTGAATCAAGGGTCTGAAAGCTTGCTTTCCTATCTATTAGCATATTTTACAATGATGGATTTGCTAAGTGTTAGAAAAGAATTAACTGCAGTTTAGCCTGCTGTGATGCCTTTGATGGCAAGTTCTAAGTCTGAAGGATTAGGACTTGCCATCAAAGCTTCACTTGCTTCTATTATGTTTTTTCTATAGAGCTCTAATAAGTGTTGATTGAAGGATTGCATTCCTTCTAATTGACCTTCTTGAATAATCTTTGGAATCTCTGTTAGTTTATTCTCTCTTATCCATTTTCTTACAGTAGAATTCCCTATTAGAACTTCGCATGCAGGAACTAAGCCCATTTTATCTTTTCGTTTAAGAAGCCTTTGGGAAATAATTCCTACTAAGGTACTTGCAAGCTGAAATCTAACTTGATTTTGCTGGTGGGGAGGAAACATATCTACGATTCTACTTATTGTAGAAACGGCATCTATAGTATGCAAGGTGCTTAGTACCAAATGTCCAGTTTCGGCCGCCTGCAGGGTTACAGAAACGCTTTCAAGATCTCTTAACTCTCCTACCATAATTACGTTTGGGTCTTCCCTTAAAGCCATTTTAAGAGCTGAAGAAAAAGAAGCAGTGTCAATACCTATTTCTCTTTGAGAGATGAGAGATAATTTGTCTGTAAAGACATATTCAATAGGGTCTTCAATAGTGATGATATTTAGGTTCTCATTTTGATTTAAATATTCGATCATTGCTGCCAATGTGGTAGACTTCCCAGAACCAGATGGGCCAGTAACCAATATGAGACCCGCTCTCTTCATTACAAGACTTTTTATTATTTGAGGGAGACCTAATTCCTCTATTGATGGTATATTAATTTTTATTAATCTCATGGAAATGGCTATGGTTTGTCTTTGGGTATAGACGTTTACTCTAAATCTTGCTAATCCTTTTTTTTCAAAAGGAAAATCTACTTCTTTGTTCTTTTGAAATATTTCTCTTGCTGTTGGAGGCATTATACTGAAGGCTAAGTTTTCTACCTCCTCTGAAGTTAAAGGATCCTCTTTTAATAAGACTATATCTTTCATGATTCTTACTGCAGGAGGTGTTCCCACTTTAAGATGGATATCTGAAGCATCAAGATTTATTGCAAGATTGATAATTTTTTCAAATTTATCAGGTCTAATTTTCCTCACCCCTCTATGGAAAGTTTTTCTAATCCTTCCATAATTTTATCATTAATTCTTAAGTTTATCACCTTTTCTGCTAATTTTAGTGCATTTTTAATAGCTTTGGACTTTGATCTTCCATGGGAGATGATAACATTACCATTTATCCCAAGAAGAGGAGCTCCACCAAATTCGCTATAATCCATACTTTTTTTCACATTTCTGAATTTTGATTTTAGGAGTAAAGCGAGAATAATACTCCACCATGAACTCTTTAATTCTTTTGATATTAATTCAAGTAAGGTTTCTGCTACACCTTCCGCTGTTTTTATGGCAATATTTCCTACAAAGCCGTCGCATACAATTATATTAACTATTCCTTTAAATAAATCTTTTCCTTCCACATTTCCATAAAAATTGAAATAAGGCGTATTCTTTAATAAAGAATAAGTTTCTTGAACCAACTGATTACCTTTTCCCTCTTCTTCACCTATATTTAGTAATGCTATTTTAGGATTTTCTACATTAAAAATTGATTCCATATATATTTTACCCATTAAGGCAAATTGTACTAAATACTCCTTTTTACAATCTACATTTGCCCCTATATCTAACATAATAGTGGGTATATTGTTTATAGTAGGAAGAACTGTAGTTATAGCTGGTCTTTTAATTCCCTTTAGCCTTCCTAAATAGAGTAATGCACTACTCATTACTGCTCCAGTGTTACCTGCAGATACCATTCCATCTACACTTTTTTCCTTTATTAATTTAATAGATTTTACAATTGAGGAATTTTCTTTTTCTTTTACTGCAAAAGCTGGATGTTCGTGCATTTCTATTACTTCTTCTGCGTGGACTATTTCAATTCTATGTTTCTCAAATTTATATTTATTTAACTCGTATTCAATTAACGTTTTATTCCCTACAAGTACAATTGTCGATTTTATTTCAGGTAGTGCTTCAATGGTTCCTTTTACAATCTCTATAGGAGCATAATCTCCCCCCATTGCGTCAAGAGCTATTTTCATGAAACAAAATTCCTCCTTTCTAAATGTTATAATATTCTCTTAATTTTCTCTTTTAGGTTTATTGATGCCTTATAAACTTCCTTTTTAGGTATATTTAATTTTTTAGATACTTTCTCAATTGCGTCTTTTAAAGATAGGTCTTGTTTAATAACTTCATCAAAAAGTATAGCTTCAATAGAAATATCTTTTTTAAAGTCTTTTTTAGCCTTTCCTTCCCAGTGCACTATAATAGTATATTCCCCTTTTTCTTTATTTGGATCTTTATTAACTTCCTCTATTACCTTTTCTATATTACCATAATATACCTTTTCGAAGGTTTTTGTAAGTTCTCTACATACGCATAATATAGAATTGGGAAATATTTTTAATATATCTTGCAAAAGTTCATCAATTCTCTTGGGAGATTCATATATAACAAAAGTTTCTATCTCTTTTTCTTCTATCTTTTTTAAATACTCTGTTCTTTTTGATGATTTAGGCAAAAAACCTGCAAAGTAGAAGGTGTTAAGAGGGAGTCCTGATATGGAAAGAGCTGCTATTAGTGATGAGGGGCCAGGAATTGGAATTACATCTATATTATTTTCTCTAGCAGTTTTTACTATTTGATAACCAGGATCAGATATACATGGTGTTCCAGCATCTGAAACCAAAGCAATATCTAAATTTTTTTTAATAAGTAAATCTAAAAATAATTTTACCCTTTTTTCCTCGTTATATTTGTGATAAGAGATGATAGTTTTATTTTCAATCTCGTATTTTTTTAATAAAATCTTAGTATGATTAGTATCCTCAGCAGCAATTATTGGACAGCTTTTTAGAACCTCTATAGCTCTAAAAGTAATATCTTTTAAATTTCCTATTGGTGTTGCTACTACATATAATTTTCCCATACTTACCTTAAATTATAAATATATTTTTCCACTTGGCAAATGTAAAGTGGTGAAGTAAAATTATAGTAAAATGAAAAGTATGACTTCTTCAGCATTTAGAGAATTTGTTATTGATAGCCTTACTTTTTTTTTAGAAATAAAAGGCTATAATCATCGTTTTTTAGAAATTAAGGTAAACCTACCTGATGCTCTTTCTTTTTTAGAAAGGGAAATAATTGCTGAGATAAAACGCTATGTAAAAAGGGGATATGTGGTTTTTTCCTTAAAGATTCATAAATCACCTGAAAATTATTCAAGGTTAAATATAGATCTTCTTAGTAATATCTTAAAAGATCTTGGTAAAATTACTGGAAATTCAGAGGCTATATATAATTGGAAAGAGATTCTTGCTAACCCTCAAGTATTCTTTACAGAAAATAGAATTTTTAGTGAAGAGGATTGTAAAAAAATAATTTCCGAGACAAAATTGTTAATAGAAGAGTTTGATAGATATAAAAGGGAAGAAGGAGAAAGCATTAAAAGGGCTATATTAGAAAGTTTAAATAAAATAGAAATACTCCTTTCTAATGTTAAAAGGGAAGAAGAGAATTGGCAAAAAGAGGCAAAACTTTTTTTAGAAAAGAAGTTAAAGGAATTTGAATTCAACATTATAAATGAGGATAGACTTTATCAAGAAATTGCTCTTCTTCTTATGAAAACTGATATCAATGAAGAGATAACTAGGATTGATGAATTTATAAGAAGATTTTATGAAGAGATAAAAAAGGATGGGTCTATAGGGAAAACATTGGAATTTATACTTCAAGAAATGAATAGAGAAATAAATACTTTATCAAGTAAAACTGCAAAAACGTCTATTATGTTTTATGCTATTGATCTAAAAAAAGAATTGGAAAAAATTAGAGAATTAACATTAAATATTGAATAGAGGGGAGTGGAACTAATTATGAAACTTATTAATATTGGGTTTGGTAATATGGTGGTGAGCTCGAGAGTTGTGGCTATTATAAGTCCTGATTCTGCACCCATAAAAAGGTTTTTATCTGATGCTAAAAATCGTAATGAACTTATAGATGCAACTTATGGGAGAAAGACAAGAGCTGTACTTGTATTAGATAGTGGTCATATAGTTTTGTCTGCTTTACATCCAGAAACTATTGCAGCAAGAATAGAGGGTGGAGAAAAATTAGAGGAGAATGAAAAATGATTTTTAAGGGGAATCTTTTTGTTCTTTCTGGCCCTTCTGGAGTTGGTAAGGATGCTATTTTAGAAAGACTTCTTGGATTGGTACCAAACTTAGTAAAATCTGTATCTTTTACCACAAGACCCAAAAGATTAGGAGAGGTAGAAGGTAAAAGTTACTATTTTACAGATGAAAAAACTTTTAAGGAAATGGTTGAAAAGGGAGAGTTCTTAGAATGGGCAGCGGTGCATGGATATCTATATGGTACTCCCAAGAGAATAATAGAGGAGTTTGTAAATAAAGGGGTTGATGTTATATTAAAAATTGATGTGCAAGGTGGAATAAATGTGAAAAAGATTTATGATAAAGCCATATTAATATTTGTTTTACCACCTGATTTTGAAGAATTAAAAAGAAGACTTATAGGCAGAGAAACAGAGGATCTAAGAGATTTAGAAATCCGTCTTAAGAATGCTCCTCTTGAAATTTCTAAAATTTCTTATTATGATTATGCTGTTATAAATGATGATCTAGAAAATGCAGTTGATAGAGTAAGAAGTATTATAATAGCAGAGAGGCATAAACTTTGTAGGGAGAAAATTGAATATTTTTTAAAATCATTTGGAGGTGAGTTTAATGAAAGAACTTAATATTGATGAACTTTTAGAAAAAATCTCAAATAAATATGTATTGACAGTAACAGTTTCAAAAAGGGCAAGACAAATTTTTGAGGAACTAAAGTTCTTAAAGACTGTGGCTAAGGATCCATTAATTCTTGCTATGGAAGAAATAGCTAAAGGAAAGGTTACCTTTAAAGAGGGAGAAGAGAGCGAACTATAAGAACTTTTGGTGAAGGTAGCAAAAGTAATTCTTTTTGAAACCTATATTCCAGAAAGAGATTTTTTATACTATTCAATTCCAGAGGAATTTTCATATATTGAAATAGGTAGTCCTGTTATTGTTCCTCTAAAAAAATCTAAAAAAATTGGTTATATTTGGGATATCTTAGAAGATAATAGCATAGAATATAATCTTCAGCCGATACATGCTCAGCTTACAGAGGTTCCATCTCTTGGAATACCTCTTATTAATTTAGTTAATTGGGTAAGTGATTACTATGGGAATTCTTTATATAGGACCGCAAATTATATATTTCCTACAGGAATTGATTTAGATGTTAAAAGATATTTAGTAGCTAAGGATGTGGCTGTAGATATGACAAAAAAGCAAGAAAAAGTTTTTATAAGCCTTTTTGAGGAAAAAACAGTGGAAGAACTAAAAAAAGAAGTAGGAAAGATTTCTGAATCTGTTATAAATGAGCTTATTAAAAAAGGGGCCATAGAGGAGAGATTTGAAATTGTAATAAAGGAGAAGGCACCAAGAAAAACTGTTTTTCAAAGTGAAAAGATCAGCGATAGTTGGGGAAACCTTGAAATAGATATGGATAATATACTTAAAATTGTTAATAAACCTCTTTTGCTTTTTGTTGAATCTCAGAAAAAAAGATGGAAAATGTATTTTGAGTTATTAAAATATTTTTATCAGAAAGGAAAAAGTGTCCTCTTGGTATTTCCAACTATAAAGACTTTAATTAAATTTGGTGAATTTTTATCAGATTTAGTTCCAGTCCCCTTTTACTTTTACCATGGACTTTTAACAGAGGCTCAGGCATATAGAGTATATAAAATTGCAGGAACTGAAAGGGCTATCATTCTTAGTACAACTAAAGGACTTTTTTTACCCTTTAATAATCTTGGGGTAATTATTGTTGATCAAGAAGAGAATGAGTTTTATGATATAAGAGAGAAAGAACCCAGATATGATGGTGTTAAAGTAGCTTTAAAAAGGGCAGAGTTTGAGGGAATTCCCATCATATTGGGATCTAGTTCTCCCTCTATAAGGGATTTTTATCAGGCTATTTCTAAAAAAATGTTTAATTTTGTCAGAATTCCCGATTTAATAAAGAAAAAAATTACGATAATTGATTTAAGAAGAATTAATAACGAAGATTTTTTAGATAGCTATTCCTTAAAGAGAATAAATGATAATATGAGGATAAAGAGGAAAGTTCTGATATTGTTAAATCGCTTAGGTTTTTCTACATATATTCAATGTGTAGATTGTGGATATATTTTTATGTGTCCTCATTGTAGATCACCGTTAGTTTTTCATCAAGATGAAGACAAAGTTTTAAAATGTCATTACTGTGGTTTTACTTCTCTTCCACCTACCATGTGCCCTGTATGTCAAGGATATAATTTTATTTTTGGTGGTATTGGTACTGAAAAACTTGAGAGATATTTGGTTAAAACTTTCAAGAATTATAAGGTTCTAAGAATAGATAGTGAGATAGAGCTTCAGGGTGAATCCTTAATAAAAGAGGCTGATATTATTGTAGGTACAAAAATGATAGAACCTTGGTTAGATCTTGAAGATGCAGGAGTTCTTATAATATATAATTTGGATAATTTCATTCATATCCCTGATTTTTCTATGCCTGAAAAAGCTTTCAATATGTTAAATAGAATTAAATCTTTCTTTAAAGGTGAAGAAATCATATTAAGAACTTATTCTCCTTCCCATTATGTGGTAAAAGCTATAAAAAGCAATTCTTATGGTACCTTTTTAAATTATGAGTTGAAATTAAGAAAATCACTTTTTTATCCTCCATTTTCTATTTTACATCAGATTATAGTAGAAGGTTCGGATGAAGACGAGGTTGTGGATGAGGGTAAAAAGATGGTAGCTATATTGGAGGAAAAATATGCTGATTTGGAGGTTTTAGGACCAGCTCCTTTTTATCCTTATCTTATAAAGGATAAGTTTAGATATCAGATATTGATAAAAGACAGAAAAGGAATTATAGAGAGTAGGATGCTAAAGAATATTTGTGAGGATAGTAAAACTCCTTTTTCTAATGTAAAATTTATAATAAATGTAGATATGAAGGAAACTAATTTATGAGGTGATATAAAAATGATACTTGAAATAAGAAAGATTGGAGATCCAGTGTTAAAGCAAAAAGCTCATAAAGTTGAGAGTGTAGATACAAAGATTAAGAGACTTGTAGAGGATATGATTGAGACGATGAAATTTGCAAATGGTGTAGGACTTGCTGCTCCTCAAGTAGGAGAATCTCTTAGAATTATAGTGGTCGATTATGAAAATAAACCTATTGCTTTTATTAACCCTGAAATATTGGAGGCGGAAGGAGAGGTTATTGATTTAGAGGGTTGTTTGAGTATTCCAGGTATAGAGTTAAAAATAAAAAGATATGAAAGAATTGTTTTTAGGGCTCAAGATTTAAGTGGAAAAGTGAAAAAATATAGAGCAAAGGGTCTTTTAGCAAGGGTTATTCAACATGAGATAGATCATTTAGATGGATTTTTAATTGTGGATAGAGGTATAGCAGAAGAGGTAGGAAACAATATATGATGAGGGTAATATTTTTTGGTACTCCAATTTTTGCAAAAATTATATTAGAAAAAATATACGAGAAATTAAATATATTGGCAGTAGTAACTCAACCTGATAAACCGCAAGGAAGAGGTAAAAAAATAATTCCATCTCCTGTTAAACTTTTTGCTAAGGAGAAAAATATTCCTCTATATCAGCCAGAGAGATTAAGGAATAATTTTGAAATAGATGAAATTATAAAAAATCTTAATCCTGATGCCTTTATAGTTGCAGCTTATGGAAAGATACTACCAGAAAACCTTTTGCTTATACCATCTTTTGGTGGTATTAATATCCATGCATCTTGTTTACCTAAGTATAGAGGTGCATCTCCTATCGAAAGAGCTCTAATGAATTGTGAAGATGAGACAGGAATTTCTATTATGCAAATGGAAAAAGGCTTAGATACAGGACCAGTTTATGCAATAAGGAAGATTCCTATTCTTCCTGAAGACAACAGGGAATCCTTAACTATAAAATTAGCTAATTTAGGGGCAGATTTACTTTTGGAGGTGCTTCCTAAAATAAAAGATGGTACTTTAAAACCTACACCTCAAAATGATAGTGAGGCAACTTATGCTCCTAAGATTTCTAAAGAAGAGGAGAGAATAGACTGGAATAATCATGTTAAAAAAATATGGTGTCAGATTAGAGCTTTGTCTCCAGAACCTGGTGCTTTTACCTTTTTTAGAGGTAAAATTCTTAAAGTTTACAAGGCAAATTACGAGATTACTAATAACTATTTAGAATATGAAAATGGTACTATTTCTGTTATAGATAGAAATAAAGGCATTGGTATTAAAGCTACAAATGGAATATTATATATATTGGAGCTTCAACCTGAAAATAAAAAAAAGATGACTTATAAAGAATTTTTAAATGGTTATCGTCTAAGTATAGGTGAAAAATTTGATTAATAATATATTAATTGGGAGGTGATATATAAATGTTTTTCTTTTGGGATCCTACATATATTATATTGCTACCTGCATTGTTATTGTCTATATATGCGAGCTTAAAAGTTAGATCGACCTTTACATATTATTCAGAGATACCTAACTCTAAGAGATTAACGGGAAGAGAAGCGGCTGAAATAATATTGAGAGCTTTTGGTTTAAATGATGTGAGAATAGAAATGGCTCCAGGAAGTCTCACAGATCATTATGATCCATCATCAAAGGTTTTGAGGCTTTCCGAACCTGTTTACTCTTCTTATTCTGTGGCAGCAGTAGGTGTAGCTGCTCATGAAATTGGACATGCTGTTCAACATGCTACAGGTTATTATGCTCTTGCTCTTAGATCTTCTCTTGTACCTATAGCTAATTTAGGGACTAATCTTGCTTTTCCACTTTTCTTCTTAGGATTTTTATTTGGTAGCCCCAGTCTCATGAATATCGGTATATTGGCCTTCTCTTTGGCTGTACTTTTCTATATTGTTACTCTTCCTGTGGAAATTAATGCAAGTAAAAGAGCTCGTGAGATTTTATTATCTTTGGGAATTGTTACACCTAAAGAAGCAGAGGGAGTAAAGCAAGTTTTAAATGCTGCAGCTCTTACTTATCTTGCTGCTGCTTTAACTGCATTATTGAACCTCTTCCGTCTTGTTTTACTTGCAAATATGAGAAATCGCGACTAATGGAGGTAAGAAAAAGGTCAGCTGAGATTTTATATGAATTAGAAAAGAAGGAAGCCTATTTAAATATTCTTCTGAGGAATAGGCTTCCTATTTATAATCTTTCTATCAATGAAAAACATCTTATTACCGAGTTAGTTTATGGAGTTACGAGGTGGAGAGATACATTAGATTTTATATGGAGAAAATATGTTAAAAAAAATAATCTTTCTTTATATGCAAGAATTCTTTTAAGATTAGTAGTATATCATGTATATTTTATTAGAAATACTATTCTTCCTATTGCAATAAATGAAATCGTTGAAGTAGCAAAAGAAAAAGCTCCTAGAGAAGTTAAATTAATAAACGCCGTTGCAAGAAGAATCATTGAAAATAAAAATAATGTTGATTTAAGATCTTTTCCTGAAAATTTAAAATATGCTATTCCAGATTTTATATTAGATGAATGGGACGATTATTTAGGCACAACTGAAAAGATTAAGATAGCGTCTTGGAGTAATAGACCTCAGAGATTTTCTTTAAGGGTGAATACATTGAAAACAAATAAAGAAGAATTGAAAAGAGAATTAACAAAAAGAAGTATTGATGTGGAAGATGGTTATTTGGTTGATCAAGCCTTAATAGTGAAAAATGGAGTTTTTTTAGAAAATTTGGACCTATTTAGAGAAGGTTATTTCATTGTACAGAGTGAAGCTTCTATGTTACCTGCTTTAATATTAAATCCAAAACCAGGAGAAAAAGTTATTGATCTTTGTTCTGCTCCAGGGCTTAAAAGTACACATATGGCTGAATTAATGAAAAATGAGGGAAAAATTGTATCTGTGGATATTAATAAAAATAGGATAGGTTTGGTAGAAGAGAATGCAAAAAGGCTAGGAGTTAAAATAATAGAGACTTTAAATATAGATGCTACATCTATTCCAGAATCTTTTAATGGTATTTTTGATAAAGTTCTTTTAGATGCTCCATGTACAGGTTTAGGGGTTTTAAGTCATAAACCCGAAATAAAGTGGAGGTTATCAAAGGATCAAATTTATGAAAATTCTAAATTACAATTAAAGATTTTAGAGAGAGCAGGAAAATTAGTTAAAAGAGGAGGAAAAATTCTTTATAGTACATGTACGCTTACTTGGAGTGAAAATGAAGGTGTGGTTTTATCTTTTCTCCAAAACAATCCCAATTTTATTTTAGAAAAATTCTCCTATAGATATGAGGAGTTTAATGGGATATTTAGAGTTTTACCCTATAAATATAAAACTGATGGTTTTTTTATTAGCTTGTTGAGCCGTGAGTACTAAAAATATATTTTCACTAAATAAAGAAAATCTTTTAGAGATATTGAAAGGATGGAATGAGCTATCCTATAGGGTAGATCAGATTTTGAATTGGATATATAAAAAAGGAAAATGGGATCCTGAGAAGATGAGTAATTTGCCCATGAATCTAAGAAATAAATTAAAAGAGTTTTTCTCTTTTGACCTTCCTCATGTTGTTGATAAGAAAGATGCAGGTAATACCTTCAAATATCTTTTACAATTATCAGATGGTGAAAATATAGAAACCGTTCTTATAAGACATCATAATAGAAATACCATATGTATATCAGTGCAGGTAGGTTGTTCTTTTTCTTGTAAATTTTGTGCTACAGGACTAATAGGTTTGAAAAGAAATTTAAAGATTGAAGAGATTATTGGGCAGGCATTGACAATTCAAAAAGAGTTATGGAAAGAAGGAGAAAGAATTTCCAATATTGTTTTTATGGGAATGGGTGAACCTTTAGCTAATTATGATGCAGTAATAAGATCTATAGAGATATTCAACAGTGATTGGGGGTTTGGAATAGGTAGTAAACATATAACTATTTCTACTGTTGGAATAGTTCCAAAGATATATAATCTTGCAAATGAAAAAGTTAAAGTAAGGCTTGCTATTTCTTTACATGCTCCTGACAATGAATTGAGAAATCAAATAATTCCCATTAATAAGAAATATCCCATAGAAGAGTTATTAGAAAGCGCTTGGTTTTATGCAAATGTTACAAAAAGAAGAATAACTTTTGAATATGTGCTTATAAAAGATTTTAATGATAGAATTGAACATGCAGATAAACTATCTATACTTCTTAAGGGTAAACCTGCTCATGTGAATTTAATTCCTTGGAATAAAGTAAAGGAATATCCATGGGAACCTTCTTATATTTATTCTATTAGGAAGTTTAAAGAGATTTTAGATAAGAATGGTATAAATAATACATTGAGAATTTCTTATGGAAGTAAAATTAGGGCTGGATGTGGGCAATTAAGAGCAACTTATTTAATTATGAGGGGGATGAATTATGAAAAAAATTCCAATTAAGGAACTTATACTTTATATCCTTATAGGAATAAATCTATTAATCTTTATCCTTTTTATAATCCTTTTTAAGAATACTGTATCTTCAAATGTAGAATCTGTTGTTCCTCCTGATGTAAGAGGAAAAAATATTATGGAAGCTTCTAAGATATTATCGGAAAAAAACTTTAAAATTGTGATTGGTGGTATATTAATGGATAGAAATAAAGATTTTTTATTGGTTTTAGATCAAAATCCATTGACTACTAAGGTTCCAATAGGAAGTAGTATAATTTTATGGATAAATATGCCTGCCTCTTTTGCTAAAGTTCCAGATGTTAGGTATAAAGATATGGGAGAGGCTTTGAATATTCTTGAGAGGGCAGGTTTTGTGGTTGATTTTGCTGGAAATAAGGAGGGATATGTGGTAAAACAAGTCCCTCAAGCTAATATATATATGGAAAAGGGTGGAACGGTTCTTTTATATACCTTTACCACGTCTTCTTATGGAAATACTCCTGAATCTACATATACTTCTGAGGAAGAGTAAAATGAAAGTCCAAGTATTTCCTTCAATTCTTTCAGCTGATCTTTTAAATATGGAAAAATCTATAAGACTTGTCGAGGAATATTCTGATGCATTACACGTTGATATTATGGATGGACATTTTGTCCCTAATCTAAGTTATGGTCCATCTTTAGTGAAGGCGATAAAAAAGAGATTTAATTTACCTCTTAATGTACATCTTATGGTTGAAAAGCCAGAACTTTTTGTAGATATGTTTATAGAATCTGGAGCTGATCATTTAGGATTTCATATTGAAAATACCTATCATCCTCAAAGATTATTAAAATATATAAGAGAACATAAAGTTCGTCCTTTTATAACCTTAAATCCAGCAACTCCTCTGTCTACTTTGGATTATCTTCTTGGAGAAGTGGATTTAGTTCTACTTATGACTGTAAATCCTGGTTATGGGGGGCAGGAATTTTTACCTTTTTGTCTTAAAAAAATAAGGGATCTAAGAGAAAGAGCTATTAAGGAGGGGATAAATTTAGATATAATGGTAGATGGGGGTATTGATTTAAGAACTGCTCCTTTGGTGGTTAGCGCTGGGGCAAACATATTGATTAGTGGGCAAGGAATTTTTGGTTCGGAAGATCCGAAAAATGTTATTTTAAGAATGAAGACTCTCACTTATAAGGAGGTATAATAAATGGGACTTATTTATGAACCATGGTTTATTCCTTTGGTAGTCTTATTTATGATTATATTTCATGATATACTGAAAAAAAGGGAAAGTATGTCTTATGAAGAGGATGCTAAGAAATATATAAAAGTAGAAGGAGTAGGAGAGATTGTCCTCCCTTGGAGAAAGGATGAGAAGAAAGAAAAAGAAACACCCAAAAAGAGAGGACTAATATTTTGGTTTCTTAATTTGTTTCTTATAATGTATGTACTTTTTGTATGGTATCTTACAACTCAAAAAGGTTTCAGTAAAGAGATCTATGAGGTTATTGTAGGATTTACTCTATCTTTATATTTCTTTTATTTAGATATTCCTGGATTTTTAAGTAATATTTGGATATACAGAGAATATCCAGGTAGTGTAAAGGGAGAGATTACTCTAAGTAAACATTTCATTTTTGCTTCAAAAAAAAATGAAACGAAGATTTTTTTAGTTATTCTTTTTTTCTTTTATCTTCTAACGTTCTCCCAAGTGATATTTGGGGGTATACTTGCCCTTATAATACGAATCTGGCTTATAGATAGAAGGCTTTCTAAGATTTCTCTTCCTGATTGGTAATGTGAAAAGGTAAAAATATTTTTTTATTTTTATAATTTATTTCTGTATATCTTATGTTAAAGAGTTGATTTAAAAGATTACAATTTAATACTTCTTTTGTCTTCCCGAAGGATAGAGCCATACCATTTCTTAAAGCTAAGATATAATCTGTATAAAAAGAGGCTAAGTTTATGTCATGTAGGTTAGCTATAATAAGTATTTCTTTGCTTAATTCTCTAATCTTATCTAAGATGCTTATTTGATAATATGGATCTAAGTTATTTGTAGGTTCATCTAGAAGGATAATTTGAGGGTCTTGGGCTAATATTCTTGCGATAATAACCCTTTGTAATTCTCCTCCCGAAAGTTGATGTAATTTTTTCTTTTTAAGCATTATGGTATCTGTTGATATCATGATTTCATTTACTCTTATAATATCTTTTTTACTTAATGGTCTCCATGAGGGATGATGAGGATACCTACCTAAGGATATATATTCTTCTACTGATAAAGAGGGTTCCCATATAGGCTTTTGAGGAAGAAGAGCTATAATTTTTGCTAAATTTTCCTGTGAATATTTTTTAATATTGATATTATTTAAATATATCTCACCTAAAGTAGGTACAATATACCTTATAATTAATCTAAAAATAGTACTTTTTCCAGCCCCATTAGGGCCAATTATTCCTATAAAACCCTTTTCGGGTGTTTCCCAGGTAAAATTCTTTAATACTATTTTCTTGGTTTCGTAGCCAGCACTTACATTTAAAAATTTTATCATTGCCTTTTGATAAGAAGATAGATAAAGAATGGTACGCCTAAGAAAGACGTTATTATACCTATTGGTATTTCTGTTGGATAAAAAAGAATTCTTGATAAAATGTCCGATGATAATAAAAGGATGGATCCTGCAAGGTAACTTGATGGTATTAGCCACTTGTAGTCTGCTGTTTCCCATACTCTCATTAGATGGGGAGAAATAAGGCCAACAAATCCTATCATTCCAGATACTGCAACTGATGGGGCTATTAAAATAGTTAAAAGTATTATTATTAATGGTTGGATCTTTTTTAAAGAAATTCCAAGACTATATATCTCTTCTTCACTTAGGAATAGAATATTAAATTTTTTTCTCCACAAGAAAGCCCATGGTATGCTTATTAATGAGTAATAAAGTAGAATATAAAAGTGATTCCATGATTTGCCATTAAAGCCTCCAAGAATCCAAAAATAAACACCTTGAAAAGTTTTTTGTTTTAAAAAAAGTAATAAAGAAGTAAAGGAAGATAATAAAGAATTTAATGATATACCTAAAAGTATTAAGGTATTTGAACTTTGAAATCTTTGATTAAAGATTAAAAGTAAAAATAGCACGAAAATCGAACCTAAAATAGCAAACCAAGGTGTAAAAAGGGGATCAATATCCCAAGTACTTCCAGCCATAAGAAAATATATGGTAGTACCTAATAGTGCTCCGGAAGATAAGCCTATAATATGAGGTTCTGCTAATGGATTGTGGAAAAGACTTTGAAGAATAGCTCCTGCAATACCAAGATTTCCACCGACAAAAATAGATAAAAGAGTCCGGGGCAACCTTATGTTATATATAATGACTCCCCGGACCTCATTATTTCCTTTTATATCTCCTATTTTTACAGAGATAATACTTAAAAAAAGTAAAAGTATTAATAAAAAAGAAAGCTTAATTTTCATATAAAGTTTTGTAGAGTGCTTTAAGTCCATCCACAAGTCTTGGGCCTGGTCTGAAAACTAAATCATCATTTACTGTAAAAACTTTTTTATTTTTTACTGCATTCGTATCTTTTAAGATTGGGTGACTCATTATGGATTCCTTTGATATACCTGACATTTCTCCAATAATTATAATATCAGGGTTTTTTGAGATAATATACTCTAAACTAAGAACAGGGTATTCTGGCTCATTATTTTCTACAATATTTTTGGCTTTTAGTTTTTTCAAAAGATCACCCAGAAAGGTGGAAGGTGATACAGATATAAATGGATCATTCCAAATTAAGAAAAGAACCTTTGGAGATTTCTTTATAGAAGCAACTCTTTTTTGTATCTCTAACCATCCATTAAGCATATTGTTGTAAACTTTCCTTGCTTCATTTTCTTTTCCTACGGTCTTACCTACTAATATGATATTTTTCATTACATCTTCATAAGTTTTTGGGGCAAGAACAATAAATGAAGTATTTGGAAGAGATTTTTCCAATTGGTTAAAAACTTCCTTTGGAAAACTTTTGTATAGAACAATTAAATCTGGTTTTAAGGAGATAATTTTTTCTATGTTTGGATTGCTAAAACCTCCTACTTTCTCTTTTGTTTGAGCTTCCTTTGGATAATTACAAAAATCAGTGACTCCAACCACTCTATCTCCAGCGCCTATTTCAAAAAGTATTTCAGTTGATGAAGGAGCAAGAGATATAATTCTCTTAGGATACTCTTTAATGGTTATTTCTCTTCCTATATCATCTTTTATAGATATGGGTAAGATTGAAGAAAAGGAAAAGATGGTATTTACTAAAATTAATATGATAAATATAATGGATAGTTTTTTAAATTTCATCATTTACCTAAACCCCCTTTTATACTTTTTCAAAACCTACTAATATCTCTTCATCATACACTTTTATATTCTTTTTATAAGCAGTATCTGGTATTTCTCCTTCATGTATTTCAATAGCCAAAATTTCTTCTGAGAGTTCTTCTTTGTTTTCTTCTATGATTTCCTTTATTTTAGGAGATCCTTGATAGTAGAATTTTATTCTATCTGCATAATCTAACTTTGCTTCTTTTCTTAGCATTTGAATTTTATGCTCTAACTCTCTCAATATTCCTTTCTTTAATAAATCTTCTGTTATTGTTATGTCCAATCCTACTTGGAGATTATCATCTTGATGAATTAATATATTGTCTTTTGCCTCTGGATTAGAGAAAATTACGTCATTGACATTAAGTTCTTGCTTTATGTATTTATAAAGTTTTTCAAGATTTTCTTTATTTCCTTTCGTGTTTATCCATATCTTTGATAACGGTTGTCTTATTTTTATGTTTGCTTGATTTCTAAGCATTCTTCCTATAGTAACAATATCTCTAACTATTTCCATATCTGCTTCTAATGCAGGATCTATATATTTAATTTCTCCTTGAGGATAATCACAAAGATGCACACTTTCGGGAGCTTCCTTTTCTGCTACCCTAACTATTTCTTGATATATTTTTTCTGTTGTAAATGGGATAAAAGGAGCTAAAAGCTTAGTAAGCTCTTTTATTACAGTATAAGTGGTTGTATAAGCTGACCATTTATCATTATCCTTTTCTGATTTCCAAAATCTTTCTCTATTTAATCTTATATACCAGTTACTTAGATCGTCTATGACAAAACTTTGTATTGATCTTGCTGCAGAAGTAGCATTGAATTTATCCATGTCTTCTCTTACTTTTAATATCAAGCTATTTAGTCTTGATATAATCCATCTATCAGAAATATCTTCAAGATTTTCTAAGGGGATATTATTTTTTTCCGGCTCAAAGCCATCTATTTCAGCATAAATTGAGAAAAAAGAGACGGTATTCCATAAGGTTAAAAGGAATTTTTTAAGGGCTTCATTTACAGCATCAGGAGAAAATCTTAGTGGTACCCATGGAGGACTTACAGTAAAGATATACCATCTTAAAGCATCTGCCCCGTATCTATTCAATATTAGCCAGGGATCAACTACATTACCTTTGTGTTTACTCATTTTTTCGCCTTTTTCATCTAACACTAATTCCGTCACGAGAACATTATTATAAGCAGGCTTGTTAAATACTAAGGTAGATATGGCAAGAAGACTATAGAACCATCCTCTTGTTTGATCAATAGCTTCACATATGAAATCTGCGGGGAAAGAAGCTTTAAATTCTTCCTCATTTTCAAAAGGATAATGCCATTGGGCTACTGGCATAGCTCCTGAATCAAACCAACAGTCAATAACTTCAGGTACTCTATACATTGTACCCCCGCATTTTGGACATTTTAATGTAATTTTGTCTATATAAGGTTTATGAGGATCAAAGTTTTTTGTATCAGTGATACCTAATTCTTTATAGCTTCCTATACATTCTTGGTGCCCACAAGACTCACATATCCATATGGGTAGTGGGGTACCCCAATATCTTTCTCTACTTAGCGACCAATCAATATTATTAGCTAGCCAATTACCAAATCTTCCTTCTTTAATATGTTCTGGATACCAATTTATTTTTTGATTATTTCTCAGTAAATCTTCTTTTACTGCGGTAGTTTTTATATACCATGAGGCTCTGGCATAATAAATTAGAGGAGTATCACATCTCCAACAGAATGGATATGAGTGTAGATATTTTTCTTCTTTAAATAATAAGCCCCTATCTTTTAGATTTTCAATGATTAAGGGATCAGCTTTTTTTATGAACATTCCTGCCCATGGTTCAACCTCTTTTATAAATTTGCCATTTTGATCTACAGGTTGTAAGAAGGGAAGATCATATTTTTTCCCTATTTGGAAGTCCTCATCTCCAAAGGCTGGTGCAATATGGACAATTCCTGTACCATCTTCTAAGGTTACAAAATCTCCAAGTACAACATAATGAGAATCTTTATCGATGGGTAAGAAATTGAATAGGGGTTCATAATAATTTTTTTCTAAATCTTTGCCTTTATACTTTTCTATTATTTCGTAGTTTCCTTCTGGAAATACATAAGTTAATCTTTTTTCTGCTAATATGTAGTATTCGTTATTATATTTCACTTTCACATAATCTTCATCAGGATGTACAGCTAATGCTATATTAGATATAAGGGTCCATGGAGTTGTAGTCCATGCAAGAAAATATGTATCATTTTGATTTTTTATCTTAAATTTTACAAAAATAGATGGATCTTCTGTTTCTTTATAACCTTGAGCTACCTCGTGATCTGATAGGGCTGTTTCGCATCTTGGACACCAAGGGACAATTTTATATCCTTTATAAAGTAAGCCTCTTTCCCAAATTTTTTTTAAAAGCCACCAGACTGATTCTATATAGTCATTGCTTAATGTAATATAGGGATTATCCATATCAATCCAGAAACCAATTCTCTCTGTAAATAGTCGCCATTCTCTTTCGTATCTAAATACACTTTCTCTACATTTTTTATTAAACTCTTCTATCCCGTATTTTTCTATTTCTTGTTTGCTGTTAATACCCAACTCTTTTTCTACCTCAAGCTCTACAGGAAGCCCATGGGTATCCCATCCTGCTTTTCTTGGCACGTAATATCCTTGCATGGTTTTATATCTTGGGAAAAGGTCCTTATATATTCTGGGTAGAACATGACCTGCGTGAGGTTTACCGTTGGCAGTGGGTGGTCCCTCATAGAAATTAAATCTAGGTGATCCCTTTCTTATTTCTAAGGATTTTTTGAATGTATCTCTATCTTTCCAAAATTTCATTATCTCTTCTTCCATCTTTGGGAAGTTTATTAGTGATGGTAGTTTCTTGAACAAGTTATCCCTCCTTCCAAAAATATATGTAAAGATTTAGGTTAGTATATTATATATGAGATTAATGTCAAGAATAAAAAAGGGGTGGAAGATTGTCTTCCACCCCTTAATGTTTTTATCTTTGTAGTTTTAGTGGAAGAATATTGGCAAGAATACAAGAGAAATTACAGCCATAAGTTTTATTAATATGTTAATTGAAGGTCCAGCTGTGTCTTTGAAAGGATCCCCCACTGTATCTCCTACTACAGCTGCCTTATGGGCATCAGAACCTTTACCCCCAAACTTACCATGTTCTATTAATTTTTTAGCATTATCCCAGGCCCCACCAGCATTTGCCATAAATATAGCTAATAATCCTCCAGAGATGGTTGCACCTGTAAGCATACCACCTAAGGCCTCTTTACCTAATAAGAATGCAATAATAAAAGGAGATAATATCATGATTAAGCTTGGAAGAATCATAGCTTTTAATGCACCGCGTGTACTTATATCTACACATCTTGCATAATCTGGCTCTGCTTTTCCTTCGAGAAGTCCTTTTATTTCTCTAAATTGTCTTCTAACTTCTTCTACCATATGAGTTGCTGCTTCACCTACTGCTCTCAAAGCTAAGGCTGAGAATAGGAATGGTAACATCCCACCTATAAGAGCACCTGCAAGAACTGGTGCTTTTGAAACATCGATATGTGATATTTGGGACCATTCTTTGAAAGCAGCAAATAAGGACAGAGCAGTTAATATGGCTGATCCGATAGCAAAGCCTTTACCCATAGCTGCAGTAGTGTTTCCATAAGCGTCAAGAGAGCTTGTTATTTCTCTGACTTTTTCTCCTTGGTGAGCCATTTCTGCTATTCCACTAGCATTATCAGCTATTGGTCCATAAGCATCAACAGAAAGGGTAATACCTAAGGTTGCAAGCATTCCAACACCAGCGATTGCTATACCCCACATGCCATTTGCTAAGTAGGAAAGGTACGTACCTATTGCAAGAACTACTATGGTAAGGAATGTACTTTCCATACCAACAGAAAGTCCTGTAATTATGTTTGTAGCGGGACCTGTAGTACTGGCATAAGCAATTCTTTCTATAGGTTTATTGGATGTATAATATTCACTTATCAGACCTACTAGTATACCTACTATTATTCCAATGGTTCCTGCCCAGAAAGGCCCTAAATTTCCTAATAGAGATTTAGCTAAAAAGAAAGATCCAATAATAGCAATGATAGAGGCAAGGAAGGTACCATTTCTTAAAGCATTAGCAGGATCAGCATTTTTTCTTGATGCGTATACTTTTGTAAAGATAATACCAATAATAGAGGAATAAAGACCTATAACTGCAAATAGGAAGGGGTAGAGTAAACCTTTCATATCGGCATATGCAAATCCTAATACTGCGCCAGCGTGGATAGCTCCTACGTAGGATTCATAGAGGTCTGCTCCCATTCCTGCTACATCTCCTACATTGTCTCCTACATTATCAGCTATAACAGCAGGATTTCTTGGATCATCTTCTGGTATTCCTGCCTCGACTTTACCAACAAGATCTGCCCCTACATCTGCAGCTTTTGTGTAAATACCACCACCTACACGAGCAAAAAGGGCTATGAAACTTGCTCCTAATGCATATCCACTGATAATTTCAAGCTTTAATCTTGGATCTGGCATAAAATTGCTAAGAATGAGGTAAATTAAACTTGCACCAAAGATTCCTAGACTTGCTTCCATAAGTCCCATAACTGCTCCACCAGAAAATGCAATATCCAAAGCTTTACCTACACCGTACTTTGAAGCAGCGTAAGTGGTTCTTCCATTTGCCCTTGTTGCTATCTTCATTCCTATATATCCAGAAAGCATAGAAAAGGCTGCACCAATGATGAAGGCTAATCCTAATAAAGGTTGTAAAACTAAAGCCATAAATATACCGAATATAATAACAAAAATTGCTACGGTTTTTATCTCGCGATTTAGAAAGGCATCTGCTCCTTGTTGTATAGCTTTCATGATTTTCTGAATTTCTGCAGGGCCTACTTCTTCTTTAAGAATACCCTTAGCAATAATATAAGCTACTAAAAGACCTATGGCACCTGAGATAGGCACAATCCAGAGTAGGTTTTGCATCTTTAAACCTCCTTTTTTTAATTTATGCCTTATTTTAAGATAGTTTGGGTATATATTAATGTCAAGTTAAAATTAGGTTAAAGCTATGTTTAAATCTTTAATCTTTTGGCTGAATTCCTCCAATAGTTCTTGAGCCTTCTTTAGAGTTGTAGATTCTGCATATATTATAAGGGCAGGCTCTTCTGGGTGTGGAATAATAAGTACCCAAGAATCATCTATATATACTTTTATTCCATCTATATATTCTATGTTTTTTTCAGCATTCTCTTCTATAAGCTTTCTCATGATTTTTCCTTTATTTTCTGCATAACAATCTACCGTAGCTTTTACTTTGAAATATTCTGGCAATTCTTCTGCTAGTTCATTTAGTGTGAGATTATTCTTTGAATAGATTTCGAGAAACTTTAATAGACCATATATTCCGTCAAAAACAGGTTGAAAATCAGGAAATATAAGGCCATCTTCACTAGCTCCAAATTTGGATTCTGTTCTTAATAAAGTTTTTGTTAGTTCAGAAGGTGAAATTTTGCTTCTTATTATTCTTCCTCCTAAATTATTAGCTATCTTTTCTATTGATTGGGAAATATTCACTGGTATGACTATTTGCGAGTTTGGATAAAGTTTTAATGTAAGATAGGTGAGAACTGCGATTAACTCATCTTTTGCAAGATATTTTCCCCCTGGTGTTATGATTGAGAAACTTTCACCGTCATTATTGATAATTAAGCCAAAATCAGCCCCAACAGCCTTTGTAATTTTAATAACTTCTTCATTGGGAACCTTTATTTTATGTGTATCTTCTCCATATATGTTAAGAGATATGTTTTCTATCTTTAATTGGGAGAGTATATTGGGTAAGAATAAAGAAGCGCTATTTCCTTGATAATCAATTACAACTTTATATCTTTTTTTCTCAATACTTGATTTATCTATTGATTTAAGTAATCCCCATGTATAATATTCTATTACATGCGGAGGAAATTTTATTTCTCCTACTTCTTCTGTGTAAGTTCTTCTAAAATCTTCTCTGAAGAAAGTATTTTCTATTTTTCTTTCAGTATTTTTATCAATGTTAATACCTGATCTATCAAAAAATTCTATTAATATTTTTTCAGGATCATAAGGTGATATTCTTATATGAACGCCTGCAACAGTATCCAAATTTGGGGTAGCATATCTGGATACGGGTATTGGAAGGGTCCTTATATCAAACACATTTACACCTGTAGAGAGAATACCTGTTAAAATAGCTCTTTTTATCATTCTGCAAGCTGGCCTTGCATCTCTACTCATTACCACATAAGATGATTTGGGAAGTATGGTACCAAAAGACGCGCCTATTTTAGTTGCAAATTCAGGGGTTATTTCTATATTTATTTTTCCTGTAATTCCCCTTTGACCAAAGAGGGTTTTTCTCCAATGGCTTCCCCAGACAATACTTGTATTAACAATGGATCCAGTCTCTATATATTTATTGGGCCATATTTTAACTCCTGTATTAATAAATACTCTATCTCCTATTGTATTGTTGTCACCTATGCTTGCTCCTTCTTCTATTTTTACGGAGTTTTTTATATTACATTTACTACCTATTATGGATGAATAAATATTTGTTTTTTTACCTATATAGGTATTATTAAATATCACACTTCTTTGAATCTTGGCTTCGCTATCTACAAATACAGAATCTCCTAAAACTGTTGGTCCAAGAATAGTTGCATTTTCTTTTATTTTTGAAAATTGGCCAATGTAGACGGGCGGCTTAATAAAGGCTGAGTGAGAAATGTCCACATCTTCGTTTACAAAGATACCAGGAAGAATTTCTCTACCTGGAATCTTTATTTTTACTTTACCAGTTAGTATATCAATATTGGCTTTGAGGAATTGTTCTAAATTTCCTATATCACACCAATATCCATTTGCTATATAACCATATAAAGGTGCACCTTTTTCAAGAAGCGTTGGGAATAGGTCTTTACTAAAATCAAAGGGCTCATTTTCTGGTATATAATCTAAAACCTCAGGTTCCAAAATGTATATACCTGTATTAACCGTATCACTAAATACCTCTCCCCAACTGGGTTTTTCTAAAAATTTAACTATTCTTCCCTCATCATCTGTAATTACCACGCCATACTCTAGAGGATTTTCTACACTTGTTAATACAATTGTAATTAAGGCTTTTTTTTCTTCATGGAATCTTATAATTTCTTGAAAGTTAAAATCTGTTAAGGCATCTCCACTTACTATTAAAATTCTTCCCTTTTCCTTATCCTTAAGGGCATATTTTACACTTCCAGCTGTACCGAGAGGAGATTCTTCAATAGAATAATCGAGTTTTATGTTCCAATTGGACCCATCATTAAAATATTCTTGGATGATTTCAGGTAAATAATATAGAGTAGCAATAAATTCTTTAAAACCCTGTTCTGAAAGAAGGTTAATAATATGTTCCATTATAGGTTTACCAACAATGTGGGTCATAGGTTTGGGACGTGTGATGGTTAGAGGTCTTAATCTTGTTCCCTCTCCCCCTGCCATTACAACAACTTTCATGAAAAAACCTCCCTTACCAATCAGTTTTTAGATATTCTCTATAAATCTCAAAGTAAACCTTTTTAGTTTCTTCAGCAATACTTTTCCAAGAATATTTTTCCAAAGCTTTTTTCATTGCCATTTTTCCAATATTTTCTTTTAACTCATCATTGTATAAAAGCATTTTTATTTTATTTGCTAAATCTAATATATTTTTAGGTTCAAAAAGTATACCGTCTATTCCATCTTCAATTATCTCAGCAAAGCCACCAAGCCTACTTGCTACTACAGGCTTTCCTAAAGCCATAGCTTCTAATGCAACTATCCCAAAGGGTTCGTAGATACTGGGAAAAACACATATATCAGATGCATGGAGTAGAGCATTTCTTAGGTTATCATCTACAAAGCCTGTGAATATAACTTTTTCTTTGACACCTAAATTCTTGCTTTCTTCAATTAAATAATCAAGTTGTGGCCCTGTCCCTACAAAGATGAATTTAACTTTTGGATAATCATTATTAATATAGGGTATAGATCTTAAAAGATACTCTGCTCCCTTTTGATAGTGCATTCTACCAACGAAGAGTATCATTTTTTCATCTTGACTAAGATATCTGCTTTTTATTTCATTATAATTTAATGTGGTTTTTAAGTTTTCGGGGTTTATACCGTTAGGGATAATTTTTATTTTGTCATCCGGTAAGTTAAAAAGATATTTTACTTCATCTTTCATATTGTTACTGCATACAATTACTTTCCAAGATTCATATGTTAGCCACCATTCTACATTGTGGATAAATTTTTGTTCTTCAGTATATATCCCTTGATTTCTACCATGTTCGGTTGCATGAATTGTTGATATAAGAGGTTTTTTAAGAGAGTGTTTTAGTACATATCCAGTAAAAGCAGATAGCCAGTCATGAGCATGTATGATATCTATGGGATTTGTTCTGTTTATTTCTAAGGCTTTAATCATCATGGAGATATTGAGAAAGAAGATCCATGAGATAAAATTGGGGGTGTCTATTATTTTTTCTGGTACTCTATAAACAGAGAGATTCTCTTTATGCTCTTCCCAAGGGACATCTTTTGTACCACATGTTACGATGGAAACTTTAGTATATTTCTCTGCTAAAGCATCACTGAGATCTTTCACATGTCTACTGAGTCCGCCTACAATTCTTGGTGGATATTCCCAGCTTAACATTAAAACATGAAGTTTTTTTTCGCCTTTTTGAAGCATATATAATTCATATCCTCTTCTCAATATTTCTTTTTCTTGCTCGAAGGTAAGAAGATTATATGCATCATTAAAATACAAGAATCTTCCATCTGAGAATACATCTTCCTCGATTTTAACATTATTAGAGTCATAGGATTCCATAAGAAACCATAATACTGTTTTGTCCTCTTCAGGATGTCTTTCTGTAGCGGGAGCAATATAGTGGGTCTTTCCTATAAAATCTATAATTTTCACATTCAAATTTGTTTCTTCTTTTACCTCTCTTATAGCTGCTTCTTCTGGAAGTTCTCCTTTTTCAATATGTCCCTTAGGGAGAACCCAATTAGAATTTTTTCTTTTTAGGATAAAAACTTTTTTGTTGATAGGATTAATAATTACTCCACCTGCTGAAATGGCATTTTTCATGAGTCTTCTCCTATTAAATCATTTACAAATCTTAATATTAGATCCTTAGGAATTCCACTTTTTTCTATTTCTTTCATTATTTCATCATGTCTAAGTCCTTTCGCTCTTAAGCTTTCTATCATTTTAGATACAAATTCTTTTCTTTCCCAAGGGAAGATTATCCATGCCTCTGTTTCTTTTATGTAAAAATCGGGTTTAATGATAGACCAGGGTTTGTAATATATGGTAGCAATTTTTACTTGAGTGGCCCCACATTGTTCTAAGTGTTCTTTAGCAACCTTTAAGCTTTTTCCACTATCTGCCACATCGTCAGCTATTAATACTTTTTTCCCTTCAACAATTGTTGAGATAGTTTGAGTTATAATTGGTCTTTCTTTAGTTTCTCCAACCCCTCTATAAAAATCAATTTTAAGATTAGCTGTATAAGAGTTTCCAAGAAGATCAGATAGTATTCTTGCAGGAATCCATCCTCCTCGTGCAATCCCAACTATAACTTCAGGATTAAATTTATTCTTATTAATCTCATCTGCAAGATCAAGACATAGATTATAAATTTCTTCCCAGCTGGGTGCCAAGTACTCCATTTTTCGCCTCCTTGCTTAATATTTTTATTTTTTCTAATTATATTCTATATTAAAGTGGCTTCTTTTAAAAGAAAATTTAAAGTTTTTATTAAGAATAAGTGTTATAATAACCTTAATAAAATAAAAACAAATCTAAATTAGGAGGTGTTTCTAATTATGCCTGCAATTCTTGATGTTCGTGGTAGAGAAGTTTTAGACTCAAGAGGAAATCCTACTGTAGAAGCAGAGGTCTATTTAGAAGATGGTTCTATAGGAAGGGCTATTGTTCCTTCAGGAGCATCTACAGGAAGTAGGGAGGCTTTAGAGTTAAGAGATAACGACCCTAAGAGATATAAAGGAAAAGGGGTTTTACAGGCGGTAAGAAATATAAATGAGGTAATTGCACAAGAAATAATTGGTATAGATGCATTAGATCAATATACAGTTGACAAAACAATGCTAGATCTTGATGGTACTGATAACAAGTCAAAACTTGGAGCAAATGCTATACTGGCGGTATCTCTTGCTACTGCAAGAGCAGCTGCAGAATCCTTAGGTGTCCCTCTTTATTTGTATTTAGGTGGAGTACAGGCAAGAGAATTGCCAACTCCTTTGATGAATGTAATTAATGGTGGAAAACATGCTGATAACCCATTAGATTTTCAGGAATATATGATTGTTCCCTTAGCTACTACTTTTAAAGAGTCTCTAAGATGGGCTGTTGAAGTTTTTCATACCTTAAAGAATATCCTTAAGAGTAAAGGTTTAAATACAAATGTAGGTGATGAGGGTGGTTTTGCACCATATTTAGAGAAAAATGAGGAACCTCTGGCTATATTGGTGGAAGCAATTAAATCTGCAGGATTTGAACCTGGTAAGGATGTAGCTTTAGCGTTAGATCCAGCTGCTAGTGAATTTTATGAAGATGGTAAATATATTTTGAAGGCTGAAAATAAGGTTTTATCATCTTTAGAGATGATTTCTTTCTATGAATATCTATGTGATAAATATCCTATTGTTTCTATAGAAGATGGACTTTCTGAAAAAGATTGGGATGGTTGGGAGAAGCTAACAGAAAAGTTAGGTAAGAAAATACAGCTTGTGGGTGACGATATATTTGTTACCAATCCAAAAATCTTAGCAGAAGGGATCAGAAGAGGAATTGCAAATGCAATATTGATAAAAGTTAATCAAATTGGTACCTTAACAGAGACTCTTGATACCATAAGAATTGCCCATCAAGCTGGCTATAGAACTGTCATATCTCATAGGTCTGGAGAAACTGAAGATACATTTATTGCTGATTTAGCAGTAGCAGTGAATAGTGGGCAGATAAAAACAGGTTCTTTGAGTAGAACTGATAGAATAGCTAAGTATAATCAACTACTTAGAATAGAAGAAGATTTAGGGGATTCTGCAATTTATAGGGGTATATTGAACTTCAAGAGATAGTTTTATATAATCTACTTAAGCTTCGTATAATCCCGAGAATATGGCTCGGGAGTTTCTACCAGGCAACCGTAAATTGCCTGACTACGAGCGGAAGAGCTCCTTAGGGTCTAAAGATCCAAGCGGAGCTGGCAAGATTGTTGATCTTGCTACACCGAAGGGATAAAAGCCCAGGCGGGTAGGTTCCCTCGTAAGGAGAACCTATGAGCTTGGGCTTTTTGCTTTTAAAGGAGGTAAAAAAAGTGTTAGAAAGATATAGTAGAAAGGAATTAAGAGAAGTTTGGTCTGATGAGAAAAGATATTCTCTTTGGTGGAAGGTAGAAGAGGCAGTATTAGAAGCAAGAGCTAAATTAGGAGAGATCCCAAGTGAAGCATTTGAAAAAATAAAAAAGAAAGCAAGATTTAAAGTCGAAGAAATTAAGGAGATAGAAAAGATTAATAATCATGAGATGATAGCATTTTTAACTAATGTGGCTCAATATGTAGGAGAAGGATCTGAATACATCCATCAAGGACTTACATCATCAGATGTTATGGATACTGCTTTTTCTTTACAAATTTTAGAAGCTCTTAATTATATAGAATCAGATCTCTTAAAATTGTTAGATGAAATAGCAAAAAAAGCAATTCAATACAAAGATTTGCCTATGATGGGAAGAACTCATGGAATGCATGCAGAACCAATCACCTTAGGTTTTAAGTTTTTGGGATGGTGGTCAGAGCTTAAAAGAAATTTAGAGAGGTTGAGAAAGGCAAGAGAAAACATAAGATATGGAAAATTTTCAGGTGTTGTTGGTACATTAAGTCATTTGTCACCTGAAGTAGAAGAATTGGCATGTAAGATTTTAGGATTAGAACCTGAACCAGTTGCTACACAAATTATTCCAAGAGATAGACATGCAGAAGTAATTTATGTTTTAGGAATGATAGCTTCGTCTTGTGAACGAATTGCTCTTGAAATTAGACATCTCCAAAGAACGGAAGTAAGAGAATTGGAAGAACCTTTTAGGGAGAGGCAAAAGGGATCGTCAGCTATGCCTCATAAAAGAAATCCTATTCTTTCTGAAAGAATTTGTGGACTGTCAAGAGTAATAAGGTCATATATGAATTCTGCTTTTGAAAACATTCCTTTATGGCATGAGAGAGATATTAGTCATTCTTCTGTAGAAAGAGTAATATTTCCAGATGCTACTACCCTCACTGATTATATACTTAATCTAACTTATGAGATAGTTAAAGATTTAAAAGTTAATGAAGAGAATATTCTAGAGAACATGAATACTAATTATAGAATATTTTATTCTCAAAACTTATTATTAGCTCTTACCCAAAAAGGGGTTTTAAGGGATATTGCTTATTCATGGATTCAAGAGGATGCATTTAAGGCTATCAATGAAAAAAGAGATTTTTTAGAGGTAGTTTTAGAAGATAAGAGAGTTACAGAAAAACTTTCTAAGGAAGAGATAGAAAGTTGTTTTTCTCCGCAAGTATTCCTTAAAAATATAGATTTTATATTTCAGAGATCTGGAGTTAAGGAGGAATTAAAGTGAAAGAATGGACAGTTATATTAGAGATCTTTTTAAAAGAGGGGATCTTTGATCCTCAAGGTAAAACTATTAGAAATGCTCTTCATTCCTTAGACTTTGAAGAAGTAAAAGATGTGAGGGTTGGAAAGGTCCTTAAAATTAAACTGATGGGGAATTCTGAAGAGGAAGTGATGGAAAAAGTTAGAAAAATGAGTGAAATTGTACTTGTTAATCCAGTTACAGAAGATTTTTCAATAAGGGTGGAAAGAGAATGAGGGTAGGAGTAGTGGTATTTCCAGGCACAAATTGTGATATGGATACCTTTTATGCTTTAAAGATTACAGGACATGACCCAGTTTTTCTCTGGCACAAAGATCATGATCTTCAAGAGGTGGATATGGTAATACTCCCTGGAGGATTTTCTTATGGAGACTATTTGAGAGCTGGTTCTATTGCAAGATTTTCTCCTATCATGAATGAGGTAATAGATTTTGCAAATAAAGGTGGATATGTGCTAGGTATATGTAATGGGTTCCAGATACTTTTAGAGGCAGGTCTTTTACCTGGAGCTATGTTACCAAATGTTACCAATACTTTTATATGTAAACCTGTTTTTATAAGAGTATTGAATAATCAAAATATCTTCTTGAATAGGTATTTAGTTAATCAGGTTATTAAGATACCTATAGCCCATAAAGAAGGTAGATATTATATATCAGAAAAGGGATTAGAAGATCTGAAGGAGAACAATCAAATAGTACTTAAATATGAATATGAAAATCCAAATGGTTCAATTGATAATATTGCTGGAATTATTAATAAAAAGGGTAATGTAATGGGTATGATGCCTCATCCTGAAAGAGCAGTAGAAGATATTTTGGGAAGCTCTGATGGGATTAATCTGTTCTTATCATTTCTAAAATAAAGGGGTGTAATCATGGGAATTTTTGGGCTTAAGGAAGAAGAAATAAAACATGCAAGAGAATTGCTTGGTAGAGAGCCAAATGATATAGAATGGTCTGTTATATCTGTAATATGGTCTGAACATTGTAGTTATAAACACTCAAGGAAATATCTAAAGGATTTTTATTCAAAAGCAGAGTGGGTAGAACAAGGTCCAGGCGAGAATGCAGGGATTGTAGATCTAGGAGATGGATATAAAATAGTGTTCAAGATAGAAAGCCATAATCATCCTTCAGCAGTTGAACCATTTCAAGGAGCTGCTACAGGAGTTGGAGGAATTGTAAGGGATATATTGGCTCTTGGAGCAAGGCCTATTGCTCTACTTGATTCATTAAGATTTGGTTCAATTGATAAACCAAAAAATAAGTATCTTTTTGAGGGAGTAGTAAGTGGCATAAGTTTTTATGGTAATTGTATTGGAGTACCTGTTGTGGGAGGAGAGATAGTATTTGATGAATGTTATTCATCAAATCCCTTAGTAAATGTTATGTGTGTAGGATTATTATCTCCAAATCAAAAATCTTATCGAGGAAAAGCTGAAGGTGAAGGTAATCTTCTAGTACTTGTTGGCGCAAGAACAGGTAGGGATGGTCTTCAAGGAGCAAGTTTTGCTTCAGAGAAGCTTGATGATGAAACTCACAAAAAGAAACCATCAGTTCAAGTAGGGGATCCCTTCTTGGGTAAGCTTCTTATTGAGGCAACTTTAGAGGCTGCAGCTAAGGATGGTGTTATAGGTATTCAAGATTTAGGTGCTGCAGGTCTTGTGAGTGCCTTATCAGAGTCTGCACGTAGAGGAAGAAGTGGAGTAAAAGTTTATCTTGATAAGGTTCCTCAAAGAGAGGAAAATATGACACCAGAAGAAATATTGTTATCAGAATCTCAGGAGAGAATGCTTTTTGTAGTTAGACCAGATAAAGTAAAGGATATTATTGAAGTGTTTAAAAAATGGGATCTCGAAGCAGAAGTTATAGGAGAGGTAATTAAAGAAGAAAGGTTTATAGCTTATTTTAATGGAGTAAAGGTTGTTGATCTACCTACCGAGCTTTTAGTGGATGGTTCTCTTATATTTGATCCACCATCAATGGGGCCCAAGAAGGAAAGGAAAGAAAACGTAGTAACAGTCACTAATGAGGATGTGGAAAAATATATAGAGATTCTAATTCAAGATATAAAAACTAAGGAAAAAATCTATACCCAGTATGATTATTCCGTGCAAACAAATACAGTTTTACCACCTGGGTTTGGTGATGCTGCTGTTTTGAGAATTAAAAATACTAATAAGGGTATTGCTATAGTTACAGATGGGAATGGTAGATATTGTTATTTGAATCCTAAACAAGGGGCTATGTATGCTGTAGCAGAGGCCTGTAGAAACATTCTTTGTGTTGGTGGCAAACCATTAGCTATAACTGATGGATTGAATTTTGGGGATCCCGATGAACCGGATGTTTTCTATCAATTTAAAGAAGTAGTAAAGGGTATTAATTTGGCATCAAGAATATTGGAAATACCTATAGTAAGTGGAAATGTTAGTTTTTATAATGGTCAAGGTGATAACAAAATTTTCCCTACTCCTATTATTGGTATGGTTGGAATTATTGAGGATCTTTCATATTTAATAACACCGGGATTAAAAGAATATGAAAATCCTATATATGTGATAGGTGATTTTTCAAGATTAACTTTAGATGGATCAAGATTTATGAAAGATCTTTATGGGGTTATAGAAGGTGACCCCCCATATGTAGATTTAATTTGGGATAGAAAATTAAAATATTTTTTAGAGGAAATAAGGTTGGAAAAAATTATTCTTTCTTTACATGATGTAAGTGAGGGGGGAATGTTGGCTTCTTTGTTAGAACTATCGATATGGGGAAATAAAGGATTGTATGTAAATCTCCCAAGAGAAGATAAAGCTAAAATGCTTTTTGGTGAAGGTTCTATTTTAATTGCGGAGGTATCAAGAGAAAAAGAAACTATGTTTTTAAAATATGCAGAGAAATATAACTTAAATGTACAAAAAATAGGTAAAGTAATTCCAGATAAATTTATAGTTAGACCTTTTCTTGAATTAGACATAAAGACCCTTTTCTGAAAGAAGGTGAAAGGTCAAATGACCTTAAGAGAAGAATGTGGGGTTATAGGAGTTATAGTTTTTAGTGAAAGATATGCAAGTTTTTTGGCATATAGAGGATTGTTAAAATTACAACATAGAGGCCAGGAAAGCGCGGGAATTGTAACTTTTTCCAGTGAAGGATATCATGTTCATAAGAATTTTGGTCTTGTTTCTCAAGTTTTTGATGAATTATCTCTTAAAAATTTAAAGGGAAAAATTGCTGTTGGACATGTTAGATATTCTACTTCTGGTAAGAAATCACCTCAAAGTATTCAGCCCTTTGTAGTGAATCTTCCTAGGTATGGTTATATGGCTCTTGCCCATAATGGTCATATATCTAATGCTAATTCTTTAAGAAGAAACTTGGAAAAAGAAGGGATAATATTTCAAAGTGATTCAGATACTGAAGTTATATTACATTTAACAGCTAAATCAAAAAAGCAAAGTTTACAAGAAAGGCTTGAAGAGGCTCTTAATCAAGTTGAAGGAAGTTACTCTCTAATAGTTGGAACCCACGAAGGTGTTTATGCAATCAGAGATCCATCAGGATTTAGACCACTTTTTATGGGAAGGCTCCAAGATGGTGGAGTTATTTTTGCATCTGAGACATCAGCTTTAAAAGATTTACCTATAATAGAAATTAAAGAATTGAATCCTGGTGAATGGGTTTTTTTCAGTAAAGATGGAAATGTTTTTAATTATAGATCATTTCAAGATAGACCCTCCAGATTTTGCTTGTTTGAATTTATATATTTTTCGAGGCCAGATAGTCTTTATGATGATAGGACGGTTTATTATTATAGAAAACAAATGGGAAGAATATTAGCAAAAGAAGTTCCTGTATCTGCAGATTGGGTTGTTCCTGTTCCTGATTCAGGTATTCCTGCTGCTATTGGGTATAGTGAGGAGTCAGGTATACCTCTACAGATGCTTCTTATGAGAAGTCATTATGTAGGCAGAACATTTATACAGCCAAGGCAAAAGGAAAGAGAATTGTCAGTAAGAATGAAATTTTTATTTGTTAGCGATTTAATTAAAGGAAAAAAAATAGTATTGGTAGATGATTCTTTGGTGAGAGGTACTACTGCCAAAATCCTTGCTGAGAAATTTAGGGAAGAAGGTGCTAAAGAAGTACATCTTAGACTTTCTTCACCTCCCCTTATTTCTCCTTGCCATTATGGAGTAGATATACCTAATACAAAAGAATTAATAAGTTATCATTACTCTCCTGAGGAGATTGCCAGACTTTTAGGTTTTGATTCTGTTGCTTTTTTAAGTATGGAGGGTTTAGTTAGTATACTTCCAGAAAGGGGTTATTGTGGAGAATGTTTTGGAAGAAAAATAGTAAAAAAAGAAAAAAAATTACTTATAGTCTGAGTGGTGTTAATATTTCTAAGGTAGAAAGAGCATTACAAGAGGTTAGAAAGGATATTGAATCTACCCATCAGGCATATGTATTACCTTATTGGAACGGTTTTTCCAGTATTTTAGAATTGGATTTTAAGCTATTTAAGAATCCTTTATTCTTACTTAGTACTGACGGAGTGGGAACTAAGTTGAGTCTTGCAGTTAAATATCGTAAGTTTTCAGGTATAGGTTTTGATTTAGTAGCTATGAATGTTAATGATATTCTAACCTCTGGCGGTAAGCCTTTAGCCTTTTTAGATTATTTTGGTGGATCAAAAATTGATCCAGATGTCTATAAAGAAATTTTGAAGAGTATTTCTTTAGCTTGCAAGGAAGCAAATTGTAGTTTGGTTGGTGGAGAAACTGCTGAAATGCCGGGTATATATAGGGGTAAGGAGATTGATTTGGTGGGTTTTGTACTTGGAATTGTAGAAAAAGATAATTTGCTTCCTAAAAAAGATAAAATGAAGGATGGTAATATTTTAATTGGGGTCACATCTTCCGGATTTCATAGTAATGGTTATTCTTTAATAAGGTATATTTTGAAAAAGAAGAAAATATCTTTGAAGAAAGATATAGACGGACATAATCTGTTAGAGGAGTTATTAAGACCGACAAAAATATATTCCCCTAAAATTTTGCCTCTCTTAGAGAGATATCGAGAAAATATTCTTGGCATTGCTCATATAACGGGTGGGGGAATTGTGGGTAATCTACCAAGAATTATTCCAGATAATTTAACCGCTATTATTGAATCTTCTTGGGAAATTCCATGGATATTTAAATTTTTTATAAAGAAAGGGAATATAAGTATAAAGGAGGCTTTTAGAGTTTTCAATATGGGGATTGGCTTAATTCTTGTGGTTTCTGATAATGAAGAAAAGATATTGGAAGATTTAGATTCTATGGGAGAAAAGAGCTATATTATAGGATCATTAAAATCTGGGAAAGGTGGCGTAAAAATTGAATGGAAAAGAAAAGACTTGGAGTTCTAGTCTCAGGTAGGGGTTCAAACTTACAAGCTCTTATTGATGCTTCAAAAAAAGATGATTATCCAGCGAAGGTAGTAGTTGTTATTAGTAATAAAAGAGAAGCTTATGCTATTGAGAGGGCAAAAAAGGAGAATATTCCCGTTTATGTTGTAAAAAGAGAAGATTACAGATCCAAAAGGGAATATGAGGAAAAAATAAGAGAAATTCTTCTTGAATATAAAGTAGATTTAGTAGTATTGGCGGGATATATGAAGATTATAGGTAAAACCCTTCTTGATGCTTTTCCATGGAAAATTATTAATATCCATCCATCTCTTCTTCCCTCCTTTCCAGGATTGGAAGCTCAAAAAAAGGCATGGGAATATGGAGTGAAAATAAGCGGATGTACTGTTCATTTTGTGGATGAGGGTATAGATTCAGGTCCAATAATAGGTCAGAGAGCAGTACCTGTCTATGATGATGATACTCCAGAGACTTTGGCTGAAAGAATATTGCAGGAAGAACATAAGTTAATAGTAGAATCTGTCAAAAAAATTCTAACCGAAGGATACAAGATAATAGGAAGAAGAGTAGTATTTAAGAAGAAGGGGGCTGAGAATATATGAAAGTGATGGTTATTGGAAGTGGTGGGAGAGAGCATGCTATATGTTGGAAATTATCCCAAGATAAAAGGGTTAAAAAAATTTATGCTCTTCCTGGGAATGCTGGTATCAGTAGTTTTGCGGAATGCGTACCTATAAAATCTGAAAATATAAATGAAATTGTAAGTTTTGCTAAAGAAAATAGAATTGATTGGACTATTGTAGGACCTGAAATGCCTCTTTCTATGGGTGTTGTAGATAGATTTTTAGAGGAGGGTTTAAGTATATGGGGACCAATTAAAAATCTAGCAATGCTAGAGGCAAGCAAGGCTTTTGCTAAGAAAATTATGGAGAAAGCAAAAATACCTACTGCAGATTTTAAGATATTTGATGATTTTGAATCTGCTAAAAGTTTCGTGGAAAAGGAGCATTATCCTTTAGTAATTAAGGCTGATGGTTTGGCTGCTGGTAAAGGTGTTTTTATTGTTAACTCTCAAAATGAGGCTGTAGAAGTCTTGGGTAAGTTATTAAAGGAAGGTATTTTAGGAGAAGCTGGAAGGAGAGTAGTGATTGAAAAATTCCTTGAAGGTAAAGAATTTTCTCTCATTGTAGCTATTAAAGACGGGGAAATCTATGTACTTCCACCAGCTCAAGACTATAAAAGAGTGGGAGAAGGAAACACTGGTCCTAATACTGGAGGTATGGGCTCTTTTGCTCCTGTACCATGGATTGATAGTAGTTTAATAGAGAAATCTTTAAAATTGATATTTAAGCCATTATTATCTGAACTTGAAAAGAATAATTTAAAATATGAGGGTTTTCTTTATGGAGGATTGATTTTGGTTAAAAACGAACTATATGTTTTAGAATTTAATGTTAGACTTGGAGACCCAGAGGCTCAGGTTATTCTTCCTATTATTGGTTTTTCTTTATTGGATCTTAAAGATGGTAAAAATATCAAAACATATAATGAGTATGAATATTCCGAAAAAAAAGCTGTATGTGTTGTACTTGCATCTAAAGGATATCCAGAAAAGTATGAGGTCGGTAAAGAAATTAGTGTAAAGGAGACAAAAGAGACAATAATTTTTCATGCAGGAACTTCCTTTAGGAATGGTAAATTGGTTACTTCTGGTGGAAGAGTATTAAATGTGGTAGGTTTAGGTAAATCCTTTAAGGAGGCGAGGGAGAAGGTTTATAAAAATATCCAAAATATCTTTTTTGAGAATATGTATTATAGGAAAGATATTGCCTTAGAAGTAGAAGATATGTGATTTTCACAAAAAAATTTTCAAAAATTATTGACATAGGGGGTTGATTGTATTATATTTAGCGTTGAACAAAATTTTGAGGAAAGGGGTAAAAGGAAGAAGAGATGTTAGGACCGCATTTAGTTTTAGACTTATATGGGTGTCCTAAGGAAAAGTTGGAAGATGTACAATATATCTATGATCTTTTAGATGAACTGCCTGATATGATAGGCATGCAAAAGATTATGCCACCATATGTAATGAGATATGTACCCGAGGATGATCCTTTAGATTGGGGTATCTCAGGAGTGGTGCTTATTGCAGAAAGCCACATTGCAATACATACATGGCCAGATTTAAACTATGCGAGTGTTGATATCTTTTCGTGCAAAACCTTCAATATTGATAAGGCTAAAGAAATACTTGAAGAAAAACTTTTACCTGAAAGATCTGATTGGGAAATATTGGTAAGAGGCAGAGATTTTCCGGTCAATCTCTTAAAAAGAGGAAAAAATGGATCAGTATAGACCCCTTCCTTCCTTTGGTGGACTTTCGTCTTTTACTATCGAAAATTCAAGAGTTGTTATTGTTCCTTTTCCTTTGGAAGTTACAACCACATACAAAAAGGGGACCCGTGAGGGTCCCCTGTCCATTTTGTTAGCTTCCTACAACATTGAATTATATGATGAAGAGATTGACGATATACCTGCTAAAATAGGTATCTTTACTTTTCCTGATTTTTTTCTTCCTTTAGGAGACTTAAAGAAGAGTTTGTTAAATATTGAGATGATAGTAAAAGATATTCTTGAAAAGAATATATTTCCCATATTTTTAGGTGGTGAACATACGATAACAAAAGGAATTTTAAGAGCTTATCTAAGTATGGGTTATAATTTTTCTGTTCTTCATTTCGATGCACATTCAGATCTTAGGGAAGAGTATGAAGGTACTGAAGATAGTCATGCGTGTGCACTGAGAGAAGCTTCAGAGAGGCTTAATATTGTTCAGGTAGGTATAAGAAGTTTAAGTGAAGGAGAAAGAGAATATATTAAAAAGAAAGCAAATATTAAGGTTTTTTGGGATTTTGAAATTCATACAAAGGATTTTAATATGGTGATTGAAGATATATTAACGAGCATTGAAAATGAAAATGTTTATATTACCTTTGATTTTGATGTGTTTAATCCTTCTGAAATGCCAGCTACAGGTACACCTGAGCCTGGTGGATTATCTTGGTATGAAGTGCTGAGTATTTTAAGGGAAATATTTAAAAATAAAAAAGTAATAGGAGTAGATTTCGTAGAATTTTCTCCTATTCCTGGGCTTAACTATGCAGATTATATAGCAGCGAGACTTATTTATAAAATAATAGGATATTATAAAAAATACAACATGGAGAAAACTAATGGATAAAAAGCGTATTGCATTAGTATTTGGTACAAGACCAGAAGCTATAAAAATGGCTCCTGTAGCATATGCCTTAAGGAATGTTGAGTTTTTTGAACTTCAGATTATCCTTACTGCACAACACAGAGAGCTATTAGATCAAGTTATGGAAATCTTTAAATTAAATTCTGATTACGATTTAAATATAATGCAGGAAAAACAAACCCTTACTCAAATAACCGTAAAGGTACTTGAGGGATTAGATGTAATATGGCAAAAAGATTCTCCTGATATGGTATTGGTACATGGAGATACGACTACAACCTTTGCAGCCAGTTTAGCTGCTTTTTATAAGAAGATATCCATTGGACATGTAGAAGCTGGTTTAAGAACTTATGATAAATATCAACCGTATCCTGAGGAGATGAATAGACATCTTACAGGTGTACTTTCTGATCTACATTTTGCTCCAACAAAGAAAGCAAAAGAAAATTTATTAAAAGAAAATATACCATCTAACAATATTTTTGTAACTGGTAATACAGTGATTGATGCTCTTTTATTTGTATATAACAACCTTGAAAAATTTGAGGTTAAACTTCCTGAAGAAGTTCCCAAAGGGAAATATATTTTAGTTACTTCTCATAGAAGAGAAAACTGGGGAAAACCTTTGGAAAACGTTGCCTTAGCATTAAAAGAAATCTTGAGTGAATTTGAAGATCTTTACATAGTTTATCCTGTACACCCAAATCCTATTATAAGAGAAACTGTAAATTCCATATTAGGTAATGAGAGGAGAGCTATTCTTATATCTCCTGTTGATTATGTAACAATGGTATATCTAATAGCAAATTGCAACTTAGTTCTTACAGATTCGGGGGGTCTTCAAGAGGAGGCTCCATCCTTAGGAAAACCTGTATTAGTTTTAAGGGAGGTTACTGAGAGACCTGAGGCAGTTGAGGCAGGTACAGTGAAGATAATAGGAACTGAGAGAAAAAGAATAGTGGAAGAGGTAAGTAAATTATTAATTGATGAAGACGAGTATAATAAAATGGCAAGAGCTCTAAATCCTTATGGTGACGGAAAGGCAAGTGAAAGAATAAGAGATATTCTTCTTTATTATTTCGGATTTAGCTCCTCTCTTCCAGAAGAATTTAATCCATACCATTCATGAGACATTATTTAGACTTTATTTTAGATATAATATTTCCCTCAAGATGTATTTTTTGTGGTAGATATGGATTAGGTTATGTTTGTCCAGAATGTTTTAGTAAATTCAAAATTCCTAATAAATATTGTAGATCTTGCGGAAGACCTCTTACAGGTATTTCAGAAATCTGTTATAATTGTACTAAAGAGAGCCCTATATGGAGCGGATTTGAATTTTTAGGATATTATGATGATATGTGGGAAACAGTAATTAAGAACCTCAAATTTAGAAATAAACCTAATGTGGCTAAATTTATAGCAGATCTTGCTAAGGATAAAATCTTAAGTAAGAAATGGAACATTGATTTTCTCACCTATGTACCATTGAGTAATAAAAGACTTGTGGAGAGGGGTTATAACCAATCAGAATATTTAGCGTATTTTTTAAGTAAAAGTCTTAAAAAACCATATGGTTCTCTTTTGTCATTAAATAAGGAGGTAAAACCACAAAAAACACTTAGTTTAAAGGAAAGGAAGGAAAATGTTAAAGGAGCATTTGGTTTAGTAGAAGAGGTAAAATATTTGCATTATGGAAATATTTTGATTGTAGATGACGTCTATACTACTGGATCTACAATAAAGGAGTGTGCTTATACCTTAAAAAACAATATAAAAATTTTGGATAAGATTTATGTATTTGTAGCTGTAAGAGCTCTTTTATAAAATTTTCAAGGAGGTTGGATTATGCAGATTAACTTTTCAAGTAAAAATGTGTCTATTTCTCCTAATTTGCAAGAATATGCTGAGAAAAAACTTTCAAAACTATCTCGCTTTTTTGATAATATTGAAAATATAGAGGTTATCTTTTCGGAAGAAGATTGGAAAGATGGTAGTCGAGCTCATAGAGTAGAAGTTACTATTAGGGCAAATGGAAAGATAATAAGAGCATCAGAGGCCAATCAAGATTTTAGAAGTAGTATAGATTTGGTAATTGATAAATTGGAAAAACAACTTAAAAAATATAAAGAAAAAATGATAGACAGAGAAAAGAGGGCTCCTTCTTTGACTGAAATGTTTACAAAAGAGGAAGATGAAGGAGAGAAAAAGGTTGTTAAAGTTAAAAGATTTTCATTGAAACCTATGGATATAGAAGAAGCCATATTGCAAATGGAACTTTTAGGTCATGATTTCTTTGTTTTCATAGATGCAGATACTTATAAAACTTCTATTTTATATAAAAGAAAAGATGGAAATTATGGATTAATTATTACGGACGAAGGAGAATAAGTAAATAATATGGGATTACTATCTAAATTATTTGATTCCAATTCAAGAACTTTAAAAAGATTAGAAGAATACGTAAAGAAAATTAACGCTTTAGAACCTGAGATAAGTAAATTATCTGACGATGAACTAAAAAGAAAAACATCAGAGTTTAAACAGAGATTAGAAAGGGGTGCTACCCTTGATGATTTATTAGTAGAATCCTTTGCAGTAGTAAGAGAGGTAGCAAAAAGAACTCTTGGGATGAGACACTTTGATGTACAACTAATGGGTGGTATTGTTCTACATCAAGGAAAAATAGCTGAAATGCAAACGGGAGAGGGTAAAACTCTGGTAGCAACTCTTCCTGCCTATTTGAATGCCTTAGAGGGAAAAGGAGTACATATAGTAACAGTTAATGATTATTTGGCTAAAAGGGATAGATATTGGATGGGACCAATTTATGAGTTTTTAGGTTTGGAAGTTGGTCTTTTACAAAATGATACTCCAATTTTAGAAAGGGAAAAAGCTTATTTGGCAGATATTACATATGGTACTAATAATGAGTTTGGATTTGATTATTTAAGGGATAATATAGCATTATCAGCTGATCATTTAGTTCAAAGAGAATTAAACTATGCGATTATTGATGAAGTAGATAGTATTCTAATAGATGAGGCAAGAACTCCTCTTATTATTTCAGGTCCAGCTAAGGGAGATAGTCGGATATATAAGCTTGCGATTAGAACTGCAAGATATTTGAAGAAGGATGAAGATTATACTACTGATGAGAAAACAAGAACAGTATCTTTAACAGAAGAAGGTTTGAGAAAGGCAGAAAAATTTTTAGGTGTAAAGGACCTATATGATTTTCAAAATATGGATTTAGCTCATGCTCTTCTTCAGTGTTTAAAGGCTCTTAATTTTTATCATAGAGATAGGGATTATATAGTTAAAGACGGAGAAGTGATAATTGTTGACGAATTTACAGGAAGATTAATGTTTGGAAGAAGATATAGTGATGGATTGCATCAAGCTATTGAGGCAAAAGAAGGTGTAAGAATAAGGGAAGAAAATGTTACTTTAGCAACTATCTCTATACAAAATTATTTTAGAATGTATAAGAAAATAGCTGGTATGACGGGAACTGCAGCTACTGAGGAAGAAGAATTTGTTAAGATTTACGGATTAGAGGTAGTTGTTATACCTCCGAATAAACCTTTAAGGAGAACCAATTATCCTGATCTTGTTTTTAAAACAGAAGAAGAAAAATTTGAGGCTGTGGTAAAGGAAATTGAAGAGTTATACAAAATTGGAAGGCCTGTGCTTGTAGGTACGACATCTATAGAGAAGTCAGAAAGATTAAGTAAAATGCTTAAAAAGAAGGGAATTCCCCACAATGTATTAAACGCAAAATATCACGAAAAGGAAGCTGAAATTATTGCTAAAGCAGGCCAGAAATATGCTGTAACTATTGCTACAAATATGGCAGGAAGAGGGACAGATATTGTTTTAGGGGAAGGAGTGGCTGAGCTTGGAGGTCTTCATGTTATAGGAACAGAAAGACATGAAAGTAGAAGAATTGATAATCAGTTAAGAGGACGTGCAGGTAGACAGGGAGATCCCGGTTCTTCGAGGTTTTACGTTTCATTGGAAGATGATCTTTTAAGACTTTTTGGAGGAGATCAGATAAAAGCTTTAATGGATAGATTGGGAATGGAAAAAGGGCAACCTATTGAATCTCCTTTACTTACGAGATTAATAGAAAATAGCCAAGCTAAGGTGGAAAAGTTAAATTTTGAAATAAGAAAACAACTTTTAGAGTATGATGATGTGCTTAATAAACAAAGAGAAGTAGTTTACTCTGAAAGAAGAAAAATATTAACGATGGATAATTTGGAAGAAATAGTACAGAAGATTTTAGATAGAGTATTAGAAAGATTCTTTAATCAGATGTCTTCTCAGGAAAAGGAAAGCTGGAAAAATATGTTTCTTGAGGTATTCGGATTTTTACCATCAAATTGGGAAGAGATTATAGCTGAAGATAATTTTGAGACTATTGAAGAGAAATTAGAGAAGGTAATTAAAGAAAAATATGAAGAGAGAAAGATGAAATTTGGAGAAGATACCTGGAAAGAAATTGAGAGAATAGTACTTTTATATGTAATTGATAAACTCTGGATAGAGCATCTTAATGATATGGAAGTTTTGAGGGAAGGTATTGGTTTGAGAGCTATTGCTCATCATGATCCTTTAGTAGAATATAAAAAAGAGGCTTATCAAATGTTCCAAGATATGGTAAATACTTTTGATTGGGAAAGTATAAGATACTTATTTAATATCCGTGTTACTGAAGAAACAAAAACAGCAAATCGTGGAAGGAGGAGTTGATTTGGGAGTTTCTGTAGCGGATTTGTTAATATCATATGAAGAAATATTAGAGACTTTCAATAAATTGGGTGGTTATCTTTGACTTAGATAGGATAAAGTCAAGATTAAAGGATTTAGAAAATAAAATTGCCAAGAGTAGCTGGGATGATCCGGAGAAAAATAAAGCCCTTTTAAGTGAATATAACAACTTGCAAAAGGAGTTAAATGATTGGCTTTCAATAGAAAAAGAAATTATTGAATTGAAAGAGTGGAGAGATCTTATTGAAGAGGGAGATGAATTTAGAGAGGAGTTTGAAAGGAAATTAAAAGAAATTGGAGAAAAACTTAAGAACTTTGAGATTAATTTAATTCTTAAAGAACCACATGATAATGCTAATGCTATTCTTTCTCTACATGCAGGGACAGGAGGTACTGATGCTCAAGATTGGACTGAAATTCTTTTAAGAATGTATATAAGATGGGCGGAAAGAAAAGGCTTTAACGTAAAAATATTAGATATATCTCCAGGGGAAGAAGCAGGAATAAAAAGTGCTACTTTATTAATAGAAGGTGAGAGAGCTTACGGATATCTTAAAGGGGAAAAAGGGGTTCATAGACTTGTAAGGATTTCCCCTTTTGATGCTAATCATAGAAGACATACGTCCTTTGCTTTAGTAGAGGTTATTCCTGAAATTCCTGAAAGTAATATTGTTATAAGACCTGAAGATTTAAAAATAGAAACTTTTAGGGCAGGTGGCGCAGGGGGACAACATGTAAATAAAGTTGAATCAGCTGTTAGAATAACCCATATTCCAACTGGTATAGTAGTTCAATGTCAAAACGAGAGGTCACAGCATGCTAATAAAGAGATGGCTTTAAGGGTTTTGAGAGCTCGTCTTGAGGAATTGGAAGAAAGGAAAAGAAGAGAACAAATAGCATCTTTAAAAGGAGAAGTACAAGAGATAAGTTGGGGGAATCAAATTAGATCTTATGTATTTCATCCATATACATTAGTAAAGGATCATAGAACTGGTTTAGAAGTGGGTAATGTACAAGCGGTTATTGATGGTGATTTAGATCCTTTTATTGAAGCATATTTATTTAGTGAATGGCAAAGGAAAAAAGATAAATGAAAAGAGTGCTTCTTTTTGGATACTTTGGTGAGGGGAATCTTGGTGATGAGCTTCTTTTAAAGAGCTTATTATTCTCTTTGAGTACGAATTTTGAGATAGGTGTTTTATCAAATAAAAAAGATAAAAATTCAAAGTATAAGGTTTTTAGTAAATTTTCACCCCTTCAAGTATATAAAGCTTTAAAATGGGCAGAAGTTGTTGTTGCAGGAGGGGGAGGTCTTTTTCAAGACAAAACAAGCTTAAAATCTTTTTTTTATTATTTATCTATAATTTTCTTTGCTTTACTTTTTAATAAAAAGATATATCTTTTGGGCCAAAGCTTTTCTCCTTTAAGAAATAGAATTGAAGAAAAGCTATTAGGTTATATATTAACTCAGTGTAACAAAGTATATGTAAGAGATTCTTTTTCTTATAATTATTTGAAAAAGATAAATGTCCTGGAAGAAAAGATTAAATCATCAACAGATTTAGTCTTTTTATTAGACTTTAATTATAAAAAGTTAGAGAGAAAATATATAGGAGTTAATTTGAGAAGATGGAAAGATTATAGTTTAAATGATATATACTCCCTACTTACTAATTTAGAAGGATTAATGGAAAAAGAGATGGTATTTTATGCTTTACATACTGAAGACAAACATCTTTTTGACGAATTAGGCAACCATATAAAATCAAAAATTAAATTTGTAGAGCTAACGGATGATAATATTGAAGAGTTTTTTCCTATGAATATAATTTTTATTGGCATGAGACTTCATAGTCATATCCTATCTGTACTTTTTGAAATTCCTTTCATTGCAATTTCTTATGATGAGAAGGTTAAAGGTTTTTGTGAAGATATTGGCTGGAAATTCGTAGTTGATGAACTTTCATCTGATAAAATAAAAGATTATGTTGCCGAAATTTTGAAAAATTATGATCAATATAAGGAATACTTAAAGAAAGTAAAAATTATGCAAAAAGAGAAAATAAAGGAGGACTTAGACAATTTTAAGAAAGAAATATGTTAAATGTGGATATTTTAGGGATTAAATTTACATCTTTAGAAGATGATGAATTTAAAAAATTAATACTCTCCTTTATAGAGAGTAATAAATGTAATACTATATTCACTCCAAATGCAGAAATGTTGGTAATTGCTAATGAAAATCCTGAGTTTAAAAAGGTGTTATATGAGTCTGATTTAAATATTCCAGATGGGATTGGTATAACTCTTCTCGCTAAAAGAAAGGGATATTTTATTAGAAAATTCCCGGGTATTGAGGCTATGGAAAAAATTCTTTCTTTAGCAGAAATATATGGATTTCCAATATTTTTTCTTGGAGCAAAAGAGGAAGTTGTTAGGAAATTAGTTGAAAATCTAAAATTAAAATATCCAGATTTATTAGTAGCAGGATTTAGAAATGGTTATTTTTCTGATGAAGAAGAGGAAAAAATAATTAAGATGATTAATGAGTCTGGAGCAAAGATTTTATTCGTGGCTTTAGGTGCTCCTAAACAAGAATTTTTTATTAGCAAATATAGAAGGGATTTGAGGGTAAGAATTGCTATGGGGGTTGGAGGTAGTTTTGATGTTCTTTCTGGTGTAAAAAGAAGAGCTCCTTGGATTTTTAGAAGACTTGGGTTAGAATGGTTTTACAGAATTTTACAAGAGCCTAAAAGAATTTTTGTAAGGTTTCCAAGACTTCTAAACTTTTTGCGTATATATACCAAGGGGTAGAATTTATGAAAAAAATTATTGATTTATTGGGAATAACTTTGGGGGCTTTTTTGATAGCTGTAAGTATAGATGTATTTTTAGCTCCTAACAAGCTTGTGGGTGGGGGAGTTAGTGGAATAGCTATTATTCTATACTATATTTTTAGATCTCCTGTTGGTATTACTATGCTTCTTTTAAATATACCCATATTTGTGTTGGGTATTAAGATACTTGGTTCTTCTTTTGGCTTTAAAACTCTGTACGGAACTTTTGTACTATCTTTATTTGTAGATCTAATTAATCTTTTCAAATTACCTGTTATAAAAGACCCAATAATTGCGACAGTTTATGGTGGTATATTGGGGGGATTAGGACTTGGTATAGTATTTAAATACGGAGGATCTACTGGTGGAACAGATATTTTAGCTCAAGTATTTTCTCGTTTTACCGGATTAAATCTGGGACAATCATTGTTAATAATAGATGGAATTATAGTTATTTCTGCAGGTTTTATTTTTGACTTTGTTTTGGCTTTATATGCTCTTCTTGTTATTTTTATTCAAGGATATTCCATAGATTTAGTACAACAAGGATTATCATATACTAAAGCTGCTCTTATTTTCTCAGATAGGCCAAGGGATATTGGAGAAAAAATTCTCAAAGAATTAGGCAGAGGAGTTACAGTGTTTTATGGTATGGGATTATATACTGGGAAGGAGAGGGAAATTTTATACTGTGTAGTAAGTCAATCAGAAGTTGGTAGATTAAAGGAAATAATTCATAAAAATGATCCAAAAGCTTTTGTTGTAATAACACCAGCTCATGAAGTATTAGGGGAGGGATTTAAATCTTTCAAACAATGAAAAGAGAAATAATTCTTGCATCTAATTCTCCTAGAAGAAAGGAACTTCTTAAGAGTATAGGTATTGATTTTAAAGTTTTACCAGTAGAGGTTGAAGAAATAGAAGGGAAAAGAGGTATCTCGCCTGTAGATTTGGTGAAGAAAAATGCTTTAATGAAGGCTCAAAAGGCAGCAGAACTATGCCAAAATGAATATACTTTAATTATTTCAGCTGATACTATTGTAGTATTAGATGGAGAAATTGTTGGTAAGCCAAAAGATGAAAAAGATGCTATAAGAATTCTTAAGAAGCTAAGAGGTAAATATCATTATGTTTTTACGGGTATTGTTGTATGGGCAACTCCTGAAAATATACATTATATTTCTTCTGTTAGAAGTAAGGTAAAAATGAGGGATTATTTGGATGAGGAGATAGAAAGATACGTTGCAACAGGTGAACCTATGGATAAAGCTGGCGCTTATGGAATTCAAGGTAAAGGAGCATTATTAATTGAAAAAATAGAAGGTGATTACTATAATATAGTGGGATTACCATTAGTAAGGTTGAATTATCTTCTTGATAAATTTGGATATAATCTTTTATAAAATATTATCAAAAAAAGAAGGAGGACTTATGGCTTTGAATTTTTTGGCAGGAATTTTTTCTAAGGATTTAGGTATTGATTTGGGAACTGCAAATACAGTTGTATATGTTAGAGGTAAGGGTGTAGTTATTTTTGAACCATCTATGGTGGCAATAAGAAGAAGCGATAAGAAGGTTGTTGCTGTTGGTGAAGAAGCAAAGAAAATGCTTGGAAGAACTCCTGAAGAGATTATTACTATAAGGCCATTAAAGGATGGAGTCATAGCGGATTTTGATGCTGCAGAAAAGATGATTAGATACTTTATAGAGAAGGTTCACAATAAGAGAGATTTTTTAGTAAGTCCTCGAATGGTTATAGGTATACCGTCGGGAACAACCCCTGTAGAGCGTAGAGCTGTTTTAGATACTGCATTTTCTGCTGGTGCAAGAGACGTTTTGCTTGTCACAGAGCCTATTGCTAGTGCATTAGGTGCTGATCTCCCAATATGGGAACCTTCTGGTAATATTATTGTAGATATTGGTGGAGGGACTACTGAAATAGCTGTTATTTCATTAGGAGGAATAGTGGTTAGCACCTCAATAAAGGTGGCTGGTGATGAGATGGATGAAGCTATTGTTCATTATATAAGGAAAAAATACAACCTATTTATAGGAGAAAGAACTGCAGAAGAGATAAAGATTAACCTTGGAAATGCTGCTTTTGGGGAAGAAAATAAAACTTATATGGAAGTTAAAGGAAGAGATTTACTTACTGGGGTGCCTCGTAATATAGAGATTAGTTCGGCAGAAATTAGAGAAGCTTTAAAGGATACCATTGATATGATTGTAGAAGCAATTAGAGATACCTTAGAAAAAACACCTCCAGAACTTGCAGCAGATATTATGGATAAAGGTATAGTTTTAGCTGGTGGAGGTGCTCTCCTGAGAGGTCTTGATTCATATATATCAGAACAAATAGGGGTTGTAACTATAGTTGCGGAAGAGCCTTTACTTTGTGTAGTAAAAGGAACAGGAAAAATTATTGAAGAATTTGATAAATATAAACAGGTACTTGCTTCAGTTAAAGAGAGCTATTGAGAAGTATTTATAAATGGATAAACAAAGAATTAAATGGCGGTTGGTATTTTTAGTACTGCTACTCTCTATTCTTCTTTGGGGTAGTGGATACGTAGAAATTTGGACCACTAATATTCAAAAAGCATTTTCTAATATAATTAATGACTTAAAGATTTTTATTAATGAATTGAAAGCTATTTTTACTTTAACTGAAAGTTTGCAAAAGGAAATAGAGATATTAAGGAACGAAAACTTTGATTTATATAAGGAAAATTTAAGGTTTAAAATGATTTTAGAAAATCTAAGACGGAAAGAAGAGACAGCAATATGGTTAAAGGAATTGGAAAAGAAAAATTTTTCGTTTGTTTATGCTAACATTATTGGAAGAGATCCTGTAAAGTGGAATCTTGAATTTAAAATAGATAAGGGAGAAAAAGATGGTGTCAAAAAAGGGATGGCAGTAATTTATAAGGATCAGATAATTGGAAAAATTTATAAAACAGAGAAAAATTTTTCAATTGTAAAGACAATCTATGACCCTAGTACAGTAGTAGGAGTAATGATATGGGAAACAAAAGATTATGGAATAGTTAAAGGAGCCTTTGATCATATAGAAATGGCTTACATATTTTCAGATCATGGTATTAAAACTAATCATAATGTAATAACTTCTGGAATTGATGAATATATACCTTATGGTTTAAAGGTAGGATATATTTCTCATTTAGAAGAGAAGAATGTTTTAGCTTTTACCAGAATAAAAGTATATCCAATGGTTGATTTATCAAATATGGAGGGTGTTGCAGTTTGTCTGAAATTTTAATCTTTTTAAGTTCTTTAATTTTAGCTTTTTTGCAGACAAAAGTTTTCTTTTTAGGATTTCATCCTGATTTGGTTTTAGTTTTTTTTGTTTTTCTTCTTTTTAAAAGTTTATATTTTCAAGGAATATCTATTATTCTATCTTTTTCTTTAAAAATTTTTTCTACTATTCCTTTCTATTTATTTCTGATTTATTGGGTTATTATTGAAGTTATAATAAAAATGTGGAAAAAGAGTTTTATCTCTATTCATAAAAGTAGTGCCTTCTTTTTAATAATTGGTCTTAGTACCTTTTCCTTTTTATTTTGGAACTTTGGCTATAATTTTAGTTTGAATTATGTAATAGACCTCTTGAGATATATATCATCTAATCTTGTATTTTTTATCCCTTTTTATTTTTTTATTCCTGAGATTTATTCTACTGAAAAAGAATGAAGAATCATGAAATTTTCTTTAAAAGAATAATAGAAGTAGCTATTTTGCTGATTATATTAAGACTTTTCTATCTTCAAATATATAAAGGTGATTTTTATCAAGATCTTGCCCAAAGAAACTATATGAAATCAGTAATCCTTCCTGCCCCTCGAGGTATCATATATGATAGAAATGGAGTTATTTTAGCTGAAAATAAGATAAAATATTCATTATATTTAATTCCTCCTTACAAATATGAGAGAGAAAAAGTAAAGAGATTAAGCAATGTTATAAAAATGAAGGATAAAGATATCGAAAAGATTTATAATAAAATTTCACCGTTCTATCCTGCGGTACTTTTAAAAAATAATTTAGATATAAAGGAAATATTACTTTTAGAAGAGAATAGAGAGGATTTACCACCATTTTCTATAAATATTGAATTTGAGAGATATTATCCTTTTGGATCATTAGCTTCTCATGTTATTGGATACATGGGTGAGGTAAGTAAAGAAGAACTTGAAGATGATGAAAGTGATTATTCTTTGGGGGAAAAATCTGGGAAATACGGAGTAGAGGCATTCTATGAAAAATATTTAAGGGGCAAGAAGGGGTTTAAAGGAATATTATTGCATGCTTCAAATACTGAAAATATCACAGTTGGCCAGAAGGATCCTGTACCTGGTGAATCATTAATATTAAGTTTAGATCTGAATATTCAAAAGGTTGCTGAAGATGCCTTAGGAGAGGAAAGGGGCTGTGTCATTGTATCTCGGGCAGATACAGGAGAAGTTTTATCTATGGCAAGTCATCCTGCCTTTGACCCTAATAAATTTATAACAGGTTTTACAAAAGAAGAATGGAATAATCTTATTAATGATATCAACAAACCATTAAACAATAAGGCGATTTCAGCCTTATACCCTCCAGGTTCTATTTTTAAATTGATAGTTGCTCTTTCTGCCTTAGAAAATAAAAAGATCTCACCAAATGATACTTTTTATTGTCCAGGAGAATTTTACTTAGGAGGATATTCTTATAAATGCTGGAAAAAGGGTGGACATAGAAGAATTAATTTTGTGGATGGAATAGCTCAATCTTGTAATGTGGTTTTTTACAATGTAGGATTGAGGGTAGGAGAAGATCAGATTTTTAAATATGCAAAAGATTTTATGTTAGATTCTAAAGTGGGTATAGATTTGCCAGGAGAGGTAAAAGGATTTATTCCATCTAAGGAATGGAAAGTAAAAACCTTTAAAGAGCCTTGGTATCCTGGAGATACAGTAAATCTTTCCATCGGTCAAGGTTTTGTACTGGTTACTCCTTTAGAAATACATGCTATGATGAGTATGCTTGCTACAGAAGGAATATTGGTTAAACCGCACGTTTTAAAGGGTATAGTAACTGAAAATGGTATAGAAGAGGTTAGGCCTGAGATTATTAAAGAAGTAAAGATAAATAAATCAATATGGGAAATATTAAAGGAGGGAATGAAAAAAGTGGTGGATGAAGGAACAGGAATAGCTGTAAAATTTCCAGGAGTAGAAATATTTGGAAAAACAGGAACAGCTGAGAACCCGCATGGAGAAAGCCATGCTTGGTTTTCCTCTTTCTTTAGAGTTAACGATGTTCCTTATGTGGTGACTGTTTTTGTTGAGCATGGAAAAAGCGGAGGAGGTAGAGCAGCTCCAATAGCAAGAAAGATAATTGAATATATGATAAAGGGGGGTAAAAATATTGAGTAATATATCTATAAAAGGAGATTTAAAAGAAGGTATAAAGATGGTAGTTAATCCATCTTTATCTTGGGATGAAATTAAAAATCTTATAATTGATGAGATCAAGAATAAGGAAAAATTTTTTAAAGGTGTAAATATTTATATAGACTTCCAAGGAAGAGAGATAGATAATTCAGATTGGGAGGAACTCCAAAAACAAATTTATAAAAATTATGGTATAATGCTAAACAGGGACTTACCTAAGATAAGAGTTCCTTACTCCAATATTGCAAAGATTATTATCGGTCCTATAAGAAGTGGTAAACTTGTTAGTTCAAAAGAAAATCTTTTAATTTTAGGAGATGTAAATTCAGGGGCAGAAATAATTTGTAATAAGAGTGTTTTTGTTTTAGGAAAGATCAGAGGTTCTATATGGGCAGGATATGAAAATAATGACAAAGCTATTATATTTGCTTTGGGACTTGAGCCTGAAAAGATTCAAATCGCCTCTTATATTTTAGATATGCCCAAAGCAAGGTATAAAAAGGCAGGTTATTTTTTATATATAGAGGATGGTAAATTTAAGATTGATACATATTAATTTAGGGGGTAAAAAAGATGGGTAAATCTATAGTGGTAACTTCAGGGAAGGGTGGTGTTGGTAAGACTACCGCTGTGGCTAATATTGGAACTGGTCTTGCTATGAGTGGTCTTAAAGTTGCTCTTGTAGATACAGATATAGGACTTAGAAATTTAGATCTTCTTCTGGGTTTAGAAAATAGAATAGTTTACAACATAGTGGATGTGGTGGAAGGAAAATGTAGTCTTAAACAAGCATTAGTTAAGGATAAAAGATTAAATAATCTATATCTTTTACCTGCTGCCCAAACAAAAGAAAAGGAAGCTGTTTCTATTGAACAGATGAAAGGGGTAATAAATGATCTTAAGATAGAGTTTGATTATGTATTAATAGACTCTCCAGCTGGTATAGAGCATGGATTTAAGAGTGCTATATCGGGTGCTGATGAGGCTATAGTTATTACTACTCCTGAAGTTTCAGCAGTAAGAGACGCAGATAGAGTTATTGGACTTTTAGAAGCTTATGGACTTAGAGATCCGAGACTTATTGTTAACAGAGTAAGGTTTGATATGGTAAAAAATGGTGAAATGCTTGGTGTTGATGATTTGTTGGATATTCTATCTATAGAACTTTTAGGAATTATACCAGAAGATGAAAATTTAATAATAAGTATAAATAAAGGAGAACCTATTATTTATTCAGGAAATAAGTATAAATCCGCTTTAGCTTTTAATTTAATAGTGAAGAGGCTTTTAGGAGAAGATGTATCATGGGACGAGCTTGAAAAATCCGAGAGCTTCTTAGAAAAGATTTTTAAAATATTTAAGGGGTAAAAAGGGGAGGTTAAGATGATTATAACTAATATATGGAGTAAAAAGATATCTTCTAAAGAAATTGCAAAAGAGAGACTTCAAGTTATTCTTGTTTATGATAGGGCAAAGATTGAACCTAAAATGATAGAAAGTTTAAAAGAAGATTTAATTAAAGCAGTATCTAAATATCTCACTTTTGAACCTGATAATATGAGAATTGAATTATCTCAGGAGGATAACAAATCTATTTTAAGAATTGATATACCATTAAAAGAATAGATTTTTTAGGAGAGGTAAGAATTATGGACTTTCTTAAAGACTTAAGTGAGGAACAGTTATCCGCAGTTTTAGATGTGGATAATCCTTTACTTGTACTTGCAGGAGCTGGAAGTGGTAAAACAAGGGTAATAACTTACAAAATAGCTTATCTCATATCTGAAAAGTATGCAAAGCCTGAAAACATTGTGGCTTTAACTTTTACGAATAAAGCAGCTTTTGAGATGAAAAGTAGGATAACAAGACTGATATCGTCAGAAGATGGTGAAAAAGTTTGGGCTGGAACTTTTCATGGATTTGGATTATATTTTTTAAAAACCTATGGAAAAAGGTTTGGGTTTCCAAGCAATTTTGTGATATATGATGAAGATGCACAAGAAGAAGTTGTAAAAGAGATACTTAAGGATTTTGCAAGAGAAAACGATTATAACTCTAAAGATATTAAAGATAAAATCTCTCGCCTAAAAGATAAGCTAATTACTCCTGAAGATTTTCAGTATATGGTTTCTAATAATTTTGATGAGATAATATTAGAAATCTATAAGAAATATGAAAATTATTTAAGGAAAAATAATGCTGTTGATTTTGCAGACCTTCTCATTTATTCTATTAAATTATTACAAGAAAATCCTGCTTTAAGAGGATATGTTCAAGACAAATTAGAATATGTTTTAGTCGATGAATATCAGGATACTAATAAGGCCCAATACGAGCTTTTTAAAATTCTTGTGGAAGATAAAAAAAGATTTTCTGTAGTTGGAGATGACGATCAAAGTATATATAGCTGGAGGGGGGCTGATTATCAAAATATTTTTAGATTGGAGAAAGATTTCAAAAATTTGAAAGTAATATTTTTAACTAAAAATTATAGATCTACACAACAAATTCTGGATATAGCAAACGCCTTAATAGTAAATAATGATAAAAGATATCCTAAAAAGTTATGGAGTGATAAAAAGAATGGAAATTATCCTATACTTTTTAGGGCTGTAAATGAAGAAGATGAGGCAAGCTTTGTGGTAAGACAAATAAAAATAGAACTTTTAAAGGGTAAAAATCCTTCTGAAATTGCAGTTTTATACAGAACAAATAGGCAATCAAGAGTGTTCGAAGAAGCCTTTATTAGGTCTAATCTTCCATATAAAGTAATAGGGGGAATAAGTTTTTTTGATAGAAAAGAAGTTAAAGATATAGTAGCATATTTAAATATCCTACATGATCCCAATGATATTATAAGCTTAAAGAGAATAATTAATGTACCTAAGAGAGGTATTGGTGAGGCTACTTTTAATTTTATAAAGGAATATTATAACAAGGGTTATTCTTTACTGGAAGCGGTTAAGGAAGTCTCAAAGACGAAGAAAGAGGTAAAAAGTTTTTTAGATATTTGGAATTATTTATTAGAAATAAAAGATAAGATTAATATTGAAGGCCTTATAGAGACTGTTATTGATAAAACTGGCTATATGAAAGAAATAGAGAAGTATGATAGAGATACTTTAGAGGTAAAAAAAGAAAATCTCTTAGAATTAATTGAGTTTAGTAGGGGGTTTTCAGAAAAAAATGATTTGGGAGAATTCCTGTCTCATCTTACGTTAAGTGGTAGTAAGATAGAAAATTCTCTTGAGAGTGATAAGATTTCTCTTATTACTCTACACAGTGTAAAAGGATTGGAGTTTGATATTGTATTTCTTGTAGGTCTTGAAGAAGGGATACTACCTCATTATAATGCAACTACAAGAGAAGAAATAGAAGAAGAGAGAAGATTGTGTTACGTGGGTATAACAAGAGCCAAGGAGAAATTATATATGTCTTACGCTTCAAAAAGATATAATAGGTATCAAGAACCATCTCGATTTGTCGAGGAAATTTCACATCTTCTAAATGTGAAAAAGTAAGTATTTTATGGTATAATAAATAACGCGAGTCGGGGCGTAGCGCAGGGGAAGCGCGTCCGTTTGGGGTGCGGAAGGTCGCTGGTTCGAGTCCAGTCGCCCCGACCATCTTATTATGCGGGGCGTAGCGCAGTTGGCTAGCGCGCCTGCTTCGGGAGTAGGAGGTCGCTGGTTCAAGTCCAGTCGCCCCGACCAATTTGGTTGTTTATGAAGAAGTATTTTCATGTCTATATTTCAGGAGTAGTTCAGGGAGTTGGTTTTAGATATTTTGCCTATAAGTGGGCAAAGCGTCTTGGTATTTTAGGTTATGTGAGAAATCTAAATGATGGAAGAGTGGAAGTAGAAGCTATAGGAGAAGAAGAAGCATTAAAACTTTTTTTGGAAAAATTAAAAGAAGGTCCCTTAGGAGCAATAGTGGAAAAGGTTGATGTGGTTTGGAGCGATGAAAATATAAATAACTTTACTGATTTTGAGATAAGATGAAAGGGACTATGAAAAATTATAGATGGTATGTAGACACAGTTGCTGAAGATCAGCTACATTGCTATATGGTAGAGGAAGTTTTGGTTGACATTGTTTCCTATTATCAAAAGATTCAAATTATTAAAAATCCAACCTATGGAAAATGTTTGATAATAGATGGAAAAATTCAGTCCGCAGAAAAGGATGAATTCATATATCATGAAGCTCTTATTCATCCTTCTATGATATTGCACCCTAATCCTTATAAGATATTAGTTGTTGGTGCAGGAGAAGGAGCTACCCTCAGAGAGCTTTTAAAATATAACTATGTGGAAATTGTTGCAATTGAAATTGATCCTGAAGTAGTTGAGTTTTCTGAAAAGTATTTATGGGAATGGCATCAAGGTTCTTTTAAAAGTGAGAAAGTTAAATTAATATTTCAAGATGGATGGGAATTTGTTAAGAATACAAAGGATAAATTTGATATTGTGGTTTTAGATCTACCTGAACCGTACCCTGATACTCCTGCTTACCGATTATATTTACCAGAGTTTTATTTTATGGTTTGGAATATATTAGACGATAATGGAATATTAGTTACACAGGGAGATACAACACAATTAGGGCAAGAATATAGGCATTTTTGGATAAGGGATAATTTAAAGAAAGTATTTTCTAATTCATATTCATACCAGACTTTTATTCCTTCATTTGATAGTAGTTGGGGATTTTTGATTGGTTTTAAGGATGTGAGTGTCTCACCATTCTTACAAAGAGATGAAATTAATAAGCGGATAAAGGAAAGAATTCACGGTGAATTAAAATTTTATGATGGAGACACTCATTTATCTTTATTTTATATTCCTAAGTATTTAAGAAGTTGAATTGACTTTGGATTTTAAAGATACTGATTTATTCAAACAAAAAAGAGGAAATTTAGTAGAGATATTAAGGAATGAAGGAATAAAATCTCCTGACGTTCTTAATGCTATTAGTAAAGTTCCAAGACATCTTTTTGTACCCCAAGAGTATATAGATTTAGCTTATGTAAATGAAGCATTACCAATAGGTTTTGGGCAGACCATATCCCAGCCTTATGTGGTAGCCATAATGACAGAAGCTTTAGGACTTACTAAAAAGGAAAAAGTCTTAGAGATAGGTACAGGTTCTGGTTATCAGGCAGCAATATTGGCTGAACTCTCAAAGGAAGTATATACAATTGAGCGGATCAGAGAACTGTCAGAGAGAGCCCAAAAAATTTTAAAATTTTTAGGTTATACTAATATATATTTTAAGGTAGGAGATGGTACTTTGGGTTGGGAAGAAAAAGCGCCTTTTGACAGGATTATTGTAACGGCTGCATCTTACGATGTTCCTCTTCCTCTATGGGAGCAGTTAGAAGAGGGGGGAATTATGGTTATTCCCATAGGAGGGAGAGATTTTCAAAATTTATATAAGATTATTAAAAAAAATGGCAAAATGTTGAAGGAAAATCTTGGAGGTGTTAGATTTGTCCAGTTGAAAGGAGAGTTTGGATGGAAGGATTAGATAAAATAAGAAGTTTAGCTGAGTTGTTACGAGAAGCAGAAAGGTGTAAAAATTGTCCATTATGGGATGAAAGAACTAATTTAGTTTTTGGCGAAGGAAATCCTAATGCTGTTATTATGTTTGTTGGTGAAGCACCTGGTTTTCATGAAGATCAACAAGGTAGGCCTTTTGTTGGGGCTGCAGGAAAGCTTTTAACAGAACTTATTGAATCCTTGGGGTTGAAAAGGGAAGATGTATATATAGCCAATGTTTTAAAATGTAGACCTCCTAATAATAGGGATCCTCTTCCAGAAGAGATCAATGCTTGTTATCCTTTTTTAAAAAAACAGATAGAAATAATTAGTCCACAAATATTATGTGCTTTAGGAAGGCACGCTGCCTATGTATTATTAGGGCATACAGTGAATATGAACACATCTCATGGTAAATACTATCAAGTTGATGGGAGGTTGGTATTTGTAACGTATCATCCAGCTGCGGCTTTATATCATGGGAAGCTTCTTGATGGAATTAAAAAAGATTTTATTGAACTTAAAAAATTATATGATGATGTTATACAGCAAAAGGAAGAGCAAAACAAAAAGGGAGAAAAAGAACAACTTTCCTTTTGGTAAAAAATATTAATTGAAAGGAGAGGATTTATAATGGATAAAGATTCTGTCCTTAAGGGATTAGATGGATTTTCTAAACTTGCAAAGCAAGATATTCTTATGAGTGTGAATACAGAAAACCCAGATTATTGGAGAAAAAATGCAGAAGCAAGAGACAGTAAGTATAAGGAGCTTTATAAAAGTATAGAGGAAAAGGGATTAGAAGAGACAATAAAGTTTGCTATTGAAGAATATAAAAATTTAATAAATGATGAAAGTGATCCAGAATTAAGAGGGAAAAAAAGAGCATTAGAGAGTTTTTTTGTTCTCTTGGGTTTAGATCCTTCTCAGTTATAATACAAAAGTAATATTTTTTTGAAACTTGGCGATATGTATGGGATTTGTACATCTCCATGTACATTCAGAGTATAGTTTGCTTGATGGTGCCTGTAAGCTTGATGAATTGGTAGAAAAAGCTGTTAATTTTAACATGCCTGCTGTAGCTTTAACAGACCATGGTGTAATGTATGGTGTTATTGATTTTTATAAAATAACGAAAGAGAAGGGAATTAAACCTATAATTGGTTGTGAAGTATATGTAACTCCAGATTCACGCTTTGAGAAAAAAGGCCAAAGAGGAGATCTTTTTCATTTAATTCTTCTTGCAAAAGATTTTGGGGGTTATAAAAATTTAACCAAATTAGTTAGCTTGTCTTTTATAGAGGGCTTCTATTATAAACCAAGGGTTGATAAAGAACTTTTAAGAGAATATTCAAGAGGATTAATAGCTCTTACAAGTTGTCTTGCTGGAGAAGTACCTACCTACATCCTAAACAACAGAATAGACAAAGCAAAAGAAGCTATAAAAGAGTATTTAGATATATTTGGAGAAGATTTCTATTTGGAACTTCAAGATAATGGTTTAGAAGAACAAAAATATGTTAATGAAAAATTAATTGAATTGTCTAAAGAATTTAGTGTCCCTCTTGTAGCTACTAATGATGTGCATTATTTAAATAAAGAAGATGCTGAGATTCATGATATCCTCCTATGTATTCAAACAGGATCTAAATTAAACGACAAAGATAGGTTAAGATTTAAAACAAATGAATTTTATTTTAAATCAGAAGAAGAGATGTCTAAAATTTTTGAAAGTATACCTGTAGCTTTAGAAAACACAGTAAAAATTGCAGAAAAATGTAATTTAGAACTACCTTTAAACAAGGTTATTTTACCAGTATTTGAAGTACCTGAAGGTGAAACATTAGATTCTTACTTTGAAAGACTTTGTTGGGAAGGGGCAAGAAAAAGATTTGGAGATAATATTCCAAATCACATTAGAGAAAGATTAGAATACGAAATTTCAGTAATAAAACAAATGGGATTTTCTGGATATTTCTTAATTGTACAGGACTTTGTAAGGTATGCAAAGAGTAAAGGGATTCCAGTAGGTCCTGGAAGAGGTTCTGCTGCAGGATCTTTGGTTTCCTATGTTTTAGGGATTACAAATATTGAGCCTACAAGATGGGGATTGATATTTGAAAGATTTTTAAATCCTGAGAGAATAACAATGCCTGATATTGATATTGATTTTTGTTTTGAAAGAAGAGAAGAAGTTATTGATTATGTAAGAAATAAATATGGTAAAGAACATGTGGCTCAAATTATTACTTTTGGTACTATGGCAGCTCGTGCATCTGTAAGAGATGTGGGTAGAGTTTTAAATGTTCCTTATAACGAAGTAGATAGAATTGCAAAATTAATACCTCCTAACAGTAGTATAGAGGAAGCTTTACAAAGTTCACAAGAATTACAAAATCTTGTAGAAAATAATGCTCAAGCTAAAAAGATTATTGATATTGCAAAAAGGATCGAAGGACACGCAAGGCATGCTTCAATACATGCTGCTGGTTTAGTTATTTCTAAGGATCCACTAATAGAGTATGTGCCTCTCCAAGTAATGAATAGCAGTGAAATTGTAACTCAATTTCCAATGACAAATTTAGAAGAACTTGGACTATTAAAGATGGATTTTCTTGGTTTAAGAACTCTTACTGTAATTTATGATACTTTGGAAAAGATAAAAGAAAATTATGGAGTTGATATAGATATAGATAATTTACCGCTGGATGATCCTAAGGTTTATGAATTGTTACAGAAAGGTGAGACGATAGGAGTCTTTCAATTAGAGAGTAGAGGAATGAGAAATCTTTTAAGAGAAATAAAGCCAGAAAAATTTGAAGACTTAATAGCAGTATTAGCTTTATATAGGCCTGGTCCTTTAGGAAGATTAGAAAGTTATATAAAGAGAAAGAGAGGAGAAGAAAAAGTAGAATATATGCATCCTTCTTTAGAACCTATTCTTTCAGAAACCTATGGCGTGATTATATATCAAGAACAGGTTATGGAAATTGCTCATAGATTGGCAGGATTTTCATTAGGACAAGCTGATGTTTTAAGAAGGGCTATGGGTAAAAAGAAGCCAGAAGTTATGGAAGAGCAAAGAGAGATATTTGTTAAAGGTGCAAAAGAGAGAGGTATTCCAGAAGAGGTAGCTAAGGATATATTTGAGGATATGGCAAAATTTGCAGAATATGGTTTTAATAAGTCTCATAGTGCAGCTTATGCCTATGTGTCTTATCAAACTGCTTTTCTTAAAGTTTATTATCCAAAGGAATTTATGTCATCATTATTAACAAGTGTGAGAAGTAATACTTCAAAGTTAAGTAAATATATAGCAGAAGCCAAAAGAATGGGTATTAAAATTCTACCCCCAGATGTAAATGAAAGTATGGTTCATTTTACAGTTACAAATGAAGGAATAAGATTTGGACTTTCTGCTGTAAAAAATGTGGGTGAGGGAGTTGCTGTAGCAATTGTAAATGAGAGAGATAAAGGTAAATTTAAATCTGTTTTAGATTTTGTTAGAAGATTGAATTCTCGAGTGATTAATAAAAGAACTTTAGAAAGCTTGATAAAAAGTGGTGCTTTTGATAGTTTTGAATTAAGTAGAAGATCTTTACTTGAAAATATTGATAAGCTTTTAGATTCAGTACAATCGACTAAAAAGGTGCCAGTAACACAAGCATCCTTAATAGATACTATGGAATTAATTAGAGATCCAATGATTATGAATACTGAAGAATTTACTTTGGAAGAAATAATGGAGATGGAAAAAGAGATGCTCGGTCTTTATGTTTCCTATGATCCTCAAGAAGAATTGAGAGAAATATCACAAAAACTCTTTGAAAATACTATTGATGAGTTGGTAGATGTTGAATCTGGAAGCTGGATTATCGTGCCTGGGATTCTTAAGAATGTGAGGGAAATTTTAGATAGAAAGAACCAAAAAATGCTTTTTGCAACATTAGAAGACTACACAGGTAAAGCTGATATAATTGTTTTTTCTTCTGTTTATAATAATTTTAAGGATGTTTTACAAGAAGGTAAGAGAGTTGTGGTAGGAGGTAAGTTAGAAGTAGATAAAGATGAAAATGAGGAAATAGTAAAAATTATGGTAGAACAGGTAGATGAATTGGATGGAAATGTTCTTTTAATTAATTTAAACGCAAATAGAACGTATGAGTTGATTTATAAAATTAGGGAGATATTAAAAAATAGAAAAGGATTAACGCCTGTGATAATAAAGGTTGATAATGAAAAAATTTTAATATCACCTGAATTTTGGATTAAATGGAATGAGGATATCAAAAAAGATCTAATTCAACTATTTAAGTTTGGTGTTACTTTTGAACTAAGACATATAAAAGATCTGTAATTAGCTAAAATAACTTTGTATGGTAAAATAATCAAAAATTAAAATTTTAAGGAGGGGAAATGTTTAGGGATTTTCTAAGAAGAAATGAAAACAAAGATAAATTTAGAGATATTCCCGATGGTTTATGGATTAAATGTCCTCAATGTTCTCAAATCATCTATTCCAAGGATTGGAATGAAAATCTAAAAGTATGTATAAAATGTGGATATCATGATCAGTTAACCGCATACGAACGCATAGATCTTTTAATTGACGATGGCACTTTTGAGGAATTTGATGCTCATATTTCACCTATTGATATACTCAGTTTTATAGATACAAAACCCTATACCCAAAGAATAAAAGAGGCACAAGAAGCTACCGGTTTAAAAGATGCCATTATTGTTGGTAAAGGGGAGATTAATGGAATTCCTGTTCATATAATAGTGATGGATTTTAGATTCATTGGGGGCAGTATGGGGTCAGTTGTAGGAGAAAAAGTGGTGAGAACAATTGAAAGAGCATTAAGAGATAGAATGCCTGTGGTTAGTGTAATATCTTCAGGAGGAGCAAGAATGCAAGAAGGTCTTTTTTCTTTATTTCAAATGGCAAAAACAAGTGCTGCAATTGCAAGACTAAATGAGGCTAAAATACCATATATCAATGTGTTAACACATCCATCAACTGCAGGTGTCTTAGCAAGTTTTGGTTCCTTAGGAGATGTAATTATTGCTGAACCAGGTGCACTAATTGGTTTTACAGGGCCTCGAGTTATTGAACAAACAATTAAACAGAAGCTTCCGGAGGGATTTCAAAGGTCAGAGTTTTTATTAGAGCATGGTATGGTAGATTTAGTAGTAGAAAGGAAGAAGCTTAAAAATACTTTATTTATAATATTGACTCATCTTTGGAGGAAATCATGGAAAGAAGATTAACTCCTTGGGAGAGAATACTTCTTGCAAGACACCCAAACCGTCCTACCTTTTCTGATTTTTTAGATGCATTGTTTGACAATTTTATTGAATTACATGGAGATAGGTTATATGGTGATGATTCTGCAATCATCGCAGGGTTAGGGACTTTTAATGATGAAAGTGTGGTAATTATAGGTCAAGAGAAGGGGAAGTCTGTTCAAGAAAAGATGAAAAGGAATTTTGGTATGCCCCATCCTGAAGGTTACAGAAAAGCTTTAAGAGTTATGAAGATAGCAGAGAAATTTTCTTTACCAGTAATATCCTTTATTGATACGGCAGGAGCATATCCAGGTATAGGTGCTGAAGAAAGAGGACAAGCTTGGGCAATAGCTCAAAATTTAAAAGAAATGTCTGTATTAAAAACCCCAATAATAGTAGTAGTTTTAAGTGAAGGTGGAAGTGGTGGTGCTTTAGGAATAGGGGTTGGAGATTATATAATGATACTTGAAAATGCCTATTACTCGGTAATATCTCCAGAGGGTTGTGCGTCAATTTTGTTTAGGGATTCTTCTAAAGCTCCCGAGGCTGCTGAGGCTCTTAAGATTACTGCTGAAGATCTTTATAAGTTAGGTCTTGTTGATGAGGTAATTCCAGAGCCTAATGGGGGTGCTCATCAGGATTTTGAAGGGACAATTAATAATTTGAGATTAGCTTTAAGGAGGGTATTGAAGAGGTTGAGAGAGAAGGAAATAAAAATCTTATTAGAAGAAAGATGGTTGAAGTTAAGAAATTATGGAAGATTTCAAGAGGAGGAAAAAGAAAAATGAAGGTAGGGGTACTTACTAGTGGTGGTGATGCGCCTGGAATGAATTCTGCAATTAGAGCTATTGTCAGATATGGATTATCTAAAAATTTAGAAATTATAGGGATTGAAAGGGGATATCAGGGTTTAATTGAAGGGGATTTTAGAAGGCTTGGAAGAGATGATGTGAGTGAAATTGTTCAACGCGGTGGAACAATTTTACATACTGCTCGATCAAAGGATTTTGAAAAGGAAGAGGGTATTTTGAAAGCTATAGAGAACATAAAAAATCAAAACATAGATGGTTTAATTGTAATTGGTGGAGAGGGTTCTCTTAAAGGAGCTTTTGAGCTATATAAGAGAGGTATAAAAGTAGTAGGAATTCCAGGAAGTATAGATAATGATATATGGGGAACTGACTTTTCAATAGGTTTTGACACTGCGTGTAATAATGTTATTGATGCTATAAATAAAATAAGGGATACAGCTGCTGCTCATGAGAGGACTTTTGTTATAGAAGTTATGGGTAGGGAGTGTGGATATATAGCTTTTGTTGCTGGATTAGTTAGTGGTGCGGATATTGTGCTTATTCCCGAGGTACCTATAGATTTTCCTTATATTACAGAAAAATTAAAAGAAAGGCAAAAAAGGAATAAAAGACATAATATTATAGTGGTTGCGGAGGGAGTTGGAAGTGCTTATTTTATTGGAAAACAAATTGAGGATAGGGTAGGTATACCTACTCGTATTGTTGTACTTGGACACATACAAAGAGGAGGATCCCCATCAGTATTCGATAGGACTATAGCAACTTTTATGGGTGTGGAAGCTGTGAAAGTTCTAATGAATGGGTTTTCGGGAGTAATGATAGGATGGCAAAATAATACTACTGTTTCTGTCTCTTTAGAGGATGTAATAAATAATAAGAAAAGAGTACCTTCTGAATTGTATTGGGAGATGGAAAAGATATGGTAAGATTAAAATTTTGGTGCCGAAGGCCGGAGTCGAACCGGCACGGGTGTTACCCACCCACCAGATTTTGAGTCTGGCGCGTCTGCCAATTCCGCCACTTCGGCACTTTTTATAAATATTAACTTTTAAAGCTATATTTTGTCAAGTGTAAAGGAAGGAGAGAGAAGATGAAAAGACTTTTTTGTCCATGGAGGATAAAATATGTTACAGCTGAAAAATCAAAGGAATGTATATTTTGTACAAAGCCTATGGAAAGTAAAGATGAAGAGAACTACATATTATTAAGAGGTGAATATAATTTCATAATCCTGAATTTATATCCTTATAATAATGGACATTTAATGATAGTACCTTATAAGCATACAAATGATATTTTATCTATTGATAAAGAAACATTACAAGAAATGATGTTTCTACTGCAGGTATCTGTCGAGGCGTTAAATAATATCATGAAACCTCATGGTTTTAATATTGGTATGAATATAGGAGAGGTAGCTGGTGCAGGTATATCAGAGCACTTACATTTACATGTTGTCCCAAGATGGAATGGTGATTCAAATTTTATGGTAGTTATAGGTGATACTAAAGTAATACCAGAGGATTTAGCATCTACATATAAAAAATTAAAGCCTGTAATTGAAAAAATCTATAATGAAAAAAAGAAGTATTAAGAGATTTCTGAGATATATTTATTTAAAGCTTGTAAGAATTCAAGATACACCAGAGAAAATATCTTTAAGCTTCAGTATAGGAGTGTTTATTGGAATTTTTCCTACTTTTGGATTAGGTGGAGTTATAATGATTTTTATTTGTTACATATTTAAACTCAATTATCTTGCGGGCATTTTAGGAACATTCATAATGAACTACTTTACATCTCCCTTTTTTTGGACATTGAGTTATATATTAGGAGATTTTATAACAACAGGAAAAGTTAGATGGCGTGGATTAGAAAGAACAGGTGCAAAAATTTTTATTCTAAGATATCTTTTGGGAAATCTTATTATATCAATTTTATTTTCAATTTTATCTTTTTTTGTTGTGAAAGATATTATAATCACATATAGAAAAAGGAAGAGGAAGGTAAAACCCCCCTCTTCCTAAAAAGTCTTCGTTTTTATTTATTAAAGAATGTTTTTACACTTTCGTAAAATGCTGGATCAACATTCTTGGTTTTTCCTTCAATTAGTGTAATATCTACTGGTACTAATTCGCTTCCTTTTACTGCAATAAAGTAACCAGATTTACCTTCATGTACTAAATCAACTGCTGTTTTACCAAGTAATAATCCTAAGATTCTATCTCTAATAGAAGGACTTCCTCCTCTTTGAAGATGGCTAAGTATTACAGCTCTTGTTTCGATTCCAATATTTTTCTGAATTTCCTCTGCTAAGACATTACCTACTCCGCCCAATCTTATATGTCCAAAAGCGTCGACCATTCCTTCTTGTCCCTTTTGGTATGTGAAACCAGGTAACTGTACACCTTCAGCTATGGCTACTACTGCATACGTATGACCCCTAGCATATAGTTTTCTTATATGATTATATAATTCTTCAAGATTTGGTTCTACTTCGGGAATTAAAATATAATCTGCTCCACCTGCCAATCCTCCATAAAGAGCAAGCCATCCAGCATGTCTACCCATTATTTCGACTACTATTACTCTTGCATGAGATTTTGCAGTATCTCTTAATCTTTTAATAGCATCTACTACTACCTCTACTGCTGTATCAAAACCAAGTGTATAATCTGTTTCTTCTAAGTCTTTATCTATGGTTTTTGGGATTCCAATCATGGGAAGTCCAAGCTTGCTAAATTTTGATGCTACTCCCAGGGTATCTTCTCCACCAATAGCTATTAGGGCATCTAAATTTAGTTTCTTAAAACTTTCGATGCATTTTTGTACATCCTCTTCCTTCTTAAATGGGTTTGTTCTTGAACTACCTAATATGGTTCCACCAATTTCTAATATGTCTTCCACATCTTCTAATTTTAAGGGTATGGCATCTGCTTTAATAAGACCAGCCCAACCGTATTTTAATCCTATAACTTCATCTCCATAATCTAAAGCTCTCATAACTACTCCACGTATAGCTGGGTTGAGGCCTGGACAATCTCCACCACCGGTAAGCACACCTATACGTTTTTTACTCATTTTTCATCCTCCTTTTGTTAAATTTTAATGGTTATTATGATTTTATTATTAAGTGGAAAAATTGACAAGGTTTTTAACCCTTGTTAGACTTTATTACTATGGTTAAAACTAATATTTTTGAGGGAGAGTTAGGATGAAGAAAAAAGTTAATAAGATTGAAGAGAAATATACTGACCATTATCTTAGACTCTTTATTTTTGCATCTTTGTTATTATTAATTTTCTTAGTACCTATTACTCAACCCCATTTTTTGCGGATACACGATGTTTCAGAGCTACCTAAGGTAACATTAATAAGAATATTAGGTAGTTTAGCTTTATTACTTGTCGGTCTTTGGTTAATTTTAGGAAAAAGAGAATTTATACTACCTCCTAAGAGTGTTTCTATATGGATTTTTTTGTTCTTAATTTCTTGGATTTTATCTACAATTTTTTCAACTAATTTTTATCTAAGCTTTTTTGGTTCCTATATGAGACAGATGGGGTTTCTTAGCTATTTCTTTTATTTTGTTATTTTTTTCCTTATCTATGATATTGTTGATTCTCGAAAAGAACAAAACTATTTTTTCTGGGCAATAATTTTCTCTACAGTTATTGTAACTTTTGTTGGAATTTTACAGATATACAGATTGATGCCTTGGTTTGAGAAGGTAAGAACTGAATCACGAATTATTTCTACCTTAGGGCATGCTGATTTTTTAGGCCATTTTTTAGTAATGGTTATTCCTATTATTTTGTCAAAGATTTACACCTCGGAAGAATACTATTCAAGAATATTATATCTTCTAATTTTTCTTTCTTCTTTTTTAGTTTTATTAGGTAGTTATACACGTGGTTCCTGGATAGCCTTCATTATATCTCTGGTATTCTATTATGGATATATGTTTTTAAGAAATAGAAATTTTATAAAGAAAAATTCTATAATCACAATATTGCTAATCGTAGGAATGATATTTACAGTAGGAATCTTCTATTTTACAGAACAAGAATACTATATAAAAAGACAAAATTTAGGAGTTTTCTCGTTAAAGGAAAGATTCCAAAGTATTGGTGTAGGATTAGGAGTTACACAATCAAATCCTCGTGTATTGACGTGGAGAGATAGTATTAATCTTTTTACGGATAAAATTTTAAAATCACCAAGGTTACTGATAGGACTTGGTCCTGAAACTTTCTCTTTCAATTTTACTCCATATAAGTCCTTAGATCTTGCAAGATATGATCGGGGTAAAGGATATCCGGATAGGGAACATAATGAGTTTCTTGATATTCTATTTCCTCTTGGCATTTTTGGCCTTCTATCTTTTTGTATGATATTAATAAATACTTTCAGAAACGGTATTTACATGATTGATAAAATTCCTAATTCAGAGAGGATATTATATTTAGGGGTTATTTCAGGGTGGATTAGTTTTATCATCCAAAGTTTGGTTCTTTTTGGATTATCAGCTACATATCTTTATTTTTGGTCTCTTACTGCTTTTATACTTCTATCCTATAAATTTTATGATTCTGATAAAGTATGGAAGATAGATGTGAGGAATCTGCCTCATATGTTAAAAAGTATTCTATTTATTATGTTTACTTTTATTAGTTTGTTTAGCATTTATATATCAGCAAGATTTTTCAGAGCAGAGGTGTTTTATAGATTCGGTTTGGATTACTCTGTTACAGGAGATGCAGGAAAGGCATCAGCTTTATTTGAGGAAGCAATTAGACTTCGTCCTCAAGAATCAGCATTTAGAGAAGCAGCAGTAAAGGCCTATTTAAATATAATAGGAGCTATTACTAATGAAAATGATAAAAATTATGCCTTTAATAGAGGTTTATATCATATTGAGGGTATGCTTAAAAATGCATATTACAGATCTTTAACATATAACCTTGTAGGAGCATTTTATGCACAGTCTTATCATTATTTAGGAGAAAAGGATAAAAGTTTACTATATAAAGCTGAAGAAAGTTTATATAAAGCTTTATCTTATGATAAATATTCAGTACCGCCTATGGAAAATTTGATAAGATTATATTCTTTTGATTTGAAAGATCAGAATAAAGCGTTGGAAATCGCAAAAAGGATATTAGAAATAGATCCTAATCATGAAGAAGCATTGAATTATATGGCACAATACTACTATGGGAAGGGGAAATATGAAGAAGCAAAGAATATTTATGAAAATCTCCTTAGTCAAAAACCGGACAGTAAGGATTTGTATGTCAATTTAGGATTAATTTATTATCAGTTGAAAAATTATAAGAAAGCTGAGGAGTTATTATTGAAAGCACTATATTATGATCCCTATGACGATAAAATTTTAGCCCTTTTAAAGAAAGTTTACGAAGCTTGGGGAGTCAATAAATCTTTACCCCAAATAAAATTAAACGATAAGGTTTTAGTACAAAGGGGTCTTGACTATTATAATAATAAAAATTATCAGAAAGCCATAGAGCTTTTTGAGAAAGCATTAGAGGCAAATCCTAACTCTTTTGAAGCTATGAATAATATTGGGGCTTGTTATTATATGTTGGGAGATTATGATAATGCTGAGTATTGGTTTTCAAAAGCAATAAATGCTAAAATTGACTATATTCAAGCTTATTCTAATCTTGCTTATGTTTTAATACAAAAAGGAAAGATAGATATGGCTGAAAAAATTATAAAGGATGGACTTAAATACAAGCCTAACGATGAATCTTTAAAGAGTCTATTAAATGAAGTGGAAAAACTTAAGGGGAAAGGGAGTAATTAAAAATGAAGAGAGTAGAATTAACTGATCAAGCTTTAAATATATTACAAAAGAGATATCTCAAAAAGGATGAAAATGGAAATGTTATTGAGACTCCGGAAGAGATGTTTGAGAGGGTTTCTGAAAGTATTGCTAAAATTGATCTTATTTATGACTCTAACGCTAATTGGGAAGAAACAAAAGAAAAATTTTATGATATGATGGTTTCTTTAGAGTTTCTTCCTAATTCGCCTACACTTATGAATGCTGGTAGACCATTAGGACAACTATCAGCATGTTTTGTTATACCAATTGAGGATTCATTAGTGAGCATATTTGATGGATTGAAGTATGCGGCTTTAATACATCAGTCTGGAGGAGGTACTGGATTTTCATTTTCTCGCCTTCGTCCTAAGGGGGATATTGTTAGGACAACTGGAGGTGTTGCTTCTGGACCAGTAAGTTTTATGAAGGTTTATGATGCAGCAACAGATACCATAAAGCAGGGTGGTGTAAGAAGAGGCGCAAATATGGGAATTCTTCGAGTTGATCATCCTGATATTTTTGAATTTATTACCTGTAAAGATAAAGAAGGAGTGCTACCCAACTTTAATATATCTGTCGCTATTACAGATAAATTTATGGAAGCTGTTTTGAGGGATGATGATTTTGATTTGATAAATCCGAGAAACAAAGAAGTTGTTAAAAAAGTAAAAGCAAGAGAAATATTTGATCTTATTGTGGAACAGGCTTGGAAAAATGGGGAACCTGGGGTAATATTCATTGATGAAATTAACAGAAAAAATCCGACGCCTGGTGTTGGAGAAATTGAGGCTACAAACCCTTGTGGTGAGCAACCTTTACTTCCTTTTGAATCTTGTAATTTGGGATCTATAAATCTTGGTAAAATGATTAAGAGTAATGGTGATAAGAATGAGATTGATTGGGATAAATTAAGAGAAACAGTACACAAGGCAGTTCATTTTTTAGATAATGTAATTGATGCTAATACATATCCTTTAAAGCAAATAGAAGAGATTACAAAAACTAATAGAAAAATTGGCCTTGGTGTTATGGGTTTTTATGACCTTTTAATTCTTCTTGAAATTCCTTATAATACTCAGAAAGCAAGAGATATTGCAGAGGAAATTATGAGGTTTATCCTTGATGAAGCAAGAAATGCTTCTTTAAATCTTGCAGAAAAAAGAGGAGTTTTCCCAAATTGGGAAAAGAGTATTTATAAGGATATGGGTTTAAGGTTAAGAAATGCTACTTTAACTACTATTGCTCCTACTGGAAGTATTAGTATAATAGCTAATGCTTCTTCTGGTATTGAGCCTATTTTTGCTTTGGCATATAAAAGAAAGGTGAGCTTAGGGGAATGGAATGAGGTTTATCCATTGTTTAAGGAAGCGTTAATAAAGGAAGGGATATATTCAGATGAATTAATAGAAAAGATATTAGAAAAAGGCACTATTAAAGATATGGAAGAGATACCAGAGAAGATAAGAAAATTGTTTGTTACAGCATTGGATATAGATTATGAAGATCATGTTCTAATGCAAGCTGCATTTCAAAAATATGTAGATAATGCGGTATCAAAGACTGTAAATTTAAAACAATCAGCTACCAGAGATGATATAAGAAAAATTTATCTAATGGCTTATGAGTTAGGTTTGAAAGGAATAACTGTATATAGAGATAAATCAAGAACAGAACAAGTTTTGAGTGTAGAAACGAAAGAGGCAAAGGAGGATAAAACTGAACATAAAGTAAAACCACGACCACGTCCAAATATAACTTATGGTGCAACAATAAAAATAAAGACTGGTTGTGGTAATCTGTATGTAACAGTGAATGAAGATGAATTTGGCATATGTGAAGTGTTCTCAACCTTAGGTAAAGCAGGAGGATGTGCAGCATCTCAAACTGAAGCAATCTCAAGACTAATTTCTTTGGCCTTAAGGAGTGGTGTAGATATAAATTCTATTATTAAACAGTTAAAGGGAATACGATGTCCTAATCCCACAAGATCAGAAGAGGGTGATTTTATCTTCTCTTGTTCTGATGCTATTGCAAAAGCATTGGAAAAATATTTAGTGCTAAAAGAAGGTGATGTAAATTTTTCCTCTCACAATAATTTTGTAATTATGCCTAAATCTTCAGATAAGGAAAGTTCCTATTCAGGAGTTCCATGTCCAGAATGTGGTGCACCTCTACAGATAGTAGAAGGTTGCTTAACGTGTAGAGTTTGTGGTTACTCAAAGTGTTATTAAAAAATAAGCCCCCTTAAAATGGGGGCTTATTTTATGCTTTGGGTTTAATCTCTCTAATACCTAAGGTATAAGGTTGTAGAGCTTTCGGAATTAAAATGCTTCCGTCTTCTTGTTGATAATTTTCAAAGATAGCAATTAATGCTCTTGAAATTGCAATAGCTGTACCATTTAGCATATGTACATATGCTACTTCTCCTGTTACTCTTCTAAATCTTATATTTAGTCTTCTTGCTTGGTAGTCTGTGCAATTTGAACAGCTTGTGACCTCTCCAAAATCTCCTCTCCCTGGCATCCATGCCTCAATATCAAATTTTCTTGCAGCAGGTGCTCCCAAGTCACCAGAGCAAATATCTAAAACTCTATATGGTATTTCTAGTTTTTGGAAGATTTTTTCCTCTAATCCTAATATGTATTCATGCATGTCTTCTGAATCTTCAGGCCTACATATAATAAATATTTCTGCTTTACTAAATTGGTGGACTCTATAAAGACCTCTATTATATCTTCCATATGCTCCAGCCTCTGTCCTAAAACAGTGAGAAAAGCCTAAATATTTTAGTGGAAGATCTAACTCATCTAAAATTTCATCTTTGTGGTAACCACCTAAAGTTATTTCTGCAGTAGCAATAAGGCCTAAATCAAAATTTTCTACTCTATAAATTTGGGCTTCAGGTCCTCTTGGTTGAAAACCTATGCCATCAATGATCTCCATTTTGGCTAAGTCTGGAGTAATAAATATTTTGAAACCTTCTGGAACTAAAGTATCTATAACCATCTGCATAAGAGCAAATTCTAATATTACAGCTTCATTTTTTAAATAGTAGAAGTTTGATCCTGTAACTTTACTACCTCTTTCAAAATCCAATAAATCATTCATCATTCCTAAGTCCAAATGGTCCTTGGGAGTAAAGTTGAATTTTTTAATTTCTCCCCATCTTTTAATTTCTACATTATCATTTTCATCTTTTCCCCTTGGGGCTTTTGGTGAAAGAAAATTAGGAAGTTGCCAGAGACGTTGATAAAGTTCTTTCTCAATATTTTTGAACTCTTCTTCGATTTTTTCAATTTTTTCCTTTAATTCTTTAGCTTCTTTGATTAACTTTTCCCTTTCTTGATCTTGTTTTTTGCCTATTTCTTGAGATATTTTATTTCTTAGTGATCTTAGGTTATCTAATTCTTTTTGGAGTTCTCTTCTTTTAGAATCTAATTCTAAAATATAATCCACATTATATTTTTCTGGATCTAAGTTTCTTAATAGGATATTTTCTTTCATTAGATCAGGATTTTCTCTTAATGTTTTGATATCAATCATGGTTTACCTCCTAAAATTTAAAAATATTTGCAAGAAAAAAGATTATGTTTACTATTATTAAGATAATCATAAAGATCTTTTCTTCTAAGCTATTTGTACGAAATATTTTCAGACTTATTTTCCATTTTATTGGAAATACGGGATTAATCCCATGAAATGTCATCATATCGCCTATTAAATGGCCTAAATAGCCAATATTAATTCCTATATAGAATCCATTATACATGTTTATAAAACTTAATGGAAGATTTTTAAGGTTATTAATATACATTGCAGATAGAAAAAGATTTATAATTAATAAACCCCATATACTATGAAGTAAGCCTCTATGTACAAATAAGGGCTTTAGTAATAACTTAAAAACTAAAGATAGAATTATGGATACAATTGTAAAAATAACAAAAAATAAGATTATTTTGTCATATATATAGTTAAGTCCAGTTTTAGAACATATCAGTAAAGATAAAGCTAAACTGAAAAAAACAGATAAAATAGGAATTAGTAAGTTGAGCAGTGTTTTTGTTGGAAGAAGTCTTTTTGAGACTTCTGAGTGAGGTGCATCAACATCTGGTACAAAAGTACCAATAGTTGTTCCTATGATGGTGCCAATACCCCAAGGAGTTAGTATCTTTTCTGGCATCCCATCTGATAGTTTGAGGATGGTCTGTAGAACTAAGTAATTTAAAGCTAAATGTGTCTTATATATCATTATTTACTATTTCCTCCTTGTATGATATATTTTATAAGTATAACAGAAAATTCAAAGTCTATTTAAAAATGTCTGTGAGGGGGAATAAGGAGAATGATGATTAATATTAGTAGAATTTTAGATTTTGTTATTTTTGGAATAATTATTGTTTTTCTTGTGTTCTTATATAGACTTTTAAGTTCATCTCAAGGTAAAATTACAGAGATATATGAGATAAATAAAAAAATAGAAGAATTGTCCAATAAGGAAGAAGCTTTGAGGAGAGAGATAAGGGAAATTTCAGAGATGTTGAGAGTTTTAAGAACACAAGAAGCATCTTTATTAGAAGAAGTTAAAAAAGTAGTAGAGAAACAATCCACAACCTTAAACTTTCAAGATTTAGATCAAAAAATTGCTCTATTAGATAAAAAAATCACAAGGATTTTAGAAATTATTATGTCTAAATAAAAAATACCCCCTCCTTTAAAATAAATAACAAAAGAGGGGGTAAGTAGTATTTATGCTATTGAATATTTTTGAGCTTTAAGATTTCACCTAATGTTATAGGCGGAGGAGAAAATTCTTTTAGTTGTTCTTTAATTTCCTTTTCTAATCTCTCTTTTAATAGAGCTTTTCTTGAAATAATAATTTTTCTGTTTTGAGTGTTGATTTTTATGATTTTAGCTTCTATATAATCTGTAACGTTTTCATTATCTTCTTTATCAAGGTATACTTGATTTTGAGGTAGGAATCCTTCTATACCTGGTTCTATTTCTACAATTATTCCATCTTTTGTTTTTTCTATTATCTTTCCTTTTATGTTATCTCCTTCTCCATATCTTTTATCTATGTCTTCCCAAGGATCTTTTAGTAAATCTCTTCTACTTAAAGTGAGTTTTCTATTTTCCTTATCAATATTTATAACTTTAACCTCTATTATGTCTCCTATTTTAAAGAAAATTGAAAGGTTATCTATTCTTTCCCAAGAGAGATATTTTTTAGGAATTAAGCCTTCTAAGCCTGGTTTTATTTCTAAGAAGATCCCAAAGTCTGTAATATTAGTGATTTTACCTTTTGTTATATCTCCTACTTTTAAGATACCATCGATTACTTCCCAGGGATTGGGTTCGGTTTGCTTTACACTCAATATGATTCTTTGCCTTTCATCATCAACCGATAATACCTTTACTTTTATTTTGTCTCCGACTTTAAATTTTTCTCTTTCTTCATTAACTCTTCCCCATGTGATCTCATTTTGAGGTACATAACCAAATAAATTATCTGTTTTAACGAGAATTCCATTTGTGATTTTAATTATTTCTCCTTCTATAATACTTCCTATGGGGTATTTTTCTTTAAATACACTCCATGGATTGGGTTGTGTTTGTTTAATACTGAGTTCTGCAGTTTTTGATTCATCATTTAACTTTAAAATCTTAGCTTTAACAATATCTCCAACCTCAAAAAATCTCCTAACATTTTTAATAAGGAACCACGATAATTCATCATAATTGACAGTTCCGATTATACCAAAACCGAGATCTACTGTTATTTTATCATCTTCTACTTTTATGATCTTGCCTCTCACTATATCAGAGTTTTTAATTTTTTCCCATAGATCTAATTTTTTTTCTTCTTGTTCCTTCTCTAATAATTCTCTAACGGATATAATTAATTGTTTTCTTTCCGGGTTAATTTTTACTATTTTCCCTTCCACTTTTTTGTTTAGATAAAATTTTGGAGGTTTTAATGGGGGCATATCTATCTCTCTATGTGGTATTATTCCAGTGATTTCATTTTCAATCTCAATGATAAATTTTCTATCATGATAGTCAATTACTTTACCCTTTATAGGTTTTTCGTTTTCATATGCCCACATTAACTCTTCCCATATTTTATTTTCTATGGCTTTTTTGTTTGATACTAAAATAACACCATCTTTAAAATTAATATGCTGAATAATGACGGGTATTTTATCTACCTTTTGTTTTTTCTCAATCTTGGATTTTATTTCCTTAGATAATTCAGTGTATGGTAAAAATGCATCATATTTTTTTCCAATATCTAACCATATCCCATCTTTATCCTCACTTAGAACAGCACCGTAAACGAGAGTGTCTATAGTTAATGATAAATCTGAATCTTCTAATTTTATTTCTGATAATTCTTCCATATATAGAATCCCTCCTTTAATATAGCTTAATAAATTACTAAAAACCTTTTTAATTATATCATCAATTACTGTTATAAAAAATAAGCCTGCCCCTTGACTTAGATTCGATTTATGTATATACTTTTCAGTGTCCAGTTGAGATAAGTTTATGAAAGAAAAAATTGAGCCGAGGTAGCTCAGCGGCAGAGCAGCTGATTTGTAATCAGCGGGTCGGGGGTTCGAATCCCTTCCTCGGCTCCATAAGATGTGTGAATATGGGGAGGTACCCAAGTGGCCAAAGGGGGCAGACTGTAAATCTGCTGGCGGACGCCTTCGGGGGTTCAAATCCCTCCCTCCCCACCATTTAATATCGCGGGGTAGAGCAGCCAGGTAGCTCACCGGGCTCATAACCCGGAGGTCGAGGGTTCAAATCCCTCCCCCGCAACCAATTTTTTATATTTAATGGGCCCACGTAGCTCAGTCGGCAGAGCGTACCCTTGGTAAGGGTAAGGTCACCGGTTCGATCCCGGTCGTGGGCTCCATTTTAAATATAATCTAAGGTGTTTTATTTTCTAATTTTTATAATCAAAACCAAATTTTAGGAGGAGATAAAGGATGGCGAAGGAGAAATTTGTAAGGACGAAGCCACATGTAAACATAGGTACGATAGGTCACGTAGACCATGGTAAGACGACATTAACGTCGGCCATAACGATGGTATTAGCGGCGGAAGGGTTAGCGAAGCCATTGAAGTATGAAGACATAGATAAAGCGCCTGAGGAGAGGGCGAGAGGAGTGACGATAAACTTATATCATGCGGAATATGAGACACCAAACAGGCATTATGCGCACATAGATGCGCCAGGGCATGCTGACTATATAAAGAACATGATAACAGGGGCTGCACAGATGGATGGAGCGATCTTAGTAGTATCAGCGGCGGATGGGCCAATGCCGCAGACGAGGGAGCACATACTATTAGCGAGGCAAGTAAACGTGCCATACATAGTAGTATTTTTAAACAAGATAGACATGGTAGATGATCCAGAGATTGTGGACTTAGTGGAGATGGAAGTAAGGGACTTATTAACGAAGTATGGATATCCAGGGGATGAAGTACCAGTAATAAGGGGGTCAGCATTAAAAGCGGTAGAGGTAATGAGTCAGAATCCGAACACGAAGAGAGGGGAGGACAAGTGGGTAGATGCGATATGGGAATTAATGGATGCGGTAGACAGTTACATACCATTACCTGAGAGAGATGTAGACAAGCCATTTTTAATGCCAATAGAGGACATATTTAGCATAACTGGTAGAGGGACAGTAGTTACGGGGAGAGTAGAGAGAGGAAGAGTGAAGGTAGGGGATGAAGTAGAGATAGTAGGGTTAACAGATGAGATAAAGAAGAGTGTAGTAACAGGGGTAGAGATGTTCAGGAAGCAATTAGATGAAGCGATAGCTGGAGACAACATAGGGATATTATTAAGAGGGATAGACAAAGATGAAGTAGAGAGGGGACAAGTAGTAGCGGCGCCAGGGAGTATAAAGCCACATACGCATTTCAAGGCGCAAGTATACGTATTAAAGAAGGAAGAAGGGGGAAGGCACACGCCATTTTTCAGTGGATATAAGCCACAATTTTATTTCAGGACTACTGATGTAACAGGGGAGATAAAATTACCTGAGGGAGTACAGATGGTAATGCCAGGGGACAATATAGAGATGGAGATAAAGTTAATAAAGCCTGTAGCATTAGAGGAAGGTTTAAGATTTGCAATCAGAGAAGGTGGAAAGACTGTTGGTGCAGGTGTCGTAACTAAAATTATTGAATAATAACTGAGAGGTGTTATAATAAAATGAGAGTAATCATAACATTGGCTTGTACAGAATGTAAAGAAAGAAATTACACTACAGAGAAAAATAAGAAAAACGATCCAGATAGATTAGAGTTAAAAAAGTATTGCCCAAGATGTAGAAGGCATACTGTTCATAGAGAAGTAAGGTAGGCCCGTAGCTCTAATAGGGAGAGCACCGGACTCCAAATCCGGGGGTTGCAGGTTCGAGCCCTGCCGGGCCTGCCAAAAATTTTTATATTTAGGAGTGTGTACTATATATGGTAAAGGCAAGTATATTGGATAAAATAAAAAATTTTTGGGCTGAGGAAAGATTAGAATTAAAGAAGGTTGTGTGGCCTGATAAGAATAAGGTCTTTCAATTATCTTTAGCCTTAGGGATAACATTTATATTGTTAATTATAATTATATCATTCTATGATTTTGTCTTTACTCTTTTAAGTAGACTTATTTTAGGAAGTTTTACAGGCTAAAATGGAGGTAATGTCAGTGACAGGGCCTAAATGGTATGTAGTACATACATTGGCTGGACATGAACATAAGGTAAAAGCAATATTAGAAAGACAAATAAAGCTATTACATTTAGAAGATAAGGTATTTGAAATTGTTGTTCCTGAGGAAAAAGTAATGACAGTAAAAGGTGGAAAAAAGAGAATTCAGGTAAAAAAAGTTTTTCCGGGATATCTTTTTATTAGAATGGTGGAAGATGAAGATGTAAAAAGGCTTATTAGAAATACTACTGGGGTTACTGGTTTTGTTGGAACTCCAGGAAAGCCGAGTGCGCTTAATCCAGAAGAAGAACATTGGATTAAGAGATTTTTGGAGCAGAAAGAAATAAGGCCAGAACTTAAGGTTAAAAAAGGAGATAGGGTATACATTAAATCAGGACCATTTATGGGATATGAGGGATTTGTGGATGAGGTTTATCCTGATAAAGGAACAGTTAGAGTTCTTTTATCTATTTTTGGGAGAGAAACTCCAACAGAAATTGATCATACTCAAGTAGAGAAAACTGATTAAAAGGAGGGAATAGTCTTGCCTAAAAAAATTGTTGGAAAAGTTAAGCTACAGTTACCCGCAGGAAAAGCAACGCCTGCTCCTCCAGTAGGTCCTGCTTTAGGGCAATATGGGGTAAATATAATGGAATTCTGTAAGGCCTATAATGCAGCAACAGCTGGTCAAGAGGGAATGATTATACCGGTTGAAATTACTATTTATGAGGATAGAACTTTTACTTTCATTACTAAAACACCTCCTGCATCTGATCTCCTAAAAAAGGCTGCTGGTGTGGAAAAGGGATCAGGAGAGCCTAATAAAGTAAAAGTTGGAAAAGTTAAAAAAAGTAAAATAAGAGAAATTGCAGAGTTAAAGATGAAGGATTTAAATGCACATGATATAGAAGCTGCAATGAGAATGATTGAGGGTACAGCTAGAAGTATGGGGATTGAAATAATAGAAGGATAGATGGGTTTAGGTGGGAGAGGATATACCTCGTTAAAACCACAAAGAGATAAGGAGGATATAAAATGGCAAAAAGAGGAAAAAGATATTTACAATTAGCATCATTAATTGAAAAGGGTAGATTATATTCACCCAAAGAAGCTGTAAGTTTAGTAAGAAAACTTGCTACTGCAAAATTTGATGAAACTATTAACTTGGCTATAAGATTAGGTGTTGATCCTCGTCATGCTGATCAACAAGTTAGAGGTACAGTTGTACTACCGTATGGCACTGGTAAAGAGAAAAAGGTATTGGTTTTTGCTGAGGGAGAAAAAGCTCAAGAAGCAAAAGAGGCTGGAGCTGATTATGTAGGAGGAGAAGAGTTAGTTAAACAAATTGAGAATGGTTGGTTAGATTTTGATGTTGCTATTGCTACTCCTGATATTATGGGTACATTAAAGATTCCATCTCGACTAGGAAAGATATTAGGTCCAAGAGGACTTATGCCAAACCCAAAAACTGGTACAGTAACTAATGACATAGCAAAGGCAGTAAAGGAATATAAAGCAGGAAGAGTAGAGTTTAGAACAGATAGATATGGAATAATTCACGTTCCTGTTGGAAAGGCTTCATTTTCTGAGGAGGCTTTGTATAAAAATTTAATGACAGTTTTAAGCACTATATTAAGATTAAAACCCCCTTCTGCTAAAGGTCAATATTTTAAGAGTGTGCATATATCTCCTTCAATGGGGCCGAGTGTTCCTATTGATACTAAAAATCTTGCAGATATTATAAGACAAGAGGAGGCAGCATAAACTTATACAGATATTAAATAAAGTTCTATAACTTGGGCCGAAGACCGTAGGTAAAAAATATTAAAATCCTACGTAGGCCTTACTGGTTTTTCAAAATATATGTATATTCTATAAGGGAAAGCCAGAAGGCTTTCCCTTATGTTTAATAAAAAAGGAAAAGGAGGTGAAAAATTTGCCAAAGCCAGAGAAAGTTCAAAAAGTCGAAGAGATGTATAAAAAAATGGAAAAAGCTAATGCATTAATATTTACAGATTTTAAAGGTCTAACAGTGGCTGATCTTTTCGAGCTACGTAGCAAAATTAGAGGATTACAAGCAGAATATAGGGTAGTAAAAAATACATTAGCTTTATTGGCCATCAAAAGGTTATATCCTGACAAAGAATTTGACAAGTTTTTTGTAGGACCTACAGCAATAACTTATTGTTATGATGATCCTTTTGCTGTTATAAAAGCTTTAGCAGATTATTCAAAAGATCATGAAGCCTTAAAGCTTAAAGGTGGAGTGGTAGACGGAGACATATATACAGCAGATGAAATAAAAGAGATGGCAAACCTTCCACCAAAAGAAGTTATCTTATCACAAGTAATAGGAAGTATAGCTTCACCTTTAAGTTCCTTAGTATGGAGTCTAAAATGGCCTGTAAACAAATTGGTATGGACATTAGATGCTATCTCTAAAGAAAAAGAAAAGATTTCTATAAATCAATAAAAGGGAGGTAAGGAATGATGAATAAAGAAGAAATCATTCAAGCTATTAAAGAGATGAAGGTTTTGGAGTTGGTGGAATTAGTAAAGGCATTGGAGGAAGAGTTTGGTGTTAGCGCAGCTATGCCTGTTGCTGCTGTTGGAGCACCAGTAGCAGGAGCTGGAGCTGCAGCTGCTCCTGTAGAAGAGAAAACAACTTTTGATGTCATACTAAAAGATGCAGGAGCTAACAAGATAAAGGTTTTAAAGGTAGTAAGAGAAATTACTGGTCTTGGTTTGAAGGAGGCAAAAGATCTCGTAGATTCTACTCCTAAGCCAGTAAAAGAAGGTGTTTCAAAACAAGAGGCTGAAGAAATTAAAGCTAAATTAGAGGCAGAAGGAGCAGTAGTAGAAATTAAGTAGTATTAAAGGGGGAGAAGATATTATTCTTCTCCCCCTAAATTGAATCCATCATGTAATGCTCTAACAGCTTTTTCAACCAAATCTTTTCTTATAATACATGTAATTTTAATTTCTGAAGTTGTTATCATCTCTATATTTATTCCAGCAGATGCAAGAATACCAAACATTTTTGCTGCAATTCCTGGAGTACTTTGAATTCCCCATCCTACTATTGATACTTTTCCTACATTATTATCGTAATTTATTTCTTTTGCACCTATTTCTTTTACCACTTCTTGTATTGATTCGATAGTTTTTTGTAACTCTTTTTCAGGTACAGTAAAAGATAAATCTGTGATACCATCTTTACTAACGTTCTGTACTATATCATCAACATTTATAGCTCTTTCTCCCAATGGGGCAAATATTTTATGAGCTATACCTGGTTTATCAGGTACACCCACTATGGTTACTTTAGCTATATTTTTATTATGGGCTATTCCTTTTACTTTTTGTTTTGTTTCCACTTCTTTTCCCTCCCCAATTAAAGTACCAGAATTTTCATTGAAACTTGATCTTACTATAACAGGCACTTTGTAAGTTGCTGCTAAATCTACAGACCTAAGCTGCATAACTTGCGCTCCTTGTCCTGCCATTTCTAACATTTCTTCGTAGGATATAAAGTCTAATTTTTTAGCATTGGGAACTACTCTTGGATCTGCGGTAAAAATTCCATCAACGTCGGTATATATTTCGCATATATCTGCTTTTAAAACTGCGGCAAGAGCAACCGCAGTTGCATCGGAGCCTCCTCTTCCTAATGTTGTTACATCTCCTTTTTGAGGTTCATATCCTTGAAAACCTGCTACAATAACAACTCTTCCTTTTTCTAATTCTTCAAGAATTCTTTTTGGTTCTATCTTAAGTATATTAGCTTTTGTGTGTGTATTATCAGTTATAATTCCTGCTTGTTTTCCAGAAAGTGCTATTGCTGGTATTCCTAAATTTTGTAAGGCCATGGCTGTCAAAGCTGCAGATATTCTTTCTCCAGATGAGAGTAAAAAATCCATTTCTCTCGGCTCAGGATTAGGATTTATTTTTTCTGCCATTTCTATCAAATCGTCTGTTGTATCACCCATAGCAGAGACAACTACTACTAATTTGTAGCCTTCTTTATAATATTTAGCTATTCTTTTAGCTACATTTTTGATTCTTTCTACTGATCCCACTGAAGTACCACCATATTTTTGAACAACTAAACTCACTTTTCATTCCTCCCTAATTTAGAAAATCAATTTTTCTAATATTTGTACCGCATTAAGAGCCGCACCTTTCCTTATATTATCAGATACTACCCACATGTCGATAGCTTTTGGATCAAAGAGGTCTTTCCTTATTCTTCCTACAAATACTTCGTCTTTCCCATCGCAAAATAGCGGCATGGGATAAAGTTTTTCTTGAGGTTTATCAATAACTTTAACTCCAGGTGCTTCTTCAAGAGTTTTATATACTTCCTCTAAAGTAAAATCATTTTCAAATTCTGCATAAATTACTTCTGAATGACCTCTTATAACAGGTACTCTTACACAAGTTGGAGAGACTTTTATTGATGAATCGTGAAGAATTTTATGGGTCTCTCTAACCATTTTCATCTCTTCTCTTGAATAATTTTCATGTTCAAAAGTATCAATGTGAGGTATTAAATTAAAACTAATAGGATAAGGGAAGGCAGAAGGAATAAATTCCTTTTCTTCTAAGAAAGCCTTTGTACTTTCCATAAGTTCATTAATAGCTTCTTTTCCTTTTCCAGAAACTGATTGATATGTAGCCACAAATATTTTTTTTAGTTTCCATTTTTTATGTAAAGGATTTAAAGCTACTAACATTTGAATAGTGGAACAGTTTGGATTAGCTATTATATTTTTGTGATTTTTTAAATCTCCAGGATTAATCTCTGGGATAACTAAAGGTACATCAGGATTCATTCTAAACGCATTGCTATTGTCTATAATTATTGTACCTTTTTTAGCAATTTCTGGAGCAAGTTCTAAGCTTATTTCTTCTCCTATTGAGAAGAGGGCAAAGTCAGCTTTTGAAATATTTTCTACAGTGGCTTTCTCTACTTTTATTTTTTCATTTCCAAAATCTACATAAGTCCCTTCAGATTTTGCTGATGCAAAGGCATAAATTTCACTTATTGGAATTCTTCTTTCCCATAAGATTTTTAGCATTTCTTGTCCCACTAAACCTGTGGCTCCTACGACTGCAATTTTATAAGACATCTCTTAACCTCCTTTTTTTAATTAAGTTTTTCTAAAGTGATGCCATTGTGTTCTATTTTTAATAATTTAAATTCACCTTTTAGGGCTTCTTTTAAATTATTTTCTAATTTTTCTAAAATTTCAAGAGCTTCTTGTTCATTGAATAGAAGAACAAGAAGAGATGGACCAGCACCACTTAAAACAATTTTTTTACCATATTTTTCTACTTCTTTTGATAACAAAGGATATTCTTTTATTAATTCAAATCTATAAGGTTGATGAATCTTATCATCTAAGCCCATTTTTACTAATTTTTCATCTTTTTGAAATAATCCAGATATTAGTATTCCGAATTTTTGAAGATTGAATACTACGTCTTCTCTTTTGTAATTATGGGGTAAAATACTTCTTGCTTCTTGAGTTGATAAGTAATAGTCTGGTATATAAAGTAATCCCCAAAAATCATAGTTTATTGGTAATTTGGATATATAAATCTCTTTTTCATTTTTTAAACATATATTTATACCACCATTTATAGCTGCAGATATATTATCCAAATGATTTTCAAATTTTAAAGCAATGTTCAGTTTCTCGTGTAGATTAAGATAGGTATTGGTTATTATCTCTGCTGTATATATTCCGCCTACTATAGCTGATGCGCTACTTCCTAAGCCCTTTCCTATGGGAATTTCTGACCAGAGTTCTATAGTGTAATTTAATGGTTTCTTATTTATATAATTTATTGTTTCATTGAAAGCCTTAATAAAAAGGTCATTATTTATTTTATTTTTATTTATAATCTTTATATCATCTTTGTGTGACTCATCTTTTATTATGTAAATGTGGAGATATAAATTCCAGGCTATACCGATAGAGTCAAAGCCTGGTCCAATATTAGCAGATGTGGCAGGAACCTTTATATGATAGATCACTTTTCTAAAATCCTTTCTAATTCTTTTATATCAGGTTCTATAACATATTCTATTTTTGATTGTTTAATGGCAATATCTGGATCTTTTAAGCCATGTCCTGTAAGTACACAAACTACTTCATTACCTTTAAATTTTCCATTTCTTATAAGTTTCTTTACACCAGCCCACGATGCTGCAGAAGCCGGCTCTACAAAAACCCCTTCTTTGCTTGCTAACTCTTTTTGAGCTTCTAAGATCTCCTCATCGCTAACAGTATCTATTAAGCCTGAAGATTCTTTTACTGCATTTATTGCTTTATCCCAACTTGCGGGATTTCCTATTTTTATTGCTGTTGCTATAGTTTGTGGATTTTCAATAGGATGTCCTTTTACTAAAGGAGCAGCACCTTCTGCTTGAAAACCTAACATTTTGGGTAAAGTATTACTTTTTCCTATTTTAAAATATTCTTTAAAGCCCATCCAGTATGCGGATATATTTCCTGCATTTCCTACAGGAATAGCTAAATTTTCAGGTGCTCTTTTTAAGGTATCGCATATTTCAAAGGCAGCAGTTTTTTGTCCTTCTAATCTATATGGGTTTATTGAGTTGACAATGGTTATGGGGAATTTTTGTCCTGCTATTTTTACTAAATTTAAGGCGTCATCAAAATTCCCTTTTATACTTATAACCTTTGCACCATACATTAGTGCTTGCGCTAATTTTCCTAAAGCAATAGCTTTTTCTGGGAGAATAACAAAAGATTTTAAATTTGCTAATGCAGAATAAGCAGCAGCTGAAGCAGCGGTATTTCCTGTAGAGGCACATATTACTGCTTTGCTTCCTTCTTCAAGTGCTTTTGCTATAGCGACTACCATTCCTCTATCTTTAAAAGAACCTGTTGGATTCATACCTTCATATTTAAGCCAAATATCAATGTTATAAATTTTTGAGAGATTGTAAGCATAAATGAGAGGTGTGTCTCCTTCATGTAAAGATATAATAGGTGTCTTATCTGTTAAGGGTAGAAATTCTTTGTATTTAAAAAGTACTCCTTTCATTTTTATCCCTCAATTCTTATTAGACTTCCCCAATTTTCTAAGATGGGGAGTTTTTTAATCTCACTTATAGCTTTTTGCATACTATTTTCATTTGTTTTATGTGTAAGAATAACTATTTCTGCTTTTTCTTCTTTTTCTGACGTTTCTTTCTGAATAACAGAGGATATGCTTATACTTTTTTCTCCCAATATCTTAGCAATTTGTGCAAGAACCCCTGGCTGATCTTTTACCCAAATTCTTATATAGTATCTGGTAAAGAAATTTTCCCAATTTTTTATTTTGGAAGGATAAAGATAAGCAAAAGAATAATATCGGGGTAACGAATATAGTAAAGTATAAGCAGATTCTAATATATCGGATAGTAATGCCATAGAAGTAGGATAGGGACCAGCACCTTCACCATATAATAAAATATCTCCTCTTTTTTCTGTTTTTAAAAGGATTGCATTATATACCCCTCTTATTGATGCAAGGGGAGAATTTATTGGAATCATAGTTGGGTGTACTCTTGTTTCAATTTCTCCGTTATTTTCTTTGCTTATAGCAAGCAATTTTATTTTATAACCTAAGTCTTTTGCGTATAACAAATCTCTTAATGTTATATTTTCTATTCCTTCCCTGTATATGCATTGAGGTGTAATGGTTGTGTGATAAGCAAAAGAGGATAGGATGGACAATTTATAGGCTGTATCTAAACCTGAGATGTCCTTTGTTGGATCTGGTTCTGCATATCCTAATTCTTGAGCTTTCTTTAAGCTTTCATCAAAATCTTTCATTTCTTCTTCCATTTTGGTGAGTATATAATTGGTAGTACCATTTAATATAGCCCAGATTTCTTTTACTTTATCGACAACCATGGCTTCTTTTATCGTTTTTATTATGGGTATACCTCCGCCTACACTTGCCTCAAATAATATATCTACGCCTTTTTTCCTTGCTATCTTATATAGTTCTTCTCCATATAAAGCAATAACTTCCTTATTGGCTGTAACCACAACTTTCTTTTCTTCTAGTGCTTTCTTTATATAGGAATAAGCAGGTTCTATTCCTCCCATTAATTCAACTATGATTTGGATTTCTTGATCTAATATGATTTCTTCAGGGTTTGTTGTTAATAAATCTTTTGGAATTTCTCTTTTTTTATTTAAATCCTTTACAAGAACTTTTTTAATTTCTAAAGGTTCTCTAAGAATATTTAGAATGGTTTCTTTTTCTGAATATAGTACTTTAAAGAGTGCTTGTCCTACTTGTCCCCCACCTAAAAGTCCAATTTTCATATTTGACCCCTCAAAAGATCTTCATAAGTATCTCTTTTAACTATTAATCTATCTTTTCCATTCTCTATCAGTACTACACCGGGTCTAACCGTAGCATTATACCAAGTAAACATTGAAAAGTTATAGGCTCCTGTAGAGAATGTTATTAAATAATCTCCGTAATTTGGCCATTTATCTTCAAAATCCCTTATAAGAATGTCTCCAGATTCGCAATGTTTTCCTGCTATTGTATATATGGTATTTGTACTTTCATTAGATGTTATTAATAAGGCTGAATATTTAGCTCCATATAAAGAAGGTCTAATATTATCTGACATTCCACCATCTACTGATACGTATTTTCTTATACCTGGAATCTCCTTTCTACTTTCTATTTTGTAAATTGTAATTCCTGCTCTTCCTACCAAAGATCTACCTGGTTCGCATATTAATGTGAAATGATGTCCAATAGTTTCTTCAAATTTTTGGGATACTTGGTAAGCTAAATCTTCTATTTCTGGAGGGTTATCGTCTTTTGTATATGCAATACCTAATCCCCCACCTATACTCATTTCTTCTATGTTAGTATTAGCTGATTTTAAATTATTATATATTTCGCTTAATACTTCAGCTAATTTTACATAGGCACTTATATCAAAAATTTGAGAACCAATATGAGCATGTAATCCTTTAAAATCTATGTATTTTTCTTTCCTAATTCTTTCTATCAATTCATAAACTTGGTTAATAGGAAGACCAAATTTAGTGTCTATTTGACCTGTTCTAATAGATTTATGTGTACTTACTTCAATATTTGGTATTAACCTAATAAGTACCTTTATAGAAGTTGAATGTTTATCTGTTAGAAATTTTATTTTTTCGTATTCATCAAAGTTGTCAATTATTATGGCTCCTATATTTTCCTTTATAGCATATTCTAATTCATGAATGCTTTTTGCATTACCATGAAAATAAATTTTATGAGAATCTACACCTGCTGATCTTGCTATAAAGAGTTCTCCACCTGTTGATACAAGGAATCCTAAGCCTTCTTTATGGAAAATCCGTATTACTTCTAATATTGGTAGAGCCTTAATAGCAAAAAGTACTTTAGATTTGTTTTTATAGTACTTTTTCCATGAGTTAATATATTTTTGGGCTTGAGTTATTAATGTTTTTTTATCGATTACATATAATGGAGTACCATATTTTTCTGCTAGATTTTTAATACTGATACCATCTATTTTCCATTCATCTTGGAAATGAAAAGTTTCAGGATATATTTTATTTTGCATATACTGGACTCCCCGCTATGCCAGATTGGGCATATTCATGGAATATTTTTCTTATTTTTTGAGTTATTTCACCAGGTTTTCCATTTCCAATGATTCTTTCATCTATTTTAATAACAGAAATTATCTCTACAGCAGTACCAGTAAGAAAAACTTCGTCAGCATTATATAGATCATATCTTGTAAAGAAACCTTCTACCACTTCTAGACTAAGTTCTTTCTTAGCCAAATCTATGACTGTTGCTCTTGTAATCCCAGGTAAAGCTCCCAGGGTTACAGAAGGTGTAAATAAAATTCCTTTTTTAACAAAAAAGATATTATCGACAGTGGCCTCTGTTACATATCCTTGATGATTAAGCATGATACCTTCCGCAGCTCCGGCAATACGTGCCTCTATTCTTGCTAAAATATTGCTCATATAATTTAGAGATTTAATTCTGGGATCTAAAACATCGGTTGGTGATCTACGAGTGGCTACTGTTACTGCAGTAAGACCAGTTTCATAAAATTCTTCAGGAAAAACCTTTATTTTATCTGCAATTATAATTACGGTACCCTTTTTACATTCCCAAGGATCAATCCCTAATCCATACTCACCACGAGTTACTATAAGTCTTATGTATGAATCTTTTAAGTTATTAACTCTTACAGTTTCTATTACAGCTTCTTCCATTTCTTCAAAAGAAAGAGGTATATTTAACCAAATGGCTTTTGCTGATGCATATAATCTTTCTAAATGTTCTTTTAACTTGAATACACTACCATTATAGGCTCTTATACCTTCAAAAACACCATCCCCATATAGTAAGCCTCGATCGAAGACTGAGATTTTTGCATTTTCTGTTTGGATAAATTCTCCATTTATATACACTAACCCCATTTTCAACTCCTCCTTTTTTTAGAGTAAAATTATACAGTTATGATGAAAAATTTTCAATTGAAATATCTTGGCTTTTTGTTAAAATAATAGTATAATTTTTGAGCTAAATCCTGCTCCATGCTTAAAACATGGGGCCAAAAAGTCCAAAGGAGGTTAGAGATGCGTAAGTATGAGGTAATGTATTTAATCAGTCCTGAGCTTTCAGAAGAAGAATTGAATCAACTTACGGAGGATCTTAAAAAGGATATAGAAAATTTAGGTGGAGAGGTTCAAACAGTTGATAACTGGGGTAAGAAAACATTGGCTTATCCTGTTAAGAAGTTTAATGATGGATATTACGTGATTATGACTTTTTTATTCCCACAAAATCAGTTATCTGAATTTGAAAGAAGGTTGAAGTTGAGGGAGAAGATTTTAAGGTATATGATTACTCTATTAGAGAAGGAAGAATAATGAATTATGCTTAATAAAGTATTATTGATTGGACATTTAGTAAAAGATCCAGAGATGAGATACACTCCAAGTGGGGTGCCCGTTACTACTTTTAGAATAGCTGTTAATAGACCTAAAAATAGTAAGGGTGAAAGAACAGCAGATTTCATAGACATAGTGGCATGGAGAAGGCTTGCGGAAATATGTGGTGATTATTTAAAAAAGGGAAGACTTGTGGCGGTTGAAGGAAGATTAAGGACAAGGATTTATCAAACTCCTGATGGTCAGAAAAGAAAAGTAGTAGAAGTAGAGGCTATAAATGTTCATTTTTTGGGAAAGAAAGAGGAAAATAATGAACCAAACTCTGTAGAGGAACCTATTGAAGATGTTACAAGTATTGAAATTGAAAGTGAAGAAGAGATTTTAAATGAATTACTGGAGGAAAGCGAGGAGGAAGAAGAATGAGTAATGATAAGGTTTCTGCTAAAACTCAAAGATTTGCATATTCTTCAGGAAGAAAAAAGTTTTGTGTTTTTTGTAGTGAAAAAATAGATTATATAGATTATAAGAATGTGGAAAGATTACGCAGATTTATGACGGAAAAGGGCAAAATTATTCCAAGAAGAGTAAGTGGCAATTGTGCAAGACATCAAAGACAATTAAGTACTGCGATAAAAAGAGCAAGATATATGGCACTTTTACCTTATGTGGTTAAGTAAAATGATTATTAAGAGGGAGAGTATAAACTCTCCCTCCTCTTTTTGATGTATGTTCAATACTCACAGTGTTGCTGAAGGAAGTTTAATAACAGCTATAAGTATTATTTTATTTTGGCTTTCTTATTGGTTCTTTCCTCTAATTTTCTTTTGTTCTTTGCCATTTATCTTTCTATCTTATCGGCATAATATTAAGATAAGCTTTCTTTCTCTTCTTATCTCTTTTATACTTGCAAGTTTAATGATGAATCCATTTAGTACTTTTGCTTTATTTTTGCCTTCTGGTTTTTTGGGCATTTTTATTGGATACGGCATAAAAGCAAAATGGAATATATATAAGTTGTTGTTTATCGGTTTTGTTATAATTCAATTTTTTCAAGTATTAAATATCATGATTTCTATGATATTTTTTAAGATCCCCTTTGAGAAAGCTCTGGGGTTAGATGTTTATAAGGAAAGTTGGCAGAAATCATCAGAACTTTTATCTAAATATTTTAAAGATAAGGAATCTCAAGAAATTATCAATTTACAAGGAAGTTTTGTAAAAAATATAAATCTTTTTATCCCAACCCTTCTAATTATATCTGCCTTTACCCAAGTAATTATAAATTATCTCATAGCTGAGAGGGTTTTAAGAAGATTTCAGGTAAATATTCCCAAGTTACCAAGTATAGAATCTTTAAGGGTTTCTAAAAAGTTATTATTTATTCTTTTTATTATTTATATTATCACTGGAATAACTTATAGTTTTTTAAAAGCTTTACCGTGGATTCAATATTTAGGTATAAATATCTCTTTATTGATTCAGGCCTTAGTACTTTTAAATGGATATATTATACTTTGGATATTTCTAAAAAATTATATTATTGTTAAATGGCTTAGATGGTTATTATTGATTTTCATGATTTTAAATCCTATTTTCGGGAGTATAATATTTATTGTAGGACTTATAGATATTTTTTATCCTTTAAGAGAGAAAATCTTGATGAAAAGGGAGTAGAAATATGAAAAAAATTAAAGTAATGCTTTTAAAAGATGTAAATAATCTTGGAAAAAAAGGAGATGTTATTGATGTAAGTGACGGTTATGCAAGAAATTATTTGCTTCCAAAAGGATTAGCTCAAGAAGTCAATGAGGGATTATTAGAAAATTTAAAATTACAGGAAATTTCTAAAAAGAAAAAGGAAGAAAAACTGATAGAAAAGTTTAGAAAGGAAAAAGAATTATTAGAGAAGAATACATATGTTGTAAAAGCTAAGGTAGGAGAAACAGGTAAACTTTTTGGCTCGATAACTAGTAAAGATGTGGCAGATATTATAAACGAAAAATTAAAACTTGGTATAGATAAGAAACAAGTGGAGTTAGATGAACCGATAAAATCTTTAGGAGAATATGAAGTGACCATAAAACTTCATCCTCAAGTTGCTGCTAAAGCAAAAATTATCGTGGAAGCTGAGAAATAGATGAAAAATAGGGAAGATATATTAGGAAAAGTTCCACCTCATAATGAAGAAGCAGAGCAGGCTGTTTTAGGAGCAATGCTCCTTTCCAGAGATGCTATTGCGAAAGTTATTGAAATTCTTCAATCGGATAGTTTTTATTATGAACATCATAGTATTATTTTTCGAGTAATTGTAGAGCTCTTTGAAAAGGGCCTTCCAGTAGATTTAGTATCTGTAACAGAGGAGTTGAGAAGCAGAAATTTGTTAGGAAGAGTTGGGGGCAGTTTATATGTTGCTTCTTTGTTGGATGTAGTACCCACAGCAGCAAATGTAGAATATTACGCTAATATTGTTGCTGAAAAGGCTTTACTTAGAAAGCTTATATATGCGGGTACGGAAATAGTATCCTTAGGCTATAGAGAAAATGAAGCACCAGAACTTCTGGTAGATAAAGCTGAACAGTTAATATTTGATATAGCTCAACACCATAGATTTAGAACTTTAGTACCTCTTAGGGATATACTTGCAAAAAGTTTTAAAGAAATAGAGAGATTACACCAGACTGGAAAACCGTATACGGGTATTCCTACTGGATTTTGGGATTTGGATAGAAAAACTGGGGGTTTACAACCTTCTGATCTTATTATTGTGGCTGCAAGGCCTGGTATGGGAAAAACGTCCTTTTGTTTAAATATTGCCCAACATGTAGCCTTAGAAGAGCATTTACCCGTTGCTATTTTTAGTTTAGAAATGTCAAGTTTTCAATTGGCTTTAAGACTTTTAGGGTCAGAAGCCCAAATAGATATTCACAGGTTGCGAACTGGTCAGATTAAAGAACATGAGTGGCCAAAATTAGCAAGAGCTTTTGGTAAACTTGCTGAAGCACCTATTTTTGTTGATGATACTCCTGATTTGAATGTTATAGAGATGAGAGCAAGAGCAAGAAGATTAAAAGCAGAAAGAGGACTTTCTCTTATAATTGTGGATTATTTACAGCTTATAAGGTTGCTCGATAGAGATAAGAGCGAGCATCAACAAATATCAGAAATCTCAAGAGGATTAAAATCCTTAGCCCGTGAATTAGAGGTTCCAGTAATAGCTATATCTCAGTTATCAAGGGCTGTGGAAACAAGAGCAGAAAGAAGACCACAACTTTCAGATTTAAGAGGGTCTGGAGGCTTAGAGCAGGATGCTGATGTAGTAATTTTTATATATAGAGAAGGATATTATAAGGCTCAAGAGTCAGAAGTAGAATCAGACATGCCAGAAGAGGTGGAAATCATAATAGCTAAACAAAGAAATGGACCCACAGGAACTGTGAAATTGCTGTTTCTCAAAAATTCTACTTCCTTTAAATCGCTAAGCCTAAGAGAAGAATTCTAAGTTTGACTATAGGCTTTTAAAGGATTATAATTTTTGTAAAAATTTTAATTAAGTAATATCTAAGGAGGGTTCTAAATGGATGAAAGAGAACAGATATTATCTTTAGTTATATCATTGGAGGACCAGGAGGAGATTGAGCGTTATTTGGGACAATTTTTATCGGAATCAAAAGCTAAGGCTGCTCTATTGATAGATAAAAGTGGTACTGTTATTGGTGGTAGGGGAACTGCTTCTCAGTTTGATTTTGTAACTATATCTGCCTTGGCTGCAGGAGCTTTCTCTGCGACTCAAGAACTGGCAAAACTTCTTGGAGAAGAAGAGTTTTCTTTAATATTCCATCAAGGTAAAAGAAACCATCTGCATATATCCCATATTGAAAAACAAGTATTGCTCTTAGTTATTTTTGATGATTCTACTACATTAGGAATGGTAAGACTTTTTGCACAAAAAGCTTGCGAAAATTTAGCTAAAATAATCAAGAAAATTAAGGAAAAACAGAAAGATATTCCAAAAGCTGAATTCAATTTTAATGATATAGAAGATTTCTTTAAAAAGTAAAAATTTTTAAAAAAGGTGAAAATCTATGGCTGTTTTAAATTATGCTGCAAAAGAGATAACTTGTAAGATTGTTTATTGTGGTCCCGGTTTAAGTGGTAAGACTGTAAATTTGCAACAAATATACAAAATGGTTTCTCCTGATAGGAGAGGAGAATTAGTTTCTTTAGCTACAGAAACAGAAAGAACTTTGTTTTTTGACTTTCTTCCCTTAGATTTAGGAACAGTTCAAGGTTTTAAATTGAGATTCCAATTATATACAACCCCAGGTCAAGCTTTATATGAGGCAAGTAGGAAGCTAATTTTAAGGGGAGTAGATGGGTTAGTTTTTGTAGTTGATTCTCAAAGAAGTAGATTAGAAGAGAATGTTAGAATTTTTGAGGCATTAAAAAGGGAGTTAGCAGCTGTTGGTTATGAGTTTAATAATTTACCATTTGTTTTTCAATATAACAAAAGAGATTTACCTGATATAGTAAGCGTTGAAGAATTAAATGAGAAACTAAATCCTGAAGGTAAATATAAATATTTTGAAGCGGTTGCAATAGAAGGAAAGGGAGTAATGGAAACATTGAAAGCTATATCTCAGGAGGTTTTGTTAAAGTTAACCCGTGGATAAGAAAAATGTTAACTTAATAAAAATAGGTGGAAACCTTTTAAATAAGCTCCCCCTTTTTTTAAAAGAGATAAGAAATTTACATGAAAAAGGAGAAAATTTTGTTTTGGTTCATGGTGGAGGAAAAGAAATTAATTTTTGGATGGAGAAATTTGGATTGGAGCCCAAATTTATAAAAGGAAGAAGAGTTACAGATGAGGAAACGCTAAAAATTGTAGAGATGGTCCTATCTGGAGAAATACAAGGAAAGGTTTTATCCCAAATGAAAAAAGAAAATATAAAGGCTGTTGGGATCAATGGTAAGTCTATTTTTTATTGTAAAAAATTATATATTGATGATATTGATCTTGGTTTTGTAGGAGAGGTTATTAATGTGGATTTGGAACCTATTAATGCTTTGTTAGAAAAGAGGTATGTGATTGTAATATCGTCTATTGGGGTGGATAACGAGGGAAATTCTTACAATATAAATGCTGACACTGCAGCATTATCCTTAGGAGTTTTTCTTAAAGTTAATAGGCTTATTTTCTGTACTGATGTTCCAGGAGTTATGATCAAAGAAGATGGTAAAGAAATAGTTATAAAATCTCTTAATGTAGATAAGGCTTTAGAACTGATAAAAAATGGAAAGGTAACTGGAGGAATGATTCCTAAGATTGAATCTTCTTTATTTGCTGTTAAAAATGGAGTAGAAAAGGTACAAATATGGGGAGGAGATGATTTCTCAAAAGTTTGGAATTATGAAGAGGGAACTTTATTCTATGTTTGAGAATAAGGGGGAAGGGTAATGAATGAAACAAGATATGATGACGAAATAAGCTTAGTAGAGCTTTTTTTTGTTGTTTGGCAAAGAAAAAAGCTCGTAATATCTTTATTTTTAATATCAACTATTATAGCTCTTCTTTATAGTTTACTTTCTCCTAAAATTTATGAATCTAAAGCTGTTATACTCCTTCCTACGCAAAATACTAGTAGTTCTTCCTTAGCAGCTTTGGCTCAAAGTCTTCCATTTTCTCTTGGTATTGGTTTTCCTACAACACCTTCTGCTAATTTGGTGGCCATTTTAAAAAGTAGAACAGCCGCAGAATATGTTTTTGATAAATTAAATTTAGAAAATTATTTTAAAGAGAAAACTAAAGAAGATGCTTTAGAAAAATTGATGAAAAGTGTTAAAATCACAACTAATGATAAAGAAAATACTATAACCATAACTGCAGAAGCCAAGGATCCAAAACTCGCATCGGACATAGCAAATACTTATATAGAAGCCTTAGAGAAGATAAATGCATCTCTTAATATATATTCAGCGAAGAGAACAAGAGAATTTTTAGAGAAGCAAATAGAGAGGGTTAAGAAAGAGCTTGAGATGGCTGAAAATCGCTTAAGAGAATTTCAAGAAAAAAATCTTATTTTTGATGTGAATGAGGAGGCAAAGACTGTTATTGATAATTTGGCAAAACTGGAAGGCGAAAGACAGATAACTTTGGTATCTTTAAATGTAGCAAAGGAAAGTCTTGAAAATCTTAAAAATGAGCTTATAAAACAGCAAAAATTACAAAAAAAAGATTTACTTGCTATTACTTCTCTTACAGCCACATCAACTATTCTTTCTGATCTAAGAAATAAACTTATTTCTCAAGAATCAGAATTAGCTATGCTTACTATTGATTATGGGGAAAATCACCCCAAGGTAGTTTCAATGAAATATGCAATAGAGCAAACAAAGAAACTTTTGAGAGATGAATTAGAGAGAATATATAAAGCCATAAATGATACTTCCCTTTATGATCTGTTTAGCCTTCAGATTAATATTTTAAGTAATGAAGCAAAAGAAAAAGCGCTGAGTAGAATTTTAGAAGAATATCAAAGAAAACTTTCTAATCTACCAGAATTAGGTTTGCGATTAACAAAATTATTAAGGGATGTAAAGGTACAAGAAACCATTTATACCATGCTTTTGTCCCAATATGAACAGGCAAAAATAGACGAGACTAAGGAGATGGTTAACATATCAGTTCTTGATCCTGCAAAGCCACCCATAAAAAAATCAAAACCTTCTACCGTTCTTAATGTGCTTATAGCAGGAATAAGTAGCGTATTTTTAGGTATCTTTCTTGCTTTTTTCCTCAATTTTTGGGAAGGATTTAAAAGAGAATGGAGTAAATTGGGAGGTAAATAATGAATATTCCAGCTTTTGATTTGAAGAGACAATATAAAAAACTATCTTCTGAGTTATTGCCTGTTTTAGAAGAAGTAATGGCAAAGGGGCAATTTATATTAGGTGAGAATGTGGAACTTCTTGAGAAAAGACTTGCAGATTATTGTGGTACAAAATACGCAGTAGGAGTTGCTTCAGGTACTGATGCCCTTTTATTGTCTTTAGAAGCCTTGGGTATTGGAGAAGGTGATGAAGTTATAACAACTCCTTTTACTTTTTTTGCTACTTCAGAGATAATTTCTCTATTAAAAGCAAAACCAGTTTTTGTAGATATAGATTCTAAAACTTTTAATATAGATCCTAATAAGATAGAAGATGCAATAACCCCAAAGACAAAAGCTATTATTCCTGTACATCTTTTTGGACAGATGGCAGAGATGGATGATATTGAATATCTTGCTGAGAAATATAATCTTTATGTTATAGAGGATGCTTGTCAAGCTATAGGAGCGGAGTATAAAGGTAAGCGAGCTGGAAGTATTGGGAATACTGGATGTTTTAGTTTTTTCCCTACGAAAAATTTAGGTGCTTATGGTGATGGTGGTTTAATTACAACTAATGATGAAAAATTGTATGAAAAGATAAAGCTACTTAGAGTACATGGAAGTAGGAAAAAATATTATCATGAATTAATAGGTCATAATAGTAGATTAGATGAAATACAGGCTGCTATTCTTAGGATAAAATTGAAGTATTTAGATCATTGGATTGAGAGAAGAATAGAAATTGCTAAGATCTATTCGGAGGGTCTAAAAGATTTAGATATTATAGTACCTGAAGTAAAGCCATATGTGAAACATGTATTCCATCAATACGTGATAAGAACTAAAAATAGAGATGAATTACAGGAGTATCTCGCTAATAAAGGTATTGGTACTGCTATATATTATCCTTTACCTCTTCATTTACAAGAATGTTATAAGGATTTAGGTTATAGAGAGGGAGATTTTCCTGAGGCTGAAAAAGCAAGTAAAGAAGTTATTGCATTACCGATGTGGCCAGAGCTTACCAATGAGGAAGTAGATTATATTATTGAATCAATCAGAGAATTTTTCATAAATTGAAGGAGGACTATCATAATGGGATATATACTAGTAACTGGTGGCGCAGGATATATAGGAAGTCATGTAGTTAAAGATCTTCTTAAAAAGGGATATGAAGTTTTGGTTTTGGATAATTTAGAGAAAGGGCATAAAAAAGCCATATTGTCTAAATATTTTGAGAATATAGATTTAAAAAATAAAGAAAAGGTAAAAGAAGTTTTTAATAAGTATAAAATTGATGCAGTTATGCATTTTGCAGCTTTGAGTACTGTAGGAGAGTCTATGCAAAATCCTGCTAAATATTACGAAAATAATATATTAGGTGGATTGAACATTTTAGAATCGATGAAAGATTTTGGAGTTAAATATTTTATTTTTTCTTCAACTGCAGCTGTATATGGCGAACCTAAAATTATTCCAATTCCAGAAGAACACCCTAAAAATCCTACTAATGTTTATGGATCTTCGAAATTGATGTTTGAAGAAATATTAAATTGGTATGATAGGCTTTTGGGGATTAAGTATATTTCTCTTCGATATTTTAATGCTGCTGGTGCAGATATGGAGGGAGAATTAGGAGAGGATCATAGACCTGAAACACATTTAATACCTATAGTCTTAAAAACAGCCTTAAAGCAAAGAGAATATGTAGAAATATATGGTACAGATTATCCGACCCCTGATGGTACATGCATTAGGGATTATATACATGTATCCGATCTTTCGAAGGCACACATTTTGGCTTTAGAAGCTTTATTAAATGGAAGGAATTCTGAGGTTTTTAATCTTGGTAATTCAAAAGGATATTCTGTCAGGGAAGTTATAAAAACTGCTGAAAAGGTTGTAGGTGAAAAAATTCCAATAAAAGAGGCACCAAGAAGACCTGGAGATCCGGCAGTGCTTATAGCAAGCTCTGATAAGATTAAAAAAGAATTACAATGGCAACCTGATTTTCCAGATTTAGAAACCATGATTTTATCTGCATGGAATTGGATGAAAAATCACCCCTTTGGATATTCGGAGTAAAATTTGATATAATTTATATAGAAAATGGCAAAGGAAAAAAAGATTGTAGCAGTAAATAGAAAAGCGAAGCATGATTACTTTATCTTAGAGACTTTTGAGGCTGGTATTTCCTTGACAGGTACTGAAGTAAAGTCTCTAAGAAGTGGTAAAGTAAGTATGCAAGATAGTTATGCTGATGTTAAAAACGGTGAGGTTTGGATTTATAATCTTCACATAAGCCCTTACGAGCATGGTAATATATATAACCATGATCCTAAGCGACCAAGAAAGTTATTGCTGAATAAGGATGAGATTGCTTATCTTGTAGGTAAAGTTAAAGAAAAGGGCTTGACATTAATTCCTTTATCTATATACTTTAATGAACGTGGTTGGGCAAAAGTAGAGTTAGGATTAGCAAAAGGTAAAAAGTTGTACGATAAAAGAAAAGATTTGGCAGAAAAAGCTGAAAGAAGAGAACTAGAAAGATTATATAAGATGAAGTATTAGTGGGGGCGATTGGTTTCGACAGGGAGTACAAGGATCAAAAGCTGCAAGCCGAGGTGCCGTTGCCTCGTAAAACAACGGCAAAAAAGAAGTGCCAACACAAATTTAGCATTAGCTGCTTAATTTAGCAGCTACGCTCTTCTAACCCGGGCTGGCAGGGTTAGAAGAGTGTCATAGTTAGCCAGCTGCCCCTCCTGATTCCCATAAGGGAGGGTAAGATAATAGGGGATAGGCGCTTACAGAATCCTGCGGGAGGGAGTCTGTAAGGGCCGAAAATCTTAAAACTCCCGCTAAGCTTGTAGAGGCTTTTGATTCTTGCTCTCTGGACGCGGGTTCGACTCCCGCCGCCTCCACCAAAATTATTAAAGTAACCATAATGAATTGAGGAGTTAACAAAGTTGAAGAAAGTAAGTATATATATTTTATTTTTTTTGTTTTTTAGTATTCATCTTTCAGCAATAATTTTGGGAGAAGAACCCTCTTCTCTTGAAATAAATTTTTTGGGCGAGAAAACTAAAATTCTTACTGTTCTGAAAATAAAAGATTCAGAAATATATATGCCTTTACCCTTGTTTGCATCAACCTTTAAATATGATTTTTCCCAAGAAAATAATAAGGTAGTTCTTTATCGAGAAAAAAAAGAGGTTTTTTCCGCAAACATTGGAGATAAAAAGTGCATAATAAATAAGAAAGAAACTACCCTTTTATATCCTATTATAAGAGAAGATGTTATATATTTTCCTTTGTCATCTTTTTTTAGATTATTGGGGTATAGAATCTATCTAAAAGAGAATACTATTTTTATTGTTCATGAAGTTTTAGAAATAAAATATTCTAAAAATTTACTATCTATAGCTTTTAAAGCAGAATCCCCTGTTGAAGTAAAAACTTTAGTATTGCAAAATCCTTCTCGCCTTGTGATTGACCTTTTAAATACAGTTTATATAAACAACAAAGGAGAAATTATACCTAAAGATGCTAATATTAAAAATATTCGTTTTTCCCAATTTAATGTAGCTCCTTATATTGTTAGAGTTGTAATAGAATTTAAAGATAAAATCCCTAATTATGATATTAAACTAAATGATGGTAATATTTATGTCAGATTTTTGGGAAATGATATAACAGAAGAGAAAAGCCAAAAACAAACTACTAATGTTCAATCGGTATTAACAGATTTAAAATGGAAAGAGGAAAAGGATAGTGTAGATTTTTTTCTTACTTTTCTTGGAACTTATACCTTTCAGGAAAAAAAGATTTTATATGATCCTCCAAGAATTTATTATGATTTCATAGGTTCGACTTTTTCTTTGACTTCTCAAGAGTTAACCATAAATGTATATCCTGTTAAGATTTTAAGAATCGGTTTAAGAGATGAAGGTAAAAAGATTATGAGATTAGTTTTTGAGACATATACAGATTCAATTCAAACTGCGGAAGAAATAGGGGAAAATGCACTAAAAATATCTTTTAAAAAGGAAGAGCTAAGTTCAGAGGAAAATAGATTAGAAAATAATGATTTTACTATTTTTATTGATCCAGGACATGGAGGTACTGATCCTGGTGCTATATATGGAGATATTAAAGAAAAAGATATTAATTTGAAAGTCTCACTTAAACTTGCCGAAACCCTCAGACAGAAAGGTTACAATGTTATTCTAACACGTAGTGATGATTCTAATATTTCCTTGGATGATCGTGTAAAAATTGTTAATTCTTCTATAAACTTGAATAATAATCTTATCACATCTGCTTTGTTCATTAGTATTCATTCAAATGCAGCTTTTTCCAATGATGTTAGAGGTATTGAGATTTGTTATGCTACTGATTTATCAGAGAGATTAGTTAATATGCTTTTCAATATTTTCAACAGTAGTGGGTTTCTTGTTAGAAGAAGTATAAAAGGAAGGTTCTATGTACTTTCCAGAGTTCCTATACCATCTGTAATTATAGAAATGGGTTTTCTAACCAACGATGAGGATAGAAAATTATTGTTAAGAGATGAATATCAGGATAAACTTATAGAAAAGATTATTGAAGCTATAGAATTATATAGAAAGGGAGAAGTAAAAAATGAGTAAGAAGATTGGTATCTTAGATTCTGGTGTCGGTGGTCTCTCTGTTCTTAAAGAAGTTGTTGAAAGAAAAATTTACTATGAAGTTTATTTTTTAGGAGATACAAAATATTTCCCCTATGGTATTAAGAAGGTAGAATTTATTCAGGAAAGAGTATCAGAAATTGTAGAGTTTTTTACAAGATTGGATATTGGAGAAATTATAATTGCATGTAATACTGCATCAGCTGTTGCCTATGATTATTTACTCGATAAGTTTAAAGATTATAATATAAAGATATATAGTATTATATTAAGTGCTATTGACGGAATAAAAAATACAAATTGGAAAAGAATAGGCGTTCTTGCAACCCGTAGAACAAAAGAAAGTAAAATTTATCCTACTTTAATAAATAAATTTGTATCCCAAGATATAGAAGTATATGTAAAATCTTGTAGTGAAGGCCCTCTTTTGGAAACTATTGAAAATGGGATAATAGATGGTGAAATAATAATAAACGAGCTTAAAAAATGTATAGATCCTTTAATTGATAAAGATATTGATGGATTAGTTTTAGGATGTACTCATTTACCTTTCATCAAACCTGTTATAGAAAGACTATATCCCCAAATTCCAATTATAGATCCATCCCAAGAGATATTAAGAATTTTGTCAAAAGAGGATTTGGCCAATCCTATTGTAAAAGTATATACCACAGGTGATTCTGTGGGATTTGAAAGAATATTAAATAAATTGCTTAACGTAGGATGGAAAGTAGAGCAGGTTGAAATTGAAAGGAGTGAAATGATTGCTAAGTAAAGAAAGACTCATTAATACTTTTTTTCAAATAATCAAAATACCTTCCCCTTCCCTTAAGGAAAAAGAGTTTTCTCAATTTTTAAAGAGTAGGTTAAAAGCATTAGGTTTGGAAGTTTATGAGGACTTTGCAGGTGAAAAAATAGGTGGGAGTTCAGGGAATTTAATAGCAATTATGGATGGTGAAGGAGAACCTTTTTTAATATCCGCTCATATGGATACAGTAGATCCCGGTGAAAATATAAATCCAAAGATTGAAGGTGATTACATAGTTAGTGACAAAAACACTATTTTGGGGGCTGATGATAAAGCTGCAATAGCAGCTATAATAGAGGCTATAACTGCAATAAAAGAAAATAATATTAAAAATAGAAAAATAGAATTTCTTTTTACTGTTAGTGAAGAGATCGGACTTTTAGGGGCTAAAAACGTGGATCTTTCACTTTTACACGCAAAAGAGGGATATGTCTTAGATGGAGAAGGTGATGTTGGTACGTTAATACTTAGTGCCCCATATCATGATAGGTTTTATTTAAAGATATTTGGTAAAGCCTCCCATGCAGGTACCTCTCCTGAGAAAGGAATAAATGCTATTCTTCTTGCTTCTGAGTTTTTATTGAAACTTAAATGGGGAAGAATAGAAAAAGATGTAACCTCTAATGTTGGTATTATAAAAGGTGGAAGAGCTACAAATATAGTTCCAGAGGAAGTTTATCTGGAGGGTGAGTTTAGAAGTATAGATAAGAGTAAACTTAGTACACAATGGCAAAATATGGAAAAAGAACTTTCGGCATTAAAGGATAGAGGGGGAAGTTTTGATTTAAAGAAAGAAAGTCTTTACAAAGGTTTTTCTATTGATCCTAATGAAACATTAGTAAAGTATATAGAGAGCATATTAAATAAAATGGGAAAGAATCCAGTATTTACTTATACTATGGGGGGAAGTGATGCTAATATTCTAAATTCTTATGGTATAAAGGCTATAAATGTGGGGATAGGTATGGAGAATGCTCATTCTAAGGAGGAGAAAATTAAATTAGATAATCTTTATAATACATCTCTATTAATATTTAATCTTATTAAGGGGTGATTTTAGTGGGTGAGAGGACGGTGGTTCTCGGAGTAATAGGGGCGGATGTACATGCGGTTGGTTTAAGAATTTTGGATTATGCTTTAAGATCTGCAGGTTTTGATGTGGTTAATATTGGAGTTCTTTCTTCTCAAGAAGATTTCATAAAAGCAGCGATTGAATCTGATGCAAGAGCTATTTTAGTTTCATCTTTATATGGACATGCTGAGCTTGATTGTAGAGGATTCAGGGAAAAACTACAAGAGGCAGGTCTTGATAATGTATTGTTGTATATAGGTGGAAATTTGGGAATAGGCCAAAAAAATTGGGAAGAAGTGGAAAAGAAATTTAAAGAATTAGGATTTAATAGAGTATATCCACCAAAAACAATGCCAGATGAAGTTATTAGAGATTTAAAAAAAGATTTAGGATTAGATAAATAATTATGAAGGCAATCATATTTGATATAGGAAGTACATTTACTAAAGGTGTAGCTTTTGATTTAGATAAAAGTGAAATTATAGGGAGAGCAAAATATCCATCTACTGTAAATGAAGATGTAACGATAGGTCTTCAAAATGTAATTTCTGAAATAGAAAGACAAACTGGATTGAATATAAGGGATTTTAATATTAAAAAAGCTACAAGCAGTGCTGCTGGAGGTTTAAAAATAATTGCTATAGGTTTAGTTCCAGATTTAACTTCTGAGGCAGCTAAGAAAGCAAGTTTAGGAGCAGGGGGAAAGGTAATTAAGACCTATTCCTATGAACTTACAAATTCGGATTTGGACGAGATTCTTTATTTAAAGCCAGATATTATAATTTTGGCTGGGGGAACAGATGGGGGAAATAGATACTATCCAATAATAAATGCTAAAAAATTATCAAGGCTTCCCTTAAATATTCCTTTTATCTATGCTGGAAATAAAGATTTACAAGATGAAATAAAAAATATTTTTTTATCTAATAGTAAAGAAATATACATAACAGAGAATGTAATGCCTGAATATGGAGTTATAAATATAGAAAAGGTCCAAAATATTATCAGAGAGGTCTTTTTAAGAAACATTATACATGCAAAGGGATTAGATAAAGTGCAAGAAATAATAGACGGTATAGTAATGCCTACACCACTTGCTGTATTAAAGGGTTTGGAAAGTTTCTCAGAGATATATGGTGAATGTTTATTAATTGATGTGGGAGGAGCAACTACCGATGTTTGTTCTGTAGCAAAGGGAGAACCTACTCAGAATAATGTAATCTTAAAGGGATTAAAAGAGCCATATGTAAAAAGATCTGTGGAAGGAGATTTGGGGGTTAGAGTATCTGCATTATCTTTATTTGAGTCTGCAAAAAAAGATATTATAAAAAGTTTTTCACGTGATAAGGTTAAAGTTATAGAGGAAAAAGTAAAATTTTTAAACATAAATACGAGTTATATTCCAAAAAATGATGAAGATTTACATTTAGACGCTATTCTTGCTTATTTTGCTGTAAAGATTGCTACAGAGAGACATGTAGGGCATATAGAAATGGTGTATACCCCTATGGGAACATTGCTTTTCCAATATGGGAAAGATTTAAGGGAATTGGATAAAGTGGTATGTACAGGTGGGCCTTTAATATATAATCCTTATAGAGTGGAAAGTTTAAAGGGTGTAATATATTCTAATGATGAACCTTTTATATTGAAGCCTAAAAATCCTACCTTTTATGTAGATAAGGAATATATAATGTTTGCTATAGGAGTAATCTCGGAGATCTATAAGGATAAATCTATGAGTCTTGTAGAAAAATATATAAACAAAGTATAGAGGGATGAGATTATGTTTATAAAAAATAAGAAATGGGATCATAAATATTTTCTTAATATGAGAGAAGATGTCTTGAATTCATGGCCTACAGGTAGAGAAGTTGATTTAAAAGAAGCCTTTTTATATTTAACATCTTTACCTAAAGAAAAGCAGACCGATTATGTATTAAGAGAAGCATCTCAGAATAATAAAACCTTATTACAACCAAGAGCAGGTATTCCAATTTTAAAAGATCATATTGTTCTTCTTCAATATTTACAAGATGAGGGAGGAGCAGATATCTTACCTACAACTATTGATAGTTATACTCGACAGAATAGATATAAAGAAGCACAATTGGGAATAGAAGAAAGTTTAAAAGAAGGAAGATATCTTCTTAATGGTTTTCCAGCTGTTAATTATGGAGTAAAAGCTTGTAGAGAAATCATAGAAAGTGTAAAAGTGCCTGTTGAAGTAAGACATGGTACTCCAGATGCAAGACTTCTTGCTGAGATTACTTTGGCTGCAGGTTTTACATCTTTTGAAGGGGGAGGAATTACTTACAATATTCCTTATGCTAAGGATGTTCCATTGGAAAATTCAATTTTATATTGGCAATATATAGATTATCTAGTAGGAATATATGCACAAGAAGGAATATTAATAAATAGAGAATCTTTTGGCCCTCTCACTGGTACTTTAGTTCCACCGTCTATCTCAATAAGTATTGGAATAATAGAAGCCATTCTTGCAGCAGAACAAGGAGTGAAAAGTTTTAGTGTAGGATATGGACAATGTGGTAATATTATTCAAGATGTAGCTTCAATAAAAATTTTAGAGAAACTAACAAGGGAATATCTTGCGAGTTTTGGTTATTATGATGTTCATATAACTACTGTTCTACATCACTGGATGGGAGGTTTTCCAGAAGATGAAGCTAAAGCTTACGCAGTTATAAGTTTCGGGACTATAGCTGGGGCTATATCGAAGGTAACAAAGATAATTGTAAAAACACCCCAGGAAGCTATTGGTATTCCCACAAAAGAAGCAAATGCTTCAGCCCTTAAGAATACTCGTCAGGTTTTAAATATGTTAGAAAACCAAAATTTTATAGATGAAGAGAAGTTAAGCCAAGAGGAATATATTATTGAAAGAGAAGTAAGATCTATCCTCAATAGGGTTTATGAAATAGGGAAAGGGGATATAGCTGTGGGAGCTGTTAAGGCTTTCTCTTCAGGAATTTTGGATGTACCTTTTGCACCAAGTAAATATACTTATGGAAGAGTAATGCCAGTACGGGATAATGAAGGTGCTGTTAGATTTTTTGATTTTGGAAATCTACCTTTTGATGAAGAGGTAAAAACTTTTCATAAGGAAAGATTGGAAGAGAGAGCTCGTTTTGAGAAAAGAGATGTAAATTTTCAAATGGTACTTGATGATATCTATGCAATCAGTAAGGGAAGATTAATAGGAAGACCGAGGTAAATAAATGATTAAAGATGTACTATATTCGATAGGACTTTCTGGTTTCTATTTTGATGACCAAAGAGCTATTAAGGCAGGGGCTCGTGAAGATGGTTTCGCCTATAGAGGAGTACCATTAACTGAAGGTTATGAGGCTATAAGGCAGAAAGGAGAAAGTATATCTATTATCTTCATTTTGGAGGATGATCAGATAGCTTATGGGGATTGTACTGCTATTCAATATTCTGGTGCAGGAGGAAGAGATCCTCTCTTTAAAACTAGTGAATGGTTACAAATTTTGGAACAACATGTTTTCCCTTTTCTGTTAAAGGATGAATGGAGAAGTTTTAAGGATTTATGTGTTAAGATTGACAATTTCAAAATAAATGATCATAAGTTACATACTGCAGTAAGGTACGGAATTTCTCAAGCAATTCTTGATGCGTTTTCAAAACATTATAGGAAGACTATGACTGAGATAATAAGAGAGGAGTATAATTTAAATTTTGATATAAAGAGAATTCCAATTTTTGCTCAATCAGGAGACGATCGTTATATTAGTGTGGACAAAATGATACTGAAGAGAGTAGATGTTCTTCCACATGGTTTAATAAATAACGTAGAGACAAAATTAGGGTGGAGAGGAGAAAAACTAATAGAATATTTAGGCTGGCTCAAAGAAAGGGTAAGAATATTAGGAGAGGAAGGATATTTACCAATTTTTCACATAGATGTATATGGAACTATAGGTATAGCATTTAATTATAATATTGATGAAATAGTAGAATATTTAGCAAGGCTTGAAAAAATTTCATTTCCACATAAACTCAGAATAGAAGGTCCTGTTGATTTAGAAAATAGGGAGAAACAAATTGAGTTTTTAAGCAAATTGAGAAAAGAGCTAAAAGGAAGAGGTTTGGGAGTAGAAATAGTTGCTGATGAATGGTGTAATAGTCTTGAAGATATTAGAGATTTCATAAAAGCAGAGGCGGTTGATATGATACAAATAAAAACTCCTGTTTTAGGTAGTATTCATAATTCTATTGAGGCAGCTTTATATTGTAAAGGACATAACATTGGTACTTATATAGGAGGAAGTTGTAATGAGACAGATAGGTCTGCTCAAGTTTCTGTGCATATAGGTCTTGCAGTTCAAGCAGATCAGATATTAGCAAAACCTGGCATGGGAGTAGATGAGGGTTTAATGATAGTAAATAATGAAATGAATAGAACACTTCAAATTCTAAGAAGGAAGGGCTTAGTAAAAAGTGTTTAAAATCTATTCACCCACAGCAATTCTTGGATATGGTTTTCCAGAACAAAGTTATTATAATGCTTTAGAAATAAAGCCAGATTTAGTTGCTGTTGATGCTGGGTCTACTGATCCTGGCCCATATTATCTTGGAAGGGGTATCTCATTTGTAGATCGTGGTGCTACAAAAAGAGATTTAAAATACCTAATTAATATGGTTCATAAATTGGATATTCCATTATTTATAGGAAGTGCTGGGGGATGTGGCAGTAAATCATCTGTAGATTGGACCTTTGAAATAGTAAAGGAGATACTGGAAGAAAATAATTGGCACATGAAAATAGCTATAATATATACGGATATTCCTAAGGATAAAATAAAGGAATCCATAACTAACGGAAATATTAAAACCTTGGATGGTTCCTCAGAAGTTGGGGTAGAGGATTTGGAAAGTATTACGAATATTGTAGCACAAGTTGGTATTGATCCTTTTATAGAAGGTTATAAAAAAAGTGTGAATATAATAATTTGTGGACGAAGTTATGACCCTGCACCTTTTTCTGCTTTACCTATACATTATGGTTATTCTAAGGGATTATCTCTTCATTTAGGTAAAATATTAGAATGTGGGGCTATTGCAGCAGAACCAGGAAGTGGAAGAGATGGACTTATAGGTGTTCTCTTTGATGATCATTTTGAAGTATTTCCCATAAATGAGAATAGAAAGTGTACAGTTACATCTGTTGCTGCCCATACATTATATGAAAAAAGTGATCCTTATTTCTTACATGGACCAGATGGAATTATTGATTTGACAACTACCACTTTTACTCAAAAGGATGAGAAAACAGTTATTGTAAAGGGTTCAAGATTTATAGAAGGAAAAGAAAAGTGGTTAAAAGTAGAAGGGACAAAGTTTGTTGGAATAAGAGGTGTATGTATAGCAGGTATTAGGGATCCTATCATGATTTCACAAATAGATGAAATATTGGAGATTCAGAGAGAATTAGTAAGAGAAAACTTTAGAGATATGACAGATGATTACCAAATTTATTTTCATGTATATGGAAAGAATGGAGTAATGGGTGAATGGGAAAGATTTAATGGTGTATCTCATGAATTAGGTCTTGTTATAGAGGTCATAAGTAAGGATATTAATATAACAAAGATGATATTAGGATATATAAGATCTACGTTGCTTCATTATGGTTATAAAGGAAGAATAGCAACAGCAGGTAATCTTGCCTTTCCTTTCTCTCCTTCTGAGGTTATATGGGGGGAAGTTTTTGAGTTTAAATTATATCATCTTATAAAACTTGACGACTATGAATTTCCTATTAAAGTGGTAGAGGTATAGTTATTATGAGGAGTATGGTGGAATTAGCAAAAGTTATAAGAACAAAAAATAGTGGTCCTTTTATTTTAACTATCGATATAATCTTTAAGGAAAAGGAAGTATATGAAAAACTTAAAAATATGGACTATTTTTCAAAAAATTTTTGGGCAAACTTGTATGGGCTCAAAGGATCAGATGTAATTTCGGTTATTTACTTTGATCCTGTATGTGCAGTTAAAGCAAATATTAAAAGAAAAGTTCCATCAGGAAGTCCTGGAGATTCAGATGTCTATGGGGCTCAGCAACATGCTCCTTTACTTGAGGTGAAAATAGATGTTTAGAGTTATAGAGGGAGACATAATTTATAATAAATTAGTCCATGTCATAACAAAAGCTAACTTTGAATTACCTAAGGATGTGGAAGATGCACTTTTAGAGGCATATAATATTGAAAATAATGAGAATGCAAGAATTGTTCTTGATATACTTATTAAGAATGCAAAGATAGCAAAAGAAAAAAGAATTCCTATATGTCAGGATTGTGGGATGGTGATTGCCTTTGTAGAAATAGGAGATAAGGTATGTATAAAAGGAAATCTTAACGATATCATAAATAGGGCTGTATCAGAGGTTTATAAAAAAAATTATCTTAGGCCTTCTGTAGTCAAAGACCCTCTTAAAAGGATAAATACACAAGATAATACACCTGCAATAGTGCATTACGAAATAAAAACTGGGGATAAATTAAGGTTTTATATATTGATAAAAGGTTTTGGGAGTGAAAATGCCAGCATTGTTAAAAGCCTTATACCAACAATAACTGAGGATGAACTTATTAGTGAGATAGTCAATCATGTAAAAAACCATGGTCCAAATGCATGTCCTCCATTACTTGTTGGAATAGGTATAGGAGGAACTTTAGAAAAGGCTGCTTTATTGTCCAAAAAAGCTACTTTAAGACCCCTGAAAGAAAAGAATAATGATCCGTATTGGGCCAAAATGGAGGAAAAATTGTTAAAGGAGATTAATGAGTTAAATATAGGTCCAGGAGGTTTAGGGGGTAAGACTACTGCATTAGGAGTACATATTGAGGTATTTCCTGTTCACATTGCTGGTTTTACTTTGGCCATAAATATGCAATGTTCTGCTATAAGACATGGGTGGTTTGAAATATGAAATTTAAAAAGATTAATCTTCCAAATGAGATAAATGAACTTAAATCTTTAAAAGTAGGTGAATGGTTATTATTAGATGGTCCTATATATTCTGCTCGAGACCAAGCGTGTAAACTTCTTGTTGATCTAATAAAAGAAAGGAAAGATATACCTTTAGAACTAAAAAATAGTCTTATTTATCATATGGGGCCATCACCCGCACCTCCTGGAAGAGCTTCAGGATCAGCTGGCCCTACAACAAGTAAAAGAATGGATCCTTTTGTGCCATGGCTACTTTCTCAAGGAATAGTCGGTTTTATAGGAAAAGGGAAAAGAGATAAAGAAACAGAAATGTATTTTAAAAAGTATAAGGGGGTTTATCTTGTAACAGTAGGGGGTGCAGGAGCCTATTTGGGAGATAAGATAAAGAAAATGGAAGTTTTTGCTTTTCATGAATTAGGACCAGAAGCTATCTATTATCTTGAGGTAGAAGATTTTCCTGCTATGGTTGCCATAGATTCTGAGGGTAATTCTTTTTGGAAATAATAAAAAATGATTCATACAAAAGTGCTTCTGAAGGAAGCTATTTATTATGCCCCTCGTGGAGAAGCAAGACTTATGCTTCTTGGATCTGTAATTTCTCAGAATTTTTTACTTTCTGATGATAAACTTATTGGAGTAATTGGAGATTCTGGTTCAGGAAAATCCTTACTTATAAGAGGATTGTTTCCAGGGTTAAGTTTAACTAATGATGATGAAGGTATATATAGACGTCCAGCACCTATAATAGAAGATTTTCAAAGAAGTATGTTTTATGATTTTATTTATCATGTGGATGTTAGGTTTGAATTAGCTTTCTATCCCATATATATATTGGCAGAATCTATTCTAAAAGCCTTGGAAAATGAAAAAAAAGTTGTTTGTGAGCATTTTGAACTTATTTATCCTTATTTAAAAAGAAACGCAGATCTTTTGATAGGGATTGGAGAGGAAGTTATAGTAACGAGGCCTAATGTATTTGGTCCTTTACCTCAAGAAATAGTAAATATAGTGTTTCCTTCTTTGACATATAGATTACAAGCTCATACTGCTGAGGACTTAACAGGTATGGTATTAGAAGAATATGGGTTGTATAGATATATTGAAGGGCATAGTGATATCAAACATGGATTTGTTATTAAGTTAAAAGAAAAACCTAATATAGATATCAAAGGAATAGAAGAAAAAGTTAAAGAATATATTGATATGAGTTTAGAAGTTTCTTATTGGGATAAACAACATATTAAAATAGGAGACAAAGTAATACATTGTACAGGGCCAAGACTTCATGTTAAGAATACTAAAGAGATAAAGGAATTTTATTTATATCCAGAACTTATTTTTTCAGAAGGACAAGAATACTTGCTTGTAGGTTTTGTGAGTAAAGATGAGTATGATAAAATGGTTAATAAACTTAAAGAAAGAGGAAGGTGACAATGATCAGGATTGATAAAAGATCAAACACAGATCTTAGGCCAGTTAAAATTACAAGGAGATATTTAAAATATCCTCTTGGTTCAGTTCTTATTGAGATGGGCGAAACTAAAGTAATATGTACTGTATCCATGGAGGATAAAGTACCACCATTTTTGAAAGGAACTAACCAGGGATGGCTCACTGCAGAATATGGAATGCTTCCTGGGTCTACACCAGAAAGAAAAGTAAGAGATGTAGTAAAAGGGACAATAAACGGAAGATCTCAAGAGATACAAAGACTGATAGGGCGTTCTTTGAGAGCTGTTATAGATTTTTCTAAGTTAGGTGAAAGGACTCTCTGGATTGATGCTGATGTTATTCAGGCTGATGGAGGAACAAGGACAGCTGCAATTACTGGAGCTTTTGTTGCTTTATACGATGCATTAGAAAAATTAAGAAGAGAAGGACTTATAAAGGAGATACCCATAAAGGAGTTTGTTGCTGCTATAAGTGTTGGAATTGTAGATGGTGAGATTTTGTTGGATCTTTCAGCAAACGAGGATATGAGGGCAGAGGTTGATCTCAATGTTGTAATGACAGAGAGCGGAAGATTTGTTGAGATCCAGGGGACTGCTGAAAAGGTACCTTTTACTCATGAACAATTAGAACAGATGTTAAGTTTGGCTAAACAGGGTATTCTAAAACTAATAGAAATCCAAAAAAAGACATTAGGTTTATTATGAGGTATATAGTATTAGCTACCAAAAATAAAGGAAAAATAAAAGAAATTTATGAGATTTTAAAAGAATATAAAGATTATTTAAAAACCTTGGATGAATTTATAGAGATATCTTTACCGGAAGAAATAGGAAAAACTTACGAAGAAAATGCTTTTCTAAAAGCAAAATTTATTTCTGAAAAATTAAATCTACCAGCTATAGGTGAAGATTCTGGATTAGAGATAAATATGTTAAAGGGTATATTGGGAGTTTACTCCTCAAGGTTTGAAGAGGATTTAAGTTATAAGGAAAGAATGAATATTATACTTGAAAAATTGAGAGATGTGCCTTGGGAAAAAAGGACTGCAAGGTTTATTTGTAAAGTAGTATACTATGATCATAAAAATGATATAAAAATAGTGACAGGAGGAGTTGTGGAAGGTTATATAGCTTATGAAATAAGGGGAGATTCTGGATTTGGTTATGATCCAATTTTTTATTATCCTCCCCTCGGGAAAACTTTTGGAGAATTGAAAGAACAGGAAAAGAATGAGATAAGTCATAGAACTATAGCATTTAAAAAATTAAAAGAGTTTTTTCCAATTTTAATTAAAGGAGGTTAATTTATGAAGGAGATTATATCAACTTCAAAAGCTCCTTCTGCTATTGGTCCCTACTCTCAAGCTGTAAAGGTAGGAAACTTAATCTTTATATCAGGTCAAATTCCTATTGATCCTTCTTCTGGGAATATGGTGGATGGAGATATAAAGGAGCAAACAAAAAGGGTATTAGAGAATATAAAAGGTATTTTAGAGGCTGTAGGAGCAAGTTTAGCAAATGTGGTGAAAACTACAGTATTCATGATAGACTTATCTGAGTTTTCTCTAATGAATGAAGTTTATAAAGACTATTTTCCAGAAAAACCTCCAGCAAGATCCACTATACAAGTATCAGCATTACCTCGTGGTGCAAAAATTGAGATAGAAGCAATAGCTATACTATAATATTAATAAGGTTAATAGAATGATCCCTCTAAGAGATGATATTCCTTCAAAAAAATATCCTTTTGTTAATACCTTACTTATATTTATTAATATAGCCGTTTTTTTATGGGAAATTACATTACCATCATATATTAGGGAAAATATCTTCTTAAAGTTTGGTATTTTGCCTTATCGTTTCTATAATCCAAATTTGTTATCCTCTGCGATTTTATCTCTTTTTACATCCATGTTTCTTCATGGGGGATGGTCTCATATTATTGGTAACATGATATATCTTTATATATTTGGGGATAATGTGGAAGATGCTATGGGACATTTTAGATATTTACTTTTTTATCTTTTTTCTGGAATTGTTGCTGGTTTAGTCCAAGTCCTATTTAGTGTAAATCCATATATACCTGCTATTGGAGCAAGTGGTGCTATAGCGGGAGTTTTAGGAGCTTATATCAGATTCTATCCAGGGGCAAGAATTTTAACTATAGCTTTTTGGGGTTTTTTTATTGATTTTATTTATGTTCCTGCCTTTATTTATTTGGGTTTATGGTTTATTTTGCAATTATTTTCTGGTTTTTTCTCATTGATGTTTTTAGACTTAAGCGGTGGAATAGCATGGTGGGCTCATATAGGTGGCTTTGTTTTTGGGTTTATGATTTCTAAATATTTTAGAAAAAGATATTGGTATTACTATTATTTTTAAATAGGAGGTGATTTTATGGGTTTTTGGGATATATTTTGGATAATCTTCATATTAAGTAGTTTGTCTCCCATAGTAAGACAAAGGGTTATTGAGGCTGAAAGATTTAGGTTAATACAGCTTATAGAGAGAAAAAGAGGATCAAGAGTTATAACCCTGATTCACAGACAAGAGACAATGAATCTTTTTGGTATTCCCATAGCAAGGTATATAAATATTGAGGATTCAGAAGAAGTTTTAAGAGCAATAAGATTGACACCGGAAGATATGCCTATTGATCTTATTTTACATACTCCTGGTGGACTTGTACTTGCAGCAGAACAAATAGCTCATGCTTTGAAAAATCATAAGGGGAAAGTAACAGTTTTTGTTCCCCATTATGCTATGTCTGGTGGTACATTTATAGCTTTGTCAGCAGACGAGATCATTATGGATGAAAATGCGGTTCTTGGTCCAGTAGATCCACAACTTGGTGAATATCCTGCAGCTTCCATATTAAATGCAATAAATAGAAAAGGTGCAGATAAGGTTGAGGATAAAACTCTTATATTAGGAGATGTGGCAGAAAAGGCTATTAGACAAGTAAAAGAATCGGTTTATGAACTGTTAAAAGACAAAATGTCAGAAGAAAAAGCTAAAGAACTTGCAGAGATCCTTGCTACAGGTACATGGACTCATGATTATCCTATAACTGTTGAGGAGGCCATAAAATTAGGTTTACCTGTTAAGGTAGGATTACCGAAAGAGATATATGCTCTTATGAACCTTTATCCTCAAAATCCAGGAACAAGACCTTCTGTTCAGTATATACCAGTTCCCTATCAACCATATAAAGGAGTGCATAAAGGTAACGAAAAATAATAACAAATTAAACCCTTTAATCTTTTTTTAAAACTTGACATAAAATTAAAATTAGTGCTATTATGTTAAAGGAAAAATTAGCAGTCTTAAAGGGAGAGTGCTAAGGTTGTTAGACGATAGAAAAAAGATCATACTAAAAATTACAGTAAAGGATTATATAGAGTCTGCTCAGCCGGTAAGTTCAAGAATATTAGCTAAAAAATATTTACTGGGATGGAGTCCTGCTACTATTAGAAATGAGATGGCAGATTTAGAGGAAGAAGGTTATCTAATACAACCTCATACTTCGGCTGGTAGGATTCCATCTGATAGAGGTTATCGTTTCTATGTGGATTTTCTTCTAGATAATTACGAATTATATAATGAGGACATAGAGGTAGCTAATAGTATAATTTTTTCTTCAATTAATTGGGAAGGGCTTCTTAGAAAAGTTGCAGAGTTAATTTCTGAGAGAACTGCATTTATTGGTGTAGTTCTATTCCCCCAACTTGATAAAACTACTTTGAAAAAGATTGAGTTTATAGATTTGAAAGAAGATGCTGTTGTTATAATTGTTACTACTTCTACAGGTGTTGTTAAGGAAAAGATAGTAAGATTGTCCAACTCTATGTCTGAAGAGGAATTTAATGATTTGAGGGTGAAACTTAATACAAGGTTTGAAAATAAGGAGCTTCAGGAGATTTATTGGACATTATCTAAGGAAAAACTAGATTTTAAAATACCCATAGAAATAAAAACTGGAGTTTTAGATATTTTACAAGACTTATTATATACAGAAAGAGAAGAGGGTGTAATTATAGCTGGTGTTTCAAAGATATTACAGTATTTGGAGTTTCAGAATATAAATAAAGTAAAAACCTTATTAGATGTCTTAGAGGAGGAAAAAACTATCTCTTCTTTACTTTTTACTTCCTATCTTAGAAAGGGTTTAACAATACTTATTGGAGGAGAGATTAGTATTCCTGAACTAAGCGATTGTAGTATTATTACAACTGTATATTCTTTGGGAGAAAATACTATAGGGTCTATTGGTATGATAGGTCCAAAGAGAATGAAATATGAAAGATCTTTAGCCTTTGTAGAACTTATAGGTAAAACTTTATCAGAAAGGTTAACCCAACTTTTAGGAGATTAATATTATTTATGTCCCCAACTTTCTTTGCCTCAAAACTAAAACCCCCAGATTATTTGATAATTGATGATAAGGATGATGTTTACCATATTTCTAAAGTATTGAGAATAGAAAAAGGAGATCAGCTACAGGTAAATTATGATTCTAAATTGTATCTAACATTAGTTGAAAAAGTAAATGATAAAGAAATAACTTGCAAAATTGTTTCTGAGATTGGTGACAAAGAAAGCAAGGTAAATATTTATCTTTGTCAAAGTTTACCAAAGAAAGATAAGTGGGAGCTAATTTTGGAAAAATGTACCGAGTTAGGAGTTTTTGCTTTTATTCCTTTACAAACCCAAAGAAGTATTGTAAACTTAACAAAAGAGGAATTTGAGAAAAAGTATGTTAGGTGGAATAAAATAATAAGAGAAACAGTTAAACAGTGTGGAAGGAATTTTGTACCAAATCTTTTTAACGTATTGAATTTGGAAGAATGTCTTAGGTTGGCTAAAGAAGAAAAGGCAGATATATTGGTAGCATGGGAAGGGGCTAAAGAGGACTTAAAAAAAGTGTTTGAAAATGGAGTTAAAGATAAAGTTTTTCTTTTTATAGGTCCAGAAGGAAGCTTTAGTGAAGAAGAGATAGAGATGATGAGAAATTTTGGGGGAAAATTTTTTAATATGGGACCAAGAATTTTAAAAGTGGACACTGCTGCTATTGTTTCTTCTGCTCTCCTTCTCTATGAGAAAGGAGGCTTAGGTTTACTATAATACCTTGAGTAGAAAAGTTGCTTTTTATACTTTCGGATGTAAAGTAAATCAGTATGAAACAGAGAAGCTTAAGTATTTAGCTATAAAAGAGGGATGGGATGTAGTATCTTTAAATGACGAACCTGATCTTTTCTTTATTAATAGTTGTGCTGTAACTCATGTAGCAGAGAGAAAAGCAAGAAGACTCATTAATTACATAAGAATCCATTATAAAAAAACTAAAATTGCACTCGCTGGTTGCTATCCAGAAAGGATTAAACTTTTACCAGAAGAATTGAAGGTAGATTTTTTGTTAGATAATAAAAAAAAGTGGGAATTTTTCGGGGGTAATGAAGATTCTGTATTCTTGGTATCTGAGGATAGAGCAAGAGCTATTCTTAAAATACAAGATGGTTGCAATCAATTTTGTAGTTATTGTATAGTTCCTTATCTTCGTGGTAGAGAAAGAAGTAAAGGTTTGGATTATGTAATCAGGGAAGTTGAGGAATTGGTGGCTCGTGGCCATAAAGAGATAGTATTAACAGGAATAAGATTAGGTGCATATGGTCATGATTTAGGAGATAAAAATGCTTTAGTAAGTCTTCTTACTGAAATATTTGAAATAGAAGGACTTTACAAAGTAAGACTAAGTTCTTTAGAACCAATGGATATATCTGATAAATTGATTTCTATTGCTTCTCATCCTAAGCTTTGTAGGCATTGGCATATACCTCTTCAAAGTGGATCTGATGAGATCCTTAGAAAGATGAATAGGAAATATGATACCAAATATTTTTCTGATCTTGTCAATAAGTTAAGGGAAAAAGTGCCTGATATTGCAATTACTACAGATATAATAGTTGGATATCCTGAGGAAACCGATGAACATTTTAAACAAACCTTAGAATTTGCTAAAAAAATTAGGTTTATGAAAATACATGTTTTTCCTTTTTCTCCTCGCCCTTTTACTCTTGCTGGAAAGCTTACCCCTCTTCCTCCTAGGATAATAGAAGAGAGAAAAAGGAAATTGTTAGATCTGAGTAATTTATTATGGGAAGAATATGTATCATCTTTTATAGGTAAAGAAATCGAGGTTATGATAGAAGAGAAAGAGAGTAATATATACAGGGGTACGACTGATAATTATATAAAGGTGGAGTTTGAAGGTCCACACTATTTGGAAGAAGGTAATTATGTAAAAGTAATATTAGAAGATATAGATGAGGAAAAGAGTAAAGTTTATGCAAAATTATTGAAAGATGAGTTAAAAATAAGATAAGAAAGGAGGGAAGAATGTGACAGAAGTAAGAGTAGGAAAAGATGAAAGCTTGGATAGTGCTTTAAAAAGATTTAAGAAAAAGTTACAAGAAGATGGAGTATTGTCAGATATACGTAGACATGAATATTATGAAAAACCTAGTGAAAAAAGGAATAGAAAAAAAGCTCAATCAAAGAAGAAAAAGTAAGTGATATATGGAAAGGACTATAATTAAAACAGAGATAATAATACCAAAAGAATTACAAGCATATAAGGAAAATATTGCTAAAAAGTTAAAAGAAATAGAGGTTATAGAAGAAAACATAGAAATAAAAATATTAGAGGATAGGATTACAATGAATGGATCTCCTGAAGTTATAAAAAGGGTTGAGCAGTATTTATTGGACCAGATAAATAGTTTTTCTATGAAAGGGCCTACTGATGGAAGTAAACTTCTAATTTTTGACAAAAAAATAGTAAAAGTATTAACCCCAGGGCAGAAAAAATATGTGGAAGCTATAGAAAAAAATGAAATTGTTATTGCAAAAGGGCCCGCAGGAACAGGTAAGAGCTTTTTGGCTATAGCTATGGGTATTTCTTTTTTGAGGAATAATATAGTAAAGAAGATAGTATTGACAAGACCAGTAGTTGAAGCAGGTGAGAAGCTTGGTTTTCTCCCTGGGGATATACAACAAAAAGTAGATCCATATGTTAGGCCGTTATATGATTTTTTAGAAGAACTTTTAGGACTAGAAAGGCTTTTAAAATATATAGAGAGAAATATGATAGAGATAGTTCCACTAGCTTATATGAGAGGACGGACCTTTAAAGATTCTTTTGTTCTTCTAGATGAGGCACAGAATACAACTCCAATGCAGATGAAAATGTTTTTAACAAGATTTGGTTTTGGAAGTAAAATGGTTGTTACGGGTGATGTTACTCAAACAGATCTTGATACTAATGAAATGTCTGGTCTTATGCAAGCTTGGAAAATTTTGCAAGGAATAAAAGGTATTGCTTTTGTGGAACTCACGGAAGAAGATGTGGTTAGACATGATATCGTGAAAGAGATAATTAAAGCTTATGAAAAATGGGAGAAAAAAATTAAATGAGCGTAAATGTATTTGATTTGAAGAATAAAATTAATAAGAAGGAACTTGATAAAGTAAAAGACTTTATTAAAGAGGTTTTTAAGAAAAAGGGATTTTTACCTAATAAATATGATTTATCTATTGTTATAGTTGATGATGATAAGATTAAAGAGCTAAATAGTAAATATAGAGGGAAAGACATACCCACAGATGTTTTGTCATTTTCCTTAGGAAAAGATCCCAAGGGTAGACTTATTGGTGAAATATATATCTCTTATGATACTGCTGCAAAACAGGCAATAGAAAATAATAAAGATTTATTAGATGAAATAGCTTTTTTAAGTCTTCATGGCACTTTACATATTCTTGGTTATGATCATGAAGAAGAAAAAGATTTTGAAGAAATGGAAAGAGAAACCTTAAACTTAATAAGTCTATGGAAAAAATGAAAAATAGAAGTCTTAGGGAAAGTTTCACTAAAGCAATAGATGGTCTTGTATTTGGTATTAAATACGAAAGAAACATTAAAATTCAGATATTAATTACAGGTATATTAATTCTCTTTATGCTTTGTTTTCATTTTAGCTTAAATGATATACTTGTTGTGTTATTATGGATTGGAGTTGTTATAAGTGCTGAGTATATGAATACAGCTATAGAAAAGGCTATGGACTTTATAAATAATAGTTATTCTCCTCAGATAAAAATAGTTAAGGACTTGTCAGCATCAGCTGTTTTTATATTGTCGCTTTTGGCTTTTATTTCAGGTATTTTAATATTTATAAAATATATAAAAATCTTTAGACTTCAATAAAAGGGGTGTGAGGAAAAGCTGGAATATTTTACGATATTAATTTTGTTATTTATTTCTGGTTTTCTTTCTGCTTTAGAGACATCACTTCTCTCATCACCTAAGATTCGACTTCACCATTTAGCAGAGAATGGTAACAAAAGAGCAAAAAGGTTGATGAAATTGATGGAAAATTCTCAGAAGCTCTTAAGTACGATCCTTATTGCTAATAATCTTGTAAATATCTTGATTTCTTCGATTGCTACAAGAATAGCTCTAAGCATAACTCAAAATTTTGGTATAGCTATTGCTACAGGTATTTCTACCTTCTTTATAGTGATTTTTGGAGAAGTAATCCCTAAATCTTTAGGATTAAGATATAAAGAGAGGTATGCTCTATCTGTAATTAATTTATATTATCCCTTATATTTAATAATGCTTCCTATTACCAACTTTGTACTGACTTTTAGTAGCCTTTTTTATAAAATAATTGGTGGAGGCCAAGAAAAGATTTCACCTTTTGCTACTATAGATGAATTCTTAACTTTGGTAAATGTAGGTGAGAAAGAGGGAATAATAGAAAAAGAAGAAAAGGAATTAATTAATAATGTCCTTGAGTTTACAGATACAGAAGTACATGAAGTTATGGTGCCAAGAATAGATATGGTATGTATAAGTTCTGATGCTTCCTTAAAAGAGGCATGGAAAAAAATAATTGAAGAAGGTCATTCAAGGTTACCCGTATATGAAGGAAGTATTGATAATATTATAGGTATTGTACATGCTAAAGATATTTTAAAAGCTCTTGCAGAAAAGGATCAAAATATTGGCTTAAAAGATCTTATAAGAGAAGTTATATATGTACCTGAAAATATGAAGATTAATGAGCTTTTTAATGAGATGAGAAGGCGAAAGGCACATATGGCTATAGTGGTAGATGAATATGGTGGTACCGCAGGTTTGGTAACCTTAGAGGACCTTTTAGAAGAGATTGTAGGAGAAATAGAAGATGAGTATGATAAAGAAGAAACTAAATTCTCTTTTATAGATGATCACACATTATTAGTGGATGCTAAGATGAATATTTATGAACTTAATGATGTATTAGAGGAGTCTTGGGGTATGAGATTGCCAGAAACAGAATATGATACCTTAGGTGGCCTTATTTTGGATATTTTAGGGCGAGTACCATCAAAAGGTGAAGAGATTGATTTAGGTGATGTAGTTATTAAAATAGAGAGTGTAAGAAGGCAAAGAATTGAGAAAGTAAAAATTCTTAAAAAAACTAAGAAGGATGAGGGAGAAGAGGAGAAATGAAAGATACAAAATTCATTTTTATAACTGGTGGAGTTATATCATCCTTAGGAAAAGGTCTTACAACGGCATCTTTAGGACGTATCTTAAAAAGTAGAGGTTATAAAGTAACAGCATTGAAGTTCGATCCATATATAAATGTGGATGCTGGTACTATGAATCCATATCAACATGGAGAAGTTTTTGTAACTGAGGATGGTGCAGAAACGGATCTTGATTTGGGTCATTATGAAAGATTTTTGGATGTAAATTTATCCGCTCTAAATAATGTTACAACAGGCAAGATATATTCAAGAGTGATAAAAAAGGAAAGAGAAGGTAAGTACTTGGGTTCAACTGTACAAATAATACCTCATATTACAGAAGAGATAAAAGAAAGCATTAGAGTAGTAGCAAACGAAACCCAAGCTGATGTAGTTCTTGTGGAGATAGGAGGTACAGTAGGTGATATTGAAGGCTTACCTTTCTTAGAGGCTGCAAGGCAATTTAGAAAAGATGTAGGTAAAGATAATGTTATTTATCTTCATGTTACTCTTGTCCCATCTTTATTTCCTACAGGAGAATTAAAAACTAAACCTACCCAGCATAGTGTTAAAGAGTTAAGAAGCATAGGAATTCAGCCGGATATAATCCTTTGTAGAGCAAAGGATAGATTACCAAAGAGTATTAGGGAAAAGATTGCCTTATTTACAGATGTAGAGCCTGAAGCAGTAATAAGTGGAGTGGATGTGAATGATATTTATGCTATACCTCTTTATTTTGAAGAAGAAGGATTAGGAGATTTGGTATGTAATTTTTTGGGGTTGGAGAAAAGAGAGAGTGACTTAAGTGATTGGTCTGAAATGGTAAATAAAAAACTTCAGAGAGAAATAAATGTAACAATTTTAGGTAAGTATGTAACATTACCAGATGCTTATTTAAGTGTAGTACAAGCACTTAATCATGCAGCGAGATTTTATGGGGTAAAATTAAATATAAGATGGATAGAAAGTGATAAGGTAAATTCACTAAATGTAAATGAAATCTTAGAGGGTACTGAAGGGCTTTTGGTACCTGGAGGATTTGGAGCAAGAGGTGTTGAGGGAATGATAGAAGGAATTAGATGGGCAAGAATAAATAAGATTCCTTTCTTGGGTTTATGTTTAGGACTTCAATGTGCAGTTATAGAATTTGCAAGAAGTATTGGGTTAAAGGATGCAAACAGTAGTGAGTTTGATGAAAATACTAAAGATCCAGTAATAGATCTTATGTCTGAACAAAAAAATATTCAAGATAAGGGTGGAACTATGAGACTTGGAGCTTATCCTTGTGTAATTGATAAATCTTCCTTAGCTTATAAGTATTATCAGCAAGAGATTGTTTATGAAAGACATAGACATAGATACGAATTTAATAATAAATATAGAGATCTTTTTGAGAAAAACGGTCTTAAAGTAGTAGGTACTTCTCCTGATGGAAGATTGGTTGAGATTATTGAGCTTATAGATCATCCATGGTTTGTGGCTACCCAATTTCATCCTGAATACAAATCAAGACCTCTTAATCCTCATCCCCTTTTTAAAGGGTTCATAGAAACTATAATAAAGGAGAAAGCTAAATAATGGAAGATAAAGACCTTCTTGAAATTGCAAGAGATGTTTTGAAATTTTCCTATTCTCCTTATTCTAACTTTCCTGTAGGAGCTGTTTTGTTAACTAAGAGTGGAAAGATATATACTGGAGTAAACATAGAAAATGCTTCTTATGGTCTAACTATTTGTGCTGAACGGGTTGCTATTTTTAAAGCAGTTAGTGAGGGTGAGGAAGAATTTTTGAAAATTGTGATTGTTGGTAAAGATGGAGATGGAGTACCACCTTGTGGGGCTTGTAGACAGGTTATGATGGAATTTTCTCCTAAGATGGAAGTATTATTGTATAATTCTAAAGAAGAAAGATTTTATAGATATAAAGTAGAAGAGTTATTACCTCACAGTTTTAAATTGGAGGAAAAATAATGGGCAATACTAAACTTGCTTATGTAAGTATTATAGGTAAGCCCAATGCTGGTAAATCCACCCTATTGAATCTTTTAGTAGGAGAAAAAGTTTCTATAGTAGCTGACAAACCTCAAACAACAAGGCAAAGGATATTAGGAGTTTTGACTTTAGAATACGCACAATTTATTTTTTTAGATACTCCTGGATGGTTTCCTCCAAAACATTTACTTGGGGAGTATATGCAAAAAACTATTAAACAGACTATTGAAGACTCTGATATTGTATTATATGTAATTGATGCAACCTTAGAACTTGATGAAGATAATAAAACCCTTCTTCATTTTGTAAAAGGGCAAAAAAAACCCTGTTTAGTATTACTCAATAAGATTGATGCTGTATCACCGAAAATTTTGGAAGAAAGAAAAAATAAGATTATCTCCTTAGGAGTAGATCCAAATAATATAATTGAAATATCAGCTCTATATGGTACTAATAAAGATTTACTTTTAGAAAAACTAAAGGAATTATCTCCAGAAGGTGAATTTTTATATCCTCCAGATATGTTAACTGATCAAACAGATAAATTCTGGATTTCAGAAATAATAAGAGAAAAGATCATTCATCTTACTCATCAAGAAGTACCTCATTCGGTTGCAGTATATGTAGATGAAATTGATGAACGAAAAAATGGACAACTTATTTATATTCGTTCAACTATTATAGTTGAAAGACCTACTCAGAAGGCTATCTTAATTGGAAGAAATGGTCAGATGTTGAAGAAGATAGGTACTCTTGCAAGAATGGAGTTGGAAGAATATTTTAAAAAACAAGTGTATTTGGATCTTTGGGTAAAAGTTAGAGAAAAATGGAGAAAGAAACCTGAAATTTTGAGAGAGCTTGGATATATTTAATATTAGGAGGAAATTATATGGATAAAAAGACTTTAGCAAAAATGATAGATCATACCTTACTAAGACCTAATGCCTCTTCAAAGGATGTGACTGATTTTTGTAAAGAGGCATTAAAATATAGTTTTGCTTCTGTATGTATTCAACCTTATTTTGTCTCCTTAGCATATAGTATTTTAAAAGACTCTGATATAAAAGTTTGTACAGTCATAGACTTTCCTCATGGTCTAAACTCTTCTTCATCAAAAGCTTTTCAGGTTGATGATCTTTTAAGAAAAGGTGCAGAAGAGTTTGATATGGTAATTAATATTTCTGCTATAAAAGATAGAAATGAAAAAGTACTTAGGGAAGATATAAGAAAAGTTTTAGAGGCTTCACAAGGAAAAGTAGTAAAAGTTATTATTGAGACATGTTATCTAACAAATGAAGAGAAAATTTATGTTACAAATATAATAAAAGAAGAAAAAGCTCATTTTGTAAAAACATCTACAGGTTTTGGCCCCTCAGGAGCTACATTAGAAGATGTGTTGCTTCTTAAGAAAATTGCAGGAAAAGAGTTAAAGGTTAAGGCAGCAGGAGGTATAAGAACTTTAGAACAAGCTCTACAAATGATAGAATCAGGTGCTGATAGAATAGGTACATCTAATGGGATAGCTATAATAAATGAACTTAGAGAGTAGATATTATTATGAAGAAGGGTTAATTATAGATAGAAGGAAAATAGGAGATGGAGATTTGGTTTTACTTTTTTACGGAAAAGAGAAAGGGAAGTATTGGGTGAAGGCTCCAGGTGCTTTAAAAATAAAAAATCGCCTGAGAGGAAAGGTTGAGGTTATTACTCTTGGAAAAGGATATTTTGTGAAAAGGAAGGAATTAGATCTTCTTATAAATTGGGAGGTAATAGAAAGATTTGCTAATATAAAAAAAGATGTAGATACCTTTATATATGCTATTACTTATATAAAAAGGGCTGAGAAATTTCTTCCTGAGGGGGTAAAAGATAAGGAAGTTTTTGATCTATTATATAATTTTTTAAAGGAAATAAAAGAGAATAATGCTACTACTTCAGGGGATATCTTCTTAATTAAACTTTGGCAAAAACTTGGACTTTTACCTTTCCTCCCAACTAACTGTGTAAAGTGTGGAAGAAAATTTAATAGCGATGAAAAATTGTTATTGAATATCGAAGATTATAAAGTTTATTGTGTAGGTTGTAATAATTTGGATATAGAAATAGATTTAGAGGTTATAAACAAATATAATGAGATTTTAACCTGTGATTTTAATTATATAATTGGATCTAATATTATTACACGCTTTGAGGAAATAAAAAAATTAATGCCTATTTTGACAAAAAGGATAGAACAGGAGGTATAGAAAAAATGCTTTTTCAAGAGATTATTTTTAAACTTGATGAGTTTTGGCATAAACAAGGGTGTATAATTCAACAACCGTATGATATAGAAGTTGGTGCTGGTACTATGAATCCTGCTACTTTTTTTAGAGTATTAGGTCCAGAACCTTGGTATGTTGCATATGTAGAGCCCTCGAGAAGACCTACTGATGGTAGGTATGGAGAAAATCCAAATCGTCTTCAACATTATTATCAGTATCAAGTAATCCTTAAGCCTTCTCCAGATGATGTTCAAGAAATCTATATTGAAAGTTTAAGATATTTAGGTATTGATATAGAAAAGCATGACATAAGGTTTGTTGAAGATAATTGGGAATCTCCTACCTTAGGAGCATGGGGGATAGGTTGGGAGGTTTGGTTGGATGGAATGGAGATTACTCAATTTACATATTTTCAGCAGTGTGGGGGATTTGATTTGTTTCCTATATCTGCTGAAATAACCTATGGTCTTGAAAGAATTGCTATGTATATACAGGGAGTTGATGATTTCAAAGATATAAAATGGCAAGACAATGTAACTTATGGAGATGTACACCTGCAGGGGGAAATAGAGCATTGTAAATATAATTTTGAATTAGCTGATGTTGAGAGATTAAGATTATTATTTAATGAATATGAGAAAGAGGCAGAAAGATTGTTGGAAAGTGGATTAACTTTTCCTGCTTATGATTACGTTTTGAAATGTTCTCATACATTTAATTTATTAGATGCAAGAGGTGCTATAAGTGTGGTACAAAGAACACAATATATATCACGGATTAGAAAATTAGCATCAAAAGCTGCTGAAAACTATTTAAAAAGTAGAGAAGCTTTAGGATATCCTCTTCTAAATAAGGCGTGGAGAAAGGGGGAATAAAATCTTGGAAAGAGATCTCTTAGTTGAAATAGGCACAGAAGAGATGCCAGCAAGTTTTTTAGAACCAGCAATTAAACAAATAAAAGATTTTTCTTTTGATTATTTTGAAAAAAATTATTTAAGATACAGTGATTTAAAAGTTTGGGCAACACCAAGAAGGTTAGTTATATATGTGGAAAAATTAAAGGATTTTCAAGAATCTCAAGAAGAAGAGATAAGAGGACCTGCAGCCCATATAGCATATAAAGATGGTGAATGGACAGATGTTGCTAAAAAGTTTGCTGAACAAAATAAGGCAGATTTAAAAGATTTAATTATAAAAGATACTTCAAAAGGAAGATATGTTTTTTTAAAAAGGGTAAGAGAAGGAAAACCTACAATAGAAATTATCCAGTCTTTTGTAGTAGATATGCTTAAGAGTATAAGATTTCCTAAGATGATGAAATGGGGAAATGTTAATTTTACTTTTGGAAGACCCATACGCTGGATTCTATCTCTTTATGGAGATGAATTGGTACCTATAAATGTGGCAGGGGTAAATTCATCAAAATACACAAGACCTCCAAGATTTTATTTAAGATCCTTCATAGAAGTTAGTGATGCAACAAAATACCTAGATATCTTAAGAGAAAATTTTGTAATTGTTGATCATATAGAAAGAAAGGATAATATTTTAAAACAAATAAAAGAAATAGCTGAGGCTAATTCTCTCATATTAGATTATGATGCAGAACTATTAGATGAGGTTAATTTTTTAGTAGAATATCCTACTGCTTTATTAGGACACTTTGATGAAAGATATTTAAAATTACCAGATATAGTTTTGAAGGTGACATTGGAAAAGAAACAAAGATATTTTCCATTGAGAAATGAAGATGGTAATTTAGTTAACAGGTTTATAGTAATAAGAAATGGGACAAAGGAATATGCGGATATTGTAATAGAGGGTAATGAAAGGGTTTTGAAAGCAAGACTTGCTGATGCAGAATATTACTTTAATGAAGATATTAAGAATCCTTTGGAAAGTTATACGTCAAAATTAGAAGGTATTATTTTCCAAGAAAAGCTTGGTACTATTAAAGATAAAGTAGAAAGAGTAAAGAAAATAGTTTATGAAATTTCAAGGATTTTGTCTCTTTCTGAAGATGAAACAAAAATATTGTTACGGTGCGTTGATTTATATAAAGCAGATTTGGGGACTTTAATGGTTAGTGAGTATCCTGAACTACATGCTATTATGGGAAGCATCTATGCTAAAATTTCAGGAGAAAAAGAACCTATTCCTACAATAATTGGTGAATATATCTATCCAAGAACCTTAGATGAAAAGATACCATCTCACTATTTAGCATCTCTCTTAGGAATTGCGGATAGAATAGATAGCCTTGCTGGATATTTCTTTTTAGGTCTTTTCCCTACTGGATCTGAGGATCCTATTGGACTAAGGAGAATTACAGGAGGTCTTCTTAAGATATTTTTAGAAAGTGATATTAGGCTTAGTATAAAGGAGCTTCTTGAGTATGCTTGGAAGGTATATGGTTTTGGTGAGAGTAGAGATAGACTTTATCAAGGTTTTATTTTTATAGGTCAAAGATTAAGGAATATTTTATTAGATATGTATCCTCTTGAGGTAGTGGAAAGTGTTTTGAGTGTGGATTTTGATCCATTATGGAAAACAAAAAGAAGAATTGCTTTTATTATTGAAACAAAAAAGGATCCAAATTTTAATAGTGTGGTTAAAGCTTTCAATAGACTTTATAGGATCTTACCAAAGGAGTTAACCTTGAAAGAAATCAGGCCAGAACTTTTTGTCTCAAATTATGAGAAAAAGTTATATGAGGATTTTGTTAAAATAAAAAATGATTTAGAAAAAGATTTAGAAAAAGGTGATTATCTGAATCTTTTTAAGCATGAACTATTAATTACTTTTGCTAATGATATAGAAGCGTTCTTTGACAACGTTTTAGTGATGTCTCCAAATGAAGATGAAAAGAATAATAGGCTTTCTTTAATTTGGAATATTAAAACCTTTTTATGGGAATTTTGTGATTGGAGTAAACTTTCATAACTTTAAACTTTCATTAAAATTAGTCTTGATACGTTTATGATATAATCTCATAAGATAACTTTAAAAAAATATAAAAGTAAGGAGGATGACATATGTCAAAGAAAAGAGTATATCTATTTGAGGAGGCAGATGGTAAAAATCGTCTTCTTTTTGGTGGAAAAGGTGCAGGATTAGCAGATATGACCAAAGCAGGTCTCCCAGTTCCTCCAGGATTCATTATCACCACTGAAGTATGTAAAGAATATTACGAAAACGATAAGAAACTTCCAGAAGGTTTAATGGAAGAAGTTTTAGCAGCAATGAAAAAATTGGAGGAAAAGACAGGTAAGAAATTTGCTGATCCTGAGAATCCACTACTTGTTTCTGTAAGATCTGGAGCACCTGTATCAATGCCAGGAATGATGGATACAATTTTAAACCTTGGACTTAATGATGAGACTGTTAAAGGTTTAGCAAAAAAGAGTAATAATGAAAGATTTGCTTATGATTCTTATAGAAGATTTATACAGATGTTTGGAAATGTAGTTCTTGGTATTCCTCATGAGAAATTTGAGGAAATTTTAGATCACTATAAGAAAGAGCAAGGAGCTAAATTAGATAGTGAACTTACAGCCGAAACTCTTAAGAAAGTAGTAGAAGCCTATAAAGAGCTTGTTAGGAAAGAGCATGGTAAAGATTTCCCTCAAGATCCATATCAACAACTTGAAATGGCTATAAAAGCAGTTTTTGATTCTTGGAATAATGAAAGAGCCATAATTTATAGGAAACTCCATAATATTCCAGAGGACTATGGTACAGCAGTAAATATTGTAACTATGGTTTTTGGAAACATGGGTGATGATAGTGGTACAGGAGTAGCCTTTACGAGAAACCCATCTACAGGGGAAAAGGAATTCTATGGTGAATATTTAACTAATGCACAGGGTGAAGACGTGGTAGCAGGAATAAGAACTCCTCAACCAATCTCAAAATTAGCGGAAGAAATGCCTGAAGTTTATAAGCAACTTCTTGAAGTTAGAGATCTACTTGAAAAGTATTATAGAGATGTTCAAGACATAGAATTTACAATTGAGAAAGGAAAACTTTACATGCTTCAGACAAGAAATGCAAAAAGAACAGCTGCAGCAGCAGTTAAAATAGCTGTAGATATGGTCAAGGAAGGATTAATTACAAAAGAGGAAGCTATATTAAGGGTTTCTCCAGAACAGATAAATCAGTTGCTTCATGCCCAAATAGATCCAAAGGCTGAAAAGAAAGTAATTGCAAAGGGTCTTCCTGCATCTCCAGGTGCAGCTTCTGGAAAAGTAGTATTCTCTTCTCGTGAGGCAGAAAAGAGAGGAAAAGAAGGAGAAAAAGTCATCCTTGTAAGACCTGAGACCACACCAGATGATATTGGTGGTCTTGCAGCAGCTCAAGGTGTATTAACAAGTAGAGGTGGAATGACAAGCCACGCAGCTGTAGTTGCAAGAGGAATGGGTAAGCCCGCTGTAGTAGGATGTGAGGCAATAAAGATAGATCTTGAGAAAGAAGAATTTCGTGTGGGTGATGTGGTAGTAAAGAAAGATGATGTTATTACAATAGATGGTTCTACTGGTGAAGTAATTTTAGGAGAGGTTCCAATGATTCCACCTACTTTAAGCAACGAATTAATAGAGCTTCTTTCTTGGGCTGATGAAATTAGGAAGATTGGTGTAAGAGCTAATGCAGATACTCCTGAAGATGCACAAAAAGCATTTGAATATGGTGCTGAAGGGATAGGTCTTGCAAGAACAGAGCATATGTTCTTAGGAAATAGGCTTCCATTAGTACAAGAGATGATTCTTGCAGAAACTGAAGAAGAAAGAAGAAAGGCTTTAGAAAAATTATTACCAGTACAAAGAGAGGATTTTATAGGATTATTCAAGGCTATGCAAGGAAAACCTGTAACAATCCGATTAATTGACCCACCATTACATGAATTCTTACCACCATTACTGGATTTAACTGTAGAAGTTGAAGTTATGAAAGCAAAGGGAATTACAGGAAAAGAATTAGAAGAAAAAGAAAAATTACTTTCTGTAGTAAAAAGATTGCATGAGTTTAACCCTATGATGGGATTTAGAGGTTGTAGATTGGGAATGATTTATCCAGAAATATTTGAAATGCAGGTAAGAGCAATTATGGAGGCGGCTGTTGCAGTAGCTAAAGAAGGACTTCCTGTAAAACCAGAAATTATGATCCCTCTTGTAGCATTAGAGTCTGAAATGAAAGTTCTTGGAGATTTAATACATAGAGTAGCAAAAGAAGTTTTAGAAAAGAATGGAGTTAATATTGAATATAAGGTTGGGACTATGATTGAGGTTCCAAGAGCTGCATTGATTGCTGACAAACTTGCACAAGTCGCTGAATTCTTCTCCTTCGGTACTAATGACCTTACTCAGATGACCTTTGCTTTCAGCCGTGACGATGCTGAAGGTAAGTTCTTAGGAAGATATAGAGAAAAGGGATACATTGAAGATGATCCATTTGAACACTTAGATACACAAGGTGTAGGAGAACTAATGAAAATAGCAATTCAAAAAGGAAGATCTACAAGGCCTGACTTAAAAGTTGGAATCTGTGGTGAACATGGTGGAGATCCTAAGTCTATAGAGTTCTGCTATCAAATAGGTTTGAATTATGTAAGTTGTTCACCTTTCAGAGTACCTATTGCAAGACTTGCTGCTGCACAAGCTACATTGAAATATCAAAAGCAAATGGAATTTGTAGATAGGACAGCTTAAAGAGGTGATAAATTTAGGGGGGAGGAGTAAAAACTTCTCCCCCCTAAGAGAATGTTAATCAGGGAGAGATTAGAAGAACAAGAAAAAATTTTATTTTCACCTTATGCTACTTTGAGTAGTAAAAGCAAGGGTAGAATTGTATTTGAAGAAGAATGTCCTTTAAGGACATGTTTTCAGAGAGATAGAGATAGGATTATCCATTCTAAGGCTTTTCGAAGGTTAAAACATAAAACTCAAGTGTTTCTTGCTCCAGAGGGAGACCATTATAGAACTCGTTTAACTCATACCCTTGAAGTATCACAAATAGCTCGAACTATTTCAAGGGCTCTTTCTTTAAATGAAGATCTCACCGAGGCTATAGCTTTAGGGCATGATTTGGGCCATACTCCTTTTGGACATATGGGAGAGGATGTTCTTGACGAGATTTTAAAGTCTTATGGTTATTCTGGTTTTTCTCATGCTGAACAAAGTTTAAGAGTTGTTGATAAAATAGAGAAAGGTGGCAAGGGGTTAAATTTAACATATGAGGTAAGGATGGGTATATTACAACATAGCAAAGGGCAAAAAGATCTTAGAATTTGTTTTAGTAACAAGGTTTGCGAGACTTTAGAAGGGGAAGTTGTAAGATTTTCAGATGTTATAGCTTATTTAAATCATGATCTTGATGATGCCTTAAGAGCAGGAGTGATAGATGAGAAGTATATACCTGATAAGATTATAAGGATTCTTGGGAAAACACACAAAGAAAGAATAGATACCATGGTAAAGAATTTAGTCTTTAATAGCCTAAATAAAGATCATCTTGAATTTGAATATGATATTCTTGATGCTATAGAGGAGCTTAGAATTTTTTTATATGAGACTTTGTATATAAATCCGCATGTTAAATCAGAAAATGAAAGGGTTAAACTCTTATTATATGGACTTTTTGATTACTTTATGAAAAATCCTAAAAAACTTCCTCAAAATCTTCCAGAAGATGATTTAGTAATAAAAATTAAAGACTTTTTGGCAGGAATGACAGATAGATATGCAATAGAGTTATATGAAAGTATCTTTATCCCAAAGCCATGGAGGTTCTTCTAAATGGGTTTTTTGATGGAAGATTTTGTAGAGGAAGTTAAACAAAGGATTAATATAGTAGATGTTATTTCAAGATATGTGAGTCTTAAAAAAAGTGGGAAAAATTATGTGGGTCTTTGTCCTTTTCACCAGGAAAAAACGCCATCTTTTTATGTGAGTCCTGATAAAGGACTTTACCATTGTTTTGGGTGCGGGGCTGCGGGAGATGTTTTCTCCTTTCTTGTAAATTACAGAAATATAACCTTCAGAGAAGCATTAGAAGAATTAGCACATGAGTTAGGTTTAGAATTGCCAAAAAAATCAGAGACTATTACAGCAGAAGGTAATGTTTTATTAGAAATTTATAAGTCTGCTGGTGTGTTTTATCATCTTTATCTAACAAGTAAATATGGAGCAGAAGGAAGGTTATATTTAAAAAAAAGGGGGATTTCACTAGAGACTCAAGAAAAATTTCTTTTGGGATTTTCTCCTAAAAATTCCTTGCTTCTTCTTAGATATCTTATTAAAAAAGGTTTTCAAAAAGAGGATATCATTAAATCTAAAATTTTATATAACGTAAAAGATGAATGGAAGGATCCTTTTGCTGGAAGAATAATTTTTCCAATATTTAATCTTAGAGGTCATATAATAGGTTTTGGAGCAAGGACCATAACTAGCGAAGACCCTAAATATATAAACTCTCCAGAGAGTGAGATATTTAGTAAAGGTAAAAATCTATATGCCCTATTTCAAGCAAAGGAAGTTATAAAAAGAGATGGGGAGGCAATTTTAGTTGAAGGATATATGGATGCTATCTCACTTCATCAAGAAGGTATAGGTAATGTGGTGGCTTCTTTAGGTACTTCGTTAACTTCTTCACAAGCGAAGCTTTTAAAAAATTATACTAATAAAGTGATATTAGGATATGATCAAGACCCAGCAGGTTTTCAAGCAGGGAAAAGAGCATTATCTATTCTTGAGTTGGAAGGTTTAGAGGTATATTGGTTATCTCTTCCATCTGACGTAAAAGATCCAGATGAGTTTATACAAAAATATTCAAAAGATGAATTCTTGAATCTTATTAAAGATAGTAAACCTTCTTTAGATTTTCTTGTTGATCATGTATTAAATTTACCCATGACCTTTAAAGAAAAATTAGAAGAAATAATTGAAATATTGACATCTTCCATTCTTCGTAGTAAAAATATACTTGTCCAGCAAGAAAAAATAAAGCAATATTTACCATTAATAAGTAAGAGAATAGGAGTGCCCGAAGAAGGGCTTCAAAAAGAGATACAGAAGAGAATTTTTTCTGGTAGAATAACAGAGGATAAAGCTAAGGTTCAAATAACACGTTATTATGGAGTATCAAAAACGGAAGAAGCTTTGTTAGGATTGATTTTATTGGGTGTTGAACATACACAAATAAAGAATATGAGTCCTGATGATTTTACCTTTGTGTTGTATCAGGATGTTTTAAAAAAGTGGAGGATTTGGGATAAAGAAAAGAGTTTAGAAGAATTTTTAAGTCAATGGGAAGAAGATAAAAGAATCCTTATAGAGAGGGCAATTTTATCAGGTGAAGAGTTTATAAAACAAAAAGATATAATTCCCTACTTGTGGGATCATTTTCAAAAGCTTAGAATAAAAAAGGAGATAAACAGATTGATAGAGGAGTTATCAAAATCATTGACTGATCTTGAAAAAGAAAAAGAAATTATGGAAGAAATATATTTCTTGAGGAGTCTTTTAGAAGTAAAGAAGTGAAATTTTTAAGGAGGAGATGATTTTAAATGACTAAGAAAAAGCCTAAAAAAGTAACTCCTGATGAAGTTTTGACGGAATTTCCTTATCCTGAGGATAATATAGAGGAAGTAGAAAAATACTTGGAAGACCATGAATTGATAGATGCGGAAGATTTATTTGTGGATATAAAAGAGGATAGTATACCTGAAACTATTGAGGAAGATTTAGAGCTTCCAGAAGAGATAGAATTAGATGACCCTGTAAAGATGTATTTAAAAGAAATCGGAAAGATTCCATTACTTACCCCAGAGGAAGAGATAGAACTTGCCAAAAGAGTAGAAGAAGGAGATGAAGAGGCTAAGAAGAAACTTATTGAGGCTAACTTAAGGTTAGTAGTAAGTGTAGCCAAAAGATATATTGGAAGGGGTTTATCTTTTTTAGATCTTATACAAGAAGGGAATCTTGGTCTTATTAAAGCTGTTGAAAAATTTGATTGGAGAAAAGGATATAAGTTTTCTACCTATGCTACTTGGTGGATAAGACAAGCAATTACAAGAGCTATTGCTGATCAAGCAAGGACTATAAGAATACCAGTACATATGGTAGAGACAATGAATAAGATACATAAAGTTACAAGACAGCTTACACAGGAACTTGGAAGAAAGCCAACTGAAGAAGAAATTGCAGAAAGGGTAAGGCTTCCTGTGGAAAAGATAAGAGAGATAAGTATGATAGGACAAGAGCCATTATCCTTGGAGATGCCTGTAGGTGAGGATGAAGATAATAGATTGGCTGATTTCGTGGAAAACAAAGGTATGAGTCCTGCTGATATTGCAATTCAAAAATCTTTGAAAAAAGATATAGAGGAATTATTGAATGAGCTTTCTGAGAGGGAAAGGGAGATTCTTAAATTAAGATTTGGGTTAGAAGATAATCAACCAAGAACTTTAGAGGAAGTGGGTAAACTTTTTAATGTAACAAGGGAAAGAATAAGGCAAATAGAAGCCAAGGCCTTGAGAAGATTGCGCCATCCAAGCAGAAGTAAAAAAATAAAAGATTACTTAGAAGAATAATTTTTAAGGAGGTGTATTTCAATAGAGAAAGATTATAGAATCAATGAGAAGATAAGAGCAAAGGAGGTAAGAGTAGTAGGGGAAGATGGTAAACAACTTGGTATAATGCCTATTGATCAAGCTATTAAATTGGCGAGAGAAAGACATTTAGATCTTGTAGAAGTTGCACCTAATGCAAATCCTCCTGTCTGTAGAATAATGGATTATGGTAAGTTTAAGTATGAATTAACAAGAAAGGAAAAAGAAGCTAAAAAGAGCCAAAAAATAGCTTCAGAAGTAAAGGAGATCAAGATAAGACCAAATATTGAAGAGCATGATTATCAGGTTAAACTAAAGAAAATAAGGGAATTTTTAGAAAAAGGATATAAGGTAAGACTGATAATACTTTTTAAAGGTAGACAGTTGATTTATAATGAATGGGGTGATAAACTTTTAGAAAGAATTTTGCAAGACATAGCAGATTTGGGCACAGCAGAAAAGAAAGGACAACAAGTTGGAATGACTATGGTTACAATGCTTGTGCCTACAAAAAAATCTTCAAATAAAAAAGTAGTATTAGAGGAGGTAAAAAATGAGTAAGCTGAAAACAAGATCTTCAGCTGCTAAGAGGTTTAAGGTAACTGCTACTGGCAAAATCTTGCATAAGAAGGCTGGAAAAAGACATAATTTAAGTAAGAAGAGTTCTTCCAGGAAGAGAAGATTAGATATTCCTGGAGAAATTAAAAGTGTTGATCGTTGGAAGGTAGAAAGAAATCTACCATATAGTCTATAAAATAGGGGAGATGAAGAAATGAGAGTTAAAGGTGGTACAATTACAAGAAGAAGACATAAAAAGGTTTTAAAACTTGCAAAGGGTTTTAGAGGAAGAAGAAGCAGAATATTTAAGATAGCTAACCAATCTGTAATTAAAGCTCTTTATGATGCTTATATAGATAGAAGAAGAAAAAAGAGAGACTTTAGAAGACTTTGGATTATTAGAATCAATGCAGCTGTAAGAAAATTTGGCCTTTCTTATAGTAAATTTATGGGACTTTTGAAAAAAGCAAACATTAAATTAGATAGAAAAGTTTTAGCAGATCTTTGTGTTAATGAACCAAAAGTTTTTGAGGAGATTGTAAATCAGGTAAAATAGTAAAATATGAGATGAAATATATCTCCAGCATCTCTAATCCAGAGGTCAAAGAAATTTTAAAGCTTCATGATAAGGAGAAACGCAGAAAGCTAAATAAATGCATAGTTGAGGGCTGGAGATTGATTTTAGATGCGATAAAAAGTGGAGTTTTAATTGAGAAAGTTTTTGTCTCAAAAAGTTATTGGGAGGAAAAAAGGGAAGAAATAGAAAAATTAGTTTCCTTTAGTATAATTAGGATTGTAGATGATTCATTAATGAAGAAAATATCGCTTCTAGAAACACCCCCAGGAATTATGGGGGTGTTTCCTTTATTTTTTAGTGAAAAATGGGAGATTTTAAAAGATAAAAATAATATAACGGTTCTTTTTGTGGATAATGTGCAAGATCCTGGGAATCTTGGAACTATTATAAGGGTCTCAGAAGGAGCAGGAGTTACAGCTGTGATTCTTAGTAAAAATACAGTAGATCCTTATAATTATAAGGTGATTAGAGCCTCTACAGGTTCCATATTTAGATTACCCATATGGTTTGCAAATAAAGATGAGATTAAGGAAAAATTTAAAGGATGGAAAGTGATAATTGCAGATCCTAAGGCAGAAAAAATTTATTTTAGAGAAAATCTTGTAGGCTCTTTTTTACTGATTGTAGGAAATGAGGCATGGGGTGTTAAAAAAGAGGAATATTTAGATATGAATCCTATTTTACTAAGAATTCCTCTAAAAAAAGAAGTAGATTCTCTTAATGTTTCAATTGCTACTTCTATTTTTCTTTTTGAAGCTCAAAGACAAAGATATGAAGGGGGAATTATAAATGAATGAAGATTATATTAAGAAGTTTGAAGAGGCAAAGGAAAGAATCATTAGAGCAGAAAATTCAAATGAGCTTGAGGAAATAAAGAGAGAAGTATTAGGGAAGCAAGGTTTTCTTACTCAGCTATTAAGATCATTAGGTAAACTCCCTCAGGAAGAAAGAGTAAAGCTTGGCAGACTCGTTAATGAATGGAAAGAGGTTTTAGAAAAATTGTATGAAGAAAAGGAAAAAGAATTAAAATACAAAACATTGCAAAATAAGTTGCATCAAGAGAAGATTGATATTACACTTCCAGGAAGAAAAAAAATAGTAGGAAAAATTCACCCCATAAATCAAGTTATAGAAGAGATTTTATCTGTTTTTAAAGAGATGGGATTTCAAGTGGTTTATGGACCGGAATTAGAGACAGATTATTATAATTTTACTGCATTAAATATACCAGAAGATCATCCAGTAAGAGAATCCCATGACTCTTTTTATATTGATAAAGAACATTTATTGAGAACCCAAACTTCACCTGTACAAGTTAGAGTTATGGAAAAGAAAGAACCTCCATTAAGGATTGTTGCCCCTGGTAAATGTTATAGGAGAGATATGCCAGATGCCACTCATAGTCCCATGTTTCATCAAATAGAGGGTTTGGCTGTTGATACAGACATAACTTTTGCAGAATTAAAAGGTGTTCTTACTATTTTTGCTCATAGGTTATTTGGTAAAGATAGAAAAGTATACTTTATACCAAGTTATTTCCCCTTCACAGAGCCAAGTGCAGAAATGTATGTAGAGTGTGGAGTATGTAAGGGTGAAGGATGTAAGGCTTGTGGATATTCTGGTGTATTAGAAATTCTCGGGTGTGGAATGGTACATCCTCAAGTATTTAGAGTGGTAGATATTGATCCTGAAATATACTCAGGATTTGCTTTTGGTATGGGACCAGATAGAATAGCCATGCAAATATATGGAATAGATGATATAAGGTTGTTTTATGAAAATGATGTAAGATTTTTAAAACAATTTTAAAGGGGGTATAAGATGCTTATCTCATATAGATGGTTAATGGATTATCTAAAAGAGAATGTTCCTGTAAAAGAATTGGTAAATGCATTAAGAAATCTTGGTCTATATGCTACTATTCAAAAAGAGATAGGTAAAAACTGGAATGAGATATTAATTGGAGAGATAAAAGATATAAATAAACATTCTAAATATGATCATCTTTTAGTGTGTAATGTGGATGTACGGGATAAAAATTTAAGTATTGTGACAGGAGCAAAAAATATTAATATTGGTGATAAGGTGCCTGTAGCATTACCCAATACCAAGATATTAGGTGCAACTTTAGAAAAGAGAGATTTTGGAGGCATTATTTCTGAAGGAATGCTCTGCTCAGAATATGAATTAGAATTTTCTGATGATAAAGAAGGAATTATGATTCTACCTCAAGATTTTAAGGTTGGATCAAAATTTAGTGAATATTTTGGGGATGGAGACTATTTGATAGAAATAGAAGTACCATCAAATAGAGGAGATTGTTTAAGTTATATAGGAATTGCAAGAGAAGTATCTGGGTATTTTGGTATTCCTTTAAATTTTGAATATAAGAAACCGAAAGATTCTACTTATTCTATAAAAGAGTTTGCAGAGTGTGAGGTATGGGATTATGAACTTTGCCCTCGTTTTACTTTAAAGTTTATAAAGGGGGTCAAAATAGGTCCTTCTCCTTTATGGTTAAGATGGAAAATAGAAAGAGTTGGACTTAGATCTATAAACAATGTAGTTGATGTTACTAATTATATAATGTTAGAAACAGGCCAACCTTTGCATGCTTATGATTTTGATCTTATTAAAGGAAGAAAATTAATTGTCAGAAGAGCGAAACAGAGAGAAAAGATTATACTAATAAATGGGGAAGAAAAAGAATTGGATGAAAATGTTTTAGTTATAGCTGATGTTGAGAGAGCTGTAGGTATTGGTGGTATTATGGGAGGAAAAGAGACGGAAATAAATGAAAACACTAAGAATGTACTTCTTGAAGCAGCCAATTTTATGCCTGTTAATATTAGAAGAAGTGCAAGAAAATTAGGCTTAAGAACTGATGCTTCTTTGCGTTTTGAAAGAGGTGTAGATATTTATAGGACTGCAGAGATATTAGATTATGCTGCTGAGATGATAAGATTGGTTGCTGGAGGTGAGATATCAAAAGATAAAATAGATCTGAATCAAGGATTGCCCCCTTTACCAAAAATATTTTTAAGACCTCAGAGAGTAAATAAGATTCTTGGTACAGAATTAAAAGAACATGAAATTACAGAAATATTATCAAAAATAGAATTTAAAGTTATATCTCATAATCCAATATTAGAGATAGAAATACCATCTCATAGACAAGATATTAGGGAGGAAATAGATTTAATAGAAGAGGTTGCACGTTTTTATGGATACAATAACATAGCATCTTTACCACTCCAGAAAGGAATGGTTGTAGATCCACCTTTGGTAGAGGAGATTGTTGAAAGAAAAATAAGAGAACTTCTATCTGATATAGGGATTTATGAGACCATCAATTTTAGTTTTATGTCATACGAAGATCTTAAAAACTCAGGTGTATTAGACACTTCTCCATTCAATAATTATATAAATATACAAAATCCATTAAGTTTGGAAAACTCTGTATTAAGAACTTCTCTTCTTCCGTCTCTTCTGAAAGTTGCCCAAATCAATAATAATAGACAAAATAAAGATGTATTTCTATTTGAAATTGGAAAAGTATTTTACAAAAACACTAGCGGTTATATTGAGGAAAAACATTTGGCAATTTTGCTTTCTGGGGAATGGTATACGAATACATGGAATATACCATATGAGCTTAGAAAAGTAGATTTTTATGACTTAAAAGGAATAATAGAACTTCTTTTTGAAAAGATATGGGGTATTAAGCCTGATTTTCTAAATAGTACTTATTCTTTTCTACATCCTTTAAGACAAAGCCAAATATCTTTAAATGGAGAAATAGTGGGATATCTGGGTGAAGTAAATCCATGGATTACTCAAGAAATGGATTTAAGGGAGAGAGTGTATTTTTCTGAGATAAATTTAGATAAACTTAATTTTGTAAAAGAAAAGACAAAATATAAACCTATACCAATATATCCTGGCATTAAGCGAGATCTTGCTCTTCTTATTCCAGAAGATATGCAAGTAGTAAACATAGAAAATGTTATAAGAAAAGTTTCTGGAAATTTATTAAAGAATTTAAGTGTTATTGATGTATATAAAGGGGAGAAGATAGAAGGAGGATACAAAAGTGTTACTTTCTCTATGTTTTTTGTTTCAGAAGATTATACCCTTACTGATAATGAAGTAGATGATGTTATCAAAAATATACTCTTAAATCTTTCAGAAATAGGAGTGTATTTAAGACAGAAATAAATGGAAAAAGCCTTAAAAGTATTAGAATGGGAAAAGATTATAAAAGAGATAGAAAAAGAGGCTGAAACTACAGGTGGAAAAGAGCTAATTTTAAGTTTGAGGCCAATTACACAGATAGATATTATTAAGAGATGGCATTTATTAAATGAAGAGGCTTTGAAAACAGTCTATTCTTTAGGTTATCCTACCTTTTCTGGAGTAAAAGATTTAAGAAATTATATTGAGAGGGCAGAGATAGGTGGAATAATATATCCTGAAGAATTTGAAGAAATTGCAAATACATTAGAGACTTTTAAAAAATTGAAAGATTATCAGAATAAAGCTAAAAATTTAGCACCAAATCTATGGGGAAGAAATATATTTGTATTATCATATCTTTATTCGCAGATAAGAAAAGCTATTCAAAATGCTGAAATACTTGATACAGCGTCTCCTGAGTTAAAGTCCATAAGACAAAAGAAGGAGAGAATTCAACAAAAAATCAAAGAAACTTTAAATAATATTATAAATAAAGATTGGCGTATATATTTACAAGATCAAATTGTTACTATAAGGCATGGAAGATATGTAGTCCCTGTAAAACAAGAATTTAAGACTAAAATTTCTGGAATTGTACATGACCAATCTACTTCTGGACTTACGGTATATGTAGAACCTCTTTCTATTGTTGAGTTAAATAATCAGTTAGCTTTATTAGAGGTTGAAGAAAAAAAAGAGATAGAGAAGATACTAAGAAAGCTTTCTTTACAATTCTTAGAACATAAAGAGGAGGTTTTAGAAACCTTAGATACTGCTTTTTATTTGGATTTTGTATATGCGAAAATTAAATGGGCACAAAGGTATAATGCTGCTATACCCATTATAGATGAAAATCCTGTAATAATTATAAGGGAAGGTAGGCATCCGTTTCTTGGAGAAAAGGCTGTTCCTATAAGTTTAGAAGTAGGAAGACAATTTAATACCTTAGTTATTACAGGTCCTAATACTGGAGGAAAAACTGTAACATTAAAAACTATCGGTCTTTTTGTACTTTTAAATCAAGCAGGAATTCCGGTACCTGCTAAAGAAGGCACTGTTCTTGGAATATTCAATCAATTATTTCCAGATATAGGAGATGAACAAAGTATTGAGCAAAATCTTAGTACCTTCTCTTCCCATATGACTAATATAATTTCATTTATAGATTATTTGGAGAAAACTGGAGATAGAAAGGTTTTAGTAATTCTGGATGAACTTGGAGCAGGTACAGATCCACAAGAGGGTGCTGCTTTAGCCGTAGCTTTGTTGGAGTACTTCCATAGTAAAGGTACAATAAATGTTATAGCAACTCATTTTCCTCAACTTAAGATTTTGGCTTCAAAATATGAAGGTATGGAGAATGCTTCTCTTGAATTTGATGAGAATACTCTTAAACCTTTGTATAAAATAAACATCGGAATACCTGGTAAGAGTAACGCACTTTTAATTGCTAAAAAGCTTGGTTTGCCAAGAAAAGTTTTAGATAGAGCAATGGGTTTTCTAAGTGAAGAAGAAATAGAATTGGAAGAAGTTATAGGAGAATTACAAAGGGGAAGAAGAAAGCTTCAAGAAGAAATAGAAAAGGTAGAAAAGATGAAGAAAGAGTTACAGGAGGAGAAAAGGAAGATAGAAGAAGAGAAGAGAAGTATACAAAAAGAAAAGGAAGAATTAAAGGATAAACAGAAAAAGGAGATAATAAAGGAATTATTGGAAGTAGAGAATAAAGTAAAAAATATAATCAGGGAATTGCAAAAAGGGAATATTAGTATGAAAGAAGCACAGAAACTTCAAGAAGATATAAAATTAATTAAAAAGGATCTTATCTCTCAAGAAGAATTTGTTAATATAGAATATATTCCTCAAGAAGGAGATAGAGTAAGGATTAAAAATACAAAAAAAGAAGGTATTGTACTGGATATAGATAGAGAGGAAAGAATAGTTACAGTACAAGTAGGAATTATAAAGATAAACGTTCCTTGGAATGAATTAGAGCAGGTTATACCAAAGGAGGAACAGATTATTAATAAATATGTATATATACAAAGAGATAATAAAGATAATGTTCCTTCAGAGCTTAATATAAGAATGATGACTGTAGATGAGGCATTAGAGGAATTGAAAAAATATTTAGAAAAGGCCTTTTTAGCAAGATTAAGGAGAGTAAGAATAATTCATGGTAAAGGAACTGGTAAATTAAGAAATACTGTTCACGAATATTTAAAAAGTGTACCTTATGTAAAAGAATTTTATTTAGCATCACCAGCGGAGGGAGGAGAAGGGGCTACAATTGTCATATTGGAAAGCCCCGTTTAGGCTTTGAAAATAATTTCTCAATATTTTCTCAAAAATTTTATACCTGTGTTTATTGTGGGAGTTTTACTTTTTTCTACCATCCTAATTATTTCTCCCCTTTTCAGTATTATGGATTTGGTTATAGCTCGTTCGGTATCTTTAGATTTAGCTTTCCAGATTTTTCTAACAAAGATTCCCCAATACTTAACATATACTTTTCCTATGGCTATATTTCTCGCAGTTATCTTTGTTATTGGCCAATTTAATGAACATGGAGAGATTATGGCAATGAAAGCTTCAGGAGCTTCTATAAGATATTTTTTGCCTGCTATACTTATTTTGTCTTTTTCTGTACAGATTATTATGTTTTATTTTAATGAGATTCTTACTCCTATAGCCTATGAAAGAGAAAAAATACTGTTAAGCAAGGTATATAATACAGTATTAGTTCCTACACGTGAGAATGTATTTTTCAATGAAAATCATAATTTCTACTTTTTCAGAAAAGTGGATTCTAAAAATAAAAAATTCGAGGATATACTATTAATTCAATTTTTAGAGAATGGAAAGATAAAATTAATTATGTCTGCTAAAAGGGCATATTTCAATGAAAACGTGGGTTGGAGATTTCAAGATGGAGAGATATATTCATTTAATGATAACGGGGAGATGATTTTTCAGGGAAAATTCAAGGAGCAAAAGGTTAATCTGACTAGAACTCCAGAACAATTAACACCTTCATCAAAGCCTATTGAGGAAATGAGTATTTTTGAGATTATAAATCAGATAAGGCTTTTTGAAGGAATTGGATTAAATACAAGAAATCTAAAGACAGAGTTTCATATAAGAATTGCTCTCCCTTTTACTTGTCCAATTTTTGCAATTTTAGCTCTTGGATTAGGTCTTCAGATAGGAAAAGGTGGTAGATCTCTTTCTTTTGGTTTAAGCGTTATTTCTATTTTTGTTTATTACATTTTATTTTCTATAGGAAGATCTCTTGCCAAGACAGGGATTATTCCTTACTTTTTAGGAGCATGGTTAGGAAATATAATCTTTTTAATCTTAGGTATATATCTTCTTACAAGGAGGAAATAATCTTTAATAATGATAAGGTTCGTTTTTTAAAATTTTTATCCCTCTGTATATCTGTTCTAATAGGATTAATAATGCAAATTCGTGAGTGAAGGTCATTTTGGAAAGTGATAAGATAAGATTACTGGATTTTTTGATATCTTCTGGTATTCCGTATATTCCTCCGATAATAAAAATTATTTCATTATTTTTAGAGATTTTGTCTAAATCAAAAAGCTTATAAGCAAATTCTTCAGAGGATAATTCTTTGCCTTCTTTATCTAAGGATATAATATATTTTTTATCCTTAATTATTTTCTTTATAATTTCTTCTTCTTTTGATAAAGCCATTTCCTTAGGTAAATCGGAGAAATTTTGTAGATATTCGATGTCTATATTAAAAAAGGGTAGGAGTCTTTTTCTATACTCATGGACTCCTACCCTAATAAATTCATTTCTTATTTTTCCTACTAATAAAATCTTAATTTTCACTATCCAGATATGTCTTCAGGCATTGCTTCTAACTTAATTTTAACAGTATATTCCTTTCCATTTCTTATATATGTTATTTCTACCACATCTCCTACTTTTCTTTTTTGTATTTCTGATCTTAGTTCTTCCATGCTATCTACGCTTTTTCCATCTATTTTAGTGATGATATCTCCACCTACAATTATTTGAGTACCATCTACATAAATGACTCTGTTTCCTCCTTTTAAACCAGCTTTATCAGCAGGACTTCCAGGCACTACTTCTGCTATGACTACTCCTTTATTTACAGGGAACTTAATATAATCCAACATATCAGAAGTAATAGCATATCCTCTTATACCTATCCATGGGTAGGTAATTTTTCCTTCTTTAATTAATTTGTTTGCAATTTGTTTAGCTTTATTAATTGGTATAGCAAACCCAATTCCTTGGGCATCACTTTTTATTGCAGTATTTATACCTATAACTTCTCCCTTTATATTTATAAGTGGTCCACCACTATTTCCAGGGTTAATAGCAGCATCTGTTTGAATAAGATTTTCAAGTCTTACTCCGTTAGGTTCAATAATGGTTCTATTAAGAGCACTAACTATTCCTAAGGTGACCGTCCTATTAAGACCATAAGGGTTTCCTATAGCTATGGCAAACTGACCTGGTTCTAATTTATCAGAATCTCCTAAAGGTAGATAAGGAAGATTTTCAGCATCTATTTTGATTACTGCTAAATCTGATCTTTTATCATATCCTATTACCTTACCTGTGTATTTTTTACCTTCGGATAGAGTAACTTCTATTTTTCTTGCTCCTTCTACTACATGATAGTTTGTAAGAATGTATCCCTTAGGATCTATGACAAAGCCTGAACCTACTCCTGATTGAGGATATACTCCAAAGAAAAAGTCTTCAACTAAAGTAATAGTACTTATGTTTACTACTGCTGGCATTGTCTTTTTAACAATAGCTACTATATCTTTTTCAAAAGATCCTAAGGCACTTGGTACATAAACCTCTTGAGTGGGAAGAATATTATTGGATATTTCTGTGGATGATGTTTTATTTTTATTACTAACTAAATAGTAACCTCCAACAGTTCCAATTAAGCCACCTATTATAGCTCCCAAGATGAAAATGATAAGTATAACCTGCCATATTCCTCTTTCTCTTCTCATAGCAGTCCCTCCTTAATCTCATTAGTTATTTCAGAGCCTCTATTTTTGGATGACGTTATAGCATTCATAATTATTCCAATAATCCCTTCATTATATAGAACTTCAAGTCCCATGATGGTTGTGCCAGCAGGTGATGAGGTCATTCTGATTATATCTTCAAAGGTAAGATTTTTACTCTTAATATACTCCAATACTCCCTCGAAAAGTTGAATAACCATCTCTTTTGATATATTATATGGTATCCCACCTTTTACACCTGATAATGTAAAACCTTGTAGAATTAAAGCAACAAAAGCTGGACCACTTCCCGTAAGAGCGGTTACTGTATCAAAATATTTTTCAGGTAAAATCCATACTTTTCCAATTGTTTCAAAAAGGCTTTTAGTAAACTTAATATCTTCCTCCTTTGCTTCTGAATATGTAATCGTTATTGTTCCTTTATTAACAGTGCATGGAAGATTAGGCATTACTCTAATAATACTTCTTGCTTCTTTTATATATTTAGATATTAAGGAAATAGGAATACCAGCTGCTATTGATATTATTACATGATGGGATTTTATATGTGGGGAAGTTTCCTGAAGTACTTCTTTGAAATTTTGAGGCTTTATAGCTAAAAGAATATATTCACAATTATTCACAGTATATACATTATCAGAAACCACCTTTATTTCGTATTTTTCTGTTAAGTATTTCTTTCTTTCCTCAAGAGGTTCTGAGACTAATATATCTTCTTTTTTTAAAAAGGAAGAGGAAAGTATACCCGAGAGAATAGCTTCTCCCATCATTCCTCCACCAATAATACCAAGTTTCATACTAAATTCTCCCTTCTTTTTTATTCTCTTATCTGACCTTCTCCAAAGATGATATATTTAGTGGTGGTCAGCTCCTTTAATCCCATAGGTCCTCTTGCATGAAGTTTCTGGGTAGATATTCCTATCTCTGCTCCAAGCCCAAATTCTCCACCATCAGTGAATCTTGTAGATGCATTAACATAAACAGCAGCTGCATCAACTCTTTGCAAGAAAGTCATTGCTTTATGATAATCTTTTGTTATAATTGCTTCTGAATGTTTTGTATTGTATTTATTTATGTGTTCTATAGCTTCCTCCAAAGAATTTACTACCTTTATTGCAATAATAAAATCTAAATATTCAATGTACCAATCTTCTTCTGTAGCTAAAATTGCATCTTTTATAATTTGACATGTTTTTTCACAACCTCTAATCTCTACATTATATTTTCTTAAATCTTCAACTATTAGTGGTATAAATTTATCTGCAATATTTTTGTGAATAAGAAGTTTTTCAATAGCGTTGCAAACAGATGGTCTTTGAACTTTTGCATTTATTATTATTTTTCTTGCCATATCAAAATCAGCATCTTCTTCTACATATATATGATTATTTCCTGCGCCAGTTTCTATAACAGGTACCTTAGATATATTAATTACATGTTTAATAAAATTTGCACTTCCTCTCGGTATAACCACATCTACATAATCTCTCATTTGAAGAAGTTTTTCTACAGCTGAATGTTCTGGTGTCTCTATGATTTGGATACTTTCTGGGGGTACTTCTGATTCTAATAATGATTCCTTCATTATATTAGCAAGGACAATATTCGAATATGATGCATCTGAACTTCCTCTTAAAACTATAGAATTTCCTGATTTTATTGCTAAAATTGCTCCATCAACAGTTACATTTGGTCGTGCTTCGTAGATTAAAGCTAAAACACCGATAGGTACTCTCATCTGTCCTACTAGTATCCCATTAGGTCTTTTTTGCATAGAAATGATTTCTCCAACCGGATCTGGCAGTTTAATTACATCTTCAATGCTTCGAACAATATCTTTTAGACGTTTCTCATTTAGAAGTATTCTGTCCATTAATGCTTTACTTAAGCCTTTTTCTTCTCCTCTTTTTAGATCTTTTTTATTTTCCTCCAATATTATTGGAATATTCTTCTCTATACCTTCTGCTATTTTTCTTAATGCTTCATTTTTTGCCTTGGTACTGAGTAATGCTAATTTATAACTTGCAGTTTTAGCTTCTTGTAATTTCTTTTCCATATTCTCCATCTTTTCTCACCCCAGAACTTAAGATTTTTCTGATTATAAAAGGGTTAGTAAATTAAGTCAATTATTATCTATGTTTTCTTCTTCTATAACTCTTTTAGCCTCTTCAAACTCGTTTTCTGGTACTATTATGTAAACAGGTAATCCTCTGCCCATATATACAGGATCTGTGTAGGGAAAAGAGGAAGATAAAATTTGAGGATGTAAACCTGAAGTGGTTAATAAGTTATATACTAATTCACCAATTATATAGTTTGGTGCAGTTATGAGTAATTTATATCCCTTTGGAGGCTTAAAATCTTTAAACAACTTTTTTAGCCACTATAATATATTGTTGTTTTTTACTTAACTTACGATCTAAAAATCTTACCAAAATATAACCAAGAGTCATTAATAAGAAGCCTAAGATTAATCCAAAAAGTTGAGGGTCAAAATGTATTTTGGGATTGAATAAGTATCCCAAAATAACGCCAATAATGAAAAGAGTTAAAGGTAATCCGTATATTAAAAATAAGGCCTTATAATATTTTTTTCTTTCTATCTCAATAACGACTGTGTCACCAACTTTTGCGTTACAATTATCTAAGGCATCGAGATAAAAGTTATATGTACCTTCCGAATGACAAAGAACACATATCTTACACGTAGAGGTAGGGTTTAATTCTATCTTTAAAATATTCCCCTTTTTATCTACAACCTTGCCAAATTCAACCATATAAATAACACCTTCTTATGGAGCCGGAGGCCGGATTCGAACCGGCGACATGCCGATTACGAATCGGCTGCTCTGCCTCTGAGCTACACCGGCCCTCAAGGTTCAATTTACTATAAAAAATGGCGGGGTCGACGGGATTCGAACCCGCGGTCTCCTGCGTGACAGGCAGGTGTGTTAAACCGGGCTACACCACGACCCCACATTATATATTATATCATTTTTTAATGGTGGGCGGAGCAGGACTTGAACCTACGACCTCCTGCTTGTAAGGCAGGCGCTCTAACCACTGAGCTATCCGCCCACTTTGGCGCCCTCAGGGGGATTCGAACCCCCGTCACCGCCTTGAAAGAGCGGTGTCCTAGGCCGGGCTAGACGATGAGGGCCCTTTCATTGGTGAGCCGCACAGGAATCGAACCTGTGACCCCCTGATTAAAAGTCAGGTGCTCTACCGACTGAGCTAGCGGCTCACACAGGTATTTTTATATACTATATTATTGATAGTTTGTCAACATCTCAAATGTACAATTTATCTTCTGATCTTTCCAAGCTGTATTTTATCAAAAATTATGAGATTTTTCAATGATCATTTCTAAGATATAATAATCATAGAAATTATCTATTTAGGAGGTAAAAAGTAATGAAAATAGTCATTATAGGTGGTTCTGGACATATAAATTACGTGATGGAAGGATTAAAGGAAATTACAGATTATAAAATTGTTGGTGTTGCTCCTGGATCATATGGTGAGGATATAAGCAAAGTTTTAGAAATGATAAAAGCTCTTCCTTATAAGGTAAATGTGTATGATAATTATGAGAAGATGATAGAAGAAACTAAGCCTGATATAGCAGTAGTTGCTTGTCATTTTGGAGACATTGCAAGGTTAAATATGAAAGTATTGAAGTATGGTTGTCATGTTTTTAGTGAGAAACCATTAGCTACTACCATGGAAGATCTAGAAAATCTGAAGAAAGTTTATTATGAATCCAATAAACATCTATGTGCTATGTTTGGAATAAGATACAAATCATGGTTTCTAACAGCTTGGCATAAAATTCAAGAAGGTGTAATAGGTAATATTAGATTAATAAACACTCAAAAATCTTACAAATTAGGGAATAGACCAGAGTTTTATAAACACAGAGAATCTTATGGGGGGACAATTCCATGGGTAGGAATTCATGCTATTGATTGGATTTATTGGTTTACCAATAAGAAATTTAAAAAAGTATATGCTACTCACTCAAGAAAATATAACAAAGATAATGGGGATTTAGAGGTCACAGCTCTTTGTTTTTTTACTTTGGAAAACGAAATATTTGCTTCTTTAAGCATTGATTATTTAAGACCATCTAATGCTCCAACTCATGATGATGATAGAGTAAGAATTGTGGGTACGGATGGTATAATAGAAATCATTTTTAACAAAGTATTTTTAATAAACAAGAAGTATAAAGGTGAAGAGTTACTACTTATGCCAGGAAAAAGGATCTTTGTGGATTTTATCAATGAAATAATGGGGAAGGGTAAATGTATGGTTAGGCCAGAAGATTCCTTCTATGTTACTGAGGTAGCTATTAAGGCAAGAGAATCGGCAGATAGCGATAAAATTATATTACTTTAAATTTTTAATATCCTTTATTGCTTGCTTTGCCATATTAGCTCTTGGGGGACAACCTTGTACATATAGTCCTCTATCTCTATATGGAAAAGTGCAATTCCCAAAAAGAATGATTTTATCTGTCAGTTTAAATTTGTCCAAATCTTCAACAGGGCCTAATACTATAGTTACATCTGAAATGTCAACATCTGGATAGTTTTCAATGATGTCTGAGAGCCCACTGCTTACTGCCCTTTTACATCCATGGCATGCCTTAAATGGATCTATTATATTTATTCTGTCTCTAAAATTTTCATAGTCTATAATTGGCCAAGCTATATTTTTTCTCCATTCTAAAGATTCAATAGATTCACCAACAAGTTCTATATTCTCCATATCTATAGGTCCAAGTCCTAAGTCATTTGCTAAAGTTAGGTGTCTTATATTGTGAGGATCAGCATTTAATATTAATGCTGATACAGAATCTACAGCAACTACATTATCTCCAGCAATTAATGTATTACTCTCTATTCCATATCCTGTAACTGGGAAATTTCCAACTATAGTATGTATTGCAGTAGAAATTACAAGATTACTTCTTCTAAAATAGTTAAGATCTACAATTGCATCCTCTAATCCAGAAAGGTGTATCAAAAGAGTTGTTTCCTTAGGCATAATTCCCATTATGTTTTTCATACCATTTGATATAATAGTTAAGGCATGAAATCTCAGACCAGGTACATTTATAAATACATCACATTCTTCTACAGTTTTAGGTATGGGAACAGCTGTTTTTATAACTCTGGCATTAGGTAATACCCTTAAATTAAAATGAATGTCATCAAAGCATACTACTTTTGCTATATCTATTTTCTCTTGAGGATACCATTTATTAGCAGTAGGTGTTCTTTCTCCTATATATACCTCTTTTGCTCCTTGTTCTTTACATAACCTTGCTATGGAAAGAACCACATCAGGGTCTGAAATAAAACCTTTCTCTTCCTTACTTATAAAGGCATTTGGTTTTATTAGAACAACATCACCTGACTTTACAAATTTATCAATTCCGCCGATAAGATCTATCGCATCTCCAACAGCATTATATATATTTTTATTAGTTGTTCTCACTATACTAACCTTACTTTTTTGGTTCATATTATTTACCTCCATTTTCATAATTTGCAAAATATATGTATAAAAGTAAAAGCTTATTAAAGTATAGAATTATATAACTAAAGTTGTCAAATTTTATTTTCTAATCTTGAAATCTTGACAAATACTTGTATAAAGTGATAAATTGTAGTGTTAATTCATTTAAAATATCAACTTTTGTAAGGAGGTTATAGGGAATGTTTGCTATAGTGGAAACAGGAGGAAAACAATATAAAGTAAGTGTAGGAAGCTTAGTTAATGTGGAAAAAATAAAAGCAAATGTGGGTGAAGAGGTAGTATTGGATAAAGTTCTATTGGTAAGTAAAGAGGATAACGTTTTGGTAGGAAAGCCATACGTAAATGGTGCTAAGATTAAGGCAAAGGTAGTTAGGCAGGATAAATATCCAAAAGTAATTGTATTTAAGTTCAAAAGAAAGAAACATTATAGAAGAAAGTATGGTCATAGACAGCCGTTTACACAACTCTTAATACAAGAAATAGTAACACCTTAAAAATAGGAGGTGAAAATAAATGGCTCACAAAAAATCAGGTGGAGCAAGTAGAAATGGTAGGGATAGTAATCCTAAATATTTGGGAGTAAAGAGATTTGAGGGGCAGTTGGTGGATGCTGGAAATATATTAGTTAGACAGAGAGGTACAAAGATTTATCCAGGTATAAATGTGGGTTTGGGTAAAGATTTCACTCTTTATGCATTAAAACCAGGTATTGTTAAGTTTTCTGTAAAACATGGCAGAAAATATATAAATGTTCTCCCTGTTTCTCAAAATTAATCCAAGGTATGTTTATAGACTGGGCAAAAATATATATTAAAGCAGGTGATGGGGGTAACGGATGTATTGCTTTTCGTAGAGAAAAGTATGTGCCCAAAGGAGGACCTGCTGGTGGTGATGGTGGTAAGGGTGGAGATGTAATTATAGAAGCTGATGAGAATTTGGATACTCTGCTCGATTTCCATTATAAACGTCATTATTATGCTGAGAGAGGAGAGCACGGAAAAGGTAAAAAACAAAAAGGAAAAGATGGAAGGGATTTAATTATTAAAGTTCCAGTAGGAACTTTAATTTTTGATGCTGAAACAGGAGAATTTCTAGGGGATTTGACATCCCATGGGCAAAGAATAGTAGTAGCAAAAGGTGGTAAGGGTGGTAGAGGTAATGCTAATTTTGCAACCTCTACAAGACAGACCCCTTATTTTGCAGAAAAGGGAGAAAAAGGAGAGGAAAGGTGGCTATATTTAGAATTAAAACTTTTAGCTGACGTAGGACTTGTGGGCTTGCCAAATGTGGGTAAATCAACTCTTCTTTCAAAAATAACTAATGCAACTCCAGAAATTGCTCCCTATCCTTTCACAACAAAATTCCCTAATCTTGGTGTTGTGGATAGAGGAGATTTTACATTTACTGTAGCAGATATTCCAGGAATCATAGAAGGAGCTCATGAAAACAAGGGAATGGGAGATGAATTTTTAAGACATATTGAGAGAACATCAGTTCTGGTTTTTGTTCTTGATGGAAGTGATTTGGAGAATCCTCTACAAAAAGCATATGAAATATTACAAAAAGAGTTAAGTCTTTATAGCCCAAAACTTCTTGAAAAACCGAGGATTATTGTAATCAATAAAATTGATTTACCAGAGACTCAAGAAAGAATGAAAGAAATTAAAGAATGGTTTAAAAGCTTAAGTATACCTTATATCTTTATCTCAGCCAAAGAGGGAATAAATGTAGATAAGTTTTTAGAAATATTAGAAAAATATGTGAAAGAAAAGAAGAAAAATATTCCTGCTATTGACTTAGATAAAGAGATTTCTAATAAAGAATTAATTAAAGAGTTAGAGGTACCATTACTTGAGAAAAATGAAGAAAATATATGGGTACTTAAAGATGATAAGACTGAAAAAGTAGCTAATAAATTAGATCTTTATAATCCGCAAGCCTTTGCCTATTTTTCTAATTATATTAAAAGACGAGGAATTATAAAACTTTTGAATAAATATAGAGTGTCTGATGGAGATATAGTTAAAATAGGAGATTACATGTTTATATTTGATAAAAAAAATAATTCTTTAATATTGAAGGGATAACTATGAAGAGAATTGGCGTTTTAGGAGGTACTTTTGATCCTATTCATTATGGACATCTCTGGTTTGCAGAATATGCAAGAGAAAAATTTCATTTAGATAAGGTATTTTTTATACCTAATAAGATACCACCCCATAGAGAAATTCCAGAAGCTACCTCAAAACAAAGATATGAGATGGTTATGTTAGCTATTCTTAATAATCCTTATTTTGAGGTATTACCTATAGAGCTTGAAAGAGAAGGTGTTTCTTACACTATTGACACTTTAAAAGATCTATCTACTCTTTTTTATAATACGGAGATGTATCTTTTACTGGGACAAGATGCATTTAAATATTTTCTAACTTGGAAGGATCCTTATGATATTTTGGGACTTTCAAAAATAGTTATTGGAAGTAGAGGAGAAAATTATTTTTCCGAAGAGATTAAGGAACTTTTTGAAAAATTTGAAGATAGAATCTTTTCTCTGGAATTTCCATATTTCCCAATTTCGGCAAGAGAGATTAGGGATAGAATAAAAAAAGGGTTGTCTATTAAATACTTGGTACCAGAGCTTGTAGAAAATTATATAATAAAAAATAGAATATATTGTAAGGAGGAAAAAGAAAATGGTGAATGATATTTTAGGTACTGATGTAGTGGTTCAGATAGGTATAATTGTGAGAGATATTGAAAAGGCAGTAGAGGAATATTCTAAAATTTTTGGGGTTGAAAAACCTGAAATTATTATCACTGATGTCTATGAAAAAGCTAAGACACAATATAAAGGAAATCCTACACCAGCAAGGGCTAAGCTTGCTTTCTTTAAAAATTTTAAGAATGTAGAGATAGAACTTATTGAACCGGATGAAAATCCTTCTACTTGGAGAGAGTTTTTAGATACTCATGGGGAAGGGGTACATCATTTAGGATTTTTAGTAAAGGGTACGAAAAAGATAATAGAGGATTTTAAGAAAAATGGGATAGAAGTTGCTCAGCAAGGCTACTATACAGGTGGTATGTATACTTATCTTGATTCATTTGAAAGAATAAAATTTATAATAGAACTTTTGGAGAATTTTTAGAAAATGAGGAGAATTCTTGCAATATTAGGGGATTTTTATCATCCTGAAGTTTATTTGAAAGAAGTCTTAGAAAAAGTAAAAAATAAAGAGGACTATATTGATTATATAATTCCAGATGATTTTCCTATTAATTTAAAAAATTATCATCTAATTATTTTGGGAAGGGAAAATAGAATAGGGCAAGATAAAGACAAAGTTTGGATGCGAAAAGATATAGAAAGTAATATACAAAATTATATATTTGAAGGAGGAAAATTTTTAGTCTGGCACTCTGGTCTTGCCTCCTATGATCCAGAAAGTCTTTTTGTAAAAGATATATTAAAAGGTTATTTTAAATATCATCCTGAAAGAGGGAAAGTAGAATATTTCGGAAAATCGCCTAAGGATGGGAAAAATATAAATTTTGAGCTTCTTGATGAACACTATTTTGTATATTGTGATAAAGGAAGAACAAATGTTTTTCTTTATTCCAAATCCTTAAATGGGGAATCCATAGCAGGATGGTATCATTATTATGGTAATGGAAAGGTGGTATGTATAACACCAGCTCATAACGAAGCTTTATCAGATAAACATTTTTTGGAATTTTTTAAAGAATTAATGGAATGGATATGAACGAAATTCAAAGATATCTTCTTCAAATAGAGAAAAGATTACAAGAAAATTGGAATAAGTTTTCATCAGAGGTTCCAGTTCATTTTATTACTGCATACCATATGGGCTGGGTGGATGAAAACTTTCAGCCTCTTATGGAGTTTAAAGGTGGAAAAAGATTAAGACCTCTTTTTTGTGTATTAATAAATCAATCCTTAGGTGGTGATCTTGACTCTGTTTTAGATATAGCATCCTCTTTAGAATTTCTTCATAATTTTTCTCTTGTTCATGATGATATTCAAGATAGAGATGAGAAAAGACATGGAAGATGGACTGTATGGAAAATTTGGGGAGAAGCTCAAGCTATAAATGTGGGAGATCTTTTATTTGATATGACATTTCAGGTTCTATCTAATTTAAATCCTCAGCTTCTTGCTAAAACCCTATCAACTATTACTGAGACTATAAGAGAACTTATAGAAGGTCAATATCTGGATTTATTGTTTGAAAAAAAGAAAGAAGTATCTCTTAAAGAATATCTTATTATGATAGAGAAAAAGACAGCTAAGCTTTTTTCTACAAGCTTTTATTTAGGGGCTTATTCAGCAATTTATAAGGAAGATCCAGCAAAAATCTTCCAAGAGATTGGTAGAGATTTTGGAATGTTCTTCCAGATAGCTGATGATGCTATGGGAATTTGGGGGGACCCAAATAAAACAGGAAAGAACACCTTTAATGACCTCTTACGACGGAAGAAAACTTATCCTGTATTGTACTTATATTCGGAGGCTTCAGATAAGGAAAGAATGATGTTAGAAGAAATATGGATGAGGGAAAGATTATCTGAAAGAGATATTTTATATATAATTGAGCTTTTAGATAAAAAAAGAGTAAAGGAAGCTACGTTTAATACTGCTGAAAAATATTTTGACAAAAGTTATAATAAGCTAATGAGTTTTAAAGATCTTTATAATATTTCCCTAATTAAGGATCTTTTTGAAAGTTATTATAAATTAATCTTTTCTCTCCAAAGATCATAAATTTCTCTTCCTACAATTTTTAAATAGGTATTCAATTCTCTTGAGAAAGAGGATTTTTCATATGCCCATCCCCACTTTTGAGGTTCATATCTTGCTAACATAGATAGAAGAAATAGAATAAGATAATGGACAGCTAAAGGTTCTAATGAGGTTTTTCTTTCGAGAAAGAGGAAGAGATCTCCTAAGGTGTATTTTTCACCCTCGGGAAGAGCATGGGAAGATATAGATTTGTAAAAAGTAGGAAAAAGACCTTTTTCCTTAACAAGAACTGTTTCATTTTTGGGATCATAATTTTTAGTCCAATCTATGGATTTTTCTCCAGCTACTCTTACTGTAAGTCCATGTAAAACCTCTCTTGGTATAATCTTGGAATTTTTCAAAATTATAATTTTGGCTAATGCTACTATACCATAGAAAAAGAGAAGAGGAGAGACAAAATAGTCAGATTTTTCGGCTATTTCCAGATTACTTTTTGCTTGTATTAAGGTATAGTGCAGAAAAAGACGCTCTCCTTCTCCTATATCCTTAGAAAGGATATTTTCGTAATTTATTATATCTTTATAAGGAGAGCGTCTTAACATATTACTTTTGGGCTTTAAAGTCTTTTAAGGAACTCTATAAACTCTTCTAATCTTTTTATGACTCTTTCTTTCCCAAGAATTTCTGCAAGCTCATAAAGACCTGGACCAACAGTTTTATTTGTTAACGCAACACGGATAGGATGGACTAAATTTTTCGTTGGAATCTGATGGGTTTCTGCTAAATTTCTTAATATGTTTTCTAAATTTTGAGCGTTGAATTCTGAATTTGAAATTTTAGACCATTCTTCTTTAATTTTCTCTAAATAAATATGTATATCTGGACTTTTACATACTTTTTTTACAGTTTCAGGGTCGTAATTTAGATTATCTAAGAAGAAATAATCTCCATATTCTCGTATCTGAGATAGAGTTTTTAATCTTTCTTGTAGAATAGAGACAACTTTTAGATAGTAATTTTTGTCAAAATTATTCTTATTGAACCATTCTGCTTCTTCTAAGAATGGTAAAGTCAGCTCAGCCAATTTTTCTACAGAAAGTCTTCTTATATGTTGTGTATTTATCCACTCAAGTTTTGTTATATCAAAAATACCTGGATTTTTAGTGACCCTTCTTAAATCAAAAAGTTCTATTAGTTCTTCAATCGTATAAATTTCTTTATTTTCTTCTGGGGTCCACCCTAAAAGAGCAAGGTAGTTAACTAAAGCGTCTGGTAAATATCCCATCTTTTTATATTCTGTAACAGATGTAACACCATGTCTTTTTGAAAGTTTAGATCGATCTGGGCCAAGAAGTAAAGGTAAATGGGCGAATTCAGGTGGAGTCCAGTTAAGGGCATTATATATAAAAAGCTGTTTGGGAGTATTTGATATATGATCTTCTCCTCTTATCACATGAGTTATTCCCATTGTGTAGTCATCTACAACTACAGCAAAATTATAGGTAGGAATGCCGTCTGATTTCATTATCACAAAATCTCCTATATCCTCATTATCAAATTCTATTTCGCCTCTTATGATGTCATTAAAAACAGTTTTACCTTCTGGAACTAATAATCTTATAACAGGTTTTCTTCCCTCTCTTTCGTATTTTGCTATTTCTTCATCTGATAGATATAAGCATTTTCTATCATATTTTGGAGGTCTTTTTTGAGCTAAAGCCTCTTTTCTTCTTTGTTCTAATTCTTCAGGAGTGCAATAACAATAATATGCTGCACCTATTTTAAGAAGCTCTTCTGCATATTTTCTGTACAGATCTAATCTTTGAGTTTGATAATATGGACCTTCATCCCAATATAGACCAAGCCAAGTTAATCCTTCTAAAATATTTTCTTCATATTCTTTTGATGACCTTTGTATATCAGTATCCTCAATTCTTAATATAAATTTTCCATTGTTATGCTTTGCAAAAAGCCAGTTAAAAAGAGCAGTATGAGCAGTCCCTACATGGAGATATCCAGTGGGACTTGGTGCTATTCTTACTCTTATATTATCCATACTTAGCCTGTTCTCTCCCTTCCACTAAAGTATTTTATATGAGTATGTAACTTCTGCTGTGTTTCTTAACATAGCAGATACAGAGCAGTATTTTGTTTGAGAAAGATCTATAGCTTTTTTGATATTAGCTTCATTTAAATTTTCCCCTTTGAAAATGTATTCAATATGTACTTTGGTATAAACTTTAGGATGCTCTTGGGCTCTTTCTGCTGTGATTTTCATTTCAAAATGTTCAACCTTCTCTTTCATTTTATTTAAAATAGAGATTACATCCATACCTGTACATCCCCCAAGAGCTACAAGTATAAGCTCCATAGGGCGAGGTCCTTCATTTCCTCCTCCATGATCTGGTGTAGAATCCATGACGATATTGAAGTTAGAAGGAGTTGTTCCTGTAAATTTCATTTTTCCATTCCATACAACCTTTGTTTCCATTTCTTTCATCCTCCTTTCTTAAATTATTTTAAATACTTTTAAAGTATACAGAGTATTTAATTATTGTCAACGATTTAATTATAAGCTAAAATAATTTCACAAACAAAATAATTAAAGGAGGCATAAAGATGGTAGAGAAATTGGATCAAATTGATGTTCTTAAAAACTTAGACCCCAAGGACATGTATTCAGCAGTTTATAGTTTGCCAGAACAAATAGAAAGAGCCGCAGAAGTTTCTTATTCTGCTCCTATAAAAAATGTGTCTTATAATATAGAGAGGGTTCTTGTGCTTGGTATGGGCGGATCTGCTATAGGAGGCGACGTTTTACAAAGTGCCCTTTTTAAAGAAGCAAGATTTCCTATATATGTAAACAGAGATTATGATCTCCCTACTTGGGTGGATAGTAAAACCTTAGTATTTGCGGTTAGTTATTCAGGTAATACTGTAGAAACTTTAAATTCTGCCAAAGCTGCTTATGATAAAGGAGCCTCTGTTGTAGCAGTAACAAGTGGAGGAAAATTAAAAGAATTTGCAAATGAAAAAAATCTTACTTTGGTTGAGATACCATCAGGCATGGCACCAAGAGCTGCTATAGGCTATGTAACAATTCCTTCTTTTGTAGTTTTGGAAAAAATAGGAGCAGTATCCTCTAAAAAGTCAGAGATAGAGGAGACTATTAATTATCTTAAAAAGGCAAGAGAAAGCTTCAAGAGAGAAGTACCAACAGAAGAAAATGTGGCAAAAAAAGTTGCAAAAATGATCTTTAAGCGTATTCCTGTTATTTATGCTGTAGAGGAAAAATGGAAGGTAGCAGCTTATAGATGGAAATGTCAAATCAATGAAAATTCAAAATATCCTGCATTTTATCACTTCTTTCCAGAGCTTAACCATAATGAAATTATGGCGTGGGAAGCTATGGATGAAGTTATTAAGCCATTAACTCTTATTTTCTTGTACACCTCTCTTGATGGAGAAATGAAGATTAGGGTAGAGTTCATGAAAGAGAAAATATCTGAAAGAGGAGTACCTATATTCATGTGGCAAGCTGAAGGAAAATCTCCTCTTACTCAGTTCTTTTCTATGACATATTTAGGAGATTTTGCTACTGTATATCTTGCTTATTTAGCAGATAAGGATCCTTTCTCTATAGGATATATTAATGAACTTAAGATGAGGATAGGACAGCCCTTAAGTTGAAGGTATTAGCTCTATCTGACATTGAATCTCCAAATTTTTATGAAAAATTTGATATAACTCCATATAAAGGGGTAGAGGGGGTTATATCCTGTGGTGATGTTATGCCGGAACTTCTTACTTATATAGCTACAATGTTAAATGTACCAGTATTTTATGTACATGGAAATCACGATGAGATATATGAAAAGAGGCCTCCAGAAGGTTGTGAAAGTATTGATGGAAGGATGATAGAGTTTAAAGGGAGGAAAATTTTGGGACTTGGTGGTTCTATAAAATATAGTGTAGGTAAATTTCAATATACCGAAGAGGAAATGGAGTGGAGAATTAGAAGATTGTTTTTAAAGTTAAGAAAAGGGGTGGACATTGTGGTAGCTCACTCTCCACCTTTTGGAATTCATGAAGGAGATGATTTAGCTCATAAAGGTTTTAAAGCTTTTCTAAAATTAATAGAGAAATATCAACCTCAATATTTTCTTCACGGGCATACACACATGAATTATGTTTATAACTCTAAAAGGTTTGCAGAGCTTGGTAATACAAAAATTATAAACTGTTCTGGAATAATTCTTTTGGATTTATAGAAATGAGGTTTTTTAAGAGATTTTTAAAAAATAAAAAACATTTAAAGAGTTTTGATGAAGTTTTAAAAGAAGAAGAAATTTCAGGATGGAGAGACTTAGGTTATCAGACTATTGAGGTTGATAAGATTGTTGGTAGTGTTGGAAGATATAAAGATTTTGATGAAGAGTTTAGACCTTTAAAAGGTAGTTCAAAAAGTAGATTACAAGAGCTTGAAAATGCAATTTTGAGAGGAAAAATTTTACCTCCTATCGAGGTTTATAAGATAAAAGATGAATATTATGTTGTTGATGGAAATCATAGAGTGGCTGTAGCAAAGAAATTAGGTCAGAAAGAGATCGATGCTCATGTAATTGAATATATTCCTTCTGAAAACAGTATAGAAAATATATTACACAGAGAAAGGTCAGATTTTGAATTAATTACAGGGTTAAGAGGGATAATTCTTACAGAAATAGGGCAGTATAGAAAGCTTTTAAATCAAATTTTAGAACATAAATATTATATGAGCGAAAAAAAGGGGGAAGAGGTTAATATTAAAGAAGCGGCAAGAGATTGGTATAGAAATATTTATCTACCAATTGTTAAAAAAATCCAACAAGAAAGACTTTTGGATGCTTTTCCAGGAAGAACAGAAGCAGATCTTTACGTTTATATATCAGATCATAAATGGTTAGAGAGTCAGAAAAGAGGTTATGATATCGGATTTGATAAGGCCATTGAAGATTTTAAAAACTTACTACCAGGCATAACTTTAAAGGATAAAATTTTAGAGCTTTTCAAAAGATCTTTTTAGAAGAGAGAAAGTTGATTTTCTGAAGATGCCTCTTCTGGAAAAATTATTATTTTACCATAGACCCCATCATATCCCGGAATTTTTTTTATTTTTCCTTGTCTCATAAGGTTTATGCCTTTGGCAATTTTTTCTCCAGAAATTCTAATTATATCCTCTAATGATACATCCATTAAGATGCTTAGCTCATTTCCAAGATTTGATATGGTTTTTAAATATTCCCTTTGTACTATAGGTGATGAAGGTTCTTTATTTAAAGATTGCCCAATAATCTCTTCCAATGGTACTAAATTTTTATAAGGTATTTTAATAGGTAAATATACCTCTTCTCTATCAGCTAATTCTTCTACTCTATGTAGAACACCTATAGTAAGTGGTTTACCGCAAATGGGACAGATTTTCCCTAACTTAATACTCTCTTTGGGGTGTAATGATATATTACAATTTCTATGACCATCAAAGTGGTATTTTCCTTCTTCTGGGAAAAATTCTATAGTATATAAAAATTTATCTTTATCTTGATTTTTAATAGCATTAAAGATATCTTTGTAATTTAAATTGCAATTAAGTACATTAGCTTCTCTACCTATTTTATTTGGAGAATGGGCATCTGAATTTGAAATTAAACAAATCTTATCTAATTTACTTAACCTCCAATTCATAGAGGGATCACTACTTAATCCAGTCTCTATAGCAAAAATGTATTTAGAATAATTACCAAAGGCTTCTTCTATTGAGTCAAAACCTGATTTTGAGCCAAATATAGAGTACCAAGGAGTCCAAGCATGAGCAGGTATTATATGGATCTCTTCAGATAAATCCCAAAGTTGAGGTATAACTTTTTGTATGGGTTCACCCAATGTTGGCCTTCCATCTGACGTTAAATTACTATATTTTTCAAGTATGCGATTAATCTTATATGCTATCTCAAAGGAAGGAGCAAAAATAAGAAGATGAATTCTCCTTAATTTGTTATTTTGATTATATATAAGACTTATCTCTGAGGATAAAATAAAATAAATATCGTTGTAAGAATATATGCCGTAATTTTCTTCTTTTAATTTACCTTTCAACCCGTTAAACCATAATGGATGCGTAAAATCGCCAGTACCTAAAATATTTACTCCCTTAATTTTAGCCCATTTTGTAAGGCTATGGAGATCCATATCTTTACTTGTAGCCCTGCTATATTTTGAATGTATGTGAAAATCCGCAATTAACCTCAATTTATTAATCTCTTTATATTTCATTTTAAGTTATTTTAAAACAATCATTTATTTTTGTTAACATCAGATAAATTAATAGTGTACAATATAAACATTATTTTGATTAAGGAGGATACTTATGGACTTTTTATATTTTAAAAAGCTTTATCAAAACGAAAGATTATATGGATTTAAAGCAAAGAATAAGGAAGAATGGCTAAATTGGAGAAAAAATTTTAGATTAAAGTTAATTGAACTTTTAAGGGGATTTCCAGAAAAATGTGATACCAATTTGAGGGTTTTAGATACTAAGGATTTTGAGGATTATAAGAGAGAACTTATTATATTCAATTCGGCAGAAGATATAGAAGTTTATGCTTATCTTCTTACTCCCAAAAAGGTAGAACTTCCTGCTCCTGCTGTTATTGCTGTTCCTGGTCATGGAATAGGGATGAATGATGCTGTTGGACTTGATGAGAATGGTAATGAGAGAGAAATTCCATCTGGTTATATGAAGGATTTTGGAATCTCATTGGTAAAACAGGGTTTCATTACATTTGTTATTGAACAATTGGGTTTTGGATACAGGAAAATAGTAAAGAATGAAAAGATTTCTTCTTGTAGAGAGTTATTTTTCTGGGCTTTAATGCTTAGTAAAACAGTTATAGGACTTAGGGTTTGGGATATAATAAGAAGTATTGATTTACTTCAAGGTTTCCCTGAGGTAAAAAAAGATTCTATAGGCATTTATGGGATTTCAGGTGGTGGGACCTCTTCCTTATTTGCATCATCATTAGATGATCGTATTAAAGCTACCATTATTAGTGGATATTTAAATACCTTTAGAGACAGCATATTAAGTATTTCTCATTGTGAATGCAATTATATTTATGGTATTTTGAAATATGCAGAGATGTATGATATTGCAGGACTTATTGCACCAAGATTTCTATTTATTGAACATGGTATAAAAGATCCTATTTTTCCTATAGAAGCAACAAAATTTGCTTTTTCAAAGATTAAAAAAGTATATGATTTTTTAAATGTATCTGATAATTTAAATTATGAGTTTTTTAATGGGGGACATGAGATTTGGGGGAATAAATCTTTTCAATGGCTGAAGAATGTTTTGGTCTGATTGATGTTTGACTTTTAAAAGGATAACATGTAAAATATCCTAAAAAAGTATGAATTTAGAGGTGTAATAATTATGAAATTATCAACAAGGTCAAGATATGGTTTGAGAGCTCTCATATACATAGCTAAAAATCAAAAAGAGGGAAATCCTGTAAGTGTAAGGAGAATATCTGAGGCTGAAGAGATTCCTCTAAGATACTTGGAAAGAATTATGAGAATTCTTTCGCAAAACAAATTTGTTAAGGCTGAGGTTGGAGCAGAAGGTGGTTATTATATAAATGGTGATCCAAAGGAAATTAAGATTTTAGAGGTGGTAGAGGCTTTAGAAGGTAGGACTGCATTAGTGGATTGTATAGTTTTTCCTAATAAGTGCAAGAGGGTTTCTCAGTGTAAAACAAGACCTTTATGGATTGAGATGACAAATAAACTAAGAGAAACGCTAGCTAAATATACACTTTATGATTTTGTTAAAGAAGAAAAGACTTAATTAATTTTATATGTGGAATCTTATATATAATACATCTCCATCTTCTACTATATAATCTTTCTTTTCTACTCTTACTTTTCCTTCTTGATATGCCTTTTTCCAATCACCGATTTTTACAAGCTCGTCCCATCTTATTACTTCAGCTCTTATAAAACCTTTTGCAATATCTGTATGAATAACACCAGCAGCATTTAAAGCTGTGCTTCCTTTTTTTAGCTTCCAAGCTCGAGCATCCTTTTCTCCAACTGTAAAGAAGGAAATAAGATTGTTAAACTCAAAAATTTTATCTATTAATAGGTTTCTTATGCTTTTTGATAAGTTATACATGGACAAATACTCTGTTACATCTTTTTCATCAAGTTCTAAGAGTTCTTCTTCTAATTTAGCCGGAAATAAGAAATAGATTTTATCTTTTAATTTCTCCTTTATGGAATTTAGAAGTTTTTCATCTTCTAATTGAGTATTTGAGATATTTATTATGTAAAAAATTGGTTTTATAGATAGTAGATTCCAAGCAGAAAGTATTTTTAGTTCATCCTCTCTAAATTCCATATTGCTTAATGGAATCTCATCTAATAAACTTTTTTGGATTTTATCTAAAACTGCTTTTTCAGGTATACCTAATTTTCTATTTTTCAAAAGTTTTTCTGTAGTTTCCAGATCTTTTAGTATAAATTCATTTTCTTGGTTTTTTATCTCATCAAGATCTTTATCTTCTCTAAAAAGAGGCAGCATATAAAGAATTATTTCTGCTTTTTGTATTTTTTCATAAAGTTGGGGATTTAGGTATGTAAAAGTAGCATTACCTGGTGGATCCATAAAGTCTAAGTTTATAAAATTAATAGATTTACTTTTAAAGATTTTCCAAAGTTCTATTAGCCTTTCATCCTCTTTGGGTACTGCACATATATTATAATCAGAAAATTTAATGTGTGCCTTTCCTTTTGAAAGGACTTTTATAAGTGTTGTTTTTCCTGATTGAGATTCTCCAACTATTAAGTTTGCCATTAAATATCAAATACCACCTGTATTATCCATTGGTTATCTTTATTTTCAATCTTTAATAGATTATATGTTACTGCTTTTATTTCTCTTATGATTTCATGTTTTTTAGGATCAAATTTCTCACCAAAACAGTGGCTTATTAGTTGATTATTCCCTATAAGGGTGACATTAAATTTTTTGAATATAAGTCTTTTAACGTCAAATACATAAAGGAGTTCATTTAACCATGTAACAAGTAGAGATTCTAAATCTTCAGCATCTACTTCAATGTCAAACCTTTCCTTTTCATCAATTTTTTCTAACGGACACATAAGGTCAAACATTGCTTCTGCTGATACCTCAAAAGCTTCTTCCTTTGTACTTCCATATGCAATTATTCCTATATCTGCTGTATGATCTATTAATTCATATTTTTTCATTCTTCGTTACTCACCAGATCAATACTAACTACTCTATCTTCATCATTTAATTTTACCAATTTTACCCCTTGAGTATTTCTACCCATGATAGGTATATTTTTCACAGCTAATCTTATGATTTGACCCTTTTGAGTGCTAATTAATATTTCATCATTTTCTGACACATTTTTTACTCCTATTAAATTACCTGTTTTAGGTGTTATTTTTATTGCTCTAATTCCAATTCCACCTCTTTTTTGCAAATTGAATTCATCAGGTTTTATCCTCTTACCTATGCCATATTCTGTAACAAGTACAATGTCTTTATCTTTTTTAACTATTATTCCACCTATTACAGAGTCGTCCTTTCTTAGTTTTATTCCTACCACTCCTTGAGCAGATCTCCCCATAGGTCTAACATCTTTTTCATCAAATCTTATAGCATTACCTTTCTTTGTAAGTAATATAATATGATCGTTTCCAGTAGTTAAGAATACATTAACTAATAGGTCATTATCTGCTAATTTTATAGCATTTATGCCGGTTTTTCTAACATTTTGAAATTCTTCCACAGGAGTCTTTTTGACTATTCCTTGAGAGGTTACAAATAGAAAATAGAGATTTTGAGGAAATTCATTTAAAGATATAATTTCTGTTATTTCTTCTCCTTCTGATATGCCTATATAATTCTTAAGAGGAGTACCTTTACTTTGTCTTGAAGTTTCATCTAATTCATAGGTTTTTATGTAAAAGACCCTTCCTTTGTTGCTGAATAAAAATAATGTACTTCTTGTAGATGTAACCACAAAAGAGGTTATTATGTCATTTATATTATTGGCAAGAGTATTAAGACCCTTTCCACCTCTTTTCTGTATTTGATACGTGGATAATGGAAGTCTCTTTATATATCCTTCTCGAGTAAGACATACAACTTCAGGATTATCAGGTACTAAATCCTCAATAGTTATGTCGCTTTTTTCTTCCTCTTGAATTTCTGTTCTTCTTTTATCAGAGTATTTATTTTTTATCTCTTTTAATTCCCCTGCAATTACTTTCCATAATTCTTTTTCATCGTTAAGTATTTTTTGTAGTTCTTCAATAGTTTTTCTTATGCTTTCCATCTCATTTATTAATTTCTCTTTTTCAAGCTTTGTTAATTGATGTAATCTCATGTCAAGAATTGCCTGAGCTTGTACCTGTGTGAGCTTAAATTTTATCATTAATTCCTCTCTCGCAGAATCAGCATTCTCAGCTTGTCTTATAATTCTTATTACTTCATCTAAGTGATCTAATGCTATTAACAGTCCCTCTAAAATATGAGCCCTTGCCTTTGCTTTCTCCAGATCATACTTAGTTCTTCTCAGTACAACATCTTTTCTATATTCTAAGAAAATCTTAAGTAATTCTATAAGATTAAAGACTTTAGGCTGACCATCCAAAATAGCGAGCATGATAACTCCAAAAGTGGTCTCTAATTGGGTATGTTTATAAAGCTGATTAATAACAATTTGGGGTTCTGCTTCTTTTCTAAGCTCTATTACAACTCTTATTCCATGTTTATCCGACTCATCTCTTAGATCTTTTATTCCAGTTATTTTCTTTTCTTGTACAAGTTCGGCAATTTGGGTTAGTAGATTAGCCTTGTTAACCTGATAGGGTATTTCGGTAATAATAATATTTTTTTCACCTTTCTTTGTTTCCTCTATTTTAACCTTTCCTCTTACTATGATTTTACCTTTACCTGTTAAGTAACTTTCCCTTATTCCTTTTCTTCCCACAATTATTCCACCTGTTGGAAAATCAGGACCATCTATAAACTTTAATATTTCATCAAGCCCTGTATGAGGATTTTCTATTAAATATAGTAAGGCATCTATTAATTCTCCTAAATTATGAGGTGGGATATTAGTTGCCATTCCTACGGCTATTCCAGAAGAACCATTCATAAGAAGCTGAGGAATTTTAGTGGGAAGTACTACCGGCTCCTTTAGTGAATTGTCATAGTTGGGTACAAAATCTACCACATCTTTTTCTATATCTGCAATCATTTCTGAGGCTATAGGAGCAAGTCTTACCTCTGTGTATCTCATAGCTGCTGGTTCGTCTCCGTCTATGGAACCAAAATTCCCATGTCCATCTATTAATGGGTATCTGAAGGAAAAATCCTGAGCCATTCTTACTAATGCTTCATAGACTGCAGCATCCCCATGAGGATGATATCTACCTAAGACATTACCTACTACATGGGCACTCTTTTTGTAGGGTCTATTATGTAGCATTCCAGATTCGTACATAGAATATATAATTCTTCTTTGTACAGGTTTTAGTCCGTCCCTTGCATCAGGTAAAGCTCTTCCTACGATTACGCTCATAGCGTAATCCAAGTAGGAATTTTCCATCTCTTTTTCTAAGCCAACTAATATTATTTTGCTTTTTTCCATTTTCTCCTCAGAATTAAAAAAATTTCAATGATATTGAAAAATAAAGACTATATATTTTAACATAAGAGCTTATTTTTTGTGTAGATGTATTACAAAGAGTGTCCCTTCAGAAGTTTTTATTTTTGCTTGCGGTAAAAGGAATTCATTACTTATTCCTCTTGTAAGCTTTCTATATAATGGTTCATTTTGTAAGGGGTATTTTAAGCCTTCTAAAGAGATCCCATCAACCACATCTGATAGGGGAATGAGGGAGAGTGTATCTCCCTTGTTCCCCCAAAATATTCTTTCTTCTTCCCCTTTCATAAGATATATATTTAAATTTTTATCTATTACATATGGCTCTATGCCCATATCTTTTACTTTTTCTAAAAAGAATAGATTAGAAAGTAAATGGTCAATCCTTCCCCCCAATAGTCCAATAAAATATATTTCTTGGGGGTTGAATTTTATAGCTTCTCTTACAGCTAATTCTAAATCAGTTTCATCTTTTTCTTTTGGATAGATTTTCCACTCTATTTTTTTATTCTCAAACTTTTTAGATATATCTTCTGTTAATGAATCTAAATCACCTACAATTATGTCAGGTGTTATATCAAACCTTAATGCCAATTTAGTACCACCGTTAGCACAAATAATTTTGTCGACAGGGAATATAGTTCCTATATCATTTATATCTAAATTGCTTTCTCCATTTGCAAAAATTACTATTTTCATAGATTCTTTTATTATATCTCACTTTCTTTTAGTCTGGGGTATATAAGTAGTACTAATGGTAAACATACAAAAGTACTAGGTACAACTACAAAAAGATTATATATTAGGGAGTAAATCCATGCAGGTGTCCCAGGTGGAGCATATTGGGAAAAGAAAATCACGCCTGACAGGAAATGAGCAAATAATCTTCCGAGGCCTCCAATAAATACTCCAAGTTCTATGGGTTCTTGGGTCTTTCTGAGGACAGCACCATAAATTAAAAGTAATGCCCCAAGAATACCTGCAACTATTAAAACTATTCTTGAAATTGGGAACCACTTCAATTTAAATTCTAAATCTTTAATATCCTCTTCTATATTAGTTTTTTCTTCACCTTGGGCAGATTGAAGTTTTAATTTTAACTCTTCTAGAGTTTTTTGAGCTTGAGGAAGTTCATTAGATATATTAACTACAAACAGAATTGAACCTGCTAAGAAAAGTAAAGCTATAAAAAAGGAAATTATTTTTGAGGCTTTAATCTTTTTGGCTATTCCTGAAAGGCCTATTAAACCAAAGGCGATGGGATAATCTAATAAATATTGGGCCCAATGAACAACATACATATCTTGTAAGGAGTGTATAACCCCATATACTAATCCTACTAAAATACCTGGTAATGTTCCCCATCTTAAAGCAAAGATAAAGAGAGGAAGCATTTGCATACTTATACTTCCACCTTGAGGCATAGCTCCGATACGTAAATACCAAAGGAGAAGAGATAAAGCTATAGAAAGAGCACCTTCTGTGATGAGCCTTACAGGTTTTTGAAACATTAGGAAGCACCTCCTGTATAAAAATTTAAGGTCCCCTTGCCAGCATAGTTGGAAGGGAACCTTAAATTTTACACATATTTGTCTTTTTCAACTTTATCCCTTCCCTACGCTGGCATTACCCAGATCAGGTTCAAAGGGTCGGTAGCTTCCGCTACCCTCTCAGCCTCGGATTCAGAGGCTCCCCCGGGAACCTTTTTCTCTTAATTTGTGATTATATCATAAGTTTTCTGATTTTTCTCTTAATAATTTCTCTAGCATTTCTATTCTATTTTCAAGGTTCTCAATTCTTGATTTTAGTTCTTCAATTAAACTTAGCTCAGGATCTGGAATATTACCATGTTCCAACATTTCCTTAGGAGTTAATTTTCTTCCTTCTTGGACTATAACTCTTCCCGGCACTCCCACAACTGTACAGTTAGGTGGTACAGACTTTAATACTACAGACCCAGCGCCTATTCTCGTGTTATCTCCTATGGTTATTGGTCCAAGGACTTTTGCTCCTGCTCCAATAACCACGTTATTGCCTATTGTAGGATGTCTTTTACCCTTTTCTTTACCTGTACCTCCTAAAGTAACACCTTGATATATGAGTACGTTATCTCCTATTTCTGTTGTTTCACCTATAACTACCCCCATACCATGATCAATAAAGAAACCTTTACCAATCTTTGCTCCAGGATGGATCTCTATTCCTGTTAAAAGTCTATTGAGATGGGAAATTAAACGTGGAATAACTGGTATTTTTAATTTCCAAAGAAAATGGGCTAATCTATGTAATAATATAGCATGAAAGCCCGGATAACAAAGTATTACTTCTAAAAAATTTCTTGCAGCAGGATCCTTTTCAAATACAGCCTTGTAGTCTGCAACTATTGTTTCAATTATTTTAAGCATTTTTTCACCCCATCCTTTATAAATTATACCAATTTGATATAAAATAACATAAAAATAAAAAATTTTCCACTGAGAGTTTTTGTTATTAAAAATTTATAGTATAATATCATCTAAAAATTAGGAAAGGCTGTGAAGGGAAATAGTAACTACCAAATAGCAAGATAACAGAGAGGTTGGTATTAGCTGTAAACCAGCCATCTTGCAGGTAGTGAATGGGGCCTGGAGCCTTGGAACGAAAGAGATAATATATCTTCGAGTAGTCTCCAACGGGTTAGCCTCCGTTAAATGGGCAAAGAGTTGGGGGATATCTACCTCAATTAAGGTGGTACCACGAGACCAAGCCTTCTCGTCCTTTGTGGATGAGAAGGCTTTAATTTTTATTAGGGGAGGTTTTTAATGTATGAGTCAGTATAAGTATATTTTAGAAGAATCAAAGCTTCCTAAGGATTGGTACAACATTATACCTGATCTTCCTTTTCCGCTACCCCCTGTAATTCATCCTGCAACATTACAGCCTGTTAAGCCTGAAGATCTTGCACCTATTTTCCCCTTGGAGTTAATTAAACAAGAAGTGAGTCAAGAAAGGTATATTCCTATTCCTGAAGAAGTGTTAAATATTTATAAGCTTTGGAGACCCACACCTTTGTATAGAGCTGTAAATTTGGAAAAATATTTAGATACACCAGCACATATATATTATAAATATGAAGGGGGTAGTCCTCCAGGAAGCCATAAACCAAATACTGCAGTAGCTCAAGCTTTCTACAATAAACTGGAAGGTGTAAAAAGATTATCTACAGAGACTGGAGCAGGCCAATGGGGCTCTGCTTTATCTATGGCATGCAATTTCTTTAAGTTAGAATGTAAGGTATATATGGTTAAAGTAAGTTATTATCAGAAACCTTATAGAAGATCCTTAATGGAAATATGGGGTGCAAAGGTTGTACCAAGCCCAAGTCAAGATACAGAAGCTGGAAGAAGGATTTTGGAGAAAGATCCAGATTCTCCTGGTTCATTAGGTATCGCTATTAGTGAAGCAGTAGAAGATGCAGTTAAGAGAGATGATACAAAATACTCCCTTGGTAGTGTACTTAACCATGTACTTTTACATCAGACCATAATTGGAGAAGAAGCTTTGATGCAGATGGAAATGGCAGAAGAATTTCCTGATGTGGTTATAGGATGTGTGGGTGGGGGAAGTAATTTTGCAGGTCTTTCTTTTCCTTTTGTAAGAGAAAAACTTAAGGGTAAAAAGATTAGAATTATTGCTGTAGAACCCGAATCTTGCCCAAGTCTTACAAAAGGTATATATACATATGATTTTGGTGATGTGGCTAAAATGACCCCCCTTTTAAAGATGTATACACTTGGCCATAATTTTATCCCTCCTTCTATTCATGCAGGAGGTTTACGTTATCATGGAATGGCACCTTTGGTAAGTGCTCTTTATCATAATGGATATATTGAGGCTGTAGCGTATCCTCAAACAAAAGTATTTGAAGCAGGAATTCTTTTTGCAAGGACGGAGGGTATTGTACCAGCACCAGAATCTTGCCATGCTATAAGAGCAGCTATTGATGAGGCTTTGGATGCCAAGGAAAAAGGAGAAAGAAGAGTAATATTATTTAACCTTAGTGGTCACGGTTTCTTTGATCTTTCTGCCTATGATCAATATTTAACAGGTAGACTGGAAGATTATTCTTATCCTAAGGAAAAGGTTGAAGAAGCACTTAAGGATCTACCTAAGATTTAAGCTATTTGAAGAGGGGAGAATTTAAGATTTCTCCCCTTTACTTTTTAAATCACACTTAAGCTCTTGAAATTTGTAAAAGAATATAATATAATTTACGTTGAAAGTTGGGCCCGTAGCTCAACGGCAGAGCAGCCGGCTCATAACCGGTTGGTTCTAGGTTCGAATCCTGGCGGGCCCACCATTTTTTATATAACTTTCATCATAAATCCTTATAACTCCTTAAAGTCTATATGAATTTTTTAATTTAACCTATTTGATTTTAGTTAATGGATGAAAGGAGAGAAGAAGATCAAAATATTCTTTTTGTAAAATACTTTAATTAGTAAAAGAGTTTTAAAGGAAAACCCAATTTTAACCTCTAAAAAGGTAGTCAAACCTTAATTCCATGGCGATATGTTTATCATTTTATCTTTGGCTATTTTAAACTTTATATAAATTTTCACATAAGCGAGGTCTTAGAATATATCATTATAAGTTTCAAAAAGTTGTAAAGGAGATTTTACATGAGTTAACTAAGAAAGTTGGGAAAATATTTTTTCAAAGAAAAGAAGTAAGATAGAAAGGGTTAATAGTTGATGGGACTGGATTTGGTTGTAGAAAAGTATGTATTTGAGTGACTTTGTGGGACATCTTAAAAAAACTTTCATTACATGTTATAAATAATCTTATATTATTTGGGATATATGGGAGAATGAGAAAAATGATAGGACATTTGTGGATTTTAATACTGTATTTTAGAATTTACCGAAGGTCTCTTCATAGTTATTGACAAAAATTTCTTTTTGTATTACTTTATCATTAGCAAGCTTGGGCGGATAGCTCAGTGGTTAGAGCGCCTGCTTCACACGCAGGAGGTCGTAGGTTCAAATCCTGCTCCGCCCACCATTTTTAATTAATATTGACCCAAATCTGATCCATATTTTCTATTCTTAATTTTTTATATATTAGAATGAGTAGAAAGAAGTTAAAAAATACCGTATTTGTTGGTTTCATGGGTAATGGAAGTGTAGGAATTATAATTTCTACAAAGAGTTAAAAATAAACTTAAAGATTTGAAAAAAATGTGCCTGAAATAAATAAAGAAAATAGTGATAGAGATAATGGCTATTAAAGCGAAAACATATTTTTCTATAGGTAAAACAATTTGAATTGAGAGATTTATTAGATAAAATCAAAGCTGTTCTTAATTAAGAAGACCCATTACTTCTTTTATAAGAGCAGTAACGATTGTGAACATAGAAAAAATATCTAAAAATAAAAGTTTCAAAGTTAACTCATACTAAAATATCAGATATAGATGAGGACATGTGATTTTAAATCATATATATGGAATAGCTAAGCTTTTCTTAGAAAAAAAGAGTTCTTTTAGTGAGATCATAGAAAGGTTACTTGAAGTTTTTTAATCCTCTTTTTGACAGGACTTTGGAAAAACGTAAAATAATTAAAGAGAAAACTAATAAAATTTTCCAATATATTAATATATTAATAATATAAGGTGGGCGAAAAGATGAATAGAAGTTTTGTAATTGATACTACAAAGAGTCCATATGCGAAATTAAAGACAATACCTATATCCTCTGTAAAGGTATTTGGTTTTTGGGGGAAAAGAATAATAATACTACACGATGTTACCTTACCAGAGCAATATAGACTATTAGAAGAGACACAAAGATTGTACAACTTTAGAAGAGCAGTGGGAAAAGTGAAAGGGGATTATTATGGCTTTTTCTTTAATGATACAGATGTATATAAATGGCAAGAAGCAGTATCATTTTCCTTTGCATCTTATGGAAGAGATGAAAATTTAGAAAAGATATTAGATCAAACCATAGAGGAAGTAGCAGAGGCCCAAGATGAAGATGGATATTTAGATACCTACTTTACCTTTGAAAGAAAAAAGGACAGATGGACAAACTTAAAAGATATGCATGAGCTATATTGTGCTGGACATTTAATACAAGCAGGAATTGCACATCACAGAACAACGGGAAAAGACACTTTGTTAAACATTGCAAGAAGATTTGCAGACCATATAGATGCTGTATTTGGGCCGGGCAAAAAAGAAGGCACATGTGGACATCCTGAAATAGAGATGGCACTTGTAGAACTTTACAGAGAAACAGGCGACAAAAGATACTTAAATCTTGCAAAATTCTTTATAGATGAAAGAGGAAAAGGACTAATAGGCGGAGAAAAATATCACATAGACCACAAATCATTCAGAGAACTCATTGAAATTGTGGGGCATGCAGTAAGAGCCTTATATCTAAACTGTGGGGCTACAGATCTCTATTTAGAGACAGGAGAAAAAGAGCTAATGGAAGCGTTAGAAAGATTATGGAAAAATTTTACAGAAAAGAAGATGTATATTACAGGAGGTGCAGGAGCGAGACATGAAGGAGAAGCCTTTGGAGAAGAGTACGAACTACCAAATGATACAGCATATGCAGAGACATGTGCAGCAATAGGAAGTTTCATGTGGAATTTTAGGATGCTACTTGCAAAAGGAGAAGGAAGATTTGCAGATATAATGGAACAAACATTATACAATGGATTACTATCAGGAATATCTCTAAATGGTAAAGAATACTTTTATGTAAACCCATTAGAAGACATTGGAGAACACAGAAGAAAGCCATGGTTTGCATGTGCCTGTTGTCCACCAAACATAGCAAGATTAATAGCATCAATACCGGGATATTTTTATACTACATCAGAAGAAGGAATATGGGTTCATTTATATGGAGAGAATGAAGCCCAAATTCCATGGAGAGATAAGGAGGTAAGGCTCATAGAAAAGACTAATTATCCGTGGGAAGGGAATATAGAATTTGAAATAAAAAAAAGAATGAGAATACAAAATCTTTTTAAGGATACCGAGCTGGGCAAAAGGCTACACGATAAAAATAAATGGAAATCATTTAAATACAAAGGAAATAAGAAATGGATATATAGAGATAGAGAATCAATGGAAAGAAGGGGACAAAATAAATTTAAGATTACCCATGGAGATAGAAATAATAGAGAGTCATCCAAAGGTAAAAGACAATATAGGGAAAGTAGCGATAAAGAGGGGACCAATAGTTTACTGTATGGAGCAGGTTGACAATTCATGGGGTGATCCAAGATACATGGAAATTTCTGAGTATAATTTAGAAGCAGAGCTATCAGAGATTCTTGGAGGGATAGTTACGATAAAAGGCAAAGGAAAGATTGTAAACAGCAGAGTTTGGGAGAGCAATTTATATTTACCGATGGAAGGAGTAGAAAAAAGCAAAAAAGAGGTAGAATTTATAGCCATACCGTATTATGCATGGGCAAATAGAGAAAAAGGTCCTATGACAGTTTGGATAAGAAAAGGATAGATTATAATAAAATGATATACTTTATATAAATAAAAAAATTTTAGGGAGAAAGTATGAGAAGAGAAATAATACCAAGTTTACTAGAAATCCAAGAATTAATATTACAACTAAGAGATTATGAAAAAAGGCTTAAAAATTTGGAATTAGAATTTGAAAACTATCTCAATGAAAATCTTAAGTTGATTAATGACAAAGAGGAAGAGTTAAGAAAGATCAATGATGATTTTAAGTTAATTAGAGATCAGCAAAAGGAAAAGGAAGATAAGGTTGTAATATATAGGGAAAAACTATCTCAGGAGGAAAAAAGAAGCTTAACTTTAAAAAATCCTAAAGAGGTGATGCATGTTGAAAAGGAAATTGAAAATCTAAAGAAACAAATTAATAATCTTGAAGATGAAATATTAAATTTAATGATTCAGTCAGAAGAAATAGATTTAAGGAAAAAACATGTAAGTTTAGAATTACAAAAAATGAGAGAAGAGTTTGAAAACAAGAAGAAAATATTAGAGAATGAGATAAATTTAGTTAAAGATGAGATAAGGAACTTATCTGATAATATTTCTGAAAAAAGGTCTAAGATACCTGAGCAAGATTTGATTGAGTTTGACAATTTATTAAAATCTAAAAATAGTAGAGCAATTGCCAGAGTTATAAATAAAGAAATATGTGAAGGCTGCAGACTTTCGATACCTAAAGCTGTTTTAGAAAAGGTTAAAAAAGGTGATATTGTAAATTGTCCGAATTGTGGTAGAATTTTATGGTTGGAATAATATTATTAAGGTAGGAAATTTATGGAATTAATATTATTATTACTTTTTGCAATCTTGATATTGTATATAGGTGATAGAGTTATTAAATATTTAACAACTCCTCGATGTCCTAATTGTGGTAAAGTTTTGAATGTACATTACAAATTAATCAAAGCTCCGACAACTATTGAGGATGGAATAGAAGAAAAGACTTTATACTGTGAATGCGGATACGAAAGGAAAGTAACATATAAAGTTCCTTACTGGAAAATAGTTAGGAAAGAAGGACTTAGAGGTTTTGAAGTTGTACCTTGGACTAAGTTGTATGAGGGGGAAGAAGTAGATCAGGCAACCGCGGAATCGAAAGATTCCGAGGAAAGTCCGAACACCACAGGGCAGGGTGCTGGGTAATACCCAGTCAGGGTAACCTGAAGGATAGTGTCACAGAAAACAGACCGCCCATATAAGGTTAATGAAAATTCTTATATGGGTAAGGGTGAAAAGGTGAGGTAAGAGCTCACCAGCAGGAAGGGTGACCTTCCTGGCTTGACAAACCCCACCCGGTGCAAGGCCAAATAGGAGGGGTTGAGGTGGCCCGCTGACCCTCGGGTTGGCCGCTTGAGGTAAGGAGTAATCCTTACCCTAGATAGATGGTTGCCGCCCCTAAAAAGGGGAACAGAATTCGGCTTATGGTCTGCTTCTTCCCTCTTAGTGTTTATTAAACAAAACTTGAACAAAAGTTAGGCATTAATTTAACCAGTTTTAATAAACCCTTATTACATCATATTTAACTCTTATTTCTATTTGTTAAGGATTACATTGTATAATTGTGTAAAAAGGTGGTAAAAAGTGGAAATCTTGTGGGGGATATTAAATTGTTTTGTGGGGAATATCATTATTCTTTAGATGAGAAAGGGAGGATAGTTATACCTACAGTTTTTAGACAAGTATTAGGAGATACTTTTTATATAACAAGAGGCTTTGAAAAATGTTTAAACATTTATACTATTGTGGATTGGAATAATTTCTCAGAGATAATAAGTAGTTTTTCTCCTACGGATGATTATATAAGAAGATTATGTAGGTTTTGGTTTTCAGGCTCTGTACAAGTTACAACAGATAAGTTGGGCAGGATTCTTATTCCCTCTTTTCTTATCGAATATGCCCAACTAAATAGAGATGTGGTGATTGTAGGGGCTGGTAGACATATAGAGATTTGGGCAGAGGAAAAGTGGAAAGAAATTAATAAAGAAGAAGATTTGATTAATAATATGAACGAAATAAATGAAAAGATAAAGGACTTATGGAAGAGATAGAAATTATACATAAGCCAGTTATGCTAGATAAAGTTTTATATTACCTTAAGGTAACACCTGGAAAAATCTACATTGATGCTACCTGTGGACTTGGAGGACATAGTAGTGCCATATTGAGAGAATTAAATAGATCAGGGTTACTGATAGGTATAGATAGAGACATAGAAAGTTTAGAAATAGCTAAAAATAGGTTGAAAATTTATGGAGATAATTTTGTACTTTTTAATACAACGTTTGATAGAATTCCAGAAGTTTTAGAAAAGCTAAGTATAGCTAAAGTTGATGGTATCTTATTTGATCTTGGTTTCTCATCATATCATATAGAGAAAAGCAAGAGAGGTTTTTCCTTTCAAAGGCCTGAGGAACCTTTGGATATGAGATTTTCTAAAGATGACTCTTTAACAGCTGAATATATTTTGAATAATTTTTCTGAAGAGGAACTTGTAGAAATTTTTTACAAATATGGTGAGGAACCCAATGCCTACAAAATAGCAAGGAAAATAGTAGAAAGAAGAAAAATAAAACCCTTAAAATATGTGGGAGATTTGTTAGAAGTTATAGGGAAAAATATCCAAAATTATAAAAGGCATCCTGCAACCCGTATATTTCAAGCATTGAGAATAGCTGTAAATAGAGAATTAGATCTTTTAGAAAGGTCCTTAGAAATTACACCTCATATTCTTAATCCACAAGGAAGAATTGTAGTTATAACCTACCATTCCTTGGAAGATAGAATTGTAAAAAATTTTTTAAAGAACAACAGAGATAAATTTGAAATTATTACTAAAAAGCCAGTAGTACCTTCAAAAGAGGAGATTGAAAATAATAAAAGGGCAAGAAGTGCAAAGTTGAGAGTGGGGGAAAGGAGGGTGGAAAGTTGAAACAATTTTTAGTAATTATATTGTTTTTTTTAGTGTTTTTAAGTACAGTTTTTTTAAATGTAAAAGTTTCAGCTCTTAAAAGTGAAATGGCAAAAATAAACAGAGAAATAGATAACTTAGAAAAAGAAAAAGTATACTTGGAAACAAAGATTCAATCATCTTTAAGTATTAAAAATATAGAAACTAAGGCTCAAAAATTAGGTTTAACTTATCCTAAAAATGTGGTAGAAATAAAAGTTTATAATGGTAGAGTGGCAGAGGTAATAAGGGAGAAGTATTATGCAGCTTCTTTAGAACAATAAATATGGTAATATAAATTGTTTATGAATATTATAAGAGCACGAATATTCTTAACTTTTTGGATTATAACAATTTTTTTTATTGAAATATTTATCATTATACTCCAGTTAGGAGGGGGTATATCTTACCCTCAAACAAGGACAAAAGATAGGGGGATTATATTAGATAGGAATGGGGAAGAGATTGTATTTAATGTAAAAAGGAAATCTTTAGCTATTAATCCTAAAGGCATTGAGAGTAAAGAGAGAAAAAAAATAATATCCATACTTTCCAATAATCTTAAACTTTCTTCAGATGAACTTTACAAAAAGATAGATCTTCCATATGAATTTGTTTGGATTAAAAGAATGCTCTCTGATGAAGATGTCAAAAGAATAGAAAAATATGTTGATAATAAAAAGATTATTTTAATAGATGAACATTATAGGGCTTATCCTATGGGAATAGGAATTTCAAATCTTATTGGTTTTGTCGGAGTTGATAACCAAGGACTATCGGGATTAGAGGCATATTTTGATTCTTATTTAAGAAATGGATATAGTATTAGTCTTACTATAGATAAAAATCTTCAAGAGCTTTTGACTATGTATTTAAGAGAATACATGAAAGAGTATAATGCAGATGGTGCTTTTGGTGGAATTATGGATTTAAATACAGGAGAAATTATTGCCCTAACTACTCTTCCTGAAATTGATTTAAGTGGAAATCTTGATGAAATAATAGAACAGAATAATAGATTTAGAAATCTTTTAAGTACTGTTTTAGAACCTGGATCTCTCTTTAAAGTAGTTACAACTGCTATTGTCTTAGAAGAAAAATTGGTAGATGTAAATTTTTCTGTTTATTGTAAAGGAGAAGAAATAATTGACGGTTATAAAGTAAGATGTACAGAGCATCATGGATTAGTAAATATAGAAGATGCTTTAGTTAGATCCTGTAATATATATTTTTATTATTTAGCAAAAAAAATACCTGCATCTATCTGGGAAAAATATTTTAAACTCTTAGGGTTAGATTCTGATATACCATTAGATGTGAAGATCTTTTCTGGAGATACAATTTTACCTGATGTTAAAAGTAGTATTGTTGTGCATGGTACGTTAGGTTTTGGGCATGGTATTGGTATGACACCTTTGAAAATGTTATGGACTCTTAGTTTTGTAGGAAATGATGGGTTTTTAGTAAAACCTAAACTAATCAAAAAGATAGAAAATAATGGTAAAACTATATATACGTCTAAATCAGAAATATACAGACAAGTTTTTTCTAAAGATACATCTTTCCAGACATTAAATTATATGTTTCAGGTAGTAAAAAGAGGAACTGCAAATATCCTAGCTGATTTAAATTATAAAATAGCTGGAAAAACAGGAACTGCTCAAGTTTCCGGTAAATTTGGATATACATCTTATTATAATCACTTTTTCTTAGGTTTCCTCTTTTTAGATGATAAAAAATATTGTATTCTTGTTATGTTAGATAAGCCAAAGAAAGGTAGGTTTGCAAGAGAAACAGTAGTACCTATATTTGGTGAGATTGTTAAAAAACTCTCTATATATGGGAGGTTAATAAATTGAAAAATTTGCAGAATATATTAGGTTATTTTAAAGAAGAAATAATTGATATTATGGGAAGTACTTCTCTATATATAGAGGGTATTAGTGTAGATTCAAGAAAGGTTAAAAGTGATTATGTATTTTTTGCTTTGCCTGGAACTAAAGATGATGGGAAAAAATATATTGATCATGCAATATCAAATGGTGCTAAAGTAATCTTTTACAATGGTGATTTAAATTATGCAATAAAAGATGGTATAACTTATATTAAAGTAAATGATATATTCAAAGTTCTTGGGATTTTTTCTTCTTCTTTTTATGATTTTCCAAATAAACATTTAAAGATATTTGGAGTTACGGGTACTAATGGAAAGACTACTACTGCGAATTTAATCTACCATTATTGGAAATCAAAAGGTAAAAAATCAGGTCTTATAGGTACTATAGATTATAGAATAGATGATGAGATCTATTCTTCCAATTTTACAACCCCACAGCCTCATGAACTACAGGAACTTCTAAGGAAGATGGTAGATAAAAAAATAGAATATGTTTCTATGGAAGTATCATCTCATGCTTTAGCTCTTAAGAGAATTGAAGGATTAGAATTCAAAGGTGTTATATTTACCAACCTAACTCAAGATCACTTAGATTTTCATAAAACTATGGAAGAGTATTTTAATTCAAAGATGAAAATCTTTGATTATTTAGAGCAGGATGGCTTTGGAATTATAAATAAAGATAATGAATGGACAGGAAAAATAAATCTAAAACACAAAAAAATTTATTGGGTGTCTCTATATGATGAGAAAGCTGATATAGTCCTTAAAAAATTTTTTGTAGATAAAAAAGGAATGTTCATAGAAGCTATTACTCCTATAGGTCAAATAGAATTATCTACCAAGTTAAGAGGAAAATTTAATATTTATAATCTTCTTTTTGCTGTAGGTTTATTAATGGCAAGCGGTGAAAACTTAGATGATATTGGTAAATATTTAGCTACTTTTAAAGGGGTAAAGGGAAGATTAGAGTTTATAGAAGAGGGACAAAATTTTGATGTGATTGTTGATTATGCTCATACACCAGATGGATTACTGAATGTTCTTGAGACAATTAAGGAGTTTACTAAAGGGAGGATAATTGTGGTATTTGGATGTGGTGGAGATAGAGATCCTACAAAGAGAGATAAAATGGGTGAAATATCTGCTAAATTATCTGATTATGTGATAATAACTTCGGATAATCCAAGAACTGAGGATCCTTTAAAAATCATTAGGGACATAGAGGCAGGAGTCAAAAGAGTTGGTTTTAGAAATTATGAGATTATAGAAAATAGAGAAGAAGCAATAAAAAAAGCCATAGAAATGGCAAAAGAAAACGATACTGTGCTAATTGCAGGTAAGGGACATGAAAACTATCAGATTATAGGAACTCAGAAATATCCATTTAGTGATCAAGAAATAGCAAGAAAATATATAAAGGAGCGCTTATTAGGGTATGAAGATTAATCTTACTGTAGAAGAAATACTAAAAGCTACAAAGGGATTCCTAATTAAAGGGAATTTAAAAGACGTAGTAAATAGTATCTCTATAGATTCGAGAACGATTAAACCTGAAGATCTATTTATACCATTAAAAGGAGAGAAATTTGATGGACATAATTTTATAAGCGAGGCAATAAGAAAAGGTGCAAAAGGCTTCATCTTTAGTAGAGATTTGGAAATTCCAGCAGAAGAAGTAATTATTATAAAGGTAAAAGATACTCTTATAGCCTTACAAGATTTAGCAAATTATTATAGGAAAAAGATTAAGGCAAAGGTTATTGGAGTTACAGGTAGTAGCGGTAAGACTACTACTAAAAATTTAATTGGTGAATTGTTAAGTAAGATAGGAAAAGTTAATATAAGTAGAGAAAATTATAATAATGAAATTGGAGTTCCACTAACTATATTAGAAACGGAAATAGATACGAATTTCTTAGTTTTAGAAATGGCTATGAGAGGTAAAGGACAGATTAGAGAATTAAGTAAAATTGCAGAACCTGATGTAGGAGTCATAACTAATATAGGTTGGGCTCATATTGGAATTTTAGGTTCCAGAGAAGCGATTATGGAGGCAAAAGCTGAGATTTTTGATTATATTAATGATCAAGGTTATGCGATTTTGAATAGGGATGATGACTTAAGTATACGGATTTTTGAAAACTTAAAATTAAATAAATACACCTTTGGATTTAATGAGGATAGTAACATAAGAGGGAAGATTTTAGATAAATTAGATGATAAAGTAAGAATGTCTATAGGTTTTCCAGATGAATCTGAGATTGAGATCTTACTACATTTATATCCATTAAACATATATAGAAATGTCCTTTCTGCTTTTGGAGTATTATGGATATTTTCTCCCGAATCTGTAAATAATTTTTCTTCTATTAATTATGATTTGTCATTACCCAAACAGAGGTTGACCACTAAAATTACATATAAAGGGATTAAAGTTATTGATGATACATATAATGCAAATCCTGATTCTGTTAAAACAGCTATTGAGTACTTAGATATATTGCCTTCATCTGGTAGGAAAGTCCTATTATTAGGGGATATGTTAGAACTTGGGGAATATAGCAATTCTGCACATAAAGAAGTGATAAAACATGCTATAGATAAGGATTTTTATTATTTATTATTTTATGGCGAAGAGTTTAGTAAGGCTATTGATGATATGAAAGCTGAATTAAAAAATATTTTTGATTCTAAAATTTTTCATACGAAAGATGAAAAAGAGATAAAGAGTTTTTTAAGAGAAATTTTGAGACCTTATGACATTATTTTAATTAAAGGTTCAAGGGCTATGAAAATGGAAAATTTCATTAAGTTCATTGAGGAGGAAATATGAGAGAACTATTATTTTTCAGTATTGTTTCTTTCATATTTTCATGGTTTTTTTTAAATTACTGGATTAAACTTCAAAAAAATAAACAAATAGGTAAATATATTAGAAAAGAAGGACCTTCATCTCATTTTTCTAAATCAGGAACTCCTATAATGGGGGGATTAATTTTTATAATTATTTCATTACCCTTTTTGTTTATAAAAGAGACCTTTTTTATCTCTTTATCCACCATACTTTTCGGATTATTAGGACTTATAGATGATTTAAAACTACTCAAAAATAAAGATTATGGAATAAGACCTCTTAAAAAAATATTTCTATCTTTTGCTTTAACCTTGATAATGTTTTTTTCTTATGGTTTATTTTCTACTCCAGATTATAAGCTAAGTTGGGGCTCATACACTCTATTTAACTCAAGAATTATTTACTTTATATTATTTTTTTGCCTCTTTATCGCAGTACCTAATGCAGTTAATTTGACTGATGGTCTTGACGGACTAGCAGGTGGGACTACTTTAATTACTTTTTTAACCCTTTTAATTTATAAATTTTCTTATACTTCCTTACAAATAAACATATATATAGGTGTTATTATAGCATCAATCTTAGCCTTTCTTTGGTACAATATGCATCCTGCTGAAATATTTATGGGAGATGTGGGTGCTTTTTCCTTAGGAGGAGCAATTTCTGCCTTAGCTGTAACAAAAAAGGTAGAATTTTTAATGATCTTTTTAGGAGGTATTTTTTTAATAGAATCTTTGTCCGTCTTTATTCAAGTATTCTTTTATAAATGGAAAAAGAAAAGAATCTTTTTGATGAGTCCTCTCCATCATCACTTTGAGTTAAAAGGATGGAAAGAAACAAAGATAGTGGCAAGATTTAATATAATTCATATCATTATGATTGTAGGAGGAATTATTTTATGGATGTTAATTTAATTTTTAAAAAAGCTTTAGTTTTAGGGCTTGGTATAAGTGGTTTGAAGATTGCAGAATTTTTAAAAAATGAAGGCATAGATGTAATTGTAAATGATTATAAAAAAGAAGATAGTTTTAAAGATGTGATCCCTTTGCTTAAGGAAAAAGATATAGATTTCTTCTTTGGAGATCATCCGGTAGAACTTTTACAAGATATTGATTTATTAGTGTTAAGTCCTGGTATCCCGAAAACAAATCCTATTTATCAAGAAGCTATAAAAAGAAACTTAAAAATTATTGGAGAAATAGAACTTGCTTATTGGTTTGCAAAGGTGCCTATTATTGCTGTGACTGGAACCAAGGGTAAATCAACAACTACTACTTTAATAGGGGAGATCTTAAATGGAGCAAAGATAGATAATTTGGTGGCTGGTAATATAGGTTTACCATTTATAAGTGTTGTAAAAAATCTTGATAAAGGTTATTTTGTATTAGAAGTAAGCAGTTTTCAGTTAGAAGATATTGAGAGTTTCAGACCCTACATATCGGTTTTTACAAATATTTATCCCGATCATTTAGATAGATATGGTAGTATGAATGAATATATAGAGGCAAAAGAAAGAATTTTTATGAATCAAAAAAAAGAAGATTTTGCTATTTTAAATTATGATCAAGATATTATAAGGGAAGTAGCCAAAAAGTACCCCGTAAATAAACTATACTTTAGTGAAAACCCAATTAAAGAGTACGGCATATATTTCGATAAAAATAAACTTATTTATTATACAGAGAACAAAAATGGTTTTATAAATCCCTCTCCTAATGGGTTATGGAATAGTATTTTACTAAAGAATTTTATGGCTGCATCTTTAGTAGGATTAATTCTTGGTATAGATGAAAAAGTTATTGAAGATGTGGGAAATAAATTTAAGGGAATACCTTTTGCTTTGGAAAAAGTAGATACCGTAAATGGAAGATTATTTATTAATGATTCAAAGGCTACTAATCCAATTTCAACCATATCAGCTATAAAAAGTATTAATGCAAGTATCGTATTAATATTGGGTGGAAGAAATAAAAATTTTGATTTTACTGAACTTTTTGAAAATATAAAACAAAATGGCAATGTAAAGCATGTAGTTCTTATTGGAGAGACTAAAAATATAATGAGAGATTTAGCCAGATCTTATGATATATCATATGAGGAAGCAGATACATTAGAGGAGGCTGTTAAAAAGGCTTATTATTTATCGGATTTTGGTGATGTAATATTACTTTCTCCTGCTTGTGCAAGTTTTGACATGTTTGAGAATTATAAAGAGCGAGGTAAAGCTTTTAATAAGATAGTTGAGAGATTAAAAAATGAAAAGATATGATAGAATGATATTTATTTTATCATTGCTACTTTCCCTTATTGGGCTTCCGGTAATTCATACAGCGAGCTGGAAGTGGGCAAGTATTTCGCTCAATAACCCTTCTTATTTTTATAAGCACCAATTGATTTATTTACCTTTAAGTATTGGAATTGCATTTTTTGTATCTATAATTCCAATAAATTTTTGGAAAAAGTTTTCTTTTCCTCTCTTAATATTAGGTTTTTTAGGATTAATATTAGTTTTTATACCACCTTTTGGGAAAGTCTCAAGAAACGTTGCACGTTGGATTGAAATAGGGCCTATACAGATTCAACCAATTGAGATAATGAGGTTTAATTGGATTATTTTTCTTGCTAAATTTTTATCTTTAAATAAGGATAAAAAATTAGAAAACATAAGGTTAATATGGATAATGGTTTTTTTGTTTTTAATAGCTTTTCTTCTATATCTTCAACCTAATGTAAGTATGCTAATATTGTTTTCTCTTTCAACCTTTATAATCCTCTTTATTTCTAATATGGATTATAAACAAACCACGCTTTTGGCTTTAATCTTGATCCTTTTTATTGGTATCTCAATATTAACTGGAGACTATAGAAAGCAGAGAATAGTTATGAGTGGATCATTTTTCCCCCTTTTTTCAACTTATCAGCAAAGTCAAGCTTTAAATGCAATAAAAGATGGAGGATTATTTGGAAAGGGTTGGGGTAGAGGTATCTTGAAATTTTATATTCCAGAAGCATATAATGATTTCTTGTTGCCAGTAATCTTTGAGGAGGGAGGATTAATAGCTGGTACTTTTATTATTTTTATTTATGTTTTGTTGATTTTAACTATATTTTATTTATCTTTAAATATTTCGAAAAAAGATCTTTTTAGTGGGTTATTAAGTATGGGAATATTAGTTTTTTGGGGTATTGAGATTATTTTAAATATATTAATGACTATAGGTTTTTTACCTGTTATGGGTTTACCATTACCTTTTTTAAGCTTTGGGGGTTCTGCTCTAGTAGTTAATTGGGCTCAAGTAGGATTATTAATGAAACTGGGAAGTATAGGTGATATAAAATGATTAGTTTAGTTTTTGCTGCTGGAGGAACAGGTGGACATGTGATACCAGCCATTAATATGGCCGATTTTATTATTAGTAAAGCACCCCATTGGAAAATTGTCTTTATAGGAAGAGAAAATAGTTTGGAAGAAAGACTTATAGTTGGAAAATATCAATTTTATGGTCTTCCGCTTAACAAAAGTACAGAATTAAAATCTACAAAGTTTTTATTCTCGGTGAAAAAGAGTATACATATTTTAAATGAAATAAAACCTGATCTTTTAATAGTATTCGGAAGCTATATTACAGTTCCAGTTTTGATCTCTGCTATAATTAGAAGATATCCTTTTTGGCTTCATGAGCAAAATGTTATTCCAGGGAGAGTAACTAAATTGTTTACCCCCTTTTCGACAGGTGTAGCAGTTACTTTTTCTGATACAAAAAAATATTTGGGAGATAGATCAAAAATTTTTGTAACTGGTAATTTTATAAAAACTGAATTATTGACTTTAGATAAAGAGAATTGTAAAAAAGAATTAGGGTTTCAAACAGATAGAAAACTTCTTCTGATTACTGGAGGAAGTCAGGGGGCAAGGATGATAAATATGGTAGTAAAAGAGATTATTCCTCAGCTTTTAGAGAATGGTTGGCAGGTACTTCATCAAATAGGTGAAAAAAATTATGTGGAATTTGTGAAAGATATCCCTCTTGAAGAATGGGTTAACAGAGGATATAATCCTGTTCCTTTCATAAAAAATATGGAGATTGCAATAAGGGCATCAGACCTTGCTATAAGTAGGGCTGGTGCTACAACCATTTCTCAGTTTTTGGTAGCAGGTTTACCTGCCATATATATTCCTTATCCATATGCGAAAGATAATCACCAAGTATATAATGCAGAATTTGTAGTTAAGAGGGGAGGGGGAGAGATAATTTTTGAAAAGGATCTTAATCCTGATCTACTTTTTAAACATATTATGAATTGGGATGATAATAGGTTATTAGAAGCTTCTGCTGTTTGCATCTCAATTTCTAATCCTTATGGTAGAGAATATTTTTGGAATTTGATTTTAGAGACATTAGAAGGGAGGAACTAAATTTGTTTAATTATAAGAGGATTCATTTTATTGGTATTGCTGGTACAGGTATGAGTGCTCTTGCATACATTTTTGTAGAAAAAGGTTATGAAGTATCAGGCTCTGATATACAAGAAAATATTTCTACAATAAGATTAAAAGCAAAGGGTGTAAAAATATACAATGGACATCATAGAGAAAATCTTAAAGGTGTGGATGTGGTTATAGTTTCTTCAGCTATTCCTCCAGAAAATGAGGAGTATTTGGCTGCAAAGGAAAAAAATATCCCTATATTACATCGCAGCGAACTTTTGGGAGAACTGACAAAAGAAAAAAAGTCTATTATTGTCAGTGGGAGTCATGGAAAAACAACAACTACTTCTTTAATTGGGCTTGTTCTTGATAATAACAAGGTAGATCCTACAATTATTGTGGGTGGGGAGGTAGAAGATATAGGTGGGAATGCAAAACTTGGTAATGGAGATTTTTTGGTAGCAGAAGGAGATGAAAGTGATGGCTCTATTTTAAGACTTTTTCCATTTATTCTTGTAGTTACCAATATTGATAATGATCATTTAGATTATTATAAAGACTTAGATAAGATAAAAGAAACATTTCTTAAAACAATAGATAAGATACCCCAAAATGGAAAAGTTTTATTATGTTCTGAATGCGATAATATAAAGTCTATCATACCCTATATTAATAAAGAATTTTATACATATGGCTTTGATAATGCAGATTTCACTGTTAATATTATAAATCTTACACCATATGGATCTGAATATGTGGCCTATTTCAGGGGAGAGGAAATAGGTAAGGTTAAATTAAAAATACCAGGTAAACATAATGTACTAAATTCTCTTTCTGCATTAGCTACTGCTAAAATACTTGGATTAGATATAGATCTAACAATTAAAGCATTAGAAAAATTTAATGGTGTACAAAGAAGATTACAGCTTAAAGGTATATTAGAAAATAATGTTTTAATTTTTGATGATTATGGACATCATCCTACAGAAATAAAAGCAACTTTATCAACTCTTAAGCTTTATAACAGAAGATTAGTAGTAGTTTTTCAACCTCATAGATATACACGCACTTACTATCTTTATAAAGATCTAGCAGAATCTTTAACCTTAGCTGATGTGGTTATCTTAACAGAGATTTATTCTGCTGGTGAAAGACCTATATTAGGGGTTTCGGCGAAAAAAATATATGAAGAAATCAAAAGAATAAGACCAGATTTTAATATATACTATGTGGAAAATTTAGCTGATGCAGCTTCTACTGCTATAGATGTATTAAGAGATGGAGATATACTACTGACAATAGGAGCAGGAAATGTCTGGAAAGTTGGTGAAGCACTGCTTGCTAAACTAAGGAGTGAAATTAAGGTTGAATATCATCAATAATGAGAAACTTAAAAGTAAAATATATTTACAACATGATCTGGCTCCTTATACATCTTTTAAAATAGGTGGAAAAGCAGATTTATTTATTATTCCTTATTCATGGGATGAACTTATTTATATATTGTCTATTCTTAAAGAAAAAGAAATACCTACAAAGATTTTAGGAGCGGGAACTAATGTACTGATTTCTGATGAGGGTATAAGAGGAGCAGTGATAAAAATAAGTAAAAACCTTGGTAATGTTAAAAGAGTAGATTCTTTAATAGTTGAGGCTGAGAGTGGATGTTTGATTTCAGAATTGTTGTATTTTGGATGGCAAAACGAATTAGGTGGATTAGAATTTTTAATGGGAATTCCAGGAACCATTGGTGGGGCTGTAATAGGAAATGCAGGAGCGTGGAAAAAGGCTATTGGAGATTATATAGAAGGATTATATGTAATAGATAATTCTTTAAGTGTAAAATATATAGATAAAAAGGATTTACATTTCTCTTATAGGAATTCTAATATTCCAAAAGAGTATATTGTTAAATCTGTATTGATAAGATTTGAAAAAAAAGATAAAGATATTTCTATAGAACAAGCTAAAAAATACTTAAAAGAAAGAAGTAAAAGGTTACCTAAGTATCCCTCTGCAGGAAGTGTTTTTAAAAATCCCCCTCAAGGGCCAGCAGGAGTTTTTATAGAAAGACTTGGTTTAAAAGGAAAAAGAATTGGAGATGCTATGGTATCTTATGAACACGCTAATGTGATTATTAATTTAGGCCACGCTAAATATAAGGATGTTATTTCTTTGATAAGTTTAATTAAGGAAGAAGTGAACAAGGAGTATGGTATAGAGTTAGAACCTGAGATTAGGGTTTGGTAAAATTATGAGAAAATTTCTTGTCTTAATTTTAATAATAATCTTTTCGTCTACGTGGATCTTATATGTAATAACAAATGATGGTGATACGAAAATTAAAGAGGATATTTGTCAAATTTTTAAATTTAATAATATTCTTTTTTTAAATAGAAAAATCGACCTAATTGAGAAAAAGCATGAAATAATAATAAAAGATATAAATTACCTTCCTTGGGGTGTAAAGATTAATTGGGAACCTGAGGTGACTCTTCTTGAGGTAGACTATGACAGTATAAAATTTTTTTATAATCAAAAACTTAAAGAGATGAAGAAATTTAAATCTTTTGATGGTACAATAAAGATAGAAGGTACAAAGAATATTCAACTTATTAGAACAATATTAGAATCCTTTAAAGATCTAAATATAAAAAAAATAGTTTTTTATAAAAATTATTTTGAGATTTATGGAAATAATTTTTTATTAAAATTTTCTAATGATAACTTTAAAGAGAAAATTGAAACATTTAAAGAAATTGTCAAGAAGATGGGTATAGAAAACAAAAGTTTAGATTTCAGGTTTAGGATTCCTTTTATTGGAGGAATATAGATGGCCGATACTGTTGGGGCTATAGATTTAGGTTCTACAAAAATAGCGGTTGTGGTAGGAAATGTTTTAGAAAAAAACATTGAAATAATCGGTTTTGCTATTTCACCTTCTAAGGGAATAAAATATGGAGTTATAGTTGATATTCAAGAGGCAAGTAATAGTATAAAAGATGCATTAAATAAAGCTATAAGAATTGCAGGAATAAAGAACATATCAAGATTATATGCAGCAATTAGTGGAGAAAAAGTAACAGCTATTCCAAGCAGAGGCATGATTATAGTAAAAAGCAGAGAACAAGAAGTTACGGAAAAGGATGTTGAAAGGGCGATTGATGCAGCAAAAGCAACCTCTATTCCTCCGGATAGGGAAATTATATATCATGTAGTTAGGGGATTTAGATTAGATGGCCAAGATGGAATTGTAAATCCAGTAGGCATGATAGGTACTCGCTTAGAATCTGATTTGTTATTAGTAACTCATGATAAAATTCAACTTAGAAATATTATCAATACTTTGGAAAAAGCAGAAGTGAATATTGAAGGATTTGTTCCTCAAGAGATAGCAGCAGCAGAAGCAGTGCTTACTCAAGAAGAAAAAAAATTAGGAGTAGTAATGGTAGATATTGGAGGAGATTTAACTAATCTTGCTATTTATAGAGAAGGTTGTCTTTATAGTATTGGTATATTAAAATTAGGTGGGGAAAGAATTACAAGAGATTTGGCTATTACGCTAAGAATTTCTACCGAAGAAGCAGAAAAGGTTAAAAAAATATTAGGAACTTTAAAAGATGAAGAAGAAGAAACGTTAGAAGTTACATCATTACAAGAAAGAAAAATTAGAGTATCAAAGTCTCAAGTTAGAGAGATCATACAACCTCGCGTAGAAGAGATTTTAGAATTTATACAAAAAAAACTAGAAGAACTAAATTCTCCCTTAGAAATTATTCCAGGAGGTATCGTGCTTACAGGTGGTACTGCTCTCTTAGATGGCATAGATGAATTTGCAAGTAATTATTTAAAAGTACCGGTCAGAATAAGTGCCCCTACTCAAATGAGAAGTTTTCTAGGAGAAAAAGATGCTGTATTTTACTCTTCTGCAGTAGGGGCTTTAGAGAGTTTTTTGAAGACTATTTCTTTTGAAGACAAAAACAAAAAACTTCTTGACTATTTAAAAGAAACATTTAACAATATATTTAGACCTTTTAAAGAGTAAAGAATTAGGGGAAGGTGGTGTTAGAAATTGACTTTATCAAGATTTACAGACAGCTTAGATAATGGAGAGATAAGGGCAAAAATTAAGGTTATTGGTGTTGGGGGTGGTGGTGGTAATGCTATTAATAGGATGATTGAAGCTGGAATTCATGGCGTTGAGTTTATTGCAGTTAATACCGATATTCAAGTACTTGATCTTAATAAAGCTCCTCATAAAATCCAAATAGGGGAGCAAGTGACTCAAGGTCTTGGTGCTGGTGGAGATCCTAAGATTGGGGAAAAAGCAGCTATAGAAAGTAAAGAGATTTTGAAAGATATCTTAGATGATGCAGATATGATCTTTATAACTGCAGGAATGGGAGGAGGTACTGGAACAGGAGCTTCTCCAGTTATAGCTGAAATAGCAAAAGAAATTGCAAAACTTGTGGTAGCTGTGGTCACATTACCTTTTACTTTTGAAGGAAGAAAAAGAAGAGTTAATGCTATGGAGGGAATAGAGAAACTTAAGGATAAAGTTGATACTCTTTTAATAATACCTAATGATAAACTTTTAAAACTTGGTGATAGTAGATTGCCTTTAGTTGAGGCTTTTAAGAAAGCCGATGAGGTTTTAAAACAAGCTGTTCAAGGAATTACAGAATTGATTACTGTTCCTGGATTGATAAACTTAGATTTTGCTGATATACAATCTATAATGTCAAAGGCTGGTACAGCTTACATGGGTATAGGAGTAGGAAAAGGTGAAAATAGAGCAAAAGAAGCAGCTCAGAATGCCTTACAGAGTCCTCTTTTAGACTTCTCTATTAATGGAGCTAAAGGAGTTATATTTAATGTAACAGGGGGCTTAGATTTATCCTTACATGAAGTAGAAGAAATTGCAGAAGTTATTACTCCTAAGGTTGATCCAGAAGCTAATATTAAGTTTGGTGCTGTAATTGATGAGAATATGAAGGATAGTATAAAAGTTACATTGATAGCCACAGGTTTTGATCATCAAGGTGAGGAAATAGAAGAAAGTTCTAGTAAGAAGGATTATACTAACATATCAGAAGATGATTTAGATATTCCTGCTATCTTACGGAGAAAGAGATACTCTTGAACTGGAAACTAAAGAAAGAAATATTAGATGTATTAAACAGTGAGAAAGGATTTAAGTTAAGTAAAAAGGGTGGAGATGTAAAATTATTATTTATATACCCTAGCACATATAATGTATCCATAAATAATTTAGGATATATAGGTTTATATCATATTTTTAATGAGCAACAAGGAATTTTATGTGAAAGAGCGTATATTCCTATAGATTGGAAAAAGAGAAAAGATTTTAGAGTTTATTCAATTGAAGGATTTAGAGAATTAAGAGACTTCGATGTTTTGCTTTTTTCTGTTAGTTTTGAACTGGATTTTTTTAATATAATTTATATTTTAAACTTGGAAAAAATCCCCCTTTATAGTTACGAAAGGGATGACAGTTATCCTCTAATAATTGGAGGGGGAATTGCTTTAAGTTCCAATCCAGAGGCAATATCTGAGATTTTCGATCTAATACTAATAGGTGAAGGAGAAGACATGGTTTCAGAATTATCGGAAGCTTTAATATTAAAGAAAAAAAACGGTTGGACAAAAGAAAAGTTTTTAAATACTGTAAAAGATTATGAGGGTTTTTATATACCTAAATTTATCAAATTCACATATAACGGTAAAAAAATAGAGAAAATATGGGGAGATCAAAAATTACCAGTAAGAAGAAGAATTTATTCAAATTTTTCCAATAACCCCATGGTTTCACCTATAACATCTAACAAGGGTGTATTTTCTGATATGGCATTATGTGAATTGGTTAGAGGGTGTAAATATCAATGTAGATTTTGTTTGGCTGGTTATTTCTATAGACCCTATAGGGTTTCTTCCCTAGAGAGAATATATGAAAAGGTTAATTGGTTTTATAAAGAGGATATACCTAAATTAGGATTTATTGTTCCTGCCATAGATCCCTCTTTAAGCTTGATAAATGTTAAGGATTATGTAGTGAGAGGTGAAATACTTATATCTTTCTCATCTCTTAGACTAGAAGATATTACAGAAGACATATTAGATCTTATAAAAATTACTAATCAAAAAACTATTACTATAGCTCCAGAGGCAGGTACTGATAGGCTTAGAAAAGTATTGAATAAAAAGTTTACTAATGATGATATCCTAAATTTTAGTGGGAAAATTAAGGATTATGGGATAAAAACTTTAAAATTATATTTTATGATTGGATTACCTAATGAAACTTGGGAAGATATTGAAGGGATTTTGGATTTAATAATGAATATCAGAAGAATTGTTAAAAAAATGGAGATAAGTGTAAGTGTTTCTACCTTTATTCCTAAACCCCATACACCTTTCCAATGGGAAAAAATGGCAGATCTTGAATATATTGAAAGAGTTAGATCTTATCTATTAAAAAATCTTAGGAAAATGGATAATGCAAAAATGGAAGATGAAAATATCATTTGGGTTTTTTGGCAAGGAGTTTTAAGTAGAGGAGATAGAAGATTGAAAGAATTTTTTAAAGAATATATAAAAGATCCTCATAGTTTAAGAATTTTAAAGAAACTTGTAAAAGATAATCTATTAAAAGAGTATTACTTAGAAGAAAAAGAAAAGGATGAAATTTTTCCTTGGAGTTTTATAGATACAGGAGTTAAAAGAGAATATTTGTGGAGAGAAAGGGAGAAGGCATATCAAGGAGTTATTACTTTGCCATGTAACAATTATTGTAAGACTTGTGGGGTGTGTATATGATTTGGCAATCCAAACTTTTGAATAAATTTCACGAAATATCCCATGGATTCGTATCAGATCCATATTCTTTTCCTTTTTATTTCTCCCTTAAGCATATCCCTTCATATATAAGGTTTCTTTCTTTGATTAAGATATTTCCAAATAGATGGGTTGTAGCAGAACAAGTACATGGAGATAATATATATGTATCAAAAATTAGCAATGTATCTTTTTTTCCAAAAATTGCAAATAAAACTGATATTATACTAACCCAAGAAAGAAGACATCCCCTTATTATGTTTTTTGCAGATTGCATTCCAATTTTTGTCTATATACCTAAAATTAGATTGATTGGTTTGGCACATTCTGGATGGAGAGGAACAATTAAAAAACTTCCCCAAAAATTAATATACGAATTAAAGAATAGATATAATATCTCTTCTGAGGATATATTTATAGGTGTTGGTCCAAGCATTCATTCTTGCTGTTTTGAGGTTAAGGAAGATTTTATTTCTCAGTTGCCTAAGGAATATAGAAAATACCTTATATATGAAAAAGAAAAGGTAAAATATGATCTTATAGCCCTTCTTTTGCAACAACTCGAAGAAGAGAAAATACCAAAAGAAAATGTTGATATATCTGATATATGTACTTATTGCAACAATGCTTATTACTCCTATAGGAGAAATAAAACATCCAAAAGAAATATTGCCTATATATTTTTAAAATGAATCCTTTTTATAAAGAAGGTTTTTATAGATTAAGAAAGAATAGAAAAAGACTTTTTAGAAGAGTTTTATTATTTTTTATTATTTTTATAATTTTCATAGTTTTTCTCATTTATGTTTTACTGTCTAATAGAATCCCTCCTATAATTGGATATTTTGAATTTGATGAGAGTCTTATAAGAGCTCCAGTTGATGGAGTCTTTAGAACAAGTATAGATGATATGGAGAAAGTTAGAGTAGGACAAATAATTGGTTATATGGATACAGTTAATAAAAGGAAAGAACAGAATATTTTATACGATAAAAGATACATAGATCTACTTGAAGAAATAAATAAACTGGGCGATAAAATTAATTTGAAAATTGATGAAATCAGGATTAAAGTTTTTAATAATGATTTCAAAGAAATAGATAAAGATATTATATATCTTAAAAGTGTATCTGAAGAAAGATTAAAAATTTTTAACATTATAAAGGTTTTAGAAGAAAATATTCGGAAGGAGATAAAGAGGATTCAGGAAGAAAATTATATTTTTGCAATTAAATCTGGATATATTTCTTTTTTTATTGATAATTTAATAGACAAAAATCTTAATGAGGTATCACTTTCACAACTCAATAATGTAAAATATACTTCTTTTTCTGGAAAAAGAGTAAAAAAGGGGGATCCTTTATGTGTGATAAGGGAGTTACCACCTAAATCTTTAATACTTTTTTCTAAAAGCTTGGTAGAATCTGGTAGATATGTAATAATCGATACAAATTTTCCTTCCAAAAATCTAATTAGAACAAGAGTCTTAAAAGTTGAATTTTTAAAAAATTTTTACAAATTAACTACTTTACCTTTAGAATTTAACAATATAATATTAAAGGAAAGGATTATTAAGGGAAAAATTCTAAAGATATATTAATCTCTTATGGATAACGAATTAAATTTTATTAAAGAAAATTGGGAAAAAGTAAAAGAAAAGATAGAGAAAGCTGCTCTTAGAGTGGGAAGAAATCCTGATGAAATTAAAGTAGTTGCAGTTTCTAAGGGTTTTCCATCAACTTATATAAGAAAGGCTTATGAGGTCGGAGTTAGAAAAATTGGAGAAAACAGAGTGCAAGAAGCAGAAAAGAAAATAAACGAATTAGCAGGAGATTTAGAATGTGAATGGCACTTAGTGGGTCATCTACAAACAAATAAGGTAAAGAAAGCATTAAAATTATTTGACTTGATTCATTCCTTAGATAGATTGGATCTTGCTAAAGCTTTAAATAAAGAAGCTCAACGTGAGAACAAAGTAGTAAAGGTATTAATTCAGTTAAACTTATCTGGAGAAAAGACGAAATATGGATTTAAAGAGGATGAATTTTGGAAATCACTAAATGAATTATTGAGTTATGAATATCTAAAAATAGAAGGTCTTATGACAATAGGTCCTTTGACTACAGATAAGGATGAAATAAGGAGGGTTTTTAGAAGTCTTTATAATATCTGGGAGGTTTTAAAAGTTAAGGAAAACCTAAACTTAAGGTATCTATCAATGGGAATGTCGGAAGATTTTGAAATAGCCATTGAAGAGGGAGCTAACCTTCTTAGGTTAGGAAGAATAATATTCTCTAAAGAATTTGAGGTGAGAGGATGAAAAAGATATTACTAGTGGAAGATGATAAGGGTATAGTAAGCTCTCTATCGCTTTTATTGAAAAAAGAGGGATATGAAGTGGAAGCAGCTTATGATGGCGTAGAAGCATTAAACAAATTCAAGCTCTTCAATCCTGATTTAGTGCTTCTTGATATAATGTTACCTGAAAAGGATGGATGGGAAGTATGTAAAGAGATAAGAAAAGTAAGTAATGTACCAATTATAATGTTGACAGCCAAAGATGAGGAAGTAGATAAAGTTCTTGGTTTAAAAATAGGAGCAGATGATTATATTACAAAGCCTTTTAGCGCAAAAGAACTACTTGCAAGGATAGAAGCTGTTTTAAGAAGGTATCAATCAGATCTTTTGAAAAGTCAAAAAATTGTTGCCCCACCTTTTGAAATGGATTTAGTTAAGAGAACTGTAAAAGTAAAAGGAAAAGAAGTTAATCTTTCATATAGAGAGTTTGAAATATTAAAACTATTAATATCTTCACCTGGAAGAGTATGGACGAGGGATATGATTATAAAACATATATGGGGAGAGAACTTTTGGGGAGAACCTCGAGCGGTAGATGTATATATAAGATGGTTAAGAGAAAAAGTAGAGGATGATCCTAGTCACCCTAAATATATTGTGACAGTTAGAAATTTAGGTTACAAATTCCAGGAGGCGAGCGAAAATAAATAAGTTAAAAGAAAGATGGAATTTTCTTTTAGAATATATTCCTATAGGGGTAATTATCATTAACAAGGATGGTACTGTACTATATGTGAATAAGAAGGCTTCTGAAATTTTTGATATACCGAAAAAAGCGAGAAGGAAGAAGTTAATAGAATTAATACCGGATTATGAAATAGATGATGTATTTAGAAAAACATTAGAAAATCAAAAATATAATAAAATATCCCTCAATTTTTGGGGAAATGAAAGAAAATTTTTAGAAATCGAAGCTTATTATTTAAAGGAAAGTAAAGAAGTGATGCTAATAATAAATGATTATACTCCTATACAAAAAATGGAGGAAAACTTCAAGGAATTCTTAGGAAATGCATCTCATGAATTAAGGACACCACTTACTTCTATACAGATATTAATAGATCTTTTCTCTGAAAAAAAGATTACTCTTGAAGAAATATATAGTGAATTTTTTCCTTATTTAAGAAGAGAAATAGAGAGAATGTCAAAACTAATAAGTAATCTTCTTAATTTATCAAGATTAGAAGCTGGTGTTATAGAACTTCAACCTAAAGATGTATCTCTCTATGAAAGTGTAATTAATGTCTTGGATAGACTGAGTCCTCATATTTCTAAGAAGAACTTAAAAGTAAGTATAAATTTATCAGAAAACATTGTAATATTTGCAGATCCACAGTATTTGGACACTATTTTATTTAATTTGATTGAAAATGCTGTTAAGTATACCCCTTCTGGAGGGAAAATTGAGGTAGGAGTAAATGATAAAAATGAATACTTAGTCTTATGGGTACAAGATACAGGTATTGGAATTCCTGAGAAGGATATAGATAGAATATTTGACAGATTTTATAGAGTAAGTAAATCTCGCACTAATGAGGATGGATTTAGTTCAGGGTTAGGGCTTTCTATTGTCAAAAAGTTGGTTGAAAGACACGGGTGGAGTATAAAAGTAGAAAGTAAACTTGGAGAAGGGACAAAATTTGAAATTATAATTCCTAAAAGAAAGGAAGGTAATAATGTATGATTAAGTTTTTACCATTTAGAGCTCTAAGATATAATTTAAATCTTCCCTTAGAAAAACTTATTGCTCCACCTTATGATGTGATACAAAAAGAAGAAAGGGTTTATTTTCTATCTATGCATCCTTACAATATAACTCATCTTACATTAGGAGATAAATATCCAACCAATTATATAGAAATTTCTAAAGTTTTTAAAGAGTGGATAAATCAAGGTATTCTTGTCTTTGAGGAAAATGGATATTTTTTATATAAACAAGAATATCAATGGGGAGACAAAATAGATAAGATGTATGGACTTTTAGGAATATTAGAATTACAACCCTTAGGTGAAAACATTTTACCTCATGAACGTACTTTTTCTGGTCCAAAGAAAGATAGATTAGAGCTTCTCAAAGAATTAAGGGCTAATCTTGAACCCATTTGGGGCATTTATGAAGACAAAGAAGGAAAACTTTCATTATTGTGGAAGAAGATTGAAAAGGAGAAACCTCTCATTAAAGTAACTAGCTGGGATTATAGAGATCATTATCTATGGAAAATAAACGATGAATCACTTATAAATCTCATTGAACAATATTTGATTGAAAAAAAGATTTTAATTGCAGATGGTCACCATAGATATGAAGCCTCATGGCTTTATTATAGTGAGACTAAAGATGAAAAAGCTAAATATATACTTATGCTTATTACTGACTTATATGATCCAGGCGTTAAGCTTTTACCAACCCATAGAATAGTTAGTAAAGAAGTTCAATTAAATATTGAGGATCTCAGAAAGAACTTTGATGTATATTTAGGGGAGAATATGGATGATTTAGATCTTGTATTTAATCCAAACAAACCTTTTATATACCTTCTTAAAGATAATAGAATATTGAAATTAATTCCTAATACCTCATATATAAATAGTAGGAATAATGACGTTTCAGATTTATGGTGGATCTTACCTACAACTCTACTTCAAAAAGGTGTTTGGGAAGGTATATTAAATACTACTGAAAGTGATTTACAAGAAAAAGGATTAATAAGATTTTCCCATGATCTTAAAGAGTTAAGAAAAAATATAAATTCTAACGAATTTGAATATGCTTTCATATTGCCCTCCATACCTATTGAAATCGTCTATGCTTTGGCTATAAACAGAGAAAGACTTCCTCAAAAGTCTACATATTTTTATCCAAAACCAGCATCAGGATTGGCTCTTTGGAAAATGGATGAATAAAACATGGTACGAAAATATTTGGTACGTATTTTTATATTATCTATATTACTTACGTTTATAGGACTTTTTCTTATTTATGATACTACTGTAAGTAGACTAACTTATCAGAAACTTTCACCCTTTCTTTTTGTAAATAGACAATTACTAGCTTTTTTAATAGGGATTATATTTTTCTTTCTATTTATGTCCATTCCCTTTAGAGTTTGGGAAAGGGCTTGGATTTTAGTATATATATTAAATATAATTTTACTGATATTTGTTTTTTTCTTTGGAAGAAGAAGTTTAGGGGCTCAAAGATGGTTTTCTATTCTTGGTTTTTCTTTTCAGCCCTCTGAATTATCAAAACTCTTTATAACCATATCAATATCGGGCTTTCTTATTGAATTATCAAAACATAAAAAAAGTTTTTCTTTTAAAGACTATACTTTAATTTTATCACTCATCTTAGTTCCTACTATGTTAGTGGTTATACAACCGGATCTTGGAACAGCAATAGTTATTTTTACTTCTGGAATTTTTGTTTTATATCTTTATGGTATTCCCAAAAAATATATTATAAGAACCTTTTTTCTAATACTTACTATTCTTCCTTTTCTTTGGCTTTTTCTTAAGCCTTATCAACAACAGAGAATATTGACATTTTTTGATCCTATGAGAGATCCTCTCGGTAGTGGATATCAAGTAATTCAATCTATGATAGCTATAGGTTCTGGAAGAATTTTGGGAAAAGGATGGTTACAAGGACCCCAGACACATTTAAGTCTTATTCCAGAACAACATACTGATTTTATATTTTCTTCCCTTGCTGAAGAATTTGGGTTTATAGGTAGTGTTTTGCTAGTTTTACTCTATTATTTATTATTTAGAAATATATGGGAAATTTGGAAAAGGCTAAAAGATAATTTTGGTAAGTTAGTAGTTGGAGGAGTACTTTTTACCCTTTTATTCCAGACCTTTATAAACCTAAGTATGGTTATGGGAATGGCACCAGTTGTTGGTATTCCTCTGCCCTTTGTAAGTTTTGCAAGAACCTCATTAATCGTAAGTTATGCTATGTTGGGATTAATGTTTAATATTGCATTGAGGAGTGAAATAAATATTTTATGAGAGATTTAGAATTAATCTTGGATAAAGTAGAAAAACCCTCAAGATATATAGGCAAAGAGCACAATATTATTATTAAGGACTGGAATAAAGTTAAATTGAAAGTTGCATTAGCATTTCCAGATTTATATGAAATTGGAATGTCTCATTTAGGTTTTCAGATAATTTACTTTTTACTAAATAATAGAGAGGATACACTATGTGAAAGAGTTTTTGCCCCTTATATAGATTTAGAAAATTTGCTAAGGGATAGAAAAATCCCTCTTTTTTCATTAGAAACGCAAAAGCCTATTAAGAGTTTTGACTGGTTGGCTTTTAGTTTATCCTATGAGCTTACCTACTCTGGAATCCTTACCATATTAAATTTATCACATATTCCTATATTCTCAAGGGATAGAGATGAATCTTATCCTTTAATAATTGCAGGTGGTCCTACAGTATTAAATTCAGAACCTATTGCTGATTTTATTGATGTAATTTTTATTGGTGAAGCAGAGGAAGCTATTAACGAAATTATTGATGTATATTTGGAATGGAAGGAGTCAAAAGAAAATAAAACTCAACTGTTTAAAGAACTTGTAAAAATAGAAGGAGTATATATCCCTTCATTATACAAGCCAATTTATGAGAAGGATAAATTTAAAGAAATAATTCCTTTATATCCTTGGGTTCCTCCAAAAATATCAAGGAGAATTGTCTATGATTTAGAAAAAGCTCCTTTTCCAACTCGTCCTATTGTGCCCATCCAGCAGGTTGCTCATGATCGTGGAGCAATAGAAATTATGCGAGGATGTCAAAGAAGTTGCAGATTTTGTTTTGCAGGTTATATATATAGACCTAAAAGATACAGAAGTATAGATACTATAAGAAAATATGCTAAGGAAATATTTGAGAACACAGGTTATGAAGAAATTAGTTTATTATCTTTAAGTACTAATGACTATCCCAATATAGAAAAACTATTAGATTTATTGAACGAGGATTTTAAAGGAAAACATGTAAACTTTACTTTACCATCTCTTAGAGCTGATAAATTCTCCTTAGAGCTTGCAGAGAAAGTAGAAAAAAATAAAAAATCAAGTCTTACTTTCGCGATAGAAGCAGGAACTGAAAGGTTGAGAAAAGTTATAAATAAAAACCTTAAAGAAGAAGAGTTTTTTAAGACTCTCGATGTGGCTTTTAGTAAAGGTTGGAATAATATTAAGTTATACTTCATGCTAGGACTACCTACAGAAACAGATGAGGACATTTATGAGACTGTCAATCTAGTTGAAAAAATAATAAGGTTAAATAGAAGGTCTAAAATACATTTGAGTTTCTCCATATTTGTTCCAAAACCTCATACCTCATTTCAATGGGAAAAATTTGAGGATAGAGAAATAATTGAGAGAAGAAAAAATATTTTAAGAAAAGCTCTTAAAAGAAAAAATATTTCTATAGATTTCCATGACTATAGTATGAGTTATTTGGAGGCAATTTTTTCAAGAGGTGACAGAAGACTTTCGAACATTCTTAATTTAGCTTGGCAAATGGGAAGCAGATTTGAAAGTTGGACAGAGTTTTTAAGAATAGATATTTGGGAAAAGATCTTTAATAATCTAAATATAAATCCTAAATGGTATACAGAAAAGAAAAATATAGATGATCCTTTACCCTGGGATCATATATTTTGTGGGGTTAGAAAAAATTATCTTATAAAAGAAAGAGAAAAAGCTTATAAATGTGAAGAGACACCTCCTTGTGAATGGGGATTATTTTGTGATTTTTGTGGAGTATCTCATTATGGATAAAATAGTCTATAGACTTGCATTTTACAAAAAAAGGTTGCTTAAATATATAAGTTCAATAGATATGTTAAATTTTATGAATAGGGCTATAAGGAGGTCTGGATTACCTGTAGCTTATTCTCAGGGGTATAATCCAAGGCCTCTAATATCCTTGGGATTACCTTGTCCAGTTGGAATTGAGAGCAAAAAAGAATGGTTAGATATAACGTTAAAGTATTATATTGAAAGGGAAGAAGTTCTTAATAAATGGAACAAGGAATTACCTGAAGACCTTCAATTTTTTGAGGTGTTAGAATCACCTAAATCATCTCTTATCAAAGATACTTACGGCATAAATTATGAGTTAGAAGTTTTTGTGGCTAATGAAAGTTCATTTTTAGAAGATATTGAAAGATTTAAGAATAATGATAAGGTTTATATATTAGTAAGAAGAGGGGAAAAGATAAAGGAAATAGATTTGAAAAGGTATATTTACGATATAAAAATAGAAAAAAGGGACAATAGATATAATATAGAATTGAAGACCAAAAAGATAGAAGATTCAATTATTAGAGGAGAGGAATTCTTAGAAATTTTTTCCTATAAGCCTTTGCTAATAAACCAAGTAAGAGAAGTGATTTTAAATGTATAAGCTACTTGTGGCTGATTTTGATGGAAGTATAGTTGATTATACAGAAACCTTATCATCTCAAAACATTATTGCTGTAAGAAAGCTCAGAGAAAAAGGAATAGATTTTACCATAGCAACGGGTAGAAGATGGTCATCTATAGAATCAAAGATAAGAATATTAAATATTAATATACCAATAATATTGTACAATGGGGCTGGAATATATCATCCTGTGGAAAGTAGATTTTTATTTATCAGATATTTATCCAATAGAGAAGTTAAAGATTCGCTTCAATTTATAAAGATATATTATGAAAAAATAAAAGTAGGGGTATATTATGAAGATATGCTTTTTGAAGATGAAGAGGCTTTATTGCTACTTGAAAGAGAAAACGAAAAAATAATTAAGATATTCTTGGAAGGAAAAGAAGAAGATTTAAAGATTATTAAAACTCATATAGATAGAAATTATAATAATAAAATTAATGCTGTATTTTCTGCTCCGTATTATTTAGAAATATTACCATATGGTATATCAAAGGGTAATGCCCTCAAGATGCTTATAAATATGTTAAATATATCTCCTAAAGAAGTTATTGCCATCGGGGATTTTGATAATGATGAGGATATGTTAAAATTAGCTGGATTAAGCTTTACATTGATAAACTCATCAGAGAAACTTAAGAAGGTTGCTAATTTTATATTAGATTGTAATCCAAATGATTCTTTATATAGAATTGAGAAGAAGATTATTAATTTAAAGTGAGGTGAAGAGAAAAATGATATTATGTATTATAACGGTGGATAAGGAAGAGACAGCAGAAAAAATAGTCAACGCTCTTTTAGGTGATCATCTAATTGCTTGTGGTAATATTATTCCTAATGTTAAGTCTTACTTTTATTGGAATAATGAAAAACAAATTGCAGATGAAGTGATAGTTTTATTAAAAACAGATAAAAGTAAATTTCCAGATTTAGTAAAAAAAGTGAAAGAGTTACACCCATATGAACTTCCTGAAATTATAGGTATCCCAATAAATTATGGACTTCCCGAGTATATAAGATGGGTCATGGACTCAGTAAAGATATAAACTTTTTTATGTCAGAAGCATTAAGAGAAGCAAAGAAGGCTTTAGAAAAGAATGAAGTACCTGTAGGTGCTGTTATTGTAAAAGATGGGGAAATAATTTCTCGAGGACACAATCTTCGTGAATCAAAAAAAGATATTCTTTGCCATGCAGAGATTATAGCTATAAGGAAAGCATATAAAAAGCTTGGTGATTGGAGATTTTATGGCTGTACTATATATGTAACGCTTGAACCTTGTATAATGTGTTTCGGAGCTATACTACAAGCAAGATTTGATAAATTAATATATGGGGCGAGTAATCATGAAGAAGGATTTTCAAGGTTTATATGTAATATTGAAAATTATAAAAAGTGGCAGAAATTGGAAATTATAACTGGAATAATGAAAGAAGAAAGCGAGGAAATTCTAAAAAAGTTTTTTACTAATTTAAGGAGTTCACCTTAACGTATTTTTATGATAAAATATAATCAGAGCGGAGAGGTGGCTGAGTGGACGAAGGCGCTCGCCTGGAGAGCGAGTAGGCCACGAAAGTGGCCTCGTGGGTTCGAATCCCACCCTCTCCGCCATTTAGTATAAATAATTAATATTAAAGATATGAAGATATGAAAAATATAAGAGAATTAATGAGTCTAACGAGTATTATAATTAGTTTTTTTGTTGGTATATTAGCTGCTTTTGCAGTTGTAAAAGAGCTAAATTTTTCTTTGTTTTTTAGAAATGAAAAAAGCATAGGAGCATGGATAGGTAAAATATTAATCTTCTTACTAATACTTTCATTTGTTTGGGTTATTTTTAGTACTTTATTCATATTATTAAGAATTCAAGAATAAAAATGCCCAGGGCTATGCTTAGGCGGGGAGCTAGCGGTGCCCTGAACCTGCAATCCGCTATAGCAGGGCCGAAAGGCCACCTGAGGTTTGGTCTTGTGGGTAAGAAGGGAGAGATGGAAGCGATGAAGATTAGGAGCTGTGCACTAAGAAGTCCTCAAACCCCGCCAGGTCCGAAAGGAAGCAACGGTAAGAGGTACTTCTTAGGTGCCGCAGTGAACCTAATTGGAGCTTTCCTATCTCTCTTCTCCCGGAGGATCAAATCGACGGTGGAGGCATAGCCCTGGGCTATTATTTTAAAGTATGTGGATTGATTCACATGTTCATCTAAATGATAAGCGACTTTATGCTTCTTGGGAAGAGATCGTAAATAGAGCTAAAGAAAAAGAGGTTAATAAATTTTTTGTAGTAGGATATGACATAGAGTCAAGCCGAATTGCAGTGGAACTAAGTGGGGATGATGATATTTATGCAATCATAGGCTTACATCCGCATGAATCCGACAAATTTGAATTCAATAAGAAAGAGTGGGATAAACTTCTTACGTCAAAGGTAATAGCTATTGGAGAAATAGGGCTTGATTATTATAAACTATACTCTTCAAAAGATTCTCAGAAACAAGTATTTATACAATTTATTCAATATGCCAAAGAAAATAAACTTCCTATTGTCATTCATAGTAGAGAGGCCTGGAAAGATCTTATAAATATTATGAAAGCCGAAAGAGTATGGGATGTAGGAGGTATAATGCATAGCTTTAGTGGAAGTTATGAAATAGCAAAAATTATAGCAGATTGGAATTTTTTGTTCAGTTTTTCTGGACCTATAACTTATCCAAATGCAAATAATTTAAGAGAAGTTTTAAAAAAATTACCACTAGATTTAATAGCTACTGAGACTGATGCACCTTATCTTCCTCCTCAATCTATAAGAGGAAAGATTAATGAACCTGCCTATTTACCTGAGATAGCCCAAAAAATATCCGAAATAAAAAATATAGATCTAATCACTCTCTCTGATATTATCAAGAAAAATTTAAAAAGAATATTCAAAAATATAAATATATGAACGTAGTATATGTATTAGGTGAAAATTTGTATCTTAATATAACCAATAAATGTACTAATAGATGTACATTTTGTATACGCAATTATTCAGATAGAATCGGTGATAAAATATTATGGTTAGAAAAAGAACCTACCTTTAAAGATATTATTATTGAATTAAAAGAATTAAATTTGAAAGACTATAAAGAAATAGTATTTTGCGGATATGGAGAACCCTTATTAAGAGTAGAAATAGTAAAGAAAGTTTCAAGATATGTTAAAGAATACTATCCCAACAAAAACATAAGAATAGATACTAATGGACATGCTAATATATTTCATGGAAAAAACATTTTGCCAGAAATTTCACCTTTTGTAGATAGTATCTCTATTAGTCTAAATGCAGAAAATGGATATAAATATAACTTAATATCACGACCAGTATTTAAAGATGCATATAAATATTTAATTGAATTTATCAAATTCTCTTCTATTTATATTAAAGATGTGTGGGTAAGTGTTGTTAATATACCTTCTATAGATATAAAAAAATGTGAGGAAGTGGCCCATAATTTAAATGTAAAATTTAAGATAAGGGAATTTTTAAGGTCCTTATGAGACCTATTTACATTGAGAGTTATAAGAAAGGTGATTTGGAAAGAAAAATTAATATCTTAAGTAAAAAACTGGAATCATGCAACCTGTGTCCAAGAAATTGTAAAGTAAATAGAAAAAAAAGAGAAAAAGGGTATTGTAAGGCTTCATCAGAAATAACTATATCAAGTTATTTCCCTCATTTTGGTGAAGAAAAGGTTCTAGTTGGGAAAAGTGGATCTGGTACTATATTCTTTACTTATTGCAACCTGGGTTGTATTTTTTGTCAAAATTATACTATTAGTCATTTAGGGATTGGAGAAATTATTAATACAGAAACCTTAGCAAATATAATGATTGAACTACAGAATATGGGTTGTCACAATATTAATCTTGTCACACCTACTCATTATGTACCTCAAATATTAGAAGCTCTTTATTATGCTATTCCTAAGGGTTTAAATATACCTTTAGTTTATAACAGTAGTGGATATGAGTCTTTAGAAACCCTTAGAGAGTTAGAAGGTATAATAGATATATATATGCCAGACATAAAATTTTGGTCCTATGATATATCTTTAAAACTTGCTAATGCATTTGATTATCCTGAGGTAGCAAAAGAAGCAGTAAAGGAAATGTATAGACAAGTGGGAAATCTTATAACGGACGAGAATGGCGTAGCTATAAGAGGCCTTATTGTAAGACATCTCCTACTTCCCAATGGGGTTTCATCTATAAAGGAATGGCTCGAATTTTTAAAAAAGGAAATCTCTACAGATGTTTTTATAAATATAATGCCTCAATACAGACCGCTCTATAAAGCCTATGAATATCCATTAATAAACAGAACAATATTACCAAGTGAATATAAGGAGGCAATAAATTTAGCTAAAAATATGGGGTTTACAAGAATATATGTAGACTAATTTCTTTTAAAAAATTTAAATCCCCCCTCTTGCAAAAGGGAGATATATATGATAGAATTTAATCCGCCCGATGAGAAAGGGCGGATGCACATTAGACAAAGGGAGAAAAGGGAGAGAGAAGAGAGAAGGAAGAAGAGAGGAAGGCATATAGAGAGCGAGGATACAGACCCGAAAGGGAAGGTATGATATATACTGGATGGAGGGTTTGATCCTGGCTCAGGACGAACGCTGGCGGCGTGCCTAAGGCATGCAAGTCGAGCGGTAGCTCCTATTGGGATAACCGATAGGAGTGAGAGCGGCGCACGGGTGAGTAACACGTAGGTAACCTACCCCAGAGAGGGGGATAACACCTCGAAAGGGGTGCTAAACCCCCATATACTTATCGAGCGGAGAGCTAAGGTAAGGAAAGAGTATACAGAGGCAACTCTGTATACTGCTCTGGGATGGGCCTGCGGCCTATCAGCTAGTTGGTGGGGTAATGGCCCACCAAGGCGAAGACGGGTAGCCGGCCTGAGAGGGTGGTCGGCCACACTGGGACTGAGACACGGCCCAGACTCCTACGGGAGGCAGCAGCCGGGAATCTTCCGCAATGGGGGAAACCCTGACGGAGCGACGCCGCGTGAGGGAAGAAGCCCTTCGGGGTGTAAACCTCTTTTCTCGGGGAAGAAAGCTGACGGTACCCGAGGAAAAAGCCCCGGCTAACTACGTGCCAGCAGCCGCGGTAAGACGTAGGGGGCGAGCGTTGTCCGGATTTACTGGGCGTAAAGGGCGTGTAGGCGGCTTAGCAAGTCAGATGTGGAAGCCCCAAGCTCAACTTGGGGAGGCCATCTGATACTGCTAAGCTAGAGGGCAGGAGAGGAGAGCGGAACTTCCGGTGTAGCGGTGAAATGCGTAGATATCGGAAGGAACGCCGGTGGCGAAGGCGGCTCTCTGGACTGGCCCTGACGCTGAGGCGCGAAAGCTAGGGGAGCGAACGGGATTAGATACCCCGGTAGTCCTAGCCGTAAACGATGGGCACTAGGTGTGGGGAGTCAGACTCTCCGTGCTGCAGCAAACGCGATAAGTGCCCCGCCTGGGGAGTACGGCCGCAAGGCTAAAACTCAAAGGAATTGACGGGGGCCCGCACAAGCGGTGGAGCGCGTGGTTTAATTCGATGCTAAGCGAAGAACCTTACCAGGGCTTGACATGCAGGCTGAAAGCTTACCCGAAAGGGTAAGTGCCGAATGAGGGGGGTTTCCCCTTATTTGGAGCCTGCACAGGTGGTGCATGGCTGTCGTCAGCTCGTGTCGTGAGATGTTGGGTTAAGTCCCGCAACGAGCGCAACCCCTGCCCTTAGTTGCCAGCGGGTAAAGCCGGGCACTCTAAGGGGACTGCCGGCGATGAGCCGGAGGAAGGTGGGGATGACGTCAAGTCAGTATGCCCCTTATGCCCTGGGCTACACACGCGCTACAATGGGTGGTACAGAGGGGAGCGAAGCCGCGAGGTGGAGCGAATCCCTAAAACCACCCCCAGTTCAGATCGCAGGCTGCAACTCGCCTGCGTGAAGGCGGAATCGCTAGTAACCGCAGATCAGCCACGCTGCGGTGAATACGTTCTCGGGCCTTGTACACACCGCCCGTCACACCACGAGAGTCCGCAACACCCGAAGTCAGGCGAAGAGCCTGCCGAAGGTGGGGCGGATGATTGGGGTGAAGTCGTAACAAGGTAGCCGTACCGGAAGGTGCGGCTGGATCACCTCCTTTCTTATGGAGAAGGAAAAGTGTCCTCTTTTTCCTTTATCTCTTCTCCCTCTTTTCTCCCGACTAATTATGATTATTAAAGTGGGCTCTTAGCTCAGGTGGTTAGAGCGCACCCCTGATAAGGGTGAGGTCCCTGGTTCGAGTCCAGGAGGGCCCACCATTTTATTTGAGGGGTGGGGCTGTAGCTCAGCTGGGAGAGCACCTGCTTTGCACGCAGGGGGTCACCGGTTCAAGTCCGGTCAGCTCCACCAAATTTGCACCTTAGACAAGAGAAGATAGAGAGGGATGATGCAGTAATCAGCCGGGCGTCAAAGTAGAAAGGGCGTACGGTGGATGCCTAGGCGCCAAGGGCCGAAGAAGGACGCGGCAGGCGGCGAAACGCCCCGGGGAGCTGCGAGCAAGCTATGATCCGGGGATTTCCGAATGGGGAAACCCACTCTGGGTAATGCCAGAGTATCCCTAAGGGGAAACTCTTAGGGAGGGGAACTGGGGGAACTGAAACATCTTAGTACCCCGAGGAGAAGAAAGAGACAATCGATTCCCTGAGTAGTGGTGAGCGAAAGGGGAGGAGCCTAAACCTGAGTGGTGGAGAAGCTCGCGGGCGTTGCCACTCAGGGGTAGAGGGATAAGGCCGGAGGGAGCCGCGACTCTCTCGTAAGGGAATACATACTTAGCCGAACAGTCTGGGAAGGCTGGCCAGAGAGGGTGAGAGCCCCGTAGGCGAAAAGTATGTATCTCTTATGGGCCTTAATCCCGAGTAGCGTGGGGCACGTGGAATCCTGCGCGAATCAGGGCGGACCACCGCCTAAGGCTAAATACCCTTGGTGACCGATAGCGCATAGTACCGTGAGGGAAAGGTGAAAAGAACCCCGGAGAGGGGAGTGAAATAGAACCTGAAACCGTACGTCCACAAGGAGTAGGAGAGCGATGCTCAAAAGGGGGTAACTCTTTTGAGCTGGCTCGACTGCGTGCCTGTTGAAGAATGAGCCGGCGAGTTAATGCGTGTGGCGAGGTTAAGGGAGAGGAGTCCCGGAGCCGAAGTGAAAGCGAGCCTGAAGAGGGCGTCAAGTCACACGCATTAGACCCGAAACCAGGCGAGCTACCCATGGCCAGGATGAAGCGGGGTTAACCCCCCGTGGAGGTCCGAACCCGTTAGCAGTGAAAAGCTATGGGATGAGCTGTGGGTAGGAGTGAAAAGCTAATCGAGCCTGGAGATAGCTGGTTCTCCCCGAAATAGCTTTAGGGCTAGCCTCAGCTGATGAAGCCTAAGGAGGTAGAGCACTGGTTGGGCGAGGGGCGGGGATCCGCTGCCGAGTCCAGTCAAACTCCGAATGCCTTAGGTGGATGGCTGGGAGTCGGACTGTGGGGGATAAGCTCCATAGTCGAGAGGGGAACAGCCCAGATCAACAGCTAAGGTCCCAAAGTCCGGGCTAAGTGGTAAAGGAGGTAGCTTGGCGAAGACAGTCAGGATGTTGGCTTAGAAGCAGCCATCATTCAAAGAGTGCGTAATAGCTCACTGATCGAGCCAAGCTGCGCCGAAAATACACGGGGCTAAAGCCCGGCACCGAAGCTTTGGGTTCTACCTATCTTCGGGTAGGTAGAGCGGTAGGGGAGCGTTCCGCTGTAGGGAGAAGGCGGACCGGAAGGACCGCTGGACGAGGCGGAAGTGAGAATGCCGGCATGAGTAGCGAAAAGGAGGGTGAGAATCCCTCCCACCGAAAGCCCGAGGTTTCCTGGGTAAAGCTCGTCTTCCCAGGGTTAGGCGGGAGCTAAGCCGAGGCCGAAAGGCGTAGGTGATGCACAGCCGGTTAATATTCCGGCCCCACCTGCTAACCGTTAATACCGAAGGAGGGACGCAGGAGGGTAGGTGCGCCTGGTGGTGACATACCAGGTCCAAGCTCTAAGGGAGGGAGTGTAGGCAAATCCGCACTCCTGATGAACCGAGGAGTGATGGGGAGTCCTCGAGAGAGGGCGAAGGCATCGAGCCCACACTGCCGAGAAAAGCTTCTAGGGAGGTTAGCGGGTGCCCGTACCGCAAACCGACACAGGTGGGCGAGGTGAAGATCCAAAGGTGCGCGGGATAACCCTCGTTAAGGAACTCGGCAAAATGGCCCCGTACGTTCGCAAGAAGGGGTGCCCGAGTAAGGTGAATAGCCTGAAAGGGCCGCAGTGAAGTGGCTCTGGGGACTGTTTACCAAAAACACAGGTCTCTGCTAAGGCGTAGAAGCCGATGTATAGGGGCTGAGGCCTGCCCGGTGCTGGAAGGTTAAGGGGAAGGGTTAGGGGAATACCCGAAGCCCTGAACCGAAGCCCCAGTGAACGGCGGCCGTAACTATAACGGTCCTAAGGTAGCGAAATTCCTTGTCGGGTAAGTTCCGACCCGCATGAAAGGCATAACCACTGGAGCGCTGTCTCAACGAGGGGCCCGGTGAAATTAGAGTGTCCGTGAAGATACGGACTACCCGTGGCAGGACGGAAAGACCCCGTGAAGCTTTACTGCAGCCTGGCATTGAACTTTGGCACCGCATGTAGAGGATAGGTGGGAGGCTGAGAAGCAGGGGCGCCAGCCTCTGTGGAGCCGCCGGTGGAATACCACCCTTGTGGTGTTGGGGTTCTAACCCCAAAAGAAGAGCCTTTTGGGGGACAGTGCTTGGTGGGCAGTTTGACTGGGGCGGTCGCCTCCTAAAAGGTAACGGAGGCGCCCAAAGGTAGGCTTGGCACGGTTAGAAATCGTGCCTAAAGTGTAAGGGCGTTAAGCCTGCCTGACTGTGAGGCCGACGGGCCGAGCAGAGACGAAAGTCGGGCCTAGTGATCCGGTGGTCCCGAGTGGAAGGGCCATCGCTCAACGGATAAAAGTTACTCCGGGGATAACAGGCTGATCTCGCCCGAGAGTCCACATCGACGGCGAGGTTTGGCACCTCGATGTCGGCTCACCGCATCCTGGGGCTGGAGAAGGTCCCAAGGGTTGGGCTGTTCGCCCATTAAAGCGGTACGTGAGCTGGGTTCAGAACGTCGTGAGACAGTTCGGTCCCTATCCGCCACGGGCGTAGGAAACTTGAGGGGAACTGCTCCTAGTACGAGAGGACCGGAGCAGGCGGACCTCTGGTGTACCAGTTGTGCCGTCAGGTGCAGGAGCTGGGTAGCCAAGTCCGTACGGGATAAGCGCTGAAAGCATCTAAGCGCGAAGCCCACCCCAAGATAAGGTTTCCCACAGGGAAAACCTGGTAAGGCACCTCCGAGAAGAGGAGGTAGATAGGCCGGAGGTGGAAGCGCAGCAATGCGTGAAGCCGACCGGTACTAATATGCCGAGGCTTTGACGCCTGGCTGGTTACGGTGTGATCTCTCTCAAGAAGGATTTATGATGGAGTTATGAAAGAAGAGGAGGCTACTGGTGATTAGAGCGGAGGGGAAACGCCCGTTCCCATTCCGAACACGGAAGCTAAGCCCTCCAGCGCCGATGGTACTGCCCTGGCAACGGGGTGGGAGAGTAGGTCATCGCCAGAGAGCCTCCTCTTTTTTTGATCAGTGTAAATTATTTCTGTTATTATTTTTAATCAATTTTAAAATTAGGAATCTTGACAAAAAATTTTTAAAATGTTAGGATTATATCAAAAAGAATTTGTTAAGAACCTTTCCAGGCGAGGGTCCCCTTCCCCCCTCACCCATCACCCCCTACCTCGCCTGGAAAGTTCTTTTAATTAATATATGCAAAAAGGGAGGAGTTTAAAATGAAAAAAATGATGAAGAATAATAGATTTTTAAAAATTCTTTTAATGATTATATTATTTGTCCTGTTAATTCATACATCTTACTCAATAGCCAATCTAGGAGAAAATGAAAAAGCTATAGATTTTTCACTTAAAGATCTAAAGGGGAAAAATTATAGGCTTTCTGATTTTAAAGGGAAAGTTATTTTATTAAATTTTTGGGCTACATGGTGCCCTCCATGTAGATATGAAATGCCGTTATTAGATAAGCTATACAAGGAACATAAAAATAAAGGATTTGAAATAGTGGCTGTTAGTATAGACTCAAATCCTAAAAATGTTAATGATTACTTAAAAAATAATCCAGTTAGTTTTACTATTCTTTCTGACAGAGAAGGAAAAGTAGGATATACATATCAAATTGTAGCTATACCAACATCTTTTTTAATTGATAAAAATTTTATTATAAGAAAAATTTATTTAGGAATTCTCTCAGAAAAGGATGTTAAAAAGGAATTGGAAAAATGGCTAAAAAAGTGATTATAAGATTTTTTATATTCTTTCTTATATTCCTTTTTTTGACTATTGGTATTTATATGGGAGAATTTTATGAAATCCATAGAAATAGTATTATTTTGTGTTTATCTTGTATAGGTATTCAATAATTATTAGTAAAAATAATCTTTTTCTCTGAAATAATAATATCAACTTTTTGATCGTAAGGATCTTTTGGAAGTTCATTAATAATTAAATCGTCAAAGGTTAAACCTATTTTTATACCTCTTTTAATGTTGCTTAAAAAACGATCATAATAACCTTTACCATAACCTATTCTATAACCTTTAACATCAAATGCAATTCCAGGTACTATAATAATATCGAACAAGTTATAATCTATTTCATAAATCTCCTTAGGTTGCAGTATGCCAAATGGACCTTTTTCTAAATCATTAATTGTCTTAATTTCTCCAAATTTTAAGTCTTTACCAAAGATAACGGGGCAAAATACTCTTTTGTTTTCTACAAGAGCATGATAAATTATGAACCTTGTATCTACCTCATCTTTTATAGAAACATAAGTGTTAATTATAGATGCTTTTCCCCAAATAGCTAAATTCTTCAGCTTATGAAAAATTTCATGGGATTTTGCCTCTTTATCTCTTATATTCTTTCTTTTTTCTAAAAATATCTTCCGCAATTCTTTTTTATCCATTAATATAACCTCTTTTCTTTTTTTAGTTTATATATTATAATCCAAAAAGCCTGCAGATCTTTAGGATCGCGGGACAATATCAATAAATATCAATATAAATAGTCAAATCAAAAAAACGGCATCCCTTGTTGGGGAGCCGGAAGGGAGGTATTAAAATGTTTAAAAACATCAAAAAAATCTCATTAGCATCTCTTTTTGTTGCAATTACCCTCTTATTAGGTTTTTCACGTATAGGCTATATATCCCTACCAACACCAGCAGGTGCTGCAACAATAATGCATATTCCAGTGATATTAGCAAGCATTGTTATGGGACCATGGTTTGGAGCCTTAGTAGGTAGCATTTTTGGCATTTCTGCAGTTATGTATTTTTCCCATATTGCCCCTTTCTGGGTGCTTTTTCCTGCAAGACCTTTTATTGGTATTGTTTCAGGTCTTGTTTATAATTTTCTCTTATCCTTTTTTAGGTCTCAAAAGAAGCTTAAAAACTCTACCGCTTTTATTATCTCTTTTGTAGTTTTCTCTTTCGCATATCTTAGTGGTGTCTATATCATGAGAGAGTGGTTTACAGAAAGCCTTATTAATTACTCTTTAGAATTTAGTTTTTTAATAGCTTTAATCTCTTTTATCATAGCTTTTTTAATTTTATTTATAATAAAAGAAAAAGAAGGAGAAATAGTTGCCATTGGAATAGCATCCTTCTTAGGAAGTATGACTAACACTGTGGGAACTCTTGGTCTTGCAGCAATTTTTAAAATTTTCCCATTAGGAGTTATTATATTCATAGGAATTCTTCATGGTATTCCAGAAGCAATTATCGCGTCAATAATTTGTCCACCTATAGTTGTATTATTAAAAAGATTAATTAAGGAGAGTGCATAGGGTATGCTTTTAACTATAGATATCGGCAATTCAAATATAGATATAGCTTATTTTAAAAAAAATAAAATTATATCTCATTATGAATTTGAGACTAAGAAATACTCTACAAGCTATGAATATTCACTACTTATTGAATGGACTCTAAAAAGAAATGGGATCTCCGAGGCTAAAGTAGAAGGTATAGCTATATCTTCTGTAGTTCCATCTCTTACCTCAGTTTTTGTTGATGCCATAAGATATATCTTCAATTATTCTCCTTTTGTTGTAGAACCAGGAATAAAAACAGGAATCTCCATAGAGACGGAAAACCCCAAAGAGGTAGGTTCAGATCTTATATGTAATGTGGTTGCTATTCAAGAAGAGTATGGTCCAGTTGGAATAGCTATAGATTTTGGCACAGCAACTACTTTTTCTGCTATAGAGAATAAGAAATTTTTAGGAGTAGCTATAGCACCGGGCGTAGGGACGGCATCCTACGCCCTCTTTGAAAAAACCGCTAAACTTCCTCAAGTAGATATTAAAGCTCCAGAATCTTCCTTAGGAAAAAACACTATATCTGCAATTCAAGCAGGAATAGTTTTTGGGTTTGCAGGACTTGTTGATGGAATTTTAGAAAGACAAATATCAGAAATGAATGGAAATCCTGTTCTTATAAGTACTGGTGGTTGGGCTAAAAGAATAGTACCTCATTCAAAATACCTTAAATTAGAAAATATTGATCCTTATCTTACTCTTAAAGGACTTTGTTATCTTTATAAAAAGAACCTGTGATATAATATAAAAAGTTTAAGATTATTTTAAAAATAATTTAGTGGGGTGTATTAAAAATGTTTAAAAAACTTTTTGTCTTTCTTTTAGTTTTATTAATCCTTATTGTCCCTATTTTTGCTCAAGCAACAAAAAGGGTAGCAATAATAACATATCTAAAAGGAAATGTTTATGTAAAAAAGGCTGAATCAGAGTTATGGATACCTGCTAAGTTAAAAATGGAACTTTCTTCAGGAGATAAGATTTGGGTACAACAAAACTCACAAGCTATATTAGAGTTTTCAGATAGATCAACCCTAAAACTTGCTTCAAATACCCAGCTTGATATTTTAAGATTGGATCGTGATAAAGATACACAAAAAGAAGTATCAATATTTAAATTACTTTTAGGAAAAGTATGGGCGACAGTTGAAAAGATATTATCTACAGGAGAAAGAGTAGAGATACAAACACCTACAGCTGTTGCAGGTGTAAGAGGTACGGAATGGATTCAGCAAGTAAGTGAAGATGGAACGACTGTGGTGAAAACTCTTAAAGGAGTAGTTTCTTTATCTGCTAAAGGTGTAACAGTAGATGTAAAAGAAGGTTTTCAAAGTATTGTAAAACCTGAAAATCCTCCTGAAAATCCGACACCAATAACAGAAATTGAAAAGTTTGATGAAGAAGAGAAACCAAAAGGAGAAAAGCCCAAAGAAGAGATTAAAGAAGAGAAACCTATTACACCTCCCCAAAGGGGATCATCCGAAGGTGTTAGATTAGCGCTTAATAATAATTTAGATTATGGTTTATATAAAAAGAATGATTTGATGCTTGCTAAACTTTCCTTTTCTCCAGAACTTTCTTTTGGAATATTAAAACTCGGTCTTGATCTTTCTTTATATACCGATGGAGAAAGTATAAGTTATATTCAAGGAAAAATAAGGTATGGAGAACTAAATTTACCTTGGCTTGGAATAAAATATGGTGTTATAGATCACTTTACTCTTGGATACGGATTAATTGCCAATAGATATTCCACATATGAAATGGAGGGGGTAGTACTTCGATTAGAAGATCCAAAAAGAGGGGGTATTCTTACTCTCTTTCCTTCTCCTTTTAATAAATATGAAAATCTAACCTCAACATATGCATTGAGAGTTTTTTATCGACCCATAAATAGATTAGAAATTGGTATAAATGGTATGATGGATATGGATGTTGATGAAAATAAAAGACAAGCAATAGTTGGAGCAGATTTATCGTACTTTTTGACAAAAAATACTGTTATTTATTCATCTTTTGCACAAAGAATAATACATGATGGAGTAACAATTAGTGATCCAAGAGTTCTAAGTGAAAATGGTGTTGCATTAGGTCTTCAAAGCAATTTCAGTCTTTTCAACAGTGTTTTTAGTGTCCAGCTAATAAACTTTTCTGATAATTTTTATCCTGGCTATTTCAATGCTTATTATGAAAAGAATAAGGTACTTAAAACTCTATCTCCTTTAAAAGAGTCTGTAAATAGAATATTTGGTTTAACATTAGATTTAGACACTAATATATTAAATATTGCCTTTTTAAATGTAAATTACCAATCTTTTAATGGTATGCGTCCATCTATATATAGTAGATTTACTATGTCATTAAATGAAAGATTAAAGATGAACTTACTATATGAGCAAAAAGAGATAAAAACTCCATTTATGCTCTTTAATGAAAATACAATTATGACTTTAAATATAACCTATCCATTAGCTCAAAATGTAGATGCTATACTAACTATAAAAAGAACTTTTGATCCTTATGGTAATCCAACAGATATATATTTTGTATCGACAAAGTTAAGACTTTAAAAAGTGAATTATATAAATAGGTTTATAAAGAATGGCATAATAATAAGATGTATAATAGTGCTAATATCTTTTGTAGTGACTTTATTATTGTTTCAAAGTCAAGTACTTCAAAAACTTGAATTAGGCTCTATTAACTTAAGATTTATATTTAGAGGGGAGAGAGAGTCAGAAAGTAATATCGTAATAATAGGAATCGACGATAATTCAATACAAGAATTAGGTAATTTTCCTTGGAATAGATCTTTATATGTGGAATTAATAAATAAACTAGGGAAAAATCCCAAAATTATAGCCTTTGACATATATTTTGATACAGAAACAACTCCGGTAGATGATAAGAAATTTGAGGAACTTTTAAAAAGGGATAAAAGGATAATACTTTCTGCTTTTTATATATCAGTGGATGATCCAAGATATGGTTCTCTTAAAAGACTCTTTCTTCCCATTGATAAATTTCTGAAAAACGCTAAGGTTGGACTCGTTAATCCAGAACATGATTTGGATGGATTTATAAGAAGATTCCAACTAAAAAATTTCGTATTAGAAAAGGAATGGATTTCTTTTCCTTTTTTAATAGCATTAAAATATCTTTCTCTAACTTCAGACGAATATATTTCTAAAACAAAATTGTTCACAGATAAAAAAAATAACATATATATAAATTACAGAGGAGGACCTTTTAGTTATCCTGTTTACTCTTTTGTTGATATATTAAAAGGAAATATTGATCCAAATGTTTTTAAAAACAAAATTGTTCTTATAGGTGCAGTAACTGAGACATTACACGATACTCATTTCACTCCATTTTATGGTTTTATAAGATATGGAGGTTCTATTAGATTAGGAAAAATGCCGGGAGTAGAAGTTCATGCTAATGCTATAGACACCCTTATTAGCAAAGATTTTATAAAACCTTTTAATGATGGATCCCTATTATATATAATTACATTACTTATGAATTTTATTCCTTCTATTTTAATAAGAAAATACAAGGCAATTTTTATATTTGTAATATCCGTGATATTTTCCTTATTATACCTCACAATAGCCAATTTATTTTTTGTTTATTTTAATACGTTACTTCCATATTACATACCAGTATTTGGACTTTTAATTTCTTATTTATTTAACATGTTATATGAAATTATAAAATCAGAACAAGAAAAGAGAGAAATTAAGACATTATTTCAAAGATTTGTCTCTCCAGAAGTTGTTGAAATGCTTCTTAAAACAGAAAGAGATAAAATTTTCACTACCAAAAGAGAGAAGATAAGCATTCTGTTTGCAGATATTAGAAATTTTACTTATTACTCTGATATAAGAGAACCTGAAGAGATAATTAAGATCTTAGATGATTTCTTAAAAAGCTCTTCAGATATTATTTTAAAAAACAATGGGACTGTAGATAAATTTATGGGAGATGCAATAATGGCAATTTTTGGAGCTCCTTATCCTTTGGAAAATACTGCAGAAAAAGCTGTACTTTCTGCCTTAGAAATACAAGAAAAGATCAAGAAATTACAATTAGAATGGAAAAGTAAAGGATATCCTTCTTTTGAAGTGGGAATAGGAATTTCCTCGGGAGAGGCTTTAGTAGGTATTATAGGACCCAAACAGAAGATAGAATATACAGCAATTGGAAATACTGTAAATCTTGCATCTCGATTAGAAGGTTTAGCTAAAGGAGGAGAGATTCTAATATGTGAACAAACATATAATGAAATAAAAGATAAGTTTATTATTGAAGATCTTGGTTTTTTCAATATTAAAGGAAAAGAAAAACCTGTTCATGTATTTAGAGTATTAGGGTACAAAAATGAAAATTAAAATAGGTAAAATACTTAAAGAAAATATATCTTTAAAAAAAGAAATAGAGAGACTCTATTTAATTAGGGAGATTTCCTATAAGATTGTTTCAAATTTGAATCTTTCTGATATTTTAAAAATAATCATGGAAATAGTAAAAGAGATTTTAATGGTTGAGGCTTGTTCGTTACTTCTTCTTGATTCCAAAAAAGAAGTATTATATTTTGAAGTAGCTCTTGGAGAAAAGGGAGATACAATCAAAAGATATACAGTAAAAGTAGGGGAGGGGATTGCAGGAAAAGTTGCTCAAACAAGAACTCCTATTATTGAAAATAATGTGGAAAGTAGTAATATATTCAATCCAAAATTTGATTATTTAACCTCTTTCAAAACCAAATCCATTTTAGGGGTACCAATGTTGTATAAAGATGAACTAATAGGTGTAATAGAAGCTATAAACAAAAAAAGCGATAAACCTTTTGACTATGAAGATTTAGACTTACTACAAACTATAGCAAATGAAGCTGCTGTAGCAATAAAAAATGCTCTTTTATACAATAACTTAAAAAGTCTATTTTTTGATACTATAGAATCTCTTGTAAATGCTATTGATGCAAAAGATCCTTATACTCATGGACATTCAAAAAGGGTCTCTGAATTTTCATATTTAATTGGTAAAGAATTAAATTTAGATTTTGATTATTTAGAAAAAATTAGACTTGCAGGGTTACTACATGATATAGGAAAAATTGGGGTAGAGGATAATATTCTGAGGAAAAAGGATAAACTTTCTGAAGATGAATTAATGGAGATAAAAAAGCATCCAATAATAGGGAAAAATATATTAGCACCCATCGATCTTTTAGAGGATATTATAAAAGGTATTGAAGAACACCATGAAAGATATGATGGTAAAGGATATCCAAAAGGCTTAAAAGGTGAAGAAATTTCTCTTATTGGAAGAATTATTTCTGTGGCAGATACTCTTGATGCTTTAATATCTGATAGACCTTATAGAAAAGGTGTAAGTTTAAATTTAGCAATAGATAGAATTAAAGAGGAAAAGGGTAAGCAATTTGATCCTTCTATAGTTGAAGCTCTTTTATCTCTTTATAGAAAGGGATTACTTAAATGTTCTGGTTTTTAAGGTTAATTTTAGCACATCTTATTGCAGATTTCACTTTACAGACGAACAGAGTATTTAAATATAAAGTCTATAATAAATATGGAGTTCTAATACATACAAGTATTTACTTAGTAATTACAATTATACTTTCCATACCTTTCTTAACTTCCCCAATGTGTTTCTCTTACATTTTTATTCTATTTTTACTACACACTATAATAGATCTTTCAAAAATCCAAAAAATATCCAAAAGTAATGGTATTAGAGAATTTTTGAAAGATCAAATTCAACATTTTATAACTTTAACTTCTGTTTTCTTACTACCTCAAGCGAAAGAGCCCAAATATCTAAATCTAAGCTCTACCTTATCCTTTCTAAATCGCTTTTATAATAGTGATTACTATATTCTTTTATCTATTGGTTATTTTTTTGTTGCTTTTGCAGGAACTATCTTTTATTTTTATGTTATAAAAACCTTTGGGGGGAAAAATATATTTTACAAAGATGGAATATCAATAAAAGAAAAATATAAGGAAGTCATTATAAGAACTATAATATTCATTACCTACTATAGAGGCTCATTTTATATGTCACTTTTTGTTTTTATAATTTTGAGAATTTTAGAAATGATCATTAATAAGACTTATAGAAACATTATATCTTTTCTGTTGATATTAACATATGATTTTACCTTTATATTTTCCATGATCACTTTTCTAAATGCTCTTTTAGGAACTTAGTTAAATCCTCAAGATTTTCAAATACAAAATCAGGTTTTATCTTTGATCTTTCTAAATCTTTACTTTGAGTTACTCCTGTAAGGAGTAAAAAAGTTTTTACATTAAGTTTTTTTCCAAAGCTAATATCTGTATCTATTCTATCCCCAACAACTCCTACTTCTTCTAATTTTAGGCCCAACTTTTCTATAGCAATTTTTCCCATATATGTTGATGGTTTCCCAATTATAAAAGGTCTTTTTTGAGATGCTGAAGAAACAGCTGCTACCAAAGATCCAGCCCCTGGATCTATACCATTTTCAGTTGGAAATGTCTTATCGGGATTTGTAGCTATAAACTTTGCCCCATTTCTTATATGGTAGTTTGCTTTTCTTAATTTCTCAAAAGTAAACTCTCTATCTAATCCTACTACCACAGAATCAACTAGATCCTTATCTTCGCATAATTCCCACCCAATGTCATAAATAACTTTTTTCAATGCTTTTTCTCCTATAACGTAAGCTGTACCTTGATTTTTAATTTTTTTAAGATATATAGCTGTAGCAATTCCAGATGTTAGAATTTCATCAGTATTAGTGAAAATTCCCATTTTTCGTAATTTTTCCATATATTCTTCGGGAAGCTTAGTGGAATTGTTAGTTAGAAACATGAATTTCACATTTTTCTCTCTTAAAAATTCTATGAACTCTTTACTGTAATGAAGAGGGACATCTCCTCTATAAATAGATCCATCAAGATCAATAAGTAATCCTTTTAATTTCAAGTGAAATACCTCCCCATGGATATTTTTTAATTTTATTTTCTTCTTCCAATATAATACTTCCATTATCATCTATATCTACTATTTTAACTTCTTTTCCATTTAATCTGTTTACAGCATTACTTCCTATATACGGAAACCTACTCTTGTAAAACTGAAATACATAATCCCAATTATCAGGAAAATCAGCTATATTCGAAAGAATCTGATTTCTTATCTCTTTTAATATGATTAGTTTATCTTCAATTAACATTAGGTCTTTAAGAGAAGTAGCATCTATATTATGTTTTTCAAAATATGATTGTTCTACAAAAAGATTTATTCCAACACCTGCTATTATGTATTTTATTTCATTATTTTCATAAATACTTTCCAATAGTATTCCTGCAACCTTCTTTTTATTGAGTTCTAAATCATTAGGCCATTTAAAATTAAGAATATCTTTTTCTTTCAAAAATTTATCTAAAGCTTTATATACTGCTACAGATATAAGAATACCTAAACAATCTATTTTCTTTTTCAGATAGATAGAAGGATAAAGGATTATAGAAAACCAAAGGCCACCTTCAGGAGAAATCCATTTTCTTCTTAATCTACCTCTTCCTTCTGTCTGTATATCAGCCAAAATAATTGTGCCATGAGGAAAATTCTTTGAAGCATAATCATGAGCAATATCCATAGTAGAGGTTACTTGCTTATAATAAATAATCACCATTACATTGATCTCATAAATAAAGTAGTAATAATGTTTAGAACTTCGTCTATTGTGGTATATGAATTATCTATAAAATAACCCCCCTGAGGAAGCCTAAGAGGTGCCACATCTCTGTTTATGTCTAAATAGTCTCTTTCTCTTATGCTTTCAAGAAGCTTTTCTTTATTTGTATCATTAAGATCTTTTGCTCTTCTTTCACATCTTATATCAATATTAGCATTAATAAAAAGCTTTAAGTTTGCGTTTGGAAAAACTATTGTTCCACTATCTCTACCTTCTATAACTAATCCCCGTTTCACTTTTTTAAGAAAAGCCCTCTGCCAGTTTGTTATAATCTCTCTAATTCCTCTAAACCTACCTATTTTAGAAGCTACAAGTCCTATTTCTGTAGTTCTTATCAAATCTGTTAATTCCATTTCTTTATAGAAAACTCTAAATTTTTCTCCATCCCACAAAAATTTTATTTGATTTTCTTTTATAATTTCTGCCAATTTACTCTCATCAAAAATATCAAATTTCATAGCCAAAAATCCCACACTTCTATATAATGCACCGCTATCTATGTAATCAAAATTAAATTTTCTTGCTAAAGATTTTGCTATTGTAGTTTTACCAGATCCTGCAGTGCCGTCTATTGTTATGATTTTAATTTCTTTTTCTTCTTCATATATTCTATATTTTATAGATAAGAGATCTTGAGCAATTTGTTTCTTTAATTCATCCAATGAGGGAAATTTTATATCAGGTCTTATATATTCTTCTAAGACTAATTCAATAATCTCGTTATAAATATTACCAGCAAAATCAAATAAATATGCCTCTATACGAAGCTCTTCACCATTAAAAGTAGGTCTTGTTCCTATATAAATAGCAGAATGATATATTTTATCTTTTATTTTAGCTTTACCTTTATATATTCCATTTTTAGGAATAAGTTTAGAAGGCTCAGGTTTTACGTTTACTGTTGGAAAGCCTATCTTTTTTCCTATATTATCACCTTTTATCACTTTACCTCTTATAAAATATTTATAACCTAACATTTTATTAGCAAAAGAAATGTCTCCTTTTTGAAGGGCTTCTCTTATCATACTACTTGATACAGTTGTATTATCTATATCATGAAGTGGCTTTACCAATACTTTAAAATTGTAATTTTTACTCAATTCTAATAAGGTACTTACATCTCCTGTTCTTCCTTTTCCAAACTTGAAATTATCCCCTACAAGTATGTATGAGAATTCTATATTTTTTCTAAGAAATTCAATAAAATCCTTCGGACTAAGATTTCTAAGTTTTGAGTCAAAGGGCAAACAAAACATATAATCAATTCCTTTTAAACCTAGCATTTCTCTTTTCTCATCCTTTGTTAGTAGAAAGGAGGATAAATTTTTGAAAACTTTGGGATATGTATCTTCAAAAGTTATTATTCCAGTATTTGAATCACTAATCAGCGCATAGTTGAACATCTCTTCCAGAATAGAGGAATGCCCTTTGTGTATTCCATCAAATACTCCTATACTTAGAATTAGTTTTCCCTTTTTTTCTATATTGTTCAGCTTTATTACTTTGATATCTTTTTCCATAATAATTATTCAATTGAAAAGACCTTTTCTGGTTTTAGAACATTTCCTTTTATCTTACCTACAGCAATAAAATTATCTTTTGAATTAACTACTGAGACAAAAATTTCCTTATTTTCATAAGTAGGTAAAAGAACATCGTTTCCATTTAAAATTCTTTTCTCTTCCAGAGCATCAACTTTTATTAGAGGAAAGTTTAATATTTTAACTGGAGAAACTAAATTTTCTTTCCAATGTTTAGAGAGTTTGTTAAAAGATATACTATCACTTATAGAGATATGACCAATTTCAGTCCTTAATAAAAAAGAGGTTATTGCATAACATCCAAGTTTCTCACCTATATCTTTTACAAGGCTTCTTATATAGGTACCAGCTGAAACCTTAAATTCAATTAAAGCAATAGGAAATTTACTTTTCTTATAATCTAATAGTTCAGCCTTAAATATTTTTACCTTCCTTTTTGGAAGTTTCAAATTTTTCCCTTCTCTTGCTAGTTCATAAGCCCTTTTACCATTTATATGAAGAGCAGAATAGATTGGGGGTTCTTGTTCAATTTCTCCTAACAAGCTTTTTAGTATTTCTTCTATTTTTTGGGGAGAAATATCTTGATTTTTTATGTTTTGATATTTAAAAGAATAAGCCTCTCTATCATAAGTGTCACTACTTATACCAAAATGAATCTCTACAATATATGTTTTTGTAAAGTTTAAAATGTATTCCTCTAATCTTACATATTTTCCCAAGCCTATTATTATAAGCCCACATGCTCTGGGATCCAAAGTACCCATATGTCCTACTTTATCTATTTTTGTTATTTCTCTTATTTTTTTTACTACATTGAAGGAGGTTATACCAGGAGGTTTATTTACTAAAAGAAATCCGTTCATTTTCTTCAATAAACTCTTTTAGCTTATTGATAACTAAGTTATAAACATCGGAATTGTTATTTTTTACTTGAAAACCTGCTGCCTCTTTGTGTCCCCCTCCACCAAAAGATTGTGCAAATTTACTTACATCAATACGATTATCTTTAGATCTTAGGCTGACTTTTAATGTTTTTTCATTTATTGGATAGAAGAACACTACAACTCTCACATCTTTCAACATCCTAAGATTGTCTATTATTCCCTCTGTATCTTCTAGTGTTGCATTATATTTCTCCATATCTTCCATATTGATAAAACTCCAAGCAATATCTTTATCAACATTTATTCTTAGTAATGATATTCCTAATAATTTTAATGATGAAAGTTTTCTTTTCTCGTATATCTCCTTTGATATAGAGGAAATATCAACCCCTATCTTAACAAGATTACTTGCTACTTTTAGGCTTTTAGGAGTAGTGTTACTAAATCTAAAGCTTCCTGTATCAGTTATTAGACCAGTTAAAAGACAAGCAGCCACATTTATTGATATGTTGAATTTTGATTTGGTAAGAATATCGTAAATAATTTCTGTTACCGATGAAGCTTTTTCGTTTATAATATTTATGTCTCCAAATTTTGAATTTGAAGTATGATGGTCTATATTTATTAGTATTTTAGTTTTTTCTTTTACGTTTAAATCTTCCTTAACCCTATATATATCACTACAATCAAAGACAATACCTATATTATATGATCTATCCAAATTACTTATTATGTTTACATCCCCCTTTAAAAGGAATCTATAAAAAGAGGGGATAGGTGAATTTAGAAAAATATATGTTTTTTTTCCTATTTCTAATAGAAAATAATAAAATCCTAATATAGATCCAATAGCATCACCATCAGGATTTATGTGTGTGAATAAAATAAAATCTTGATATTTTTCTATTATATCTATTAATTTTCTAATCTCTTTATTGATCTTCTTCATCCTCTAATTTCAATTCTTTCAATTTTCTAAGTATCCTGTCTCCTCTTTCTAAGGATTCGTCAAGCTCAAAAGAAATTTCTGGGATAAATCTTATTCTAAGATCCTTTCCTAATTCGCTTCTTATGAAGCCTTTAGCACTTTCAAGTCCCTTCATAGTTTCTCTTTTTTCCTCTTCACTACCATAAACACTCACATATATTCTTGCATATCTAAGATCTTTACTAATTTCTACTTCAGTTATTACAACAAAATTAGACGATATACGAGGATCTTTAACTCTTCTTAATAATATCTCACTTATTTCTTCTCTAATTAAAGCACTTAATCTTTCTTGTCTTTGTCTCATTTTAACATCACTCCTAGTAATTTACAAAATTTCTATTTCATAATCTACTATTTCTGTGTCTTTTTGTTCTTCTAACAATTTTATAACATCTGATAATATTTGATATATATGTTTTGACTCTGTAGATACAATACTTATTCCTAAGACAAGTTCGTTCCATATTTCTTGAGAGTCTACCTCAGCTATAGAAACATTAAATCTTGTCCTTATTTTGTCTACAATACTTCTTTTTACTCTCCTTTTTTCCTTAAGGGAGAAACTCTCAGGAATCGATAAAATAACTCTACAAACTCCTATTAACATGAATTACTGTACTTGTTGAACAGTATATACTTCTAAAATATCCCCTGGTTTTATATCTCCAAAATTCTCTAAACCTACTCCACATTCAAAATTTGTAAGAACCTCTGTGACATCCTCTTTAAACCTCTTCAAAGAGGCTATCTTTCCATCATATATAACTACACCGTCTCTTATTAGTCTAACCTTTGCATTTCTTTGAATTTTACCTTCTCTAACATATACTCCTGCCACAGTACCAACCTTAGGAACATTAAACGTAGCTTTCACTTCGCCTCTTCCTATAATTACTTCCTTGATCTGAGGGGCTTTCAATCCTTTGATATAATTTTGTAAATCATCTATTATTTCATATATAATTCTGTATGTTTTAGCAATTACTTTTTCTTTCGTAATAGCATCTTGAGCCCTTGAATCTGGTCTTACGTTAAAACCTATAATCATACCTTTGGAAGCAGATGCTAACATGACATCACTCTCTGTAATTCCCCCTACACCTGAATGTATTATTTTAACAGTTATATCTTCTGTTGGAAGTTTGTCTATAGTTTGTAAAATAGCTTCTAAAGAACCTTGAGTATCAGCTTTTACAACTAATGGTAAAACTTTTTCACCAAGTCCTACCACTTCTATATTAGATGTTTCCTTCTTTTTCTTTCTTTCCTCTAAAATCTCTTCGGCAACTGCTTCATTAGGTACAACTTCAAGAATATCTCCAGCTTGTGGCAACTCTTCAAATCCTGAAATTTCAACAGGCCAAGAAGGATAGGCCTCCTTTAGAGATCTACCCTTATCATCAACCATTGTTCTAACACGTCCCATAACATCCCCAGCCACAAAAATATCCCTTAATCTGAGGGTTCCTTCTTGAATTATTACTGTTGCCACAGGTCCTTTACCTTTATCTATTTTTGTTTCAATAATTGTTCCTTTGGCAGGCTTATCAGGGTCAGCCTTTAATTCTAAGATATCTGCCATAAGTAAGATCATTTCTAATAATTGGTCGATGCCTTGTTTCCTTATAGCAGAGATAGGCACCATTATGGTATCTCCACCCCATTCTTCCGGAATAAGGCCATATTCAGATAATTGTTGTTTTACTCTTTCAGGGTTTGCATCAGGTTTATCAATCTTATTTATAGCCACAATAATAGGTATATTAGCTGCTTTGGCATGATTGATTGCTTCAACCGTTTGAGGCATAACACCATCATCAGCAGCTACCACAAGTACAGCTATATCTGTAACTTGAGCACCTCTTGCCCTTAAAGCTGTAAATGCCTCATGACCAGGAGTATCTAAAAAGACAATTTTTCTTCCATTATGTTCAACCATCGACGCTCCAATATGTTGAGTTATTCCACCATATTCTTTTTCTGCCACCTTTGTCTGTCTAATAGCATCTAAGAGAGTAGTTTTACCATGATCCACGTGTCCCATTACTACCACAACAGGTGGTCTTGGTTTTAGCCTTGCTTCTTCCTCAGGTGTTAACTGTACTCTCTTAACTATTGCTTGAGGTTTTACCTCTTCTACTTTATATCCATGTTTACTCGCAAGTTTCTTAATAACATCTGGATCTAAAAGTTGATTCACATTGGCTAATATTTTCATATTTAAAAGTTCCATTATTAACTCTGTAGGAGATACAGAAAGAGCATCAGCTACATCTTTTACCCTCATACTTCCTTGTATTATTAATACCTTTTCCTTTTCTTTAACAGTTATTTGTTCGTTTTCCTCTGCTTTTTGAGATTTTGTCTCTGTTAATTTTTGATCTTCCTTTATTTCTTCTGCTTGAATAGCCTCTGAGGCAGTGGGGGGATTTTCTTCTTTACTCTTTCCTGTAACAAGTTCCTTTATAATCTCTTCTACTTCTTCATCTATTACATTTAACGCTGACTTTGCATTAACTCCTAAATCACTAAGAATCTTTAATAAGTCTTTACTTTCTATACCCAGTTCTTTACTTAATTCATATATTCTCTTTTTCATTACTTTATCTCCCCCCGACGAGAAATTTCGTTTTGTAATTCTTCTTTAATTTTTTGTAATGTTCCGAAAGAAACATCACATCTTAAAGCATGTGAAAATGCTCTTTTCTTGAAAGCCAAATCTAAACATTCTATCTTTGGACATAAATATGCACCTCTACCCGAAGCCTTACCAGTAGGATCAAAACTTATATTATTATCTTCATCTCTAACAATTCTCAAAAGCTCTCTTTTGGGCTTTTTTTCTCCGCAACCTATACATGTTCTTATAGGCACATGCTTACTCACTTTTTTCTACCACCTTTTCTATTTCCTTATTATCTTTTTCTTTAGAATATTCTTCTGGAGTCCTTACATCAATCCTCCATGATGTAAGTTTTACAGCTAATCTTACATTTTGACCTTCTTTGCCTATAGCTAAAGAGAATTGATCAGGAGGCACTATAACAATAGCTTTATGTTCATCTTCCTTTATTTCTACTGATATGGGTTTAGCAGGACTCAAACTTCTTGCAACAAATTCCGCTGGATCTTTACTCCATAATACTATATCAATTTTCTCACCATTAAGCTCGTTTATAATATTTTGTATTCTAACTCCCTTAAACCCAACACAAGCACCAATTGGATCTATTTCAGGATAATGAGAATAAACAGCAACCTTCGATCTTAAACCTGGTTCTCTTGCTATGCTTACAATTTCTACAGTTCCTTCTTTAATCTCAGGAACTTCCAATTCAAAAAGCCTTTTTAAAAATCCAGGATGGCTTCGTGATAATATTACTAAGGGATCTTTTGTGGTCTTTCTTACCTCCAAAAGGTAAGCTCTTAATCTTCTTCCTATCCAATATTCTTCTCCTGGAATCTGTTCTTTTACAGGTAACACTGCCTCAATATCAGGAAATCTTACATAAACATTTCCTCTTTCTATTCTTACAACAGTACCATTAACTAATTCTCCCTCTTTAGCTTTATATTTATCATATAAAATTTTTCTTTCGGCTTCTTTCAAACTTTGCATAATAACCTGTTTTGCAACTTGAACAGCTATACGCCCAAATTCTTGAGGTTCCACTTCTATTTCTATCTCATCTCCTAATTTTGCATCAGGTTTTAAGGCCTTTGCCTCATCAATTGTAATCTCTGAAATTGGATCTAATACCTTTTCAACCACTCTCTTTACCACATAAATTCTTATTTCTTGTCTATTTACATCCATTTCTACACGCGCACCTTTGCTTGTACCATAAGCTTTCTTAAAAGCTGAAAGCAAAGCTTTTCTTAAAGCCTCTATAACTACAGCTTTATCTAATTTTTTCTCTTTAATAATCTGTTCTAAAACAACCCAGAAATCTTCACCTAATCTCATAAATTATCATCCTCCTCAAAATTCTACAATCAACATTGCTTTTTTTATTTTGGAGAAAGGAATAGAAATGAAGCTACCATCAACTTCTATTATTACATTTTCTTCATCAGTACTTATAATTTTTCCTTCAACCTTCCTTCTCCCTTCAATATTTTCCAAAAGTAAAATATTTACTTTTTCGCCAATATGTCTATCAAAATCTCGCTTTTTCTTTAATGGTCTATCCAAACCAGGAGATGAAACTTCAAGCACATATGAATGTGGAATTGGATCGTGAATATCAAGTTCCTTACTTATTTTTTCACTTATATAAGCACAGTCCTCTACTGTGACACCTCCTACTTTATCAACAAATACCCTTAGTACCCATCCACGAGATTCTCTTTGATATTCTAAATCTACAAGTTCAAAATAGTATCTCTCGCAGACAGGCTCTATGATACTTCTTAGTTTTTTAACAAACTCCATATGTATTTGATCTTTCACTTTCTTTTACCTTATTAAAAAGAAAAAGTGGGAATTCCCACTTTTTCTTCCTTAAACTTTCTCTTTTAACAAACTTTATTTAAGTATACATTAAATCACTATAAAAAGCAATAAAATAATTAAAAAATTTAGCTTATTTTAACCATCATTACTAAAAATTTCTTTTGGTATTTCATATATTTCTATAACATTCAACGAAGCTAAGATTTTTAAGAAAGTGTTTATTTCTAAGTTTTTAGTATTTATCCCTCTATCTTCTGCCTGCTTTTTGTATATTTGAAAAAATTCTGATAAACTAAGTTTTGGAGCTAATATCTTTTGACAAAGTATTAAAATTTCTCGAGCATTTCCAATAGCAACCACAGGAATATCGTACCTATTAATATTCTCATCTTTTTTCAATATTCTTACTATATATATTGGGAAATTGTAGCTCAATCTTAATACAACTCCAATTCTTTTAAAGAAATTTTAAACAAAGTATACCATAAATAAAAATTTCTTTAAATAGTCTTGTAAACCAAATCACTTCGTGATATACTCCTTTTTGAATGATTTAAGAACTCACCCTTCCAGATTCTCTTGGGGGTGCTTCTCTTTTAGGAGAAGTTCCAAGAGAAGAAGAAGGAAGGGGAGGAAAAAACCAAAATATGGAGGTGTTACAATGGCACATGTATTAATGAAACAGCTCTTAGAAGCAGGAGTTCATTTCGGGCACCAGACAAAAAGATGGTGTCCAAAAATGAAAGAATACATATTTTCTGAGAGAAATGGTATCCACATTATTGATCTTCAAAAAACACTTGTTAAACTTGAAGAAGCTTATGAGTTTGTGAAGGAACAAGCAAAAGAAGGTAAAACTTTTCTTTTTGTAGGAACAAAAAAGCAAGCTCAACAGACCATTGAAGAAGAAGCAAAAAGATGTGGAGCGTTTTATGTTACACAAAGATGGCTTGGAGGTATGTTAACTAATTTTACTACTATAAAGGCAAGAATTGACTATATGATAAAATTAGAAGAGCTGAAGAATAATGGTTATTTTGAAAAGCTACCTAAAAAACAGGCATCAAGATTAAACAGAGAATTAGAAAAACTTGTAAAAATATTTGATGGCTTGAGAGGTATAGAGAGAGTTCCAGATGTATTGTATATAGTTGACCCCAAAAGAGAAGAAATTGCTGTAAAAGAAGCAAATAGGTTGGGTATACCTATTGTTGCTATTGTGGATACTAATTGTGATCCTGAATTAATCACTTATCCAATTCCAGGAAATGATGACGCAATAAGATCTATAAAACTTATCACTTCAAAAATAGCAGATGCTATTATAGAGGGCAGAGATTTAAGAGAAAAAGAGCTTTCTCTTGAGTTTAAAGAAGAAGATCTTCAATCAGAAATTTCAGAATAATTAATAAAAAGTAGGAGGTTGAAGAAAGATGGAAATAACTATTGAAATGATAAAGGAATTAAGAGAAAGGACAGGAGCAGGAGTAATGGAGGCTAAGAGAGCCTTGGAGGAAGCTAATGGAGATATGGAAAAAGCAGTTACCATATTGAGGGAAAAGGGTGTGATAAAGGCTGCTAAAAAAGCTGGAAGAATAGCAAAAGAAGGGATTATAGAGGCATATATACATACGGGAGAAAAACTTGGAGTTTTAGTAGAAGTAAACTGTGAAACAGATTTTGTAGCAAGAACAGATGAATTTAGAAGGTTAGCAAAAGAAATAGCTCTCCAGATTGCAGGAATGAACCCCCAATATGTAAGTAAAGAAGATGTTCCTCAAGAGGTTATTGAGAAAGAAAAAGAAATATATAGAACTCAGCTTAAGAATGAAGGAAAACCTGACCATGTGATTGAAAAAATTATAGAAGGAAAACTTGAAAAGTTTTATGAAGAAGTGTGTTTATTAGAGCAACCCTTTGTAAGAAATCCCGAAATAAAAGTAAAGGATTTAATAACTGAGGCCATATCAAAACTTGGAGAAAATATAGTGGTGAGAAGATTTGCGAGGTTTGTTGTAGGAGAAGAGTAATATATGGAACCTAAATATAAAAGAATACTTTTAAAAATAAGCGGAGAGTCGTTCAGTGGAGCTCAAGGTTTTGGTTTAGATCCTGAGAGTATTAAAAATATTGCGGAAGACATAAAAGAAGTCCACGATTTAGGGGTAGAAATAGGTGTTGTTGTAGGAGGAGGAAACTTTTTTAGGGGGAGGGAAAGTAGAACTTTAGGAATAGATAGGGTCACTGCTGATTATATGGGAATGTTAGCTACAACTATAAATGCTCTTGCATTACAAGATGCATTAGAAAAACTTGGAGTTGTAACAAGAGTACAAACAGGAATTGAGATGAGACAAATTGCTGAACCTTTTATAAGAAGAAGAGCCATAAGACACTTGGAGAAGGGGAGAGTGGTAATTTTTGCGGCTGGAACTGGAAATCCTTTTTTCTCTACCGACACTGCTGCTGCTTTAAGGGCAGCTGAAATTAAAGCAGAAGTTATTCTAAAAGAAACAAAGGTTGATGGGGTTTATAATAAAGATCCATTAAAGTATCCTGATGCTGAAAAATTTGATTCCATAGAACCGATTGAATTTCTTAAACTAAGATTGCAAGTTTTAGATGCTACAGCAGTTTCTTTGTGTATGGATAATAAAATTCCTATAATTGTATTCAATATGTCCGAACGAGGGAATCTTAGAAGAGTTATACTAGGAGAAAAAGTAGGAACCTATATAGGAGATGTTGAAATTATATCCGAGAAGGGGGGAGAAGATGGGTAAAGAGCATTTTAAAGAAATAGAAGAAAAAATGAAAAAGGCAGTAGAGGTTGTAAAAAAAGAATTTCAGGGTATAAGAACAGGTAAACCTTCTGTAGGAATATTTGATGAAATAAAGGTTTCATATTATGGGAATCTTATGCCATTAAACCAAGTAGCAAGTCTTAAAGTGGCAGAAGGAAGATTAGTTATTATTCAGCCATGGGACAAAAGTATTTTAGGAGAAATAGAAAAGGCTATATTAAAATCTGATCTTGGTTTGACCCCACAAAATGATGGTCAGGCAATAAAGGTTGTATTTCCACCACTTACTGAGGAAAGAAGAAAAGAACTTGTTAAAGTAGTACACAAAGAGGCGGAAAATGGACGTGTAGCTATAAGAAATATTAGAAGAGATTATTTAGAGATATTTAAAAAAGAAAAACAAGAGGGAAAAATATCAGAAGATGAATTTTTTCGTCTGCAAGAAGAGCTGCAAAAACTAACTAACAAATTTATAGATGAAATCGAGAAACTCATAAAATTAAAAGAAAAAGAGATTATGGAAGTTTAAGTCTATGGGTTATTTAGGAAGAAAATATGAAGAAATAGAGAGAGAAATTGGCAAAGAAAATATAATTTTTGACTTAAACTATTTAGATGCACCATGCGAAGCCTTTGGAGATTTAAGAATAGTTGCTGAAAAAAGAATAAATGGAAAGTGGTATTTCTTATTATCATATGAAAATTATCAAATAAGAAACATCAAAGATGATAGAAATTCCAAAAGATAAATTACCAAATCATATAGCTTTTATAATGGATGGAAATGGAAGATGGGCAAAAGAAAGAAATCTTCCAAGATTGATGGGGCATAGAGAAGGTGCTTTGGTTGTTGAAAGAATATCTGAAACTGCCTTTAATTGGGGAATAAAATATTTAACCTTTTTTGCTTTTTCTACAGAAAACTGGAAAAGGCCAAGAGAAGAAGTAGAAGGTCTAATGAAACTTCTGGATGAAAGTATTGATAAGTTTAAAGACAAATTAATTAAAAACAATATTAAATTGAAGGTTATAGGAAATATAGAAGCTTTACCAGATTATTTACAAAGAAGAATAAGATATGTAATTGAAGAAACTAAAAACGGGAAGGATAGAATACTAACAATAGCATTAAACTATGGTGGAAGGTGGGACATATTAGAGGCAGTAAAAAAGATTTTAAATGAAGTAAAATCTAAAAAATTCTCATTAGATGATTTAAACGAAAATACTTTTTCATCTTTTCTTTCAACCTATGATATTCCCGATCCAGATCTTTTAATAAGAACAAGTGGAGAATTTAGGATAAGCAATTTTCTTTTATGGCAATTAGCTTATACAGAGTTATGGTTTACACCAAAATATTGGCCTGATTTTAACGAAGAAGACTTAAAATTAGCCTGTATTGAGTTTTCTAAAAGAAAACGAAGGTTTGGCGGTTTAGATAACAATGCTTAAAAGAATTTTTACTGCTTTATGGGGAATTCCCTTAATTTTATGGATAGTTCATCTAGGTGATCAACCTTTTTTTATATTTGTAGTATTAGTTGCATGTTTAGGACTTTTCGAATTTTATTCTCTTTTAGAGAAAAATAATTATAATACTCTTAAAACAGAAGGTATAGTAGCTGGTTTTTTATATTTAACCTTTCTTTATCTCGAAAGTAGATGGGCCCTGAGAATTTTTTTACCTCTACTTATAGTTTCAATCCTTATATATGAATTACTGAAAAAAGAGCATTCTATAATAGAAATATCACTCACCTTTTTAGGCTTCTTTTATATTCCTTTTTTATTGGGCTACTTTTTGTTATTGAGAAATCTTCCTCAAGGTGAAGTATTAACTTATTATACCTTTTTTGTTACTTGGGTAAGTGATTCAGCAGCATATTTTATAGGTAAATTTTTTGGTAAACATAAATTAGCACCTTCTATTAGTCCTAACAAAACAATAGAAGGAACTGTTGCAGGTATTATAGGATCAATTATAGTATCTCTTGCTTTTGGGGCTATTTATTATGGAAAATATTTATTACCTATAATTCTTGGAACATCCTTAGGTATAATGGGACAATTAGGAGATCTTGTAGAATCAATGTTAAAAAGAGAGATAGGTGTAAAAGACTCATCTTCCTTACTTCCAGGTCATGGTGGGATTTTAGACAGATTTGATAGTCTATTTTTTATAGTACCCACTACTTATTACATGTTGTTTATCTTACGATTATTATGAGAAACATAGTAATATTAGGTGCTTCTGGATCAATAGGTTTACAAACTATAGATGTGATAAGAAAACATAAAAACAAGTTTAAACTTTTGGGGTTAGCTGTAAGGGAGAATATATCATTATTACAAGATGTAATAGAAGAATTTAAACCTCCCTATATCTCTATTTATAATAAATCAGTAAAGCTACCAAATTTAAATTATTCTCCCAAGGTTTATTATGGAAGGGAAGGCTTAGAAGTTTTAGCCTCTTTAAGCGAAGCAGAATTGATTGTTATAGCTATTTCGGGAATAGAGGCTATTTACCCTACTCAAAAGGCAATTTTAAATAATAAAAAAATTGCCTTAGCAACAAAAGAAGTGATTGTTGCTGCAGGAAAATTTATTAAAGAGTGGCTAAAAAATACAAAATCAGAAATAATACCTGTAGATAGCGAACACAGTGCTATATTCCAGCTTATTAAAAATAGGATTCATGTAGAGAATATTATATTAACGGCATCAGGAGGACCTTTCTTTAAAAATGACAAAAAAGATATTGAAAATGCTAAAATAGAGGATGTATTGAAACATCCCCGATGGAAAATGGGGAAAAAAACTACTATTGATTCTGCAAACTTGGTTAATAAAGCCTTAGAAATCGTGGAAGCTCATTATCTTTTTAATGTACCGTATGAAAATATTAAAGTTGTTATACATCCACAGAGTATTGTTCATGGAATTATTGAATTATTGGATGGTAGTATGATGGCATATCTTTCACCTCCTGATATGAAGTTTGCAATTCAATATGCTCTTTTTTATCCTGAAGGACCAATTTATAAATGGGAAAAATTAAACCTCCAAAATTTAATACTTGAATTTTATCCAGTTGATAATGACAAGTTCCCTATTATTAAATATCTTTATGATGTGGTAAAAAGCGGTGATATATATCCTGCAATTCTTGCAATTTCTGATGAAATATTTGTTTCATATTTTATAAATGGACAAATAAGATTTTCTCAAATTGTTCCTTTTATAATGGAACTTATGGAAAAATGGAAAGGAAAAAGCAACATTGACAGCATTGATGAATTGTTTAACCTTATTGAATGGGTCAAAAAAGAATCGGAAAATCTTATTAAAAACTATTCTTCTTAAATATGGTATCCGTTATTAGAATTAGAGTTAACATAATCTATTGGGGAGTTTTAAATTTGTTGAACTTTTATTAAAATCAATCTAAAATTTGTATAATACTATTTCTTGGGAGGAATCATTTATGAGGAAGTGGAAAATGATTAAAAAAGTAGAAACAAAAGAAGATGGTAGGCTTATGTATTATTACGATTTTGAATTAGAGGGAGAGATTAAGGATGAGCAGTGAACTTAGGTGGCATCCATTTTTAAAAGAATGGGTAATTGTGGCTGGTAAGGTCCAAGAAAGACCTGTTCTTCCAGCAAGAAATGCATGCCCATTATGCTATGGAGGTGTAGAGATTCCAAAACCTTTTGATATAGCAGTTTTCGAAAATAGATATCCATCTTTAACAAAAGAGACTCCTGATATTATACCTTGGGAAGATGATTTGTATAAATTAGAAGGGGGAAGAGGAGTATGTGAAGTTGTTCTTTATACTATGGATCATGATTCCTCCATGTCAAGGATGTCCTTAGAACAAATTGAAAAATTAGTTTTAGTTTGGGAGGATAGATACAAGGATTTAGGAAGTCTGGATTTTATAAAATATGTTTTTATATTTGAAAATAGAGGAGAAATTATAGGTGTAAGTTTACACCATCCTCATGGACAAATATATGCTTTTCCTTACATTCCTCCAATTATAGAAAAAGAGATTATATCAAGCGATGAATTTTACAATCAAAAGAATAAATGTCTCTTTTGTTCAATTATGGAAAGGGAACTTAGTGAGGGAGTAAGAGTTGTATATGAGAATAAACATTTTGTGGCTTTTATGCCATTTTATGGAAGATATCCCTTTGAATTACATATATACTCTAAAAGACATGTGGGATCTCTTCCAGAAATGACATATGCTGAAAAAATATATCTTGCTGAAATAATTCAGAAAATCACAAAAGCCTATGATAATGTATATGGATTTAACTTTTCCTACATGATGGTTTTTCATCAAAAACCTGTAAAAGGTGACTTTCCTAATTATCACTTTCATATAGAATTTTATTCTCTACATAGAGCAAAAGACAAAATAAAATATTTAGCAGGAGTAGAGTCGGGTGCCGGAACTTTTATAAACCCTTTATCTCCAGAAGAATCTGCTGAACTTATGAGGGATAGTATAAGGAGGCTTTAAAGATGTTTAACGAATCCCTTAACAGGATTTTTGGAGATATAGAAGGATTTAGGATTTTTAGAGCTCCAGGGAGAGTAAATCTTATAGGCGAACATACTGATTATCATTATGGATTTGTGTTACCAGTAAGTATTGATAGATATTTTTATTTTTGCATTAAAGAAAATAATCTTAATAAATTTAGAATATATTCGGAAAATTTTAAAGAACTTTATGAATTTGATTATGATTCTCTCAAATATGATCACGAAAAGCTTTGGATAAATTATTTAAAAGGGGTTATCAATGAAATTGTAAAACTGAAAGGTAAAATACCTTATTTTGATGCATTAATATACGGCGATATACCAATGGGATCTGGACTTTCAAGCTCTGCGGCCTATGAAGTTACTGTAGCTTTTGGAATAAATACTTACTTTAAACTTGGAATAGATAAAATAGAGATTGCTAAATTATCTCAAAGAGCTGAAAATAATTTTGTGGGTGCACCATGTGGTATTATGGACCAGTTTATCGCTACTTTTGGTAAAGAAAATACAGCCTTGTTTATCGATACATTAACTTTGGATTTTGAGAATGTACCTTTTGATCTCAATAAGAGAAATTTAAAATTAGTGGTAGTTGATACAAAAATTAAGCATTCTATTGCTGGTGAAGGATATTCTACAAGGAGAAGGGAAGGGGAGGAAGCCTTAAAAATTCTTAGGAAATATCTTCCCATAAATTCACTAAGAGACTTAAATGATGAAAGTTTTAAAATATCACAAGAAGTCTTGCCTTCACCATTAAAAGAAAGAGTAGCACATGTTTATAACGAAAATAAAAGGGTTGTTGCTTTTGTTAATGATCTCAAAAAGGACAATTGGGAAAATCTTCCTAAATATATGTTAGATTCCCATTTAAGTTTAAAGTATCTCTATGAGGTTACTTGTCAAGAATTAGATTTTTTAGTAGAGAAAGCCTTAGAATATGGTGCATTTGCATCGAGAATGACAGGTGGCGGTTTTGGGGGATCAACAGTAAATTTACTTCATCAAGACATATTAGATAAATGGTCTGATAACATTTCTAAGAGCTATAGAGAAAAATTTGGTTTTGATCCAGGAATTTTAATACTAAATATCTCAGATGGGGTGCGGGAGATTTAAATCTCCCGCATTTTTAGAATTCCATATTCTATACTTTGGACTAATGCTTCCCAGCTTGCTTCGATAATATTAGTTGAAACTCCAACAGTACTCCAAGTGTCTCCTTTAAAATTAGAAGAATCAATTAATACTCTTACCTTTGCTGCAGTACCTGCACCTCCATTAAGTACTCTGACTTTGAAATCTGAAAGATGAATGTTTTTTAACTCTGGGTAGAACTCAATAAGAGCTTTTCTCAATGCTTGATCTAATGCATGTACAGGACCATCCCCATCGGCTGCAACGTGAACCACATTATCTCCGATTTTTAATTTTAATGTTGCTTCAGTAATAGTTTCACCTTTATCTCCAATTTTATCTATAATAACTCTCAATCCTATTAGATCAAATAATTTAGTTTCTTGCCCTAAGGCATGTCTTACTAAAAGCTCAAATGAAGCTTCTGCACCTTCAAAATAGTAACCCTCATTTTCAAGGTGGGTTATCTGTTCTAATATCATTTTTGCGAGAGGTGAATCCCTATCAATATCAATATTTAATTCTTTTACTTTTGATACTATCGTACTTGTACCTGAAAGTTCAGATATGAGAAATCTTCTTTTATTTCCTACTTTTGAAGGATCAATATGTTCGTAAGACCTGGGATTTTTTAACACAGCATTTACATGCACTCCACCTTTGTGAGCAAAAGCACTTCTTCCAACAAAAGGAGCAGTAGGATCAGGAGGAAGATTTGCCACTTCAGAAACCCAATTAGCTAAATCTGTAAGCTGAGCTAATTTCTCTTCTGGAAGTACCTCATATCCCATTTTTAATTGAAGAATTGGAATTATTGTACATAGATTTGAATTTCCACATCTTTCTCCATATCCGTTTATAGTTCCTTGAACCTGTATAGCTCCTTCTCTAACTGCTATTATTGAATTAGCAACTGCAACACCACTATCGTTGTGAGTATGAATACCTAAAGGAACTTTTATTCTCTCTTTTACTTTTTTCATAATTTCTTCTACTTCCCATGGTAGTGTACCACCATTTGTATCAGCTAATACAATCCAATCAGCTCCTCCTTCGACTGCAGCATCTAATGTAGCCAAAGCATATTCCGAATCAGACTTGAAGCCATCAAAGAAATGTTCAGCATCATATATTACTTCTTTATTATGACTTTTTAAATATTTAACTGAATCATATATCATTTTAAGATTATTATCTAAAGTGGTTTTTAAAACTTCTATAACATGAAGATCCCAAGTCTTTCCAAAAATTGTAACTACAGGTGTTTCGCTTTCTAAAAGAGATTTTAAATTAGTATCATCCTCCGGTGTTACCTGGGCTCTTCTTGTACTCCCAAAGGCTGCTATCTTGGCTTTTTTAAGTGGTATTTCTTTAATTCTTTTGAAGAAATTTAAATCCTTAGGATTAGAACCTGGCCATCCTCCTTCTATGTAATCAAAACCAAATTCATCAAGTTTTTGAGCTATTCTAATTTTATCTTCTAAAGAAAAAGAAATTCTTTCACTTTGAGCTCCATCTCTTAAGGTAGTATCATATAAAAAGATTTTTGTCATGAATTACTAAGCACCTCCTTCAATTATCTTACAAACCAAATCACCCATTTCTTCTGTACTTACTAATTGCTTTGCGTAGGGATTTCCTGTAAATAAATCTTGTGTAAAGTATCCACTATCAATTACTTTATCAACTGCATTTTCTATATCCTTTGCTTCTTTTTCTAAGTCAAAAGAATAACGAAACATCATAGCCACAGAAAGAATTGTTGCCAAAGGATTTGCTATATTTTTTCCTGCAATATCTGGAGCTGTACCATGAATAGGCTCATATAAACCTTTTGTCCCTTCCCCTAAACTTGCTGAGGGTAACATTCCTATTGAGCCTGTAATTACTGCTGCTTCATCACTTAAAATGTCTCCAAAAGTATTTTCAGTAAGAATCACATCGAACTGTTTAGGATTTCTTACAATCTGCATGGCACAATTATCTACGTACATATGCTCTAAATTCACATCCATGTATTCTTTACTCACTTCATCCACAATCTTTCTCCATAACCTTGAACATTCCAATATATTCGCCTTATCTACTGATGTAACTTTTTTATTTCTTTTTTGAGCCATTTTAAAAGCCACATGAGCAATTCTTTTTATTTCAGAAGCTTTATATGTCATAGTATCTATAGCCATTTCTTCTCCATTTTCAACCCTTATCTCCTTGGGTTTTCCAAAATATAGTCCTCCGGTAAGCTCTCTAACTATTACAAAATCTACTCCTTTTAAAACCTCTGGTTTTATAGTAGATGAAAATGAAAGTTTTTCAAATACTTTAATTGGCCTAATATTAGCAAAAAGATTAAAGCCACCTCTAAGTTTTAAAAGAGCTTTTTCAGGACGTTTTTCACCCGGATGATTGTCCCACTTAGGTCCACCTACAGCTCCAAGTAGTATAGCATCGCTTTCTTCACATAATTTCCATGTCTCATCAGGCAAAGGATCTCCATATTTATCAATTGCTTCTCCTCCAACAATACCCTCTAACAATTCAATATTATGCTCATATTTTTTCTCAATAGTTTTAATAACTTTAATAGCTTGCTTAACTACTTCAGGACCTATGCCATCACCAGGAAGTACTGCTATCTTAAGCTTCATTATTTCCCTCCTTTAATTCTTTCTTTAGCAAAATTAATTAGACCACCTTTTTTAATTATTTCTTGAATAAGGGGAGGGAAGGGGAATGTTTTAAAAGTCTCTCCCGTTGTTAAGTTCTTTACAATCCCATTATCAAAATCTACTTCTACTTCGTCCCCTTCTTTTATTTTATCAACTGCTTCTGGCACCTCCAATATTGGTAAGCCAATATTTATAGCATTTCTATAAAATATACGAGCAAAGGATTTTGCTATTATACATTGAACTCCAGAAGCTTTAATTGCAATAGGGGCGTGTTCCCTTGAAGAGCCACAGCCAAAATTTTCTCCTACTACTAAAATATTTTTTTCTTTTACTTTATTTTTAAAGTACAAATCAAGATCTTCCATACAATGTTCAGAAAGTTCCTTAGGATCAGTTGTATTTAAGTACCTTGCAGGTATAATTACATCAGTATCAATATTGTCTCCATATTTTAATGCAAACCCTCTAAACACCATCATTACTCTTTCACCTCCACTTCCCACGGAGCAGCTATTCTTCCAAGAATAGCAGAAGCAGCTGCTACTGCGGGATTAGCCAAATATACTTCACTTTTCGGATGACCCATTCTACCAACAAAATTCCTATTAGTTGTTGCTACAGCTCTCTCACCATCTGCCAATACTCCCAAATGTCCTCCTAAACACGGTCCACAACTTGGTGGTGTTATTGAAGCTCCAGCTTCCAAAAATATTTCTATTAAGCCTTCTCTTAATGCATCCATATATATACGCGGTGTGGCAGGTGTTACTATAAGTCTAACATCAGGATGTACCTTATGCCCTTTTAAAATTTTAGCTGCCATCCTTAAGTCTTCAATTCTTCCATTAGTGCATGACCCTATATAGACTTGATCTATATAAATGTCTTTACTTATTGAAGAAATCGGCTTTACATTACTTGGTAGATGAGGAAAGGCTACAACAGGCTCCCACTTACTTACATCCCATTCATAGATTTCTTTATAATTAGCATCAGAATCGCTTTTATAGAATTTATACCCTCTTTTTGCTCTTCCTTTTACATATTCTAATGTGATTTCATCAGGTTCTATTATTCCGTTTTTTGCTCCTGCTTCAATAGCCATATTGCATATGGTAAGCCTATCAGACATAGGGAGAGTTCTAATGATCTCACCTGTAAATTCCATTGCTTTATATCTTGCACCATCAACTCCTATATATCCTATTGTTTGTAATATTAGATCTTTTCCAGTTACCCACTGTGGTAATTTTCCATAATAAACAAATTTTAAACTTTCTGGAACTTTAAACCATATTTCTCCAGTTGCCATGGCATAAGCAAAATCGGTACTGCCTACACCTGTTGAAAAGGCTCCTAATGCTCCGTAGGTACATGTATGAGAATCAGCTCCAATAATACAATCACCTGGCAATACTAAACCCTCCTCAGGGAGTAAAGCATGTTCAATTCCAACTCTACCGACCTCATAATAGTATTTTATATTATTTTTTTTTGCAAAATCTCTTAACATTTTACTTTGTATGGCTGACTTTATATCTTTATTAGGTGTAGAATGGTCTGGAATTAAAGCAATTCTTTCAGAATCAAATACCTTTTCTGCACCAATTTTTTCAAATTCTTTAATTGCAAGTGGGCCTGTAATATCATTGGCAAGAATAAAATCAAGTTTTGCAAAAATTAATTCTCCTGGATATACTTCTCTTCTTCCAGAATGATCTGCTAATATCTTTTCTGTTATTGTCATTCCCATTTATCTAAAAGCCTCCTTTTTTACGAAACTTATTCTGTCAATCTTTACCTCTAAACATAATCATTTGATTAATAGCCCTTAAATAAGCCTTTGCACTTGCTTCTACTATATCAGTACTTGATGCCCTACCAACATAAAAGTTTCCGTCTTTATCTGATATCTTTACTACTGCTTCCCCTAAAGCATCAGTACCACCAGTAATAGACTTTAATGAGAAATCTTCAAGATTATGCTGTATTTTTACTGCCTTTGATATAGCTTTATACACAGCGTCCACTGGACCATTCCCTATCTCTACAGATTTTATTGTTTCGCCATCTTCTGCAATAATTACAGTTGCAGTTGGTACTATTCCTATCCCGCTTACTACTTGAAGATGTTCTAACTTATAAAATTCAGGTATAAGTCTCATTTGATTAGATATTATTGCCTCAATATCCCTGTCTGTAATTTCTTTCTTTTTATCAGCCAATTCTTTGAACTTCTTAAAAGTCTCCTCCAATTGATCTGCTGATAAATTATAACCTAATTCTTGTAATCTCTTTTCAAAAGCATGTTTGCCTGAATGTTTACCAAGGACTATTCTACTTTCAGGTATACCTATCATTTTAGGATCTATAATTTCATAAGTAGTTGGATCTTGAATTATTCCATGTTGATGGATACCTGATTCATGAGCAAAGGCATTTTCACCAACTACTGCTTTATTAGGCTGAATAGGAATACCTGTTAGAGTACTTACTAATTTGCTTGTTTTATATATTTCTTGGGTATTAATACCTACTTCATAAGGAAGTCTTCTGACTTTTATTGCCATAATAATTTCTTCCATGGCTGCATTTCCAGCTCTTTCACCCAATCCATTTATTGTACATTCTACTTGTTCCGCTCCATTTATTATTGCAGAGAGAGAATTAGCAGTAGCAAGCCCTAAATCATTATGGCAATGTACACTAACTATAACTTTATCTATATTTTTTACATTTTCTTTCAGTCTCTTAATAAGTTCACCAAATTCCCAGGGTAATGCATAACCAACTGTATCAGGTACATTTATGACAGTTGCTCCAGCCTCTATAACAGCCTCAAACACTTTACATAGAAAATTAAAATCACTTCTAACTGCATCTTCTGCTGAAAACTCCACATCACTACAATATCTTTTTGCATATTTAACAGCTGAAACAGCTTGTTCAAGAACCTCATCTCTTGTTTTTCTTAGTTTTTTCTCAATATGTATATCAGAAGTAGCAATAAAGGTATGAATCCTAGGAGATTCTGCTCCTTTTATAGCTTCCCATGCTCTATCAATATCTAAAGGAATAGCTCTTGCAAGAGCAGCAATAATAGGCCCTCTTACATTATCTGCTATATTCTTTACAGCCTCAAATTCTCCAGGAGATGCAATTGGAAATCCAGCTTCAATAATATCCACATTAAGCTTAGCAAGTTGTTTTGCTATTTCTAATTTCTCTTCCTTATTTAAGTTAACTCCAGGGGTTTGTTCTCCATCCCTCAAAGTTGTATCAAAGATGTATACCTTTGACATAAAAACTCACCACCTTAAATTAATTACTTTTTCTTTAACCAAGGCATCATTTCTCTTAAGATTTTTCCAACCTTTTCTATTAGATGTTCCTCATCCTTTTTCAAAAGAGCATTAAAAACTGGTCTTCCTACTTGATTTTCAAGTATCCATTCCTTTGCAAATTGTCCACTTTGTATTTCATACAATATCTTTTTCATTTCCTTTTTAGTCTCTTCATTAATAATCCTTGGACCTCTTGTTATATCACCATACTTAGCTGTATCTGAGATGGCTTTTCTCATAAAGCTTATACCACCTTGGTTTATAAGATCAACAATAAGCTTCATCTCATGTAAACACTCATAATAAGCAACTTCTGGCTGATAACCTGCCTCAACAAGAGTCTCAAATCCAGCCTTAATTAACGCAGTAACTCCACCACATAATACTACTTGTTCGCCAAAAAGATCTGTTTCTGTTTCTTCTTTAAAGGTGGTCTCCATTACTCCTGCTCTTGTAGCTCCGATACCTTTGGCATAAGCAAGAGCAATTTCTTTAGCTTTTTGAGAATAATCCTGATATACGGCAAACAATGCAGGTACTCCTTTACCTTCTACATATAAATCTCTTACAAGTGGTCCAGGCCCTTTAGGAGCTACCATAAATACATCAACAAAGGGTGGGGGAACTATTTGGGAAAAATGTATATTAAATCCATGAGCAAATCCTAAAGCTTGATTTGGTTTTAAATATGGCATTACTTGATTATTATAGATATGTGGTTGTTCTGTATCTGGAATTAAAAACATTATTATATCGGCTTTTTGTACAGCATTCTCTATTTTTTCTACATTCATACCTTCCTCTACAGCTCTTTTCCATGATTCACCGTTAGGTCTTACTCCCACTATAACGTTGAGTCCACTGTCCTTCAAATTTCTGGCATGGGCACGACCTTGACTACCATAGCCAATAATAACAATAGTTTTACCTTTAATGATATCTAAACTAACCTCTGAATCATGATAAACCTTTGCCATAGTAGAACCTCCTCATATTAAAGTTTTCATAATTTTAATCCTCTCTCCATAACAATCTTTCCAGTACGTACCATTTCCTTAATTCCGTATGGCTCCAAATTCTTCTTAAAGGCATCTATTTTCTCGCTATCTCCAGTAACTTCAATAATAAGATCCTTATCACTAACATCAACTATACTTGCCCTAAATATTTCAACTAAATCTATAATAGCCCTACGAGTTGATGCATCTGATTTAACTCTTATTAAAGCGAGTTCTCTTTCTACAACAGGAACACCTGTAAAATCATTAACTTTAATAACTTCTATTAGTTTGTAAGCTTGCTTTGTTATTTGCTCTAATACCTTTTCATCTCCATTTACTACTAATGTAATACGAGAAAGATTAGGAGTTTCTGTGGTATTAACTGCTAAACTCTCTATATTATAACCTCTTCTACTAAAGAGTCCTGCAATTCTTGCTAATACTCCAGGCTTATTTTCTACAATTAATGATAAGGTATGTTGCATAAATCTTCGCCTCCTTTAGTCAATCATCATTTTATCAATAGAACCACCGGCTGGGATCATAGGAAAGACATTAGCTTCCCTTTTTACTTTAATATCTACTATTACTGGAGCATCGTTTATATTCAGTGCCCACTCAATAGCATCTTCTAGTTCATCAATTTTAGTAACTTTTCTCCCATATGCTCCATATGCATCTGCTAATTTTTCAAAATCAGGAGCTACATCTAATAATGTACATGCATATCTCTTGTTATAAAAAAGTTCTTGCCACTGTCTGACCATGCCAAGACAGCTGTTATTTAAAACAAAGATCTTAACAGGTAGTTTCTCTGCTGAGGCAGTAGCTAATTCCTGAATATTCATCTGTATACTTCCATCACCTGCTATATCAATAACAATTTTATCTTTATTTGCTATTTTGGCTCCTATTGAGGCTGGAAATCCAAATCCCATCGTTCCTAAGCCACCAGAAGTAATAAATTGTCTAGGTCTTTTTACTTTATAAAACTGGGCAGCCCACATTTGATTTTGTCCTACTTCTGTGACTACTATAGCTTCTCCTTTGGTTTTTTCATAGATTTTTTCAATTACATACTGGGGTACTATTTCATCATCATACCATCTATATCTTAAAGGATACTTAGTTTTCCATTCTTTAATCTTTTCCCACCAGATAGGATTATGTTTTGGCTCTACTATCTCGCACAATTTCTCTAAAGCTCTTTTAGCGTCTGCCACAATAGGTATATCAACAGAAACATTTTTACCAACTTCAGCTGGATCTATATCTATATGAATTATCTTAGCATGTGGAGCAAAGGTTTCTACTTTTCCTGTAGATCTATCACTAAATCTTACTCCTATAGCAATAATAAGATCACTTTCATTTATAGCATAATTTGCATAAGCAGCCCCATGCATCCCTATAAACCCACAACATAACTCATGATCTTCTGGTATAGAGCCTTTTCCCATTAATGTGGTTACTACAGGAGTATTAATTTTTTCTGCAAATTTAATAAGCTCTGTAGAAGCATCTGAAGATATTACTCCACCACCTGCCAGTATAATTGGTCTTTCTGACTCTTTTATTAATTGAGCTGCTTTTCTAAGTTGTAACGGATGTGGTTCATAATTAGGACGATATCCAAGAAGTTCTACTTTGTTAGGTACAGAGTATTCAATTTTTGAAGAAAATACATCTGCTGGAATATCAATTAAAACAGGACCTTTTCTACCTGTTTTTGCTATATAAAAAGCTTCTTTAATTATTCTTAGTGCCTCACTTGGATCTTTCAATAGATAATTATGTTTAGTAATTGGCATGGTTATACCACGGGTATCTACTTCTTGAAATGAATCTTTTCCTATAGCAGAAGTTCTTACCTGTCCAGTTATAGCCACGATTGGAGTAGAATCCATATATGCTGTTGCTATACCTGTCACTAAATTGGTAGCTCCTGGGCCAGAGGTAGCCACACATACACCAACTTTACCTGTTGATCTTGCATAACCATCTGCAGCATGAGCTGCACCTTGCTCATGCCTTACTAATACGTGCTTAAGGGTTGAATTATATAATGCATCATAAAAACCTATAACAGCACCACCTGGATAACCAAATAATATTTCAACTCCTTCTTCTTCCTGCATATATTTTATTATTGCTTCAGCGACTGTCATCTGCATGATACTTTTACCTCCTTTCTTAAAATAAAAGCTTCTCAACCACAATAAGGATGAGAAGCTCCCACGGTACCACCTTTATTGCCTTAAGATGATTATACTTAAGGCCTCTCTTCTCTTTAACGCAGAGATACGTGAAATCCTACTAAAAGTTTCAGATTTCAAGCTCCGAGGCGAGTTCTGTAGACTCCATCACCAGGTCTCACCAACCCCTGGCTCTCTGTAAAAGATGCAAGTCTACATACTAATCCTCTTCATCGCCTTTGATTTTTTATATTTAATCAGGAATATTATCATACAAAATATTTTTTGTAAAGGGGTTTAGGTGAAATTTTTATATGAATTTTACTATTTTTGTTTTCACTTCCGATAATATATATTATGTAAAGTTATTTTGAGAAAAAAATTAAGAAAGTGGATTATATATTTAATTAAAATCACAAATTCTTGTTATAATATAACAAATTTTAGGGTATAATATTCTAATAAGAAGAAATTATGAATAAAAGGGAGTAGAGAGTATGAAAAATAAAAATTGGGTGAGGGAAAAGGGGGATATAAGTTTAATAACAGCTTTAACTCTTGCAATTTTTGTAACTGCTCTTATTGCTTTACTTTTAAATCTTCCCATTGAACAATCTTACTTTACGCGCAGAAATCAAGCAAGAGATCAGGTTTTATATGCTACTCAAATAGGAATCAAAAGTATTTTAACTACTGCAAGATATTATTTAAAAGAAGAAATAGGTAAACTTAAAGTCTCCGAAATTACAGAAGATAGAATGAGAAATATATTATCTTCATCAAATCCAAATTTTATAAATACAATTCAATTTATATATACAAATACAGCTCAGGTGGATCCTACTACAATATATTCCTTAAATAGTTATTCTTTTACTTTATCTGCTTATTCTGCAAGTGTTAGAGGGGGAGTTACAGATTATATAACCTATACATATAATTACACCATTGTATGTACAGGTAGGAAGGTAAATTTTTCACCTGCAGTTACTCTTACAGTTACTGTTACCGGAAAAATTGAAGGGGTTTTACGAAGAGAAAATTTTGCAAGATTTGCCTTATTTACAGATTTACATCAAATGGCTGATGGCTCAACAGTATGGTTTACAGATAGGACACGGTTTTATGGACCAGTTCACACTAATGGAGAATTTGCCTTTGCTTATACTCCACAATTTTTTGATATAGTATCATCATCTTCAACAACTGCGTTGTTTTACAATAGAGGAAGAACAGTAAGACTTAGTGCAGATAGAAATCCTCCAAATGACGTTCCATTCTTTGCACAAGGATTTATAAGAGGTGCTGGTAAAATTGATCTTCCACCTACCACATATACTCAGCTTTATGCAGCGCTATCTTATTTTCCTGGTGATGTTTTTCCTACTTATTCTCCAACATACTCTATTATTAGAAGCTATTTAGGTTTACCTGTTAATAACAATCCACCTCCAGATGGTGTATATACTATTACAATTGCAAATGGTGGTGGTATATATGTAAAAGGAGATACTAGTATAGAATTCGGCAAAGACTCATCAGGAAGAGCTGTATATACTATTGCCCAAGGAAACAATACATATGTTTTTACTATTGATTCTGAAAATAATAAAACTTATGTAAAAATAGGGAATAATACTATTGTGATAAATAAAGTACCAAATGGAGTTATATATGTGGACGGAAATATAACAAGTATAAAGGGGTTAATTCAAAAAGATCAAAGATTGTCTGTTATTGCAACGAACACAATTACTATCACAAATAATCTTGTTTATGAAGATGATCCAAGAAATAATCCTAATGCAATTAATGTTCTTGGTCTTTTAGCACAAAATGGAAATATATGGATTGATACCAAAAATCCAGATGGTACTCCTCTTAGGGATCCAAATATTCATGGAGTATTAATGGCCCCAAATGGAGTCGTACAAGTAATGAACTATAATACAAGATCTCCTGCAGGTGATGTACATTTACTTGGAGGAATTATATCAAAAAGGTACGGAGCATTTGGAACTTTTACTACAGATAGTAATGGTAATCCCGTACCAAAGACTGGTTATGGTAGAGATTTCTGGTATGATTATAGAATGCGTACTGGGTATGCACCCCCATATTTCCCTACTACTAATAGAACTATTCAGGAAGGTAATCCTCAAACCCATAGATGGGTAACTATAGATTCATGGGTGGAGAGCTGGAGATGAAAGATTTAGATAGAATATTGCTAATAATCAGTATAGGCATATTTATAGTGATTCTCATATTTAGATTGATACCTTCAAAAACCGAGGAATATTCATCTATGGAAATAAAGAGTAAAGTAGAAAGGGATATTAATTTGGAGATTGAAGAGAAAAATACATATACAAATCCAATCAAAAAGGAGAATAAGAATCATAATAAAAGAGGTCCTTATCCACCATTTGTTGAGTTTATTGAGTAATTTTTGAGGGGGTGATGGTTAATGAAAAACAAAAGAGAAAAAGGACAATCATTAATTGGTGTAGTGATTTTTGCTATAATTTTGATGATTCTTGTTTTAGGAGTAACAGGAGCAACAGTATTAAGTTTTACCTTAAATAAAAGATTAAAAGATAGAGCAGAAGCTCAAGATATAGCAAAGAATATTATAGAAACAATTAAGGTTTGGTCTGGGAATAGTCTTGATAACTTTTTATCTTTAAATGAAAATGAAAAACCAAACGCTCAAGGTGCAATACCAGCAATACCAACTATATGTCAAGCTATTCCAGCAGACCCATCTGGAGGTGACATGATATACAATCAATTTATCAATGTTCCTCAAGTAAACGGATCTCCTAAATATGCTATACAATTTTTAATTAAGGATTACTATCAACCTGGAAGTTCTACAGTTATACTAAAGAGAATCACAATTAGGGTATATTACGCAAAAAGAGATGGAAAAATTGATACCAGTTTCCATAAGCCAGGACCTGGAAGTCCACCAAAAAGATATGAAAATCCATTAGCTGAGATTGTGGGAGTAATATCAAGGCCATGAAAAAAGGAATGTCTTTACCTGAATTAATAATATCTATTACAATTCTTTTTATAGTATTGGCTTCTGCTTTTACTATGTGGTTTTCCATACAGAGGGACCTTATTGTTCAAAGACTTGATAGAGAAATGTCAGATCAATTATCTACAGCAAAATCTCAAATTTTAGATTCTATTCTAAAAAGTATTTATATATACCCTCCTGATATAAATATTGTTTTGAAAGACAATTCGCGCTTTAATCTAAATATAAATGAAAATGTGGCTTATAACAAGTTATTAACTATCACCCCCACCTCAGGAGGGTATTATTTAAATGCATATTTAACCGTCCCAAGAAATCCTCAAGATACTTTATTACCAAATGCGAGAATGCTACTCTATTATAAAAAGTTTATAAATTGGACTCCACAATATACCACTTTTACTTTAACGGTTGTAGAAACAGGAGGAACAAGAGTTGTAAAAGTAGCAAAAATAATCAATTATCCTAATAACATTACCTTTACTACTGGTGAAGGGCCAAAAGTGATCGCTGATTATGTGATAAATAACGGATTTACAATAAATTATTACGTTATTGATATAACATCATCTTATTCATATACAACTTATACAAATACTATCACCTCAAGAAGTATAAACATACAGCAAGTAGAAATAACTATAAGAGTACAAAGAAGATATCAAAATATATATAGAAATAAGGAGACAAGATTTAAAGGTGCCATATTTTTAGAGGAGCTCCCTATAGCGTACTAATCTTTCATTTTCAATTTATATGAAATATTTCCCTTCCTTAATATTACCTCTCCCTTTTCCACATCTACTTTATAAATTTTATAACCATCTATTAAGCTTCCTTCCTCTAAAACTGTACCTTTATCTTCTCCTTTTTTTTCAAGAATAACTAAGCTCTTTTCTTCGCCTTTTAAGATACCCCTAAGCTCATATGGAATTTTCTCCTCAAAAGATTCATTTTTCTCTACAAAGGAATTATTAATTAGATTTAAATTCTGATTTGTTTTTGTCTCTTTATCTTCTTTTATTTTTATAAGAGGATCAAAAGGATCATCTCTTCCTAATACCAATTTATAACTTTTAAGTGGTTTTATTTCAGGAATTTTTATATTAATGTTTTTATCCATCTCAAGGGATGCTTTTTTAACATTTATAATTTCTATATGATCTTCCTTTGATATTATTTTATCTACATTTAAAACTAGATATGTATTTAAACCCATTGATATTATCAATAATGATCCTAAGAAATAGTCTAATTTATTCATCTTTACTCCCCTCCTCTAAGAATATATATATCAAAGGATGTATATAAGATAAGGTTACCATCTTCATTATTCATTAATTGTATTTGGGTAAAACTTATAGGATAGCTTTGGTTATAAAGATTTCTAAAGAAATCTAAAAATTGATTATAGTTTCCTACTAATCTTAATTCTATAGGTAGTTTCCGCATTTTTAAAGGAAAATTCTCCGGTAAGTCTTTCAGATCTTCCATATCACCCGGTTTTATTTCAAAAGATTTTATATTATTTTTCTTTATGACTATACTCAAATCTTTAAAAAAGATGGGGATCTCATACTCTCTTAGAAAAAGAAGATTTCTCTCAGCAAAAATCAATTTCTTCCTCTCCTCTATTTTATTTAATGTATCTCTAAGAATAGTTAAACTCTCAATAGTATTCTCTAACTCTAATCTCTTACTTCTATAAAGGCTCTCCAGTTTATTAACCTGACTATATTTAGGCATTATAAAAAGGATTAAGCCTGAGAGAAATGTTAATAAAAAAATATAAATATGAATTTTCTCTCTCATTTTATATAGCCTACCATTCTAAATTTTTGAACAGGTTTATCTCCAACAATCTCTAAAACTGAACTTTCTAATTTTATGTTTTTAACTCTTTCATATTGAGATAGAGCAAGCATGAAATCTGCTACTCCTTCGGTATCAAGACTATATCCCTCAATAATAATTTTTTTATCTAAGCCAATCTGAAAATTTGTAAGCCAACAACTTTTTGGAACAAAATTTTTAAGATCGGAAAGAAACAGAAAAGGTAACGCAACAGATGATCTTTCGTCAAGCCATCCTTCTAAGGTTTGCAACAACAAATTGCCATCATCCACTTGTTTTCTTAAATTAAAAATCTGATCATTATATTTTGCTATCTCCTGACTCAAACTTTGTATTCTTCTATTTAAATCTCTAATTCTAAGATCCAAATAGAAATTCAAGGGAAATAGTAAAGATAAAGATAAAAGTAGAGACAGTAAAGAACGGGTAATCAGCTCTTTATCAATACTTATCCCAAATTTTATAAAATTAAGATCTGGTACAATCTTTTCTCTATAAAGAATTGAGCCTAAGAGCGGCAGACTTGTCTCTTGTATTAAGCTGGCATTGAAGGTTAAAGATAAATTTTCTAAAAGATTAACACCTACATTCAAAAATCTATCATCTTCTCCTACAATAACAATTGATTTTTCTTCCATGTCATATAATCCACTATTTAAATAAGTAATCACCTCTTCTTTCCAGCTTATGTAGGCTGGATCCATGTCTAAGGAATCTAAGTTTGTAAAATCATTAATTCCAACACTTAAATTTATAAAGGAAGATAATTTTCTATTATTCAAAAATATGAGATCAGTAATATCATTTCCAATAAATATGACAGATCCTATATTTTCTTTTTGTGTGTATAATAGATATCTAAAAATTGTTAAAGAGGTAGGCTCAAAACGAGTAAGAGATATTTTATTACTTTCAAAAATATCTTTAAAAGAATTTATTATAACTCTTGGTAAAGTTGCAATAATAAGCTTTACTTTATCTTTATCATCTAATATGGGAGAAAAGGATATAGAATAATTATCTAAACTTATACCTTGAGATTCTTCTAAATCATCCAGAATATAGGTTTCAAGCTCCTTAACAGACATCTTTGGATACTCTACAATTCTCATCATTATATCTTTATTCTCAAAAGAAACGACCGCATTATTACCTTTAATTTTATTTTTCTTTAAAAAGTCGTTTAATGTTCTCTTTATCTCTTCTACATCTTTTTTTCTATTCCAGAAATCTCCTTTTGGTATTTCAAAGGTAAATTTATTTTTTAATTCAACTTTTTTACCTTTAATATTTACTTGTCCTATATTTAAATTTCCATCAACCCAATGTATTGAGATCATATCATTCCTCTGTCCACTTATTTATAGTAAGAGAATATGGAACAGAAGTCCCAGTCCTTACTCCTTCTATATTTAAGGCTCTTGTATAAATGTAACTTTCTCCTGTATATACCGATTCAACTTGGGCTGTTGCAGAAATAACAAATGAATTTTCTGTACTATTATAACTATATTCCAATTTTGCAGTCCCCCAGAAGCCTGTAAAGGAAAAGGTATAAGTATTAGCAAAATAAGCTGATGGATTTACTAACCATGTTAAACTATAAATAGCTATCTCAGCTACTCCTTCTGCAAGATATAACGCTTGTTTTTCTCCTATTTGGGCAGAAATACTTTTAATATTCCCCTCCCACATAGATATAACTCCACTTATAACTAAGCTTAGTATAGCAAAAACTAATAAAACTGCAACTAAAATTTGCCCTTTTCTCATGGCGAAATAGAATTTTTAGAGCCTACGGTACAATAAGAATAATAATGATAATAGTATATAATTCCTCCAACTCTTCTTTGTCTTACAAAATAATAATTTAGCTTATTACTGCCTCCCCAATTGGCAGGATCTTGAGAATTTCCAAAAATATATTTTCTTTCTAAAGAATAGTGATAATAATAGTAATTGGGTGGTTGAGGAACATATACTCTATAACCTCCCCAAGTTGAAGAATAACTTACTTGATCTACTATATTATTATAATTATCTCTTAATACTACATTGCCAGAGTTATTTGGTAAAAGAGATGTGCCTCCTCCAAGACCAGAATTTTGTGTTTTTATGTAAATATAAGATCCTGAAATATTATATGATGTATTGAGAGTTGAATTACTCCCACCAATTATTGCATATCCATTGGGAGGAATATTCCATGATCCTACCACAACGGTATTAAATCTATTATTATTTATACTCCAGTTTTGAATATTTACAGTTTGGGTTGTAGGATTATATAATTCAATAAACTCCATATTTCTTTCCTCAATATTATTACCACTTCTATTCCAAGGTGCAGGATAATACATTATTTCATTAATAATTAATCTTGGAATTAAACAGTAAACGTACAATCCTGACGTATAATAATTTAAATAAGGACTATTTCTCCAATTTGACGGATTATTGGAGGGAGCTGATATAGATTTACGAACAAGAGAATAATAATTATTACCAGACGGATAACCACCCCAAGTATAGGAATAATCTACTTGATCAATTACATTTTGCCTATTATCCTCTATAACAACAGATCCATAATTGTCAGGCATCTCCCCATTTGCAGAGTAAAGACCTCTTTGCTGTGTTTTCAAATATAAATAGGAAGATGGAAGATTGTAAAAATTAATTAAATTTGAATCTTTTCCTCCTATAATAGCATAATTTCCAGGTGGTAATAAAAAGCTCCCTGAAGGACTGTCAAAAATTCTTGTAGTTCTATTAACTCTCCAACTATATAAATCTACAGTATAAGTTGTTCCATTATACAGAACAATAAATTCCATATCTCTTTCATCGTGAGAATTTCCATTTTTGTCAATACTTGCAGGATAATACATAATCTCAGTAATGAATATACCTGATAACTGTGGTTGGATTTGAGTTCTTAAAGATACCAAAGTCATATGTTTTTCATTATTGTCCATGACAAGTGTAATTGATAGAGTTCTTATAGTAGATGTCAATGTGGTGTAGGTACCATTAAAATCATATCCAATAAACCTAAGCTCTTTTATTGGACCCGCTTGAATCTCCCCATCAACAGTAAAATAATATTTTCCATTATATAATGTGTAGGAGAAACTTCTTATATCTCCTGTACAAAGCTGAATGGAAAGTTTACCAAGGGTATCAGTAGCAGAACTTATATCTAACACTTGAGATCCTTGTCTTATCTCTCTTGTTAATCTATCGAGAATTATTTGGGCATTTGAGAATATTTCTTGAGATTCTTGTTTTCTACCAAAAAGATCTATGGTTCCTATAAGAACATTGGCAAGAAGAAGAGCAATCATTCCTAATATTAAAATACCTATAATCACTTCAATTAGGGTTAAGCCATTCCTCATTATTATCTCCTTCTTGATATTAAACTAACAAGAACTGCTTTACCCTCAAAATTATCTAATGTATTGTTATTATTTGCATCATTCCAAACTGTAATGGTAAATTGTCTTAGTGAATTTGTAATGTTTGTAATGCTTATTGTATAAAGATAGCTTGTATATCCGATACTAGCAAAATTTCCAGAAATGGGAAAAGAAGCTGTCCAATTGGCTAAAATAGTTTTTCTATAATCTTCTATAACTCTTTCAGATAATTCTAAGCATGTACTTTCAATTTTTTCCATATCATCCTCATTTAAAATATGGTATAACCCAACTCCAAAGGATGCCATAAATATTCCTAAAATAAGTATTGATATCAAAACTTCTAAGAAGGTAAAACCTCTTTTCATAAACCTTCCACTTCAATAAAACCTAAGGAATTTATCCTTATAGTAGAAGTATAATTATCAATTATTAATGTTAAAATGGCATAAGTTTCTGTATAATCAGCTGTAAAATTGCCATCTCTATCAAAGGAAAATAAAGTAGCAGTTGTATTTACAGAAATATTATTAAAAAATCTTGTTACAATCTTTCCCTTATCATCAAGGAAGGTATAGGAAGTATATGCCTGAGGTGAGATTATTAATATCCAGTCAGTTTTATTAATTATTGCTCTTTGTCTTATATATCTTATATCCTGAATAAATTGATTTGTAGTATTCTGTAATAATATTTTAGAGTCCGGTTTACTCAATATAGAGTTATATGTAATCCATAAAAGGATTCCTAAGATGGATATCACTACTATAACCTCTAAGAATGAAAACCCCTTTTTCATGTTTTTATTTTATCAAATCTTTAAAAGTTTTTACAATAAATTTTAAAAACTCACCTTTCCATTTTTATGAAACTTTATAACTCTCTTTGTAAAAAATGTTGAAAGTGATATTTCACCTTCTGGATATATATTTCCATTTTCAAAATAAAAAGTATAAGTCCCTTTTGGGCTATATGCTCTTATACCTGAGGGAATAAGATGAGGAGAAAGATATATTTTTTTTGTTTTTTCCCCATACATCCAATAAAATTGAATAGAATTTATCTTAGAAGAGTAATAAAAATCAAAGACTACTTTTTCATTTTTTAAAACTGAAAGCTGTAGAGCGTAGTTTGCATTTATTATTATCTCATGGGAAATGATGAAGGCCTGTACCCTTAGCCAATAAAATATATTAAAGAAGATATAGAAAAGATTTAGAAAAATACATATAAGAAAAATATATAATATTGATCTTATATTTTTTTTAAAAAAATTAAAATGTTTATTCATTTATTATGATTATAAAAAGCCCCGAAGACAAGCTTCGGGGCATGAACATATTTACAAAACTACGGAGCAGTATAGGATAAAGTGTAAGATTTTGCTGAACCTTGATAAACTAATATGTAAGCATTACTCTCATCCCAAGTAGCAGGTGCAGATCCTTGAGAAGTATATGTTTGCCCATTATACGGACATACTGGTGTTTCTGAGAAGTAGTTAGGATCTTTTAAGAAATTAACAAATGTCTGTGTATCTGTTGGATATGTGTTATTTTTGTTCCTATAATATTCTAAGCTCGTTCTTATTATTGCTATATTTGTTCTCTGAGCATTTCTTTTGGCATCTGCTACCGCATCAAAATATCTTGGTAATGCGATAGCTATAAGAATTCCAAGAATAGCTACTACAACTAAAAGCTCTAACAAAGAGAAACCTTTACTATTTTTCAAATAACTCACCTCCTTTCCCAAAATTAAAAATTATTTTCTTTACTAAATTATATCACAAATTTATCATATACCAAGTATTAATTCCTACCTTCTAAAAAGTCTTACCATATTAAACATTGGGAGATACATGGATATAACAATAAATAAAACTACAATGCCTAAAAATATGGTTAATGCTGGCTCTATAAGAGAAGTCAATCTCTTTGTACCTATCTCTATTTCCCTTTGAGAAAATTTAGTATATTCTTCTAGCATAGAATCTAATCTCCCACTTCTCTCCCCTACTGCTATCATTTGTTTTAGAAGAGAGGTGAATATACTTTCATCAATAAGTTCTGATAAATTTCGCCCCTCCAATATTCCAGAAAGAATTTTTCTTAAATTCTCTGAGAAATATAGGTTACCCACCACATCTTCAAGAATTTCCAAAGACTGAGTTATCAATATTCCACCGGTTATAAGTACATAGAATGTACTTGAGAATCTATTAAGCAATACTTTTCTCCATAAATCTCCTAATTTAGGTATATTAAGTTTAAACTCATCCCACCATCTTTTAACTTTTCTATTTTTTAAACTCTGTTTTATTCCTAAAATTAGTGCAAAAACAAATATAAAAATAAAAAGAATGTTATTTTTTATAAAATTTCCCAAAGCAATAGTAATACGAGTAGGAAGGGGAAGAGGCACATTTGTTCTACCATATATTCTTTGGAAAGTTGGTACTACAAAAGTTAGCATAAATATTACAACCAAGATTGCAGCAACCATAACTATTATAGGGTAAGTAGTAGCTGACCTTATTCTTTCTCTTAATTCATGTTGCTCATCAAAATAACTCGAAAGTTTCTCTAACATAATATCAAGACTTCCTGTAATCTCACCTGTTCTCACTAAACTTATAAATATCTTTGGAAATACACTTGGGTATTTTGAAAGAGCATCAGAAAGGCTTAAACCAGAATCTACGCTCTTTCGTATATCTATGAGCACATCTCTAAAGTAGGGATTGTTTGTTTGAGCTGATAAAGTTGTAAGACATTCCGTAAGAATAATACCAGATCTTAGAAGGGTTGCAAATTGTGATGAGAATAAAACAAGCTCTGGAAGAGTAACTTTCTTTTTATAGGATAAAGTTTTCCATAGCGAGGATTCTTTTTTTAAGGATACTACATATAATTTCCTTGATTTTAGAATTCTTCTTGCTTCTCTTTCATTGGTTGCTTCAATTATACCTTTATATCTTCTTCCTTCAAGATCTCTTGCTATATATCTATAGGAGGGCAAATTAATCCTCCTCCCATGCTATTACTCTACGTGCCTCCTCAATAGTAGTTATTCCTAATAATACCTTTTCTCTTGCATTCATATGTAAGGTTTTCATTCCTTCTCTTAGAGCCATATCCTTAATTTCATCAATAGATGCCCTTTCATTTATTAACGTCCTTATGTTCTTAGTTATTTTTAATAACTCAAAAACTCCAGTTCTTCCTGAATATCCTGTATAATTACAGAACAAACAACCTTTTCCTCGCGCAAGTCTTATATTTCTTCCTTCATCCTTTGTTAATCCGAGCTCTTCTATTTCCTCTGATGAAGGTATATATTCTTCTTTACAAGATAAACATAAAGTCCTTACCAATCTTTGGGCTACTATCCCTATGAGGGAAGATGCAATTAAAAAAGGTTCAAGTCCCATTTGTATCAATCTCGCCACAGCACTTACAGAATCATTTGCATGAAAAGTACTTAACAACAAATGACCCGTTAGAGCAGCTTCAATAGCGGTATTTAATGTTTCTGAATCCCTAATTTCACCCACCATTATAATATTGGGATCAAGTCTCAAGATATTTCTAAGTCCCATAGCAAAATCTATACCTATCTTTGGTTGTATCTGAATCTGATTTATTCCTGGAAGTTCGTATTCTACCGGATCTTCTAAGGTTATTATATTTACTGATGGTCTATTTAAAACATTTAAAGCTGAGTATAATGTGGTAGTTTTACCGCTTCCTGTAGGTCCTGTCACGAGGATCATTCCAAAAGGTCTTTTTATAAGATGTTCAAATACATTAAGGTCTTCATTTGTCATGCCCAATCTATCAAGCTCAATAAGTACTTTTGATTTATCCAGTAATCTTATAACTACCATTTCTCCGTGTATAGTACCCACTGAAGCTACTCTTAAATCAAAGATTTTATTTTCATATCTATAAGTTGCTCTTCCATCTTGTGGTCTTCTCTTTTCTGCAATATCCATTCCTGATATTACTTTTATTCTTGTTACTACAGCATCCTGAATTTCCTTAGGAATACTCATAATATCATAAAGAATTCCATGGATTCTATATCTTACCTTCATCTCTTTCTCTTGGGGATCTAAATGGATATCGCTGGCATTTCTTGTGATTGCTTCATTAATTATAGAAGATACCAATCTAACAATAGGTGCTTCTTCAACGCCTATTGCAGGAGGGGCTTCAACTATTGTTTCTACCGGCATACTCCTTTGAAAGTCTTGAACAGCAGAAAGGGTACTCTTCTCTAAAGGGAAAAGTTTTGACATAATCTGATTAAACTCTTTATCAGTGGTAATAAACAATCTTATTGGTGCTTTTACTATTCTTCTTATTTCATTGACTATTACCGGGTCAATAGGAGGAACAATAGCAACTTGTATTATCCCACTTTCTCTTTTTATAGGTATAAATTTATATTTTCTTAAAAGATTTTCTGGAAAGGATTCAGCTAATTTTTCATCAATAGGGATTTCAGACAAAGAAATATAGGGAATTTCACTTTGTCTTTCTAATACTTTTCCAATATCCTCGGGCTTTACATAACCTCTTTCAATGAGTATTTGTCCTAATTTAGCACCAGTTTTCTTCTGTTCCTCAAGAGCTTTCTCTAATTGCTCCTTAGTTATAAGTCCTAATTCTAAAAGATATTCACCTAAGGGCTTTTTGTCTTTCATAATTTATTTAATTCTTCTTCAAGAAGATTTTTTACTACATCTAAACTCGCTCTTCCTTTTGTCTCTTTCATCACCTGACCTACTAAAAAGTTCAAGACTTGTTTCTTCCCCTTCTTCCAGTCAGAAACTGCTTTTTCATTATTTAATATAACCTTTTGAATAACCTCTTGTAAATATGAAGTATCAGATACTGTTTTTAAACCTTCCTCTTCCACTATCTTCTCTGGATCTTTACCTGTGGTTAGATATTTTCTTAATACGTCCTTTGCTACAGGACGTGTTATTTCGTTTTTATCTACCATTTGTATTAATTTTATAAATTTTTCAGGAAGTATATTTAAATCTTTAAAGGACATATTATTATCATTCAAATAACTTAAGATTTCTACAGATATCCAATTTAAAAGATTTTTGGGATTAGTATATAACACTAGAGACTTATCAAAAAATTCTGCTAATTCCCTTTCAGAAATAATTATCTCAACTTCATTTGGTAATAAACCTAATGCAAAATATTTTCTTCTTAGTTCCTTTGGTAATACTGGAATTTCCTTTTTTATTTTTTCCTTCATCTCCTCTGTCACGATTAAAGAGGGAAGATCAGGTTCAGGAAAATATCTATAATCTTCTGCTTCTTCTTTTCCTCTTAAACTCACTGTTTTTTGCTTTTTTTCATCCCAATGCCTTGTCTCTTGTATTACTTGTTCACCATTTTTCAAAAGTTCAATCTGCCTTTCAATTTCATATTCTAAAGCCTTTTCCAAGGAATAAAAAGAATTTACATTTTTTATCTCAGTTCTTGTTCCTAAAACTCCTTCCTGAGTTTGTATAGAAATATTAGCATCACATCTTAGAGAACCTTTTTCCATATCTCCGCTACTTATTTCTAAATATCTTAAGATTAATCTTAGTTCCTGTAAAAATATTCTTGCTTCTTTAGGAGAATTTATATCAGGTTCTGTAACAATCTCAATAAGAGGAATGCCTGCCCTATTAAAATCGACAAGACTATAATCGGCTTCTGATAATCTATCCCCTGTCCCTATATGTAATAATTTTCCAGCATCTTCCTCTAAATGAATTCTCTTTATTCTTATTTTCTTAACTTTCCCATCCACAAAAATTTCCAAATAACCATTCTTGCATAAAGGTAAATCATATTGAGATATTTGATATCCTTTGGGTAAATCCGGATAGAAATAATTTTTTCTATCAAACTTTGAATAATTTGAAATCTCACAGTTCAAAGCTAAACCAGCCTTTATTGCAAATTCTACCGCTTTTTTATTAAGTACTGGAAGGACTCCTGGAAACCCCATACATATTGGGCAAACATTAGTATTTGGGGGGACATTTTCATGATCCGTACTACAAGAGCAAAAAAGTTTAGTTTCAGTAGATAGCTGAGCATGTACTTCCAATCCTATTACTGGTTTTAGCATTTTTAAGTCCTCCTCTTTTGAGGAAGAGTTGGATATTTACTTGAAAAATCCATCATTTCTTGATATGCATAAGCAAACTGAAGAAGTCTATTTTCTGAAAAGAAAGTACTCATGAATTGAATTCCTACAGGTAGATTATTATAGAAACCAGCAGGCATAGAGATAGCAGGAATACCAGCAAGGTTTACTGGTATAGTCATTATATCGGTTAGATACATTTGAAGAGGGTCAGATATCTTCTCTCCTAACTTAAATGGGAGTATAGGACTTGTTGGTGAAACAATTATATCAACTTTTTTGAATGCTTCCTCAAATTCTTTTCTAATTAAATTCCTTACCTTTGTTGCCTTTAAATAATAGGCATCATAATACCCAGCACTTAAAGCATAAGTACCCAATATTATTCTTCTTTTAACTTCACTTCCAAAGCCATGACCTCTTGTGTTCTTATACATTGATATAAGATCTTCTGCCTCTTCTCTATATCCATACTTTACTCCATCATATCTTGCCAAATTGGAACTTGCTTCAGAGGTAGCAATAATATAATAAACTGAAAGGGCATATTCTATAGAAGGAAGAGATATCTTTATTATTTCAACTCCTAAATCCTTGAATATATCAAAGGATTTGTCAAGAACTCTTAAAACTTCCTCTGAAACCCCTTTCTGCCAAAGTTCTTCAGGGAATCCTACTTTCCATCCCTTTACGCTCTTACCCAAGTTTTCAAAATAATTTGGAATCTCATAAGGAGAAGACGTAGAATCCATGGGGTCGTATCCAGCAATAACCTGAAGAATTAAAGCCACATCCTCTACTCTTCTACCAAAAGGTCCTATCTGATCTAAGGATGATGCAAAGGCTACAAGTCCATATCGTGATACAAGGCCATATGTGGGTTTTAATCCTATAACTCCAGTAAAAGACGCAGGCAACCTTATAGATCCACCCGTATCAGATCCTATCGAAACAGGTACTTCTCCTGCTGAAACACATGCTGCAGATCCACCACTTGACCCTCCTGGAACTCTCTCAATATCCCAAGGGTTTTTAGTAGGACCAAAAGCAGAATTTTCTGTAGAGGAACCCATGGCAAATTCATCTAAATTTGTTTTTCCAATTATTATCGCTCCATTATCTTTAAGCCTTCTTATAACAGTAGCATCATATGGAGGTGTAAAATTTTCAAGAATTTTGGAAGCGCAAGTAGTCCTAATATTTTTTGTAAGTATATTATCCTTTACAGCAATAGGAATTCCATAAAGAGGTAAATTTTTAGGTTTTTTCTCAATTTCACTAATTTGTTTTTCTATTTCATTATAAGGCACTATAAGGAAAGCATGAATAAATGGTTCCCATTCTTCTATCTTTTTTAGATAAAAATCTATTAACTCCCTTACTTTTAGCTCATTTTTACTATATAAATCTTTTAATTCCTTAAGAGTTCTCATACTAATTATTCTTCCCTTTTTAAAATTCTAGGAATTTTAAATCCATCTTCCTCCACTTCAGGGGCATTCATAAAAATTTCTTCCTTAGGAATACTCTTTCTAATATCATCCTCTCTCCACACATTGGACAAAGGTAATACATGTGCCATTGGCTCTACATTAGTAGTGTCTAATTCTTGAAGTTTATTAAAATAATCAAGAATACTTTGTAATTGACGAGAAAATAATTCTTCTTCATCTGGCGTTAGATATAATCTCGCCAGATGAGCAGTTTTCTTTAGTTGATTTTTAAAATCTTGTTTTTCCATATCAATATAAATGACAAGCCACAAAATGATTTTGTTTTACTTCTTTTAATTCAGGCTCAACTTTTGAACATACATCCATTACGCTTGGACATCTGGTATGAAACCTACAACCAGTTGGTGGATTTAAAGGACTTGGTATATCTCCTGTAAGTACTATCTTTTTTCTTTTTTCTTCTAATTCAGGATCTGGTATAGGTATAGCAGAAAGGAGAGCTTGGGTATAAGGATGCAGTGGAGAAGTATATAAATCATCATTTTCTGAAAGTTCTACAATCTTACCTAAGTACATAACAGCTATCCTATCACATATATGTCTTATAACACTTAAATCGTGAGATATAAACAAATAAGTTAATTTAAATTCTTTTTGTAAATCTTGAAGTAAATTTATAATCTGAGATCTTATAGATACATCCAATGCAGATGTTGGTTCGTCAGCAACTATAAATTTTGGATTTAATGCAAGAGCTCTTGCTATTCCAATCCTTTGCCTTTGACCCCCAGAAAATTCATGAGGATAACGGGTTGCATGGTAAGGAGCAAGACCTACAAGTTCTAATAACTCTTGTACCCTCTTCTCTCTCTCTTTTGAAGAAGATACTATTTTATGAACTTGTAACGGTTCACCTATTATTTCACTTATAGTCATTCTTGGATTTAATGATGAATATGGATCTTGGAATATAATTTGCATATCTTTTCTTATTCTTCTCAGAGCGCTATGGGGAAGTTTTGATATATCTACCCCATCGAAAATAATTTCACCATCTGTAGGATCTAAAAGTCTTATAATAGTTCTCGCTACCGTACTTTTCCCACAACCTGATTCTCCTACAAGACCTAATGTTTCTCCCCTTCTAATGTAAAAGCTTACTCCATCTACAGCTTTTACATCTCCCACATGTTTTGAAAATACGATGCCACTTTTTATTGGAAAATATTTTTTTAGATTTCTGACTTCTAAAATTAAATCATCTGTATAGTTATTCATACTTTCAGTCCAATTCTCTTAGCATAAAAACAGCGAGAATAATGCCCACGTTCTACCTCAATTAAATCAGGTATTTCTTCTAAACATCTATCAGTTTTATAAGGACACCTTTCAGCATAATAGCAATAACTTGGAAGGGCAACAAGATCTGGAGGTTGACCTTCTATAGCCTTCAATCTTTCTTTCCTTATATCAAGCCTTGGCACTGATTCAAGAAGTCCAATTGTATAAGGATGAGATGGCTTTTTAAAGATAGTACGTACATCAGCATACTCAACTACTTTCCCAGCATACATAACAAGCACATTTTTACAAGTTTCTGCTACTATTCCCATATCGTGAGTTATTAATATAAGAGACATTCCTAATTCTTTTTGAAGTTGTTTAATTAATTCTATAATCTGAGCTTGAATTGTAACATCTAAAGCAGTAGTAGGCTCATCAGCTATAAGGATTTCAGGACTACATGATAGTGCAATTGCTATCATTACTCTTTGTCTCATTCCACCACTAAATTGATGAGGATATTCATTAATTCTTTTAGATGCCTCCGGTATTCTAACAAGTTCTAACATCTCAATAGCTTTTTTTCTTGCTGAAACCTTATCTAGTTTTTGGTGTAGAATTATAGCTTCCATTATCTGATCCCCTATTGTAAAAACAGGATTGAGAGAGGTCATTGGATCTTGAAATATCATAGATATTTTGTTCCCGCGCACCTCTTTCATTTCCTCTTCTTCCTTTTTAAGAAGATCTTCTCCTCTAAATATTATCTCTCCACCAACAATCTTTCCAGGAGGATCTTGTATGAGTCTCATGATAGAAAGAGCAGTTACACTTTTACCACTTCCTGATTCCCCCACAATTCCTAAACTCTCTCCCTTTTTTAAACCAAAGGATACATCATCTACTGCTTTAACGATTCCTTCATCTGTAAAAAAATATGTTCTTAGATTTTTTACCTCTAACAAATAATCTTCCACAACAATGATTCCTCCGTCAGCTAATTAAAATAAAACCCTTCCCTGAGTGTTGGGGAAGAGTTTCATATTCTAACTTGGTGCCGAGGCCGGGATTTGAACCCGGACGGGCGTAAGCCCATAGCACCCTCAATGCTACGTGTCTGCCAAATTCCACCACCTCGGCATTTCTTGATTTTGATTATATAAATACTATAAACCGATGTCAAGATTCTAAGATAATTTTGTTATTTAGAAGAAGATCTTTTTGTAGTCTTTTCTTCTTTTGTCTCTGTTTTCTCACTCTCTTTGGGTTCTCCTGATACTTGAGAAGTTTCAAAACCCCATATCTTTCTTATTTCTCTTTCTATCTCATCAGCAAGTTCTGGATGCTCTTTAAGATATGTTTTTGCATTTTCCCTACCCTGCCCTAATCTTATATCTTTGTATATATACCATGTACCACTTCTCTCAATAACTTTTGCTTCTACTCCAGCATCCAATATACATCCTTCTCTTGATATTCCCTCACCATATATTAATTCAAATTCACCTTCTTTAAATGGAGGAGCTACTTTGTTCTTTACAACTTTAACTTTTACTTTTGTTCCTGTAACCTCACTTCCTTCTTTCATTGATTCTGCTTTCCTTACATCAATACGAACTGAAGCATAGAATTTTAAAGCTCTTCCTCCAGGTGTAGTTTCGGGATTTCCAAAGAAAACTCCTACTTTTTCTCTTAATTGATTGATAAATATGGCTACAGTTTTAGATTTGCTAATAACTCCAGTTAACTTTCTCAAAGCTTGAGACATAAGTCTTGCTTGCAAACCTATAAAGGCATCTCCCATCTCTCCCTCAAGCTCCGCTCTTGGCACTAAAGCAGCTACTGAATCTATGACAATCACATCTACACTGCCACTTCTTACAAGAATCTCAGCAATTTCTAATGCTTGTTCTCCAGTATCTGGTTGTGAGATAAGAAGATTTTCTAAATTTACTCCTATTCTTTTTGCATAATTTGGATCAAAAGCATGTTCAGCATCTATAAAAGCAGCAATTCCGCCTTGTTTTTGAGCAGAAGCAATAATTTGTAAGGCAACTGTTGTCTTACCAGAACCTTCTGGTCCAAAGAGTTCAATAATTCTTCCTCTCGGAACTCCTCCAACTCCTAAAGCATAATCCAAGGTAAGAATACCAGTCGGTATGACCGGTACCTCATATCTCTCATTACTTCCTAATTTCATTATGGAGCCTTTTCCAAATTGTTTCTCAATCTGAAAAATTGCTGATTCTAATGCTTTCTCTTTTTCCATACTTTAATACACCTCAAAATTTTTTATGTTTCTAAAAGTATTATAACAAGAGTAATTTTTTATAACAAGTTAATTTGAAAATTTTCGTCAATTTCGTGTTTTAGTTCTTTTGATAAAAGACTTATTAGAGCTGATTTAGGGGATTTTCCACTATACAATACTTCATAAACTTCTTCAGTAATAGGCATATAGATATTATATTTCTGGGAAAGATTATAAACTGATTTTACAGTATAAACTCCTTCTGCTACCATACCATGAAGTTCAGATAATGCCTCCTGTAAACTTTTCCCTTCTCCCACATATTTTCCTACCCTCCAATTTCTACTTAAAGTACTTGTAGCTGTAAGTACCAAATCTCCAAGTCCAGAAAGACCGAGTATAGTAAAAGGATTAGCTCCAAATAAAATAGCAAACCTATTAATTTCTGCCAAACCTCTTGTAATAAGACTTGCTTTTGCATTATATCCAAAATTTAAACCATCCGATATTCCAGCTGCTATTGCAATTACGTTCTTCAGAGCACCTCCTAATTCCACACCTACTATATCATCACTTCTATATACTCTCATAAAATCCATATTAAAAATATTTTGTAGAAATTCTGCAGTTACAATACTTGGAGAAGCAATCACCATAGCTAAGGGTTTTCTTTCCATCACCTCTTTTGCAAAACTTGGACCCGAAAAAATAGCAACTTGTCCCTGTTCAATATTAAGCTCTTCCATTATTATTTCAGAAGGCCTTTTAAGAGTTTCTATATCTATACCTTTTCCAGTGTTAACAAAATATGGAATATGGGTAAGATAATATCTATTTGATCTAATAAAATCTCTCAAGCCTTGAACAGGAATACTCAAAATTGCTATCAGAGTATCCTTTGTGGCTAATTCTATATCACTTGTAATCTTCAAATTGGGATTTAACTTATACCCTTGAAGATAAAAGATATTTTCTTTTTTTTCTTCTATAATTTTCGCCTTTTTGCTATCTCGTACCCAAAGAGTTACATCATAATTCTTTTCCGATAATATATCTGCTAATGTGGTTCCCCAACTTCCTCCACCAAAAACTGTAATTTTTATCTTTTTATTCTCCAATCTATTTTATGTTCCTCCCCTCTTATAAGCCTCCTAATATTAGGTATATGTCTATAAATAATAAAAAGACATACGATTACCACACAAATCATATATTCCATTACTGGTCTTTCTAAAGAATATAAAATAAAAGGATAAATAATAGCAGAGGTTATAGAAGCTATTGATTTGTATTTTGTTATACTCACAATTATTATGGCAATTATCAGAACAGTCAAAGAGGTTTTAGGGAAAAGATAAAAAAGAATACCAAAAGAAATCCCTACACTTCTTCCTCCTCTAAAATCAGCAAATATAGGAAAAGAATGTCCTATTACTGCAGAGATAACACATAATAAAATAGCTATATGATCATTTTTAAGGATAAATGTTGCAAGATATACAGCTAAAACTCCCTTACCCACATCCATTAAGGCTGTAATAATAGCAGGTCCCCATCCAAGCACTCTAAGAACATTAGTAGCACCTAAATTACCACTTCCATGTTTTCTTACGTCTATACCTTTCCAAAGTTTACCCACAATTAATGCACTAGGTATAGATCCTAATAGATAAGAAATCAACATTAATAAGATTTTTGTGATCATGGCTTTTACTCCCTCTTTCTTACTTCTATTTTTATAGGAGTACCTGTCCAAGAAAAGTAATTTCTAATATACTTTTCAAAATATTTTTGAACATTCTTATTCATGATTTCTGGTTCATTTACGAAGAAGACTATTCTTGGAGGAGAAGTTTCAACCTGTGTGGCGTAATAAATTTTCAAGCTTTTACCCTTTTTTGAGAAGGAAACTCTACTTAAAGCTTCTTGAATTGCCGTATTAATTTGAGATGTAGGAATTCTCATATGACTTAGTCCATACAATTTGTCTACCCAAGGAATAATCTTTTTTACATTATATCCAGTAAGGGCAGATGTAAATATAAAGGGAAAATAATCGAAAGGAGAAAGTAAACTTGGAACTATTTTTTCAAACTCTCTTCTTACTTTCAAAGAGGGAAATAAATCTGTTTTATTAAAAACAATTAAACATGATTTTCCCTTATCTTCAATATAATGCAAAATTCTTTTCTCTTGATCTCTAATTCCTATCGAAAGGTCAACAACCATTATAGCTACATCCAATCTTTTTATAGTATTTAATGCTTTCCTTACTGATAATTCTTCGAGCTCTTCTTCAATTCTTGAGGGCCTTCTTAATCCTGGAGTATCAAGAATCATGTATTTCTTTCCATTAAATTCCCATATTATATCCACTGTATCTCTGGTAGTTCCAGGAATTTCACTAACAATATTTCTATATTTACCTATCAAGGTATTTACTAAGGAAGATTTACCGCTATTTGGTCTACCTACAAAAGCAAATTTTATTAACTGTTCTTCTTTTCCTACTTCTACATTTGGAATAAGGGATAATATTTTCTCAATAAGCTCGGTAAGATTTTGTTTATGAATAGCAGAGATAGGGAAAGGTTCACCTAAACCCAACACAGTAAAAGGAGAAAGATAAATTTCAGAATCAATTCTTCCTTCCATTTTATTTACTACTAAAATTATCTTTTTTCCAGATTTCCTAAGAATCTCAGCAAATTCAAAATCAAGAGAAGTAAGCTCTGACCTTCCATCTACCACAAATAGTATAAGATCACTTATTTCAATCACTTCATATATTTTTTCTTTAACAAGTTCACTTAAATCATCATTTAATCCATATCCTGCTGAATCTATAAGATAAAAAAACTTACCTTCATATTTGCAAAGGTGCACTAAAGGATCCCTAGTAACTCCAGGCTCATCAGCAACTATAGCTTTTTCCTCTCCTGCAATTCTATTAAAGAGCACAGATTTTCCTACATTAGGCCTTCCTACAATACTTACTACAGGGATTCCTACTTCTATACCAAATGTATCTCTAAGGGATGATGGGTTTCTAATAATTTTAAAACCTCCTCTACAAAAGCATCTGGTGTAGATGTGCCTGTTATAATACCAATTCTTTGTTTATTATCAAACCATTCCATATCAATTTCTTCTAAGTTTTCTATATGATAAGTAGGCACACTTTTAACTAAAATATTATACAATCTTCTCGTATTAGCACTATTTCTTCCTCCAAGAACTAACACTAATTCTACCATTTCTGATAATATCTTTGCCTTTTCCTGCCTTTTCTCAACTTCAGGACATATGGTATTGAAAATCCTAATTTCCTTCCCTTTAGTTAGTATTAACTTTATAATCTCTTCCACCTCTTCCCAACTTTGAGTCGTCTGAATAACTATACCTATTTTAGGAAATGACTCTACCATTATAGCATCATTAATATTTTCAATTACTATGCCTTTTTCTTCAGCATAACTCATTATACCAATCACTTCTGGATGTTTTTTCTCACCAACAATTAATACTTTATAACCATTTTTTTTTAAAAATTCAGCTAATTTTTGTACCTTCTTAACCAAGGGACACGTTGCGTCATAAATTTCATTACCATACTCTTTATATTTTTCTACCTCCTTATAGGGCAAACCATGAGCTCTTACAATAAGCTTTTTTCCCTCTGGAATTGACTTATTATTCCAAATTTTTATTCCTTTTCTTTCTAAATCTTCTATCACTTTTGGATTATGCACTAATGCACCTAATGTATATACTTCACCTTTTGTTTGTAAAATCTTTTCCGCTAAACTAATAGATTTCTTAACACCTGAACACCATCCATAAGGTGTTACCAAATATACCTTCATTTTAAAAGCTCCGTAATACTTTCTTTAATCTTATCATTAAGATCTTTTATCTCTTCTTTAGTAGGTTTATTACTTTTTATAACAAAAATTGGTCCTCCTATTTTTATAGTAATATTTCCTCCTAATTGAGGAATTACTTTTCTTTTTCTCCAGATCTTTTCAGTACCCTTAATTCCAATCGGAAGTATTGGAAGACCATGAGTAATTGCAAGAGTAGAAGCTCCATCCTTTATCTCAAGAAGTCCTTTCTCAGGATGTTCATTTCTTGTTCCCTCAGGAAAAATTACAATTATTTCATTTCCTTTTATAAGTCTTTTAATCTTTTTCCATGTTTCAAACCTAAAATCTCGTCTATCTACATCTATAGCTCCAAGCCATCTTAGAAAAGGGTTGAAAATCTTTGATTTGAAAAGCTCTTTTTTAGCAAGATAAAAAAGTCTCTTATCAAAGGCAGCACCTATAACAATAGGATCCAATAAACTGACATGGTTAGCAACCACAATGAAAGAACCTTTAGGAATCTTTTCTTTTCCTTCAACTTTATAGCCCCATAAAATTTTTAATAGAAATCTTACAATATAAATAATTATTTTATAGAAAAAATAGGAAATTTCCTTCTTAATCCTTTTCATTTTCTATCCTTGCTTCCATTAAAATTTGATTTATTATTTCCATCACTTTATTCGTAAATTCTTCCTCTTTCTTTCTATCATGTTCACCCTCATAAACTAATGGTTCTGAGTATATTACTTTTATTTTGCCAGATAAATGAGGAAATTTTTTCTCAGGAGGCCATATATTATCAGCTCCAATTATAGCTGTAGGAATAACAGGAGCCTTAGTCTTCGCTGCAAAATAACCAATTCCTCTTTTGATTTTAACATCTCCATTATCTCTTCTTAAACGCGTGCCTTCTGGAAATATTAATAATACTTCACCTTCTCTTATAGCTTCTAAACCATCCTTTACAGCAGACAAATCAATATTTTCTCTTTTAACTGGAATTCCTCCCAAATATCTAGCAAATCTACCAAATATGGGATATTCGAATCGTTCTATTTTACCCAAAGCCTTAATAGGTCTTGGCAGGGTCGTAGCTATAACCAAAACATCGAGACTACTCCTATGATTAGGAGCAATAATGACAGGCCCTTCTAATGGTATATTTTCAATACCATACACTTTCAAATTATAAAACCATTTTAGTAATCTTCTAAGAACAACTGCAATACTTTTATAAACAAATATTTGAAACTTTTCCCTATATCTCCTCTTTTTCATAGGGTACTCCATCTGCCGAAGGAGGAGTAGATTTTCCTACAGCTCCTGCTAAAACTAACATAGTAAGAACATAAGGTATCATTTGTATAAATTGCGTTGGAATACCTACACCTTCTAGTCTCATTCTTAGAGCTTCAGCCAGACCGAAAAGTAAACATGCACCTAAGGAACCTATAGGATTCCAATTACCAAATATCATAGCAGCAAGAGCTATAAAACCCCTTCCCCCGGTCATATTCTCGACAAAAACCCTCGCATGTTCTAAGGAAAGAAAGGCACCTCCTATACCCCCTAAAATTCCACTTATAAGCACACCTATATATCTGTATTTATAAACATTTACTCCCAATGTATCTGCTGCCTGTGGGTTTTCACCTACTGCCCTTATTCTTAAACCAAAGACTGTTCTATACAGTATATATTGGGACAAAAAGACAAGAACAATCATAAGGATGATTAGTGGAGAAAGATCTCTAAAAATTAACCCTATACCAGGGATTTTAGAAATAACTGGAATATCTATATGTACAAAACCCTCAATGTGGGGAGAAGATCCTGCAGCTTTAAATATCAGCCTTGACAAAAAAGTGGTACCTCCAACAGCTAACATGTTTAATGCTGTACCACTTACTATCTGATTTACTCTAAACTTAATCGATACCACTGCATGAATAAATGCAACAATTGAACCAGCAATTATAGAGAATAATAATCCAATTAAAGGATTTTTAAAAAAATATGTTCCAACTGCAGCAAAAAATGCTCCAAATAACATAATACCTTCTAAAGCTATATTCACTACTCCACTTCTTTCCGAAAAAACTCCCCCTAAGGATGCATAAGCAAGTGGAGTTGCCATTCTTATAGCAGAAGTTATGGTTTCCCAGGCAAAAATTGTTTCAAGCATATATAACTTTCCTCCTTTTTTTCAGAAAGCGAATGAGTACTTCATTACTTACCACAATAGTTAATATTATGACTGCTTGTAGGACTGAAATTATTTCTCTTGGTATATGAGTAAAAACATCCATACCAATAGCCATTCTATTTAATGCACCAAAAAGAAGTGCAGAAAATATTATGCCTACAGGGTGATTTTTCCCAAGTAGAGCAACTGCTATTCCAGTAAAACCAAGTCCGTGAGAAAAATTATCAAGATATCTGTATCTATATCCTAAAACATCGTTTATACTAGCAAGTCCAGCTATAGCACCACTTATTAACATAGTTACCAATATGACATTTTTAACATTTATACCTGCATTCTCTGATGCATGTATATTAAGCCCCAAAGCTCTTATCTCATAGCCTAATTTAGTTTTCCATAATAAATAGTAAGTAACTATAACCATTAATGTAGCAATTACCAATGCATAATTTACAGGGTTACTTTCTGGTATATTAATACCTATCTTTTGAAAAATTGAATACAGCTTAGGTAGAACTGCTGAAGGAGGCAATTTATCAGTTTGGGGTAATGGATATAAAACTCCTTTTTCTCTAAAAGTATTAACAACTAAATAATTAGTAAGAGCATAACCTATCCAATTCATCATTATGGTATTAATAACTTCATGGACCCCTAATCTTGCCTTTAATATGGCAGGAACAAATGCCCAAATAGCCCCACCTAAAGCAGAAAAAACAAGAGTAATGGGTAAGTGTAGAAAGGGTGGAAATAACGGAGCTATATAAAGACCTGCCAAAGCAGATACTAATCCTCCTACAAGAATTTGCCCTTCTGCACCAATATTAAAAAGACCTCCTTTAAAACCAATAGCTACTGCTAATCCAGCTAATATAAAAGAGGTGGTATTAAATAATACATAACCCCATCCATTTGGATTTCCAAGAGCAAAATTTATCACTTCTCTATATGTTTCCCATGGATTATGTCCAAGTAAATAAATAATAATCCCGCCAAAAAATAATGCTATAAATATTGATATTAAAGGACTTATTATACTAAGAATTAAGTTTTCTATAAATTCCCGATTTTTCAAATTAATGCCTCCTTTAATTCAGTCTGCCTCTTAACTCCAGTCATGTAATAACCTAATTCTTTTTCATCAACTTCTGATTGACTAAAAGATCCTACTATTTCCCCATTATACATTACCAAAATTCTATCACTTAAATTTAAAATTTCATCTAAATCCGCAGAAACAAGAAGCACAGCTTTTCCTTGATTTCTTAGATCTACTAAAAGTTGATGAACAAATTCTGTAGCTCCTATGTCTAAACCACGAGTTGGTTGAGCTGCGATTAAAAGATCAGGTAAAAAGCTTAATTCCCTTCCTAAAACTATTTTTTGTTGATTACCACCTGATAAATTCCTAATAGGTATTTTTATGTTAGGAGTTTTTACTTGATATTTCTCTACAATTTCATTGGCATGTTTATACACTTCTGAATAATCTATAAATATTCCCTTTGAAAATTTATTAAAATAGTGAAGACCTAAAATACAATTCTCCGCTACAGAGAAATCTAAGATTAATCCTCTTTTATGCCTATCCTCTGGTATATGACCAAAAAGAAGACGTCTTTGTCTAATCTTTTCCAAAGTTATGTCCTTGTTTTTAAAAAATATTTTTCCTCTTTTTAAAGGTAAAAGCCCTACTATAGCTTCTACAAGCTCAGATTGTCCATTTCCCTCAACTCCTGCTATACCCAAAATTTCTCCCTCTCTTATATTAAAAGATACACCTTTAACTACATCTAATCCCTTTCTTCCCCTTACCCATATATCCTCAACTCTAAATATTTCGCCTCCTCTTTCTCTCTTAATTTTATCAACTTTTAGAAAAACCTCTCTTCCTACCATCATTTGAGCGAGTTCAAACTTATTTGTTTCTTTAGTATTTACTGTATTTACTAATTTTCCTCTTCTCATTACACTTACTCTATCAGATATCTCAAGAACTTCATTCAACTTATGAGAAATAAATATTATGGTTTTCCCTTGAGAAGAAAGCTTTCTAAGAATAGTGAAAAGCTCTTCTACTTCTTGGGGAGCTAACACAGCTGTAGGTTCATCTAAAATTAATATTTCAGCCTTTCTGTATAAAAGTTTCAAAATTTCTACCCTTTGGGCCTCACCAACAGAAAGGTTTTCGACCTTTTCATACAAATCTATTTTAAAACCAAGAGAATTAATAATATCATTTAGAGTCTCTTCAGCTTTTTTTAAATTTAAAGATATACCGTTTTTTACTTCTGCCCCTAAAATAATATTTTCAATAACTGTAAAAGGAGGTATCAGCATAAAATGCTGATGCACCATACCTATACCATAATTTATAGCAATTTTAGGAGAATTTATATTAACCTTTTTCCCATTTATATAAATCTCACCCTTATCTGGTCTATAAAGACCATATATTATCTTCATTAAAGTAGATTTTCCAGCACCGTTTTCCCCAACAATTGCATGAATTTTTCCTTTATAAATAGTTAAGAATACATTATCGTTCGCAATAACCCCTGGAAAAACCTTGGTTATTCCTTCTAATCTTATCATCTCTTCCACTTATTTTCTTACCTCCCTATATAAACCCCCTCCCATAATGGGAGGGGGTAGGAAATTATATTTCTACTTTAGATATTTTGCTTTAAATTCTCCGAAAGTCTTATCATCGTACGGAACTACGATTTTTCCTGATATTATATCTTTTTTAACTTGTTCAACTTTTGATATTACACCTAATGGAAGAAGCTTTGTTTTTTCATAATCAACCCCACCATTTGCTGCACCAAAAACTCTAATTCCAGGTCTAAATTTTCCTTCCTTTACATCTTTTATAGTTTCATATACTGCTACATCTACCCTCTTTAACATGCTTGTAATAATTCTATCTGGCATGATCCAAGATTGAGGAGAATCTACTCCAATAGCATATTTCTTAGTTTCTTTTGCTGCCTCAAATACTCCCTCTCCAGATGCACCAGAAGCATGATAAATTATATCAGCTCCTTGTTTATATTGAGCTAAGGCTAATTCTTTACCCTTAACTGGATCTTTAAATGCATCTCCTGTTACACCAATATAATTTATCAATACCTTCACTTTTGGATTAACATATAATGCTCCAGCTTTATACCCAACTTCAAACTTGTGTATTAAGGGAATATCCATTCCACCTACAAATCCAATAACGTTACTCTTAGTCATTAAACCTGCGATAACCCCTACTAAAAAGGATCCTTCATGCTCATTAAATACTAAAGAGGAAACATTAGGTAATCCCTCTATAACTCCATCTACAATGGCGAACTTTACTTTTGGAAAATCTTTAGCTACTGCTGTAATAGCATCAGTGAAAAGAAAACCTACACCAATAACTAAGTCATAGTTTTGTTCAGCAAGGGTCCTTAATAGCTCTTCCCTATTCGCCCCTCCAGGACCAGGTTCTAAATCCTTTCCTTCCACTTTAAGTACCCTAATCGCTCTTTGCAATCCATTATATGCAGCATCATTAAAAGATTTATCTCCTCTACCACCTACATCATATACTATACCCACTCTAATAGTTTTTGCAGAAAATCCTATAGAAAAAAGTAAGATAAGAGAAAGAACTAAAAAGGCAATTAAAAATTTACGCATAATAATTTAAACCTCCTCCATTGAGAAAATTTTCTAAAACAAACAACCCCTTTAAAATCTTTGTCTTATGAGATGTCATCACCTCCCCTTAGTACTCTTCTTGGTTTCCCCTCTCCTTGTGATGCTACATAACCCTTTTCTTCTAATATATCTAATATTCTTGCTGCCCTATTATAACCTATACTAAATTTTCTTTGAATATAAGATGTAGAAATTACTTTTTTTCCCTTCAAAAGTTCTATAACTTTTGGTAGAAGTGGATCTCCAAATTCCTCAATCTCTTTTCCTTCTGTCTCTTCTTTCTCTTCAAAGGTAATAATATCATAATTTAAATTTCCAAAATTTTCTACAATATATGATACCACATTTTTGATATCTTTGTCTTCCACATAAGGTGCTTGGAGCCTTATAGGATGACCGCTTGTTATTGGATGAAATAGCATGTCCCCTCTTCCTATAAGTTTTTCAGCACCTGCATCATCTAATATTATTCTTGAATCTATTTGTGATGATACCGCAAAAGCAATACGAGAAGGAATGTTAGCCTTTATAAGGCCTGTTATTACATCTGTAGAGGGTCTCTGAGTAGCAACCACTAAATGCATACCAGCAGCTCTTGCTTTTTGAGCTATTCTACATATTAAATCCTCTATTTCCTTTGGAGCTGCCATCATAAGATCATTTAATTCATCTATAATAACTACTATATAGGGTAAATTTTCTTCTATTTGAGAAAGATTTTTATATTCATCTATGTTTCTTACTTCCAATTTTTCAAATATCTCGTATCTCCTTTCCATCTCTGAGACTGCCCATCTTAACGCATAAACAGCTTTTTTAGGCTCAACCACAACTTTATGTCTCATATATTTACCTAATAGTTTATTATACGTTGATAATTCTACTCTTTTTGGATCTATAAGAATGAGATTTAAATTTTCAGGGGGATTTTTGTATAAGAGACTTAAAATTAAAGAATTAATAAACATACTCTTACCAGAACCTGTAGTACCAGCAATCAAAAGATGAAGCATTTCTGCAAGGTTACCAACTTTTATATTTCCAATCAAATCCTTTCCAAGAGCTATAGTTAATGGATGAACAGATTTTTTAAAAACATCACTCTCTAAGATTTCCCTCAAATATACTTTAACTGGCTTGCTTCTTGGAATTTCAATTCCTATAACTGATTCACCGGGAACTGGAGCCTCAAATCTTACACTTGGTACTGCAAGAGCTAAAGCTAAATCATTAGAAAGACTCAAAATTCTACTTACTCTGACTCCAGGAAGTATAGATATATTATATCTCACAACAGAAGGTCCAATATTCCAGTCTTTAACCTTAGCTTCTATTTTAAAGCTTTTAAGGGTTTCCTCCAAATTGCGAGCCATTTTCTCGTAGTTTTCATCATCATTTTTTTGAGTAGAATAGGAAAGAATGTTTAGAGGGATAGAAAATTCTTTAGTAACAGGTTTTTGAGAAGTATTTATAAATTTGGCTTGCTCTCTATTTTGTATCCTATCAATCTTTCCTTCTTTTTTTCTTTTTACTACCTTTTCTTCCTTTGAAACAGTCTTTTTTTTATTAAAAATTTCAAAGGATGGATAAAAGAGAAATCCTAAAAAGGTAAAAAACAAAGTTAATAGTATGTATCCACCTATTCCCACATATTGATATATGCTAAAAGATAATTTTCCAATAAATTTACCATGATCTTGAAGATTAAAAATATTTATCAAGATCGAAATTAAAAACAATAAAGATAAAAAATAAAACAATAAAGCCTTTAAAATATTTGGTTGATAGTCCTTTTTAATGAGCAGAAATGAAATACTTATTAGATAGAGAAATAAAGGAATTAGGTATATACCAAAAACCCAACTTAAAAAGTCTATTATAGTTTTCCCTAAACGCCCACTTGCATCTGGGAATAACCAAGCCATAAAGATAAATATAACAATAGAGAAGATAATTATTCCTATAAGCCTATGTTTCTCCATAACTATATTTCCCATACTAAAGGAATTATTACAGGCTTTCTTCTTATTTCTTCATTAAAAAAGTTTTCCAGATAGGTCTTTACTAATACTTCCTTACTTACATTACCATTTTTAATTTTCTTTTTAAATAATTCTCTAACGACCTCTTTAGCTTCTTCTATTAATTCTTCAGATTCCTTCATAAATATGAAACCCTTAGATATTATCTCAGGTCCTTCAAGAATTAACCCAGTAGCACTATCTAATAAAACACCTATTACTAATACTCCATCTTCTGCTAATGCTCTTCTTTCTCTAAGAACAATATTTCCAACATCTCCCACACTTAACCCATCCACATAAACATTAGAAAGTTCTATATGATCAACTATTTTAGCTGTTTGTTGATCTAATTCTAAAACATCACCATCTTCCATCAGAATTATTCTATCTTCAGAGAAACCTAAATCTTTACCTAACTTTTTAAGTAATACTAAATGCCTATACTCTCCATGATAGGGTATAAGATATTTAGGTTTTAGAATATTTATTAAAAGCTTTATCTCTTCCTGAGCAGCATGACCTGATACATGTACTCCTGCATCCTTTCCATATATTACCTCAATCCCTTTTCTAAAAAGCTGATCTACCAATCTATACACAATTACTTCGTTTCCTGGTATAGGCTTTGTAGCAAGAATAACAGTATCTCCAGGTTGCAAAGAAAGTTGTTTATAGGAATGATTAGTAAGAAGTGATAATGCAGAATAAGTTTCTCCTTGACTTCCAGTGGAAAGTACCAACACCTTTTCAGGAGGAAGATTATTTACCTCTCTAATATTCATAATAAGACTATCTGGTATATCTAAGTATCCTAATTTCTTCCCTACTTCTATATTGTTTATTAAGCTTTTACCAGCAATAGCTACTTTTCTACCAAATTTATGAGCCATATTTATAGCTTGTTGTATTCTATGAAAGTTAGAAGCAAAAGTAACAAGAAAAATCCTACTTTTCGTAGATGCAAATATATTTTCAAAAGTGCTTTTAACAAGACTTTCAGAAGGAGTTGTACCCGGTTGTTCAATATTTGTAGTATCACAAAAAAGGGCAAGAACACCTCTTCCGGCAAGTTCAGCCATCTTTTTAAAATCAGGAGTTATACCATCTATGGGATTCTGATCAAATTTAAAATCTCCACTTATAACTACTAATCCTACTGGTGTATTAATAGCAAGTCCAACAGTATCTGGTATACTATGGGTTTGCCTGAAAGTTTCAATTATAAAGGGTGATATTTCTATAGACTCTCCAGGTACAATCCTCTTCAGGGTTGCCTTATACCCAAATTCTTCCAGTTTTCTCTCTATAAGTCCCAGGGTCAAAGAAGTTCCGTAAATAGGCACATTTATATCTTTTAAAATATATGGTAAAGCTCCTACGTGATCTTCATGTCCATGAGTTACAAAAATAGCTTTAACTTTCTCTTTATTAGAGACCAAATACGAGATATCTGGTATTATGAAATCAATACCTAACATGTCACCATCAGGAAACATTAACCCTGCATCTACAACCAAAATACTATCCTGGTATTGGATAGCCAACATATTTTTCCCAATTTCTCCAAATCCTCCAAGAGGTATAATCTTCAAATTATCCTTCATTTACTTCAAATCCATACTCTTTCAATACTCTTATAAGCTCAGCTCTACTTTTCGCATCTATAGGGTTTAGTGGAAGTCTACATTTACCTACATTATACCCTAATAAATTTAATGCCTCTTTCAAAGGTATAGGATTGGTGGTTACAAAAAGAACTCTAAATATAGGTAAAAGTTTCAGATGTAATTCAGATGCTCTATTTACATCACCTTTAAAATAGCTATTTATCATTTCTTTTATTTCTTTTCCTATAATATGGGATGCTACACTTATCACCCCATCTCCCCCCACACTTAAAAGAGGTAAAGTCATAGAGTCATCTCCACTATATAGTAAGAAGGGGTGTGGTAGAATTCTTCTTATAGTAGAAATTTGATTCATATCACCGCTTGCTTCCTTAACACCCACAATATTAGAGTAATCATTGGCTAATCTTTTTAATGTTTCAGGAAGAACATTAACTGCTGTTCTGGATGGGATATTATAAACAATGATTGGTAGTGAGGTTTCAGATGCTATTTTTGCAAAATGTAAATACAATCCATCTTGAGGTGGTCTATTATAATATGGTGCAGTAGCTAAAATACCATCTACCCCAATTTTTTCTGCTTCCTTTGTAAGTTCTATCGATTCTTTTGTACAATAAGTAGTTGTTCCTGCAATTACTTTAGCTTTGTTTCCTACTCTTTCTTTTATTCGTGCAAAAAGTTCTAATTTTTCCTTCTTAGACAATGTTGGAGCTTCGCCTGTAGTACCAGATACAAGAATGCTATCACTGCCATCCTCTAAAAGCTTATCTACTATTCTATCTACTTCTTTCCAGTTTATTTCATCATCGTTACCGAAAGGTGTTATCATAGCAGTAATCAATGAACCAAAATGAATCATAAGCTTTACCTCCCCTCTATTCTAAAAAGCTTTCTAATCCATAAAAGAAACCATCTCTTTTTACAATCTCTCTTAAAGCCATAAGGACACCAGGAATATAACACTCTCTACTCAAAGCATCATGCCTGATAGAAAGGGTTTGACCTATACCTCCAAATATAATTTCCTGATGAGCTACAAGTCCAGGAAGTCTTATACTATGAATATTTATACTTTCTACTTTCCCCCCTCTCGATCCAGGGAGTTTTTCAATCTTTGTAGCATCTTTATGAGTTAGATTATATTTTTTCATCTCTTGAGAAAGAAGTTCGGCAGTTAATAAAGCTGTTCCTGAAGGAGCATCTATCTTCTCATTATGATGCAATTCTATAATTTCTACATCAGGAAAATACTTTACTATTTGTTTTGCAATCTGCATCATAAGAACTGCACCGAGAGCAAAATTAGGTGCAATCAATATCGAAGTCTTATTTTCTATAGCTAAATTCTTTATCTCTTCTATACTTTCTTTAGGAAGTCCTGTTGTTCCCACAACCATTCTTTTACCTTTCAACAAAACCTTCTTTATGTTATCATAAGCTGCTTCTGCTGTTGTGAAATCTACTCCTACATCAAAATCATCCTTTACTTCATCAATTGATCCTAACACATCTAAAGAAATTTTATCAGTACCTATAATTTTTCCATAGTTTTCCCCAGTAAATTTAGGATCTATTGCACCTACAAGTAACATATCATCTGCATCAACTATTGCCTTTCCAATAACTTTTCCCATCTTACCACAAGCGCCAAATAGAACCACTTTTATCATAATACTCTCTCCCCTTTTAAAAAATTTTTTATTTGAGAATCTAAAGTACCTATTACTGCTAAAGAGAAAGGCTTGTTAAAGATATCCATTATAGTATCATTAACATCATCTATTTTTATCTTTCTTATCTTTTTAATCTTTTCAATCCAAGGAAAAACTCCTCCATATACTAGATAAGAGTCTATTAAATAAAAAAGTCTCTGCGTTGGACTTTCGATAGCCATAAGTATATTATTTATGATTTGTTTCTTTGCAAGATCTAATTCCTCTCTCTTTATTCCATATTTTAAAAGTTTTTTCCTTTCTTCTGATAGAGTTTTAAAGGTTTCTAAAAATGAATTAGGAGAAGTAGCCGTATATATACCGAAAAGAGATGCATCCCTAAAGGTAATAAGTTGGGTCTCAATATTATAAACTAAACCGCGTTTATCTCTTAATTCTCTAAATAATCTTGAACTTATTCCACCCCCTAATGATACAGAAAGGAGAGACAAAGCTTCTCTTTTTTCATGACCAGGTGGGTATCCTTCAGTTCCCCATATCAATTGAATTTGCTCAAAATTTCTTCTTAGAAAAATATTTTTAGGTTTAAAAACAGGTGGTTTAGAAGAGATTTTTTTATTTACATTGTTGATATTTGACTCATTAAAAATAAAAAAGTTTCTGAAAGTTTCTTCAACTTTCTTTGTAGGGATATTACCACTTATGCCAATAATGAACTTATTTGGTACATAATGTTTTTTATAAAAAGAGACAATAAGATCTTTATTATAACTTGACACTTTTTTTTCAGTCCCAAGAATTTCTTTTACCAGTGGATGACCATCCCAAGATGCCTTCAGAAAATTGTCAAAGACTAATTCTTCAGGTGAATCTCTATACATTTTTATCTCTTCTTTAACTACCATTTTTTCTAACTCTATTTCTTCCTCAGTAAAATCAGGTTTTAATATAATATCACTGAGAAGTTTAACTCCTCTTATAAAATGATATCCTAAAATCTTTAACGTGAAATAGGTAGTTTCCCTTGTGGTGAAGGCGTCCAACTCTCCGCCTAAGCGATCTATTTCTTCGTGAATGTCATCAATTTTCCGGGCAGAATTGTTCTTGAAAAGTAAATGCTCTACGAAATGAGCTAAGCCATGCTCTTTTTTATCTTCATCACGGGTTCCTACCTTTACTGCTACTACAACATTTACGGTTTTTCTGCCTGGATTAAAATCATGAATTATCTTTAGACCATTTTCAAACTCTATTTCAGTAACTTGCATCCTTTTAACATGAGTTATAGATCTTTTCTGCTCAGACTGATTCTACCCATTGGATCAATAGAATCAACCTTAATCAATATCTCATCTCCTAAATTAATCTCTTCTCTTACCTCACTTTTACCGCTTTTTGTGGTTTTAAACTTTGATATATGAAGAAGTCCTATTTTTCCAGGTAATATTTCTACAAATACTCCATAATCTGTAACTCTTACAACTTTGCCTAAGAACACATCTCCTTCTTTTATCTCTCTAGTATAATTTTGTACCATTTTAGCTGCTTTTTCTGCTGATTCCTGATTGGGAGCTGAAATGTAGACTAATCCTTCAGGTTTTATATTTATAGTAGTATTTGTCTCTTCTATGATCTTCTTTATATTCTTACCACTCGGCCCAATAAGATCTCCAATTTTATTAGGATTGATCTCTAATACCATGATACGAGGAGCATAAGGTGATATTTGAGGTCTTGGTTCAGGAATAGTTTTTTCCATTATTTCAATAATTTTGGTTCTTGCTTCTTTAGCTTGCCTCAAGGTTTTCTCGATAATATCAAAAGTAAGACCATCTACCTTTATATCAAGTTGTACTGCTGTTATACCATTACGTGTACCAGCTATTTTGAAATCCATACCACCTAAAGCATCCTCAAGACCTTGAATATCAGTCAATATTTCATACCTATCACCATCTTTTATTAATCCCATAGCCACACCAGCCACATGTGTTTTTATAGAAACTCCAGCATCCATTAAAGATAAACTACTACCACAAACACTAGCCATAGAAGTTGAACCATTAGAACTTAAGACTTCTGATACAACCCTAATAGTATATGGAAATTCTTCCTCCTTGGGTATAAGTGGGAGTAAAGCTCTCTCAGCAAGAGCACCATGCCCAATTTCTCTTCTCTTTGGCCCTCTTAAGGGTTTTGCCTCTCCTACTGAGAAGGGTGGAAAATTATAATGATGAATATATCTTTTAGGCTCATTCTCTATTACACTTTCAATTATTTGTTCTTCTCCTGCACCTAAGGTTACTACAGAAAGAACTTGCGTTTCCCCTCTCTGGAACAAAGCTGAGCCATGGACTCTACTAAGTACTCCTACTTCACAACTTATTGGTCTTAACTCATCAAGTTCTCTTCCATCAACTCTTCTCTTTTTCTCCAATATAACTTTCTTTAATATTGCCTTTGCTTCTTCATTTATAATTTCATCTATTTGTACTTTTACTTCTCCATAGATAGGTTTCAAATAATCAAGAGCTTTTTTCTTTAAGTCCTCTAAGGATTTCTGTCTTTCCGATTTACTGGGTGTAAATATTGCCTCTTTGATTTTATCTAAGGTTACGAAATCAAGAACCGCTTGCTTTAGCCTTTCATCGATTACAAATGGATTATAAGAAAAGGGATTAGGATTTACTGTAGAGATAATTTCTTCTTGAAAGTTTATAGAATCTTGTAATGCTTCATGAGCTTTAATTATAGCTTCTAAGAAAATCTCTTCAGGTACTTCCTTGCCATCTCCTTCTATCATAAGAACAGCATCTTTAGTGCCAGCCACAACTAAATCTAAAAGCAAATCCTTTGATAAAGAAATAGATGGATTTATATACCAATTATTACCATCCCAACCAATTCTAACCGCTCCTACTGGACCCTTAAATGGAAGTCCTGAGAGCATTATTGCAGAAGATGCACCAATGATTGATGGTATATCTGTAGAATTTTCGTTATCATAAGAAAGTACAGTTACTATAACTTGTACTTCATTCCTAAAATCTTTAGCAAATAAGGGTCTTAAAGGACGATCTATCAAACGAGCAAAAAGAATTTCTGGCTCTGTAGGCTTACCTTCCCTCTTGAAAAAACCTCCTGGAATTTTCCCTGCAGCATATAATCTTTCTACATACTCCACTGTTAGTGGGAAGAAATCAACATCTTCTTTACTTTCTTCTGAAGCTACAACAGTAACTAAGATAGTGGTTTCTCCATATTGTACAAGAACTGCTCCTGTCGCTTGCCAAGCAACCTTACCAACTTCTATTTTTAAAGGTTTTCCTGCATATTCTTTAGTAAATGTATAAATTTGCCGCATAACCTTACTTTCTCAAACCTAATTCTTGTATTAGTTTCTTATATCTTTCAAAATCTTTCTCTTGAAGATATTTTAATAATTTTCTTCTTCTTCCTATCATCTTTAAAAGACCAACACGAGAATGGTAATCCTTTTTATGAACCTTCAAATGTTCAGTAAGCCTCTTTATCCTTTCAGTAAGCAAAGCAATTTGTACCTCTGGTGAACCAGAATCATTCTCATTCAATCTAAATTTTTCAATAATTTTTCTTTTTTCTTCTTTTGTTAAAGCCATTTTTTACCTCCTTTTTTATTTCAAAAAATCGCCTATAGCAATGGTAACCCATCACTATAGGTTAGTTATATTTTAACATAAATTATTCAGTTATGCCAACCTTAGGTAATACAAACATCAATAAGTTTCTTTTTGCATCATCATAATCCTTAGGATATATATACAAAATTCCATCATAACCTCTATCTTTTCTTTGAGAAAAAGGTAAAAACATAACATTAATTCCGTTTCTCTTAGCCACCTTTAATTTTAAATCTAACCCAAGTACAGGATTGATCTCTCCATTATTAGAAATCTCTCCTGTTCCTGAAATCTTTAGGTTTTTTGGAAAACTCAATTTTTTCTCAAAACTCCAGAAAGCAAGATTTAAAATAATATCAGAAGATTTTCCATATATGTATATATCTTTTCTTGTTTTATATCCATGAAAGCTTTCCATTTTCACATTGGTTAGATTGTCCTTTAAATACAAATGACCCTTTAAAAAGAGAAAGATAAAATTATAAAAATGAGGTTTTTCTTCTTTTAAGAGTATTACATAAAAATTATCAGGAAAATGTTGAGGCAGATTTTCTAAAATCTCTTTTATATTCATACAAAAACCATCATAAAAGTAAACATAAAATTGGGATACTATTTCTAAGATAAAAACTATAAATAAGAGTAGTATAATTATAGTTCTGATTTGCACTTTCTTATTAACTCTATTTCTCTTTCCAGTAAATTTTCAACCTTATTCAAAAGATTATTAATATAACCTTCCATCTCCTTTTTAATTTCAGTTGCCTCTTTCTTAGCATTATTTATAATTTTCTCAGCTTCTTTTTGAGCTTCTATGGTAATATTATTGCTACTGACAAGAAGCTTAGCCTTTTCCTTTGCGTTTCTTATAATATCTTCTGCATCCTCATAAGCTCTTTTGAGAATTTTATCCCTTTCTTCTACTATTTTTTTGGCTTCTGAAAATTCGCCAGGTATACTTTTCTCAAGATCACTAATAAGTTCTAAAAGCTTCTCTTTATCAAGAATAACTTTATCCCAGACAGGAACAGTAGGTGAATTTTCTAAGATACTTTTAAGTTTTTCTAAGTTTTCCAATAATTTATCAATATCCATACTTATCTTTTTACATTAAATTTTTCATAAAGTTTTTTAGCCACACATTCTGGAACCAAATCCTCCACACACCCACCAAATTTGGCTATTTCTTTTACCATACTTGAACTTAAAAAAGTATATTTAATATCACTAATTAAAAATACCGTCTCACATTCAGGATAAAGTTTTTTGTTGGTCAATGCTTGTTGAAATTCATATTCAAAATCTGAAACAGCCCTCAACCCTCTTATTATTATCCTCACATCTATTTTTTTAATATAATCCACTAACAAACCTTTAAAAGAGTCTACTTTAACATTAGGAATATGTTGTAGACTTTCTCTCAGCATACTTAATCTTTCTTCTAAAGTAAAAAGAGGTATCTTAGATATATTTTCAGCCACTAAAACAATAACCTCATCATATATCTTAGCCCCTCTCTGTATTATATCTATATGACCATTGGTAACAGGATCGAAACTTCCTGGATATACTGCTCTAATCATGTATTTACTCCTTTACAACCGTAAAAGGATAATACTGTTTCTCCATAATTTTTATTAAAAATTAATACCAGACTACTATATTCTTTTAAAAGTTCTGTTTTTTTGTGATGTTCTATTATTAACATGCCATCCTTTTTAAGCCATTTATTATCTACTATGTATTTTACCACATCTTTCATCTTTTCTCCTAATTCGTAAGGTGGATCTGCAAAAATAATATCAAAAGCTTCATGAGGATTTTTTCTAAGAAATGTAAAAACATCCTCAAGATGAACTTCTGTCCTATTCTCTAATCCAAATTTTTTTAAATTTTCTCTCATTAATCTTACAGCAGGTAGATGTTTTTCAACAAATACTACTTTTTTCGCCCCATAACTTAAGGCTTCTATTCCCACAATTCCCGATCCAGCAAATAAATCCAAAAAGCTACAATCTTTTATTTTTTCATCTAAAATATTAAAAATAGAACTCCTCACTTGTTCCATTGTAATTCTATAATTCCCCTTTTTAAGAGTCTTTATGGTCTGACCCTTCAAATATCCACCAGAAATTCTTACTTCAGAGGACAATTCCCTTCTCCTTATAAGGAATATTCACTGAAAGATGTTTTTCAAGAATTAGTTTTTCATTATCTTTCACTTCGATTTCATTTTTTATAACAGAAATAGCCTCTTCTCTTGCTATCTCTAAAAGTCTCATATTTTGAGATAAATCTGATAGATTCACATTTAAAATTTTCATTGAAGGTGCTCCATGTTGTCTTACTCCAAAAAATTCACCAGGACCCCTAATATTAAGATCCTCACTTGCTATCTTAAAACCATCATTTGTCTCTACCATTACTTTTAATCTTCTTTTGGCCTCTTCAGTATTAGTATTAGCTATTAAAAAACAATAAGACTGCACTGATCCTCTACCAACCCTACCTCGCAATTGGTGGAGTTGGGCAAGACCAAACCTATGAGCATCTTCGATAACCATTATAGAAGCATTTGGTACATCTACACCCACCTCTATCACTGTTGTTGCTACTAACATTTTTATTTCTCCTTTTCTGAATTTTTCCATTATCATATTTCTTTCATCCCTAGGAACTAAACCATGGATAAGTCCCATAGGAATATGAGAGTAATACTTTTGAAGCTCTTCAAATAACTTTTTTGCAGATTCCACCTCTAATTTTTCCGATTCCTCTATCAAAGGACATACAACAAATGCTTGTTTACCCTGCATTATTTCCTTAGCTACAAAATCATAGATCTTTTTTCTATCTCTCTTAGAAACAAGATATGTTATTACAGGTTTCCTACCAGGAGGTAATTCATCAATTATAGAAACGTCAAGCTCTCCGTATAAAACAATAGCTAAAGTTCTCGGAATAGGAGTTGCGGTCATAACTAAAAGATGAGGATTTTCTCCTTTTTTCCAAAGTATAGATCTTTGAGTTACTCCAAATCTATGTTGTTCATCTATAATTACTAATCCCAATTTACTAAATTTAACATCTTCCTCAATTAATGCGTGAGTACCTACAACTACAAATAATCGACCTTCAGAAAGATCGGTATAAATTCTATTTTTTTCCTTTTTAGATACACTACTTGTAAGAAGACCAACTCTAATTTCTAAAGGTTCAAGATATTCCCTCAATCTATTGTAATGTTGCTCTGCCAAAATTTCTGTAGGAACCATAAAAGCAGACTGATATCCGTTTTCATAGGCACATATTATAGAAAGGACTGCTATAATAGTTTTTCCAGAACCCACATCTCCTTGTAACAATCTATGCATTGGTCTTCCAGATGAAAGATCATTTTTAATCTCCTCCCAAACTCTTTTTTGTGCATTTGTAAGTTCAAAGGGTAATTTAGAGATAAATTTCTCAACTAAAGTGTTTTCCGTTTTAAAGATAGGAGCGTTAAGTTGTTCTATCTCTTGCTTTTTCCTAATTAATAATAACTGCATAAAGAAAAGTTCTTCAAAAAGAAGCCTTTTTGTAGCACTTCCCAAGGTAAGAAAGGAAGTTGGAAAATGTTTTTCCCAAACACTTACTGGCTTATCTAAAAGATTATATTTCTGTTTTAAACTTTGAGGTATAGGATCTTCTATAAACATTGTATATTCTGTTAAAGCGTCATAAATTATTTTTCTAATTACTTTTTGAGAAAGTCCAGCAGTTGATGAATATATGGGAACAATTCTTCCCACATGAATCAATTCTTTTTCTTCTTCTTCTTCCAATATCTCATATTCCGGATTTTCAAATTCCCAATGACCCAAAACCCTTTCTGGTATTCCAGATAAAAGAACTTGAGTCCCAGGTGGTAAAACTTGTTTAATATATTTTTGATTATACCAGACAGCAAAAGCTACTCCTGAGTTATCTACCACTCTTGCCTTTACAATAGGGATTTTCTTATATAGTGTTTTTCCTTCCTCATATTCGATTATTTTAACTTTAACAGTAACCTTTTCGTTCTGTTTTAATTCTGAAATCTTTTTTAACTTAGATCTATCATCATAGTCTCTGGGATAATAAGTTATAAGATCATGAAGAGTTTTAATTTCAAGTTTCTCAAACAATTTTGCTTTTTTAGGACCAATACCTTTTATATATTGTATCGATCTATTCCAAAAATCTTCAGATGAGTAGAATACTATAGCTTTATCAATTATTTCATATACTTTATCCACCACTATCTTTCTTTCATCCAAAGGTTTTATATCATAATATTTCACTAAATCTAATACCTTTTGAGTCCAGAAACCATTCCAGATAGGAAATTGATTAATAGCCACACTTACAGTCTTCTCTAAGCCATATTTAATAGCTTTATTTGAATATCCTGAAGAAATTTCTTTTTCAAGGACCGATTTTAGTCCTTTAATAATCTTCACTTTTTCTTGCATTACCAACTATTCAACACCTAAATAATAAAAATAATAGGGTTGACCACCATAAAGGAGTTCAATTGATAATGAAGGATATTGGTTATTTAATTTATTAACTAATTTCTCTGCTTCTTCCTTAGATACATCTCTTCCATAAAAAACAGAAATAACCTCTGAGTCTCCATCAACAAGAAGCGAAAGAAGATCTAAACATACAGTCTCTATATTTTTACCAGCTACTTTTACCTCATCATTCGTTAATCCAATAATATCTCCTTCTTCAATCTTTAATCCATTATAAGATGAATCTTTTACAGCCCTTGTTATTTCTCCAATTTTAATTTTTTCAATACTTTTTTCCATTTTCTCTTTTAGAATTTCCCATGTATCTCTTGGGTTATATTCATAAAGAGCTCTTATTCCTTCTAAAACGTGCTTTGTGGGAATAATTACAACTCTTTCTTTATGTATATTTTCCAGCTGTTTTGCTGCTAATATAACATTTTTATTATTTGGTAAAACAAATACTTTTTTGGCTCTTACTTTTTCTACTGCATTTGAAAGTACTTCTACGCTAGGATTTAAAGTCTGACCTCCATTTACAATAATATCTACTCCTAATCCTTTTAATATTTCATTAATCCCTTCGCCCCAAGAAACTGCAACAAATCCTATCTCTTTTAATGGAGTTATACTATCTCTATTTATCTCTTCTTTTAATCTTTCTTCATGTTGTTCTGCCATATTGTCGATCTTTATTCTCGAAAGCGAACCTAATTCCAAGGCTTTTTCTAAAACAAGACCAGGATGATTAGTATGAATATGAATCTTCAAAAGTCCAGGAGCCTCAGAAGTAACAATACTATCACCTTGACTCTCTAACCATTTCTTGAAACTACTGAAATCTGTATTTTCAGAAGAATTTATTATAAATTCTGTACAATATTGATAAGTAATTACATAACTTTCAAGAACCTCTTTTTCCGGTCTTTCCTTTACTTCTATCTTTTCCTCTTTCTCCTTCATCGGTTTTTCTATGAAAATTTCTATCCCCTTAAGAACCTCATAGAATCCTGTCCATATCCATACAAGTCCCTGTCCTCCAGCATCTACAACTTTTGCTTCCTTCAAAATAGGAAGAAGATTAGGAGTGTTTGCTAAAGATTCTTTAGCTTTATTTAACATTCTTTCCATAATTAATGTAATGTCATTCGTTTCTCTTGAAGCAATTACCCCTTCTTTTACCCCTTCTCTTAATACTGTCAATATAGTTCCTTCTGTTGGTTTTATTACTGCTCTATATGCGACTCTTGTGGCATTTTGCCAACTTTTAATCCATACTTTTGCATCAATATACTCATTTTCTCTCATTACCTCACAGAAGCCTCTTATTATTTGTGAAAGAATAACCCCAGAATTCCCACGAGCTCCCATTAATGAACCTTTTATTGCAGCTTCTGCTATTGTCCTTATAGTTTTATTTTTAACTTTTCTAATTTCATCTAAAGTAGATTGAAGAGTATATAACATATTTGTACCTGTATCACCATCGGGTACTGGAAAAACATTAAGTAAATCTATCTCTTCTCTATGTTTCTTTAATTCGTAAGTTGCGTATTCAAAAAGCTTTATCAAAAGATCTGAATCAATATTTTCTACTCTCATCATATCTCTTCCCAAGGAAATGGCTCCTTTTCTTCTTGAAGTCTTATTCCCCACACATTAACATTTATTTCTTTAACTGATAAACCAGTTACCTTTTCAAGATTCCATTTAACTCTTTCCATAATATTATGGGCAACCTCAGGAATCCTGACACCATATGCTACAATAATATAAAGATTTATTTTTATTCCATTCTCATCAATCTCAACATCGACACCCCTATTAACCTCTTCCAATCTTAATAATTCAGAAATTCCATCTGCTATATTTCTTGCAGCCATACCTACTACACCATAACTTTGTATAGTTGCCATACTTGCAATAGAAGCTATAGCATTTGGTGAAATTTCGATCCACCCTATTTCTGTATAATATTTTTGCTTATTTTTTTCTTTTTTAGATATAAAGTCTTGGATCCAACGCATCTCTCAAACCATCCCCTAATAGATTAAATCCAAAAACTACTATCATTATGACAACACCGGGAGCTATAGGATACCACCAACAACTCCTTAGATATGCAAGTCCCGCTTGTACCATAGAACCCCAGCTCGGAGTTGGAGCTTGTACACCAAGACCCAAAAAGGACAAACCAGCCTCTAACATAATCATTCCACCCATCCCTAAGGTAGCTTCTATTATAAGTGGAGAAAGTGCGTTAGGCAATATGTGTCTAAACAATATTCTCCAAGTAGAAGCACCAATAGCTATAGCACCAGCTACAAAATCCCTCTCCCTTAAACTCAAAACTTGCCCCCTAATTATACGGGAAACACCAGCCCAACCAATTAATGCTACTGCTAAATAAAGATTTTGTATTCCAGGTCCTAAAGTTGATACTACTGCAATAACAAATAATAAAAATGGAAATGCAAAAAGAATTTCCACTATTCTCATTATAAGATCATCAACCCAACCCCCATAAAAGCCTGCAATAAGTCCTAATACTGTGCCTATAGATATGGATATTAACTGAGCAAAAAATGCAAACTGTAATGATACACGTGTACCATATATAATCCGGCTGAATATATCTCTTCCAAATTCGTCTGTCCCTAAGAGATGTCTCCAGCTTGGAGGTTGAAGAGCTCTTGATAAATCCACTTCATTCCATGGGTATGGAGCAATATAAGGAGCCAAAACAGCTACAATTACAAAAAAAATAACTATTCCAAGCCCTAAAAGAGCTAATTTATTCTTTGCAAGTCTTTTCCAAGCAATTCTCCATAAGCTTCTTGGCTTTCTACTTTGCAACAAATTTTCTGTTTTCATTGTCATAATACTTTTTACCCCCAATAAATATCATTACTCATATCTAATTCTTGGATCTATAAGTGCATAGGAAAGATCAACTACAAGGTTAGCAAGAATGTATATAAAAGCTATGACAATAACACCACCCTGCAAAACTGGTAAATCCCTATCAAAAATTGATTGAACAACTAATCTTCCTATTCCAGGCCAAGCAAAAATTGTCTCTGTTAAAACTGCTCCTGTAAGGAGATCGCCAACCACCATTCCTGCATACGTAACAACAGGAATAAGGGCATTTCTTAATGCATGTTTAAAAATTATCTTTCTTTCAGAAACTCCCTTTGCTCTTGCAGTTAATATATATTCCTGTCTAATTACTTCTAACATGGAAGATCTAGAAAGACGAGCAAAGTAAGCCGCGGGTCTTGTTCCAAGAGTTATTGCAGGAAGAATAACAGCCTTCAATCCATATTCTGTTACATATCCTCCTAAAGGCAACCATCCTAAGTTAAAACCAAATATTAATAGAAGAATTATTCCTACCCAATAAACTGGAGCTGAAACTCCCAAGAGAGCAATAACCATTGCAGAATAATCAAAAATAGAATATTGTTTTACAGCAGAAATAATACCAGCAGTGACTCCTATTAAAATTGCTATAAGAAAAGCAAAAAGAGCAAGAATTGCAGTTGCTTGTAATCTTTCTCCAATAGATACTATAACAGGAATATTTGTTTTAAACGATCGACCAAAATCAAACCTTACAATCCTTCCCAAAAAAAGTAAATATTGAATAGGCAGAGGCTTATCAAGCCCCCATGTGGAACGTATTCTAGCTAATGTCTCAGTATCAGCTCTTTGCCCTGCAATTAATCGTGCTGGATCGCCAGGTGCAATAAAAAACAAAATAAAAGTAATAAGTGTAACTCCTATAAAAACTGGTATTGCTTGTAGAAGTCTTCTTATTATGTATCTTAGCACTTCTTTCCTCCTTTCTTGAAAAAAGAGGAAGAGGAGCAGAACCCTCTTCCTCTTTAAATTCTACTTATTTCTTATCCATCCACACTACCCTATATCTTACTCCAGAAAGACCTGTTAGAGGATCTAAGTATAATCCATGGACCCATGGTTGATATATTACTTGAGATACATAATAATAAATTGGAACAATTGGACAATCCTCTAATATTATTCTTTCTGCCATGTTATAATATTTTACTCTCACACTCCATAAAGTTTCGTTTCTTGCCTTGTTGGTATATTCATCAACCTTAGAATTTTTATAAAAACTATGGTTACCTTCAGGCCCAAAATTACTTGAATTGAAAAGAACCCATAAGAAATTGTCAGGATCAATATAATCCGCTACCCATCCAAGTCTATATACAGGAAGCTCACCCTTGTCAAGGAGATCTAAATATACTGCCCAATCATAATTTTGTAATTTTGCATTTATTCCTATCTTTTGAAGATCTGCTTGTATTGCTTCCATAATCCTCTTATGTGAAACGCTTGTATTGTAATAAATCGTTATCTCTGGAAGCCCTTTTCCATTAGGGTATCCAGCCTTTGCAAGTAGTTTTTTGGCTTCTTCTACATTATAACTTAGCTTCTCTTTTGCCCAATTATAATTTTCTTTACTAAAACCTGGCATAGATGGAGGAAGAATAGTATAAGCAACTTGTGCTCTTCCTCTTCTTATAACTTTTACTATACCTTCTTTATTAATAGCTCTTGCAATTGCTTGTCTGAGATATTTATTATCAAGGGGTTTCTTTTGTACATTAAATCCTAAATAATATATACCAATTATTGGTTTTTCTAGAATATATGGTTTATACTTGGGATCATTACTTACCCTATCCCATTCTGGATCAGGTATTCCAGTAATATCAAGCTGTCCTTTTTCAAAATTCATGAAGTCAACATTTTCATCTGGAATTATTACCCATTCTATAGCATCCACATATGGACGCCCACGGAAATAATTGGGGTTAGCCTTTAATCTAATCTTCACATCATGCTTCCACTCATCAAACATAAAAGCCCCAGTACCAATTGGTTTTGTAGCAAAATCTTTTCCAAGTTTTTCAACTTCTTCCTTAGGGACAACCCAAAAACATGAATAAGTCAACGTAGAAAGGAAAGGAGCAAAGGGTCTTTTGAGGGTTATTACTAAAGTATATTTATCTTTTGCTACTACATCTTTGATTGGCTCTGCAAAACTTGCTCTTGGGGATGCTGTCTTTGGATCCATCACTCTCTTTATAGAATACACAAAATCTTCAGCAGTTACATTTCTTCCGTTATGGAAATATACGTTGTTGTTTAAATAGAAAGTGTAAACTGTTCCATCTTTTGATATAGTCCATCTTTTTGCAATTGAACCAACAACTTTTCCATTGGGATCATACTCTACTAATCCATCAAAAATTTGCCTTGCCACCTCATCTGAGGCAGTATCAGTTATCATTGCCGGATCAAGAGTTGGTGGATCATTTACTAAACTTCTCTTAAGAACACCACCATATTGTGGTGTTTGGGCTACAGATAAACCTATCATGGAAAAAATTAAAAAAACTAACAAAAAGAACCAAAATATTTTCCTCATTTTAGAGCACCTCCCATGTATTTATTTAATGGAGAACAAAAATAAGAACAGATGTTACCATAAACAATAGAGCTAAAACTACAGTCGCTTGTTTTAATCCTTTCTCCATCTTACGCTTGGCCTTATAAAAAGTAGTTTCTCCTCCCCCTATAAAGCCAAGTCCTTCTCCAACTTCTGATTGGAAAAGAATTACTACTATCATTCCCAAAGATACTAAAAAGTGAATTATATACAATAATACTTGCATTTTTATTACACCTCTCCTATGATTTTACAATTTCCCAAAAAGATTGAGGCTTTAGGCTTGCTCCTCCAACGAGTGCTCCATCAATTTCAGACTGGCTTAAAAACTCTACTATGTTTTGAGGATTCACACTCCCCCCATATTGTATTCTAACTTTATTAGCAATATCACTATTATATAGGGTCGATATAATATCCCTTATCAATTTTGCAACTTCATTTGCATCTTCTCCTTTTGCAGAATGTCCAGTACCAATTGCCCATACTGGTTCGTAAGCAATAACTATCTTTTCAACATTTTCCATTGAAAGTCCTTCTAATCCTTTAGTTACTTGTTCTCTTATTACGTCTTCAGTTTTACCCTTTTCTCTCTCTTCCCATTTTTCACCAACACAAAATATGGGTGTAAGTTCCCAATTAAAAGCAGTTTTTATTTTCTTATTTATATTTTCATTGTTTTCACAAAAATATTGCCTTCTCTCAGAATGACCTATTATAACATATTCACAATTTAAATCCTTCAACATTACCGGAGATATTTCCCCTGTATATGCACCTTCTTTTTCCCAAAACATGTTTTGGGCTCCAAGTTTAAATGGTGTATCCTTAAGTAAGTTTTGGGCAACAAACAATGAAGTAAAAGGCGGACAAATAACTACTTCCTTTTCTTCATAATTTCTTGCTAAATTTTTAAATTCAACGATAAAACTTTCTGTCTCTGCACAAGTTTTGTACATTTTCCAGTTAGCCGCAATAATCTTTTTTCTCAATATTGTTCCCTCCTAATTCAAAATATTATAAAACTATATAAGTCTTGCCAATTGAAATACTCCTTTTTTAATTCCTATTCTAATCTTACCTAAATTAGCACTTTTATTCGATACTACAACGAGAATGGCAGGTTTCCCTTCTACTGGAACTATGAATACTGCTCCATCTTCAAATATAATAACCATTTCTCTTGTACTTCCTTTTGCAAGTTCTGTCCCTATCATTTCTGATGCCCTTAAACTCCCTGATGCAACAGCCGCAAGTGGTTCCGCATTTGAACCATTTCTACCTACACTTTCGATAACTAAACCATCGTCACTAACCAAAACCGTAACTTGCACACCATCTAATCTTGATATTTCTTCAAGTGTCTCTCTTATAGTTGCCAATTTATCCCCCTCTTTTTAATTATTTATCTTGAAGAACTGCCACCCCCGGCAGAACTTTTCCTTCCAAGAACTCTAAAGAGGCTCCACCCCCAGTAGAGATATGAGTAAATTTATCTTCTAAACCAAAGAGTTGTACGGCAGCTGCAGTATCTCCTCCTCCCACAATACTTACACAATTATTATTTTCTGTGATAGCTTCAGCTACTTTCTTTGTTCCATTTGCAAAAGCAGGTATTTCAAATATTCCCATAGGACCATTCCATATAATTGTCTTTGCTTTCATTATTTCCTCTCTAAACAGTTCTACAGTTTTTGGTCCAATATCTACTCCAATATCATCTTTCTCAAACTTATCCACATCTTTAACAGTAGTAGGAGCATCCTCCTTAATCTCTTTAACAACTACAGCATCCACAGGAAGAACAAATTTTACTCCTTTTTCTTCGGCAAGATTCATCAAATATTTTGCAAGATCAAGTTTATCTTCTTCAACAATAGATTTACCTATCTCATAACCCAATGCCTTAAGAAAGGTAAACATCATACCTCCACCAATTAATAAAACATCTACTTTATTAGCAAGATTTTGGATTACACCAATTTTATCAGAAACCTTTGCTCCACCCAAAATACAAATAAAAGGTCTATCGGGATTCTCTAGGGCTTTACCCATAATTTCAATCTCTTTTTTCATCAACAAACCAGCTACACCAGGAATATAATTAGCAACACCTGCTGTTGATGCATGTGCTCTATGAGCAGTACCAAAGGCATCATTTACATATAAATCAGCAAGTTTTGCTAATTTCTTGGCAAACTCTGGATCATTTGCTTCCTCTTCTTTATAGAATCTAATATTTTCTAAAAGAACCACATCTCCAGGATTCATATTAGCAACTTCTCTTTCTACCTCTTCTCCAATACAATCATTTAATTTCTTAACAGGTTTTCCGAGTAATTCACTTAGTCTTTTAGCAACTGGATCTAACCTTAAGTCGTCTTGAAAACCTTTTGGTCTACCGAGGTGAGATACAAGAATAACTTTTGCTCCTTTTTCCATTAAATATTTAATCGTTGGTAAAGCTTCTCTTATTCTTCTATCATCAGTTATAATTCCATTTTTAATAGGTACATTAAAATCAACCCTTACAAATACACGCTTTCCCTTAAGCTCCTCATCCTTCAAATCTAAAATGGTCTTTTTCGGCATAGAAAATCCTCCTTCCTTTATTAACTTTATATTATAGAATTTTACAATCTTTTGTCAATTTATAAAACTATTTTATTCTATAAAATTTTTAACAAGGAAATTGGAAACTTTATAAGGATCGTGTCTTACTACGTTTGTTTCAGAAATAAAATCACCAGAGATTATCTCCACATTCAAAGCCCTAATATTTTCTATATCAGGATGAACAAAATCAGCTCCACTTTCTTGATATTTTTTAAGTATATCATCCTTTGGCTTTTTATTATTTAAAATTATATAATGAAAAATATTAAAACCAATATGCTCAATGATAGCTTTTAAATGATCAGAAGCCTTATATCCTGTTGTCTCTCCTGGCTGAGTCATGACATTACAAATATAAATAATTTTAGCTTTATCATTTAAGTAAATATTTTTCAAGGTTTCTTTGATTTCATCAAGAATAAGGTTTGGAATTATACTTGTATATAAACTTCCAGGACCAATTATTATAATTTCAGATTTTTTTAATGCATAAATAGCTTCAGGGGTCGCACATATCTTTTCCCCATCTTTTACTGGTATCAATTCAATCTTCTTAATTCTGCTTTTTTTATAATTTGAAATAGCCGTCTCTCCAATAATTTGAGTATTATCCTCAAAAATTGCCTTCAACCTTACACGATTTAATGTAGATGGCAATACCTTACCTCTTATGGCCAATACTTTGCTTGTTTCTTTTATACCTAATAAGAAATCACCTAAGATATCTGACATAGCAACTAAAAATAAGTTCCCAAAAGAATGCTCTTTTAATCCTCCTTCTTTAAATCTATATTGAAATAGCTTTGCCATCAACGATTCTTCATCTGCTAAAGCAACAAGACAATTACGTATATCTCCAGGAGGTAAAACACCTAGTTCTTCACTAAGTCTTCCTGAACTTCCACCATCATCACTAACAGTTACAATAGCACTTATATTAAGAGGATAATATTTTAACCCTCTTAATATATTAGATAAACCTGTTCCCCCACCAATAGCTGTTACATTTCTTATTTTATTCATATTTTTATATCTTTATCTATATCTCTATGGAAAATTTTCACATTATACCTATCTGATAAATAATTTCCTATTTCATTTGCTACAACTACTGCCCTATGTCTTCCACCTGTACACCCTATTGCAATATTAAGATTTGTTCTTCCTTCCTCTTGATAAAGGGGAATTAAAAAATCTAAAAGTCTTTTTAAGTAATCTAAAAATTCTTTTGCTTCTTTAGTTTCTAATACATAATTTCTTATTTTTTCATTTTCACCAGATAAAGGTCTTAACTCTAAAATATAGAATGGATTGGGTAAAAACCTCACATCAAAAACAAGATGTGCATCAATAGGTACCCCATATTTAAAACCAAAGGAAGTAATTCCTACCATGAATCTTAATTTAACATTGGAAATATCTTCGGATACAATTTCAAGTATCTTATCTTTAAGATTTTTAGTACTCATATTAGAAGTATCAATTATATGGGTTGCCATTTCTTTTATCTCTGATAATTTCTGCCTTTCCAGTTTTATACTTTCGAAAATTCCTATACCCTCTTTATCTAATGGATGTCTACGTCGGGTTTCATTATATCTTCTTACTATAACCTCATCCTCAGCTTCTAAAAATAAAATTTTATAGTAAACATTTAATTTTTTAATATTATCTACCATTTCTCTAAAATCTTCTAAGAAATTTTCACTTCTTATATCTATAACTAAAGCAATTCTTGATATTTTGCCATCAGTAGAAAAACAAAGTTCTATAAGAGTAGGAACAAGCTTGGGAGGTATATTATCCACACAGAAAAATCCTAAATCTTCTAATATACGTAATGTTTGCGACTTTCCTCCTCCTGAAAGTCCTGTAATAATGTAAAGACTAAAGTTATCTGTTTTTGCTTTCATATTGTTAAAACCTTCCCTGATTTTATATAATACATAATACCATATGTTTTAAGGAGGTACAAAGAGGAAAAATGACTAAAAAATACATAGAAGAAGTCGCAATAAAAAAAGGAAAAAGATGGAAAAAAAATCTTTTATATATATTAATTGCTATTATTAGTTTAATTTTACTATTGGGCTTATCCTTAGCAATATATGTTTTTTTAGTGATAAGAGAAGTACCACCTATTGATAAATGGATGGAAATAAAACCAAGTCAAACAACTATAATATATTCTTCTGACAATAAAATACTTGGAAAAATATATAAGGAAAATAGAATTTACGTACCTCTATATAAAATTTCTCCCTATTTGCAACAAGCTGTAGTAGCCTCTGAAGATAAAGAATTTTATAATCACAGTGGTGTGAGCTTAAGGGGACTTATAAGAGCAGCTCTTATTGATCTATTACATTTAGAGAAAAAACAAGGGGGAAGCACTATAACTCAACAGTTATCTGAATTATTATTTTTAAATCCAGAAAGAACAATAAAGAAAAAGATAAAGAAAATATATATAGCTTTACAACTTGAAAGATATTTTACAAAACAACAAATATTAGAAATGTATTTAAACCTTATTTATTGGGGTCATGGAGTTTACGGAGCAGAAACTGCAGCTCAATTTTATTTTGGAAAAAGCGCTATAGACTTAAATATACCTGAATCAGCACTTCTTGCTGGTATTATTCCCGCACCTGAAATTAATTCTCCCTATAGAAATCCTGATTTAGCTCTAAAGCTAAGAAACATTGTTATAGAGAAAATGTACAATCTTGGGTATATATCAGAAGAAGACTATAAAAAAGCTATAAAAGCACCTCTTGGCATTGTGAAAAGAAATAATCCAAGCTCTGGTTATATAGCTCCTTATTTTTTTGATTTTGTATTAAAAGACCTCATTAAAAGATTTGGAAAAGATATGGTATATGAAGGCGGACTTAAAGTCTACACAACTATAGACATAAAAATTCAAGATATGGCTGAAAAAGCACTTTTAAAAATTATAAATGAATATGGGAAAAAATATAACGTAACCCAGGGAGCTTTGTTTTGCTTAGATCCCAATACTGGATACATCAAAGCATGGGTGGGTGGTTTAGATTATAGTAAAAGTCAATTTGATAGAGTCTATATGGCTGTGAGACAACCTGGGTCAGCATTTAAACCATTCGTATACTTGACTGCTCTTCAAAAAGGTTTTAGACCATGGGATTTGATTGAAGAAAAAGAATTAACCTATACTTTTAATAAAAAGGAATGGAAACCCAAAAACTATGATGGAAAAATACATGGTACCGTTACACTTCAAGAAGCATTAGAAAATTCATATAATATAGCAACCATACTCCTATTAGAGGAAATAGGCGTAGGTGACGTAATTAAAAATGCAAGAAAACTTGGAATAGAGAGTCCTTTAGAACCAAGTTTAGCACTTGCTCTTGGTACTTCAGGTGTAACCTTATACGAAATGGTAAGAGCTTATTCTAGTTTTGCAAACGGAGGAAACAGAATTACTCCTATAGCGATCTTGAGAGTAGAAGACAATAATGGAAATATAATATTTAATGCAATTCCTGAAACCACACCTGTTATTGAAAGAGATGTAATATCAACACTTGTCAAAATGATGAAACGGGTAATAACAAAAGGTACAGGAAAAAGAGCAAATATTGGCAGACCTGCAGCAGGAAAGACAGGAACAACAGATGATTATAGAGATGCTTGGTTTATAGGTTTTACTCCAGATCTTTGCACTGGGGTCTGGATGGGTAATGATAATTACACTCCAACAAATAAAGTACCTGGTGGATTACTCCCAGCTATGTCATGGAAAGAATTTATGAGTAATGCTCTTAAAGATATTCCTCCAAGAGATTTTGATTTCTTAATAGAATATTCTGTACCTGTTACAGAAACCTCTAATCAAACAAATACTCCATAAAAACCAACTTAAGCTCTATGCCTTCTAATTAATTCCTCGATGATATCCTTTAACCCTATATTCTCTTCTACAAGTACTAATAAAAGGTGAAATAAAAGATCAGAACTTTCATAGATAAAATCATTTCTATTATTCTTCATCCCTGCTATTATAGTCTCAACTGTCTCTTCTCCTAACTTCTGAAGAATCCTGTCTTTCCCTTCTTTAAACAGTTTTGCAGAATAAGACTCTCCTGGAAGTTTTTCCTTTCGATCTCTCAAAAATTTCTCAAGATAAAAGAGAAAACTATCTCCTGAATTTTTTGCTCTGTAAAAACAGGAAAAATTACCTGTATGACAAGCTACTCCTATTTGCTCTACTAATAAAAGAATAGTATCCTTATCACAATCAACTGCTATATCTATAACCTTCTGAAAATGTCCTGAGGTTTCCCCTTTATGCCAAAGGGCATTTCTACTTCTACTAAAATACCATGCTTCGCCTGTTTCAATTGTTCTCTTTAGTGCTTCTTCATTCATGTATGCTAACATCAAAACTTTCCCCGTTTTATAATCTTGTACAATAACTGGTATTAATCCTTTCTCATCATATTTTAAATCTTTAATAAGATCATCTATATTCATAATCTTATCCATATACCCCTTTCTTTTAAGTATTCTTTTACTTCCCTAATACTATATGTTCCAAAATGAAAAATAGAAGCAGCAAGTACCGCATCAACTCCAATATAAAGGGCTTTATATAAATCCTCCAAATTACCTGCACCACCCGAAGCAATAAGAGGAAGATTACAGTAATTTAAAGCCAACTCTAAAAGTTCAAAATCATATCCTGCCTGATGCCCATCTGCATCAATACTTGTTAAAAGAATTTCACCAGCCCCTCTTTTTTCTACTTCCTGTATCCAATCCTTAAAATTTATACCTGTCGGCTCTTTACCCCCTTTAACATAAACTTCCCACTCTCTATTATTTCTTCTCTTTACATCTATAGCTACAACCAAACATTGACTTCCAAATTCTTCTACTATTTTATTTATAAGATCAGGATTTTTGACAGCAGAAGTATTAATAGAAACTTTGTCAGCTCCAGCCTTAAGAAGGTTTCTTACGTCTTCTATATCTCTTATACCTCCTCCTACTGTCAAAGGAACAAAAAGTTCTTCTGCTACTTCTGAAACTACCTCAATAAAAGTTTTCCTGTTTTCCTCACTGGCTGTTATATCTAATAAAACCAACTCATCCGCACCTTCTCTCTCGTACCGATGAGCAAATTCCTTAGCATCTCCTACAACTCTAATATTTCTAAAACTTGTTCCTTTAACGACCTGTTTTCCAATAGTATCTAAACACGGAATTATTCTCTTAGCCAGCATTTATAACTTGATTAACCTCCTCCCAATCTAACCTTCCTTCAAGAAGAGCTCTTCCCACAATTATGCCTTTTATTCTCCCTGTCACCTTTGCTAATTCCTTGATCTTTATGACATCTTCTATAGAAGAGATCCCTCCTGCAACCCAAATATCCCAATCATTTAAATTCAAAAAATTATTAATATTAGATATATTTATACCTTTCAATGTACCGTCACGTGATATATCAGTAAAGATAACCTCTTTAATATTTAATGTTTCAAATTTTTCTTTAACATCACCCCATTCAATAAAATTTTTCCATCCTTTTATCCCAATCTTTCCTTCTTTCCAATCTAAACTTGGTATAATTTTCTCTGGAAATTCACCGAATATCCTTTTAAGTAAATTTATGTCTTCCACTAAAATGCTACTCACAATAACTCTCCAAACGCCCCAATCTAATGCGTTTTTTATTTTTTCATAACTTCTAAATCCTCCTCCTACCTCGACAGGAATATCTATTTCCTCTATTATCCTCCTTATAATCTTCTCATTCTCATCATTGTTATCTATGGCAGATTGTAAATCTATAACATGAAGAGCCTTTGCTCCTTTCAAATACCAATACTTTGCAAGTTCAATAGGATTATCAAACTCTAAAACAATCTTTTCCTTTTTACCCATTTCCATCCTAACAGCTTTCATTCCGAAAAGATCAATAGCAGGAATGACAATCATTTTTTACACTCCTTAATAAAATTTTCTAATAGCTTTATTCCATAACTACTACTTTTTTCGGGATGAAATTGGACTCCAAAAATATTTTCTTTTTCTATATAGGATGGAAATTTTATTGAATATTCTGTTAAACCAATTACAATATCTTCCTCAGGATTAACATAATAAGAATGAACAAAATAGAAAAATGAGTTATTTGGGATTCCATTTAAAAGTCTACCATGCTTTTCAAATTCTACATTATTCCATCCAAGATGAGGAATTTTTTTGGCAGGTAATTTTTTTACCTTTCCTTTGAAAACACCTAATCCTTTTTCCAACTTAGATTCTTCGCTTTCTTCAAATAAGATCTGAAGTCCTAAACAGATACCCAAAAAATATTTATTTTTAAGAATCTCTTTTAATGCTTCATCTCTCGCATCTTTTCTCAGCTCCGACATAGCTTGATCAAAATTTCCTTGGCCTGGAAACACAACTGCATCTCCTCTAAACCAATCTTCAGGATCTTTACTTACTATAGTCTCTAATCCTATATATTTTAAAGCCTTCAAAATACTAAAAAGATTACCACCCAGATAGTCTATAATTACAACTTTCATAATATCTTTCCCTTTGTAGATCTTAAACTATCTATAATTTGACTTGCATCTTTAATAGCAAGCCCTAAGCCCTTAAAAATTGCCTCTTCAATATGATGAGTATTTTCTCCTGAAAGAATCCAAATATGCAGTGTAATACCTGCCTTATTTACAAAAGCTCTTAGAAACTCTTTTACAAGTCCGCCTCTTAGAAGTTCTCCATCATCCCTTAAAGAAAAATAAGGCCTTCCACTAATATCTATTACTACCATCACAAGAGCATCATCCATAGGAATAATTCTCTGTGAAAATCTGTTAAAATTGGAATCTTTTATTGCAGTAATAAAAGCCTCTCCTAAAACTATTCCTGTATCTTCTATTAAGTGATGAGGATCTACTTCCATATCTCCTTTAGCTATAATATTTACATCCCATTGCGCATAAAAAGAAAGAGCAGTCAAAAGATGTTTAAAATAAGGAATAGGATATTCTCCATCAAAGTTTCCTGTTCCATCTAGATTTATATCTATCTTTATATATGTTTCCTTTGTCTCTCTTTCAATGCTGGCTTTTCTCATGAAAGCACCTCACTTAATATTTTTAAGAAAAGATCATTCTCTTTTCTATCTCCTATTGATACCCTTAAACAATTTTCTAAAAGTGGTTCTTTACTAAAATCCCTTAAAGAGATACCATTTTCTTGACATTGTTTCAAGATTTCATCCTTCTTATCAGATCTAAAGAGTATAAAATTGGTAACAGAAGGATATACAATTATTCCCTCCATAGTTTTCATCTCTTTATAAACTCTTTCCTTTTCCTTTTTAATTATATCAATCTTATCTTTTAAATAGTCCCAATAAGAAAGAAGAATTTCCCCTGCAATCTGAGAAAAAATGTTTAAATTATATGGCAATCTAAAATTGTCTAAATATTCTATTACCCTTGAGTTGGTGATAAGATATCCTAATCTTATTCCTGCAGAAGAAAAGGCTTTAGAAAAAGTTCTTAAAATTAAAAGATTTGGTAATTGATTAATATAAGGAAGAAAAGTTAAACCAGAGAATTCAAAATAAGCTTCATCTATCAATACAAAACCAGAAAAATCAGAGATTTTTTCTAAATCCTTTTCTTTTATAAGAAAATTACCAGTAGGATTATTGGGATTTGTCAAAATTAAAAGTTTTGGACTACTCTTAAAGGTTTCTCTTAGCTTTTCAAGATCTAATGAAAAATCTTTTTCATTAAGATATGTTTTTGTAATCCTAACTTTTTTTTGCTGAAGCAACTTTTCATATAAAGGAAAAGTAGGAATAGGAAGAACAACTTCATCTCCTTCCATCAATAGACCATTAAAAATAATTTGTATAACCTCTCCTGAGCCTGTACCTAAAAGTAAATTCTCAGGACTTAACCCTAAAAAATCTGAAAGCTTATTTTTAAGGTTTTTGGCGCTACCATCTGGATATCTATTCCATGGGGTTTCAGCTAACTTTTTTAAAACCTCTTCCTTAATGTATAATGGTATATCATAAGGATTTTCATTTCTTGAGAGTTTTATAGGAAGATCCGGAATATTTACCTTGTAACCCTTATAATCACTTTTAATAATATCTTTCCAACCCAATTATCTAATCTCCTTTCTTAGAATAGTTTTTTAGACTCTTTTCATGCATATCAAAACCCTCTTCTCTTGCTATTATACTTCCAAAATATGATAATCTTCCTTTATCTTCATCATTCAATTTTACAAAACTTATTCTTTTTAAAAACATATTAACATTTAAACCTGAAGAAAATCTTGCAGAACCACCAGTAGGAAGAATATGATTTGGCCCTGCTATAAAATCCCCAAAAATAGAAGACTGATTTATAAAAATAGCCCCCGCATTCTTTATGTAAGGTAAAAATCTTTCTCCATTAGGATCCACAACCTCTAAATGTTCTGGAGCTATAGTATTTATAATCTCTATGGCTTTTTCTTCTCTTTCTTCCACTATAATATAAGCATTTTTAATAGATTTTTCTAAGATATCTCTTCTTGATGACTTATTTATTTCTTCCTCTATTTTATCAACTACAAGATTAAGCCTCTTTTCGTCTAATATTAGCCAACCACGATCAAAAGGTGAATGTTCTAACTGGGCTAAAAAATCACACACCACTATATTTATATCTATATCTTCTGATTTCAACCATACACAAACCTCACTGGGACCAAATATACCATCTATGTTAACATCTCCAAAAACCTTCTTTTTAGCAATAGCCACATACAAATTTCCAGGTCCAATAATCATATCTACTTTAGGAACAGAATAAGTACCATAAGAAAAAGCAGCTATAGCATGAGCTCCACCTAATAGATACAACTCTTTTATACCAAGTTTATTAAGAGTATAAAGAAGATTTTTATCATCTTTTTTGCTTGGAGGAGTAGTTATATAAATATCCTTTACTCCAGCTATTTTAGCAGGAATAGTACCCATAACAACTGTAGATGGATAGGATGCTTTACCTCCTGGAACATATAATAAAACCTTCTCCATTGGTACTAATAGTTGCCCTAATAAGCTTCCATTTTCAGTATAAAACCAAGAATTTTTATATTCATGGCTATAAAAATTCTGAACCCTTTTTATCATTATATCTATAGCTTCTGCAAAATCTGATGAAACCTCAACCTTATCAGGTACAGAGATTTTTAATCCATTTTTCTTTATATCAAAATTATCAAATCTTAATGAAAACTCATATAAAGCTTCATCCCCCTTTTCTTTAACCAATCTTATTATTTCTTCCACATCTTTTTCAATTTTATCGATCTCTTTTTCCTTATCTTCTGCTAAAAGAAAAGGATTAAATTCATAACCTTTAATTATTTTCATAAATGTTCTCCACCTCTTTCAGAATATCTGATATCTCCTTTCTTTTCCATACATAACTGGATATATTAGCTATTAAACATGCAGAAGATTCAAAAAGAATCTCTTTAACAACAAGCCCATTTTCTTTTAATGTTCGACCTGTTTCTACTAAATCCACAATATAATCTGATATATTTAAAATAGGACCCAATTCAACAGATCCGTTAAGTTTTATTATTTTTATTCTATTCCAACGATTATTGAGATATCTCCTTGTAATATTTACATACTTAGACGCAATTTTCACTTCTTCCAAATTCTTATCTTCAGGAAAGCCTGCAAGTACCATTTTACAATATCCAAAAGGAAGTTTAATCAATGAAACCACTTTCCTTTCTTGTTCTATTATTATGTCCCTACCTATAATTCCCAAATCAGCAACTCTCTCCTCCACATATAATGGGAGATCCCATGGTTTAGCCAAAAAGATTTCAAACCTTTCTCCTTTGAACTTCAATTTCCTGTTTGAAACATCATTCTCTAATGATGAATCTAAAATCTTTAAGAAATTTAATGCTTGTTCTAACATTCTCCCCGTAGGAAGAGCTATTCTAATTAAAGATTCTCTATTAATATGATCTCACCATCCTTTTCTAATTCTTTTATATTTAAACCTTCTAATTCCTTAGGTACAAAAACAGCAATATTACCCTTCCTTCTTTCTTCCTCTATCAATTTCTGAATTTTATGAAAGTCTTTTTCAGAACAAACATAATATTTTTTACTAATTTTCTGGTTATGATCATTTACATTTTTTAATAAATCTTCTTCTACAAAAGCAAAACCTGTACCAAAAATTTTTTCTCCATTTTTATTCGTGGCCACATAACTTCCTCCTCCTCCTAAGGCTTGTTTCATATCCTCCAAATAAACCTCAAATATTAGTCCGTTATAGTATTCAAAAGGTCTAATAAAAGCTGGATTTATTAATATAGATTCCGATGAATATCCTAAGTTTATCAACTCTCTTTTAAAAGAGTTTAATGACTTAAGTTCATTATTTAAATCTTTATCATAAAAGGAATAACTATCTTCAAAAAATAGGAGTTTTTTAATATCATTTAAAACATTTGTTGATAAAGAAAGTTTCTCTACATATTCCATTAGAGATAAATAATCTTTTATTAGTAAAAGATTTTTTAAACTCTTAATCTCCTCTTCTTTAATATATTTTCTTAAAAAATTCCAAATGTTTGTGTTACTTATTTCAATAATATAATTTTCTATGCCTATTTTTTTAAATATATTTTTAATGGTTAATAATATCTCTAAATCTCTCCAAAGAGAAGGTGAATATATAAGTTCCCAACCGATTTGAAATTTTTCTTCTATACTATATCCGTTAAGGCTAAAGACAGGTCCCATATAAAAAAGTCTTATAGGGAAGTTTTCCCTTTTTATATTTCTTAATATTTCAGAGGTCATTTCTGGACGAAGAGATAACAATTTACCATTTTTTTCAAAAAATAAGAGATTTTCATTTCCCCATAAATTTTCTGAAACTATAGGGATTCTAATCTCTGTATATCCCCAAAGTTCTAATTCTTTTCTAATAATGTTTTCTATGTTTATACTCTTCATTTATTTATCACTTTAAATTATTAAAGCAATAAAGATTATATTTAAAAATATATTTTTTGTCAAGAGAAAGCTCATAAGATATAATATTAAATATGAGTAAGGCAATTAAATTTATACAACCCCTAATTTTTATCCTACTTTTAGTATCCTATATATTAGGAGCAGAAAGCTTTTATATAGCTCCTTCTATAGAGTATAAAAAGGTTACATCAGATAGTTTAGTATATCACATTACTTCAATAAACCAATTTGATCCTTTATTAGACATAGAAACAGTGGTAACAAACACAAAACTTTCAGATGTATTAAAAGAAAAGAACTACGATATTATTATTAACGCAAACTTCTTTGATCCTAATAGTAAAGAGCCTGTTGGACTTGTAGTTAAGAATTATGAACTGTTACATTTACCTATAAAAAGGGGGGTCTTTGGAATAACCTCAGACAATAAAGCTATTATAGATATTTTTAATATCAACATAAAATTAAAAATTGACAATACAATAATACCAATTAATAACTTAAACTCTCCTCGTGGGGCAGACCAAATCACAATTTTCACTAAATTTTTCGGAAAAGAGACCAAAATATTAAATAATGCAGTAGCTGGAGTTGATATAGAAGTAAGTTTAGATGATAGAATTCCTTCCTTAGGTACAACCTCAGGCAAAATTACTAACATATATTATGGGGTAAAAAAATCTATTATTAAAGATAATTCTTGTATTATATCTTTAGGAGGTACTGCCTTAAAATATCTTCCTTTCTTTAGTTTAGATAAAAAAATAGAAATAGTAGTTGAAAGTAATCCTCCTATAAGGTTAAAAGAAGCAGTATGTGGAGGACCTATTCTTATAAAAAATGGTGAAATCGTATTTGATAAAACAGGAGAAATTCCTTTTACCTCAAATATCATCAACTCAAGACATCCTCGTACTGTTGTAGGAATTACAGATGATAAAATTTTCTTTATAGTGATAGAAGGGAGAAATAATAATTCCTTAGGTCTTTCTATTCCAGAAACATGTGAACTTGTAAAAAATATGGGTATTAGAGATGCTATTAATCTTGATGGGGGAGGATCAAGTCAAAAAATAATTTGGGGAAATTTAATCAACCAAGTATCAGAAAGAAGTGTTCCAGTAGGAATAGGAGTTAAAAATAACTATCCTTACAAAAATCCTACATATCTAAGCTTTAAAGAAAAGGACGATATCTATATAAGAAAAGGAGAAAAATTAAAATTGGAGCTATTACTTCAAGATGAAAATTATCATCCCTATTCTATTACATATACAATGTTAACATGGACCATAGCCAATGATAATATAAACTTTAATCCCTCAAAATTAGAGATAGAAGGAAGGGAATTAGGAGAATCAAGTCTAACAATTTATTTATCCAATTTGGAGGCTTCTAAAAAAATATATGTATGGGACTATGTAGCATTAAAAATAGAGATTGATGAGGATAAAGTATACTTGGGGGATAGTATTCTCCCTAAAATATATGCTATAGATAATCTTCAAAGGGAAAAGATTCTTTCATTAGACGGATTAAAATTTGACCCTAATTATTTCAGAAAAAATGGAAAGGGATTAACTGCTATTAACCCAGGAATTACAACCATAACGTATACATTCGATAATCTTTCTGCGACTTATACAATAGAAATTGTGCCAAATATAATAGAAGATTTTGAAGAAGACAAGAAATGGAATATAAGAGGAAAAAATTATAATCCTGATAGTACATTTTACAAACTTACATCAGATGCATACACAGGAAAAAGTTCTTTTATGTTAGTTTATGATTCAAAAGAAGAAAATTCTTTTATCTATGTTGATTTAAATATATCAATTCCTCCTGATAAAATTTCCCTCTCTATTGCACTAAAAGGGCAAGGAAATGGCTGGATTAGGTTATTATTTTATGATGACGATGGAACCCCATGGGTAATGGATCTAACAACAACACTACAATATAACTTTAATAAATGGACAACTATTAATAAAGATCTCACAGAAATAAGACCTTTAATATCTATAAATAAAAATACTCCCAAAATTCCTCTTAGATTAGCTAGCATCTATTTAGTTGGATTAAACAATAAAATCTCTGGAAACCTTCTCATTGATAGCTTAAATTTTAAATAAAAAATTATTTTCTCAAAACCTTTAAGTAATAGTTTAAATAATCTAAGCCTGCAAATATGGAAAAGAAAAGTCCAATAGCAAAAACCGATACAGATAAGGGTATTTGAAGTAGTGCCATTAGTATAGACATAGAGGTTAAAACCATTGCAATCTTTCCATACATTCTTGAAGATATTATCTTTATCCCTTTTAATAAAAACCACAAACCCACCAAAAGCATTAATAACTCTTTTAATACAAATATGATAACTAGAACTGGCGGAAAAATTCTTTTGAATGAAAAAAATATAAGAGTTACTCCTACAATTAACTTATCAGCTATTGGATCTATTATTTTCCCTAACTCAGAACCTTGATTCAATCTTCTTGCCAAATATCCATCCAATATATCACTGACAGCAGCAAGTCCATAAAGAACTGCTGCTGTCATGTAACGATTAGAAACTAAAAAATAAAAATAAAAAGGTACAATAATAAATCTTATAAAGGTCAATAAATTAGGAATAGTAAACATGTTAATCTCACCTATATAACACAAATAAAGCTGCTCCAATGCCTCCTGCATCTTCACCTAACTCTGCCCATGCAAAGGATATCTTATCCCTTAAGCTTGGTAAAACTCTTTTATAAAACTCATCTCTCATAGGCTTTCCAATATAATCTCTTACATTAGCAACACCACCGCCTACAACTATTTTCTCAGGATCAATTACGTGAACATAATTCGCCAAGGCTATACCAAGATAATATCCTGCTCTATTGAAAATGTCTATAGCTAACTTATCTCCTTTTTCTGCAGCTTGGTATATTACCCTTACAGTTACTTTATCTACATCTCCATTTACTAAATTCCATATAAGACTATCCTTATTATCTAGAATAATAGATTTTGCATATCTTTCTATACCACTTCCCGAGGCAATTGCTTCAATACACCCTTTATTTCCACAACCACAAATAGGCCCATCGGGAATTACCGTAGTATGCCCAAATTCACCAGCCATTCCATGTGCTCCAATCCATAATTTACCATTTAACACTATACCAGAACCAATCCCTGTTCCAATCGCGATAGATATCATTGTTTTAGTCCCTCTTCCTGCCCCCACAAGCCATTCTGCCCAAGCCACTAAATTTACATCATTTTCCAAAAATACAGGCACCTTAAAATAATTCTCCAGCTCTTCTCCTAGAGGTACTTCCCTTTTCCATTCTTCACCTAAATTAGGAGCATATAAGGTTGTTTTCTTTTCTCTATCCATAATACCTGGAAATCCTACACCTATACCCTCTATATCATTAATTTTAATATTTGCTTCAACAAGTACTTTATTTATCATGTTTTTAATCTTTCGAATTACATAGTCTCTTCCTTTTTCAGACTCAGTAGGTTGTTTATCTCTTGAGATTATCTCACCCTTTTCATTAACCAGAAGTACATTTATTTTAGTACCACCTAAATCAACACCTATAGCTTTTCGCATCGTCAACCTCCTTTATCTTACTAATATAAATTCAAAATTTATTTTCCTCATTGTTGTTTCAAAAAGAACATCAGGAATGATAAATCTTGCGGGGAATTTACAATAAGGTAAATGAAAAGCTATCAAACCACTTACTCTTGCACCTGCAAAAATTCTCCCATCCTTAAACTTTAAAAGTTCATAACTTTTTATAATTTCTTCCAAAGATTTTTCTTTATTAGAAGAACTTATACTGAAAGAAAAAGTCGGAGGTTGGTTTGTCCCAAATGAAACTTCAAAAGATACTTTTGGGGATGTGGAGGGTTGATAATATATCTCTCTTATTGGTGAAAATTGTTTTCCGGTTTGATCTATAATCACAGATTTTCCTAGTGGATAAACCCAAATATTTTCTGAAGAGTTATTCACTATTTCCAGGTTTATAACCAAAATATCCTCTGAAAGATTATACCATCTTGAATCCCTAATAATATCAACGCGTGCTTCTACCCCCCCTTTGGATGTAATTTGAGGGGATATATTTACGGGTTTTATACAACCGCTAATTATTAATATAGTAAATATTAAAAAACAAAAAATAACCTTTTTCATAATTAAGCCACTCCTTTAAATTTAAACTAAATTAAAAAGTTTCACACTAATACATTTTACATTAAAATAAGACTTCTTGACAATAAATATCTTAAGATTTAAAAATATGAAATGGTGAACCTTAAAAAGAAAGTTTAATAATTATACTAAGGAGGTGAAAGTAATGCCTATCTATGAATATGAATGCGAAAGATGTCATGAAAGATACGAGATTATGACAAACCTTGGAGAAGAACCCCCAAAAACTTGTATAAAATGTGGTGGCAACTTAAGAAAAATCTTTTCACCTGTAGGAATTGTCTTTAAAGGATCAGGATTTTATACTACAGATTATAAGAAAAAATCTTCTAATTCTAGCGAAAAATCTAGTGATAGTAAGGGGGAAGAATAATTTCTCCCCCCTTTATTTTTTAATTGCCAATATTATTAATCTTCTTGATCCAATATGAAATTTACGACCTTCATAATCTCCCATAAGCCTATCTACATGAAATCCGCTCTCTTTAAAAAGATGTATAATCTCTGAAGGAGAATAAAGATATATTCTTCTTACAAATTCCTTTCTAATATTGTTTTTCAAATCAATAACTATTCTGTTTGATATATAAAATCCCGTATCCAACTCAAAAAAATGTTCTGTAAGTAAAACATAATCCTCCCCAAAAAGATCCCAAGAGTATGGAATAAAATGTTTAAGAAGGGCATCTCTATTTTCAATATCTATAAGAAATCTACCATCCTTTTTTAACACTTGATATACCTTATTAAAAGTCTCTTTATCTTCCTCATATGTGGAGAGTCCAAAACTGGTATAAAGAGAAAATACGATGTCAAATTTATAGTCAAGCTTATCAATATCTTTGTATTCCATCACATAAAATTCCACATTAAAAACTTTTTCTTTTCTAGCATTTTCTTTTGCTATCTCAATAAGTTCAGATGAACGATCTATTCCAATTGTTCTGTATCCTCTTTTGCCAAGTTCTAAAGTATGTCTTCCAAATCCGCAACCAAGATCTAATATTAAAGATCCCCTTTTTAAGCTTAGTATAGATTCTAAAAAATCCACTTCCCTTTTTGTACGCTCTGGAGTTAGATGTTTAGCAAGATATTGATAATAATCTCTACCAAAATATTGATCTCTCCAATCTTTACCTTCTTGCATATTTCTGCCTTAAATAATACAAAAGTATAGTAAGATCACTAGCGTTTACTCCTGTAATTCTCTGAGCTTGTCCAAAAGTAGTTGGTCTTACCTTTTCAAGCTTTTCTTTTCCTTCTCGAGAAAGATGCGATATTTCGTCATAATTTATATCAGGAGGAATTACTAAATCTTCATATTCCTGAAATTCTCTAATCTTTTGGAGTTCTTTTTGTATGTATCCTTCATATTTAATATCTATTTCTATTATGCTTCTCCACTTTTTTGGTAAATCTCCAGAAAGACCTATTTTTTCCAAATCATCATAGGTTATTTCAGGTCTTTTCAATATCTGGATAAGAGGAATCGACTGTTCTATAGGATTAGTACCCTTTTCTATTAATAAGTCATTAATTTCATTAGGATCTACCGATGTTTTTTCAAGTCTCCTCCTTTCAAGCCTTAATTTTTCCATTTTTTCTTGAAACATTTTCCACATATCTTCATCTATTAGACCTAACTTGTAAGCCTTGGGAGTAAGTCTTTGATCTGCATTATCAGATCTTAAGAGTAATCTATATTCTGCTCTTGATGTTAAAATTCTATATGGCTCATCCACACCCTTTATTACAAGATCATCTATAAGTACCCCTATATATCCTTCGTCTCTTCTTACAATAAGTGGTTCTCTTCCTAATAGACTTAACGCAGCATTAGCTCCTGCAATTAATCCTTGTGCGGCAGCTTCTTCATAGCCAGTAGTACCATTTATTTGACCCGCCAAATATAAACCTTTTATTTTCTTGGTTTCAAGAGTAATCTTTAACTGTTGAGGGTATACAAAATCATAAGCTATAGCATATCCAGGCCTTATAAGTTCAACCTCCTCTAAGCCTGGAATACTTCTTAAAATTTGGATTTGAATTTCCTCTGGCAAACTTGTATATATTCCTTGTACATAAATCTCTACCGAGTTTTTTCCTTCTGGCTCAAGAAAAACTTGGTGAGTTTCATGATGAGGAAACCACACATATTTTTCCTCTATAGATGGACAATATCTCGGTCCTTTTTTTACCATCCCCCCAATTCGAGAGGCTGTTAGATGAATATTATTAAGTACTATTTCTTTCGTCTTTTGGGTGGTTCTAGTTAAATATGATAAAACTTGCTCTCTTGGTTCTGGCTCTTCCCAGAAAGAAAAAGAATGAAGTTCTTCATCTCCTGGTTGAGGTATGGTCTTACTAAAATCAATAGTTCTTTTATCTACTCGAGGAGTAGTGCCTGTATTAAATCTTCCTACTTCTAAGCCTAATCTCCTAAGAGCATCAGAAAGACCTATAGAGGGAAATTCTCCCATTCTTCCTGCTGGCTTAGACCAGGTACTTATATGGATAACACCATTCATAAAAGTACCAGGGGTAATAACAACTCTTTCAGCATAAAACTCTTTTTTAGTTGATAAAACTACACCTTTTACTTCATCATTTTCTACAATTAGATCTATAACTTCTCCTTGATAGACATCTAGATTTTTCTGCTTTTCAAGAAATTCTCTCATCTTTATAGGATAAAGCCATTTATCTACCTGTGCCCTAAGAGCCCTTACTGCTGGACCCTTAGAAGTATTTAGCCATTTTACTTGAATCATACTTCTATTTGTTATTCTTCCTATGGCACCACCCAAAGCATCTATTTCCAATATTAGGTGACCCTTCCCAGGACCCCCCATAGCTGGATTGCAAGGGAGCCATCCCAAGGTATCATAATTCATAGTAATCAAAAGAGTTTTAACACCAAGACGAGAGGCTGCATAGGCAGCCTCACATCCTGCATGACCACCACCTACTACAATGACATCATACTTTTCCATTGCCATTTCTCCTTATCTCTAAAACTCCTAACTTTTTCAGTATAAATAATATTAAAAATAAAGTTCCAAACACAAGAAGAGCTGATATATAAGGATCCTGGATTAAAGAAATTAGTATTGCCACTAAAGACATACAAATGGTAAATAAATAAATAAAAGCAATACTTTGCTCTGTTGTCATACCAATCTTCAAAAACCTATGATGTATATGATCCTTATCAAACTTCCAAGGTGCCCTACCTTCAATTAGTCTTCTCACAATAGAAAAAGCTGTGTCAAGAACTGGAAATCCCATAACAAGAATTGGAATAAACAAATTAATAATAGTACTTATTTTTAAGACTCCCACTATAGATATGGCTCCTAATATAAAACCTAAAAACATTGCCCCTGAATCTCCCATAATAATAGAAGCAGGTGGAAAATTGAAAAATAAGAATCCTAATACACCCCCCAAAATACTTGCCAATAAAAATGCCATCTCTAATCTTCCCAAAAGTAAAGAAATAATGAGTAAAGAGAAGGAAGATATTGCTGCTACACCTCCAGCGAGACCATCAAGACCATCTATAAAATTCATGGCATTTGCAATACCTAAAAGCCATATAAATGATATTAAATGAGCCCAAAAACCTTTTATTATTATTCCTGTATAAGGAATCCTCCACAAATCTACTCTAACTCCCAATATAACTGCCAAAAGTATAGCTATAAATGTAAGAGAAAATTTAGGAGCTGGTTTTAATTCAACAAAATCATCTAATAATCCCACTAAAAACACTAATGTTCCTCCCATTAATATCCTCTCTACAATAAGAGACCTATTAAAAAGAATGTTTACTATTAAAACTCCTAAGAAAAATGAAACGCCACCAATTCTTGGAATAGGTTTAGTATGAACTTTTCTATCTGTAGGAATATCTATTCCACCTATTATAAAAGCTTTCTTTCTTATCCAAGGTGTAACTATTAAAGAAATAATTAAAGATAAAGTAAAAGATATTAATATTTTCATTTTTCCTTCTTATCTTTTAATTCATAGGCTAATATAATAGCTTGAGCTATTTCTTTCATAGGTTTTCTTTTGTCCATACTGGCTTTCTGAATTAATCTAAAGGCTTCATGCTCTTTTAAACCTTCTCTATCCATAAGCAATCCTTTTGCTCTATCTACAAGCTTTCTTGTCTCGAGAGCATCTTTTAGGTCTTCTACTTCCTTTCTTAAAAGTTGAAATTCTTTAAATCTTGCAATAGCTATTTCAATAGCTGGAAAAAGATCAGATTCTTTAAAAGGCTTTACAATATAAGATATAACTCCAACCTCTTTTGCTTTTTCTACTAATTCTTTATCTGAATAGGCAGTAAGAAAAATTATAGGAGCAATTTCCTCTTGAGTTAATATCTTAGCTGCCTCAATACCATCTAAATTAGGCATTCTAATATCCATAATTATCACATCTGGCTTCAATTTTCTTGCAAGTTCTACAGCCAGCTGACCGTCTGAAGCTTCTCCTACCACCTCATAACCCTGCCCTTCTAAAATCTCTTTTATATCCATTCTAACTATAGGTTCATCTTCTGCTATTAATACCCTTATAGGCTTTTTCATATGTTTCAGCAACCTCCTCAAAGGATATCTTTAAATATTTCATTTGCAAGTAATATTCCCTTTTTAGTCAAGCATATTCTATCTTTATTTCTCTTTATAAGACCTTCCTTCATAAAAAGAGAGAGATTTGGAATATAATCTGATATTTTTTTTCCAAACCTTTCAAAAAACTCCTTTTCAGAAACTCCTTCCATAAGCCTTAGCTTTATAAAAAGATAATCCTTAGGATAAGTTTCATCATTTAAAATTTCTATATTTTCAATCGGCAATTCACCATTATTTATTTTCTCATAGTATACAAAAAGATTTTTGTAATTTCCATACCTTATGTGATTAGTAAAAGAATAAGCTGATACACCATATCCATGATATTCTTCTTGATTCCAATACTTCAAATTATGCCTACATTTTAGATTAATGTTTCGTGCAAAATTAGAGATCTCATAATGAATAAAACCTACTTCTTCTAATAGATTCATCGCATACGCATACATATTAGCTTCTTCATCATTATCAGGTAAAGTAAATTCTCCCTTTATATATCTTTCATAAAATAATGTACCTTCCTCTATTATAAGATTATATATAGAGATATGTTCGGGATTTAGTGAAAGGGTAAAATCTAAGGACTTATAAAAGTTATTAGGGTTCTGAAAAGGTATAGAGTAAACAAGATCAAAATTTATGTTATCAAAACCATAATCCCTAAATAAAAAAAATGTTTTTAACGTATCTGAAACAGTATGAATCCTACCTAAAATGAATAATTCTTCATCTATGAATGATTGAGCTCCTATACTTATTCTATTAATTCCTACATTCTTCCAAAAAATTATTTTCTCCTTGTCTATAGTACCAGGATTGACTTCTATTGTTATCTCTGCATCTTTTCTTACCTTATAATTTTTATTAATACAGTCAAGAATTGAACTCAATACCTTTAAAGACATTAAAGATGGCGTTCCACCACCGAAATATATTGTATCTACAATCTCTCCTTTAGCTTTAAGTTGTATCTCTTTAATAATATACTCCATGTATCTTTCTTCTTCCTCAATAGAATAAACAAAAGAGGTAAAATCACAATAAGGACACTTTTTCACACAAAAAGGATAATGAATATATACTCCTACAGTTTTCATAAATATTTATTCAGTTATAAGCTTTTTAATTATTTCTATTAATGGGAAATAAGTCATGTTAGAGTGAAGAGGAGTGATAGATATCATCCCATGATTGATTGCCCAGATATCAGAACCTTCTTCTGCTTCCTTTTCTATTTCGCCATGAAGCCAATAATACTCTTTATTTCTGGGGTCATATCTTTTTTCCACTCTATTCTTATAATGAAACTTACCCTGGTAAGTTACAAAAACATTTGAAATATCAGCTTTAGGAGGTACATTTATATTCAAGAAAACTTCCTTAGGTAATATCCCTAAAAATAAGTGTATATATTTTATTAAGAACTCTACAGCCTTTTCATAATCTTCTTCTCCTCCTTCATGAGATACAGAAATGGAAACAGCAGGTATACCATTAAGAGATGCTTCCCTTGCCCCAGAAACTGTACCAGAATAAATAATATCAGTTCCTAAATTATATCCTTTATTTATCCCAGATATAACAACAGAAGGGAAATTAGGAAGTAAAGCATAAAGTCCTAAAAGAATACAATCTGCAGGATTACCGTTAGTAGTCCAGCATTTAATATTTGGAATTTTCCATGCTACCTCATTAACTCTTAAAGGCTTATGAAGAGTAATAGCATGACTTCCTCCACTTCTCTCTCTTTCAGGTACAATAATATAAACTTCTCCTAAATCTTTTAGCCTTTTGCTTATAATCTCTAAAGCAGGTGAATTTATTCCATCATCATTTGTTATAAGTATTCTTAATCTTTCCATAATTCCTAATCCCTCTTTAACACAGTCCAGAAAGCTTCTTGAGGTATTTCTACATGACCTATTTTCTTCATTCTCTTCTTACCTTCCTTTTGCTTTTCTAATAGTTTCTTTTTCCTTGTTACATCACCACCGTAACATTTTTGAAGAACATTTTTTCTTAAAGGCTTTATCTCTTCACGAGCTATAATCTTACTCCCAATACCCACTTGTATTACTACCTCAAAAAGTTGACGTGGTATAACTTCTCTCAATTTCTGTGCCAATTTTCTCGCTTCTTCATAAGCCTTTTCTTTATGTACGATAAGAGAAAGTGCATCTACAGGTTTTCCGTTGATATACACATCTAATTTTACTAACTCACTATTTTTATAACCAATCAGCTCATAACTTAATGATCCATACCCACGGGTAACCGATTTTAATATATTGAAAAAGTCAGTTATAATCTCAGAGAGGGGGATCTCAGCAGTAATTAACACACGATTAGTAGTAAGATATTCCATACCCTTAAATTCTCCTCTTCTTCTATCAATCAATTCCATAACCGACCCAAGATATTCATTAGGTGTTACAATGCTTGCTATTACAAATGGTTCTCTAAACTCAGAGATTTCATATTGAGGAGGTAAATCCAAAGGATTCTGAATAATTTTTTTCTCTCCTTTTTTCGTAATTACTTCATAAGCTACAGAAGGTACAGTAGTAATTATATTTAAATCAAACTCTCTTTCTAATCTTTCCTGTATAATTTCCAAATGTAAAAGTCCCAAAAAACCACATCTAAAACCAAAACCAAGAGCAGGCGAACTTTCAGGTTCATAATATAAAGAAGCATCATTTAGACTTAGTTTTTGTAAGGCATCCCTTAATTTCTCATAATCTTCATTATCAATTGGATATACACCACAAAAAACCATAGGTTGTAATTTTCTATAACCAGGCAAAGGTAAATTTGCTGGATTATCAGTTTTTGTAATTGTATCTCCTACTCTGGCCTCTGAAATATTCTTTATATTAGCAATAATATATCCAACTTCTCCTGAAAGAAGACTTTCCACCTTTACCATATCAGGAGTAAATACTCCTACTTCTTGCACCTCATATTCCACGTTATTAGACATAAATTTTATTTTATCACTTACCTTTACCATTCCGCTAAAGACTCTTACATATACTACAACACCTCTATATGGATCATATTTAGCATCAAAAATCAATGCTTTTAAAGGATCATTAATATCTCCCTTTGGATGTGGTATATACTTAACAATACCTTCCAATAATTCCTCAATTCCCCAGCCTTCCTTAGCACTTACAAAAAAAGTTTCTCCTATATAATCACTCCCAAGAAGTTCCTTGATCTCTTCAGCTACCTTTTGAGGTTCTGTATTTGGAAGATCTATCTTATTTATAACAGGAATTATGGTCAGATTATTCTCAAGGGCAAGAAGAAGATTGTTTATCGTTTGGGCTTCTATTCCTTGAGAGGCATCTACAACTAAAATTGCACCTTCACAAGCCGCCAAACTCCTTGATACTTCATAAGTAAAGTCCACATGACCAGGTGTGTCAATTAAATTGAATTCATAGTTTTCTCCATCCTTTGCCTTATAAAAAAACCTTACCGCTTGAGCTTTTACAGTGATTCCCCTTTCTCTTTCAATTTCCAGAGTATCTAATAATTGATCTCTCATCTTTCTCTTATCTATAGCTCCTGTAAACTCTAAAAGTCTGTCAGCTAATGTAGATTTACCATGATCTACATGTGCAATAATGCTAAAATTTCTTATCTTAGTTATATCTCGCATAAATCCTCCTCCCAATCTTTGCCATATTTTTGATTATATAACATTTTGTAAAATCTTTTGAACTATTTTAATTTTATGGTATAATTCACACTGTTAAATCAAAAATTTTTATAAAGGAGAGGGAAAAGGAATATGGCAAATACAAAATCTGCAATTAAAAGAATAAAGATAAGTGAAAGAAACAGAATTAGAAATCGTGTAAGACTTGGAAAAATTAAATTTTATACAAAACAGTTTCTTAATCTCCTCAAAGAAAATAAAATAGAAGAAGCCAAAAAAATCCTTCCAGAAGTAATAAGTGCAATAGACAAAGCAGCACAAAAAGGAACTCTTCATAAAAATACTGCAGCAAGAAAGAAATCAAAACTCATGAAGCTTCTTAACGAAAAACTTGCCGTCAAATCTTAGCTCCAATTTTTAGTACTACTTTTTCCAAAAGTACTCTTGGATCTTTAGTTGTAGTCTTAAACTCTAAATCAGTCTGCCGCAGAAGAAGATATATCTCAAAAATTTCTGCGGCAGAGTATTTTGTTAATGAATCTAAAAGCTTTTTTACTACAAAGGGGTGTAAACCAAGTTTTTCCCTAATCTCTTCACTTGAATACCCATCTTTAAATAATGCATTTGCTCTTAGAAGTTGTCTCATTTGTCTAATAAGGATTTCCAATATGACTTGAGGATATGTTCCTTCATTAAATAAAGTATCAATTCCAGACAAAGCAAGATAGAAATCTCTCCTCAAAATAGCATCTAAAAAAGTATAAAAGGCTATCTCCACAGGAGAGAGTAATCTCTTTAAAACATCAATTGTGATATCCTTTTTATCTATAGCAAAAATACACACTTTCTCAATCTCTTGAATAAGTAAACCTATATTTTCAGAATAATAAGATGATAGAAAATATATGCTTTCATCATCGATATTTTTACCCCTCTCTTGAAATTTTTCCTTTATCCATTTTCTCAAAGCGTCAGCCCTAAATTTAGTAAACTCTACAACTCCTTCTGGGGGTATCATTTTTGAAAAAGAAATCTTTTTGGGTTTTTCTTCTTCAGCATTAGCCATAAAAACTAAACAAGTATTAGTCATTTTTCTAAATAAAATCTCCAATTTTTTTGGAATATTTTGATCTTTAAGGTCTTGGGCATGCCTGACTACAATAAATTGATTCCCCAAAAGCGGAGGTGATTCTAAATATGGGAGAAGGTCATTCCAATTTATTTCATCTCCAAAAAAGGCCACATAGTTAAATTCTTTAAATCTCACTTTCTTAAGTTCCAATAAAGCTTCTTCCATTAAAAATTTTTCTTCCCCTATAAAAAGATAAACAGGAGAAAACTTCCTTTCTTTTAATGAATGCCTAAACTCCCAGTAATTCATAATCCTCCCTTTTCCTCATAATTATTGGTAAAAAGACAAGAAATAAGGAAATTACAAGACTAATTTTATAATGAGAAAGAATGAATTGCAAACCATTTATCAGAATATCAATCAAAATAGATAATAGTTTTACAAAAATATGATTAATTGGATAAATATTAATGAAAAATAACAAAAAACTAAGAATTAAAATAATATAGAATATGGGAATTGAAAAAATATTTGAAAGAATTGAGATAAAAGAAATTTTTTTAAAATAGTAAAGATAAATAGGAGATAAAAATATCATTAACCAAAAAGAACTTTCCCAAATTTCCTGAAAAAATTTTGGTAAAAACTTAGGAAATTGAGGCTTATACAGAAGACCTAACATGGAAAGATAAGAAAGTTGAAAGCTTAAATTAAAAAGCTTTAACGGAAATATTATAAGATTAATCAATGCAACCCAGAAAACTGCGTTCAAAGTATCTTCTTCACGTCTAAAAAGAAAAGCTAAAAGTAGAAAGATATATTCCCCTATAACTCTCCATATAGGTGGATTATCTCCAATAACATAACCATAAAAAATAAGTATGGGAAGAAAAATAATTCTGCTTAATACTTTCCTAAAAGGTAAAAAGTTAATAAAAATTCCTATTAACAAAGAAACATGTAAACCTGAAATTGCTAACAAATGAGAAGTACCAGTTTCAGAAAATATCTCTTTTATATCTTTATTTAGTCCTAATTTCTCTCCAATTGTAATAGCCTTGATAAATTCTTTTTTATCATCACTAAAAAAACCCAAAATGTGATCAACATATTTTTTAAATTTTAACCTTAGAAGTTTAAATCTATCTTGGTATCTATGTCCGACTAATTGCATCTCCTTAACCTTTATTTTATATATAAAACTTTCACTCCAAATATTATTATTTTCTAATGGATAATATTCTACTCCTCTTAAAAGAAGTACATCTCCCACTTCATATCTGACACTTTTACCAACAGACATAATAAATTCTTCCTTACTAATATCTGCTTTTATAACATATTGTATATATTTTTGGGTAAATCTCACATCTTTTACCTCTGCATAAATCTCATGATATTTTTTATGAAAAAGTTCATATTGAGGTGATGATACCTTATATAACAAAGATCCAAGAAAGAAAAAAAACAAAGATAAGAAAATAAGTAAAAATCTTTTCCTTAAAAAGATGAAAGAAACAAGAATAAAAAAGGGTATTCCAAAACTAAAATGATATTTGGATATAATTATTCCTACCACATAACTTATTAAAAAAATAAATGAATAAGGTATTCCCAAAGGTCACCAAGTAATTTTATCTTTTAATTTTTCAAGTTTCTTTTCTCCTATTCCCTTAACATTTAATAGATCATCATAAGAAGTAAATAATCCGTGTTCATTTCTATAATCAATTATTCTTTGAGCAAGGGTAGGCCCAATTCCAGGTAAAGTTTCAAGTTGTTGTTTGGAAGCAGTATTTATATTAATCTTATCATTAGTTGAAATACCAACCGAAGTTCTTAATTCTTCTTTAGAAGATATGACTGAATTTAAGCACTGGACTTTGGAAGGAACGTTTATTTTTGATGCGTCTTTCAAATAATCTGCAAGGTTAAGCTTATCTAAATCAGCAGAGGGTAAGGGACCACCTGCCACATTTATAGCATCAATAACCCTTGCTCCATCTCGTAATTTATACACCCCAGGAATCTTAACTTCTCCTGCCACATGTACTACTATAAAACTATCTACATCTTCTTCTAATATTTTTTGTTCCTTTCCAAATAAGTTAAATACAGTAAAAACAATAACTAAACATACAAAAATTATGATAATTATTTTTTCTTTTTTATCAAACATCTATTTTCTTAATACTAATTTAGTTTTATCCCTCAAAAGAGAGATATTCTTTTTCAATATTTCCATAGCTCTATTTAGCTGAATATCATTATCCCTACCCACACTCTCTGGGGCCATCTCTACTAATACCTCTGGAACTATACCTTCTTTATTTATATCTCTACCTGATGGAAGTAAATATTTTTCTGTAGTTATTTTAACAGCTGACCCATCTGAAAGAGTGAAAATTGTTTGAACTACTCCTTTACCAAAAGTTTTCTCTCCTACTAATATACCTTTATTATAGTCATTTATAGCTCCTGACAAAATCTCAGATGCACTTGCAGAATACCTATTAACAAGAACTATTAAAGGCTTATTCCATTTATATGTTCCTTTTACTACTTTCTCTCCATATAATCTTTTATCCCTATCCTGTCTATAAACAATTATACCTTTTGTATCAAATGTTTTAGATGTATTATTATCTTTAATAATAGTTTTTACTTGATCATTTTCGGAAATAAAGAAACTTGCTATAGTAACTGCAGCTTTTAAATCTCCCCCTGGGTTATTTCTAAGATCTAATATTACTCCGCTTACTTTCTTCTCCAATGCTCTAAATGCATCAGATAATTTTTGAGGTGAGTTTTGAGTAAATTCATAAAATCTTATATATCCAATATTATTATCTAAAACCTTATATTCCACAACAGGCACTTCTATAAGCGCTCTCTTTAAAACAAACTCATAATATTTCTTCTCTGATTCTCTATATATTTTTATTTTTACCTCTTTACCTATCTCCCCTCTAATCATAGAAACCACAAGATCTAAAGGTTTATCAACCACACTTTGTCCATCCACTTCTACTATCTGATCCCCAGGTTTTATACCTGCCTTAAAAGCTGGTGTTCCTTCTATTGGTGATACAACTAAAATTTTTCCGTCTTTAGACTCAAGCCTCATTCCAACCCCACCAAAAGAACCCTGTATATCCTCTGTAAAGGTCCTAAAAGCTTTTGGATCAAAAAATTCGGTATATGGATCATCTAAAGCCTTTAAATATCCTCTTATTGCTTCATACTCTAATTTCTTATTGTCTAAATTTTTCTCAATATACGCATTTCTTACATAATAAACAGTTTCAATAAAAACCCTAATACTTGTAATAATGTCATCAATAGAATCCTTAGCCATATTTAATTTAGAGATTAAAAATACAGCTATTAAAGCAATGAAAGTAAGTATTAAAATTCTCTTTTTAAATCTCATTCTTTCCTCCTTTATTTATAACTTCCTATTATTTTAACCAATTCATTGGATCTACAGGTTCACCATTTACTCTCACCTCAAAATGTAAGTGGGGACCTGTACTTAAACCTGTACTTCCTACATATCCAATTATATCACCTTCAGAAATTTCTTCTCCAGATCTTACAGCTATTCTTGATAAATGCCCATAAACAGTAGATATATTACCCCCATGATCTATTATTATCATATTTCCATATCCGCCATACCATCCTGCAAAAATAACTCTACCAGAAGCTACCGCTCTTATAGGTGTTCCATAATCTGCTGAAATATCTATACCAGTATGGAAAAGAGGAGCTCCTCCAAGTATAGGATGTCTTCTCATACCAAATCCAGAAGTAACACTCCCAATAACAGGCCAAGAGAGGTATCCTTTTTTAGCTTTTTGAATTTTAGAAGATGCCAATTTCTTTATCAAATTCTCAATCTCCTTTGACTCTCGCTCTAAGGTTGCAATTACTTGTTGCTGATACCTTTTCTGCTCCCTAATTTTCTGAAGAAAGGCTTCCCTTTCTTTCTTCTTTGCTTCTATATATCTTTTTCTTTCTGATATATCCTTCACTAAAAGTTCAACCTTCCTTTTTTCAGCCTCCCATTCTTTTTTCTTCTTATCTATATCTTTACATTGTTTATCAATACTTTGTAGTCTATTTACTTCTTTCTTCATTAATATCTTCAAATAATATGGAACAGCAATAGAGGCAAATACATCCTGTGTAAAGATAATATCTAAATGTATCTTAGATTGTATAGTTTTAAAAATATCACCTAAGGATTCTTTGTAGTTTAAACTTCTATATCTCAAATTTCTTTGCATTATACTTAATTGTGTTGATAATACCACCAATTTTGCTTGAGCTTCTCTAAGTTTCGTTTCCGCAATACTAAGATCTCTTTCTGCTTTATCAAGATCCATATCAATTTTGCTTATTTCTTGAACAATATTCAATTCCTTCTTTTCTAAATTTTTAACTTGTATCTTTAAACTATTTATTTGCTCTCTTTTTTTCTGCAATTCCTTTTGTTTTTGAAGTATAGTATTATCTATGTTACCCCATGTAAATATGGGTACTAATAATAGTGATAGGACAACTGTTATTGCAATTATCCCTCTCATCTAAGTCTCTGAAAGCTTATTAAGGCAGAAGTAAAACTAATAATTACGTTGGATATTACAAAATAAAAAGTCCATATCAAGATGTGTTTTAAATCAAATACATAAGAGAAATAAGGAAGTATTGTTGATATATGATCTTTAAAAATGTTCCCCAAGAAACATATGGAAGCCAATGCAGAAAAAAAGGAAATTGTTGTTATTATTATATTCTCCATTATTTGAGACGGTACTGAAAATATGGGATAAGCAAGATGAGTATGAGTAAGTAGTTCAACAGACAATAAAAGAAAAGACAAACTACCTAAGTATGTAAAAATCTTTTTAATGGTATCCACTAAGCCCTGCAAATTATACCATTGAGTAACCATTTCTTCAGGATATCTTACATCTTCAACAAAGTTATAATTAAGAAGATACCTTATAATATCATGTATATTTTCTAATAAAGATGGAATTATTTCGATAGTTTTAGGCAAAGAATCAGGTGATCCCCAAGCAAAAATATCATTCTCTCTTCCTACAACTTCCTTTAGCTTTTCCCAGGCCTCCTTCTGGGTTATATAAGTTGCTTCCTTAAAATGAAAATTAGATTTTAGATCTGTCAATAATTTAACTATATCAAAATCAGAAGTTTTGGGATTTACAAAAGCATAAATTTTTATTTTCTCTGCCCAAAGATTTAGAGATCCATTCATAGAAGTAATAAAAACAATCAAAAACAATAAAAGTATATAGAGTATAAAAAACCCTATAAAGACAAAAAAACCTTTGTTTTTTAACCCCTCTATAAAATCTCTACTACCCATAGTTAAATTATAACTCTAAATATTATAAAAAAGCAACACAATTAATACTCCTAAGGCTCCACCCAAATTAATTTTTAAATCAAATCCTAATGTGAAAGTAAGAAAATACATGTTAAGAGTAACTGGGGAAAAGCCAATATTTAATCCCTTCTTTAAAAATTCTAACTTATCTCCAAATGCCTCAGCAATAACTCCACCCACAATTAGTCCCAGAACAATAAGAAAGATCAGAAGTTTTGTAGACATTTTATTTCTTCTCATAGGTCACCCCCTAAATAGTTTTTAATATATTTTATTAGATACCCCCCTACTATTCCATTAAAAAGACCTGCTAAAAACCCAAAAATGATAAGGAATGGAGCATAGTAAAAAATACCCTTATGAAAAATGAAAAAGGCAACTATAAAAAGTTGGGTCATATTATGAATAATCGCTCCTATAATGCTATTATTTATAACACTTATTGAGGTTTTTGAAAAAAAACCCATAAAAAGATTACTTATCAATCCACCAAAAAACCCTAAATAAAAAGAGATATCTAAAAATCTTCCCATAATTATATTAACTATTATAACTCTAAGTACAGTTATAATTATAGCCTCTTTTATACCTACGGTATAAATAGCAACTAAGGGAACTAAATTTGCAATTCCAACTTTTCCACCTGGTAGAAAAAGAAAGGGAGAGATAAAAGTACTTTCAAAATAATAGAGAACACAAGCTAAGGATATCATTAAACCTAAGGTAGTAATATAAACAACTTTATTTTCCTTTATCCTTTTCACTTTTTACTCTCCACTTTAAATTCCAGATTAGGAGAATACCATACATTTAAATTTGGAAAAACAATAACTAAGCCTAAGTAAGAAAATTTTTCTTTCCACAAAGATATGGCATCTTTACCTAAAACAAAAAAAGCTGTTGATAAAGCATCAGCTTCTGTTCCACTTTTACTTATCACACTAACACTTATAACGGAGTTTGATGGATATCCATTTTTAGGATTAATTATATGACAATATCTCTCATTGTCTTTAATAAAAAATCTTTCATAATCTCCCGAAGTAGAAACAGAACCTTCTTTTATCCATACTCTTCCAATAAAACCTTGATCTTTACGGGGATGCTTGATACTTACTTCCCAAAGAGTTCCTTTCTGAGTTCTTCCATAAACTCCAACTTGTCCTCCAAAATTCAAAACAGCCCTATCTATAGAATATTTTCTCAAAACCTCAAATATTTTATCCATTAAATATCCTTTAGCAATACCCCCCAAATCTATTTCCATTCCCTTTTCTATCATAACTTTGTTTCCTTTTATATGAATTTTTCTATAATTCACACATTGAAGTTTATCTTCAATCTCTTTTTTGTCAGGAACTCTGTAATTTTTATCATAAAATCCCCAAATCCTCATGAGAGGAGCTATTGTTGGATCAAAATAACCGTTTGTAATCTGAGCAAAATATTTAGCCTTTTTTATAATGTCTACAATGTCATAAGAAATTTCAACATAATTTCCAGCATTTTTATTGATCTTACTTATTTCACTATATGGGTTGAACCTGTCAATTTTTTTACTCAAATTTTCTATTAAAGCCCAAGATTCATTAAGAGCTCTATAACTGTCTTTCCCCCAGATTCTTATATCAACAAAAGTATCCATTAAAATACCAATATAAGAAGCTTCCCTATTCCCTTGATAACTTCTAACCAAGAAAATAAAGAAAATTAATATAGACAATATAATTAACGCTTTAATAATATAAGCGCCTTTGTTGGACATTTTTCTACACAGATTCCACAACCATCACAAAGGTCATAATTTATAACTGGAAATCTACCATCCATCTTAATTGCTCCTTTAGGGCATACCTTTTCACAAATACCACATCCAATACATGCATGAGAACATACCTTTCTTGCATCAGGTCCTGGAAGTTCTGTTATACAACCAAGAAGTAAAGGGATATTAACAGGTAATAAAGTTAAAATACCTCTTGGACATGCTTTCACACACAAACCACATCCAGTACATTTATTCACATCAATTTTAGGTAGACCATCATCTCCCATATGTATAGCATCAAAAGGACAAGCTCTAACACAATCACCATATCCTAAACATCCAGTAGGACAACCTTTATAACCTCCTTGAACCAAATTTGCTGCTTTACAGGTTTCTACTCCTTTATATATAAACCTTTCCTGAGCAATTCCTTTGCCTCCTTGACATGTAAGGAAAGATACCTGTTTCACAAGACTAACTTCTTCATTAGCTCCCATAATCTTTGCAATTTCTTTCGCTACTTTATCTCCTCCTACAATACAAGCAGTAATAGGTGCTCTACCCTCTAAAATCGCTATAGCACAAGCCTCACACCCTGTATAACCACACGCACCACAATTTCCCCCCGGTAAAACCGACATAATCTGAGAAATACGAGGATCAACCTCTACCTTAAATTTCTCACCTGCTACTGCTAAACCTAAGCCAAAAAGAAAACCAATCCCTCCTAATACTAAGATTGATATTATTATTAATTCCATATAATTTCCTCCTCTTTAATGAGCAAGTCCTTGGAATCCAAGAAAAATTAATGCCAATAGGCCAGCGGTTATAAAAACAATAGGATATCCTTGCCAAAATTTAGGTATATCTGAAAAAGATAACCTCTCTCTTATGGTTGCAAGAAGTACTAAGGCAATTGTAAAGCCAAGAGAGACACCCAATGAATAAATAATAGATTCAATAAGATTATGCTGATAGTTTATATTTAAAAGCGTAACACCTAATATGGCACAATTTGTAGTTATTAATGGTAAATAAATACCCATAGCCTTATAAAGAGATGGAGAAGTCTTTTTTATAAACATCTCCACAAGTTGTACTAAAACTGCAATCACTAATATAAAAGATATGGTTCTTAGAAAAATTAAATTAAAGGGAATAAGAATATAATAATAAATGAAAAATGTAACCACCGATGCCATAGTCATAACAAAAGCCACAGCAACACCCATGCCAATAGATGTTTCAAGAAAAGAACTCATACCTACAAAAGGACATAAAGCTAAAAATCTCATAAAAACAATATTATTGATAAAGGAAGCAGATAGAAAAAGAAGAAATAGTTTTCCAATATATCCCATGTTATTACCTCCTAATTTTACTATCTACCCATTTCAATATTCCTATCAACAATCCTATTCCCCAAAAAGCTCCAGGAGGCATTATAAAAACCTTAGTTGGCTGAAAACTTGGAATAATATTTATATTCCAAAAAGTTCCTGATCCCAAGAATTCTCTTATAGCTCCTAAGGCTACTATAGCCCATATATAACCTATACTTATTCCTATCCCATCAGCAATAGATTCCATTACTGAGTGTTTATAAGCAAAAGCCTCAGCTCTACCAATTATTATGCAATTTACCACAATTAATGGAATAAAAATACCTAAAGCCTTATAAAGTTCTGGAAAATAAGCAGATATAACAAGATCAACAATGGTAGTAAAAGTACCAATAACTACAATAAAAATAGGTATTCTTATGTCATGAGGTGTAAATTTTCTTAAAAGAGATACAAACAAATTAGAAAAAACCATAACAAAGGTAAAAGCAAGTCCCATTCCAATTGCATTTTGTACACTAACAGAAACAGCAAGTACAGAACACAGACCTATCATTAATATCAAAACAGGATTCTCTTTAAAAATACCATTTCTTATATATATCCATAGCTTTTTCATTTTTCTTCCCCCCTAAAAGTTTTTGTGTTTCAGAACCTCATTTACAGCTCTCACAATCGCAGAAGAGGAGATAGTTGCTCCTGACACAGGAGTAACATTCTTTTTTACTTCTAAATTTGGGGTATCTCTTCCTATAAACTGATTTAAAAAACTATCCTTAACAATTTCAGTCCCAAGGCCTGGTGTTTCTTGTTGAGAAAGTATAGTTATGTGGGAAATTTTACCTTCCTTATTTGTACCAATGATCATCAAAATATCACTACTATACCCCTTTGATGTTACTTCCCAAACAGTTCCAGTTTTTTCATTTCCTTTATAAGCAATATATACTTCGGTTATTTTTACTAAATTACTATCAGATTCTGGAGGATTCTCGACTTTTTTGAAATCTGTTGCCTCTGGAATTATTTCCTTTAAAATTCTTTCTTTTTCTTTTTTTCTATTGCTCTCAATTACTCTCTGAGTGTTTTCATATGTAAAGGCTAAAACACCAGCCGATATACTACATACCAAAAAAAGGATTAATCCATATCTTAATATCTGTTTCATTTTCTCACCTCTCCAAATTTGCGAGGTCTTAAGGTTCTATCTATAAGAGGAGTCAAAGCATTCATAACAAGAATTCCATAAGATACTCCTTCTGGATAAATACCAAATAATCTTATAACCATTGTAAAGAAACCTGCTCCTACTCCAAAAATAATTTTACCTTTTGTTGTAAGAGGGGTTGTTACCCAATCAGTAGCCATAAAGAAAGCACCTAAAAAAAGTCCTCCAGCTAATATTTGAAAAATAGGGTCTTTCCCGAATAAAAGGGAAATTATAATAACCGTTGAAATATATGAAAGTGGTATTCTCCAATCCACTATTTCTTTATAAATAAGGTAGAGACCACCTAAAAGCAATAATAAGGCAGAAGTTTCTCCTATACATCCTGGAATATCACCAATAAAAAGATGAAAATATGAGGGTATTTGATAACCAGTAAGTTTAAGTTTTTCTACAGCAAGAGGGGTAGCAGTAGAAGTAAGGGGAGATGCTTGTGAAACTATGCCTCCAATTTTATGAATAGGTTCCATCCATGAGGTCATTATTTGAGGATAGGAAGAGAGGAGAAAGGCTCTTCCAACTAAGGCAGGATTTAAAAAATTATCACCCAATCCCCCAAAAACCTGCTTTCCAAGAAGAATAGCTGCACCAGATCCCACCATAGGAATCCATAATGGAACCTTAGGAGGTAAAGTAAGAGCAAGAAGAAGCCCTGTAACTACAGCACTAAAATCTAAAAGTATATTTAATGGCTTTTTCCTCAAAATAAGAGCAAAAGCTTCCCATAAAACTGCTGAAATTATACTTACTAATATAACCAATAAAGAATACAAACCAAAAAAATAAACACCTGCAAGAGTAGCAGGTATTAGTGCATAAATTACTTGCCTCATCGCATATGAAACATCTTCTTTAACAAAAATATGAGGCGATGAAGAAACTATTAATTTATCCACCTCTGACTTCATAACTGGTTATGCCTCCCTTTACTTTCTTTTCTTTGCTAAGATATCCGTTTTACCTACTCTTATCCATTGAAGAAGTGGCCTTCTGGAAGGACATATATAATTACAAGAACCACATTCTACACAATCTAATATTCCTAACTCCTCCGCCTCTATTAGTTTACCTCTTCTTACATATTTAGCTAATATGGTAGGCATTAATCCCATAGGACAAACATCAATACATCTTCCACATCTTACACATTCCACAGGTTCATAATATTTTGTTTCCTTCTCAGAAAAAACAACCACACCTGATGTACCTTTAATAACTGGTGTATCCATATCATAAATAGCTATACCCATCATAGGTCCACCAAATATAATCTTTCCTGGCTTTTCTCTAAATCCTCCTGCAGCCTCAATAAGTTTTGATACAGGAGCACCTATCAAAACCTCTAAATTTTTAGGAGAATTAATATTCTCACCTGTAACTGTTACTCCACGAGATATTAAAGGAAGGCCTGTTTTAAAATGTTCAGCAATAGCTACTGCTGTTCCCACATTATTAACAACTACCCCTACATCTAAAGGAAGACCTCCAGAGGGAACTTCTCTATCTAAAATAGCCTTTATGAGCTGCTTTTCAGAACCTTGAGGATATTTCGTGGGTAAAATAGCAATTTCTATATCCCTATCTATATATTTTCTCAAAACTTCCGCTGCATCCTTCTTGTTATTCTCAATACCAATAATTCCCTTCTTAACTCCTAATGCATACATCAATATCCTCAACCCTTCTATAATTAGTTGAGGTTTCTCTAACATAAGCCTATAGTCTATAGTCAAGTACGGTTCACACTCTGCTCCATTGAGAATAACCGTATCTATCTTTTTCTCTGGTGGAGGTGATATCTTAACATGGGTAGGAAAAGCAGCACCTCCGAGTCCAACAATACCAGCCTCTCTAATTCTCTTTTTAATCTCGTCAGGTGAAAGATTTTGCCATGATAAATCTCTGGGAATATCTGGAAAAATCTCTTCTTTGCCATCTGGCTCTATCTCAATACCCAAAACATTTCTTCCATTGGGATGAGGGAAAAGTGCAATTCTTTTTACAGTTCCTGAAGTTGGAGCATGAATAGGAGCCGTAACAAAAGCCTGCGCATCTCCAATTTTTTGTCCTTTAAATACGTAGTCTTTAGCTTTAACAAGAGGGGTTGTAGGAGCTCCTGTATGCTGAATTGTAAGAATAAGTAATCTTTCAGGGAGAGGAATTTTTGTTATTGGTACATCTTTTGATAATTCCTTTTTTTCAGGGGGATGTACACCACCTTTAAAGCCATATATTTTCATAATGACCTCCCTGTTTAATTTTTAAACTACTTAACTACTCTAATGTATTAAAACTTTCTTCTAAGCTCCTTATCTTTCTATTAATACTTTCTAATTTCTCTTTCTCCTTTTCTACCACATTTTCTGGGGCTTTTCTTAGAAACTCCTCGTTGGAAAGTCTTTCTTCAATTTTCTTCTTTATATTTAATGCTTCCTCTAATTCTTTCTTTATTCTCTCTTTTTCTTTTGTTATATCAATTAAACCCTTTAGATTTACATATAAATCAACACCTTCTAAGACTTTATGTACTACATTTTTAACATCTTTCTTTTCGTCAACTTTATTAATTTCTGCTTTTGCAAGCGTAGCAAAATAACCAGAATTACCGAGAAGTAAAATCTCCTTATCTTTATCAAGGGTGTAAAAATCTACTTTTATAACATCAGAGGGAGAGATATTGAATTCAGATCTAATTGCTCGAATTGTTCTGATTGACTCCATAATAAATTCCATATCCTTTTCTGCTTTTTCATCAATAAAGGTATCATCAGAGATAGGCCAAGATGAGATCATTATACTCTCGCTGTTTTCTGGTAGTTTATGCCAAATCTCTTCAGTAATAAAAGGCATTACAGGATGAAGAAGTTTCAGATTATCACTTAACACCTTCCAAAGAATAGTTTGAGAAACTAACCTACTTTCTGGATCCTCTTTTTGAGATAATCTGGGTTTTACCATCTCAATATACCAGTCACAAAATTCATTCCAAAAGAAATTATATATAGTTTTTACATATTCACTAAATCTATAATTCTCTAAATGATCTGTTACCTCTTTAATCTCTTTTTGAAGCCTGCTCAATATCCATTTATCTGATAAAGATAAGAGATGGTATTCTAATTTTACTTCTGAATATTTTCTATCTTCCAAATTTGATATTACAAATCTGGAAGCATTCCATATTTTATTAGTAAAATTTCTTGTGTTTTCAAAATTCTCTTCATGAAACCTCAAATCTTGCATTTCAGTACACTGAATAGCAAGGCCAAATCTTGTAACATCTGCACCATATTTATTGATTAAATCTAAGGGATCTACACCTGTTCCCTTCGATTTACTCATACGTTTTCCTTCTCTTGTAAGTACTGTTGGATGAACATATACATGGTAGAAAGGCACATCATTTTTAAACTCAAGCCCCATCATAATCATTCGGGCAACCCAGAGATTGATAATATCTCTTGCCGTACTTAATACAGAAGTAGGATAGAAATATTTAAGATCTTCTGTATCTTCTGGCCATCCTAAAGTACCAAGAGGCCATAAAGCAGAACTAAACCATGTATCTAATACATCATCATCTTGTTTTAGATTAGACGAACTACAATTCTCACATTTATCAGGAGATTTTTCAGCCACATTTATATGGCCACAATCGTTACAATACCAAGCGGGAATTCTATGCCCCCACCATAACTGTCTTGATAAACACCAATCTCTAATGTTATACATCCAATCAAAGTAAACTTTCTTCCACCTATCAGGAATAAATTTCACTTTACCTTCCTCAACTGCTAATATGGCGGGATTTGCTAAATTATCCATTTTCATAAACCATTGTTTAGATATCATAGGTTCTATGGGAGTACCACATCTATCACAAGTGGCAATATCATGAACATATACTTCTTTCTTTAAAAGAAATCCTTCTTTTTCTAAATCTTCCTCTATTTTCTTTCTACATTCTAAAACACTAAGTCCTTTATATTTACCAGCATTTTCATTCATAAATCCTTTTTCATCAATCACAGATATAAAATCCAAACTATGTTTTTTACCTATCTCAAAATCATCAGCATCATGAGCTGGAGTAACCTTTAAAGCACCAGTACCAAAGTCAGGATCTACTGTCTCATCGCCAATAATAGGGATTACTCTTCCTACTAATGGTAGAATAACTTTTTTCCCAATAAGATTCTTATATCTCTCATCTTCTGGATTAACAGCTACAGCAGTATCACCTAACATGGTTTCAGGTCTTGCAGTTGCTATAACTATATAACCTTCTTCATCATAGAAAGGATATTTTATGTACCATAAATAGGAGGACTCTTCTATATATCTGACTTCCAAATCAGAAATAGCAGTTCTACAACGAGGACACCAATTTATTATTCTTTCTCCTCTATATATATATCCCTTTTTATAAAGCTCAACAAAAGCCTTAATTACAGCTTTTGAATATACTTCATCCATGGTAAATCTAAATCTTTTCCAATCACATGAAACCCCAAGTTTCTTTAACTGCTCTACAATAGTATTTCCATATTTTTCCTTCCAGTCCCATACCTTTTCCAAAAATTTTTCTCTGCCTAAATCCCATCTGCTTTTTCCCTCTTTTAAAAGTTCTCTTTCTACTACCATTTGGGTTGCAATGCCTGCATGATCAGTGCCTGGAATCCATAATGCATTATAACCTTGCATTCTTCTCCATCTAATCAAGATATCCTGAATAGTCGCGTTTAAAGCATGGCCTAAATGTAAAGAACCTGTAATATTTGGGGGTGGCAATACTATACAGAAGGGTTTTTTTGAGTCATCCACTTCTGCATGAAAATAATCCTTATTTAGCCAATAATCATACCATTTTTTCTCCACATCCAAAAAGGAATAAACAGAAGCCATCTCCTCTTTCATAAAATAAACCCCCTAACCTGCCATCTTTTTTAATTTTTCTATAGATAATTTTCCACGATTATAAACTAATTCTGGTGTGATAACAAATTTTTTGATTCCTAAGGACGGTAGCTCATACATAAGTTCTAACATAAGTTCTTCCATTACAGCCCTTAATCCTCTTGCACCTGTAGCCTTTTCTTGTGCCTCTTTGACTATAGCTCTTAATGTATCCTCTGTAAAATCTAATTCTACCCCTTCTAAAGCCAATAATGCCTTATATTGTTTAACAAGAGCATTTTTAGGTTCTACTAATATCTTCATAAGAGCTTCCTCATTAAGAGGTTCTAAAACCGCTACAACAGGAAATCTTCCAACAAATTCAGGAATCATTCCGAATTTTATAAGATCTTCTGGAATGATATTTGAGAGGATCTGACTTAAACTCTTTCTATTTTTAGGTTCTATTTGTGCACCAAATCCGATACTTGATACATCAAGTCTTTTTTCTACTATTTTTTCTATTCCTTCAAAAGAACCACCAGCAATAAACAAAATATCTTTTGTGTTTATCTGAATAAACTCTTGATAAGGATGTTTTCTCCCACCTTGAGGGGGTACATTAGCTATAGTTCCCTCAACAATTCTTAATAAAGCTTGTTGAACTCCCTCCCCAGAAACATCTCTTGTAATAGATGGATTTTCAGACTTTCTCGATATCTTATCTATCTCATCAATGTAAACTATTCCTTTTTCTGCCCTTTTAACATCCCAATCTGCATTTTGAATGAGTCTTAAAAGAATATTCTCCACATCTTCCCCCACATAGCCAGCCTCAGTAAGTGTGGTAGCATCTGCTATAGCAAAAGGTACCTTTAAGAATTTTGCAAGAGTTTCTGCAAGAAGAGTCTTACCTACACCAGTTGGTCCAATTAGAAGTATATTACTTTTCTGAATTTCTACATCCTCTTTTAATTTATCTCTCATAAATATTCTCTTATAATGATTATAAACTGCTACTGATAATATTTTTTTTGCTTTCTCTTGCCCTACAACATATTGATCTAAGAAAGATTTAATATCGGATGGTTTTGGAAGTTCAAAATTATCATAAGTATCGTCTTTTTTATTCTCTTCTTCCAATATTTTATAAGCTATTGATATACATTCATCGCAAATATAAACTCCTGGTCCTGCAATAAGTTTTTTAACCTCTTTTTGACTTTTTCCACAAAAAGAACAATGAAGCTCTCTATTTCCCATACATTAGTATCTCCTTTATCTATGATTTAGCTTTTCTTACTTTCTAATACTTCATCAACAATACCATACTCTTTTGCCTCATAGGCAGACATGAAGAAATCTCTATCAGTATCTTTTTCGATCTTCCCTATAGGTTGTCCTGTATGGTATGACAATATTTCATTTAATATCCTCTTTATTTTAAGGATTTCTCTTGTATGAATTTCTATATCTGCAGCAGGACCATATGCACTACCCAGTGGTTGATGTATCATTACTCTTGAATGAGGTAAAGCATATCTTTTACCTTTGTCTCCTGCACTCAAAAGAATAGCAGCCATGCTTGCTGCCTGACCTACACATACAGTAGCTATTTTAGGCTTTATATGTCTCATAGTATCATAAATAGCAAGTCCTGCCGAAACTTCACCACCAGGGGAATTTATATAAAGATAAATATCCTTTTCAGGATCTTCAGATTCCAAGAATAAAAGTTGCGCAATTATAAGATTTGCCACATCATCATTTATGGCTGTACCTAAAAAAACAATCCTACTTTTCAAAAGCCTCGAATAAATATCATATGCTCTTTCCCCTCTTGGAGTCTGCTCTATAACAATAGGTACTAATGTCATAATAGATCTATTCCTCCTCTATTAAGTTTTGTTCTAATAAAAATTTCTTAACTTTTTCTCTAATAAGATTTCTTCTTAGAGTATTTATCAAATTTTCTCTCTCGATTTCTTTCTTAATCTCTTCGTAATCTCTGCCTTCGCTATCAGCAATCTCTCTTATAGCATCTTCTATCTCTTGATCAGAAACAAAAATATTTTCGACTTCCGCTATCTTTTCAAGAATCATCTCCATCCGTATTCTATTCTTTGCATCTTCTATGACACTCCTAATGAACTCATCTTTTGTTATTCCCTTCTCATTTAGATAATCATCTAAACTCATTCCTCTTTTTGCGAGATCATTAACGAATTCTCTAAAAATATTTTCTGCAAGATACTGTACATAACTTAAAGGAGGGTCAAGTTCTGTTTTTTCCAATATTTTGCTCATAATTTCAGAAAAAGCTTTGTCCTCAGACCTTCTTTCTCTTTCTTCTTTTATGCTTTCTCTCACTTTCTCTCTAAACTCTTCAAAAGACTGTGCACCAACCTTTTGAAGAAAAGTCTCTTGATCAGGCTTTTCATATCTCCAAATCTTATTAACCTTCCATTTCAATTTTAACTTTTGACCTGATAAATCTTTTTCATAAAAATCTTCAGGAAAAGTTATCTCAAATTCCTTTTCTTCTCCTGGTTTCATTCCCAATATCTTATCTTCCAATTCTGGAAACACTTTTCCATTTAATGTAAACCACATTGGAGAAAGCTGAGTACCATCTTCCTTAGTTCTTTCTATATAAACCACATCACCTTTCTCAACTTGTCCTTCCTCTACAGGATTTAATTTACTAAGTTGTAATTCTATCTGCTCTATAACCCTATTAATTTCTTCCTCACTAACTTCTACTTTTTCTTTTCTGATATTTAAACCTTTATAATTTCCAAGCTTAAATTCTGGTGGTACTTCCAATACAAAAGAGAATTTTAAATTTTCATCTTCTTTCCAAGAATCAGGAATATCAAAATAAGGATCCTGAAGAGGTGTAACATTTTCTTTATTTAAAAACCATTCCAAGGTTTCTCTCGCAACTATTTTTATTGCTTCACTTTCAAAGGTCTCATTTCCAAGGTATCTTTCCAAAATAGGACGAGGAGTATGACCTTTTCTAAAACCAGGCACTTGAATTCTTTTAACCAAAGACTTATATGCTTTTTCAAGACTTTTCTCCCTCTCCGATTGATTTATTTCTACATTCACTTTTACTCTGCTTCCCTCAAGCTTTTCTACATCATATTTAATGTTGGTCTCATTAATTGTCATTACATTACCTCCTATCTATTAAAATAACATTTTTATGTTAAATACCAAAGCTATATTATATCATCATAAAAAATACTATTAAAGAAGAAAAATAGAAAAGAGTTTATTAAATTTGCGTAAAAAATGATTGCATGGGGTATATTATTAAAAATTTGGAGCGGGAGACGGGATTTGAACCCGCGGCCTTCTCCTTGGCAAGGAGACGCTCTACCCCTGAGCTACTCCCGCTCATCAATATATCTACTTGGTGCGAGGGGTGGGATTTGAACCCACACGGGAAATCCCACTAGATCCTAAGTCTAGCGCGTCTGCCATTCCGCCACCCTCGCACAACTGGTGAGCCGTGCAGGAGTCGAACCTGCAACCCCCTGATTAAGAGTCAGGTGCTCTGCCAGTTGAGCTAACGGCCCGTGAATGGCGCGCCCGGAGGGAATCGAACCCCCGACCCACGGATTAGAAGTCCGTTGCTCTGTCCTACTGAGCTACGGGCGCTTTTTATATATTATGGGGTGAACGGCGGGACTTGAACCCGCGACCACTGGGGCCACAACCCAGCGCTCTACCATCCTGAGCTACGTTCACCATCATCCATGTTTTTCAACTTACTCTTACTGGCGCGCCCAGGAGGACTCGAACCCCCGACCCGCAGATTCGAAGTCTGCCGCTCTGTCCACCTGAGCTATAGGCGCAAATGCCCATCAAAATTGGAGCGGGAGACGGGATTTGAACCCGCGGCCCTCAGCTTGGAAGGCTGATGCTCTACCCCTGAGCTACTCCCGCTCTTTTATTATATGGTCGGGGCAGCTGGACTTGAACCAGCGACCTCCTGGTCCCAAACCAGGCGCGCTAAACCAACTGCGCCATGCCCCGATTGCTAAATAAATATTATAAAAAATTGTCTCTAAAGTCAAGAGTTACCATGTAATTATATTATCACTTAATCAATTCCAAACTAAAAATTTCTTTTTTGCTTATTATGTCTATAATCGAAACTTTTTTTTCATCAAGAAAAGCTACAGATTTATATTCTGTCTTTGGTAAAGCAGGACTTCCAGGATTAAGTATTATTCTTTTATTTCTTTCTTTAAGAACTGGAATATGGATATGTCCAAATATTAAAAGATCTACATCAAAAAGTTCTGCAAGATTAAAAAGATCATCTTCATTTCTATTTTCTCCATGAGTAACAAAAATCTTCAAAGAATTCACATATAACAGAAGATAAGGAGAAGAAATAGGAAATTTTATAACTAATTGATCTACATCAGCATCACAATTACCCTTTGAAATAAAGAAAGGTTTTGAGTTATTTATAAGTTCAGCAAGCTTGCTAGGATTATATCCTGCAGGTAGTGGATTTCTTGGACCATGATAAAGAACATCTCCAGCATGTATAACGAAATTTGCTTCGGACAAAAAATCATTTATATATTCCCAAAAACTTGTATCACCATGAGTATCACTCATAATAAGTACTTTCAAATTAATCACCTCCCATATTGGAGCCTTTCCCAAAGCTGTTTAGGAAAACCCAAAAGTTTCATATAATTTTGTATTTTTCCTACATCATATTCAACTCTCTTAAATTTTAAAATCTTTTTATCAACATCATATATAACAAAGCTTGCTTTCCAATTACCATCTCGAGGTTGACCCACACTACCAGGATTTATTAAATATTTACTATTTTTCTGTAACTTTAATTCTCCTCCTTCGCTAAAATTTACATAGTATATTTCTTTATCCGAATATACAAAAACCCCAGCTAAATGAGAATGTCCAAAGAAACAAATATTCTCATCCATAATCTCAAAATTGGCCAATACTGAATAATAATTTATTAAATATTCATCAAGAGGTTCTCTGATGCTTCCATGAACTAAACAAAAATTATTATTTTCAATAATAAGAGGAAGCTTTTTCAATTTTTCAATATTCTCCCAACTTAATCTTTCTTTAGTCCAATCTATTGCAAATTGAGCATAAGGATTAAAATCATCATAGGTTCTCAAATCAATTACTGCAGCATCATGATTACCTAATACAGAATAACCAAATTTATTCAGATATTCCATACACTCATTGGGATATGGGCCATAGCCTACTATGTCTCCCAAAAAATATATTTCATCTACTTCTTTCTCAAGTTCACTGTAGACCTTTTCTAATGCAGGCAAATTAGCATGAATATCTGAAATAATCCCAATTTTCATTTTTATTTAACCAATGAAAGATCTCTTTCTAAAGGAGAGGTTAAATCCATATGTCCCACTAAGGTCTCTACCACAGCACCACTTATTAAAATTTGAACCTTTTTAATTTCTGGAAATTCTGTAAGCGTATCTACAATGCTATAAACAGTTAACATCTCTCCCAAACTACCACCAGGATGGTTCTTCCTTAATTCATCGGAAAAATCTATATAAGCTATATTGTTTTTGACAGATATATTAAGGATTTTTGTCCCTTTTGGTATAGGTAGATGATATATATTATTGTCAGAATAAGAAATAAGATTATTGATTGCTTCTTTATATATTTTTTCCTTTATAAAATATTTTTCAAGTCTGGTTAACTTAATATTTATATCCTTGCTTTCTAAGGCCTGTTTTTGAGGATTGTAAACATATAACCTTATAGAAATATCTTCTTTAGTAAGAAGAAAAGCCAAAGTCACTATTATTAGAGATATAAATAAAATAATTAATATTGTTTTTCTCACCTTAACCTACCTTCTTACAGTATTTCCTTTCTTTATAATCCCATCAATAAATTTCAGAAATTCCTCATTATTTCTTGTTTCTCTTAACATTCTCTTTAAACCCTCAATAGCTTCTCCCTCTTCTTGCCCTATCAAAGTTCTTCTCAAGAACCAGATTTTCTTTAACTGCTCCTCAGGATATAAAAGTTCTTCTTTTCTTGTACCAGATCTTGAAATACTTATAGCTGGGAATATTCTTCTATCTGCCAATTTTCTGTCTAAAACAAGCTCCATATTTCCAGTACCTTTAAATTCCTCAAAAATTACATCATCCATACGACTACCAGTCTCAATAAGAGCTGTAGCAAGAATAGTCAAGCTTCCTCCACCCTCTATATTTCGGGCAGCCCCAAAAAATTCTTTAGCATGATGTAAAGCTGCAAGCTCAACTCCACCTGAAAGAGTTCTACCACTTGATGGTACTGCCCAGTTATACGCCCTAGCAAGCCTTGTTATACTATCTAAGAGAATAACCACATGTTCACCATATTCCACCAATCTTTTTGCTCTTTCAAGAACTAACTTAGCAACTTGTATATGCCTTTCTGGTGGTTCATCAAAAGTAGATCCAATTACTTCACCTTGAACAGATCTTCTAAAATCGGTTACCTCTTCAGGTCTCTCATCAATTAGTAGAATAAATAATTTAACTTCTTTATGATTAGCAGAAATTCCATTTGCTATTTTCTTTAAAAGAGTTGTTTTACCAGCTTTTGGTGGAGAAACAATTAAACCTCTTTGTCCCTTTCCAATAGGAGCTAAAAGATCAATGAGTCTTGTGTCTACTTCTTCTGGGGTTGTTTCTAATTTTAGTCTTTCTGTAGGATGGTACGGAATAAGATCATCAAATTTGGGCCTTTGGCGAGAATGCATTAAATCTCTTCCATTAACCGTATCTATCCTTAATATAGCATACCATCTCTCATTCTCTTTTGGTGGTCTTACCATTCCTCCAATTAAATCACCATACCTAAGCCCAAATTTTTTAATTTGGGATGCAGATATATATACATCTTCATCACTTGGCTTAAAGTTTTTCCTTATAAAACCATATCCCTCTTCCTGAATCTCTAAATAACCCTCTCTAAAAACACATTCAAAACCATCAATAATAACCTTATCCTTTTGTTCTTGCTTTTCCTCGATCTTTATCTCCGTCTCTCCTTTACTTTCAATTAAAACATCTGGCTCTACTTTGGTTTTCATCTCTTCACTTTTTTCCTCAATTAAAATTTCTCCCCCCTCTTCTAATTTCCTACTTATTGCTTCTATCATTTCTTCTTTTGTCATACGATAGTACCCAGGAATTTTCAATTCTCTTGCTATTTCTGCTAATTCTGCTCTTGTTTTTATTGCTAAATCCTCATAAGGCATTCCTCAAACCTCCTCTTGTAAGGAAATTTTTTATGGATGTAAAAAAATACAAGTAATAAAATAGATAAGGTACATTCTTGAAAGTTAATGGTAGTATAGAACAAAAGTAAAAAATAGTCAACAAAGGAAACACAAAATTTTAAAAAATTTACAATTCTTTATAGCACTATTATATAATATCTAAGGGGTGAATAAAAGTGGATATTTATATTGGAACATCGGGATGGAATTATAGTTGGAATCCAAAAAGAAGCTTAGATTGGTACATTGAAAATACTCCTTTCAATGCTATAGAAGTTAATAGCACCTTTTATCATACTCCTAAAAAACAAACAATTAAAAAATGGTTGTCCTTTGCAGAGAAATTAAGATTTGTTATCAAAGTGAATCGTTCAATCACCCACCTACATAGATTTAACGATAAAGCAATGGAAGAATGGAATAAATTTTATGAAGTTTTCTTAGATTCAGATCCCTTTATTGATTTTTATCTTTTTCAAATTCCTCCAAGTATAAAAATAAACTATTTAGAGAAAATTATTAAATTTTATGATTTTACCAAATTAAAAGAGAGGTTTGCCTTTGAACCAAGAAATATAGAATGGTTTGATGACAAGATTATTAACATAATAAAAAATTATGGAATAACTATGGTATCAGTAAGTGCTCCTAAATTACCGGATAAAATGATACTAAATTTATACTCTCATGTATATATGAGGTTTCATGGAAAAGAAAAATGGTATTCATATTATTACAAAGACAGTGAAATTATAAAATACGCTGAAGAAGTCAAAAAATTAAATCCTAAAAAAATATATTTATTCTTTAATAATGATTATATGTTAGAAAATGGAATCACTATGTGGGAACTCTTAAAATCTTAAAGAATCCAAAACCTTCTTGTATTCTTTTGGAACCTTTGCTTTAATCTCTACAAAATTATCCTGATATTTTTCTTCTTCGATATAAATTCTACTTTTAATTTTTTGAAATGTACCCCATCTCTCATATGGTATTTTAAATTTATATGTTCTAACACCTTTTAGCAATTCTTTTACAATTGCGCCTTTTAATTTATTAATTCCTATTTTATGATAAGCTGAGATAAAAACCGAAGGCCTATAAAATAACTCTTTTCTCAGATAAGCTAACTCAGCTTTAGTTAACAAATCAATTTTATTATATACCCTTATTATAGGTTTATCTTCAATTCCCATTTCTTCTAATAAAGATTCAACAGTTTCTATATGCATCTCAAAATTTTTGTTAGATACATCAATGACATGTAATATAACATCTACATAATATATCTCTTCTAATGTTGCTCTAAAAGCTGTAAGCAACTCTTCGGGAAGATTTCTAATAAAACCAACTGTATCTGAAATTAGAAATTCCCAACCATTCTCAAATTTCACCCTTCTTACCATTGGATCCAAAGTTGCAAAAAGTAGATCTTCTGCCTTAGCATTCTCTCCTGTAAGTACATTAAACAAAGTTGATTTTCCAGCATTTGTATAACCTACAAGAGCAATTTGCGGAATATCTAACCTTTTTTTTCTTTGTATCTCTCTTTCTTTCCTTACCTCTTCTAATTCATTTTTCAAGGTATGAATTCTTTTTCTAATTTTTCTTCTATCTATCTCTAACTTTGTTTCACCAGGTCCTCGAGTACCAATTCCTCCCCCTAATCTGGAAAGAGCTTCTCCTCTTCCCACAAGCCTTGGTAGAAGATATTGAAGTTGGGCAAGCTCAACTTGAATTTTACCTTCCTTCGTCCTAGCGTGTTGAGCAAAAATATCTAAAATAAGCATGGTTCTATCTACAATCTTAACTGGTATTTCTCTCTCTATATTCCTAAGTTGTACAGGAGTAAGTTCATTATTAAAAATTACCACATCAATTTGATTTCTAAGAACCAGATCCTTCAGCTCATTTAATTTTCCAATTCTTAAAAATGAGGAAGGATCTAATTCACCCCCAAAAACTAAAACATCCTTTACTAATACTCCTGCAGTTTTTGTTAATAGCTTTAATTCTTCTAAATCATCTAAATCTTCTATTTTAGCAACAAGGATGGCTTTTTCGATTTCCAATCTCCCTTCCCGAAAAATTCTTTTATCCTTCTTAAAGCTTCTCTAAGTTTATTCTCCTCTACAGTAGTAGAAATCCTTATATAACCTTCTCCATAATCCCCATATCCAATTCCAGGTACTACTAATACACCTATCTCCTCTAATAAAAAAGCAGCAAAATCGGTAGACGTAAAACCTTCGGGTACTGGTACCCACACATAAAAAGTTCCCTTAGGAGGAAGAATTTCAACCCCTAAATCTTTGAAAGCATCTAATACCATATCCCTTCTATTTTGATATATTTTACTACTTTCTTTTGGAAAATCTCTAAGATTATACAAAGCCTCTATCCCTGCATATTGAATAGCCTGAAAAACTCCTGAGTCAACATTGGTTTTAACAGTTGAAAGAATAGAGATTAAATCACTATTTCCTACAACATAACCAATACGCCATCCTGTCATATTAAAAGTTTTAGAAAGGGAACCAAATTCAACGGCTATATCTTTTGCTCCTTTAACTTCTAAAATACTTGGAGCAATAAACCCATCAAAGGTTATCTCCGAATAAGCATTATCATATAAAATTACTATATCATTCTCCTTTGCAAATGATATGGCTTCTTCTAAGCCATGCTTATCTATTACAGCCCCTGTTGGATTACTTGGATAATTAAGAAACATTACTTTACTCTTTTTAGCTATATCCGATGGAATATCCTCCCATTTAGGAAGGAATTTATTTTCTTTCTTTAAAGGTATGGGATAAGGGATACCTTCTGCAAGAAGTGTTGCTATTTTATAAACTGGATATCCTGGATCAGGACATAAAACTATATCTTCCTTATCCACAAGTCCCCAAATAATATGCACTAATCCTTCTTTTGAACCAATAAGAGTTAAAACTTCTTTTTTAGGATCTAGGTCTACATTAAACCTATACTTATACCAATCTGCTACTGCCTTTCTAAATTCTAACATTCCTTCATAAGACGGATACCTATGATTTGCAGGATTTAATGCTTCTTCACATAATTTCTGAATTACTGGCATTGGAGTAGGTTGATCTGGATCTCCTATTCCTAAACTTATTATATCTATACCTCTTTTTATTGCCTCTTCTTTTAATTGATCAATTCTTGCAAAAAGATAAGGGGGTAAACTCTCTATTCTTTTAGCCTTTTTAATCATTAAAACTTTCACCTTCCCTTTCTTTGAATTTATATCCTAACAATTCCCAATCTTTGATTATGGTATTATAAACTAATATTGCCAATTGGTGAAGATCATATAAAGAAACATCAAACCAATGAATATTTTTGTCCTTTTTAAACCATGTATACTGTCTTTTTACAAATATTCTTGTTCTTTTCTTAATTAATTTTATACTTTCATCCAAACTTATCTTTCCTTTTATATACTGTAATATTTCTTTATAACCTATACCTTGCATTGAAACCTTATCTTCATCTATTCCATTTTCGTAAAGCCTTCTAACCTCATCAACTAAACCCATTTCTATCATCCTATCAACCCTTTTATCAAGAATCTCATAATGTAATTCTTTTGGTAAAAAGAGTCCAACTTTTGAAACTAAATATTTATCTTCAATTTTAGTACCAGCTAACTCACTGATAGGTTTTCCTACCTTATAGTAAACTTCTAATGCTCTAATAATCCTTTTATAATCATTAAAATGGATTTTAGATGCTGTTTTAGGATCAACTTTTTTCAATTCTTCATATATCTTTCCAATACCTTCCTTCTCTATTCTTTTTTTCATTTCTTCTCTAAACTTATAATCGGGTGGAACATGGGGAATATGAAATTCACCAAATAAGACTTTATAGTAAAGGGAAGTACCACCTACAAGTAGAGGATATCTACCTCTTTCATATATTTCTGGTATAATTTTTTCTACCCTTTCTTTAAACTCTGCCACTGTAAAGGGATAATCAGGAGAAACAATATCTATCATATGATGAGGTACTTTTTTCCTATCCTCTTCAGAAGGCTTTGCGGTACCAATGTCCATATCTTTATAAACTTGCATAGAATCAACAGATATAATTTCTATTGGAAGAAGATTAGCAAGTTCAAGAGAAAGTGCCGTTTTACCTGTACCTGTTGGACCCAAAATGACTGCAATTGGTATCTTCATTTTCTATGAAAGTATTTCTCTAACTCTTCTTTTTTTATTTCCCATATATAAGGTCTTCCATGAGGACATGTAATAGGGATTTGATTATCAAAAACCATTTGTATAAGAGTTTCCATCTCCTCCTTTATTAAAATATCCCCACTTCTTATAGCTCCATGACAAGCCATACTTTTTACAATTTTATCTTCTAAAACTTCTAAATCTTTTTCATTTATCTCAGAAATTATTTCTTTAAAAAGACTTTCAATGGATACAGGCTCAAAATTCAAAAACTCATATGGTACCTTTATAAGCCTTATCCTATTAGGGCCAAAATCTTCCCATGAAAAAGCAAATTTTTCTAAAATTTCTCTTTTTTCTTCTAACTGCTTTTTTTCTTCTAAGGAAACATCAATTATAATAGGTAAAATAATTTCTACATTTTGAAGAAGACCTAAATTTAATTCTTCTTTTAACCTTTCATATCTAATCCTTTCATGGGCAGCATGTTGATCTATGATAAATACCTTATCTCCAGTTTCTACTATTACATAATTATTAAATATCTGTCCAACTATTCTAAAACTAAAACTTTTTTTGGTTTTGGGTAAATATTTCTCGGTCTTTTCAGAAATATAATTCTTCTCAATTGATGTTAAGGGTAATTGAATATTTTCTTGGATAATTTTTTTATCAGTTTCATAATTTTCCCAATTAACTTTTATGTTCTGATCTAAGTTCACTCTTCTAAATGTATTTTCATAATTCTCTAAAGCCTTTCTTATAGAATTTTCTATAAAACTAAAAATCTCTTTTTCCTTTTCAAATTTTACTTCCCTTTTTGTGGGATGTACGTTTACATCTACTTCATCATAAGGTACCTTTAAAAATAAAATTACAAAAGGATAATAACCCTCCAATATTCTGCCTTTATATCCTTCCTTTAGTGCTTGAAAAATACTAAGATTCCTTACCCATCTTTTGTTAACATAAAAGAAATCTTGAGGCTTTATGGAAACTAACTTCCCAGGTTTACTTAGTAATCCCCAAATAGAATAATCACCATGTGTATTCTCAAATTCTATAAAATCATCCAAATTTATATTTTTAAACACTTCAATTATTACATCCTCTATTTTTCCACTCCCTAAAGTGGTAAATTTAGTCTTTCCATCATCAATATACTGAAAAGATATATCAGGATAAGCTAATGCAATCTTTCTTACGAAATCCACTATAAGATTACTTTCTGTTGTCTTACTCTTTAAAAATTTTTTCCTTGCTGGTAAATTATAAAAAAGATCTTTAACCCTAACACTTGTTCCCACACTTCCTTCCCATGGTAACACATCCAATATATTTCCACCTTCTACTCTTATAAAAACCCCATCATCTTTTTCAGTCTTTGTTCTAATTTCCATTCTTGAAACACTAGCTATACTTGCTAACGCCTCTCCTCTAAAGCCTAATGTTTCTATTTTAAATAGATCATCAATATTTCTTATTTTAGAGGTAGCAAACCTATTAAGAGCAAGAATAGCATCATCCTTAGACATACCTTCTCCATTATCGGTAACTGAAATTAAATTTTCTCCTGCATCAATAATTTCAATTATTATTCTCCTTGCTCCTGCATCTATTGAATTTTCCACCAGTTCCTTAACTACAGAAACTGGCCTTTCTACAACTTCTCCTGCTGCTATTTTATTTCTAATCTCTTCCGGAAGTATTATTACTTTTCCCATTCTTTTATAATTTCCTTCCACTCATGGATTTTTAAAAGGGCCTGAATAGGTGTTAATTCGTTAGTATTAAGAGATAATATCTCCTTTTTTAATTTCTCAAATCGCATATCTGTAACCTCTGAAAAAAGTGGGAGTTGAACAATCTCTTTCTTTTGAATTTCTCTACCTTTCTCCAATTCTACGAGTATTTTCTCAGCTCTTTCAATTACCTCTTTAGGTAATTCAGCAAGTTGGGCTACATATATTCCATAACTTTTATCAGCTGGTTTTTCGATTATTTTATGAAGAAATATTATATCTTTCCCTCTTTCTTGAACGGCAACACTTAAGTTTTGTAAATTCTTAAGCTCTTTTTCAAGTTCAGTAAGCTCATGATAATGAGTTGCAAATAGGGTTTTGGCCTTAAGTTTATTATGGATATATTCCAACACCGCCCACGCAATACTTATTCCGTCATAGGTACTAGTTCCTCTTCCTACCTCATCTAAAATAAGTAGACTTCTCTCTGTAGCATGTGAAAGGATATTTCCTACTTCTTTCATCTCTACCAAAAATGTACTCTCACCAGATGAGATATCATCCCATGCACCAATTCTTGTAAATATCCTATCTACAACCCCTATTTTTGCCTCCTCAGCTGGAATAAAGGACCCCATTTGAGCAAGAATAACAATAAGAGCAACTTGCCTTATATATGTTGATTTACCTGCCATATTCGGTCCCGTAATAAGTTTTATAAATTTATCCTTATTTAAATAGGTATCGTTAGGAACAAAAGTACCAGGAGGTAACATTCTTTCAATTACAGGATGTCTTCCCTGTCTTATTATTATTTCATAATCATTTGTAACTTGTGGACAAACATATCCATAATCCTTAGCAGTTTTAGCGAGAGATATAGAGACATCCAATTCTGCAACAACCTGAGCAAAAGTTTCTATATCCTTAGACCTTTCTACAACTTTTTTTCTCAACTCTTGGAATAAATTTTCTTCTATTCTTTTAATATTTTCTTCAGCATGGAGAATCTTATTTTCCCATTCTTTTAGCTCTGGTGTAATAAATCTTTCTGCATTTACTAATGTCTGTTTTCTTATATATTCGGGTGGAACAAGGTTCAAGTTTGCCTTAGTAACCTCTATGTAATATCCAAAAACCTGATTAAATCCAATTTTGAGAGACTTTATACCTGTTCTTTCTCTCTCCCTATTCTCAAGATCAATAAGCCAATTCTTACTATCTCTAAGAAGTGCTCTTAACTCATCAAGCTCCTCATTATAACCATCTCTAATAAAGCCACCTTCTTTTATATGGGATGGAGGAGAATCAACTAAAGCTCTATTTAACTCCTCATAAAGAGGTTCCAAATTTGGTATATTTTCCTTTAACTCAATTAATTTTGAAGATTCTACTTTCTCAAAGACCTTTCTTAAGGAAGGCAAGAAGGATAAAGCTTGCATGAGATATATAAGTTCCTTCGGAGTAGCAGTATTATAATTTACGCGAGAATTTATTCTTTCAAGATCTGGTATGTTCTTTAATAGTTCTTCAAACTCTCTTCTCAATACTTCTTTTTCTAATAATTCCTTTATAGCTTCCTGTCTTTTTCTGATAATGTTGACATTAAGAAGAGGCTGCAAAAGCCATTTCTTTAGAAGTCTTGCTCCCATTGAGGTTAAAGTTTTATCAATCACCCATATAAGGCTTCCTCTTCTCTGTCCCTCTCTAACAGTTTCTAATAATTCTAAATGCTTTATAGCAGTACTATCAAGGATTAAATATTGATGGGGTTTATAAAACTCTAACCTATCTATATGAGTAGGTATCGTAAACATTACGTCTTTTATATAATTTAAAATACCATAAGAAGCCTTTAAGGCTAAGGGATAATTCTCTTTTGGTTCGGAAAATTCCAAACTATGTTCTACCTCTTCGAAATATTCCTCAGGTACGAGAGTAATTTTAGGATCTATATCCCTCTTTAAATCAGTTAATATATCCACCAAAATATCCTTTGCTGAAAAAGGTAGAATAATCTCCTTAGGTTTTAATCGCACAAATTCAGAGTAGATTATTTCCTCAGCATCTTTACCCATCCACTCGGTTCCGAAGAATTCTCCAGTTGAAACATCAATAGTAGCTATACCTATATATTCTTTATTTAATATATAGATTGATGATAGAAAATTATTATTTCTATCTTCCAAAAGAGTATCCTCAACAAGAGTTCCAGGAGTAATAACTCTTACTACTTCCCTTTTTACAAGTCCTTTAGCTAAAGCAGGATCTTCAACTTGCTCACAAATTGCAACCTTGTATTTTTTTTGTACCAATTTTGAAAGATAGCTATCTAAAGCATGATAGGGCACACCTGCCATTGGAATTCTTTTTCCTTTTCCAACCTCTTTTGAAGTAAGCACGATATCTAATTCTTGAGATATAATCTTTGCATCGTCCTCAAAAGCCTCATAAAAATCTCCAAGTCTAAAAAGGAGGATTGCATCTGAAAATTGATCTTTTATACTCTTATATTGTTTATAAAGAGGAGTCATATTTTCCATAAAATATTTAATCATTCACCTCTCTTACAACTTCGCCTTTTAGAGACCATAATCTAGCTTCTTTTATTTTTACCACTAATAATTTTCCAAGAAGGGATCTATTACCTGGGAAAAATACAAGACGAAAATTTTTTGTCCTACCGCTTATTTCTTCTGGATTTTTAGGATTAATTTCTTCAGCAAGTACTTCTTCTTCCTTTCCTATCATACTTAAATTTTTTTCATATATTATCTTTCTTTGAAGATTTTCTAATTCTTCAAACCATTTCTTTTTGGTTTCAAAAGGAATTGGATCTTCAAAATTAGCTGCTGGAGTTCCAGGCCTTGGGGAGTAAATAGCTAAATTCACAGTATCAAATCTTAGCTCTTCTAAAGCTCTTCTTGTAGCTTGAAAATCTTCTTTTGTTTCTCCAGGAAATCCTACTATAATGTCGGTTGAAAAAGACGAATCCTTGATTTCAGATCTTATTTTATATATTAAATCCTTATACTCTTGGTAAGTATATCCTCTACCCATTCTTTTCAAAACCCTATCAGATCCAGCTTGTAATGGTAGATGCCAATGCGGACAAACTTTAGGAAGTTTTGCCACTTTTTTAATGAGCTTATCAGTCACATCTCTTGGATGGGAAGTAAGAAATCTTATTCTCTTAATATTAGAAATCTTATGAATCTCTTCCAATAGATCCGCTAAATCAACATCACCAAGATCTTTACCATAAGAATCCACATTTTGTCCAAGAAGAGTTACTTCTACAACACCTTGTTCCGCCAAATATTTTGCTTCCTCTACAATATCTTCTAATTTTCTACTCCTTTCTCTTCCTCTAAGATAAGGTACTATACAATACGTGCAGAAATTATTACATCCATAAATAATAGGTATCCAAGCTTGAAATTTACTATCTCTCTTTATAATTTTCCAATCCAGGTCCTCTGGATAAGGCTCGTCATCAAATAATATAACTTTTTTATTATCTTTTAGTTCTTCTAATATTTCGGGAAGTCTTATAAATTTATAACTTCCTAAAACAAAATCCACATGGGAAAATTTTTCTGCAAGTTCATCTTTCATCCTTTGAGCCATACATCCCAAAACTCCAATTTTTAATTCTGGATTTCTCTTTTTTAACTTTTTGAGTTCTCCCAATTTACCAAATACCTTCTCTTCCGCTCTTTCCCTTACAGAACAGGTATTCAAAAGTATAAGATCCGCATCTTCTTCCCTATCAGTAGGAAGAAAACCTAATTTTTCAAGTATACCTGCCACTTTCTCTGAATCTGATTTGTTCATTTGGCAACCATAGGTAATTATATGATACTTAGGCATATTATTCGTCTCCTCTTGAAAAGATCAACTTAATTTTTAATGTATCATCTACTTTATCAATATCTATTTTACCTCTAATTTCATCTACTAACATTTGAACCAATTGAAAACCTAAACTTCCTTTAGATGAAAGAAGCTCTGAACTTTTTGTTTCTTTATCTAAAAGAGTATTTGTCACCTCTAATATTATATACTTATCATCCTGATTTATGGAAAGGATAATTTCTGTAACTATATCTTCAGAAGTGCCATGCTTTACTGCATTTTGTAACAGCTCATTCATAATTAAACTTACTGATGTGGCTTTCTTAGATGATAAGAAAATATTTTTTTTGTTTTTTTCAAATTTAAAATTACAAGGAAGATGCTGATAAGTCTGCTTAAATGCATTAAGTAATTTTTCAGCCACCTCTATGATATCAACTCTATCTTCTTCAAATTTAGATAAAGATTCATGTACTAATGCAATACTATTTATTCGATTAATACTTTCTTGTAGTGCTATCTTGGCACTCTCAGAGTCAAGTCGCCTCATTTGTATCCTTAAAAGACTTGCTATAGTTTGCAAGTTATTTTTTACCCTATGATGAATTTCCTTGATAAGTACTGATTTAAAATTTAATTCCCTTTCCTTTTGACGAAGCTCAGTTGTCTCTTTTATCAAATAAAATATTCTCCATAGAGAATTATCCCCTTTTGAAACTGGAAGTATTCTCTTATAAAAACTTCTTGTTTCTTCGCCATATTCTTCAAAGAGTTCTTCCCCATATGCCTTAACAGTACCCATTTCTTTATAAGCATCTACGAATTTATAGAAGAAAGGATCTTTAATTTTTTTTCCCAAGATATTTCCCACTTCTCCAAGAGTTCTAAATAGTCTCATTCCAGCCATATTAGCAAAAAGCACTATACCATCTTTATCAAGGATTAAAACCCCTTCATTATCTAATAGTGGGTCCACATATCCTTTCCAACTTAGTTCTTGTTTTATAAAAGATTTTATTAACCAATGGGATGTTTCTTTGAATACCCTTGAATTATAAGGAAATTCATTATGTATTAAAAGATTTCTCTGTATCTTAAGAATTCCTATAATCTTTCCTGATTTTTTAATAGAATAAAACTCCTCTTCTACTGGAAATCCTCCTATTACAATATCAGTTTTTCTTATCTTTGATTTATCAGAGTCTATTAGCTTAAATATCTCTGGCTCATCCTCTAAAAATATAAGTTTACCAACTTCTTGCCTAAAAGAAATAGGTGGTACTACTTTAGGATGAGCTTCTGTTATTAAAACAACAGCAGATAAATCCCAGATAGGTTGATATAAATAAAGATCTGCTCCTAACAAATCAGAAATCAGATATAAATAAGGTAAATATTCTTTAAATTCTTCAAAAAGATATATAGTATCTTTTTTATTATTAAGCATTTACTTTTGTAAATTTTGCAGTTTAGATAATGCTTCTTGTATTTTCTCTTTTGTTCTCAAAACAATTAGTATAGTATCATCTCCTGCTACACTACCCACAAAATAATCCCAATCTTTCATAAAGTTATCTAACATAAAGGCAACTGCCTGTGCATTACCAGGTAAAGTTTTCACCAAAATAAGATTTTCTGCATAATCAATGTTTATCACGACCCTTTTGAATAGGTCTTTTAAGGATAGTAAATTGAAATTATTCTCCGGAATAATATATCTTTTTCCAAACTCAGTATTTTGTCTTATGACTCCTAATTCTTTAAGATCTCGAGATAAAGTAGCCTGTACCACATTAATGCCTTCTTTTTTTAAGACTTCCATTAACTCTTTTTGGGTACCTATATAATTTTGTTTTAAAATAATTTTGATTTTTTCTAATCTTTCTCTTTTACTTAAAATATTATCTACTCCTTTTTGCACATCCTTCACAAATACCATAAATAATCATATGAAAATCTACATCTTTAAAAGAAGTACTTTTCTCTATTTCTTTCCTAATCATTTCACTATTTAAATTTTCTCCCTCCCAATCTTCAACCTTCCCACAGATCTTACAAATTAAATGATGATGAGGTACTATCTTTGCATCATATCGGGTGACTGCACTTCTATCATAAAATTTTAGAGCCTTACCCTCATTCACTAAAAGCTCTAAAGTTCTATAAACAGTACCCAAACTTATTTTTGCTCCCCTTCCCTCTGCTCTTCTAAAAACAGTAAGAGCATCTGGATGATCCATACTCTCCATTAAAATCTCCGAGACTAATTTCCTTTGTCTTGTTTCTCGTTGCATAGCTTTTTTCATCTCCTTTCCATATTAAAGTTTAGATTATAATTATTATTTTGTCAAAATAATCTATTTTTTGTGATATAATATTTCAAAATAAAAATCAATAAGGAAGATATATGAAAAAATATTTTCTTAAAGCTCAAAAAATATATTCATTTGACCCTTATTTTAACATTTATTCTTGGATTTTAATAGAAAACAACAAAATTATAGATTTAGGAAACGAATCCTTACCTTCTGAAACTAATATACCCATATATAATTTTGAAGAAGGCTATATATTACCAGGATTTATTGATTCTCATGTTCATCTTTCATCCACTGCTATCAGTGATATTTTATTGGATTTAAGTAATTTTTCATCTCTAAAGGAAATAATTAAAGCTTTAGAAGCATTAAGAGATTCAATGCCAGAAGGTGAATGGATTATTGCAAAGGAATTTGATCCTGAAAATATTGAGGAAAAAACAAATATTACAAAAGAAGATTTAGATAAATATTTTCCAAAACATCCAGTTTTAATAATAAGAAAAGACGCACATTCAAGTATTATAAATACAATAGGAGAAAAAGTTCTAAACTTAGATTTATCATACTCAGAAGGTGAAATATTAACAGGAAGAGATCATCAGATAGTGGTTGGAAAGGTTTATCAAAATATTGAACCTTCTTTATTGGTAAAAGGTATTTTAAAGATATTAAAAAAATCAGCAGAAAAAGGTGTCACAACAATACATGCCTTAGAGGGCGGATACACATCCCCTCCCAATATTCCTCAACTTTTATTGGGATTAAGGCAATATTTTCCAATAGATGTACTCATATATTACCAAACAACCTCTATAAAAAAGGTAAAAGAACTTGGCTTAAATCAAATTGGGGGATGTCTTCTTGTAGATGGTTCTGTTAGCAGTATGACTGCAGCTTTGTCGGAACCATATAATGTAGATAACGAAAATTATGGCGTCTTATACTGGGATTTAGACTCCTTAATAAACTTTATCAGATCTGCCCATAACGAAAACTTACAAATAGCCTTCCATGCTGTAGGAGACAGAGGAATTGATCTTCTCCTCAAAGCTTATAAGAAGGTATTAAAAGATTACCCTAAAAAAGATCACAGACATAGGATAGAACATTTTGAATTACCTAAAAATGAACATATAAAAATGGTAGCAGATTCAGAATTGATGTTATCTATGCAACCAAGCTTTTTATACTTTTGGGGAGGAGAGGGGAAATTATATGAGGAATTTTTAGGAAAAGAGAGAAGTAAAAGAATAATACCATTAAAAAGTATTATAGAGAATAATATAATTGCTGGAGGTGGATCTGATAGTTCAGTAACTCCTATAGATCCATTTTTGGGTATTTATTCTGCAGTCAATCATCCAAATCGAGAGGAAAGTATATCTATAAAAGATGCTATTAAAATGTTTACTTTTAATAGTGCTTACATTGGTTTTTTGAATAATGAAAAAGGCTCTATTGAAAAAAATAAACTTGCTGATTTAGTAATATTGGATAGAGATCCGTTAGATATAGACACAAAAGATATTTTGGACATAAAAGTCTTAGCAACCATCTGTAGAGGAAGATTTGTATATAAAAATCCTTCTTACGATTTTAATGAATAAGAAGTAAGCCTCCTAAGAATTTCTTGTCCAACTACTAAACCTGAAATCGATGCTTGCATAAGACCTCTTGTAATTCCTGCACCATCTCCTATAGCAAATAAATTTTTAATTTCTGTTTCAAGTGAAGAGCTTAATTTTACTCTTGCTGAATAAAACTTAACCTCTACACCGTAAAGAAGAGTATGTCGAGAATAAACTCCTGGAGTAACTTTATCTAAAGCTTGAATCATCTCAATGATATCCACTAAATATCTATAAGGTAATACCAAACTTAGATCTCCTGGAACTGCATCTTTTAAAGTAGGAACAACCATTCCTTTTTGTAATCTATCCCATGTGGATCTTCTTCCCGCTAATAAATCTCCTAATCTTTGTAATATAACCCCATTACTTAATAGATTGGCAAGACTACCTATTGCTCTACCATATGCAATTGGGTCTTTAAAAGGTTCGGTAAAATTCTTTGAAACAAGAATAGCAAAATTTGTGTTTTCAGTTTTCTTTTCAGCAAAACTATGTCCATTTACCGAGATTATTCCTTCATTTTGTTCCATTACTACCTCACCATATGGATTCATACAAAATGTTCTTACCTTATCATCAAAAGTTTTTGTGTAATATATAAATTTTGCCTCATATAATTCATCTGTAAGTTCCTTCATAACTGCTGCAGGAATTTCCACCCTCACTCCAATATCTACAGGATTTATGACCCAAGAAAGCCCAATTCTTTTACCTTCTTCAGAAAACCATTTAGATCCCTCTCTACCAGGAGCAACAATCACAAAATCAGCATAACAAATTTTTCCATCCTCTAATTCTACACCCTTAACTTTATTTTCCTCAACAATAATTCTAATAACTTGCCTATTCAAAATAACATCTATTTTATCCTTTAGATATTCATACATGTTGAGTAATATAGGTGCACACTTTTCAGTACCGAGATGTCTAATAGCATAATAGACTAATCTTAAATCTGCTGCTATTGCTTTTTTATGAAAATACGCAAACTTATCAGGATCTGGTTTTACAATAGGTTGATCTGCTCCAAATTCGGTATAAATTTCGTTTACATCATCCATCAATTTTATTAGCTTTTGCTCGCCAATATAATCCTTTAACCAACCACCAACCTCAGTTGAAAAAGTAAGTTTACCATCACTAAAAGCACCAGCTCCACCCCATCCAGATACAATATTACACCTCGGGCATAAAACACATCCTTGTCTATTTACAATAGCTGGACATATCCTTCTACTGGTAATATCTCCTTTTTCTACCAGCAAAATTTTAAGGGGCTTATTACCCCTTACTAAAGAAATAGCACTGAATATACCTGCTGGTCCGCCACCAACTATAATTACATCATACTTCATACTGGATACAAATTCTCCTGTGATAATCTTGGTAGATATTCAAGACCTTCTTTCAATCTCACTCTACCACCTTTAACTAATTTTACAAGTTCCGGTATAATTTTACCTCTTTCTTCTTCAATTTCCAAGAGGATTTTTTCCATATTCATCTTTCCATCCATAATCTTCAGCATCTTTTGGACTGCAGGATCATTAGATGAAACGTTACCCACCTTCTCAGGCACCACATGCCGCAAATTTACAAGATCTCTTAATGCAAGCCTCCCTGATTCTAAATTATTTAATACTACATCTATAGCCAATAATATGCCTAATCCACTTATTCTTGCAATTGTAGCAAAATCTCTTCTACCATCTATATTTGATAAAATGAACCTTTCCTTCTCTTCGGGTGTCATATTCTCTGGATCTTTTCTTAAAATAAGTACTTGAACATTTGATGGTATAGCAAAAGATGGATTAGGAAAGAAAGGAACGACTGTAAGGGATCCTAATTTTTTTGTTTTTTCTTGCCACTCATCCATAATTCTTGCTGCTTCTAAAACTAAAGCTTCAGGAGACATAGATATAGCAACAGGAACATCTATATTTGTTTCTTCCACAAACTCAAAATTTCCATCATCCCAAGTAAATAGCTCAAGGAAAGCCGACATTCCTTTAAGTTTACCAACCTCGCCATTGATTACTCTTCCGTCTTTAAAATAAAGAATTCCTTTCTTAAAAGGTTTATTAATGATGAGTTTTCCAGTAGAAAATTTTCCAGATAGTATCTGTATTAAAGAGACTAAATCAAATTCTTTTAAATTACCAGTAAGCGGCATATACCTCTCCCCTCATATATATGGTGCGCCCGAGAGGACTTGAACCTCTAACCTACGGATTCGTAGTCCGCCGCTCTATCCTGTTGAGCTACGGGCGCACTCTTCTAAATTGATTATAAAATGTTTTTTTTTAATAAGTCAAGAAAGTTAATGATTCTTATTGATTAGAACAATGATTGAAGATCTCTTAATAATTCACTTATCTCGTTTTCTAAATCTTTATCTCCTTCAGCAAGACATTTTTTTGCATAATTTTCTACTAACAATACTCCTACTCTCTTTAAGGCAGATCTCACCGCAGCGATTTGAGAAATAATCTCTTTACAGTCCCTATCTTCCTCTATCATTCTTTGAAGTCCTCTAACCTGCCCTTCTATTCTTCTTAAAGCCACAAGATAATCTTTCTTATCCAATGTTTAATTCTCCTCCAATAAATGTTTAATAATACTCCTTGCCGCTATTTTTCCTGCACCCATAGCGTTTATAACCGTAGCTGCACCGCTTGCAATATCTCCTCCTGCATAAACCCTTTCTTTAGATGTTTTTCCTGTTTTATCATCGATTATTATAGTTCCATGCTTGCTTATAGCTAAATCTGGAGTAGTCATACTTATCAGTGGATTTGGTACGGTTCCTATAGCTACTATTATCATATCTAAAGGGAAAAAGAAGTTAGAATCGGGAACAGGAATTGGTCTTCTCCTCCCACTACTATCTGGTTCTCCAAGCACCATTCTTTGAAGTTCTATACCTATTAATCTACCATGTTCATCACCAATAAATTTAATAGGAGCAACTAAGAAATTAAATCTAATTCCTTCTTCCTTTGCATGGATGATCTCTTCATATCTTGCAGGCATCTCTTCCTCAGTACGTCTATATAAGACATGAACTTCTTCTGCACCTAATCTTAGAGCTGTTCTTGCAGCATCCATAGCTACATTTCCTCCTCCTACTACACCCACTCTTTTTCCTATTTTTATCGGTGTGTCATATTCAGGAAATCTATATGCTTTCATGAGATTAATTCTTGTTAAAAATTCATTAGCAGAATATATACCCACAAGATTTTCTCCAGGTATGTTCAAAAACTGAGGAGCACCAGCTCCCGTACCTATGAATACCGCATCATATTCCTTCAAAAGCTCATCTATGGTTATAGTCCTTCCAACAACTATATTTGTGTAAATATTAACCCCTAAATTTTTAACATATTCTATTTCTGCTCTAACTATTCTTTTAGGAAGTCTAAACTCAGGTATTCCATAAATTAAAACTCCTCCAGGTTCATGAAAAGCCTCGAAGATGCTTACATTAATCCCCTTCTTCGCTAAATCTCCTGCTACTGTCAATCCTGCAGGGCCAGAACCAATTACCGCTACTTTTTTATCATACCTTTTCTCTATTTTGGGAATTTCTATACCTTCTTTTAATTCGAGATCTGCAACAAATCTTTCTAATCTCCCAATTGCTACTGGTTCCCCAACTTTTTTTAAAGTACATAGTGCTTCGCATTGGTTCTCCTGAGGACATACTCTTCCTGTTGTAGCTGGAAGATTATTAGTCTCCTTAATTTTTTTAATAGCCTCATCATATCTTCTTTCTCTTATAAGTCTAATAAAACCAGGAATATCAATATTTACAGGGCATCCTTTTATACAAGGAGCATCCTTACATTGCAAACATCTACTTGCCTCAATTAAAGCTTGCTCTTCAGTATAGCCTAATGCCACCTCATCAAAATTCTTAATCCTTTCTTTTACTGGTTGTTCAGGCATCAAAGTTTTAGTCTTTAGAACTTTCAATTCTATTCGCCTCACTTTCTTCAAGAATCTTTAGAGCGAGCATCTCTTCTTCCTTATAAGTCTTTAACCTTAATAAAAGTTCGTCAAAATCAACCAAATGCCCATCAAACTCTGGACCATCCACACAGGTAAACTTTATCTCACCACCCACAGTAACTCTACATCCCCCACACATACCAGTACCATCCACCATTATAGGATTAAGACTTACTATAGTTGGCACATTATATGGTCTCGTAACCTCAGAAACTACCTTCATCATAATAGTAGGACCTACAGCCCATATTCTATCTATTTTCCTATTTTCTAATAATTCCTTAAGTACATCAGTAACAAGCCCTTTTCTACCCAAGGTACCATCATCTGTTGTAATATAAGCTTCATCTACTAAATTTTCAATTTCATCTCTATAAATTACATAATCTTTACTTCTTCCACCTATAATACTTATTACATAATTTCCATAAGATTTTAGAGATTTTAATATAGGAAAAAGTGCTGCTATTCCTACTCCTCCTCCCACACCAATTACTACTCCGTATTTATCTATTTCACTTGGTTTGCCCAGGGGGCCAACCACATCAAGTATATATTCACTCCTTTCTAATTTTCCAAGAAGTTTTGTAGTTTTCCCTACTTCTTGAAAAACTATTGTAATACTTCCTTCTTTTTCATCTTTATCTGCTATAGTTAAAGGAATTCTTTCACCTTTCTCATAAACTCTTATCACAACGAATTGCCCTGCTAATGCCTTCTGAGAAATTAAAGAAGCTTTAACTTTAATCAACTTAACTCCTGGAGCTAATATTTTCTTGTCCAATATTTCAAACAAGAATTAACCCCTCCTTTTTTTGAGAAAAAGTATAGCATCAAAGGATAAACAAGTAAACCCAAATGGGTATATTATGCTTTTGGAGGAGGCGCTTCTATAAGAGGAAAATTTTCAAAAAACATAACATTTACATTAATCTCTCCTATCGTTATTTTAAATGATTTGGGTAAGTTGCTATAAGTAAAAAGAAGGATAAAAGAAAATGATTCTTTAGTTTTTAGAATCTTATTTATTGGAATATATATCAAAGAATCACCTAAAAGTTTTCTAAAAATATCATCATTGTTTAATAATTTTTCTTCGCTACGAGAAACATTTTCTAACACAAAAATTGCTTTACTTAAATCTAATTCCCTTGTCCCATTATTGTATATACTTACAAAGAGTGGTAATGTTTTATCATATAAATAATAATCAAATTTAGGATAATTCTTAAGATTAAGAACAGAAACTTTTAGAGGATAATTTATAGCGTAACCATAATGAAGGTTAAAAAAATTAAGATTTTTAGCATTAATCCTAACACCTTCAATGTGCAACCTAACCAAGTTTTCCTGAAGCTCTAAATAATTTGCCGTTTGATACAGCTTAGTATAATAATCTACTGCAATATTCCAAGCCACATAACTATTATCAGGATTCTTCCAAAATCTATCTTCTTGGTCTTTTGCTATCTTTAATAGTACATCATCATTCTTACCTTCAGATAAGGTAAGAAGTCCAAATAGAATCATGATAAAAAGTGGAAAGAGTTTTTTTATAAACATATTTTCTCTTCTGAAAGAATATCAATAAAAATTGGTGGAGCTGGGGGGACTTGAACCCCCGACCTCTTCCGTGCCATGGAAGCGCGCTCCCTCTGCGCTACAGCCCCACCAAGATTTTCCAAATTGGAGGCGGCACCCGGACTCGAACCGGGGAATGGGAGATTTGCAATCTCCTGCCTTAGCCGCTTGGCGATGCCGCCACAAATTCTAAACAATTTTTGGAGCGGGCGACGGGATTTGAACCCGCGACCCTCGGCTTGGGAAGCCGATGCTCTACCTCTGAGCTACACCCGCCTTCCCAAGTATAAAATCAACTCATTTCTTAATAGAGAATAAATTCTTTTTTAAATTTTGTCAAGAATCAATTAAAATAATTATTTTGGTTGACAATAATTTATTTTCTTATTATTATAAGAATTAAAATTATCTTCATCGGGAGGTGTTAAGATGCCAAAGAGATGTATTAGGGTTCTTTTATTAGTAGTATTTCTTTTAGGCCTATTCCTCTTATCTTCTCAAGCACAAACTGTTAATGTGAATCCAAATGGATGGCTTGACCAAGTAGCCTTCATTCCTGAAAAGGATATGGCAAAGGCTGTAGAAATGATGTCCAAAGGAGATATTGACATATATTTCAACGAAATAAGTGACCCACAACTTTTCAAGAGAGTCAAAGAAGATCCAAATTTAACCTATGGAACATCTTTTGGACTTTATTATGAACTTACCTTTAACCCAGTAGGACCAACCTATAAAGATGGAAGATTAAATCCATTTAGTAATAAGAGAATTAGAGAAGCAATGAATATGGTAGTAGATAGACAATATATAGTGGATGAAATTATGGGGGGACTTGCAGAAGTAAAGCTTTTACCTCTCAATAAAGGTTTCCCAGAATATGAAAGATATAAAGACACTATAGCAGGTTTGGAGAAACTCTATAAATATGATTTTGCAAAAGGCAAAAAGATCATTGATGAAGAAATGAGAAAGATGGGAGCAGAATTAAAAGGTGGAAAATGGTACTATAAAGGAAATCCTGTAGTAATAAAATTTATCATCAGAACTGAGGATAGAAGAAAACAAATAGGAGATTATGTATCAACACAGCTTGAAAAATTAGGATTTACAGTAGAGAGAATGTATAAAACATCAAGAGAAGCATCTCCACTCTGGGTAAGAGGCAATCCTGAAGATGGCCAATGGGATGTCTACACAGGCGGCTGGATAACAACTGTCCTTTCAAGAGATATGGCAGATAACTTCAGATTCTTCTATACACCAGATTCTGAAATGTCCTATTCTCCACTTTGGAGAGCTTATAAACCAGATAAAGAATTTAGAGATATAGCAAATAAACTTGCTCAAAGAACCTTTAAATCTATAGCTGAAAGAAACTACTTAATGAGAAAAGCCTTAGAACTTTGCTTGAAAGATTCAGTAAGAGTCTTTTTGATAGACCAAAAGGCTGCATGGGCAAGAAGAAAGAATATTGATATTGCAGTAGATTACGCAGGTGGAAATTCATCAAGAGCATGGCCATACACATTAAGAATTGTTGGAAAAGAAGGCGGAAGTGTTAAAGCAGGAATGGCTGAAGTAATAATTGACCCATGGAACCCAATAGCTGGATCTAACTGGGTTTATGATTCTATCTTCTGGGAGGCAACCTTTGGAAGAAACTGGATTTACCATCCATACACAGGTCTTCCTATACTCTTTGGAATCAAGAGCGCAGATCTTACTGTTGCAGCTGATGTTCCTACATTCCCCAATAAAGGCTCAGAAAACTGGTTGAAATTTAAGAGAGTTAAGACTGTTACTGTTCCAGAAGATGCGTGGTATGGTTGGGATGTAAAGAAACAAACTATGGTCACCGCAAAAGAAGCTGGTATAAAAGAGGCCAAAGTAAAAGTAGTAATTAATTATGGTGATGTTATCGGTAAAAATAAATATCATGATGGGACAGTACAAAGCATTGCAGATTATTTAGTTGACTTTATTATAGGTTTTGAAAGAGCAAGTAAAGATAGTAAGATTTATGATGAAAGCTATGTAGATACCTTTAATTCATGGAGAGAAAGTTTTGTTGCATGGAAGATTGTAAAAGAAAATCCACTTATCATCGAATACTATACTAACTATGCTGAACTCGATGCAGAATTGACAGCTCTCTGGCCAACTACCTCTGTATTATTCCCATGGCATGCCCTTGCAATTGGAATAAGAGCAGAAGAAGAAGGTAAACTTGCCTTCTCTGCTGATAAAGCTGAGTCCCAAAAGGTAGAATGGATGAACTACATTGGCGGACCAAGCTTAGGAGTACTTAAAGAAATGCTTGATAAATCACAGAAAGATAACTACCTGCCATTTAAGAATTTCGTAGGAAAATATGTAAAAGAAGGAGAGATCAAAGAAAGATATAACGCTCTTGCTAACTGGTATAATAGATTTAAACATTTCTGGGTAAGTAATGGTCCATACTATCTTGAAAAAGCAGATACTGTTGCTCATACAATTCTCTTAAAGAATGCTAAATTTTTGAAGTAAAATATAGTATAATATAAACCCAGGGGATAAAATCCCCTGGGTTTTTTTTTGAACTTTTATAAAAAGGAGGTTGATGAAGATAAAAGAGATTAAAAAAGTACTTCTATATTTTCTTAAAAGAGCAGTAGCAATTTTTATTACCGTTGCTATCGCTATTTATTTAACAATAGTAATAGCAAATGCAGGTGGATATGTAGATAAAATTGTTGAAGATGAAATAAGAATGAATGTCGCAATGAATTTAAGAAATGATCCCACAGTACGAGGATATACTGATGAGCAGAAACAAAAAATTATCGAAAGTAGAGTAAGAAATGAATTAAAAAGAAGAGGTCTTGATCAACCCTTTTTAATAAGAAGTATCTATCATTTGAAGAGAGCATTACTTTTAGACCTCGGTACTGCTACAACTATGACCAGTGATAGTGGATCAATGCTTGTAAAAAACATTATCTTAGAGAGAATTCCTTTATCTGTATTACTTTTTACAACTATTACCCTTTTAGAATTTTTAGTAACTTTATATCTTGGTCTAAAACTTTCAAGAAAATATGGTTCCTTTTTTGATAAATTAATAGTATATTTGTCACCCCTTTCTACCATTCCAGGATGGTTTTATGGAATTTTTCTTATAATGATTTTCTATTCATGGCTTCATATCTTACCCCCAGGTGGATTTATGGATTTTCCACCACCTAATGATATTTTTGGGAAGGTTCTAAGTGTTTTAAAGCATATGATCCTACCAGTTTTATCATGGCTTTTAAGCTATCTTTTCTTGGGAACATATAGCCAAAGAAACTTTTTTCTCATATATTCCACAGAGGATTATGTAGAGGTTGCTAAGGCTAAAGGACTTCCTGATAAAGTTATTGAAAGAAAATATATATTAAAGCCTGCCCTTCCACCTATAGTGACCTCCTTTGCTTTAGCCCTTATATCTTCATGGATGGGTGCAATAGTTACAGAAAGTATTTTTAACTGGCCAGGATTAGGTATGGTTCTTTCTCGAGCTATAGGATCTTTTGATGCTCCAGTGATAGTAGGAATAACTGTAATATATGCATATCTTTTAGGAGCTACTGTTTTACTCTTAGACTTTATTTATGCTCTAATTGATCCAAGGGTTAGAATATGAGGTGAAAAGTATGGATAATATGGAATTTACATCATCTTATAGTTTAAAAGGAATAATAAAAGAAGTTATTAAGAGTAAGGCTGGTTTATTTTCCCTAATTATATTTTTTATATTAATTGTACTCTCTATTTATGCTTATTTAAGTATGCCTTATAATGAGGTTAAGACTTTATGGAATGATAGTCAGGCATGGCTTAAATATCCGAGAAATGCAATACCCTCTTGGTGGGCTTTATTTACAAGGAAAAATCTTCCCAAAAACATAAATCTTAAAGAACCCAAAATTGAGACTATATCAGATAATCCTAACATTCTTAAATACGAGTATAGTTTTTCTTATTTTTATGATGATTTCCCCAGTGAATTTAATATATTCCTTAAAAGCAGTTATAAAGACACCCCACCAATTTTAAGATTTTATTGGATAAATTCAAAAGGAGATAAAATTTTCCTTTTAGAAAAACAACAAAGATCAGAAACAGACACTTTTTATTTAGCAAATGAATCATCTATTGAAGAAAATTTAACTAAATATATTCAAGACAAGTTGGGATATTATCCTCCTTTTCCTGTAACTACAATGAAAGGACTTTTTATTGAACCTAATGAGAACCAATCTATTGCCAAGGGATCCTATTCTTTTATAATTGAAGTGCAATTTTCAGATAAATCAGATACCATTGAGATAGAACCTATAATATATGGAAAGGTCTATGGTATAGCTGGAACTGACCACTTAAGAAGACCCTTAGAATTAGGAATATTGTGGGGAATGCCTATAGACCTTGCCTTCGGTTTAGGTGCTTCTTTAAGTATTACTATTATTCATCTAATTCTTGCAACAATAAGTGGTTGGTATGGTGGTATTGTGGATAACCTAATTCAAAGACTTACAGAAATATATATGCTTCTTCCATTTCTACCACTCATGATCATGATTTCTTTATTCTATAAATTAACCATATGGAAACTACTCGTTGTATTAATAATATTAAGTCTTTTTGGGTCAGGTATAAAAACACAAAGAGCTATGGTATTACAAGTCAAAACCTTACCATATATAGAAGCTGCAAGAACTTATGGGGCAAGTAACATGAGAATAGTGTTTTTATATATTATTCCTAAAATCCTACCACCTGTAATTCCTGGTTTAATAATAAGCATACCTTCATATATATTTTTAGAGGCTATCTTATCCTTATTTGGAGTATTAGATCCAACAGAACCAACTCTTGGAAGAATTATTGAAGAGGCATTTCAAAATGGAGCCTTATATAAAGGATTCTACTATTGGGTAATAGAACCATCCATCATAATCATTCTTATGGCTATTTCCTTTGCATTGCTTGGATTTGTAATTGATAAGATAGTAAATCCAAGACTAAAAGAGATATAGGAGTGAAGAAAATGGCAGATGTAGTACTTAAGCTTGATAATTTTTCAGTATCTTATAAAACTCAAAAAGGAAGTTTAGAGGCAGTAAGAAATGTAAGTTTTGAATTAAAAGAGGGGGAAACTTTAGCTATTGTTGGAGAATCAGGTTGTGGAAAGAGTTCTCTTGCAAGAGGTATCCTAAGACTTTTTCCAAGAAATCTGGAAAAAGCAAGTGGAAAAATATATCTTGATGGTGAAGATATTTTATCTTTAAAAGAAGATATTTTCCGTAAAAACGTACTATGGAGTAAAATCTCTATGGTTTTTCAAGGAGCTATGAACTCTCTTAACCCAGTATTAAAAGTCATCTATCAAGTTGCAGAACCATTAATAGTACATATGGGAATGGATAAGAATTCAGCCTTTAACAGAGCAAAAGAGATGCTAAGTTTCGTAGGTATTTCTGAATCCTTCGCAGATAGATATCCTTTTGAATTATCTGGGGGTATGAAACAAAGAGTTGTTATTGCAATGGCATTAGTTACACATCCTAAGATAGTGATATTAGATGAACCAACATCCGCTTTAGATGTTATTACGCAAGCCAACATTTTAAACTTATTAAAAATTTTGAAAAAAGAACTCAACCTTACATATATTTTTATAACCCACGATATAGCAACTACAAGTGAACTAGCAGATAAAGTAGCAGTAATGTATGCTGGTGAAATTGTAGAATTAAGCCCTTCTGAGAACTTTTATAATTTACCTGCCCATGGTTATACCATGATGCTTCTAAACAGTGTACCAACTTTAAAGACAATAAAAAAGTTAAAGTCTATTCCAGGATCTCCACCAAGTCTTATATCTCCACCAAAAGGATGTAGATTTCATCCAAGATGCCAATATGTTATGGATATATGCAGAGAAAAGGAACCTCCCATATTTAAAAAAGGTGAAGAACATTATGCTAAATGTTATATAGGTGAGAGCCATGAATAACAATGAAATCTTACTTAGAGTTGAAAATTTAAAGGTTTGGTTTGAAATCAGGAAAACAATAATATCACAGCCTCTATACGTAAAAGCTGTAGATGGGGTAAACTTTGAGTTAAAGAAAGGAGAAACCATATCTTTAGTAGGAGAAAGTGGATCTGGAAAAACTACTCTTGGAAGAACAATTCTGAGGCTTTATGAACCTACTGATGGTAAAATTTTCTTTGAGGATAAAGATATTACAAATTTACCTTTTAAGGAACTAAATTGGTACAGAAGAGAAACAGGATTTGTACAACAAGATCCTTTTGGAGCATTAGCTCCCCATTTTACTGTTTATAGAATCTTAGAAGAACCTTTAATTATTAATAAGATAGGAACACCAGAATCAAGAAAAGAAATGATTATAAAGGCATTGGAAGAAGTAAAATTAACACCAGTTTCGGATTTTATAAATAAGTATCCCCACATGCTTTCCGGTGGACAAATGCAAAGAGTTGTTATCGCAAGAGCTCTAATTATGAAACCTAAGCTAATAATAGCTGATGAGCCTGTATCTATGTTAGACGCATCTGTAAGAATTGAGATTTTAGATCTTCTAAGAGACATCCAAAGGAACCATAATATGAGTTTAATTTATATAACTCATGATCTTGCTACTGTAAGATCATTCTCAGATTGGATTTTCATTATGTATGCTGGAAACTTAGTAGAAAGAGCGAAAACTGACGAATTACTAAATAATCCTTTACATCCATATACAAAAGCCCTTCTTTCAGCTATACCAGATCCAGATCCCACAAATAGGTTTAAACTAAGAGAAGTACCACCTGGAGAACCTCCAAATCTTATAAATCCACCAGAGGGCTGTCGTTTTCATCCAAGATGTTCTTTTGCCATGGAAATATGTAAGAAGGAAGAACCAAAGGAAATTAATATCGCAAAAAATCATTGGGTGAAATGCTGGTTATATAAAGAAGGGTAGGATTTAATCCTACCCTTCTTTTTTTATCAATCTATCTAATATAGTTTTGTAACCATCTGCTCCATAATACAGAAATTTTTTCACTCTACTAATAGTAGCAGAACTTGCTCCTGTTTTTTTTTCAATCTCTTCATAAGATTTTCCCTCATAAAGCATTTTTGCAACTTTAAGCCTTTGAGATAACTCTTTTATTTCATTAATAGTGCATATATCCTCAAGAAATCTTAATACTTCTTCTTCATTTTTTAAAGAAAGAATTGCCTTCACCAAAAATTTTACATCATCATCCACCCATTTAGGCTGATAACTCAATAATATTACCTCCTAACTGAGAAACAACCTCAACAAAATTAGGAAAAGAAATACTAATACTTTCACTTTCTACAATCGTTTCTCCTTCTGCTACTAAACCTGCAATAGCAAATGCCATGGCAATTCTATGATCATTAAAAGTATCAATCTCCGATCCTATAAGTTTAGAAGGACCATATACTACAAATCCTCCATCAATTTCTTCTGCCTTACCCCCCATTTTATTTATTCCATTAACTATAGCTTTTATTCTATCGGACTCTTTTACCTTCAACTCTTCTACATCTTTAAAAATACTTTTACCTTTTGCCTGTGTTGCAATAATAGCCAAAATCGGGACTTCATCAATAAGCCTTGGTACAATGTCTCCCATAACTTCTATTGGTTCTATCTCTGAAAATTCCACTTTGATATCACCAATAGGTTCTTTTCCAACCTCCCATTCCTTTAATATTTCAATTTTGGCTCCTGATTTTTTTAATACCTCCAACATACCTACCCGTGTTTGATTTAATCCTACATGTTTAATAACTATACTTGATCCTTCAGAGATTAGTCCCGCTCCAATCAAAAATGCAGCAGAAGATATATCCCCTGGAATATAAAAATCCTTTGCTTTATAACTCTCTATTTTGTGAGTCTTTATTGTCAAACCGTCTCTTTCAAATGGTAATCCTAAATATTCAAACATTCTTTCTGTATGATCTCTTGACAATGCAGGTTCAGAAACCCATGTCTCACCTTCAGCCAATAAACCAGCTATAAGAAGAGCTGATTTGACCTGTGCACTTGCCACTTTTAACATATGTTTGAAACCTTTAAGTTGATTACCTTTTATAGCTAATGGGGGATTATTGCTATCATTTCTTCCCCAGATCATTGCACCCATATTTACCAATGGATCAATAACTCTTCTCATGGGTCTCCTTCTTAGAGAATTATCTCCTGTTATAACTGAAAACATGTTTGGTATACCACTTAAAAGCCCTGTAAGAAGCCTAATTGTAGTTCCAGAATTACCTGCATCTAAAACATCCTCAGGTTCTTTAAAACCTTTAATTCCTACTCCTTTCACTCTTATTACTTTTCCAATAATCTCTATGTTTACTCCTAAGCTTTTCAAACAATTCAATGTGGAAAGACAATCTTGAGAAAACAGAAAATTTTCTATTTTAGATTCTCCCTCAGATAAAGCAGAAAAAATTAAAGCTCTATGGGAGATAGATTTATCTCCTGGTACTAAAACCTCTCCTCTTAAAGATACACTCTTCTTAATAACAATTTTTTTCATATTCTACCCCTCAATTTTCATTCTTTTTTCCCTTGCTCTTTTAAATATTTCTTCTATTTTTTCGAAATTTTTATCCTTTAAACAGTTACTAAAAAGATCTATATTATTTTTAAATTCACAAAATACACTCAATATTTCGTCATAGTTTTCCTTTATAATATCCATCCAAAGTTTAGTATCACTCTTTGCTATTCTTGTTGTATCCTTAAATCCTGTTCCAAAAAAATTAGTTGAATTTTTTATTGACGTATAAGCCAACAAATAAGCAACAATCTGTGGTAAATGACTTGAGTATGCAAGAATCCTATCATGTTCATATGGATCAACCAAAATTGGTAAGGCTCCTATATTTTCGATAAAATTCATTAAAGTATCTATTTTATTTTTTTCTACTCTCTTAGCAGGGGAAAGAAAATAAATCTTACCCTTGAATAAATCAGGGATAGCCCCATATGCTCCTGAAATCTCTCTTCCTGCTAATGGATGTCCCCCTATAAAGACTTCACATAATAATTTATCGTTATTTACAAAAGTCATAATCTTTCCCTTAGTACTACTGGTATCACTTATGATACTTCTTTCCGTTATATAACTCTTAAGCTCTAAAAGAACATCCGTAACCCCTGAAGGATATACTGATATAAATATTATATCCGTATTATGTATTTCTTTTTCAATTTCAGATATATTGATAGAGATATGGCTAAAAATGTCTTTATCCTTCAGAAAATTTAATGTATCACGATTTTTATCAATTCCCCATATCTCTATATCTTTATTTTCTTTTTTAATTGCCATTGCTATAGATGTACCAATTAAACCTAATCCTATTATTCCTATCTTCATAATCTTCTACCTATAGCATTAGCTATGCTTTTTAATTCATCCATAAGTCTTCTGAAATCAGAGAAGGTTAAAGATTGAGGACCGTCTGAAAGAGCTCTTTCTGGATGCGGATGAACTTCAATTATTAATCCATCAGCTCCTGCAGCTATAGCTGCCTTTGCCATACTTGGAACATATCTAAAGTTTCCAGTCCCATGACTTGGATCTACAAATACAGGAAGATGGGTTTTATACTTTAAAGCTGGCACAATAGTTAAATCTAAAGTATTTCTTGAATAATCCGAAAAGGTTCTAATTCCTCTCTCGCATAAGATAACCTCCGAATTTCCACCTACCATTATATATTCAGCTGCAAAAAGAAATTCTTCTAAAGTAGCAGAAATACCTCTTTTTAATAGAACAGGTTTTCTTAATTTACCCACTTCTTTAAGTAAGGTAAAATTCTGCATATTTCTAGCACCTATCTGAATTATATCTGCATACTCTGCTACTATTTCTAAATCTCTTGGATCCATTACTTCTGTTATCACTGGTAATCCATATTTTTGCTTTGCTTCATAAAGTAGCTTTAATCCTTCTATTCCAAGACCCTGGAAACTATAAGGAGATGTACGAGGCTTAAAAGCACCTCCTCTTAAAACCTTAGCTCCTACATCTTTTACAAATTCTGCAATCTCAAATAGCTGTTCTTTGCTTTCCACAGCACAAGGACCTGCCATAATTACTATTTGATCATTTCCTATTTCCACATCAGGAGAAATTCTTATTTTTGTTCCTGAAGGATTAAATTCTCTTGTCACTAATTTATATGAAGATAATATAGGAATCACTTGCTCAACAAAAGGTAATGAACTTATCTGTTCCATTATCAAAATTTTCTCTTCCATTCTCTTCTCCCCTATCGCACCAATAACAACTCTATTTTCACCTCTTGAAATGTGGGCACCATAGTTAAATTCTTTTAATTTCTCAACAACTCTTTGTATATCTTCATCAGAAGCTCCTGCTTTTAGTACAATTATCATTTTCTTACCTTTCCTCCTTTAACAAGATTATAATTTAATATAAAAAAGATAAGTTCTTAAACTCATAAAACTCAGATTCCATAACTATCACCCTCTTTCATAATCCTTAGTATATCTTCTTCTTTTAAATAATCTACGATCTTTACCTCTCCGATCTTTTCAGGTAATATAAATCTTAATTTGCCTTTGAAAGCTTTCTTATCTCGCTGTATAAATGGAATAAGTTCTTCAAATTTATAGGGGTTATTCACTACAAACCCAAAATTTAATAAAAGTCTTTTTAACCTTTCATACACTGAGAAATCACACATCTTCAGTTTATACGCCAACTGGGTTGCTAATATCATACCAATAGCTACTGCTTCTCCATGCAAATACTTTTTATATTTACTTTTTGCCTCAATTGCATGGCCAAATGTATGTCCAAAGTTTAAGATCATTCTTAAAGATGATTCTTTTTCGTCCCTTTCAACCACGTATTTTTTACATTCAAGACTTTTCTTTATAATCCATATTAATTTTTCTTTATTTCGATTTTTAATATCTAAATAATTTCTCTCCAAATATTCAAAAAGCTCATAATCCATAACTAATCCATATTTAACAATCTCTGCTATACCACTTATATATTCCCTTTGTGGAAGGGTTTCTAAGGTTTTAACATCAATAACAACAGCTCTTGGATGATAGAAGGTACCCACTAAATTCTTTCCTTCTGGTATATTTATCCCTGTCTTCCCTCCTATGGAGCTGTCAACTTGTGCAAGTAAAGTAGTAGGTATTTGTATATAATCAATACCTCTCATATAAACGGAAGATACAAATCCTGTTAAATCCCCAATAACACCACCCCCAAAAGCTAATAAAACACTCTTTCTGTCAGCACCTAAATTAGCCATATTTCTAACAATTCTAATTACTTCTTTAAAGGATTTACTTTTTTCTCCTTCAGGAACAAATATATATGAATCTTCCTTTATATTTACGAAATCATTTTTGTAATAATTAATTAAAAATTTATGAGATATAACAAAATATGAGGAGTATGGCAAAATTAATTCATTAATCTTTTCCTTTAATATATCATCACCAATATATATTGGATATTCTCTTTCATCTGGCAAATAAATCCTTAACTCTTCCATCCCAACCTCTTATATACATAATTTTTATAATTCTCATAAGACAATTTAATCTCCTCTATATGATCTCCAGAAAATTTCTTAAGGAGTTCATCTGCAATTATCCAAGCCATCATTGCTTCACCTACAACTCCTGCAGATGTAACTACACAAACATCACTTCTTTCATAGTATCCTTCCGTTATCCTCTTTTCTTTTATATCAAAAGTTTTTAATGGTTTTCTCAAAGTTGGTATTGGTTTTACTGCAGCTCTAATCATTATTATTTCTCCGTTTGACATACCACCTTCTATTCCCCCTGCATAATTTGTTTTTCTCAAGTTTGTACTTTCATTAATAAATTCATCATGAACTCTAGAACCCTTTTCTCTACTTGATAAAAAGGCCTCTCCAATTTCTACTCCCTTCACTGAGGGAATGCTCATAACTGCATATGCCAACAATGCATCAAGTCTTCTATCCCAATGAACATGACTTCCTATCCCAATAGGGACATTTTTTGCAAGTAAAATAAATCTTCCACCAAGAGTATCTCCCGTTTCCTTTGCTTCATCTATTAACTTTCTTGCTTGTTCTTCTAATTCATCGTCAATCATTCTAAGCTCTGAGTTTTCTACTTTATTTTTAATATCATCCCAAGAAAAGTTATTAATATCAAATCTACTTTCAATATTACCTATTCCTTCAACAAAACTTATTATATCTATATCAAATTCTCTCAATATACATTTAGCTACAGCTCCTACTGCAACCCTTGCAGATGTTTCCCTTGCACTTGCCCTTTCTAAAATATTCCTTATATCATCAAAATGATACTTTACAACTCCAGCAAAATCGGCATGGCCTGCCCTTGGTTTTGTTACAGGAACATAATCGTAAATTTCTTCAGGATCCATAACATTTTTCCAATTTTCCCAGTCCTTATTCTTTATTAAAAACCCTATAGGTGACCCTAAGGTATATCCACCTCTTATTCCTGAAATGATTTCCACCATATCTTTTTCGATTTCCATCCTCTTTCCTCTTCCATATCCTTTTTGCCTTCTATGAAGCTCCTTATCTATATCTTCTTTGTTTATCTTAATCCCTGCAGGAACTCCTTCTATTATTACTAATAAACCCTTTCCGTGAGACTCACCAGCTGTTAAGAAGCGCATATTATTTTTTCTGCCTCCTCCCTCATAATATTCACAGGTCCCATAAATCCAAACCATCTCTTCCAAGAAAATGCCGCCTGATATATGAGCATATCGAGACCATTTTTATAAGGAATATTATTTTCTTTTGCCATCATTAAAAGAGGCGTCAAAGGTGGGTTATATATCAGGTCATAAACAAAAACAGCCTTATCTAAAGATGAATCCCAAGGATTACTCTTACTATCAAGTCCTAATGATGTAGTATTTATAAGTACAAATTTATCTTTAACTTTCTCCTTCTCTTCCCAAGGTAATAATTTAATAGCAATGCCCTTATTATTCCATATTTCTTCTGCTAATTTTTCTGCCCTTTCATAAGTTCTATTTGTTAAAAAAATCTCCCTTACTCCATACTCAACTAATGCATATAAAACTGCTCTACATGCTCCTCCTGCTCCTAATACTAAATAAATTATGTCCTGAGGAAGATTTAATTCCCTTAATGTATATAAAAAACCTGGTAAATCTGTATTATCACCCAACCAACAATTTCTTTTATCTCTATAGATAGTATTCACTGCCCCTAGCATTTTGGATGTGGGTGAAAGATCATCTAAGAATTCTATAACCCTCTCTTTGAAAGGTACAGTTACATTAAGTCCCCAAATAGGTAAATACTTTAATCCTAAAAATGCTTGGTTAAAATTCTCGGGTAAAATGGGTATATTTAAGTAAATAGCATCAATACCTGATGCCTGAAAAGAGGCATTGTGTATATAAAAAGATATAGAATGCCCTAATGGGTATCCAATAAGTCCTAATAATCTTGTCGATGAGGAAATCAAAGAAAATAATTCACCCCTCTTTCCACTATTTTCTCCCCTTTGAGCTTTTTAGTTAAAGGATAATTTACCAAAAAAAGCGTATTTTGTCAAATAGAAAGGATTTTACTTAGAAATTCAATAGTTCTCTCCTCCTTAGGGTTTTCAAAAAATTCTTTAGGATTACCTTCTTCTACTATCTGTCCTTGATCTAAAAATATAACTCGATGAGCCACCTCCCTAGCAAAACCCATTTCATGAGTAGCAATCATCATAGTCATGCCACCATAAGCAAGTTCCCTTATTACATCTAAAACCTCTTTTGTCATTTCAGGATCTATAGCAGAAGTTGGTTCATCAAAAAGCATTACTTCTGGTTCCATAGCTAATGCTCTAGCAATTGCTATTCTTTGCTGTTGCCCCCCAGAAAGTTGAGACGGATAACTATTAGCTTTATCCTGAAGCCCTACTCTTTTCAAGAGTTCATATGCCTTCTCTTTAGCTATTTTAGGATCTATCTTTTTAACTTTTATTGGAGCTAAAGTTATATTTTCAAGAGCTGTAAGATGAGGGAACAAATTAAATAATTGAAAAACCATACCTACTCTTTGTCTTATTTTATTTATATCTACCTTAGGATCCGTGATTTTTACTCCATCTATATATATTTCTCCTTCAGTAGGTTCTTCCAACCTATTTATACATCTTAAAAGTGTGCTTTTACCTCCTCCACTTGGACCAATAATAGCTAAAACTTCTCCTTTTTTTACTTCGAGATTTACGCCCTTTAATACATGAAGATTTTTAAATTTCTTATGAAGATTTACAACTTTAATCACCTTTTTTCAACCTCTTTTCCATCCACATTGATAAACGGGTTAAAGGTAAAGTCATAAGAAGGTAAATAAGCGTAACTCCTAAAAAGGGACTGAAAACATTTGCTTTCCAAGCAACTATCTCTCTACCAGCCCTTAAAAGCTCAGTAACAGCTAAAGTAGAAGCTAATGAACTTTCCTTTAACATAGAAACAAATTCATTCGTCAAAGGAGGAAGAATTCTTTTAAAGGCTTGCGGCAAAATTACATATCTCATGGCTTGAAAATAGGACATACCTAAGGATCTCGCAGCTTCCATTTGTCCTTTCTCTATAGATTGAATTCCCCCTCTAAAAATTTCTCCTGTATATGCAGCACTATTAATCGATAGACCGACAATAGCAGCAGTAATAGCTCCTAAATTTATACCAAAGGACGGTAAAGCATAATATATGATAAGAAGTTGCATTAATAAGGGTGTACCCCTTATAACTTCTACATATAATGTGGCTGGTATCCTAAAAATATATTTTTTTGAAATTCTTGCAAGCCCAATAAATAACCCCAAAACTACACCAATACCTACAGATATAATCGAGAGGCGCAAAGTCACTAATGCGCCTCTCAATAGATATGGGATACTTTCTATGAAGATATTTATATTAAAATCCAAAATATCACCTCTACTCTATTGGCTCTGTACCAAACCACTTTTTATATATTTCTTTATATTTACCAGTTTTCTTTAAATTAACTAAAATTTCGTTTATTTTCTTCAAAAGATCAGTATCTTCTTTCCTCACAGCAATACCATACTGTTCCTTAGTAAAGGGTTTTCCTACACATTTTAACTTTGGGTTATTCTTTGAATAATAAAGGGATACAGGAAGATCATTTATAACTGCGTCTAGTCTTCCAAGTTCAAGATCCATAAATGCTTCTGGAATTGTTTCATAGCTCCTTATCTCTTTAATCCCTACCTGATCCTTTAACTTTTTAGCACTTATTTCTCCTGTAGTACCTAACTGTACTCCAACTATTTTACCCTTTAAATCCTTCTCACTTCTTATATCTTTATTATCACTCCTTACAACTATAATTTGTCCTGAATCATAATAAGGGATAGAAAAGGATATTTCTTTTTTTCTTTCCTCTGTAATTGTCATTGCAGAAATAATCATATCAAACTTCTTCGCTTTTAATGCAGCTATTATTCCATCAAAAGAAGTATTTATAACTTGTAATCTCACTCCTAAGGCTTTTGCAATTTCATTAGCTATATCTATATCAAAACCTACAGGCTTATCACCTTCCATAAACTCGAAAGGTGCATAAGCCACATCACTACCAACTTTAAGAATACCTGCTTTCTTAATCCTCTCTAAAGCAGAAGCCCCAAATGTTGGTAAACTTAAAACAAATATTAATAGGAATAATATTAACCATAGTTTTCGCATAAATTTTCCTCCTTTTTGAAATTTTTAAAAGTATAAGAATAGATATTCATAAAAGTCAAGTATAATATATGAAGTGGAGGTGAAAAATTATGGATTACCTAATAAGAGGAATCTCTAAAGACAAAAAAATTATTGCTTATGTTGCTAAAACAACAGAACTGGTAGAACAGGCCAGGATCATACATAATGCCTCTCCTACTGCAATAGCAGTTTTAGGAAGAACTCTTACCCTAACAGCTATTATGGGGAAAATGCTTAAGAAAAAAGATGAAAGAATTAGTTTGCAAATTGTAGGGAATGGCCCCTTAGGAAATGTTTTTGCTGATGCTGATGCTAATGGAAATGTAAGAGGGTATATTAAAAGACCTTACATAGATTTGCCACCTACCCCAGAAGGAAAGCTTGATGTAGCTTCTGCAATAGGAAAAGAAGGAGTACTAAGTGTCATAAGAGATTTTGGACTTAAAAAGCCATATCAAGGAATGACACCACTTGTTTCTGGAGGAATAGCAAAAGACTTAGCTTATTATTTTGCTTCCTCTGAGCAACAACCATCAGCTGTTGCTGCAGGGGTTTATGTCAATAAAGAAGGAAAAGTAATTGCAGCAGGAGGTTATATTGTACAGATATTACCAGATTCAGAGGAAGATATTGTAAGTAAGTTAGAAGAAAATATTAATAGATTAAAACCACCAAGTCAAATGATATTAAATGGACTAAACCCAGAAGATATAATTAACAAAATATTTGAAGGATTTGATTTTGACATGTTTAATAGAGAAGAATTGAAATATGCATGTAGGTGTAGCCGAGAAAGAGCTGAAAATACTCTCATTGCTTTAGGATTAAAGGAATTAGAAGAACTACAAAAAAGAAATGAGGACATAGAAGTGAAATGTGAGTTTTGTGGTAAGAAATATATTTTTCAAAAACATGATATAGAAAAAATTATCCTTGAACTTAAAAATAAAACTTAAAAAACCCCTGGTTTTTCCAGGGGTTTTTCATACATTAACTTAATACTTTTTCCAAAGGAGTATAAGGTAGGTTAAAAGCATTAGCAACTGCTTCGCAGGTAATTTCACCTTTTACTATATTTACACCTTTTGCAAGACTTTTGTTCTCTTTCACAGCTCTTTCCCAACCTTTATCAGCAATCTCAATTACATAAGGAAGAGTATTTAGAGTTAAAGCTCTAGTTGCTGTTCTTGGAACAGCTCCAGGCATATTAGCCACACTATAATGTATTACACCTTCCTCCTCATAAATAGGATTTAAATGGGTTGTTGGTCGTGATGTCTCAGCACAGCCACCTTGATCAATAGCTACATCAACAATAACAGCACCTGTTTTCATTCTCTTTAAAAGATCTCTCGTAATTATTTTGGGGGCTTTTGCCCCTGGTACTAATACTGCTCCAATAAGTAGATCTGCGTATTCTACAGCCATCCTAATATTGTATTCATCTGCTATCATCGTATTCACCTTTCCTTGGAAATAATCGTCCACAAATCTTAATTTTCTTGGATTTATATCCAACAAAGTTACAGATGCACCCATTCCATAAGCTATTCTTGCAGAGTTAAAACCAACAGTCCCTGCACCTATTATAACCACATTAGCAGAAGGAACTCCTGGAACTCCACCTAATAAAATTCCTCTCCCACCAAAAGGTTTCTCTAAATATTTAGCACCTTCTTGGGGAGCCATTCTTCCTGCTATCTCACTCATAGGAGCAAGAAGTGGTAAAAAACCATCTTCTGTTTGTACAGTTTCATAAGCTATGCATATTGCTTTACTTTTAATAAGATTTTTTGTAAGTTCTTCGGATGCTGCTAAATGCAAGTAAGTAAATAAAATTTTTCCTTCAGTAAGAAGAGGATACTCTTCAGGTAAGGGTTCTTTCACCTTTAAAATTAATTCTGCCTCATAAAACACATCCTCATGTTTTTCTAATATTATTGCTCCTGCCTTTTCGTATTCTTCATCTGTAAAACCACTCCCTAATCCTGCACCTTTTTCAATATATACTTTATGTCCTTTTTTGACCAATGTTTGTACTCCACCAGGAACAATAGCAACACGATTTTCTTCAGGTTTAATCTCCTTAGGAACACCTATAATCATATCTCTCTTAAGCCTCCTTGTTGTCTTATATCTTCTTTGATCTTAAGAAATAATAAATAGCAATTAATGTTTTAGAATCCTCAAACTTACCACTTTCTAAAGCTTTTATTATCTCATCTGCTGTTAAAGAAATTATTTTTAAAAACTCATCATCATCAGGATTTGTATTTGTCTTCTCAAGATCTGTAGCTTCATATAGATATAACACCTCATCACTTATTCCAGGTGATGGGTAAAAAACATGAATTAACTTTAAATTTTTTGGAATATACCCTATTTCTTCTTCCAGTTCTCTTTTAGCACAATTTATTGGTTCTTCTCCAAAATCAAGTTTTCCGGCTGGAATTTCTAATAAGACTTTTTTAGCTGGAAGTCGATATTGCTCTACAAAAAATACAGATCCATCCCTTGCTATTGGTAATATAGCTACTGCACCCGGATGATGTACTACTTCTCTCTTAGCTAATTTTCCATTTTCAAGTACTACATCGTACTCTTTTACTGTAATTATTCTTCCTTTATAAATTTCCCTTTCGCTTACTATTTTCTCATCCAACTTACATCCCACCTCCTATTTCTCTCAAGTTTTCTCTACTTTTAAATTCTGACGCTTTTACTAAAAGCTCTTTGGCATGCTGTTGACTTACTTCAGAAACTATACTACCTCCTAACATTCTTGATATTTCCATCACTCTGATTTTATCCTCTAACATAGAAACCCTTATTCTTGTTTGATCATTTATAATCTTCTTCTCCACATGGAAATGATAATCAGCCCACGCTGCTATCTGAGGTAAATGTGTCACACAGAAAACTTGTCTCTTCTTGGATATATTCCATAATTTTTGAGCAAGTAGATAAGCCGTTTCCCCTCCAATACCTGTGTCTATTTCATCAAATACCAAAACAGGTGTATTATCAACTTCGTTAAGTATAGTTTTTAAGGCAAGCATTATCCTTGAGAGTTCTCCTCCAGATGCTATATGTCTCAAGGGTTTAAAAGCCTCTCCAGGATTTGATGAAAGCATAAACTCTACAACTTCTCTTCCTTTTTCTCCCACTTTTATCCCATTAATAAATATAAATCCTCCTGTTGGTTCTTGAAAATCAACCGAAAATCTTGCATGTTCCATTCCTAAATCCTTTAACTCATTTTCTACCTTTCTTACAAAATTATCAACGATCTCTTTTCTCATTTGGGAAAGAATTTCACTTTCATATAAAAGCTTTTCCTCTAATTCCTTTATCTCCTTTTCTATGTTCTCTAAATGGGCTTCCATATTAGATAAAGTATTAAGTTCTTCTTTAGCTTTTTCTTTATAATCTAAGATTTCCTCAATATTTTTACCATATTTCCTTTTTAATTGAGATATTCTATAAAGTCTTTCTTCTATATATTCAAGATCATTAGGATCTATCTCTAAATTATCTTTATATCTCATTAAATTATCAACTGCTTCACTAAGATATAATTTAGCATTTTCCAATAGTTCTAATATTCCAGAAATATTTTCATCTATAGAAGAAAGAGCTTTTATACTATTTAATCCTTCTCCAATTAATTCAAAAGCAGAATATCCTTCGTTATTTTCATACAGACATTTTATAGCATCCTCAATACCATATCTTATTTTTTCAAAATTTTGTAGCTTTTGCCGTTGCTCTAATAACTCTTCTTCTTCTCCTATTCTCAAATTTGCCTTTTCAATCTCTTCTATCTGAAAAGATAAAAGATCTATTCTTTGCTGTCTCTCTTTTTCCTTTGCATAAATTTCTTCCCTTTCGGAATAAAGACCTTTTAATCTGGAAAATAATTCTTTAACCTTTTCCCTTTGTCTTATCAATGAATCTCCACCTAAGAGATCAAAAACTTCCAACTGAAAATCCTTACGAAGAATTTTCTGATGTTCATGTTGTCCATGTATTTCAAGAATATTCGATAGTAAACGCTCTAACATTCCTACTGTAACAAGTTCACCATTTACCCTACATTTACTTCTTCCATTTTTATTTAACTCTCTTGATACAAGTAATGTTCCATCCTTCTCTTTTGGAATCTCCCATTCATCCAATAGTCTTTCTGCTTCTTCATTCATAGCAAACATAGCTTCTACTAAACTTCTATTACTTCCAGTTCTAATAATGTCTGTTGATGCTCTTTCTCCAAGCAAAAAGGCTAAAGCATCCACAAGCAGAGACTTACCAGCACCTGTTTCTCCAGTGATTACGTTTAAACCATCATGAAAATCTAGAGTTATCTCATCTATTATTGCAAAATCCTTAACTCTAAGAGCAAGAAGCATTTCTTATCTACCTCCAATGTAATTTCTTTTTTAATCTATTAATAAAATCCCATCCTGGAAGGAAAATAAGTCTTCCATAAAATTCCGCTTTAGTTATAATAACTTTTTGTCTATTTCCAACAAGATCTACTTTTTTACCATCAACCCAAACTTGCACTTGTAACGACCTTTTTGAAAAACTGATCTGAATTTCCGAATTGATTGGAAAAACAACAGGTCTAGATATAAGAGAATGGGCACATATAGGCAAAAATTCAAAAGCTTCAAGATCAGGAAAAATTATAGGTCCACCAGCAGATAAGGCATAAGCTGTAGAACCAGCAGAGGTAGCAATAATTACACCATCTGCAGGTTGTGTGTTTAACAAAGCTCCATTTATTAATAGATTTAAAGATATCAATGGAGTATTCTCAGATTTCAAAAATACAACCTCATTAAAGGCATAATAAATCTTCTCATCAATTTTTAATTTGATTACAGGATGCTGTTCTATGAAAAACTTCTTTTCATCTAAAGAAAATAAAAATTTACCTATATCTTTAAACTCAACAGTAGTTAAGAATCCAAGTCTACCTGTATTTATTCCAGCTACAGGAACACCTTTAGGTGCTACCCTTTTTAAAGCATATAATACAGTACCATCCCCACCAATTGCTATTCCCAAATCCACATCATCATTATCTATTAGAACTTCGTAATTCTTTTTTATTGCCCACTCTCTTATTATTTCTATCCCCTTTTTTGCATCTCTTTTTTTAGGGTTGTAAAATACTCCTATTTTTTGGAAAGTAATTTCCAATTCGAAAAAGCCTCCTCTACTATCTCTTTTATCTTATCTATAGAAATCTCATCTTTTTCTTGTAAAGCAAACAATGTTGGATATTCTATATTTCCTTTCCCTTCCTTGCTATAAAAATATGTAATATTTCTTAAATAAAATCCAAGAGTTTTTAAATTATTTTTAATATTTTCTATCACTTTTAAATGGACGTCAATATTCTTTACTATACCGCCCTTATTAACATCCTTTGGAGATGCCTCAAATTGAGGTTTTATCAATGAAATAACCATTCCTTCTTCTTTTAAAAAAGATCTTATAACAGGAAATATCTTCAATATTGATATAAAGGATACATCTATAGTTATAATATCAACCTTATCAGGAATATCACCTTCCTTTAAATATCTCGCATTTATCCCTTCCATCACTATAACTCTTGTATCCCTCCTTAGTTTTTCGTGTAAAACGCCCTTTCCCACGTCAATAGCATAAATTTTCTTTACACCTTCTTGTAATAAACAGTCAGTAAATCCACCAGTACTTGCACCTATATCAATAGCTATAAATCCTGTAACATTTATCTTAAATTCATCTAAAGCCTTTTTTAGCTTAAATCCACCCTTACTAACATAGGGAAAAGATTGTTGAATTTCAATGGAAACAAAAGGTGAAAATTTTACGTCAGGTCTATCTGCTAACTTGCCATCTACTTTAACCAGTCCAGCAATAATAGCAGACTTAGCTTTTTCTCTACTTTCAAAAAATCCTTTCTTAACTAATAGAGTATCGAGTCTTTCCTTAGGAGTTTTTTCTTTCAACCTTCCACCCTTGTTTTATCAAGAACCCTTATTACTTCTTTTACTACATGATATTCTTTTAAACCGTATATTTCTTTTAAGATTTCCACATTTCCATGCTCTATGAATTTTTCTGGAAGTGCTATGGGATATACATTTACGTTAAAATGAAACTTAGAAACAAATTCAGAAATTGCCCCAAAAAGTCCTCCTGTTACAATGTTTTCCTCTAATGTAAAGATATATTTAAACTTAGAGAATAATTCTTCAAGTAATGGAATATCTAAAGGTTTTAAAAATCTTAAATTGACTACTTTGGCATATATTCCCTTCTCCTTCAGAACATTATGGGCTTCCAAAGCAGTATATACCATGGAACCTATAGCCAAAAAAAGAACATCCTTACCTTCTTCTAATATCTCAGCTTTACCTATTTCAATCTTATTAAGATTAGAAGGAAGTTTTACCCCGTATCCTTTTCCTTTGGGATATCTTATTGCAAATGGACCAGGATAATTAATTGCTGTATATAACAAATCTCTAAGTTCAGATTCATCCTTTGGAGAAGAAACAACTATATTGGGGATAAGCCTCAAATAAGAGAGATCAAAAATTCCTTGATGAGTAGGGCCATCATCACTAACAAGGCCAGCTCTATCTAATACAAATACTACAGGAAGCTTCTGTAAACAAACATCGTGAATGATCTGGTCAAAGGATCTCTGAAGAAAAGTAGAATATATGGCAACTACAGGTTTTAACCCATTCATAGCAAGCCCTGCTGCAAAGGTCACTGCATGCTGTTCTGCTATTCCAACATCAAAAAATCTTTCTGGAAATCTTTCTGCAAAATAGGAAAGTCCAGTACCATCTGGCATTGCAGCTGTAATAGCTACAATCTTCTCATCCTTTTCTCCTAATTCAACTAATGTTTTACCAAAAACCTCTGTATATGTAGGTACTTTTTTTTCACGTTCTTTCTTTGATCCCACACTATGGAACTTGGAAGGTATGGCTTCTGCATCTTTATGGCCAATTCCTTTTCTGGTTGTGACATGTATCAATACTGGACAAGATAGATTATCTTTTATACCCTTAAATACGGAAATTAAAAGGGGTATATCATGTCCATCAAAGGGACCAAAATATTTAAAACCTAAATCTTCAAATATTGGATTTTCCAAGAGAAGACTCTTTAAACTTCTCTCCAATTTTAGATCTAAGGATAACAAGGTTTTTCCTAAGGGTAAATTCTTTAAAAAATTCTGAGTTGTCTGCTTAAAAAATCTATAAAGAGGGTGTTTCCTTAGCTTAGCCAAATAAACTGCTAAAGCTCCTACATTAGGTGAGATAGAATGTTCATTATCATTTAATATAACAATAAGATCTGTATTCAAGAATCCAATTTGATTCAATGCCTCCCATGCCATTCCAGAAGTTAAAGCACCATCACCTATTACTGCTATAACTTTATATTTTTCACCTTTAATATCCCTTGCTTTAGCGAATCCTAAAGCAGCAGATAAAGATGTACCAGCATGTCCTACAGCAAAATGATCATACTCACTTTCCCAAGGAGCAATATATCCACTGATTCCACCATATTGTCTCAATGTATGAAAATCTTTTGCTCTTCCAGTTACTAATTTATGAGTATATGCCTGATGCCCTACATCCCAAATTATCTTATCAATGGGTGTATTAAAAACATAATGAAGAGCTAAAATTAACTCAACAGTTCCTAAATTAGATGCTAAATGACCACCATTATTCTCTACTGTATTAATAATTACTCTTCTAATTTCTTCAGCTAAATTCCTTAGCTCTTCTACAGATAGAGATTTTAAATCATTCGGAGAATTAATTCTCTCTAACAACATTTAAATATTCCTCTCTAATTTTTAAAATCTCATCCCAATTCCTAACTATATTCCTTAAAATACCATTAACAAATCTACCAGCTTCTGGACTGACATATTTTTTAGCCAACTCAACAGCTTCATTAACAGTAACACCAGGTGGAATATCTTCAAAAGCAAACATTTCAGCTATTGCCATTCTTAAAATGTTTCTCTCCAAGCCTCCTATTCTATCTAATCTCCAATTCTTACTAAATTTACTTATAATAGCATCAGCAACATTTCTAAAATAAAGAGTACTTTCATAGAGTTTGTGAGCAAAAGCTTGAGCTTGTAGTGAAAAATCATCAAAATCTACCTCAACATTTTGACCCAATTCTTGCTGGAATAAATACATCAAAACCTTTTCTCTACATCTTGTTCTTTCTTTGCTCATTTTTACCTTCCTATCATAAATATCTCTTTAATTTTTTCTACAAAAAGAAACAATAGATTCTTATCAATTATATTACCAATTAAATACCCTAAAAGTAACATAATGATTAGAAATAAGGTTCTCCAAAAACCAATAGTAAGAATAAGGATTCCTAATATTAAAAATACTAATGAGAAAATAAATCTATATTTATAATTTTTTACCCTTTCAAGATTCATCTACTTACCCCTTTTTGAAGGAACTACATCATCAATTATTACGTTTATTTTTTCTAAGTTCAAAGGTAAAACACTTTCAAAATAAACTTTTAATCTTTGTTGCATCTCATTAACAATTCTTGTTATATCTGCACTCGCAGGAATTTTTATCCTCAAAGTAATATATATTTTATCTTTTATAATTTCAATCTCAGGTCTTATATCTTGAATTTCTGAAAAATATCCAGCTATCTCTCTGATAGAACTTTTAATACCATTAACAGAAATCATTACATCACCTAAACCTGTTCTATTTCCTATAACAACAGAAGTTTTCTCTCTATTTATAATTAAAGCAAAACTTGATGAAAAAGCAAGAACAAAAAGAATTATAAACAAAATAGCAGAAAACAAAAAACCAGGTCCCTTAGCCCAATTTATTATACTTAATGCTAATTCCCATTTAAAAAGTCCAAGGATTAAAATAAGATCAATAAAAGAGAAAATTAACAAAATTATAGAGTAAATAATAATTTCATATCTATTAAGTTTCATTTCTTCTCCTCCTTATCTTTTTTACCTATCAATACTCCTTTTATAATAACATTCACTTCCCTTACATTTAATCCTGTCATACTTTCTATCACTTCCTTAACATGGGATTGAACTTCTCTTGCAACTTCAGGAAAAAAAACATTTTGTTTTACATAAATAGGTATCATTATGTATACATCTTTCTCATACAGATCAATTTTTATACCCCTTCCAAGAGGTATACCCGATACAAGTTTCATAAATGAAGAAGAAGGCTCTCCTACTTGAGCGACACCTTCTACCTCTTGAGCAGCAATACCCGCTATTACAGAGATAACCCCTTTTGATATATTTACCGTTCCATATGAAAGTTCTTCTTTCATAGCTTATCACCACTCTCTATTTTATCAAAAATTAATCCTCTACTAACACCCTTCTTGATAAAAAGTTAGTAGAATAGTCTCCTTTTATAAATGAACTGTTATTTAGTACTTTTAAATGAAGAGGGATTGTCGTTTTAATTCCTCTCAAAACAAATTCCTCCAAAGCCCTTTTCATCCTTATTATAGCCTCATTTCTATCTTTTCCCCAAGTTATAATCTTTGCCAGTAAAGAATCATAAAAAGGTACCATTTCATAACCCTCATAAAGATGAGTATCAATTCTTACAAAAGGGCCTCCTGGAGGTATATATTTATCTATTTTTCCAGCAGATGGAGCAAAATTATTATCAGGATCCTCAGCATTAATTCTACACTCTATAGCATGTCCTCTTAATGTTACTTCTTTAAAATCTAATTTCTCTCCAGCTGCAATTAGTATTTGCCATTTTACAAGATCAATACCAGTTACCATTTCTGTTACAGTATGTTCTACCTGAATTCTCGTATTTACTTCCATAAAATAAAATCTCCCATCTTTGTCCAAAAGAAATTCAAAGGTTCCAGGACCCACATACCCAACCTTATACGCCCCTCGAATTGCAGCTCTACTCATAGCTTCTCTCAATCTTCTATCTACTACTGGGGAAGGAGATTCCTCAATTAATTTTTGATATCTTCTTTGAATAGTACAATCTCTTTCACCAAGAGAAACAATATTACCATAAGCATCTCCCATTATCTGTATCTCCACATGTCTTGGTTCTTCTATAAACTTTTCAATGTACACGCCAGGATTTCCAAAATTTTTCTCAGCCTCCAATTTAGCAAGTCTTATATTTTTTACCAATTCCTCAGGACTGTATGAAATCCTCATTCCTTTACCGCCACCACCAGCAGTAGCCTTTATAAGAACAGGAAAACCTATCTCTTTAGCAATTTTTACTGCTTGTTTTTCATCCTCAACAAGTCCTTCAGACCCAGGTAGCAAAGGAACACCTGCTTCTTTCATTATTTTTTTGGCTCTGGCCTTGTCCCCTAAACTTTCAATAACTTCCTTTTTAGGACCTATAAACATTATACCGTGGTCTTGACAAATTTCAGCAAATCTTGATGATTCTGCTAAAAAACCATATCCTGGATGGATAGCATCAGCATTTGATATTAAAGCGGCACTAATAATGTTTGGAATATTTAAGTAGCTTTGTGAGGCAGGAGGTGGGCCTATACAGATTGCCTCATCTGCCATATATACATGAAGAGATTCTTTATCTGCTTCAGAATATACAGCTACTGTTTTAATGCCTAATTCTTTACAAGCCCTTATAACTCTAACAGCAATTTCTCCTCTATTTGCAATAAGAACTTTCTTAAACATTGCTCTCTGTATCTATTAGAAAAAGTTTTTGTCCAAATTCCACTGCCTGACCATTTTCAACTAATATTTTTTTAACTCTTCCTCTTACATGACTCTTTATCTCATTCATTAATTTCATGGCTTCAATTATACATACTGTTTGTCCTGGCTCTACCAAATCACCTTCTTCAACAAAAGGAGGGGCGCCTGGAGCGGGGGAACGATAAAAAACTCCAACCAAAGGAGCAGTAATATATACACCTTCCTCAGCAACCTCTTTTATGGCTTGTAATTTTTCAACTTGAGATTCTACCTGAGGTGATGAAATAGAAACAACATAATCACCTCTTCTTAAAACCAATTTATTTTCTCCATTTTCTATTATCAATTCTGAAAGATTACTCTTGTTAAATAGACATATTAACTCTTTTAACTCTTCTAAAGACCATTCTTTCATAGTAATACTCCTTTTTTATTAAAACTCATTATTAAAATCTATGCTCTTTCAACATATTTTGCATAACGAGTATCCACTACAACTTTATCTCCAATTTGTATAAATAAAGGGACCTGTATTACTAATCCCGTTTCTAATTTTGCAGGTTTTGATCCACCCGAAACTGTATCTCCTCTAAGACCTGGATCAGTTTCTATAACCTCTAAAACAACTGTAGTAGGAAGCTCTATACCAATAGGATTTCCTTCATAAAAAAGCACACTAACGATAGTTCCTTCTTTTAAGTATTTAATTGCATCTCCTAATTGCTCCTCAGTGAGCATATGTTGTTCATAGGTTTCATGATCAATAAAATAATACTCATCTCCTTGTTTGTAAAGAAATTCTGCTTCTCTTTTATTAATAAAAGCTTGAGGAACATATTCATCTGATTTAAATGTTCTTCTCAATACATTTCCTGTTTTCAAGTTCTTTAATTTTACCCTGACTGTTGCCTGACCCTGAGCCATATGTACATGTTGGTACTCAAGTACTATATATATTTCTCCATCTAATTCAATAGTAAGGCCAGGATAAAAATCATTTACTGAAATCATCTTCTTTATTACCTCCCTTTCCCTATATTATTATAAGTTCGTTAGTAAAACTATTTAATATAGTTGCCTTTTGCTCTTTAACAACCACCATATCTTCAATCCTTACCCCAAATCTTCCAGGAATATAAATACCAGGTTCAACAGTAACTACCATATTTTTCTTTAGAATCCAATTTCCTTTTGGGGATAACCTTGGTAATTCGTGTATTTCAAGTCCTACACCATGCCCAAGACCATGACCAAAATAATTTCCATAACCATTTTCTTGAATTATATCACGAGAAACTTTATCTACAAAACTACTTTCTACACCTTCTTTTATTATTTCTTCTGCCTTTTTTTGTGCATCAAAAACGATATTGTATACTAAAAGTTCTTCTTCAGTTGGGTTCCCGATATACACGGTTCTTGTAATATCCGAATGATATCCCTCATAAATAGCCCCAAAATCAAATACAATAAACTCATTACAATATATCTTTTTATTGCTTGCCTTTCCATGAGGAAGTGCAGCCCTTGGTCCTGATGCCACAATTGTATCAAAAGCTATTTTCTCACTACCTTTTTTTGCCATTTGATACTCTAATTCTATTGCTAAATCTCTTTCAGATATACCTGGCTTTATAATTTCTAATACTTCTTCAAAAGCCCTCTCTGCAATTTTCAAAGCTGTTTTTATTTTTTCTATCTCATTTTCATCCTTAGTCATTCTCATCTCTTCTACCCAATTTTCTACTGGAATCAATTCAATATTCAATAAACCTTCAATCAACTTTTTATACTTAAAGTAATTGAATGATTGTCCCTCAAAAGCTATTCTTTTAAAATCCTCTTTTTTTGAAAGATCCTTTAAGAAAGAGAATAAATTCACATCACCATTGATAAGAACAGGCTCTACTATATTAACTTCCTGATGTACTTGTTCCCAATACCTTGAATCTACTAATATGTAACCCCCCTCCTTTAAAAGCACAAGTTCAGCTGTTGAGCCCGTAAATCCTGTAAGGTATCTAATATTCACTATATTACTAATAATAACCCCATCTATCTCTTCTTTATTTAGTTTGTTTTGTATTTCTCTAATTCTTGTATTCATAAAATATTTATCCTCATTTTGTCTTATTCTATCGTCTTAGGAGTTATAAGTATAATAAGCTCCTTCTGAACATTTTGAGTCTTTCTTGCTTTAAAGAGCTCTCCAAGAATTGGAATATCTCCTAAGAGTGGTACCTTAGACATACTTTCAATTTCTTCTTGTCTTAACAAACCACCTAAGGCAAGAGTTTCACCATTCTTCAAGTTAACTATAGTTTGTGCTTCTCTAGTCGATATTACAGGTACATCTCCTTCCTTTCCTGCATAACCACTTATTGTACTAACCTGAGGCTTAATATTTGCAGTAATAGTACCATCAGGATTTACAGTTGGTGTTACCTCAAGTATTATTCCTACATCTATATATGTAATTGATCTATTACCTTGAGCATCATAAGATACCAATGGTACCCTGTCACCTATCATGATTCTTGTAGCTTTACCACTTATAGTTGTCATACTTGGTTGAGCAAGTATTTTAGCTTTATTTTGGGTCTCTAAGGCCTTTATAGTAGCAAGTACACTTTCAGGATTTATAATACTTAACTTCAGATCTTGCCAACCAACATTAGCTTCTATTTTAATACCTGTACCTATATTTTGTGTACCCCACGCTATACCTATATCCTTTACATTTTCTCTTGATACTTCTACTATTTGAACATCCACTTTTACTTGTGGGGTTGGCTTATCAAGTTTTGCTATCATATTTTCCACAGCTGTAACTTGGTCTACAGGGCCCTGAACCAACAAAAATCCTGAGGTTTGATCATAATAGAAGGATACATCTTTAGCAAGACCTGAAACCACAGATTTTAATGTATCCAAGGATATATATTTTAACTTATACTCTTTTGTAATAATTTGTACTCCCTCTTTAGCTGTTACAACTGGTGGTACATAAGGTCTAACATATGTCACAACACCCATTTTTTCAAAAGTTATATTTCCTATTCTACTCAATATATCAATAGTATCTTGTAACTCTACCCTGTTTAGATAGAGATCTACTTCTCCTGCTACCTTTGGATCTATCACAAAGTTAATATCTGCTTTCTTACCAAGCTCCCTTAATACTTCCCTTATATCTGCCTTCTTCAAATCACAACTTACATATATCTTCCCTTCTTCTTTCTCTACACTTAATAACTCCTTCGCTACTACTACCTCTTCCCCTTTCCTCTCCACATCTATCCTGCTTATTAGATCATCAAGTACCTTCAAGTCCTCTTCCTTTCCTTGGGCTATTAATAACCTCGTCTTACTATCATAACTTAAGCTTATGTTCTTTACTAATGCCCCTCCTACTCTCTCTATGTCTGATATGTCTATATATTTCAATACATATATCTTCGTCTTCGCTGTCTCTACTGGTACCGCTACCTTCTCCTCTTGCATCTTCACATAGGTCACTTTATCATCTCTCGTTATGCTTATCTTCGCTGCCTTCTGGAGTATGTTCAATACCTCCGATAACTCTACCCTATTTAGATAGAGATCTACTTCTCCTGCTACCTTTGGATCTATCACAAAGTTAATATCTGCTTTCTTACCAAGCTCCCTTAATACTTCCCTTATATCTGCCTTCTTCAAATCACAACTTACATATATCTTCCCTTCTTCTTTCTCTACACTTAATAACTCCTTCGCTACTACTACCTCTTCCCCTTTCCTCTCCACATCTATCCTGCTTATTAGATCATCAAGTACCTTCAAGTCCTCTTCCTTTCCTTGGGCTATTAATAACCTCGTCTTACTATCATAACTTAAGCTTATGTTCTTTACTAATGCCCCTCCTACTCTCTCTATGTCTGATATGTCTATATATTTCAATACATATATCTTCGTCTTCGCTGTCTCTACTGGTACCGCTACCTTCTCCTCTTGCATCTTCACATAGGTCACTTTATCATCTCTCGTTATGCTTATCTTCGCTGCCTTCTGGAGTATGTTCAATACCTCCGATAACTCTACCCTATTTAGATAGAGATCTACTTCTCCTGCTACCTTTGGATCTATCACAAAGTTAATATCTGCTTTCTTACCAAGCTCCCTTAATACTTCCCTTATATCTGCCTTCTTCAAATCACAACTTACATATATCTTCCCTTCTTCTTTCTCTACACTTAATAACTCCTTCGCTACTACTACCTCTTCCCCTTTCCTCTCCACATCTATCCTGCTTATTAGATCATCAAGTACCTTCAAGTCCTCTTCCTTTCCTTGGGCTATTAATAACCTCGTCTTACTATCATAACTTAAGCTTATGTTCTTTACTAATGCCCCTCCTACTCTCTCTATGTCTGATATGTCTATATATTTCAATACATATATCTTCGTCTTCGCTGTCTCTACTGGTACCGCTACCTTCTCCTCTTGCATCTTCACATAGGTCACTTTATCATCTCTCGTTATGCTTATCTTCGCTGCCTTCTGGAGTATGTTCAATACCTCCGATAACTCTACCCTATTTAGATAGAGATCTACTTCTCCTGCTACCTTTGGATCTATCACAAAGTTAATATCTGCTTTCTTACCAAGCTCCCTTAATACTTCCCTTATATCTGCCTTCTTCAAATCACAACTTACATATATCTTCCCTTCTTCTTTCTCTACACTTAATAACTCCTTCGCTACTACTACCTCTTCCCCTTTCCTCTCCACATCTATCCTGCTTATTAGATCATCAAGTACCTTCAAGTCCTCTTCCTTTCCTTGGGCTATTAATAACCTCGTCTTACTATCATAACTTAAGCTTATGTTCTTTACTAATGCCCCTCCTACTCTCAAAATATCTTGTAAATCAATATACTTAAGAACATATAATTTAGTTAATATAGGCTGAACCACTGTAGGAGCTGTTTGTATTTCCTTAGGTTTAACATAATAGGTCTTCCCTACTTTTTCCATATCAAAATTGGCAAGCCTTTGTAAAATAGTAAGAACTTCATCCAGTGGTACTTTATTTACAAATAGATCTACACTTCCCGAAACCTTTGGATCTATTACAAAATTAAATTCAGTTTTCTTTGCTATCTCTTGGATTATATCCCTTATATCAGATTTTCTAAGATCTGCAGTAACATAATAAATATCATTAATTTTATCTATTTTAACAAGTTCTTTTATCTCTAAAATAGGTACTGAAGGGGCTTCACCCTTAGGTACACTTACTATTATGAATCCACCTTCTCTTATCTCATATGTGTATCCTAAACTTCTAATAATAAGATCTATCGCTCTATCTAAGGAAACTTTGTTTAAGGTAAGATATAAACCTCCAGAAATATCTTTTGAAAATATTATATTCCTACCCGTTTTTTGTGCTATTTCTTGAAGAATATCTTTAATATCCTCTCCCTTCGCATTAAGAGAAACAAGATATGTATCTTCAAACCTTTCAACTTGAACCTTACCTACTCCCTTTGTTTCTGCAACTTTTTCAGATGGTATATCTAAAATTTTGATAGCATTCTCTATCTTCGGAAATTCTGTTGATGGAGCTGAAACTATTAGCCAATTTCTCGTATCATCAGAATCAAAAATTGCAGTCTTAGAGGTTTTAGATAGAATTTCCTTAGCCTTTTGGCTTTCAAAATATCTAAGTTGATATACTTTTGTAACTAAATCTCTACTTTCAATTTTTTGAAGTTTATCAAGGTTTGCTACAATAATCACTTCTCCTTGTTGCACATATCCAAGATCTGATGATGCAAGTAAAGCGTAAAAAGCATCTCTAAATGGAATATCTTTCAAATAGACACTTATTCTTCCTTGGACACCAATATCCGTTATTATATTAAGTCCAGCCAACTGCCCCATTGCTTTTAAAACATCCCTTATTTCAGCCCTATCAAAAGAAACTGAAATCTTTTGCTGGAATTTATCTTTTACTTCTACAGGCTTAGGAGGTTCCAATTTGGTTTCTACTTTTTGTTCTTGTTGTACTTCTCTGGTTTTTACCTCAGTTATCTTGGGAGTTTCTTCCTTTCCTGGTAATTCTATTGTCTTTTGACTTACAGTCTTAGTAGTTATTGGAGCAACCTTACCTAAAACCTCTTCTGTCCCTATATATATTTTATTATCAGCTGATCTTGCAGATATAGCAGGAAAAGAAGTCTTCAAGTCGATTACTACCCTTGTAACAAACGGTTTAGTACTAAATTGAGAAATTCTAATTGAAATAATAGGACTAGAATTTACAGATATAACCTTAGAACCTAGTTTATTTACTGTATTTGTTAAATCAATCACAAATCTTAAAGGATTTTTAAGGAGTAAGCTTTTAAAATCTGGGGCTTTATTAGAAAACTCCAACACTATAAGATTGGGCTTATAATTCTTATCAATCTTTATATTCAAAAGAGTATTTTCTATTGAAGAAATCTGTTTAATAGATGAAGTTTCTTCTTTGGAATAAGCATCTGAAGGACTTAGTGTAATTTTTAAAATTCCAGAAGTAGAAGTAACTGAATACTTAGGTAAGGATCCTACAAAATTTATTACAAGTATAGTATTATTTTTATTTTGAGAGAGTTCTAAATTAGTCAAAAATCCTTTATTTATTTCAACACTTTTTGATACTGTTTTTATCTGAGTATCATAAAAAGTTACCACAATTTTTGAGGCAGATTGTTTAATATCATATTTGGGTACCGAAGTAGTTGAAAAATAAATATTTATATTTATGGTACCACCACTACCATCTTCTACTTGAATTCCCACTAAACTTTTTAAACTATTTTGAGCAACTATCCCCCCAATTAACAAAAAGTTTATAAACAGAATCAAAGAAATTAATTTTCTTATGTAAGACAAACTATTCACCTCCCAGTTTAATATTGGTTGTTTCTTTTCCTTTCCTTAAAACTACCGTATTTTCCAAGATCTTTTCCAGATATATATCCCCCCTTAACAATTCTCCTTCTCTTATGATATAGCCCCTATCACCTTCTTCAATAATTGCATAACTTTTATCCCTACTTCTTATTATTCCTGTAAGCTTAAAATTACTATACCAAGATCTAGTAACAGAAGAAGATTGCGGTACTACAGAAATTCTAGCCGTCGCTTGAGGTAAAGACGATATCTTAGGCTGTGGTTTTGGATTTAAGTCAATAACAGGTAAAAAAGGATTACTTCTTCCTAAAGCAACATTTGAATAAGTAAAGACCACTCCTATTTGTTCAGTAAAAGTTTCCAAAATTTCGGTAAAAGTATAAGTCTCTGTTGTAGTTTTTGCCCTAGGTGTTGTTATAACAGGTTCCTCTTGGGGAGTTAATACATAATTTGCCACAATATAGTATCCTCCAATCGCACCTACAATAATAAAAAGACTTATAAGGACTATTAATCTTTGTTTTGGATCATTAAATATACTTTTAATATCCATATTTCCTCACCTATTTAATTATAAATGTAGACAATATGAAGGAAAATTTTAGTTCTTTAGCAGTTGTATCTACAGGATCAATTTTTAAATCCTTTAAAAGAATAATACGAGGTGCTGTCTTTAGCTTAGCTAAAAATAAGAGAAATCCACCATAGCTACCTTGTAAGTCCACACTATAATTTCTTTCTTCATAAAGAGGTTTTGGAGCCTCTTTTTTCCCCTCTTGTGAGGTAGGCTGAGGTTGTTCTTGTGCTTGAATTGGCTTAAAACTATTTACAGAAAGCTTTGATTCTTTACATATGGTCTCTACAAAAGCTAAAAGATGAGGAAGATCTTCCTTTGTAGGTAACTTCTGTTGTAATTCAGCAAATTTCTGCAAAGATTCTTTAAATTTCTCCCACTCTTCTAAGCTCTTTTTGTAATTCAGCTGATACTTAAGAAGCATCTGACGATTATTATCAATGCTTTCCACTAATGTGCTTTTTTCATTCTCTAAAGATTTATATACAAGAAAGTAAAATCCAATAACAATAACAAATAAAAAAATACCTACAATTATCCATATATTTATATTTGGTTTCATCTTTCACCCCTCTTATACTGAGCAGCTATCCTAAAATTAATAGCAATAACTGGAGGCTGTCCAACCTTCTGAGCAAAACCCAAGGTAATTTTATCCATAAGATTGGTTTTTTCTAATTGATCTAAAAAAATTGCTATATCTTTGTAGCTTACAGCAAATCCCTCGATATTTACATTATCTGAAGAATCTAAGCTAAAACTTTTAATCCAAAGATTTTTAGGAGTAATTCCATTTATAGTCTCAAAAATATCAACCCAAGATATCTCTTTAGAAGAAATCTCATTTAATAAATTTATCTTTTCTTCATATTGTTTTTTTATGTCTTGCAATTTTTGTAATTCTTTTATTCTTATTTTAAGATCATTTATTTGGGCTTCAAGAGAAGTATTTTCGTTTCTTAAATTATTAACTTCAGATGAAAGATTAAAATAAAGAACAATCTCTCCAAATAGAAGTAATATCCCAATCACAGTAATAAGAATACCTAAAAAGGGAATTCTTATTGCCTCTTTTTTCTTAGCTTCCTTCGGTAAAAGGTTAATCTTAAACATATTCCTACATCCTTCCCCAGAAAAATAGTCCTATAGGTACTACCCAAGAAGAAAGATCTTCTAAAAATGATTTATCTTGCTTTTTTGCATTTACTATTACGTCAGAGCTAAGAGTCAATGGGGCTACTTCTGATGGTACATTTAAGAGAGCCTCTAAAAGATCCACAAAATCTTTATTTTTAGCATTGCTTCCCATAACTATAGCTTGATCTATATGTTCCTCTGGAAACTGTAGAAAGAAAAAATTAATAGATTCTTGAATTTTTCTTACAAAATCTTCCAAAATAAAAGACTTTGTAAGCTCATCTACTCCTTCTTCATGTGGATTCCATTCTTCCATAATAGTGCTTCTAAAAAATATGGGTTGATTATCCTTTATCACAACAAATTCTGCAATATTATCGTGAGTATACAAGAACAAGGTATTACCCTTAGGAAGCTCTTTTCTATTAAATACTACTGATCTTACAGCCGAAAAAATACTTATATCTACTACCTCTAAATTTAGCCCTAAGGATTTTACTATCTCCAAATATGGATTTATGATTTCTTTTGGTACTGCAACCAGCATTACTCTACATTCTTTACTTCCTTCCCTCTCTATTACATCAATAATCTCTAAATCGTACACTATATCTTCCTCAGAAAATGGAACATACCTATCAAGCTCCCATTTTATAGCCTCTCTAAGTTCTTCTTCTGGCATATAAGGAAAATTAAAAAACCTTACCACCACATTTAAAGATGGTATAGCTATATATGTTTTTGGGTTCTTTATTCTCAATGTTTTTAAGTCCTTTCTAAGAGTTTCTATTATTTTTGAAATATCTAAAGGTTGACCTCCTTGAAAGATGTCAGATGAAAAAACATCAGAAATTGCATTTTTAAAGACTACCTTCTTATCCTTTCTCCTCCCCCCATATATTAATCTTACAGGATTTCCAAATTCAATACCCAAAATAGGCTCTTCTGAAGAAAATAAATTAAAAATCCCCATCTTTCCCTTCCTTTCAACCTCTCCCTGAATAAGATTTTATTTTAATACAAAAGATATAAATAGACAACTCTTTTAAAATTCATTCCATGAAAGAATCTTTAATTTTGTCTTTGTAGCTTTTACTACATTTGTTATGCCATGAGATTGCATGATACTTTCGATATAACTTCTATTGTGTTTTATAGTACTATTACCTCCAATTCTTACAGCCTCACCTATACTGGTACCTTCTATAATAGGATCTCCAAATATAGAAAGATCATCTGTAACAGAGTCAACTTTTGCTGCATATAATATCCCCCTTATTTTATTCCCAGTACCTGTAATCTTTACATCTCCTTTTACAATAACCATCCCTTGAAACTCAACATTCCCAGCCATCCTAGCATTACCATCTATATATATCACCAACGTCCATGTCAACCAAGTATTAGTGGCAGAATTGTACCAATTATGATTACTCTTTGCATAATCAACTAAATTCTTTAAATCTATATTTCCCCCTGATCTGTAAAGACCCTGCGACATAGCTACACTTTTAAGATAATCTTCATTCAAAGTTGGCATAGAAAGGGAATTATCATTTGCAATAACGTCTATTCCTAATACAGGAGAATAAGAACCATTTATAAGTGGAGGATTACTTAAATCTACAGGACCATTAGAATATATTGCAGTATCAAAAGTCCCATCAGGCAATCTCTCTCCTTCAATAACTGCAGCTTTTCCAGAAAAATTAACAGAGGTTCCTGCAAAGACTGCAAATTTAAATGGATCAAGAGTTATTTCAGTATTATTCCCATATACTTCAAGTTTCCTAATAACCCTATAATTATCTATGGATGGTACATAGCCTTCACATCTTATCTTATATATGGGATAATCGATTAAAACTCCCCCTGAATTTAATTTTGATAAGGTATATGAAACAGTAACATTATATTCACCAACAGATATAGAACCTATATTATAGCTAAATTTAAATAAATCTCCGTTAGTATAAGTCATTGTATAGGATAATAGATTACTACTGTTGTCTATTCTTCTTAAAGTAAGGGTCAAAAATGCTAAATCTGGGTTAGAATTTATTATATAAAAAGCTTGTTGAAGTCCTGATTGAGCTAAATAAAAGGCTTGATTACTTTCAAGAGTCCTCCTTGTAATAACATTTTCTGAGGGTATAAGTTGAAGAATAATTAACCCCAATACAAATATAAAGATAACGATACTCATTAATATCACTAATTGTCCCTTTTCTTTATTATTAGAAAACATTTTTTTCTTCCCCCTATTTTAAGTAATAAGTGTTTTTTATAGGGAGAAACATTGAAAAAGTCAAGGTATAATCAACAACATTATCTTTATTTCCGTCAAATTTAAGTACCACTTGAATAACTTGAGCATTCCTTGGAGAAACAATATTCCCAGAATCATCATAATAAAAAAATATAGGAGATATAACCTTGAAATCACTTTCTGTTAGGGGATTATTACCTACCCATAAGTTCCCCTGTTTTACTTGTCTTCTGAGAATACCATTATTATCTATATAATATCTTATAGTAGATAATGTAGACGAAATAGGATTAGTACTAAAGTCATAATAAGTATAACTAAATATTAAATTACCACCATCTGAAGTACTATCAATAATAGATGCTTTTTTAACTTCCCTAATAAGTCTCTCTGCCACTAATCTTGCATTTCTTTGATATTGTATCTTTTTATTTATAAACTGATATCCTAAGGAACCTGTGGTTAAGAAACTCACCACAAGAGCAACTATTATAAGGGATATGGAAACACCAATTAAAAGTTCAATTAAAGTAAAGCCCTTTTTCATAATTTAGCCCTAAAAAATTCAATTCTAAATTCTTTATTTTCTTTACCTTCAATCCAAGATGCTTCTAATCTTATGAATTTTCCCCATGTAAGAGTATTATCTATTGTACATGTAATAGTATATACCATGTTTTTATACTTTACAACCTTAGGATAATTAGAAGTTATATAGCTATATAAAATAGTATAACTTTTTGAAAAAATCAACTCTGCCTCTTTTGAAAGGATATAGTTAGCTCTAACAAGATTTTCTACCTTTGGAGCATTATAAAAAGTTACAAAATACATTTGTAAAATTCCTACAAGTACTATTAAAAGTACCATTCCAGCTATCAATGCCTCTAATACACTAAAACCACTATATTTACTAATCTTCTGGCATTTTATCACTTATATATATCCTCCCTGTAGCAGGAGTTACTACTATATATTTTCTCATATTTTTATACCTTATTATAACAGTTCCCCCTGAAGAAGGAATTCCCAGCCTATTAAAGTAAACATACTCATTTACTCCAAAAACTGAAGAAACAAGATCTATATTTTCTTCTCTCAGATCAATTATTTTCGTTATTTTATAAAAATTACTTTTTTTATCATAACATTTTAAAACAATCTTGTCTATGGGAGGAAAGAAAAATAAAATGTTTGGAGTACCCTCATCACAAGAATATGCACTATCTCTAAGTTCTACAAGCTCTTTTAATATTAATATAGCACAACTATTCAGATTAGCTCTATCTAAGCTTGCAATTGTAACATGGAAAGAAATATAGGATAAAATTCCAATAATAATAACAGTTATTAAAAGTTCTAACAGTGTATATCCGTTTAAATTTGTCATTTAATAAAAAAAGAAATATAAAGATTTATTATAGACTCTCCCCAAAATAAAGATATGAATGATCCCGAGATTAGAAAAGGACCAAAAGGTATAGCAGTTTTTAAGTCTTTATTTTTAAATAGCAAAATAAAGACGGATATAACACTTCCTAAAATGTAACTCAAAAATAAAGCTAATAAGGATAGTTTTAATCCAAGAAAACTTCCCAAAAAAAATCCCAACTTTATATCTCCCTGTCCCATGCCTTCTTCTTTTAATATTAAAAGAGCACCTAAATATATTAAAAGTAATATTCCCCCAAAAACAATGCTTCCTAAAATGCTTTGGTAAATCTTACCTTCTAATAAAGAGAGAAAAAAACCTATTCCTAAACCAGCAAAAGATAAAACGTCAGGAATCAACATATGTTCGATATCTATAAAAAAGATTGGCAAAAGGAATGAGAAAAGTATTAATATTTTTAAACAGTGAAAAGACCATCCATATACCCAAAAAGATAGGGCAAAAAATATTGCAGTAAGGGTCTCAACCAAGGGATATCTTATAGAAATCTTTGCTCTACAGTATCTACATTTCCCTTTAAGAAATATATAACTGAAAATAGGTACAAGGTCCTTCGGTGCTAATTTATGATTACAAGAAGGACAACGAGAAGAAGGAAATAAAATAGATTCTTTTCGAGGAAGTCTATATATCAAAACATTTAAGAAACTACCGACAGCACTCCCAAGCAAAAAAAACCAGATAGTAAAAAGAATCTTAAATAACATTTATTTATCCTCCTATAAGGCTTTTTTGGTATTTATCTCGTCCGAAAGCTTGTTAATAATGACATTAAGTTCAAAAACCCCTAAATCTTGATTATGGGTTCTTACACTTACCTTCCTTTCTGCCTTTTCCTTATCCCCTACTATAAAGATATAGGGTATTTTATTATTTATAGCCTTTCTAAGCTTATAATTCAACTTGGCTTGATCTAAATCAACTTCTACCCTAAAGTCATTTTCTTTTAAAATCTTAGCAATCTCTAAGGCATAATCTTCATGCTTTTCTGATATAGGAAGAATAGCAATTTGAACAGGTGCAAGCCATAAAGGAAATCTTCCACCATATTGTTCTATAAGAATACCTATAAATCTTTCATAGGAACCTAATATTGCTCTATGTATCATAACAGGTCTTTTCTTTGTTCCATCAGAAGCATCATAGGTTAAATCAAATCTTTCTGGCAAATTAAAATCCACTTGAATTGTAGGACCTTGCCATCTTTTTCCAAGTAACCCCCTTAACTTTAAATCAATCTTAGGACCATAAAAAGCACCTTCACCTTCAGCAACTTGATAACTAACCCCTACACTCTCTAAAGCATTTTTAAGAGCTATTGTTGCTTTTTCCCATATTTCATCAGATCCAATATATTTTTCGGGTCTCGTAGAAAGAGTAATTTCATATTCATTTAAGCCAAAACTTTTTAACATAAAAAATACAAAATCTAATACTCTTTTAATCTCATCTTCCAATTGTTCTTCTGTACAGAAAATATGTGCATCATCCTGAGTAAAACCTCTGGCTCTCTCAAGTCCATATAATACTCCTGATCTTTCATATCTATAAACAGTTCCCATTTCAAAAAATCTAAGAGGTAAATCCCTATAACTTCTTACAGTAGACCTATATATAAGAACATGTCCTGGACAATTCATAGGTTTTACAGCATAATCTTTTTCGTCTACTTGTAAAAAAAACATATTTTCTCTATAATTATCCCAATGACCTGATATTTTCCACAAATCAGCTTGCATTAAATGGGGAGTAATAACTGGTAAGTAACCTCTTTTTAAATGTTCTTTTCTTTCAAATTCTTCAATAATCAGTCTTAATAAAGCTCCTTTTGGTGGATAAAAAATTAAGCCTGGACCAGCTTCTTCAAAGGTATTAAATATCCCAAGTTCTCTTCCTACTCTTCTATGATCCCTCTTTAATGCTTCCTCCCTTTCTTTTAGGTAATCATTTAATTCTTTCTCAGAAGGAAAAGATATACCATAAATTCGTTGCAACATAGGATTATTTTCATTTCCTTTCCAATAAGCACCAGAAGTACTTAATAACTTTATAGCTTTTACTTTTCCCGTAGAAGGTAAATGAGGACCCTTACAAAGATCTATAAAATTACCTTGTCTATAAAAAGATATTTTTTCTCCTTCTGGTATTTCCTCAAGAAGCTCTAATTTAAAATTCTCTTCTAATTCTTCTAATAATTTTCTTGCTTCATCCCTTGTTAACTCTATTCTTTCTATAGGTATATCCTTCTTTATTATCTCCTTCATTCTTTCTTCTATTTTTTCTAAATCCTCCTGAGTAAAAGGAGTGTCTTTATAAAAATCATAATAAAACCCTTCTTCTATAGCAGGTCCAATTCCTAATTTAACCTCTGGAAACAATTCTTTTACTGCATGAGCCAAAATATGAGAAGAAGTATGCCAATAAATACTTTTCCCCTCAGCATCATCCCAATCCACAATTTCCACTACACTACCAAAAGGAGGAATTATCTTCAGATCAGTTAAAATACCATTAATCCTTGCTCCTAATATTATATCTTCTAAACCTTCTTCCCTTAATGCATCCAGCAAACTGCCTTTTTCCTCCCAACTTTTATTTTTATATACCATTTTCCAAATCATAATATTCCGACCTCCCGTTTAATTTTTCACTATTTATTCTACAAATAAAAAAGCTCTCGTCCCATTAAAGGACGAGAGCTCCCGTGGTTCCACCTTAATGGATCTAAAAAAGATCCACTCTTGATCTTTAACGGAATCACCCGTCATTGCTTACTTTTCCATTAATGGAATTTCAACAGGAAGCTACAAGGTGGTTTTCATCTATTTCAGATATGGAAGACTTCCAGCTTCTCGTCTTCTTCTCTGTATATCTGAAATAGATTACTTTCCTTTTCTTCGCTTTTTCTTTTATGGTGGGCGCGGGTGGGATTGAACCACCGACCCCTACCGCGTCAAGATAGTGCTCTCCCACTGAGCTACGCGCCCTTACAATGCAAAATTATAACTTTTCTTGTTCTTCGATGTCAAGTTGTATGGATGACAAAAACTTTTGTAGTATAATTATTGCTGACTGCTTATTCTTAATAATCTTTCTATCCTTTCTTTTAACATTAGCCTCTATTAAAATCCTCTCTACCTCCATAGTAGTGAATCTTTCATCTACTAAATAGGTTTTGATTTTAAATTTTTCTTCTATTTTCTTGGATAATTCTTTTATTTTTTCTGTTTTCTCATTCTCATGTCCTCTTAAGCTTATCGGATAGCCAATCACTATCCCTTCAATATCATATCTTTGAAGTATACCTTTGAGATAGTCGAAAAAGGATTTTTCGTTTTTAAACTCTATAACATCTAATCCTTGAGCTATAACCCCTAACGGATCAGAAATAGCAAAACCTATATATTTTTCTCCCCAATCTATTCCAAGATATCTACTCATTTGTTTTTGAAATAATCCTTCAAATATTCCTTAATTCTTGTGATATCTATTTTAGGAATATTAAACTGTGCTAATGTATCCCTTCCTCCACCTCTTCCTTTAAACTCTTCTGTTATTACTCTTACTATATCTTTAGCAAGAATATTTCTATCTACTAACTTAGGACTTATCATAACTGTACCTGTAAAACGTCCATCAATCTCTTTAAGAAAAACTATAACAAGATTTTCTTTTTTACTCTTTAAATAATCTCCCAATCTTTTTATAGCCTCATTATCCATGTCAACAATTTCACAAAGTATAGCTATATCCCTAATCATCTCAATTTTATTTAGTAAATTAGAGGATTCTTTTTTAATTATTTCTTCCTCTAGATTTTCTATCTTTTTATCTTTTTCTTTTAACTCTGAAATTAATCTTTCAATTCTTAAAGGTATTTCTTCCATATTATTTGCACCTAATAAATCCATAGACTTTTTAAGAATACTTTCCTTTTCTTTCTGATATTCCCAAGCTTTAATTCCACATACTGCAAATATCCTTCTTATTCCACTCCCAATTCCTTCTTCTCTGAAAATGTAAAAACTTCCTATCTCTCCCGTATAATCTACATGAGTACCACCACAAAGCTCCATACTAACATCCTCAATTTTAATGACCCTAACATCCTTCTGATACTTTTCAGTAAATAAAGCTATTGCTCCCATTTTTCTTGCTTCATCTAATGTAGTCCAAAATTTTTCAACTTTAAAATTTAATAAAATATTTTCATTAATTTCTTTCTCTATAAGCCTCAACTCATCATCTGTTATAGGAGAATGGTGAGTAAAATCAAATCTTAAAAATTCTGGAGAAACTAAAGATCCAGATTGCATAATATGATTACCTAAAATCTTCCTAAGAGCTGAATGTAATAAATGGGTGGCAGTATGATGTCTCATAGTATGATATCTTCTTTCTTTATCTACTTCTGCCTTAACCTTCATCCCTTCCTTAAAGATTCCTTTAACTACTTTTCCTTTATGAAGAATAAATTTATCTCCAAGTTTTCTTACATCAGAAACTATTACCTCCACATTATCATTAAATACCTTGCCAGTATCTGCAACTTGACCTCCACTTTCTGGATAAAATGGTGTTTTATCTAATACAAAGTATACTTCTTCCTCTTCTTTTATTTCTTTATTATGTTTATTTCCCAAGAAAAAAAGAACGTTACTTTCAGAAGAAAGAGTATCATATCCTACAAATTCAGTGTTAGGAATCTCCCTTAATTGATATACCTCATCATCGGATAATGATATGAATGTACTTTCAAGTTTTTCTTGAGTAGATAATCTTGCTTTCTCTCTTTGTTTCTCCATTTCTTTATTAAATCCTTCAATATCAACTTTAAATCCTACCTCTTCTGCAATTTCCTGCGTCAATTCAATAGGAAAACCATAAGTATCATAAAGTTTGAAAGCAAATTCACTATTAACAACTTTACTTGTAGATTTTCTAAAATAATCCTCCAAAAGATTAAGACCTTGCTCTAAGGTTCTTATAAATTGCTCCTCTTCTTTGATAAGTACTTTCATAATATAGTCAGATTTTTCTTCCAATTCAGGATAAGCATCTCCCATTATTTCTACAACAGTAGGCACAATTTTGTAAAGAAAAGGCTCTTTCACTCCTAACTTATAAGCTCTTCTTAATGCTCTTCTTATTAACCTTCTCAAAACATAGCCTCTTCCCTCATTAGTAGGAACCACACCATCACTCATAAGAAAAGTTATAGCTCTAATATGATCTGAAACCATTCTTTCTGTAACCAAATCAGAATCCTTAATAATTTCTTTTACCTTTTGAATAATTGGTTGAAAAAGATCTGTTTCAAAAACATTACTAACATTCTCAACAACCGTTACTATTCTCTCAAGTCCCATTCCTGTATCTATATTTTTCTGAGGCAGAGGTGAAAGTTTTCCCTCTTCATCCATATAGTAAGCCATAAATACTAAATTCCATATCTCCATAAAACGATCACAAGGATCACCTGGCTTGCAATTTTCTTCCTCCTTAGATTTGGGACCAAAATCATAATATATCTCAGAACATGGACCACAAGGTCCCGTGGGTCCTGGAGGACCCCAGAAATTATCCTCTTTTCCTAATCTTACTATTCTTTCTTTTGGAATTCCCATTATTTTATTCCAAATTTCAAAAGCCTCATCATCTTCCTCGTATACAGAAATCCAAATTCTTGATAAAGGAATCTCTAATTCTTTCGTCAAGAATTCATAAGCAAAACCAATCGCTTCTTTCTTAAAATAATCTCCAAAAGAAAAATTACCAAGCATCTCTAAAAAAGTTAAGTGCCTTGGGGTAAGGCCGACCCTTTCTATGTCTGTAGTTCGAAAACATTTTTGAACTGTGGTAATACGCCTTTTAGGTGGTATACCTTGCCCTAAAAAATATGGTTTAAAAGGAACCATCCCAGCAGTGGTAAAAAGTAATGTGGGATCATCTGCAGGAACTAAAGATGCACTGGGTAAATGTAAATGGCCATTTCTAACGAAATACTGTGTAAATTTCTCTCTTATTTGTTGGCTTATTCTCATTTCTACAACCCCTCTAATGAAAGAATTTTTTAAACAATTATTAAAAGCCCCGCTGTGCCGTGATGCCGAAGTCCTTGTGCCCCGTTCCACAATTTTGAGGCCTACCCTGCTTGGTTATGTAGCTCTTTAAGAGCCGCAATCCCAAGTCAGGAGATCAGCCTCCTGAAACAAGGTGTTGAGCCAGGACCACAGCATACACCACGCACACAGCAGGGCTTTCTAAATTGAATATACCACAAAACCAAACAAATTTCAATTACAACCCTATTTTTGTGGTAGGGTTACTTTCTGAAGTAGCACAGAAAGTCTAATTTTCACCATAACTAAAATCTGCGGGTTAGCTTTATCACCTAAATCCTCAATAATCTTGTAAGTTCTTATAGCATCAATGATATTGTCTTCTTCTTCGTAAATAGTGGCTAAAATATACAAAGCATTTGAATTATTTTTATTCCTTTCAAGTACTTTCTTGATATCTTTTTTAGCTTTATCAAATTTACGTAATCTTTTATACTCTAATGCTCTGTGTAAATAAAACCTATCTTCCTCACCACTTATAAAAAGCCCCTTTTTAAAGGTTTCTTCAGCTTCCTTTATTTTTCCTTCTTCTTCTTGAATAATCCCTAAAACTATGTATAACTCCTCTTTATCTTTATATTTTTTGATTTTTTCATTCAATAATTTTTCAGCCTCTCCGTATTTTTTAGCTGCCATAAACTTATAACTTTTATCAATAGCTTCTAAGATCTCTTCAGCAGGTGTCTTATAATTTAAAGCTATAAAAATAATTAGCCCGATAGTAATAATAGCAATAACACTTCCTAAAAAAATTCTTTTTAATTTTCTTTTCCTTTTTTCATCTACTATTTCAACTATGTGCCACCACCAATATTCTTTAGGATAAAGATTAGATTTGTCCTTTAGTCTATTACTCTTTCTCATTATCTTATACAAAGAATTTATATTCTTCTTTAATTCACCATCTATTTCACTCAATCGAGAAAGCTCTGGATCAATTGTAACATTTAATTTTTTCAGATCAATAAGCAATTCCTCTACTTCTTGTCTTAATGTCAAAAATTTTTCAATATATGACTCACTTTCTTTAAAATCAGGTACTATAAGTCTTCCAGAAATCTTCTTCAACTCTTCTAATTTATCCCTCAATTTTTCTAGAGGACTTTCTTTCATTATTTATCCTCTTTTATAGTTATTAAAACTACTGCAACTGCATATTTATGAGTATGAGAAATACTCACCTTTATATCTTTAACTCCTTTTTGAAGAGCAAATTCAAGAGCTTTATTCCTAAGATTAATCTCAGGCTTTCCACTTATTCCGTAAAGAATTTCCACATCTTTCCAATCCCAACCTGAATATCTCACACCAATGGCTTTTATAAAGGCCTCTTTGGCTGCAAAACGCGCAGCCAAAGAGGGATATAAATCTTTTTTCCCACTTAATTGCTCTAACTCTCTTAAAGAATATATCCTTTCTTTAAATCTTTTATATTTTTCACATAATTTCTTTATTCTTTCTATCTCAACAATATCTAAACCTACCTCAATAATCACATTCTCCATATTATCTATTCTACCGTAACTGATTTTGCTAAATTTCTTGGCTGATCTATTTCTCTACCTAAATTATTAGCCATATAATAGGCAAAAAGCTGTAAAACAACAGCAGCTAAATATGGGTAATAAAAAGGATCAATATTAGGCATAGGAATCAAATCGTCTACCAAATTTAATAATTTTTCATCCTTTTCATTACCTATAGCTATAATTGGAGCTTTACGTGCCTTTGCTTCTTCTAAATTATTTACCATTTTAGAATAGGTCTCATCTTTATATACCAAACCAAAAACAGGAGTATCAGAATCTAAAAGGGCAATAGGACCATGCTTCATTTCTCCTGCAGGAACCGCCTCAGCATGTATATAAGATATCTCTTTAAGCTTCAATGCACCTTCCAAGGCTAATGGATAATTTTTACCACGAGCAAGATATAGAAAATTTCTTTTCAAATAATATTTATCCGAAATATTTTTTACAAGATTCTTTACACTATCTAAATAGTTTTCTAAATAAGTGGGCAGTAAATTCCAATTATCTAAATTAATATTTTCTTTTAAAACTTTAGCTTTTATATAATCTTTTAATAGACCTAACCATATTAATTGAGCTATAAAAGTTTTTGTAGCTGCTACCCCAATCTCAACTCCAGCTTTAAGCCCTATTACATAATCGCTTTCCCTTGCAATAGTACTTTGGGTATTATTCACTAAAGATAAAACTTTAAAACCTTTCTCTTTCAAATTTTTAACTGCTGTAATCACATCTGCTGTCTCACCAGACTGACTTATAGCAATAAAAAGAGTATTTTGAGGAACCTTTAGCGATCTGTAATAGATCTGTGATGCGAGTTCTATATCTACAGAAAAAGGAAGCTCTGATTCCCATAGAAATTTTGCAAAATAGCCTGCATGATATGATGTACCACAAGCAATTATGAAAGTATGTTGAACTTTATCCCATTCAATATTACTCTCCTTTAACTCTTTAATTTCAAAAACATTATCGTACCTTTCTAAATTAGAAATAATTCTTCTTGCAACAGAAGGTTGTTCAAATATCTCTTTAAGCATAAAATGAGGGTAACCATCTTTCTCAGCCCTTATATTATCTTGGGGTATTTTTATTGGATTAATTGTAATTAATTTACTCTTATCACCAGTCACATGGAATATCTCTACTTTTTCGGGAGAAACCTTAGCAAATTCATTATCTTTTAAAAAATAAAAAGTATCTGTATACATACCTAAAGCAGGAATATCAGAAGCTATAAAATTCTCTCCTTTTCCATATCCTATAATCAGTGGACTTTGCCTTCTTATAGCAAAAAGTTCTCTATTTCTTCTCTTATCCATAACTAAAAAAGCAAAGGATCCTTCAAGTCTTCTGAAGATTTCTTCAATAGCCTCCTCTAAGCTAAGTTTTTCTTCTTCTAAAAGATACTCTAAAAGATGAACTGAAACTTCAGTATCTGTTTGACTTAAGAATTTATGACTTTTATTCTCTAAAAACTTTTTTACCTCTTTGTAGTTTTCAATTATTCCATTATGTACTAAGGCAATATTTTTTAAACAATCCACATGAGGATGTGCATTTTCGTAAGTAATACCACCATGAGTAGCCCATCTAGTATGACCAATACCAATATTTGAAATAGTAGAAAAATCTAAACTATTCTTAAGGTCTTGTACTTTTCCTACCACTTTTTTAATTTCTATCTCTCCATTTTTTATATAAGCAATACCAGCTGAATCATAACCTCTATACTCTAATTTCTCGAGACCCGATATTATATAAGGCAAAGAATTATTACTTCCTGTATATCCAAAAATACCACACATCTTTCTCCTCCTCCTTAAATTTTTCTGGGAGAAGGAGAATGTCCCTATAGCTACTTAGGGACCTTTTGTCCTGGTAGTCACCCACCAGTTTTGTGAGTCCCCTTAAGGCAGGTAGCTACTGCCTAGAGGCATCCGCCGAAAACCTCGATTAACCTCCACCTCGTCAACTTGCCTAAAAGGCAAGTCCTGGCGCTTAGATACTCAAATAACTTAAAATTTTCTCTTTAATATCTTTTAGAAAACAATCTAATTCCTTTTTAGGGACATCTCCTTCTAATGTGATTCTTAAAACTGGTTCTGTGCCAGATCTTCTTATAATAATTCTTATACTATTATCCTTTATCACCTCCTTAGCAATATCCATTATTCTTTTCTCATCATCTTCTGTAAGTTTTATTCCACTTATATTTATCTTATCATGTACTTGAGATAAAAGTTTTATTTCTTCCAACATTCTTACAAAATCATCTTTCATATGCTTAAAAATTTTTACTAAAAAAAGAGATGTAAGAATTCCATCTCCTGTAGGTAAATAATCAAAAAGAATTATATGGCCAGAAGTTTCTCCACCTAAATTTAAATCATGTTTTAGTATAGTCTCAAGTACATACCTATCACCAACATTTGCCCTAATAAGTTTTATACCTTTTTTATCTAAATACATCTCAAGTCCATAATTGGTCATAATTGTACCAACTACTTTGTTATTTCTTAGGATTCCTTGCCTTTTAAAATATTCTGCAAGAATACCCAAAATTTTATCTCCATCGATAATTTGATCTTTAAAGAATCCTATAACTCTATCCGCATCTCCATCATATGTAAATCCTATATCAGCCTTACTTTCTATAAAAAGAGATTTACCTATCTCTGGATATACTGCCCCACAATTTTCATTTATATTAAGACCATTATATTCAATATTATAAGCATACACTTCTGCCCCTAATTCTCTATAAATTTCAGGTGCTACATTAGATGCAGATCCATTAGCACAATCCAACATAATTTTAAAACCAGTGAAGTCTTCATTCACTACTTGTTTAAGATAATTTTTATATATTTCTTTTCCTTCATTAAATTGAAATATTCTTCCTATTTCATAAGGGTCTGCCCTGTAATAATTATCAGTTCCTTTCATGTATTCTTCAATCTTTTTCTCTACTTCATCAGGTAACTTAAATCCATCATTAGCAAAAATTTTTATACCGTTATATTCAACAGGATTATGGGAGGCTGAAATTACAATACCCAATAAAATATCTGGATTAGTCTTAACTAAATAAGATACAGATGATGTTGGCAATATTCCAGCATCTAATACATCTATACCACCTGAAGTAAGTCCTGCTGACAAAGCACTTTTTATCATATCACAAGATCTTCTCGTGTCTTGAGCAATAATAACCTTCTTGCCTCGAGAATTCTCAAAATAACCTAAAAGAGCCCTAGCTAATTTATACGCGAGCTCAGGAGTTAAAGCTTTATTAACAATACCTCTAATGCCATCAGTACCAAAAAGTTCTCTCACTTAATTTCACTCCTCTCCTTTTCCAAAATAACAATATCATATTTTTCATTTACTTCTTTACCTTGCCAAAAACCAACCACTTCAAAATTCTTTCTTACCTCACCAGTTACAATTAGTTTTTCACCTTCAGCAGGAATTCCAGTAGTACTTAATACAGTAATCTGAAAGTTTTCAAAAGTAAGAGAATAGGCAGAATATATACTTCCCCATATACCATAAGGGTTTGTAGCCTCACCTTTTAGGGTTATTTCTTTCCCTATATATTTTTCTATATTTCTCCACTTCTCTTTCCATGGAGAGTCTTTTAACCAATCGTAATAACTATAACCAATAAAACATAATAAAAGAAATGAAAAAATTAAAAAATTTCTTATTCTTTTATTTTTAAAAAATTTCATGACAAATTACCCCCTACATATATAGGAAGTCCATAACCACAATAAGGACATTTATTATTGTGTCGTAAAAGATTTTTTCTTATAAAATATCCTTCTCTTACAATTAATTCACTACCACAAGAAGGACAATATGTAGTACTACCCCTAACATCCCTTACATTTCCAGTATATACATAATTTAATCTTTTTCTTCCTTCTTCATATGCAAAATTAATTATTTCAAGAGGAGTGGGAGGCTCTATAAATTTATATGCTGGAAAATATCTAGTAAAATGTAAAGGAATATCCTTACTAATTTCCGCTACCCATTCAATTAATCCGATTATTTCTTCCTTCTTATCATTATAATTTGTTATAATTAAATTTGTTAACTCAATGTGAATCTCTTTTTCAAAAGCCAAAAGTATAATTCTTTTTACCTTTTCTAAGTCTCCTTTACAAAGTTTTCGATAAAAATCAGGATTAATTGACTTAATATCTATATTCATAGCATCTATGAATGGAGCAATCTCTAAAAAAGGTTCTTCCTCAACAAATCCATTAGTCACAAAAACATTTTTTAAGTTATATTCTCTCGCGAGTTTAGAAACGTCAAAAACAAATTCGTACCATATAAAAGGCTCATTATATGTATAAGCTATTCCTATGGATTTATTTTTCAAAGCAATATTAACAATAGTTTCTGGAGAAATCTCTTCTAAGTAAATTTCCTCTGGCAAAACTTGAGAAATACTCCAGTTTTGGCAAAAAGGACACTGAAAATTACAACCTGCTGTGCCCATAGAAAGAATTGAATTTCCTGGATAAAAATGGTATAGAGGTTTTTTTTCAATAGGATCTAAAGCAATAGAACTTACTTTTCCGTATATAAGAGTTACAAGAGTACCTTCTCTATTTTCTCTAACACCACATATTCCTCTTTTATTAGGATAAATTATACATTTATGAGGACATAAAAGACAGTGAACTTTCTTTTGATCTAATTTTTGGTAAAATAGAGCCTCTCTCATTAATCATTCCTTAAATCTTTGAACAGAAAACCTATATATTTTAAAATCCTCATCGGGATATATTCCAGCCTTAGCAAGAGCGATACTTAGCTGTTCTTCCACTGTATCCACACCTTCTAAATCAGGAAGTAATACCCCTTTTCTCCATCCTTTCTGAACTACAATACCATATTTTTTGGGATCAAGTTCTGAAATATCTTGAACTTCTTCCAAAGGGGAAAGTATATCTACAGAAATTTCTATATTATCTAATTCATCTAAGGACACAGAGGGAAATCGAGGATCTTCAGTAGCTGCACTTATAGCATTCCTTATAATTTCCTCAGCTATATTGGGAGTAGTAGGTAAAATAGTACCAATACATCCTCTAAGATCTCCATTGGGTCTTTTATGTAAAGACACAAATACACCTGATCTCCTTCTAAGAAGTTCATGAGGTAAATCCGAGGGAGGAGAAATTACTCTCCCCTCCCTGAGGTATGTCTCAATAGCTTTCCTTGCCAAAGAGACTATATGATAACCAATATCCATATAAATTCTTCCACATTAACGTTTTGAGTATTGGGGTGCTCTTCGTGCTCTCTTTAAACCATACTTTTTTCTTTCTTTTTCTCTTGGATCTCTCTTTAAAAGTCCCTCTTTCTTAAGAAGAGTTCTCCAATCAGCTTTTAAGGCAACAAGAGCCTTAGATATTCCATGAGCAAGAGCTTGAGCTTGAGCACTAACTCCCCCACCAATCGTTTGAGCTAAAACATCCACTTGATCTTTCATGCCAGTAAGTTCCAAAGGCTTTTGTACCACTTTATGGAAAAAAATTCTCCCTCCAAAATACTCTTCCATTGGTTTATCATTAACTATTATTTTACCTTCTCCTGGAAATCTAAGCCAAACCTTTGCTCTTGCTGTCTTTCTGCCACCTACCTCATGAATTACTTTTACTTCTTGATTTGCAAACTCCAACATTTATCCCTCCCGTTTTATATATTCAGTTCTTTTGGCTTTTGTGCTTGATGTGGATGATCAGGTCCAGGATAAATCTTTAATTTCTTTAACATTTTTCTTCCTAATGGACCCTTAGGTAACATTCCCTTAACAGCCAGATATATTAACATCTCTGGCTTCTTAGCTTTTAATTCCTTAGCAGGAATTAATCTATGCCCTCCTGGATATCCTGAATGAAAGAAATAGATTTTTTGATTTTCTTTTTCTCCTGTAAGAACTACATCCTTAGCATTAATCACAATCACAAAATCACCTGTATCCACATGGGGTGTAAAAATAGGTTTATGCTTACCCCTTAATATTTTAGCTATCTCTGAGGCAAGCCTTCCAAGAACTTTTCCTTTAGCATCAACCACATACCATTCTCTTTTTACCTCTTCTTTTTTTGCCATAAAAGTTTTCATTTTTAAATATTCCTCCTTTCCCGTTGCATTTTAATATAAATTTGTAAAATATGTCAATAATCTATTTTATATAAATATAAACCATTAGAGGGAGCAGGAGCTGAAAATCTATCTTTATATTCCTCTATTAAATAACTCTCAAAATCCTCTAAACTTTTTCTACCTAAGGATATCTCTACCATACTACCTACCAAAAACCTTACCATTTTTCTTAGAAAATAGGGGGCACATATGAAATAAAAAAGATAGTTTTTTTTAAAACACCAAAATGATTCAAAAATTTCAATAATAGTATTTTTTTCTGATTCTTTAACTGCAAAATTCACAAAATCATGTTTACCTTTTATAATAAATGCTGCTCTCATTAGTAGATTCCTATCAAGAGGCCCTTTTATCCACCAAGAAAAGTCATTTAAAAAAATATTTTTCTCTGAATGATTATATATGAAATACATATACCACCTTCTTTTAGCAGAAAACCTTGCATGGAAATTGTCTTCAACCTTTTCAACCTTTTTCACTACAATGTCCGTAGGAAGTAACTTATTCAAAACAGATTTAATTTTTTCTTCCTCCCATTCTCTTTGAGATTTAAAACTAATTACCTGTCCCAATGCATGGACACCAGCATCAGTTCTTCCAGCTCCAACAATTTTTATTTCCTCATTAAATATATAACTCAATATTTTCTCCATCTCCCCTTGAACTGTTCTTTTACCTTTTAATCTTTGAAAGCCATAAAAATCTCTTCCTAAATAAGATATCTCCAATTTCCAGTTTGGCATATCAACTAAAAAATACCAGCAATAAAATTGGATATAAAATACCAATAGTCAAGAATACTAAATCCTTTATAGTCCAATAAGATACTCTATATCTTGTCCTACCCTTTGCTCCTCTATAACAACGGGCTTCCATAGCTTCAGCCAGCTCATTTGCTCTTCTAAAGGCATTTATAAATAAAGGAATAATTATAGGCAGTAAACTTTTGGCTTGAGATATTAAATTTCCTTTTCCAAATTCCGCTCCTCTCGCCTTCTGGGCTTTAATAATCTTATCTGTTTCCTCTAAAAGAGTAGGAACAAATCTTATTGCTATAGTCATCATCATGGAAAATTCATGTACAGGAAATTTAACAAAATTTAATGGCTTTAATAGATCCTCAATAGCTTGGGCTAACTCTAATACTGAAGTGGTAAGAGTAAGAAGGGAAGTTATCAATACTAAGTATATGAGTCTTAAAGACATAAATAAAGCCATTTTGATACCATTGTCAGTAATATGAATAATTCCATATCTAAAATATACTTTTTCACCTTCCTCTCCAAAGAAAAAATGAATTACAAACGTGAATAATATCAAAAAATAAACTGGTTTTAGACTTCTAATAAAATAGTTTATTGATAAAGAAGATAACAGTATTCCAAGTAAAACTAAGAGAAAGAAAAGTAAATAAGAATAGAAATTCAGTTTAAGAAGGAAAATAATAATTATCAACCAAAAAGATACTATAATCTTAGCTTTAGCACTAATTCCATGAAGTAAAGAATTTCCCGGAATGTATTGTCCCAACGGAAATGTCTTTAAGATTTCCATATCGAAATATGCTCCTTAAAAGCTACAATTCTCTCTACAATTTCATGCACAGTAAAGGCTCCTTCTAAAGGATAGCCTTTATCTTCTAATATCTTTCTTAATTTAAGAATTTCCGGAAGCTCCAACTCTGCTTCTTCAACTTTTTCGTAATTTAAAAACAATTTTTCAATAGGACCATCAAAAATAATTTTTCCTTCTTTTAAAACTATTATCCTCTTAACGGTTTTTATTATCTCATCCAAATCATGAGAAACCAAGATTAAGGTTTTATTTTTACTTTGTATCCACCCATTAATATAGTTCATTATTTCGATCTTACCTTTAGGATCTATATTTGCAGTAGGCTCATCCAATATAAGTACCTCTGGATTCATAGCAAGAATACTTGCAATAGCCAATCTTCTTTTTTCTCCACCAGAGAGATTAAATGGAGATCTATCTTTAATCTCTTCATATGGCAATCCAACTGTAATAAGGGCTTCTCTTACACAATTTTCTAACTTTTTATCTGATATCCCTATATTCCTTGGACCAAATGCTACCTCTTCAAAAACTGTCTCAGCAAAAAACTGATGTTCTGGATATTGAAAAACAATCCCTATAATCTTACAAAGTTCTTTAGAATTCCATTTTCTAATATCTCTGTCTTTTATAAAAATTTCTCCTTGGGTAGGATAAAGAAGACCTGAAATCAACTGAATCAAAGTTGATTTACCAGATCCTGTTTTCCCTATTATTCCTATACTTTCCCCTTCCCTTATATCCAGAGAAATATCTTTAATTGCTTCTCGTTCTAAGGGGGTCTTTTCTAAATATATGTATTGTACATTCTTAAGGCTTATCAAAGCCATACAGAAAGTTCCTCAATGGTAAGAATGGGATGAGGTATTTCAAAACCTCTTTCGACTAAACATTTAGAGAGTTTTGTAACTAATGGTACAGAAAGTCCCCATTTTTCTAACTTTTCGTCTTCCATAAATATCTCCTTTGGAGAACCTTCTAAAACTATCTCTCCTTTATTAAAGACTGCTATTCTATCCGCCCATACAACCTCTTCCATATGATGAGTAATAAGTATAATAGAAGTTTTCTCTTCTTTATATAATTTTTTTATAACCTCCATTATCTCTTTTCTACCTTTTGGGTCCAACATAGTTGTAGGTTCATCTAAAACTATATATTTAGGTAACATGGCCAATATTCCAGCTATTGCTATTCTTTGTTTTTGTCCACCAGAAAGAAGATGAGGAGGATATTTTCTATATTCTTCCATCCCGACAGATTTTAAAGCAAAAGCAATTCTTTCTTCAATCTCCTTGGGAGGCAAACCAAGATTTTCACAACCAAAAGCCACATCTTCCTCAACAGTCATTCCTACTATCTGATTATCTGGGTTTTGAAAAACTAATCCTACTCTTTTTCTTATTTCCCACAAATTTTCAAAGTTTTTAGAATTTAAACCATCAACGATCACATCACCATGAGTAGGAACAAGAAGGCCATTCAAAAGCCTTGCAAAAGTTGACTTACCTGAACCATTAGCCCCAATTACAGCTAAAAAAGAAGGAGAAGGTATCTCTATATTAATATCTTTTAGAGCTACCTTCTCCTGAATTGTACCTTCATGATATACATAAGAAACATTTCTCAATTGAATCATTATACAAGTTCAATTACTGCCTCTTCTGCTGCATCCCCTCTTCTAAAACCAGCTTTTAATACTCTTGTATACCCACCATTTCTATCTTTATATTTTGGGGCTATCTCCACAAAAACTTTCCTCACAAGTTCTCTATCTTGTAACCATGCATAAACTAACCTTCTATGATGCACAGAGTCATCCTTGGCTATAGTAAGAAGTTTCTCAGCTAATTTACTTACCTCTTTTGCTCTTGGTAAAGTTGTAACTATCTTTCCGTTTTTAAATAAAGAAATTAAAAGAGCTTTTAAGAGAGCCTTTCTTTGAGGTGTTGGCTTACTTAATTTTCTATATGCCTTTCGATGTCTCATTCTAAGTCCTCTCCTTTCTCCAAATCAGGGTTTTCAGTATCCCTTAAACTCAAGCCTCTTTCTCTAAGCTTCTCCTCCAATTCTTGGAGAGACTTTAAACCAAAGTTTTTAATCTTCATTAGATCTTCTCTTGTCTTTGTAAGTAAATCCTCAATAGTATGTATACCAGCATGTCTTAAGGAATTATAAGCGCGAGTAGAAAGACCTAAATCCTCAAGAGTTAATCCCTTCTTGCTCTCTTCTTCCAGAGTTGTAATTTCCTCGGCTACTTCTTCATAGGAAATTTGAAAGTCTCTCTCTGCTAAAAGTTTAAAATATTCCATAAGAATTCTCGATGCTTCTCTAAAAGCTTCTTCTGGAGTTATAGATCCGTTTGTCCATATATCTAAAACAAGTCTATCCAAATCTGTCCTTCTACCTACCCTCGTCTTTTCTACCTCATATCCAACCTTCTTTACAGGAGAAAAAATAGAATCTAAAACTAAAACTCCAATAGGTTGGTTAAGCTCTTTATTTTCTTCAGCAGTAACATAACCCTTTCCTTTTTTAACTTCTACCTCCATTCTAAATGGTACTTCATCAATTAAGGTTGCAATTTGCAAATCGGGATTTATTATTTTAACATTAGCAGGTACTACAAAATCTCCTGCCTTTATTACTCTTGGACCCATAACATCAAGATGGAGTATATGGGAATTATTATCTTCTATCTTTACTACCATCTTTTTTAAATTCATTAATACTTCAAGAATCTCTTCTTTAAGACCTGGAAGTACTTCTAACTCATGTTTTACTCCTTCAATCTTCACAGAAACAACTGCCGCACCTTCGATAGATGATAAAAGTATTCTCCTCAAAGCATTTCCAATAGTCCAACCATAACCCCTCTCTAAGGGTTCTACTATGAAACGACAATAACTATCAGTTTTCTTTTCAATAATAACCCTTACATTTTCTTCTATAAGCAAATTATCTACCTCCCTTTTTCCTGCCACAAAACTATCTAGAGTAGAACTCTACAATAAGTTGTTCTTGTACTGGTGTATCTATTTCATTTCTGACAGGAAGTCTCAAAACTCTACCCTTAAAATTATCTTTATCCAATTCTAACCAAGCAGGAACAGATCTACTTCCCAATACAGAGACAGCTTCTTGAACTGGAAGTAAATCTTTGTCTAAAAGTTCTATTACATCTTCTGGTTTTACATTAAAAGATGGTATATTAACTCTTCTTCCATTAACAGCAATCTTACCATGAGAAACTATTTGTCTTGCTTGATCACGAGAAAGAGCCCATCCAAGTCTGTAAACCACATTATCAAGTCTTGTTTCTAATAACTGTAAAAGACGTTCACCTGTAACTCCTCTTCCTTTAGAAGCTATCTCAAAATATCTTCTAAATTGTCTCTCTAATACACCATATATTCTTTTAGCTCTTTGTTTTTCTCTTAATCTCAATCCATATTCTGTTAGTTTTCTCTGAGCTCTGCCATGCTGTCCTGGAGCATAAGATCTTCTATCAAAGGGGCATTTTTCAGAAAAACATTTTGTACCCTTTAAAAATAATTTCATTCCCTCTCTTCTACACAAACGACAATCTGGTCCTGTATATCTTGCCATTTTCTCTCCTCCCTTAAATTTTACACTCTTCTTCTACGGGGTGGACGACACCCGTTATGAGGTATTGGTGTAACATCCTTTATAAGAGAGATCTCAAGGCCTGCAGCTTGCAAGGCTCTTATAGCAGTCTCCCGTCCAGGGCCTGGACCTTTAACTAACACATCTACTTTCTTCATTCCATACTCTGAAATAGCCTTTTTAGCTGCCATCTCAGCTGCAAGTTGGGCAGCAAAAGGAGTGCCTTTCTTTGTACCTTTAAAACCAGCTGTGCCACCACTACCCCAGGTAAGAACATTTCCTTCAGGATCTGTAATGGTAACAATTGTATTATTAAATGTTGAGTTTATATGCGCAACTCCTACAGGAACAATCTTCTTCTCTTTACGAGGACCTCTTGTTCTCTTCTTTTTAGCCATTTACTTAGTTTCCCTCCTGTTTTTACAAATTTTATCAGTTTTATTTAAAGCTAAAAATTATTTTTCCTTTCTCTTAGCACCTACAGTCTTTCTTGGGCCTTTTCTTGTACGTGCATTACAACGAGTTCTTTGACCTCTTACAGGTAATCCTCTCTTATGTCTAATACCACGATAACATCCTATTTCTATAAGACGCCTTATATTAGAGGCTATCTCTTGCCTTAAATCACCTTCTACTTTATAATTATTTTCGATTTCCTCTCTTAATTTGCTTATTTCTTCTTCAGTTAAATCCTTTACTCTTTTATTAGGATCAACACCAGTGGCTTGTAAAATCTTTTTGCTTGTAGTTCTTCCTATTCCATATATATATGTTAGAGCAATCTCTATTTTTTTATTGTTTGGTAAATCTACTCCTGCAATACGTGCCATTTTAAATAAAACACCTCCTATCCTTGCTTCTGTTTATGTCTTGGATTTTCGCAGATAACAAAAACTCTTCCGCCTCTCCTTACAATCTTACATTTTTCACATATTTTCTTCACCGAAGCTCTAACCTTCATCCTTATTACCCTCCTTATTTACGAATCTATATGTTATTCTTCCTTTAGTAAGATCATATATCGAAAGCTCTACTTTTACTCGATCACCTGGCATTACTCTTATAAAATTCATCCTCATTTTTCCAGATATATAAGCCATTATTTCAAGACCGTTATCTAATTGTACCTTAAATGTAGCATTTGGCAATGCCTCTTTTACCGTTCCTACAACTTCAATAACTTCTCTATCCTTTTTTGTCATAGGCCCTCCCTAATCTATGGTCAATACCTGAGGACCATTTTCAGTAATTGCTACTGTATGTTCAAAATGAGCAGAAAGTCCACCATCTACTGTAACAGCTGTCCAACCATTATTCAAAATTTTGACCTCATAACTTCCTGTAACAACCATTGGCTCTATAGCAATAACTAACCCCTCTTGTAATACAGGTCCCATTCCTGGCGGCCCATAATTAAGAACATTTGGGGGCTCGTGCAATCTCCTTCCTATACCATGCCCAACAAAATCTCTTATAACATTAAATCCATTTTTTTCAACATATTCTTGAATTGCCCATGATATATCTGAAAGTTTTGCCCCAACTTTAGCCTTCTCTATTCCACGCCAAAGAGCCTCCTCGGTAACTCTTATAAGCTTTAAAGCTAAAGGAGAAATATCTCCTATAGCATATGTTTTTGCTGCATCTAAAAAGAATCCTTTATATTCTATACCAATATCTACACTTACAATATCTCCATCTTCTATTAGTTTCTTTGTGCTTGGAATTCCATGCACTATTTCTTCATTTATTGAAACACATATTATCTCAGGATAACCCCTATAACCTTTAAAAGCTGGTTTAACGTTATAGTTATTCATAAATTCTTCTGCTCTTCTTGCCAAATCATAAGTTGTCATTCCACTTTTTAGAACTCTTTCTATCTCATTAAAAATTTTTGATAATATTCTTCCTCCTTCTCTCATAATTGCTATTTCATCTTTTGTTTTTAACTCAATTGCCATCTTTTACCACCTTTAATATCTCCTGCAAAACTTCTTCTCTATCTTTCTCAGCACTTATTGTATATATTACTTCTCTGTTTTTATAATAATCAATAAGAGGTTGGGTCTCTTTATAATAAGTCTCTAATCTTTTCTTAATAACCTCGGGATAGTCATCACTTCGTTGATATAACTCTCCTCCACAAATATCACATATTCCTTCCTTTTTAGGAGGCATAGAAGTTATATTATATATAGCCCCACAATTTTTGCAAATCCTTCTCGATGAAAGTCTTTTTATTACTAAATCATCACTTGCATCCAAATATATAACTTTTAAATCTGCATTCCTTTCATTTAAATATTTATCTAATAATTCTGCCTGCAAAATGGTCCTGGGAAAACCATCTAATATAAAACCATCCTTGCAATCTTCTTTATCTATACGATCTTTCACTACTTCCCACACAAGTTCATCAGGCACCAATTTACCAGAATCAAGAAATTCTTTAACCCTCATTCCAAGTTCAGTTTGATTCTTAATAGCTTCCCTAAATATATCCCCTGTAGAAATATGGGGGATGTTTAAGATATAACTAATTTCTTTCGCATGTGTACCTTTTCCAGCCCCTGGAGGACCTAAAAATATAATTGCTTTCATCATTTTAAAAACCCCTCATAACTTTTCATTATCATTTGAGCTTCAAGAGTCTTTATAGTCTCTAATATCACACCAACCATAATTAATATACTTGTTCCACCAAGTTGAAATTCTGTAACACCAGTAATTCTTTCAATAAAAGTAGGTAACAAAGCAATCAATCCTAAGAACACACCACCAAAAAAATTTAATCTATTTAAAGTTTTCGATAAATATTCCTCCGTTGGTTTTCCGGGTCTTACTCCTGGGATAAATCCACCATACTTCTTAAAATTCTCAGCTAAATCTGCAGGATCAAAGACTATGGATGAATAAAAGTAAGTAAATCCAAGAACAAGTAAAAAATAAATAATAGGGTAGAGAATGGAACTTGGAGAAAAAATATTCAAAATACTCTTCAACCAGCCAATTTTTACAAAAGGAATAAAACTTTGGGGGACCATAAGAATTGTAATTGCAAAAATGATTGGTATAACACCAGCTTGGTTTAATTTTAAAGGAAGATAGGTGCTTTGTCCTCCATAAACTCTTCTTCCCACAATTCTACGAGAATATTGTACAGGAATTCTTCTTTCTGCACTCTCTTCCCAAACCACACCTATAATAATCAATATCAAAAGAACAAAGAAGGCAATCACATTTAATATTCCAATCTCTCCTCTACTTAGTAAAGCAAAAGTTCTTGCTAAATCAGTTGGGAATCTTGCAACTATAGATGTTAATATGATTAAGGATACACCATTTCCTATTCCGTATTGAGAAACCTGCTCACCAAGCCACATTATAAAAGTACTTCCCGCTGTTAATGTTATTACACTACTTATTACATATAATGGAGTAAGACTTGGAATAACTTTATAATTATGCATAAAAATAGTTAATCCAAAAGCTTCAATGGCTGCTAATAAAACTGAAAGATTTCTTGCATATCTTGTGAGCTTTTTCCTTCCATCTTCTTCCTTCTTTAACTTAGCTAATGATGGAAATACAGCAGTTAAAAGTTCCATCATAATGGAAGCATTAATAAAAGGTATAATACCCATAGAAAATATAGAAAATCTTGATAGCGCTCCTCCTGTAAATAAATCTAAAAATCCTAAAGCTCCTTGGCCTTTAAAAAGATTTGATAAAGCTACCCTATCTACTCCAGGTACAGGTATATGAGCACCTAATCTATATACTGCAAAAATAAAAAGAGTAAAAAGTATCTTTTTCCTTAAATCTGGTATTCTAAAAGCCCTAGCTAAAGTATCAAACACTATTCAATCACCTCAGCTTTTCCGCCCACACTTTCTATCTTCTCTCGGGCTTTTTCACTAAAGGCATGAGCTTTCACAAAAAGAGGTTTAGTTAATTCACCATCACCAAGAATTTTTACACCATATCCAATTTCTTTTATTATTTTTTTCTCCAAAAGTATATTAGGATCAACAATCTCATTTGCATCAAACTTTTCCTCTAAAACTGAAAGATTTACTACAGTAAACTTTCTACGGGGAGGATTTGGAATACCATCCATTTTGGGTAATCTTCTAGTTAATGGGGTTTGACCACCCTCAAAACCAGGTCGTACACCATCTCCAGTCCTTGCGTTCTGACCACTCATACCTCTTCCTGCATATTTACCAGAAGCAGCATACCCACATCCCCATCTCTTAGGTCTTTTACGAGATCCTAATTTAGGCTTTAATTCAAATAATTTCAATTTTCTCCCTCCCTATTTTGGGTATTCTCTTCCTTAGGTTTTACATCTATTATCTCTCTTATCTTTTTATCTCTCATTTCAGCTACTTCAGGAATAGATCTAAGTTTTTTAAGAGCTTCAAAAGTAGCTTGAGCAAGGTTTATAGCTGTGGTAGAACCCAAAGCCTTAGCTAAAACATTTTTAATTCCTGCAAGCTCTAAAACTGCTCTCGCAGCTCCACCAGCTATAACACCTGTTCCAGGTGCAGCAGGCTTTAAAAGTATTTTAGATGCTCCTAATTTTCCATATACTTCATGTGGAATGGTACCTTTGCTTATTGATATCTTCACAGCATTCTTCTTAGCCCTTCTTACAGCTTTTCTAATAGCATCTGGCACTTCAGCAGCTTTTGCTATACCTACCCCAACAGTACCCTGCTCATCACCCACTACAACTAAGGCTCTAAAACGCAAATTTTTACCACCAGCAACCACTTTAGCTACTCTTCTTATCTCTATAACTCTTTCTTTAAAGACAGGTTCTAACTCTTTCAAAGAAGTTCCCTCCTTTTTTAGAATTCAAGGCCAGCTGCCCTTGCACTATCAGCAAGAGCCTTGACTTTACCATGATATAAAAATCCACCTCTATCAAAAACTACTTTTTTAATTCCCTTTTCTAAAGCTCTTTTTGCTATCACTTCACCCACTAATTTTGCAGCTTCTATATTCTTAGTAGATTTTAACTGTGATCTTAATTCCTTTTCCAGGGAAGAAGCCGATACTAAAGTATGACCTTTCGTATCATCAATTATCTGAGCATATATATATCTCAAGCTTTTAAAAACAGCTAATCTTGGTCTTTCAGGAGTCCCATAAATCTTTTTTCTTATTCTTAAATGCCTTACCTTTCTAAGTTCCTTTCTTGATCTTTTTATAATCATAATGTCAAACCTCCTACTTCTTACCAGCCTTACCAGCTTTTTGTCTAATCTTTTCGCCTTCGTATCTTACACCTTTCCCTTTATATGGATCTGCTGGTCTAATTCTTCTAATTATAGCTGCAAACTGCCCCACTAGTTCTTTATCAATACCCTTCACACTTATTTTAGTATTATCTTGTACTGTTACTGTAAGCCCTGTAGGAATATCAAGCTCTACGGGATGAGAAAAACCCAATTCTAACACAAGTTTATTGCCTTGTACCCTTGCTCTATATCCTGTGCCCTGCAATTCCAATCTTTTCTCAAATCCTTGTGTTACTCCTATTACCATATTATTTATTAAAGCTCTTGTTAAACCATGTAAGGCTTTAGTAAATTTTTCGTCATTAGCTCTCTCTACTACTATTTGGCCATCTACTTTCTTTACAGATACAAGAGTATGGAAAGTTCTTTCCAGCTCTCCTAAAGGACCTTTTACCTTTACCAAATTTCCATCACTTATTTCTACTTGTACATTTTGTGGTATTGGTATAGGTTTTCTTCCTATTCGTGACATATTTTACTCCTCCTTTTCTACCATACCATACAAATAAGCTCTCCACCGACCCCTAAAAGTCTTGCCTCTTTATCTGTCATAATTCCTTTAGAGGTAGATAAGATAGCAATTCCCAAACCTCCAAGAACCCTTGGAATTTCTTCTCTCTTAACATAATATCTCCTACCGGGTTTACTCACTCTTTTCAATTCCTGAATTACGGGAGTTTTTCCCTTATATTTTAGATAAATCCTAATATATTTTTGTGGGATCTCTCCTATTACCTCATATTTTGCTATATATCCTTCCTTAAGCAAAATTTCTGCAAGCTTTTCCTTAATTCTTGAATGAGGAATATCAACAGTAGGATGTCGTCTCATATTTGCATTTTTAATTCTAACTAACATATCAGCAATAGGATCTGTTACGTTCATAGCAACCCTCCTTACCAACTTGCTTTCCTAACACCTGGTAATTCGCCTTTTAAAGCTAATTCCCTAAAACATAAACGGCAAAGACCAAACTTTCTTATATATCCTCTTGGTCTTCCACATATTCTACACCTATTATATTCTCTGACTTTATACTTCTTAGGTTTAAGCCATTTTACAATTTGCGATTTCTTAGCCACAATTTCCTCCCTCGCTTTTCAAATTATTTTTTAAATGGCATTCCAAGAAGAGAAAGAAGCTCCTTAGCTTCTTCGTCTGTTTCTGCTGTTGTCACAATGGTAATATCCATCCCTCTTATTCTATCTATCTTGTCATATTCTATTTCAGGAAAAACTAACTGTTCTTTAAGACCTAAGGAGTAATTACCCCTACCATCAAAAGAATTAGGTGAAACACCTGAAAAATCTCTCACTCTTGGCAAAGCAAGATTTATCAATTTGTATAAGAAGGCATACATTCTTTCTCCTCTTAAAGTTACCTTTAATCCTATAGGCATTCCTTTCCTTAAGTGAAAGTTTGCTATAGATTTACGGGCTTTTCGTACAATAGGTTTTTGCCCTGTAATGATACTGAGATCTCGGGCTGCAGCTTCAATTGCTCCTGGATTTTGTACTGCTTCACTTACTCCAATATTTACAACAATCTTTTCAATTTTAGGTACAGCCATTGGATTTTTATATCCGAACTTCTTCATCATTGCAGGAATTACTTCTTGAATATACTTTTGCTTTAAAACTTCCATTATTACATTCCTCCCTTATTAAACACGATCAATAATTTCTTTACATTTAGAGCAAACTCTTACTTTTTTTCCATCTTCTAAAAATGTATGCTTTATCCTCGTAGGTTGGTTACAACGAGGACATATAAGCATCACTTTACACCTATATAAAGGTGCAGGTTTCTCAACTATTCCACCTTGCCTCATTTTAGCAGAAGGACGTACATGTCTTTTTACAATATTAACCCCTTCGACAACTATTTTCTCTTCAGCAGGAAGAACAGAGATAACCTTTCCTCTTTTTCCTTTATCTTTTCCTGATATTACGAGAACTAAATCACCCTTCTTAATATCCATCTCTATTCACCTCTATATGACTTCTGTTGCTAAAGAGATAATTTTCATAAAATTCTTTTCCCTTAATTCTCTGGCTACTGGGCCAAAAACTCTTGTTCCTCTTGGATTACCATCCTTATCAATTATTACTGCCGCATTATCATCAAACCTTACATAAGATCCATCTTTCCTTCTTATAGTTCTTCTTGTTCTAATAACCACAGCATATACTACATCACCCTTCTTGATATTAGCTCTTGGAACAGCATCTTTTACGCTGGCCACTATAATATCTCCAACCTGAGCTACTCTCTTTTTTCCTAAAATTCTAAAGCACATTATCTCTTTAGCTCCACTATTATCTGCTACTACCAATCTAGTTTGAGGCATTATCATTTAAATCACCTTCCCTTATACTGTCATTAGTAATATTCTCTTCCACGTTTTCCCCAGATAAGGTAGGTATTAATTCTGCTTTTTTCAAGATCTTTACTAATCTCCATCTTTTTTCTTTTGATAGTGGTCTTGTTTCCCTTATTAATACAATATCACCTTCACGAGCTTCTTGAAGCTCATCATGAGCCTTATACTTTTTCCTTCTTGTTACTGTTTTCTTATATAATGGATGAGTATAAGTCTGTTCTACTAAAACAACAATAGTTTTTTGCATTTTTGCACTTACAACTTTTCCTATCATTTCTTTTCTCTTGCCACTCATTTAATCTCTCTCCTTAAATTAAGATTTTTTAAGTTCACGCTCTCTCAGAATAGTAAGAATTCGAGCAATATCTTTTCTTATTTCCTTCAATCTATGAGGATTAGTTAACCCACCTGTTGATTGTTGTACTCGGAGATTAAAAAGCTCTGATCTCAATTTCTTTAATTCTTCCATTAACTCTTCATTGGTTTTTTCTCTTAACTCCATAGCTCTTCTCCCCATATATTAATCACCACCCAATTCTCTTGTTACAAATCTTGTCTTAATAGGTAATTTACTCCCAGCTATTCTTACTGCTTCCATGGCTTCTTCCTTAGGGATTCCTCCAATTTCAAAAAGTATTGTACCTGGCTTTACTACTGCTACCCATCCTTTAACATCACCTTTGCCTCCACCCATTCTACTTTCTGCAGGCCTTGCTGTTACAGATTTGTCTGGAAAAATCCTAATCCATATTCTTCCATTTTTCCCAGCATGTCTTGTAAGAGTTCTTCTTACAGCCTCTATTTGTTCACTCGTTATCCATGCTGGAGCTAAAGCTTGTATACCATAATCACCAAATACTACCCTATTACCACGCGTAGCTACTCCCTTCAATCTTCCACGATGTTGTTTTCTATGTTTAACTCTTTTAGGCATCAACATCGTAATTCACCTCATCTTTCTCATACATATCTTCATCTATAACCTTTTGAGGTGTAGCCTTTTCCGGTAACTCTTGAATAGGTTCTTTATGAAGTTCAGGAATATCTCCTTTATATATCCAAACTTTTACTCCTATTACTCCTGATATAGTGAAAGCCTCCGCAAAACCATAATCAATATCAGCAGTTAAAGTCTGCAAGGGAATACGGCCTTCTCTAAACCACTCTGATCTTGCAATTTCTGCACCATTAAGTCTTCCACTACACATTACTTTTATACCCTTTGCTCCAGCCCTTAAAGCTCTATTTATTGCTTGTTTCATTGCTCTCTTATAACTTATTCTTTTTTCTATTTGCATTGCTATATTCTCAGCTACAAGTTGGGCATCAAGTTCTGGATTTTTTACTTCTATCACATTAACAAAAACATTTTTATTAGTTAATTTAACAAGATTTTTCCTTATATTTTCAATTTCACTTCCACCTCTTCCAATGAGTACACCAGGCCTTGCAGTATGAATTGTTATATCAACTCTATTTATAGCTTTTCTCTCAATCTCAACACGTGATATTCCTGCTTGGTAGTAGTTCTTTTTAATATAATTTCTTATAGCCCAATCTTCATGTATTAAGGAGGAATAATCAGATTTTTCAGCATACCAATGACTTTTCCAATCTTTTGTTATACCTAATCTAAAACCATAAGGGTGTGTCTTCTGCCCCATATTATTCTTCCTCCTTCTCTTTTAAATAGATTACTATATGACTATTTCTAATTTGTATAATATCTGCCCTTCCTCTTGCACGTGGATTTAACCTCTTCCAACGTGGACCCTCATTTACAAAAGCCTTTGATACATATAATCTTTCAGCCCTAAGTCCATAATTGTGTTCAGCATTTGCTTTAGCAGATCTCAAACATTTTAGTATAAAATGTGCAGCTTTATGAGGAAGGTTTTCTAAAATAGCCTCAGCCTCACTAACCATTTTACCCCTTACAAGATCAATAACCCTTCTTGCCTTGTAAGGAGATATTCTAATATATTTGCTTTCAGCCTTTACTTCAATCATCTAAATTCAACCTCCCTACTTAATCGCTGTAATACGAGCAGTAGGTATTCTGTGACCTGTAAATGTTCTTGTAGGAGCAAATTCTCCCAATCTGTGCCCTATCATATTCTCTGTAATATACACTGGAATATGCTTTCTTCCATTATATACAGCAATAGTATGTCCTACCATTTCTGGAACAATAACAGATCTCCTAGACCAAGTCTTAATAATTCTTTTTTCGCCTTTCTCATTTAACTCTCTTATCTTTTTAAGAAGTTTTGGATCTACATATGGACCCTTTTTTAATGAACGACCCATGAGCTCCTCCCCTTTACTTCATTTCTTTTTTGTCATTTGCTCTTTGAATTATGAAACGATCAGAAGGCTTTCTCTTTTTCCTTGTCTTGTACCCAAGAGTTGGTTTACCCCAAGGAGTAAGAGGTCCTGGATGACCTATAGGTGCCTTACCCTCACCACCTCCGTGAGGATGATCTACAGCATTCATAGCAGAACCTCTTACATGAGGTCTTCTACCAAGCCATCTGCTTCTCCCTGCTTTTCCTAAGGATATGTTCTGATTATCCACATTACTTACCTGACCGATAGTTGCTCTACAATTTAAATCAAACAACCTTATTTCGCCCGATGGGAGCCTTACGTATGCCCATTTTCCTTCTTTACCTAAGATTTGAGCAGCTGTTCCAGCAGCCCTTACAAGTTGACCGCCTCTTCCAGGATATAACTCCAAATTATGAATCAATGTTCCATCAGGAATATTCTTTAAAGGAAGATTATTCCCTACTTTAATATCAACATTTTCGCCAGACATAATAATATCTCCAACTTTTAAACCTTCTGGTGCTATAATGTATCTTTTCTCTCCATCAGCATAATATAATAACGCTATCCTGGCAGTTCTATTTGGATCATACTCTATACTTGCTACTTTAGCTGGTATTCCATCTTTATCTCTCCTGAAATCAATTATTCTATAAAGTCTCTTATGACCACCACCTCTAAATCTTGTAGTAACATGGCCAAAATTATTCCTTCCACCACTTTTCTTAAGTGGTTTTAGCAGAGATTTTTCAGGTTCTTCTTTAGTAATCTCTGAAAAATCAGGCAATATTAAATGTCTTAATCCAGGTGTAATAGGTTTAAACTTTTTAAGTCCCATTCTTTTCTACCTCCTATACTCCACTAATAAGCTCTATTTTATAACCTGGTTCTAAAGTTACTATGGCTTTCTTTCTTGTTGAAGTAAATCCTTGAGAAAGACCCAATCTACGTCTTTTTGGTTTTTCGTTTATTATAGCCACCTTTTTAACCTTTACCTTAAAAATTTCCTCAACTGCTTTTCCAACTTCTATTTTATTTGTATCCTTAGCCACTTCAAAAACATACTTACCTTCTTTAGCCAAATTTAAACTTTTTTCAGTAAGAACAGGCTTTATAATAACAGTGTATGGATCTCTCATTTCAAAAATGCCTCCTCTATTACAGGTATAGCATCAACAGTCAATACCAAATAATCATATTTTAATAAATCATATACATTAAGACAAGATGCTACCATCGTTTTTACATTCTCTAAATTCATAGCAGCTCTTTTTAATGTTTCATCTTTTTGAGGTATACCTATAAGTACTTTTGCTTCTTTTAATCCAAAATTATTTAATATATTTACCAACTCTTTTGTTTTGGGTTGTGATAATTCAATTTTATCCAAAATATAAAGGTTATTTTCCTTAAGCTTAGTAGATAATGCAGATCTTATTGCAAGTCTTCTCACCTTCTTAGGAATCTTATAAGAATAATCACGAGGTTTTGGACCAAAAGGTCTACCTCCACCTACCCAATGAGTAGCTTTTCTATCACCCTGTCTTGCATGACCTGTACCTTTTTGAGGCCAAACCTTTCTACCACTTCTATTTACCTCTTCTCTCCTCTTGGTAGAATGAGTACCCTGTCTACCATTAGCTAAATGCATGACCACACATGTGTAGAAAAGGTCAGGTCTTTTCTCTATTCCAAATAATTCATCTTTTAACTCAATCTCTCCAATCTTTTCTGCTTTTTGGTTATATACAGGTACTTGAATCATTTTTCTATCCCCTTCCTATTACTTTATATCCTTAACAGCCTTTCTGATAATTAATAAATTACCTACAGGACCAGGAACAGCACCTTTAACCAAAATTAAATCTTTTTCTTTATCTACCTTTACAATCTTTAGATTTTGAACAGTGATAGTTTCATTGCCCCATCTTCCTGCCATTTTCTGACCTTTCATTACATGCTGAACTCCACCAGCACCAATTGACGCTCTTCTTCTATGAAATTTAGAACCATGAGACATTCTACCACGTGCAAAATTCCACAATTTGATATGTCCAGTATATCCATGCCCTTTACTCTTACCAGTTACGTCAACCAATTCTCCTTCTTGAAATATTTCTACTTTTATCTCTTGACCAGGAACAAAATCTGAAGTATTAAATACTCTTACTTCCTTTATAACTTTAAAGGGCGGAAATCCCAATTTTTTAAATATACCTAACAATGGCTTATTTAGCTTACTCTCTTTACACCTTTCAAACCCTAATTGAATAGCATTATATCCATCTTTTTCTTTAGTTTTTACATTTAATATAAGGCAAGGTCCACTCTTTATTACTGTTACTGGTATAACCTCGCCATTTTCACCAAAAATCTGGGTCATTCCAACTTTTCTGCCTAATATAGCTTTTGTTGTAGGAGCAGCCATAGTCTTTACCCCTCTCTATGTTTTAATTTCAACTTCAACACCAGCTGGAAGCTCTAAATTCATAAGAGCTTCCACTGTTTTTGCTGTTGGATTTTCTATATCAATTAGTCTTTTATGAATCCTTATTTCAAAATGTTCTCCAGAGTTTTTATTCACGTGTGGAGAACGTAATACCCAATATCTTGTAACCTTTGTAGGAAGAGGAATAGGGCCAGAAATCTTAGCCCCAGTTCCTCTTACTGTTTCTATAATCTTTTTAGTTGATTGATCAAGAACTCTGTGATCAAATGCTTTTAATTTAATTCTTATTTTTTGTCTATCTGAATAACTACTCATGTCTACTGATCGCCCCCATTATTCAATAATTTTAGTTACGACACCTGCACCAACAGTCTTTCCACCTTCTCTGATTGCAAATCTTAAACCTTCCTCTAATGCTACAGGCTTTATTAACTTTATCTCCATCTCTATATTGTCCCCTGGCATTACCATCTGTACTCCCTCAGGTAATTTTATCTCCCCTGTTACATCAGTAGTCCTGAAATAAAATTGTGGCTTATATCCACTGAAAAATGGCGTGTGCCTTCCCCCTTCTTCCTTCTTTAATACGTATACTTGCGCCTTGAAATGCGTATGTGGCTTTATACTCCCTGGCGCCGCTACTACTTGTCCCCTCTCTACTTCATCTTTGTCTATCCCTCTTAATAATATCCCTATGTTGTCTCCAGCTATCGCTTCATCTAATTGCTTCCTGAACATCTCTACCCCTGTTACTACACTCTTCTTTATCTCATCTGTTAACCCTACTATCTCTACTTCATCCCCTACCTTCACTCTTCCTCTCTCTACTCTCCCCGTAACTACTGTCCCTCTACCAGTTATGCTAAATATGTCCTCTATTGGCATTAAAAATGGCTTGTCTACATCTCTCTCAGGTAATGGTATGTAACTGTCTACCGCATCCATTAATTCCCATATCGCATCTACCCACTTGTCCTCCCCTCTCTTCGTGTTCGGATTCTGACTCATTACCTCTACCGCTTTTAATGCTGACCCCCTTATTACTGGTACTTCATCCCCTGGATATCCATACTTCGTTAATAAGTCCCTTACTTCCATCTCCACTAAGTCCACAATCTCTGGATCATCTACCATGTCTATCTTGTTTAAAAATACTACTATGTATGGCACGTTTACTTGCCTCGCTAATAGTATGTGCTCCCTCGTCTGCGGCATTGGCCCATCCGCCGCTGATACTACTAAGATCGCTCCATCCATCTGTGCAGCCCCTGTTATCATGTTCTTTATATAGTCAGCATGCCCTGGCGCATCTATGTGCGCATAATGCCTGTTTGGTGTCTCATATTCCGCATGATATAAGTTTATCGTCACTCCTCTCGCCCTCTCCTCAGGCGCTTTATCTATGTCTTCATACTTCAATGGCTTCGCTAACCCTTCCGCCGCTAATACCATCGTTATGGCCGACGTTAATGTCGTCTTACCATGGTCTACGTGACCTATCGTACCTATGTTTACATGTGGCTTCGTCCTTACAAATTTCTCCTTCGCCATCCTTTATCTCCTCCTATTCATTATTTTTTAAAATTTGAAGATAAGATTTTTTCCTGAATATTTAATGGCATTTCTTCATAATGAGAGAACTCCATTGAGAATATTCCTCTTCCCTGAGTTAATGAACGGAGAGTTGTAGCGTAGCCAAAGATCTCAGCAAGAGGAACAAGGGCTTTTATAACTCTTGAATTATTTATAAATTCAATTTTTTCTATTCTTCCTCTTCTGCTATTAAGATCTCCTATAACATCACCCATATATTCTTCAGGAACAATTATTTCTAACTTCATTATTGGTTCAAGAAGAACTGGATCACCCTTTAAAACACCATCTTTAAAGGCTTGTGAGGCTGCTATCTTAAATGCCATATCTGAAGAATCTACTTCATGATAAGACCCATCAAAAAGAGTAACTCTTATATCAGTGACAGGATACCCTGCTAATACACCTCTATCTGCAGCCTCTCTCACGCCTGCTTCAACAGCAGGAATGAATTGCTGCGGTATAACACCACCCACTATCTTATTAACAAATTCAAGTCCGCTTCCCCTTGGTAATGGCTCAAACTCAAGCCATACATGCCCATATTGACCTCTACCACCAGTCTGCCTAATGTATTTTCCTTCCATCTTTACTGGTTTTCTTATAGTTTCTCTATAGGAGACCTGAGGTTTACCCACATTAGCATTAACCTTAAATTCTCTCTTCAAACGATCAACAATAATCTCCAAATGTAACTCTCCCATACCATGAATAAGAGTCTGACCTGTTTCTTCATCATAAGTTACCCTAAAAGTAGGATCCTCTTCTGCAAGTCTTTGTAAAGCAAGACTAAGTTTGTCTTGTTCCTCGGTACTCTTAGGTTCAATTGCAACAGAAATAACAGGTTCTGGAAATGACATTCCTTCAAGAATTATAGGTCTATTCTCATCACATAAAGTATCTCCAGTGGTTGTATATTTTAAGCCTACAGCAGCAGCTATATCTCCTACATATACTACATCAATATCTTCTCTATGATTTGCATGCATTTGAAGAAGCCTTCCAATCCTTTCTTTTTTACCTTTCGTAGAATTATAAACGTAGCTCCCTTTCTCTAATTTACCTGAGTATACTCTAAAATAAGTTAACCTCCCTACATAAGGATCAGTCATAACCTTAAAAGCAAGAGCAACAAAAGATTCATCTTCGCTAACTATTCTTATCTCTTCTTCTCCAGTTATAGGATTTATACCTTTAACAGGTGGCAAATCCAATGGAGAAGGTAAGTAGTCAATAACAGCATCAAGCAAGGGCTGAACACCCTTATTTTTAAAAGCAGATCCACATAATGCTGGATATAATATTCCCTCAATAGTTGCTCTTCTTAACACCTTTTTTAGTTCTGATACAGGAATATCCTCTCCTTCTAAATATTTCTCTAAGAGCTCGTCATCGAGCTCTACAATTTTTTCAACAAGTTTATGTCTGTATTCTTCTGCTTGTTCTTTTAACTCTTCAGGTATTTCTGTAATTTCCCACTTAATACCAAGATCATCATAATAAACAATTGCTTTTCTCTCTAAAAGATCTATAACACCCTTAAAATTATCTTCGCTACCAATAGGTATTTGAACAGGTGCCACATTGACTCCTAATCTATCTTCAATCATTTCTACAACCCTGAAAAAGTTAGCACCCACCCTATCCATCTTATTTACAAATATGATTCTTGGCACATTATATTTAGTAGCCTGTCTCCATACAGTTTCAGATTGTGGTTGTACACCAGCAACCCCACAGAAAACAGCTATAAGGCCATCCAAAACCCTCATTGATCTTTCAACTTCAACAGTAAAGTCTACGTGTCCTGGTGTATCAATTATATTGATAACATGATCCTTCCAGCGACAAGTTGTAGTAGCAGCTGTTATGGTTATTCCTCTTTCCCTTTCTTGCTCCATCCAGTCCATTGTAGCAGTTCCTTCATGTACTTCGCCTAATTTATGAGTTCTTCCTGTATAAAACAGTATCCTCTCAGTAAGTGTAGTCTTACCTGCATCTATATGAGCCGCTATTCCTATATTTCTTAATTTATCCAGTGGAAATCTAGGCACTTTTATCTTCCTCCTTTTTAATTACCATCTATAATGAGCAAAAGCCTTATTAGCTTCTGCCATTCTATGCATTTCTTCTCTCTTCTTAATAGCCCCTCCTGTATTATTGAGAGCATCTAAAATCTCAGCTGCGAGCCTCTCTCTCATAGGCATACCCTTTCTTTCTCTTGCAGCTCTTACAAGCCACCTTAAAGCAAGAGAAAGTCCTCTTCGTGGAGGAACTTCTATAGGTACTTGATAAGTAGCTCCTCCTACTCTCCTTGGTCTTACTTCAAGAAGTGGAGTTAAATTTTGTACTGCTTTTTCTAAAACAGTTAAAGGATCTTGCTTTGTTTTATCTCTAATTATTTCCATTGCTCCATATACAATTTTTTCAGCAGTACTTTTTTTACCATCCAACATAACCTTATTTATCAACTTTTGTACAAGTACACTATTATAAACAGGATCAGGCGGAATCTCTCTTGGAGTAACAGGTCCTCTACGAGGCATTATTTCTTACCTCCCTCTTTTGGACGCTTAGTTCCATATTTTGATCTTCCTTGTTTTCTGCCTTCAACGCCAGCAGCATCTAAGGCACCACGTATAATGTGATATCGTACACCTGGTAGGTCCTTAACACGTCCTCCTCTTACAAGAACTACAGAGTGTTCTTGAAGATTATGGCCAATACCAGGAATATATGCCCATACTTCAACTCCATTAGTAAGCCTTACTCTTGCTACCTTTCTTAAAGCAGAGTTAGGCTTTTTGGGAGTCATTGTAGTAACACGAATACATACTCCCCTCTTTTGGGGATTACCCATAAGGGCTGGCGACTTACTTTTTCTCTCTTTTGGCTTCCTTCCTTTTTTTACTAATTGATTTATGGTAGGCAAAATTACACCTCCTACTCTATATCTTTTTGAAATTTTTATTAACAACTATAAAAGTATGCCCCTAAAAGCAAGCGAAAAAGTTTATCATTATATACTTAATTTTGTCAAGAGATTTCTTCTGGTTCACCTCCATTTTCTAAAACTTCAGCTTTTTGAGCTTGAGATTTTGCAGGAATAATTCTCTTAAATAGTCCTGTACCTGCTGGAATTAATCTACCTATAATAACATTTTCTTTTAATCCTTCCAAAGGATCCTCTTTACCTTTTACTGCTGCTTCTGCAAGAACTCTTGTTGTTTCTTGGAAAGATGCTGCAGAAATAACACTATCAGTTGTAAGAGCTGCTTTTGTTATACCTAGTACAACATCTTTTGCGATAGGTGGTACTTTTCCTTCTTCTTCAAGTTTCTGCCTGATCTTTTCAAAAGTAACTCTATTAACTAACTGACCAACCAAAAAGTTACTATCTCCTGGATCTTCTATTCTCACCCTATTAGTCATTTGTCTCACAATTACTTCTATATGTTTATCATTTATTTCTGCTCCTTGTTTTGTGTATACCTTTTGTACCTCATCCACAATATATCTTTGTAAGGCAGCAAGTCCTTCATTAGCTAAAATATCAGCTGGGTTTCTATAACCCTTAGTTAATTCTTGTCCAACTGTTACATAATCACCCTCTTTTACTAATAATTGAGCATTAGGTGGTAAAATGTGTTCATCCTTTCCATCTTCTCCTTCTATAACAATTTTTTCTCCTGACTTTGTCCTTACAATCTTTACAAGACCACTCTTACCAGCAATAATTGATCTTCCTTTTGGTTTTCGTGCCTCAAAAAGTTCTTCAACACGAGGAAGACCTTGAACAATATCTTCAGTTTTTGCAATTCTCTGCTGATAGGATGGGAAGTAAGCAAGGATTGTGCCAAATTCAACTTTTGAACCAACTTTTACATGTATCTTCAAACCTCGAGGAATTCTATAAATTTCCTCACCATCTGATGTTTTTATAATAATATAAGCCTCTCCCGTTGCAACAATACTATCTATAATCTCTCCATTACCTTCATTAATCTCTACCACTTCACCATCTTTACATGCTTGTATTTTGAAAGTTTCTCTACTATATTCAGCTATAATTTCTCCAGCCTCAATTCTGTCACTTATCCTAAATAGGAAACCAGCACCTTCTGGCAAAGGTACATTATATTCTTTTCCATCATCGCCTCTAATTATTAAAGTATAGACCCAATAATGAGATTCTTCGTTATATATATAATCAATTTTTCCTCTATCCCGATCATATTTAATCCCTACAAATGTAAATCTTCTACTTTCCCCATTTTCTTTCCTCACACTTAATACATCACCATTATATGGTGACATGATATATCTTAAGCTAGGTTCTATATATCCCAAACTCATCCCCTTGGTTACAACTTCCCCTTCGTGTACAGACAAAACAACACCAGGCGGTAATAAAATTTCTTCTTTTTCATTTACACCTTCAATTATTACTTTTGCCTTAGGACTTACCACTACTTTTTCTTTCTTTCCAAGCACTTCAAATCTCTCTCTAAATTTAATATTGTCAAATTTTACATTTCCAGTTACTCTTACTTGAATATTTTGATGACTTATAGAGGTTAATGCTACTCCACCAGTATGGAAAGTTCTCATAGTAAGCTGTGTACCAGGTTCTCCAATAGACTGAGCAGCAATAATACCTACAGCCTCACCTATATCAACTATTCTATGCATAGCTAGATCTTCACCGTAGCATTTTTGACAGATACCTTTTTCACTTTTACATGTCATAGGAGATCTTATTTTAATTCTTTTTATACCTGTAGCCTCTATTTTTTTAGCCTTTTCTACATCTATATATTCATTTCTACTTACTATTAGTTCACCCGTATCTGTATAGACATCCTCCGCTGCAAATCTTCCTATAATTCTATCCTTGAGAGTTAATACAATCTTTCCTTCGTCTTCTAATGGTTCCACATATATTCCATCATTTGTCCCACAATCTTCTTCTTTTATTACAAGACTTTGAGCAACATCCACTAATCTTCTTGTTAAATATCCAGAATCTGACGTTCTTAAAGCTGTATCTACTACTCCCTTACGTGCACCATAAGATGATATAAAATGCTCTGATATATTAAGTCCTTCATAGAAATTTGACTTAATTGGTATATCCATAATTCTACCTGAAGGATCAGACATTAATCCACGCATTGCTGCAAGCTGTCTTACTTGATCCACATTACCTCTTGCACCCGAAAAGGCCATCATAAATACTGAATTAAGCATATCAAAATTAGCAAGCATTATATCTTTTACTTCTTCGGTTGCTTTAGTCCATATTTCAATAGCCCTATGATATCTTTCTTCTTCAGAATAAAGACCACTTTCTACTGCTTTTTGTAAGTTTAAAGCCTCCTCTTCAGCCTTTTTAATAATCTTTTCCTTTGCTTCTTTTGGTATTTCTATATCCACAATTGAGAAGCTAACTCCAGCTTTTGTAGCATACATAAACCCTAATTTCTTGAGTTCATCCAAAAATTCTGCAGTCCTTCCCCAACCATACTCACTAAAGCACTTTTCAACAATTTTCCTGATTTCTTTTCTTGTTAAAACCCCATTATAATATCTTAATTTATCAGGTAAAACCTCATTTAAAATCAATCTACCTGGTGTAGTCTCAATATAAACTTTTTCAACAGGAAATTCCACTCTATACACTTCTTCCATGCTTTTTCTATAAACATACACTTTAGAATGTAAATCAACTTTTCTTTCATCCATAGCGAGTAATACTTCTTCAGGACTTGAGAATCTTATATTCTCAACTTCTCTTCCTGGTACCATTAAGGTAAGATAATAAAGCCCAATAACTATATCCTGAGTTGGTAATGTTAATGGTTTTCCATGAGCTGGAGAAATAAGGTTATTAGAAGAAAGCATAAGGATACGAGCTTCAGCTTGAGCCTCTAAGGAAAGAGGAACATGAACAGCCATCTGATCTCCATCAAAATCTGCGTTATATGGTGGACATACCAAAGGGTGGAGCTGAATAGCATTTCCATCTATTAATTTAGGCTCAAACGCCTGAATACTTACTCTATGTAAAGTAGGTGCTCTGTTTAAAAGAACAAGCTTTTCTTTGATTATCTCATCTAGTACATCCCATACTTCAGAAGTTTCTCTTTCAATTTTTTTCCTTGCATTCTTAACATTTGTAGCAAAACCATGTTCTATTAATTTATTTATTACAAATGGTTTGAAAAGCTCCAAAGCCATTTTTTTAGGCAATCCGCATTGATGTAACTTTAATTCTGGTCCTACCACAATAACAGCCCTTCCTGAAAAATCAACTCTCTTACCCAATAAATTTTGTCTAAATCTACCTTGTTTACCCTCTAAAATATCAGATAAGGATCTAAGAGGTCTCCCACTAGCATTAGTAACAGGTTTTCCTCTTCTTCCATTATCTATAAGCGCATCTACTGCTTCTTGCAACATTCTTTTTTCATTTCTTACAATTATTTCGGGAGCATTTATTTCTAAAAGCTTTGCAAGTCTATTATTTCTATTTATCACTCTTCTATAAAGATCATTTAAATCTGAAGTAGCAAATTTTCCTCCCTCAAGTTGAACCATAGGTCTTAAATCTGGTGGTATGACTGGTAATACCTCTAATATCATCCACTCAGGTTTATTTCCAGATAATCTAAAACTTTCCACAATCTCTAATCTTTTAATAAGTTTTGCTTTCTTTTGTCCTTGTAATTCATTTATCTGTTTTCTTAAATCATAAGAAAGTTCCTCAAGATCTATTTCTTTAAGAAGTTTTTTAATGGCTTCAGCACCCATTCCTACTTTAAAGCTATTACCAAATTCGCTCAGAGCTTTTTCATATTCTTCCTCTGTAAGAATCTGCATCTTTTGTAATGGTGTATCTCCTGGAAATAAAACTATATATGAATGGTAATAAATAACCTCTTCCAATTGCTTACTGCTTATATTTAAAAGTAATCCTATATAGTTAGGTACATTTTTAAAATACCATATATGAACTACAGGTACCGCCAATTTTATATGCCCCATTCTCTCTCTTCTAACATCACTTTTTGTAACCGTAACTCCACATCTATCACAAGTTATACCTTCATATCTTTGCCCTTTATATTTACCACAATGGCACTCATAATCCTTGACTGGTCCAAATATTTTCTCACAAAAAAGGCCATCCCTTTCAGGCTTAAAAGTTCTATAATTTATTGTTTCAGGCTTTTTAACTTCTCCATAAGACCAACTCAATATATCTTCTGGAGAAGCTAATCCAAAAACTAATTTATCAAAATCTTTAATTCTCAAGGTTTAATCCTCCCCTTCCTTAAGATTCATTTTCAAGCTTATAAAGATTTACTAATTTATTACCAATATAGGCTGAGACTTTTATGCCTAATCCTTGTAATTCCCTTACAAGAACCTTAAAGGATTCAGGAATACCTGGTTCTTTTATAAGATTTCCAGATACAATAGCAGAATAAGCTTCAGTTCTTCCAGTCACATCATCAGATTTATAGGTTAACATTTCCTCTAAAGTATGGGCAGCTCCATAAGCCTCTAATGCCCAAACTTCCATTTCTCCAAATCTTTGACCTCCAAATTGAGCTCTACCACCTAATGGTTGTTGAGTTACAAGAGAATAAGGCCCAACAGATCTTGCATGAATCTTATCATCAGCAAGATGTATGAGCTTCATTATATACATATAACCCACGGTAATTTTTTGATCAAAGGGTTCTCCTGTTCTTCCATCATAAAGAGTTACACGTCCATCCTCTGGAAGACCTGCTTTTCTTAACATCTCCTTAACAAGATTTGCAGATCTATTTTCTCCTAATACCTCATCAAAGGGTGGTACTATAGCATAAATACCGAGTTCATTAGCAGCCCATCCTAAATGAGTTTCAAGAATCTGTCCTACATTCATTCTAGAAGGTACTCCTAAAGGATTTAATATTATGTCTACAGGAGTACCATCCTCTAAGAAAGGCATATCCTCTTCTGGTAATATAGTAGCAATTACACCTTTATTACCATGTCTTCCAGCCAATTTGTCCCCTACAGAAATCTTTCTAATTTGAGCAACTCTTACTTTAACTATCTTATTTACTCCTGGAGGTAATTCATCATCATTTTCTCTTGTAAGAACCTTAACATCTATTACTTTACCCCATTCACCATGAGGCATTCTCAAAGAAGTATCTTTTATCTCCCTTGATTTTTCTCCAAAAATTGCTCTGAGTAACCTTTCTTCTGGAGTTAGCTCGGTCTCTCCCTTTGGAGTAACTTTTCCAACTAATATATCATTAGGACCAACTTCTGCACCTATCATTATTATTCCATCCTTATCTAAGTACCTTATAGCATCTTCACTTATATTAGGAATATCTCTTGTAATTTCCTCAGGGCCCAATTTTGTGTCTCTTGCCTTTATCTCGTATTCCTCAATATGGATAGATGTAAAGATATCTTCTTTTACTAATCTTTCGCTAATAATAATAGCGTCCTCATAGTTATAACCACCCCAAGGCATAAAGGCCACAAGGACATTTCTTCCAAGAGCAAGTCTACCTTTGGATGTAGATGGACCATCTGCAAGAATATCTCCCTTTCTAATTCTTTGGCCAACTTCAACAATTGGTTTTTGATTCCAACAAGTTCCCTGATTGGTTCTTCTATACTTTATTAAGTTATATTTTTTCTCCTTTTTATCATCTGTCTCTATAACTATTTCCGATGAAGTTACTCTTTTTACCACTCCATCCACATCTGAGATCACCATTACTCCAGTATTCCTTGCTACTGTCTCTTCTATACCAGTACCAACAAGTGGTGGCTCTGTATTTATTAAGGGGACAGCTTGCCTTTGCATGTTAGCCCCCATAAGAGCACGGTTAGCATCATCGTGTTCAAGGAAAGGTATTAAAGCCGTAGAAATACTCACTGTTTGATATGGAGAAACCCCAATAAAATCCACTTCCTTAGGAGAACAGAGAATAAATTTACCCTTTCTTCTTGCGTGTACTAATTCATCAACTATTTCTTTATCCTCATTGAGATGAACATCAAAAGAAGCAATGGTATATTTCTCCTCGTCAGTAGCAGAAAGATATACTATTTCGTTAGTTATTTTTCCATCTTTTACTTTATAATATGGTGTTCTAATAAAACCATAATCATCTACTATCGCTAACGTAGAAAGATAGTTTATCAAACCTGCATTTGGACCTTCTGGGGTTTCAATAGGGCATACTCTACCATAATGAGATGGATGTATATCTCTTACTTCAAAGGTGGCTCTTTCACGAGTTAATCCTCCAGGTCCTAATGCACTTATCCTCCTCTTATGGGCTAGTTCTGAAAGTGGATTTGTTTGATCCATAAATTGGGATAATGGATTTCTATTGAAGAATTCCCTCACTGCCGCCATCAATGGCCTTGTACTTACTAAGTTTATTGGACTTGCCTGTTCTGGATCAGTTAAAGCCATTTTTTCCCTTATTAATTTCTCTACTCTTGCAAGTCCAGCCCTAAATTGAACTTGTAAAAGCTCTCCTACAGATCTTATCCTCCTATTTCCTAAGTGATCAATATCATCAACATCATCTTTTCCTGTTTTAACCATAGTGATTCTTTTGATAATTTCTACAAAGTCTTCTTCAGTTAAAGCATAATTATCTAAAGGTATATTTAGACCTAACCTCTGATTAAGTTTATATCTTCCAACTTTTCCTAAATTATATTTTCTTACATCAAAAAATTGTTGCTTAATTACTCTTAAGGCTTCGTCCTCTTTGCTTGGAACATCCCCTGGTCTCAATCTACTACATGCTTCGAATATTGCCTGAGTTCTGTCACTTACGTTATCTCTTGAAAAAGTAGTTTCAAGATAACTTAATTCATCTTTTCCTAAATATTGTGAAAAGAAATCAAGCTCATATCCCAAAGCCCTAAGGATAAGAGATACTGGAAATTTTTTAATACCATTGGGATGAATAAAAATCATTCCATTGCCATCAAGTTCGAATTCTATCCATCCACCTCTCGTAGGAATAAGGGTTGCTATAATACTGTGCCCTTCTTCTTGGAAGAATACACCTGGAGATCTTGTTATTTGGTTTACTATGACTTTTTCTGTCCCATTTACAATAAAAGTAGCTCTTTCTGTCATTTGGGGAATATTTCCCAAAAATACCATTTGTTCTTTAATATCTTTTATGTTTTTGTTCTCATCCTTAAAGTAAAGCCTTGCTCTAACATATATGGAAGATTCATAAGTAAGACCCTTCTCTAAACATTCATCAGGAGATTTTTGGGGTGGATCGATTTTGATGCCATCTTCTGTTGTAACAAATACCAAAGAAAGTCCCTGTCTTGTTGATTCAATAGGACTAATTTCGTTTAAAACCTCTCTTAAACCATCTTTTAAAAACCAATTAAATGAGTCATATTGAATTTTAAGAAGATCAGGAATATTTTGAAAAATAGGTCTATCATCATCCCAAAAAACAGTAATGTTATAATCCTTTTTCCTCATACCTCATCTCCTTTTCCCTATTTTGTAATTAGACAAAACTATATTATACTATAGAGAGGTTGTATTTTAAATATAAAAAGAAAAAGAAATTCCTAAAAAATTTAGGAAATTTGTTTCACTTTTGGGTTTATTTTACTTTCTTTTTCTTATTTCTGATTTTTCTCTTTAATTTTTTATCACTATAAAAATTCCTATTAAAATAAATAATATACCAACAACTTTTTCAAATATACTCTTAGGAATATATCTTGTCAATAAACTACCAAGATAAGCCCCTAAAAAAGAAATTAAAGACAAGGCTAAAGCAGCACCTAAAAAAACCCAAAAAGGCTGTTTTGTTTTTACAGAAAGACTCAAAACAGCAAGTTGAGTTTTATCACCAAGCTCTGCTAAAAATATAGTTCCAAAAGTCAATAAGAGTATTTCTATTTTACTCTTTAAATCCAATTTATAGCACCTCCATATTATACACTAATAAAAAAGTAGTATAATATATGTCTAAATTATTTACAAGGAGGTGAAAAAATAAATGTGGAATGTGATAATTACTGGTATAGCAAGTTTTCTTACGGATATAAGTACAGAGATGTTCTATCCTTTAATATCTTTCTATCTTCTTGCTTTAGGTGCTGGACCTGCCATATTAGGAATAGTAGAAGGTTTTGCAGAAAGTTTATCATCTCTTTTAAAGGTTTACTCAGGTTATATTTCAGATAAAATTAGTAAAAGAAAACCCATTGCAATAGCAGGATACGCTTTTTCAGCCTTTGGTAAAATTTTTTTATATCTTGCAGGTTCATGGATTGGAGTTTTTATTGGTAGACTCCTTGACAGATTTGGCAAAGGAATAAGGACCGCCCCTCGAGACGCACTTATTGCGGAATCTTCTATAGAAAATCGAGGAAAAGCATTTGGACTTCATAGAGCAATGGATACTCTTGGAGCTTTTCTTGGGGTTCTAATATCTATATGGATAATAAGTTCTTTGGGAATCAAAGAAACATCTTCTAATTTATCTCTTTACATACCTACCTTTAAAAAGATAATACTAATAAGCATAATTCCCGCCTTTCTTGGTGTCTTAATATTATTCCTTGCAAAAGAAACCATGAAACATAATTCAACATCTAAATTAACTTTAAAACTAAAATGGAAAGACCTGGATAAAAGATTGAAAGCTTTTCTAATATTTACCTTCATATTTACCCTCGGAAATTCTTCTAACCAGTTTCTATTTTTAAGATCAAAGAATTTAGGTGCATCAATGCTTGATGTACTTTATCTTTATCTTTTATACAACTTAGTTTATACATTATTTTCATTTCCTGCAGGTGCTTTATCAGATAAAATAGGACGCAAGAAAATCTTGATCATAGGATATTTATTCTATGGTTTAGTATACATAGGCTTTGGATTTGTATCTAAATCTTCCTATTTATGGTTACTCTTTGGACTTTATGGACTTTATATATCCTTTACAGAAGGAGTTGAAAAAGCTCTTATTGCAGATCTCGCACCATCAGATTTAAGGGCTACGGTAATTGGTCTTCACGCTACCTTAGTGGGTATAGGACTATTCCCAGCCTCCTTTTTAGCAGGTCTTTTATGGGGTTATTTGGGTCCATCTGCTCCTTTTCTTTTTGGGGGATTTTTAGGAATACTTTCAGCTATAGGATTAATCTTTATTCTTTAATATTTTCATAGTATAATTAATAAAATTATGAAAGATGAGGAAGGCTTACTTCAAGAATTATTACAAGCATCAAATAATAAATATTCTTCAGAAAACCTGAAGAAAGCTTTCCTCTTTGCACAAAAGGCTCATAAAGACCAATTTAGAAAATCTGGAGAACCCTACATAACTCATCCTGTTGAGGTTGCCAAAATACTCATGAATCTTGGAATGGATGAAACCGTAGTAATAGCAGGTTTGCTTCACGATGTCTTAGAAGATACAAATGTCACTCCTTTTGAATTGGAAAGAGAATTTGGAAAAGATGTGCTTTCCTTGGTAGATGCTATTACAAAATTAGAAAGATTAAGTTTTTACCCCACAGAAGCTTATAAAGCTCAAAATTTGAGAAAAATGTTTATAGCCATGGCAAAAGACATAAGAGTAATATTAGTCAAGCTTGCAGATAGATTACATAATATGCAAACTCTTCAATACCATGAAGAAGAAAAAAGAAAAAGGATAGCAAAAGAAACCTTAGAAATCTATGCACCCCTTGCTCATAGATTAGGTGTTTGGGACATAAAGTGGAGATTAGAAGATTTAGCTTTTAGATACTTAGAGCCAGATAAATATCATTACGTAGCCAATAAAGTAGCTGAAACAAGAAAAAAGAGAGAAGAATTTGTTGAGAAAGCCATTGAAATAATTAAAGAAGAACTTAAAAAAGCTAACATAGAAGCAGAAGTCACTGGAAGAGCAAAACACCTCTATAGCATTTATCAAAAAATGATTCGTAGAGGAATTGAAATAGAAGAAATGTATGATTTATTAGGGGTAAGAATTATAGTAAACAATGAGATAGAATGTTATGAAGTATTAGGAATTATCCATAATTTATGGAGACCAGTTCCTGGAAGATTTAAAGATTATATTGCCAATAAAAAATCTAATAACTATCAATCACTTCATACTACAGTAATTGCTATGGATGGAAAACCTCTTGAAGTACAGATCAGAACATGGGAAATGCATAGAATAGCAGAATACGGAGTTGCTGCCCATTGGCTTTATAAAGAAGAGATAAAGAAGCCCGATTCTTTTGAAGAAAAATTATCATGGTTAAGACAACTGCTTGAATGGCAAAAAGAATTGTTAGATGATCAAGAATTTTTAGATTCTATAAGAAGTGATCTTTTTGAAAGAGAGATCTATGTTTTTACACCTAAAGGAGATATTATTGCCTTACCTCAAGGATCAACCCCTTTAGATTTTGCCTATGCTATACATACTGAAGTGGGCCATAGATGTAAAGGAGCTAAAGTAAATGGTAAAATAGTTCCTTTAAATTATGTTCTTCAAAATGGAGATATTGTTGAAATAATAACAAGTAAAGAGGAGGGAAAACCAAGTAGGGACTGGCTTAATATTGTAAGAACAAGTCAAGCTAAAAATAAGATAAAGCAATACTTTAAAAAGTTAGCAAGAGAAGAAACACTTCAAAAAGCCAAAGAAACTATTGAGAATGAAATAAAGAAAAATGAAGATTGGCTAAAAGAAGTGTTAAACAAAGATGAGATTTCTATAAATGATTTGTTAGAATCTTCCATTGGTAAAAATTTTTTGAATGAACATGGTTTCAAAGAAACAGAGTCTTTCTTACTTAGTATAGGTACCGGAGAAATAACCCCCCAACAATTTATTGAGAGGTTTAAGAAGGAGCTTAAAAAAGAAATTATAGTGACTTTGGGGGAAACTGAAAAAAACAAATTAGTAGAAGGTCTCGAAATATCTGGATTAGATAATATTATGATCAGGATTGCAGAATGTTGTAACCCTATACCAGGAGACCAAGTCATGGGTTATGTATCAAAAGGTAGGGGCATAGTGGTACATAGGAAAGATTGTCCTAATCTTATACACCTTAAAAATAGATACCCAGAAAGAGTTATTACTATTGAGTGGCAAAAACTCAAAGGTGGAGGAAAATATAAAACAGGTATCGAGATAGATGCTATAGATAGAGTAGGCTTATTGAAAGATCTAATAGAGAGAATCTCACAGGCAAGAATAAATATATTGGACTTAGGAACAAAGGTTGGAAAGGATGGAATAGCAAGAATAAAAGTAGTTGTAGAGATTGACAATCCTTTAACCTTCAATTATCTTATGGAAGAGATAAAAAAATTATCTGATGTCATTTCAGTTAGAAGAGCTGTGAGAATATAAATGAGGGCAGTCATACAAAGAGTAAAGAGAGCAGAGGTAAGAGTAAAAGGAGAAATAATAGGTAAAATTTCTCAAGGACTTCTAATCCTCTTGGGAATAGCCCAAGAAGATACAGAAGAAGATATTATAATGTTAGCAGACAAAATCATTAACTTAAGAATTTTCTCAGATAAAGAGGGTAAAATGAACTTATGCATTAAAGAAATAAATGGAGAAATCCTTGTAGTCTCTCAATTTACCTTATATGCTGATTGTAGAAGAGGAAGAAGACCCGATTTTACAAGGGCTGCAGAAAAAGAAAAAGCCTATTTTCTCTACAAAAAATTTATAGAATATATAAAAACATATATAGATAAAGTACAAGAAGGAGAATTTCAAGCTTACATGGAAGTTGAATTAATAAATGATGGTCCAGTAACTATTATAATTGATACTGAAGATCTTAAAAAACCAAGGAGGGCTAAAGAATGAACATAGAACTTCCCCGTGGAGTACAAGATATACTTCCTGAAGATATCCCATATTGGCATCTTATAGAAAACACAGCCAGGAAACTTTTTGAATCTTATAACTATGAAGAAATAAGGACTCCCATATTTGAATACACAGAACTTTTTAGAAAAGGCACTGGCGAAACTACAGATATTGTAATGAAAGAAATGTATACCTTTATAGATAAAAAGGGGCGTTCTCTTACATTAAGGCCAGAAGGCACTCCAGGAGTTATAAGAGCCTTTCTCACAAACAAAATATATAATCAGAAACCTGTATGGAAAGTATATTACATTGGTCCTATGTTTAGATACGAAAGACCTCAAGCAGGAAGATATAGACAATTTCATCAATTAGGAATAGAGGTTTTAGGAAGAAAAGATCCATATATAGATTTTGAGGTAATAAAATTAGCAGTAGATCTTTTGAAAAACCTTAAGTTAGAAAATTTAGAAGTGGAAATAAATTCGTTAGGTTGCATAAAATGTAGACCAAATTATAGAGAAGCTCTTATAAGCTATTTCAGAAAATACGAAGACCAACTTTCCCCCATAGATAAAGAAAGATTAGAAAGAAATCCATTAAGATTACTTGACTCAAAAGATGAAAAACTTATTGCTTTAAAAGATCAGGCTCCACAACCCATTGATTATCTTTGCGATGAATGTAAAATTCACTTTGAAAAAGTACAGAAATATTTAAGTTTAGATAATATCAAATATAAATTAAACCCAAAGCTGGTAAGAGGACTTGATTATTATACAAGAACCGTATTTGAGATTACCACCACAACTCTGGGATCTCAGAATGCAGTAGTCGGGGGAGGAAGGTATGATAATTTAGTAGAAACTTACGGTGGTCCATCCATCCCTGGCCTTGGTTTTGCTCTTGGTATAGAAAGACTTATTATTCTTTTAAAACAGCAAAACCATATATCTCTACCTTATATCCCTCTTATATTTATTACCCTTTCTGAAGATTATGTGGAGACAGGCATAAAACTTGCGAACATATTAAGAACAAAATATAGAGTTGATATAGGTTCTCCCCAAGAAAATTTAAGAACTCAATTAAAATGGGCAGATAAATTAGGGAGTTTTATTGTAATATTCTTAACTGAAGAAATCGAAAAAAATAAACTTAAGATAAAGAATTTTAAAACAGGAGAAGAAAAATATACAGATTTAAACTTCAATACTATCTTAGAAGACATTGAGACTATGCTATAATTACAAAGAATTTCACACAAGGGAAAGGTGGGAAAGATTTTGAAAAGGAACTACTATTGTGGAGAAATAAACTCAAAAAATATAGGTGAAACAGTAATTTTAAGTGGATGGGTACATAGAATTAGGCATCATGGTGGACTTATTTTTGTAGATCTTAGAGATAGAGGTGGAATTATTCAATTAGTATTTGATCCATCTATTTCTCAGGAAAGCTATGACATTGCAGATAATTTAGGTAATGAATGGGTAATAACAGTAGAGGGCAAAGTTAGAAAAAGACCTGAAGGAATGGAAAATCCTAAAATACCAACAGGAGAAATTGAAATCGAAGTAAGAAAAATAAAAGTAGAAAATACAGCTAAACCCCTTCCCTTTAACCTATGGAGCAATAAGGAGATTGATGAAACAGTTAGATTAAAATATAGGTATTTAGATCTAAGAAGAGAAAAAATGCAATATAATATAACCTTTAGGCATAAATTTATTCTTTCCATAAGAAATTTCTTATCTAAAAAAGGTTTTATAGAAATCGAAACCCCATATTTAATTGTAAGTACTCCCGAAGGGGCACGTGATTTTCTAATACCGAGTCGACTTCAACCTGGAAAATTCTATGCTCTCCCCCAATCCCCTCAATTATTTAAACAAATTCTTATGGTATCAGGATTTGATAAATATTTTCAAATAGCAAGATGTTTTAGAGATGAGGATTTAAGAGCTGATAGACAACCTGAATTTACCCAGCTCGATATGGAAATGTCTTTTATAGATCAAGAAGATATATTTAATATTATAGAAGAATTATTTAAAATAACTCTTAGAGAAACTTTAGATATGGAAATCCAAACCCCCTTTGTCAGATTAACTTACGATGAAGCTATGAACACATATGGAAGTGATAAACCCGACTTAAGATACGACCTAAAAATAACTGACTTAACAGATCTTTTTTCAAATTTCTCCTTAGATTTCATAAAAAATACTATCGCAAAAAATGGTGTAGTGAAAGGAATAATATTGAGAGGAATAATACCAACAAGGAGGGATTGGAGTATCATAGAGAACAAAGTGAGAGAATTAAAAGGTAAGGGAATAATGTGGTTCTCTTATGCAGATGGTGAATTAAAATCTTCTATTAACAAATATCTAAGTGACGAAGATAAGGCTAAAATCATTGAAACATTAAATTTAAAACCTGGTGATTCCTTTTTTAGCATTGCAGGTGAATGGAAAGAGGTAGTAAAAATCCTTGGAAGCGTGAGATTAGAGCTTACCCAAATATTTAATATTCCTAAAAAAGAAGGACTTTTTTTCCTTTGGGTTACAGACTTCCCTCTTTTCGAATATGATGAAGAAGAAAAAAGAATTGTAGCTGAACATCATCCATTTACTTCTCCAAAAGAGGAAGATCTTCCCTTATTAGACACTGATCCATTAAAGGTTAGAGCTCGGTGTTATGATTTAGTATTAAATGGTACTGAATTAGGGAGTGGAAGTATAAGAATTCATCAAAGAGAAATTCAAGAAAAAATATTTAATATATTAAATATTTCCCCTGAAGATGCAAAGAAAAAATTTGGATTTCTTTTAGAAGCCTTTGAATATGGAGCTCCACCCCATGGAGGTATAGCTTTAGGGATAGATAGAATAGTTGCTATTCTTACTAATTCCCCATCTTTAAGAGATGTAATTGCTTTCCCAAAAACTCAAAGTGGGACTTGTCTTTTAACAGGAGCTCCCTCAGAAGTTGATCCAAAACAATTAGAAGAAGTACATATTAAAGTAGTCTTACCTGAAGGAGAGAATTAAATGAATTTCTATGAAAAAGCTATTGAGCTTCATAAAGAGAGAAAAGGCAAATTAGAGATTAAGCCTAAAGTACCATTAGAGAATAAAACCGACCTTTCTTTGGCTTATACGCCTGGGGTTGCAGGAGTATCTCAAGCTATCCATAAAAAATCTGATTTAGTTTATGACTTCACTATAAAAGCAAATACCGTAGCAGTAGTTAGCGATGGTTCTGCAGTTTTAGGTCTTGGAAACATCGGTCCTTTAGGAGCTATACCCGTAATGGAAGGGAAGGCAATATTATTTAAGAAGTTTGCCAATATAGATGCTTTTCCTATATGCTTAAATACACAAGACCCAGAAAAAATAATAGAGATTGTTTATAATATATCTCCTATATTCGGAGGGATTAATCTTGAAGATATATCAGCACCAAACTGTTTTTATATTGAAGAAAAACTCATTGAACTATTAGATATACCTGTATTTCATGATGACCAACATGGTACTGCAATAGTAACTTATGCAGCTCTCATAAATGCTCTAAAGCTAAAGAATTTAAAACTGAATGAAATAAAAATAGTGATATTAGGGGCGGGAGCTGCAGGAATAGCTATAGCAAAATTTCTTATTTCTGAAGGTGCAAAATATATTAGGTTAGTTGATCGTCATGGTATCATATATCCAGGAAGAAAAAATGGTATGAATCCTGAAAAAGAAAAAATAGCATCAATAATTAATCCTGAAAAAGAAAAAGGAGAATTAAAAGATGCCCTAAAAGATGCTCACGTGTTCATTGGTGTTTCTCAGGCAAATCTTTTATCTCCAGAGTATATAAAATTGATGAAAAAAGACCCTATAATTTTTGCCATGGCCAATCCTGTTCCAGAAATAATGCCTGAAATTGCCCAAAAAGAGGGTGTAAGAATAATAGGTACTGGAAGATCTGACTATCCTAACCAAATAAATAATCTCCTCGCTTTTCCAGGTGTATTTAGAGGAGCCTTACTTGTTAGAGCAAGAGAAATAAATCAAGAAATGAAACTCTCTGCTTCTTTTGCCATTGCATCCTTAATCGAGGAACCAAGAGAAGACTACTTAATACCCTCCCCGCTTGACAAAAGAGTAGTTCCAAAAGTGGCGGAAGAGGTTGCTAAAGCGGCCATACGTACTAATGTGGCGAGAATGTTTAAAACAGAAGAAGAGATAAGGAAGGAATTGAAAATTATGTTAGGAGGAGAAGAAGATGAATAAAGAATTTAATACCATTGTTGTAATAGGATCTCAATGGGGAGATGAGGGAAAAGGAAAAATTATAGATATTATTTCACAAAATGCTGATGCAGTTGTAAGATTCAATGGAGGAAATAACGCTGGCCATACAGTGATAGTTAAAGATAAAACCTTTAAATTTAGACTTCTCCCATCCGGTATAGTTTCCGAAAAGGTAATTAATATAATTGCCACAGGAGTAATTGTCAATCTACCAGCTTTAGTAGAAGAGATTGAAGAATTAGAGAAAAACGGTATAAAGATAAAAAATCTTTACATTAGTGATAGATCTCCTTTAGTTTTGCCATACCATCCTATATTAGATAAATTTTTTGAAGAAAAAAGAGAAAAATCCAAAATAGGTACAACCGCAAGAGGTATAGGACCAGCTTACAGTGATTACATTGCAAGAGATAGTCTAAGAATAGGAGATCTACTCGATAAAGAATACTTTAGAGAAAGAATAACTCAAATATATGACTTTAAATCGAAAATATTATCTGAAGAATCTCTTGGATATAAAATAGAGGAAATTTATAATTCCCAAATAGAAGCTATAGAAAAATTATCACAAAAAGGTGTAATAATTACAGATACCTCTAAGCTTATAAATGATCTGATTGACTCAGGAAAAAAGGTATTATTTGAAGCTGCACAAGGCACTCTTCTTGATATTTATTATGGTACATATCCTTATGTTACCTCTTCATTTACCATAGCAGGAGGAGTATGTGTAGGAGCTGGAATAGGTCCTCAAAAAATTAAAAAAATAATAGGTGTAATAAAGGGATATACATCACGAGTTGGAGAAGGACCATTTCCAAGTGAAATTCACGACTCTATAGCAGAATATATAAGAGAGAAAGGACAAGAATATGGTACAGTAACTAGAAGACCTCGCCGTGTAGGTTGGTTGGATCTTGTAGCATTACGATATGCAAAAAGAATAAATAACTTTACAAGCATTGCTATTACTAAATTAGACGTATTGAGCGGTCTTGAGAAATTGAAGATTGTAGTAGGATATAGATATAAAGGAAAATTAATTGATGAATTTCCTTCTTCTTTAAATGTATTAAAAGATTGTGAACCTATTTTTGAAGAGATACCAGGATGGAAAGAAAATCTATTGGGAATATTAGATATCTCAAAATTACCTCAAAATACTATTAAATATTTAGAAATGATTGAAAAGGAATTAGATACAAAAATCGAAATAATAGGAACAGGACCCGAAAGAAACGACATAATTATAGTAAAAGATCCTTGGGAAGTATAGATGGAAATAGTAAGTAAATCTTCAGAACATACATATAAAATCGGAAAAACTATTGGAGAAAAGTTAAAACCAAGAGATATTTTAGCATTAATAGGAGATTTAGGAAGTGGAAAAACCACCTTTGTTAAAGGATTAGCTGAAGGCCTTGATATTAAAAATCCAATAAATTCTCCTTCTTTTCTGATAATAAAGGAATATAAAGGTAAATATCCATTCCTTCATATAGATGTATATCGTCTAAACAATCCTGAAATAGAACTTTTTAATATTGGTTTTGAAGAGTATCTTAAGGATGACTACATTATTGCCATAGAATGGGCTGATAGAATTTTGAATTACTTACCTGATAAAAGACTTGAAATTGAATTTCTTCATATGAGTAATAACGAAAGAAAAATAATATTTAAACCTAAAGGAGAAAGATATAAAAATCTCATAGAGGAGCTTAAAGAATGTTTATTTTAAGCATAAATACAGCATCCAATAAGAGTAATATTGTTTTGTGGAAAGACGGAGAAATTTATGAGCTTTTTTATTCTACTAATTCCAGAACATATGGTGAGACATTAACGAGTAATTTACAAGAGCTTCTAAAAAAATCAAAATGGAATTTAAAAGATGTGGATATCTTTAGCGTAATCACAGGACCAGGATCATTTACAGGTCTAAGAATAGGAGTAGTTACTATAAAAACTTTAGCCCAAATCTATAAGAAACCAACTGTTGGAATATCATATTTAGAAGCCTTAGCCTCTCAGATTGCTTTTAAAGGATTAAAAGTACCAATTTTGTCTGCAAGAAAGGGAGAGATACATGCAGGTTTTTATGTGGATGAAGATCCTATCTATCCTGAAGATGTTTATCCATACGATACATTTCTAAGCCTGCTAAATAGATTTAGTAAAGACTATCCTACAATAATAACTGGAGATACACCTGAAGATCTAAAATTATCACTTCCTAAAAATATAATATTAACCCCAGAATTTCTAAACTCAATCAGAGGAGAAACCCTCATATACATTACATTGAAAAAATATCAAAATGGGTATATTAAAGATTATTTAACACTACTTCCTGATTATAGACAAAAATCAAGTGCAGAAATTAACTGGGAGAAAAGACATGAAAGAACAGGATCAAAAAACTGAAATAAATATAGAAATAAGACCAATGAAATTTGAAGACATAGATTCTGTTGATGAAATAAATAGGTTATCTTTCTCTAATCCTTGGAGTAGAGAGAGCTTTGAAAAAGAATTAACATCTAATAAAATTGCAAGATATTTTGTAGCTGTACACAACGAAAAAATTGTCGGCTTTGTAGGGCTTTGGATTATATTTCAAGAAGCCCAAATAACCACAATAGCAGTACATCCTGATTATAGAGGAAGAAAAATCGGAGATAGATTAATGGATTTTGTTATAGATTATTGTCTTAAAAATCAAGTTAGAAATATAATCTTAGAAGTTAGAGTATCTAATACTATTGCTCAAAATCTATATTATAAAAAGGGCTTTCAAAAAATAGGTGTTAGAAAATGGTATTATAAAGATGGAGAAGATGCCTTAGTAATGGTAAAAAAGTTCTTTCTTTAAGGGGAAACTAATGATAACAATTGGTATTGAAACTTCTTGTGATGAGACAAGTATAGCATTAGTAGAGGACGGAACTAAGATTTTAAGCAACATAGTTTCATCACAAATAGACATTCATAAAATATACGGGGGTGTAGTCCCAGAAGTTGCATCAAGGCTCCATGTAGAGGTTATAAATAAACTTATTGATGTGGCCTTAGAAAAAGTAAATTTAAGTTTTAAAGACATAGATTTAATAGCAGTTACCCATGGTCCTGGTCTAATTGGATCATTATGGGTAGGAATAATGGTAGGAAAAACCTTATCCTTAGCATTGGAAAAACCAATTGTTGGAGTAAATCATCTTGAGGGACATATTTTTGCCAACTTCTTAAGAGAAGATCCCCCTACATTTCCCTTTATATCTCTTATAATATCAGGAGGACATACAGAATATCTTTTAGTGGAAGGAATAAGAAAGTATAAATTATTAGGACAAACTTTGGATGATGCTGCTGGAGAAGCTTTTGATAAAGTGGCAAGAATATTAGGATTAAGTTATCCTGGTGGTCCAGAAATAGAAAAAGTAGCAAAGAATGGAAACCCAGTTTTCAATCTCCCTAAGGTAAAATGCGATAGAGATTTAGATATAAGCTTTAGCGGATTAAAAACAGCTATATTGTATCTTATAAGGGATTTAAAAAATGAAGGGAAAGAAATTCCAGTAGCAGATATAGCTGCCTCTTTTCAGAAAAGAGTAGTGGAAGAATTAATAGAAAGAGCACTAATTGCTGTAAAAAAATTTAAAATTAATACATTAGTACTTTCTGGTGGTGTGATAGCAAATAGTTATTTACAAGAAAGGTTCAAAAAAATTTCTGTGGAGGAAAAGATAAAACTCTATTTACCCCCTAAAGAATTGTGTACTGATAATGCAGCCATGGTTGCTTCCGCAGGGTACTACCTATATAAAAACGGATATGTAAATGATCTTTCTTTATCAGCTATTCCAGATTTACCCTTAGGAGGTAGTTAATGAATAATTTGAACCGTACCCTTAAATCAGGGTTAAAATTTTCCATAATAATAAGTGCAGTTATTTTTGTTATTATCTTATTTTTTACTACAGATTCAAGAACTTGGAATGCTCTACTTACTCTTAAATGGAATTATGTTTTATATATTCTTCTCCTTAATTTTTTAAGTTGGATATTTGCAGCAATTAGATATAAAATTCTTATAAAAGGTTTGGAAGGGGTAAATATAAAATTAATGGAGGCCTTACAGATACACCTTGCTTATTATTTTGCATCAAGCATAACCCCTACATCAGCAGGTGGCGAACCCTTAGAAATATACCTTCTTTCAAAGAAAAATATTAAAGTTGGACAAGCAACTGCATTAAGTCTTTTCAGATATGTTATTAATTCTCTAACTTTTGCTATCTCTTCACCTATTGTAATATATTTTTATTCTTATCTTTTTCCTCAACAAATAATTAAAAGATTAGTTCAATATAGCGCCTTACTCTTTTTCTTAATTGTTTTAGGTTTTATATTTGCACTGTACAAACCAAGACCTATTATAAGATTTATTGCTTATATTCTTCTCAAGTTAAGAAAACTACCCTTCCTATCGAAAATACATCCTTATAAAATATTAAGAGTTGTCAATAATACTGTAAAAGATTTTCATAGCACTCTTTGGCTCTTCATAAAAGATAAAAAACTTACTATGTTCGGCTTTTTCTTCTTCAATCTTCTTTCTTGGTTTACTTATTTTTTAATAGCACCAGTTCTTATGATGAGTTTCCATTTGAAAGTTAATATAATCTCCGTAGTTTTAGTACAAATTCCAATCTTTTTCTTAATGTTCTATGTTCCCACACCAGGAGGAAGTGGAGTCATTGAAATTCTTCTTTCCCTCGCTTTTGCCCCCTTTGTACCCAAGTATATCTTGGGAATTTATATAATATTATGGCGAACATTTACCCATTATGTTACGTTATTAGCTGGTGCATTTGACTTCATATATGTCCTTGGGATCAAAAATTAGGAATAGGAAAAAATAAAAAAGAGGTGATTCTTCAATGATGAATACAAAAATAAAGGTAAACATAATATTTAAGCCAGGTATACCTTCTGCAAGAACAAAAGGTGGTGGAGATCAAACTGCTTGTAAGATGTTATATGAAGCTCTTAAAAAAAGAAATGATATAGAAGTCTATTATAATGGTCTTGTCAAAGATGGACCTTACGATATTCTTCATTTCCATTCCTTTGGAGATGTCTTCTTTAAATACGTAAAGAAAGAAAACAAAAGTAAAATTGTATTTACAGCTCATGTAATAGCAGATACCATGTTAGGTAGTGCTTTATTAGCTGAAAAATGGAAAGGTCTTTTTTCTCAATATCTTCTTCTCTTTTATAATCAGGCAGATGTAGTTATTGCTGTCTCCCCGTTAGAAGTAGAAAAATTAAAGGAAATGGGAGTAAAAACTAAGATTGTTTTTATACCAAATGGTGTGGATTTAAGTTTATTTAAGAAAGATGAAAATTTAAGAAGAAAGACAAGAGAAGAATTTAATATAAAAGACGATGACATTGTACTTTTAAGTGTAGGTCACATGATAAAAAGAAAAGGTTTTGATACTTTTGCAAAAATGGCTGAAAGATTGCCTCAATACAAATTTGTTTGGGTTGGCGGTATTCCTTTCTCCTTCTTAAGTGGAGGATATTCTGAAATAAAGAAAATTATTAAAAATCCTCCAGAAAATCTAATCTTACCAGGTCCATGTCCTCACGATGAACTCAACAAATTTTATAACATGGCTGATATTTTCTTTTTCCCATCAAGACAAGAAAACTTTAGTATTGCTGTCCTTGAAGCATCAGCTGTAGGCTTACCTCTACTTTTAAGAGATTTAAAAGAATACAAAGAACCTTTATCCCCCAATTATGTATCAGGTACAGAAGAAACATTTGAAGAAAATATAAAACTTCTTGCCGAAAACAAAAACTTAAGAGAAGAATACTCTAAAAAAGCCTTGAAAATTGCTGAGAAATACAATATAGAAAGAGTTGCCGATGAAACTGTAAAAGTATATAAAGAAATATTAAATGTGTCATGAAAATAGCATTCTTTACAAATAACTATTTACCAAACACAGGAGGAGCTGCCATAGCTGTAGAAAGCTATAGAGAAGCTTTGGAAAGGCTTGGTCATGAAGTTCATGTATTTGCTCCAAAATATCCACCATGGTTCCCTAAATACAAAGAAGACAATGAAAAACATATAATAAGATTTCCGTCTATTGCATTAAGATTTATAACTCCTCAACCGTTACCCCTATATTTCTCTTTCTTTGTAGAAGATTACTTTAGAAAACAAGATTTTGATATTGTCCATTCACATCATCCGTTTGTAATAGGAAAAACTGCTCTTAAACTTGCTAAAAAGTATAATAAACCAATTGTTTTTACCCATCATACTCAATACCATAAATATGTGCATTATATTCCCTTAATACCCCAAACCATAACCTCCAAAATTGCCATAAAAGAAAGCGTAAAATACTCTAATCAAGTAGATCTTGTAATTGCTCCCACAAAAGAAATTAAAGATATGATAATCAATTTTGGTGTAAAAACAAGAATAGAAGTCATACCTACAGGTATAGATTTTTCTTTATGGGAAAAACCTATTTCTAAAGATTTTTTAGACAAATTTCCATGGAAAGACAAAAAGATATTACTTTATGCTGGAAGACTTGCTAAAGAGAAAAATCTTGAATTTTTAATTCAAGCTCTTTCAAAATTATTAAAAGAAAGAGATGATATTGTGTTTTTAATTGTTGGTGATGGAGAAGAAAGAAAAAATCTAGAAAATCTTACAGAAAAATTAGATATAAAAGACAAGGTTATTTTCTTAGGATGGCATCCAAGAGAAGAGCTAATTTATTATTATAAAATAGCCCATATATTTGTTTTTGCATCCACCACAGAAACCCAAGGTTTAGTTACCTTAGAAGCTATGGCAGGAGGATGTGCTGTAGTAGCAGTAGAAGCCCCAGGCACAATAAGCTTAGTAGAAAATGGTAAAGAGGGTTTATTAGCGCAAGAAGATTACAATGATTTCTATCGAAAAGTTCTATATCTACTTAATAACGAATCACTTCTACATAATATGAAAAACAATGCAATTAAGAAGGCTACTCAGTTTTCGATAATGGAAAGCGCAAAGAAATTGGAAGAATTATATAAAGAAATCATAAAAAACAAAGAAAAAAATAAAAAAATTATAGAAAAATAAGAATTTTTGACATATATTTGCCATTTTTTTACGTATTTTTCTGTTGAATAGATATTTAAAGTTAATATATATTTATTTTGGTTTTAGCACTCATCTACTTAGATTGCTAATAAAATTATGAAAGGAGGTTGAGACTTGTGAAATTGCGTCCTATTGGTGATCGTGTAGTGGTCAAGGTTATTGAGCAAGAAGAAAAAACAAAAGGAGGTATTGTTCTTCCTGACACTGCAAAAGAAAAACCCCAGCAAGGAAAAGTAATAGCAGTAGGTACTGGCAGAATCCTTGATAATGGGCAAAAAGTCCCATTAGAAATCAAAGAGGGAGATAGAGTCATTTTTGCAAAATATGCTGGTACTGAAGTAAAAATTGAAGGTGAAGAATATCTCATCCTTAGTGAGAGAGATATCTTAGCTGTAATTGAAGAGTAAAAAAATTTAAAAAAGGAGGGAGAGAATATGGCAGCCAAATTAGTTAGCCTTGACATGCAAGCAAGAACAGCACTTATAAGAGGACTTGATATCGTAGCAGATACTGTAAAAATTACTTTAGGACCTAAAGGAAGAAACGTAGTACTTGAAAAGAAATTTGGAGCACCTGTTATCACTAACGATGGTGTAACCATTGCTAAAGAAATAGACCTTGAGGATCCATTTGAAAATATGGGTGCTCAACTTGTAAAAGAAGTAGCTTCCAAAACTAATGATGTAGCAGGTGACGGTACAACCACAGCTACAGTACTTGCTCAAGCATTAGTACATGAAGGAATGAAGCATGTAGTAGCTGGAGCTAACCCCATGTATGTAAGAAGAGGAATAGAAAAGGCGGTAGAGGCAGTAGTAGAAGAACTTAAAAAGATTGCAAAACCTGTAGAAACAAAAGATGATATAGCCCATGTTGCAGCCATTTCTGCTAATAACGATGAAGAAATTGGAAAATTAATTGCTGAAGCAATGGATAAAGTTGGAAAAGACGGAGTAATAACTGTAGAAGAATCTCAAGGTATTACAACTACCTTAGAACTTGTTGAGGGAATGCAATTTGATAGAGGTTACCTTTCTGCATATATGATTACAGATCCTGAAAGAATGGAAGCAGTATTAGAAGAACCATACATACTCATAACTGATAGAAAAATAAGTGCAGTAAGTGATATTCTTCCAATACTTGAGAAAGTTGTTCAAACTGGAAAGCCATTAGTAATAATTGCAGAGGATGTAGAAGGTGAAGCATTAGCTACTCTTGTAGTCAATAAATTACGTGGCGTTCTCCAATCCTTAGCTGTAAAAGCTCCTGGATTTGGAGATAGAAGAAAAGCAATGTTACAAGATATCGCTATCTTAACTGGTGGAGAGTTCATCTCTGAAGAAACAGGAATAAAACTTGAGAATGTAACATTGAATATGCTTGGAAGAGCAGAAAAAGTAAGAGCCAATAAAGACAAGACTACCATTATTGGAGGAAAAGGAAATAGAAAAGATATTGAGGCAAGAATAGCTCAAATTAAGAAACAATTAGAAGAGACTGATTCTGAATTTGATAGAGAAAAATTACAAGAAAGACTTGCAAAACTTGCTGGTGGAGTTGCTGTAATTAAAGTAGGAGCAGCTACTGAGGTAGAGCTTAAAGAGAAAAAACATAGAATTGAAGATGCTTTATCTGCTACAAGAGCTGCAGTAGAAGAAGGAATCGTACCTGGCGGTGGTGTGGCTCTTGTAAGAACTATTAAAGTTCTTGATAATGTAAAAGTAGAAAATGAAGATGAAAGGATTGGATTAGAAATTGTAAGAAGATCTCTTGATGTACCATTAAAGCTCATTGCTACCAATGCTGGTAAAGAAGGATCTATTATTGCAGAAAAAGTCAAAGAGATGGATGGGCCAATGGGATATGATGCTGCAAAAGATAGATTTGTAAATATGTTTGAAGCTGGAATTGTAGATCCTTGCAAAGTAACAAGATCTGCATTACAAAATGCTGCAAGTATAGCTGCATTAGTACTCACTACAGAAGGTCTTGTGGCTGAGAAACCAGAAAAAGAAAAGCAAACTCCACCTCCACCACCTGAGTACTAATTGAAAACAAAAGCCCCCAAGATTCTCTTGGGGGCTTTTGTTTTATTTAGATTATTCTTCTATAATCTTTTTTTTACCTCGATAAGTTCATCCTTAACTACAGAACTATGCTATAAAATATACTTAGTAAAGACTTTATCCCTTCTAAAACCTCCTCTATAAGCCTTTCTGGTTTATAAAGCCTCTTACTTACCTTATAATCTTTGTTGGTTTTAAAAGAATGCTATTATATACACCAATAACCTGCCAATACCTATTTTTTCCATTAATCTTACATAAAACCCTCCTACTTTTAAAATATGTTAACAAATTTCATCATTTCTATATTAATATTTTTTAATTAATTTTTTAATAATCTTCTGAGAAAATATTTCTCAGAAAATAGAAATACAATTGATAGATGACTGTATTCTCAAGTAATAGAATTAGAAATAAGATCATATCCTTACAAGGCACTCAGAATAAAAACTATAAGTAATTAGATTAAAACTATGATATAAAAAAACTTTTACTTAAATTTTTATCTTCATTTTTGGTGGCCCTACGGGGATTCGAACCCCGGTTTTTGGGTTGAGAACCCAACGTCCTGGTCCACTAGACGATAGGGCCACTTTATATTTTATGGCTGGGGAGGATGGATTCGAACCATCCCTACCTGATCCAGAGTCAGGCGTCCTACCAGCTAGACGACTCCCCAACTTTTACTTTTAAATATAATATATTAATAAGTGAGAATTTGTCAAGAATTGGGAGATATCCTCTAAAACCCGTTTCTATTTTAGAGAGTCAAATTCACCTCCTTTTTTTATTTTAGTTCGCCTGACTCATTATTTTTGTATTAAAAAATTTTTACCCCATCCTTAACAAAGTTTAAATTAAAAATTATTTTTTGACATCTTTTAAACTTCTGTAATGTTTCTTCTTATTTATTATTCGTATATTCTACTAATAAGATATCTTTACCATCTATTGTTAAAGCTAAAAATGTATCTTTTTCTTTTGGATAATAAAGATGATAAACTTGATCATAATTTCTCCATCAACAACTACAAACCATTTCTCACCTTTTTTGCAACATATGCAAATCTTTTCCCATCATCTGTAAAAGTTACATTATATACTTTATCAAACCAATCTTCTCTTTTTTCATTTATTATTAGAGACTGTTCATCTTCTTTTTCAGTAATCAAATACCATGAACCATTTTCATAAACATACCATTTAATTACTTTTTCTCCATCTTCCAATGTAAATAATTTTGTTTCTTTAAATCCTAAGCTTTGGGCAAGAGTTAATTGAAGAATAAAGAGTATTAGGATAAGGAAAATTAATTTTTTATTCATTTAATATCCCCCCTTTAATAATTCTCTCACTCTTGGAAGTTTTATATAAAACCTTATCACTTCTTCATCTACATCAAAGTATTCTGCAAGCTCCCAAATTTCTGTTATTCCCCTTCTTACTGCCTCTAAAAATTTTTCTTCAGGAATAAGATAAAATACTTGCCATTTTTTTGCTCTGTATTCTTTTATTGAAAACTCAATCTTTTCTCTATAATTTTCTTTCTTCTTATTATTGTATGTTGAACCAGTAAAGTAGTGTCAAAGTTCTTCAGCAAGAACACATTTTAATTTTCTATTACTTTTATCAATATATTTTTGCAAATGTTTTTAAAATTCCTATATAAATAAAAAAAACTTGTAATAAGCTGCGTCAAAAAGCCAAATTAAAAGAAACCTGAATGTCTTTTTAACTTCTATAACTTGCTTAATTCCTATTTTCTATATCTCCTTTGTTAATCCTATAAAATCATATAATTTTTCTCCTATAAAATATTTTCCTTTTAGCTCTATACATCCATCTATAATCTCTTTCACTATCTTTACTTCACACTCATAAGCTTTGCTGCCTTAACCCCCATATTATGCTTATTGTCTTTAAATTTGTAGACTTATTGACTTTATTCAGATTTGTAACTACCTTTCTCTATTCCATATAAATTGAAAATTTTCTTCAAGTTCTTTATTCTTAACTATGCAATGTTTAAAAAAATTAATAGTTAACACCGCAACTGTGATTATTAAAGTAATAATCCTCTGTAAGCATTTTTCATACCTTCAAGTAACTCTTTTGGAAGTGATTTGTCTTCATATACTGCTTTTAAGATCAAAAAAAGTAATATCAAATATCGTATATAATTATTTCAGGATTTTTTGTATAGCTTAATCATGATTTATTGCTTCTCCTAGTATTTTTAAACTTAAAATCCTATCTTCTCTTTCATCATATTATTCTCTCGAAGCCATACTTCTATTTTGTATATATAATGCAAGACAATTCTTAAATTCACCATAGAATATTCATACTTTGAATACATAATTTATCAGCTTCTCATGATCCACTTTGTAGGGTTTTTCACAAAATATATAAAAGTTCCCCCTTTTAATTTATATATTAATAACTATTTTCGTCTCAATAAAAACTGCATTAATCAATATTTTTTCAAGGTACTTAGGAAGATTATAAGATTCAAAAATTTTTAAAATTTTATAAGTAATTTTTACGTGAGTCTTTATTATTATCATTATTTCCCATGGCCTCAGTAATTTTCTTAAAACTCTAATAAATCTTTTCTCAGCTACATTATTTGTTAAGCCTAAAAATAATTATGCTGTAATTTTTTCATGAATACATATTTTAAAAATATCATGTATCATTAGATTAATTTTTTCGCTTCTTTTTATTTCTATTAGATTAAAATCAGGTTCACCACAGACATCTACACCTAATACTTTATATGTGGAAAGGAAATTCAAAATATTAAAAAATGAATCCATATCCATTGTGCCTTGTTCCCAATTCGTAAAGATATATTTTTTATCAAGTATGTCTTTATCAATACTTATATAGACAGGGAAGTTTATGTGTTTTTTTAAGATATAAAAATCATTTTTAATTATTTTCAATTTTCTGAATAAATTATCTTTAAAAGAAATATTTTCATTATCAGTCACAACTACTACTTTTTCAATAAAGGGCAATCTTATTGCGTCTCTTATCCAGGATCCACAACTTATATATCCCTCAAAGGTTTCCATAAAATCCAAATGATGATCAATAACTACTAACTCAAAAGGGAATTTTATATTCCTTATTAAAAGATAGGTTAAATAGTGAAAATCACTTTTTCCTAAAAATTTAATTCCTTTATAATCAAAAGGAATTAATTTTTTAAATTCTTCTAATTTCTCATAGGAACATAGATATCTGACCTGGGAAATATTATTAAAAGAAATCAACCTTCCTATAGAAAGAAGCTGATCTTGATTTGTATAAACATTGTCAAAATTTAATATCAAGGTAGGAAAATTAGTTGACATAATTTTCCTACCTCCTTAAGTAAATATTAATTATTTAGAAAATTTTCTTACTGATACTTTTACAGTTGATAACACCTATTGGTCTATATATTCTTATTTTCATTTTTTAACCATTCTCTCAATTTCAATGTGAAATTTACCCCTTGACGTTTCCTTTATATCAAGAACTCTAAAACTACCAAGATTATGAACAGTTACTATATCTCCTATACTTAATTCATAAAAAGAAACCTGAATCTTCCTTTCATTGACCTCTACCCCACCACCTTTAATATAAGTTTGCATTTTACTTCTTGATATTCCAAGTGCAAAGCTCCCTATTGCATCCACCCGCTTAGATGCTTCTGTAGTACGTAATATTTTAGATGGCTTTGTATAACTTTGTAATTCATAAAAGCTTAATATTTTAAATTCAAAATTAGAGTCATTAAAAACTTCTTCTATATCATCTCTAATTTCATTAGCGAATATAATTTTCCAACCATCATGGGTTAGCCATATATCCCCAATTTTATCTAATGAAATGCCCTTTTCTTTTAAAAATTCCAATATAAAATTAGAATTTATTTTTTCATAAGAAATCAGATTTATTCCTGCAAAATATTTATTTAAATCCAAATATTCTATCAATTCTATTTTATCAGAGATAAAACCTCTTTTCCTTTCAGCTCCACTTATACCACCTTCAAGCCTTGTATATAACGTATTTTGAAAAAGAAAACTGATTTTTTGAAATAAATATTGTTCTGTAAGAGACAAAAAACCTGTTGGATTTATACCTCCTTTTTGCCTCACTCTTTGGAACACCTTATAAATTTCTCTTACCTTTTCTTTATCTTCCTCTCTCTTTAAATCTTGAATAATATCTTCTAAATTTCTCATAATAATTAATAATATCACGAGAATCTCTTTTAAAAAAAGCTTCTTAAGGGTAAAATCTATAAATATATAATACTTTTAAGAGGTGAAAAAATGAAGATAGGAGTTTTAATAGGTGTTAAATCTACAGAAAAAGAAATTGCCATGAAAACTGCCCAAAATATTATTTCTGCTTTGAAGATTAAGGGCTATGAATATTGTGAAATACATATTGATGAAAATATTGTTGAAAATATAAAAAGGGAAAAAATTGATGTAGCTATAATTTCTGCTCATGGTTTATATGGTGAAGACGGAACTATTCAGGGACTCTTAGAGCTTCTTGGTATACCTTATGTAGGCTCTGGTGTCCTTGCCAGTGCATTAGCTTTAAATAAAGTTATGGCTAAAAAAATATTTCTATATCATAAAATACCTACTCCTAAATGGATTGAAATTTCAAAAAAAGATATGGAAACAAAAGATTTAGAAAAAATTCTTGAAAACATAAAGGAACTAAAGAAACCCTGGATAGTTAAGCCCTCAAACCAAGGTTCCACAATAGGATTATCTATAGCAAATGATAAAGATGAATTAACAAAAGCTCTTGAATATGCCTTTAGATTTGATCAATATATTCTAATAGAAGAGTTTATAAGAGGAAAGGAAATAACAGCAAGTATTTATGACATAGATAATACAATTTGCCTTCCTTTAATAGAAATTATTCCAAAAACAGGTTTTTACGATTATCAAACTAAATATACTCCAGGATTAAGCGAACATATAATTCCCGCAAGACTTTCTGAAGAAACTTACAAAAAAGCCCAAGAGCTTGGTGTTTTAGCTCACCAAGCTCTTGGTTGTAGACATCTTTCAAGAGTTGACATGATTGTAGAAGAAGATACACAAAATATATACGTTTTAGAAGTAAATACTATTCCAGGTATGACAGAAACAAGCTTATATCCCGAATCTGCTAAAGCTTTTGGAATAGAATTTCCAGACCTCATTGACAGCTTCATAAAATCTGCCTTAAGAAGTATTTAATTACCTCTTATTCTTTTTTACTTTGGGCTCAGCTGAAATTTTTCTATATAATGGGCAACTTTGAGGTAAAAGTGGTAATCCTGCCCTTCTCCTTCTATAAGCATAAATACCAAAAGCAATAAGCAATAAAGATACTGTCTGGGATCCTGTTAAGTATAAAAAGTTTCTAGGATTGTCTCTAAATATTTCTACAATAAAGAAAGCTAATGAATAATAGACAAAGAAATTAGTAGCTACCTCACCATCAGAAGTCTTTCTATTCTTAACTCTTAGTAAATATACAAAAACAATTAGGAAAGCAATTGTATAATAAAGTTCGGTAGCATGTCTATATCCATATATATTTGGGAATTTTACTCCCCAAAGTAATGGGGTTTCATATCCATAACAACAACCATTTAAAAAACAGCCAATTCTTCCAATTGCGCTACCTATAGCAATACTTGGAGTTATAACATCTAAAAACTTCCAATAAGGGATTTTATGTCTCCAAAGATAAATCAATACCACAATTGTTGCTGCAAAAAATCCACCAAAGAATATCAATCCACCATCCCAAAGTTGCAATATTGATATGGGATTACCTTTATATGCATTCCAATATTTTATTACATAAACAATTCTTGCTCCTAAGATTCCTGAAATAATACTCCACACTGATACATTCAATACATGGTCTGGATCAATTTCCTCTCTTTTTGCCCATCTCATTGCTAATAGAATTCCAATAAGGAAACCTAAGGCTACTAAAGTGCCCCACGAATAAATTACAATTGGTCCAATTTTATACTTTAAAAATTGGAATTGGGGAATTGTAAACAATTTCGGGTACATTTTACCTCTCTACCTCCTTCATTTATTTTATTAGTTTTAGAAATAGAAAAAATCCTCCCAAAGTAATAAAAACATCAGCCAAATTGAAAACAAAAAAATTTTTCATATGAATAAAGTCTATCACATAACCACAAAAAACTCTATCATACAAATTTCCTAAAAGTCCTCCTAATATAAATGCTATTCCTAAAAAGCTAAATTTTTTATATAGTATCAAGAGCACTATAAGGGCTAAAAAACTAAAAAAAATAAGAAAGAATCTCGGAATATATATTCCTAAAGCAGCACCATAATTATGCACAAGATTAAAGCTAATTACAAAATCTAATTTTATTCCATCACAAAAATGCCTATTGGCCATTTCTTTCGTTATTCTATCTATTAAAAAAAGAATAAGTATAATCCAGTATTTCATAAATAATATATTAAGGCAAATTCACCACAGTCTGGAAATTTCGGACATCTAACACAATCACTCCAAACCTTAAAGGGTAATGTTCTTTTATCAACCTCTACAAAACCCAACTTTTTAAAATACTCTGGAATATATGTAAGGGCAAGTACTCTCTTTAAACCAAGAAATTTTGCTTCATTTAGACAAGTAAATACAAGTTTTCTTCCATAACCCCTTCCTTCGTATTCTTTTTTAACAATAACTGACCTCACTTCTCCAAGGTCTTCCCAAATAATATGTAAAGCACAAGTACCTATAATTTTTTTATCTATCTCTAATATGTAAAAATCCCTAATATTTTCATAAAGATCACTTAAAGATCTCGGAAGAAGAAGACCTTTTTCAGCATATTCATTAATTAGTTTATGAATTTCAGTTACGTCTTGTATTTTCGCTTTTCTTATCATACTTCTAACCTCGGTAAGAAAGATTCTACAAATTCTTTAGGATCAAAGGGTTCAAAATCATCTTTATCCTCACCTATACTTACAAACTTTACAGGTATTCTAAAGGTCTTTACAATATTAAAAATTACACCTCCTTTTGCAGTACCGTCTAATTTAGTTAATATTACTCCGGTAAGATCAACAGCATTTCTAAAAGTCTCTACCTGTTTTATAACATTTTGACCTAAGGTAGCATCTACTACAATAAGATTTTCAGAAGCTTTATATCCTAAAGTTTTTTCAACAACCCTTTCAATCTTCTTCAACTCTTCTAAGAGATTACTCTTTGTGTGCATTCTTCCAGCAGTATCTACCAATAAAACATTTTTATTTCTTGCTTTAGCAGCTTCTATAGCATTATAAACAACCGATGCTGGGTCAGCTCCTTCTTTTTGAGCTATAACATCTACTCCTACCCTCTCTCCCCAAAGCTTAATTTGATCAATAGCTGCTGCCCTAAAAGTATCTCCTGCAGCTATTATTGGAGAATAGCCCATATTTTTTAGGTAATAGGCCATCTTACCAACTGCACTTGTTTTTCCTGTACCATTTACCCCTAAATATATAAAAACATTAATCTTTTCTGGAATAATATTAAGCTGAGAATTCATCCCATTAAAAATACTCAAAAAGAAATTAAACATAAATTCTATAAGTTCAGAAGTGGATGTGATTTTTTGTTTTTTAATTTCATTAATTAACTGATTTGTCAATTCTAAACCTAAATCACTTTGAATAAGTTCCATTTCCAATTCATCCAAAAGATCATCATTAATCTTAGAAAAGCTAAAAATGTTCTGTAATTTCTCTGCAAATTTTTGTAATTTAGGTAACCTATTCCAAAAGCTCAATTTGCAACCTCCTCTGCTAATTTCCAAGAAAATACTTGCGAAGAACCCTTATCATTTAAAGTCACACCATATATTATATCAGCATATTGCATCAAAACAGGATTATGAGATATAAGAATAAATTGATTCTCTTTACTCAATTCCTTAATTTTCCTGCCTAAAATCATGGCATTTTGATTATCCAGAGCAGAATCAATTTCATCCCAAAAGCAAAAATTAACATGAGCAAGTTCTACCGCAGAAAGCAAAATAGATATACCTACTAAACTTTTTTCTCCTCCAGAAAGCATAATAATATTTCTCCAACTCTTCTTTTGAGAGGAAATTCTAAGTTTTATATCAGAAGTCAATGGATCACTTTCATTATCTAAGAAAATTTCAAGGTTTGAATTAGGAAAGAAAAGTTGCCAATTTTTATTTACTAAATCCTTAAATTGTAAGAAACAACCCACAAATCTTTTTTCGGCCTCTTCCCTCGTTTCCCTAATTATCTTTCTCAAAGAATTAATAGATCCATACACATCATCTATCTGTACAATAAGCTCTTTATATTTTTTTTCTTCTTCCTCCAATTTTGTTTTTGCCAAAAAGTTTACAGGGCCTAACTTTTCCAACTCTTTAACAAGATCTTTCTCCAAAATCCTTAGTTTTTCCTCGGGAAGATCTATTTTTAATTCCCAATCCTCCTGGTAATTATTCTCTATGTCTCCTTCTAACTCTCTTATACGATTTAATAAATCTTTCTTTTTTTCCAAAAGAACAATCTCTTCTTCTCTGTTTTCTTGCCATTTCTTCTCTAATTCTTTAATACGAGTCGTAAGAAGACTCTGTTTTTCAAAAAACTCATTATTTTCTTCAATTACTCTTCCCTTTTCTTCTAATAGCTCCTTTATTCTACCTTCTAAATAATTAATGTTTTTACCTAAAACGGATAAATCATCGTCAATTTTCATTATTTCTTGGTCTATGTTTTTCATCCTTTTTCCAAGATAACTATATCTTTCCTCTAAAAGGTTAAGCTCTTTTTCTAAAGCTATTTTTTGGATCTTATAATTTTCATACTTATCTCTCCATATTTTTATATCCCTTTGTAAACTATTGATTTCATCTATGATAGCTTTTAATCTATCCTCTAAAAAAAGTCCTTCTCTTTCGTATATTTCTAACTTTCTTCTTCTTTCCAATAGATTTTGTTTTTCTTCCCTTTTCTTCTTAATTAGATTTTTAAGTTTAATAATTATTGGATCTAATTTTACTCTTATATCTTTCATTTTATCAATTTCATTTCTCAATATCTCTAAATCCTTTTTTAAAAATTGGTTGCTTTCAATAAGATCTCTTATCTTTTCCTCATTCTCTACAATAGACTTTTCTGATAAAAGTGTAGCCTCAATATTGAATCTTATTCCACCACTTATGGTTCCTGATGGTAAGAATACTTCCCCTTGAAGGGTAACAATTCTCCATCCATCATTGAGAATGTCTTTATTATCAACAGCAGAATCAAAATTATTAAAAATAACAACATTACCTAAAATATTTTTAACTAAATTATCATATTGATAATCATATTTCACAATATCAATTGCTCTAACCGCTACATTTTTCAGTTTTTCAGGAAGTTCTTTAATTTTATCATATCTATTTAAGGTTAATGGTCTAAAAGTAGCCCATCCAGCTCTTTTTTCTTTTAAAAAGTTTATTAATTCCTTTGCTGTTTTTTCATCATCCACAATTATGTCATAGATAGTATTTCCTAAAAGATTATATAAAGCCTCTAAATATTCAAAGGGTATTTCTATAATGTTTTTAAAAATATCATGTATTTTCTCTCTTCTGTAACGTATAATTTCTCTTACACCACGGGGATAATTGTCTATTAAATTTTCCTTTAATTCACCTATAAGATTTTTTAACTTGTTTATCTCCACAATATTTTTTTCAAAAATTTCCTCTTTTTTTCTAAATATTTTATTCTTTTCAATATAATCTCTCTCCAAGCTCTCTCTATAATTTTTAAGATTAAATAATCTTTTTTCCCAATTTTTAATAACTATATCAATTTTCTCAATTTTATTATCTATAATCTCTACATTTTCATCGGAAAAATAAAACTCAGAAAATTCCTTAATTTTTTGTTCCAACCTACTTTTTTCTATAATTTTCTCTTGTAAAGCAATTTCTCTATCTTTCAAAATATCAAAAATTTCATCATAATTTTCACTATTAATACTTTCTAATTTTTTCTCAATATCATTCCTTTGTGTTCCTACAAGATAAAGCTCTTTTTCTAAATCAGTCCTTTCTTCCCTTATACTTTTCAACCTTTCAGTTAGAAGATTTCTCTTTTCTTCATCTCTACTTTTTTCGATACTCAATTTTTGAAGTTCATTATCTAAACTCTCCAAATATGCTTTTTTATCTTTCAAAATCTTATCTATATTTTCTTTTTCTCTTTGAAGCTCTTCCTTATTCAATATGATAGAATCTATAACATTCTCAAGCTCTTTTAACCTTAAATCTATATTCTCAAATTCCTTTTTATATTTTTCAAGATTTTTTAAGGCTTTTTGCCGTAAACAATATTTAAGAGACTCCCGAACGTCAGCAATTTTTTTATTTATCTCTTCATATTTTCGGGCCACCCTAGCTTCTTCTTTTAAAATATCTAAATTGGCTTCCATCTCTTTTCTTTTCTCTTCAAGTCTATTCCATTCATTTTCAACTACTTCCAACTTTAACAAAATATCCTTTACCTTCTCATGATAACCGGATATTCCAGCTATACTTTCAATGATTTCTCTTAACCTTTCATTTTCTTTTACTACTAAATCATCTATCTCTCCCTGATTCAAAAAAGCAAAGCTATATCTACCAAGACCAAGATTTAAAAAAAACATCTGAATATCTTTTAGTCTGACCAGTTTATTATTAATATAGTAATTGCTTTCTTCCTCCCTATATATTTTTCTTGAAATTTCTATTTCTTCATCATCTAACTGCAAACACAAATCAACCTCTGCAAAATTTGAGGGAGGATGAAATTTATTTCCCCCAAAAATTACCTCGTCTACTTTTTCTGCCCTTAAGGTTTTAACTCTCTGCTCTCCTAAGACCCACCTTATAGCATCTAAAATATTACTCTTACCACTACCATTAGGGCCAGTAATAACAGTAAAATTTTGAGAAAATGGTATTTTGGTTGATCCTATAAAAGATTTAAAATTGTGAAGTTCTAATCTTTTAAGATATATCATTTCTAATTTTCTTCAACCCCTCTTTTGCAGCCATAATTTCTGCTTCCCTTTTACTCTTACCTATACCTTCAGACCACTTTTCTCTATCTACCCAAAGTTCTACATAAAAAGTTTTATTATGTTCTGGACCTTCCTCTTTCACTACTCTATATTGAGGTTCTTTTCCTTCTTTAAGAAGTATTGATCTTAATAGGTTTTTCCAATCTACTTCTAAATTTATATTTTTTATATCTTCCTCAAAAATTCTCCAAATAAAATCTTTTACAAAATCATATCCTTTATCCAAATATATTGCTCCAATGAAGGCCTCAAAAAGATCACATAGTACAGACGGTTTATCTCTTCCTCCTCGTTTTTCTTCTCCTGTACCTAGTAATACCAGTTCATCTAAGCCCAAAGCTTTTGCTTTTTTATATAACATCTCTTCTTTTACAAGAAAGATTCTCATCTGAGTTAATACACCCTCTGTTGCATGCTTATAATAATCAAAAAGAAGATCAGTGATAACCATATTTAATACTGCATCACCCAAAAATTCTAATCTTTGATTATCTATTTTAAATTCGGGATTTTCATGCTTAAAAGATGGATGAATAAGAGCTTCTAAAAGTAGCTTTTTATTATTGAATGAAACTCTAATATTTTTACCTATCTCTTGACTGATTTTATCTATATCTATTTTAACTTTTTTCATTCTTCAAATTTTTTAAAAATTAATGATGCATTTTGTCCGCCAAAACCGAAAGAATTCTTTAAGGCATATTTTACTTTCCATTTTCTACTTATGTTAGGTACATAATCCAAATCACATTCTGGATCTTTTTCCTCATAATTTATAGTAGGATGCAATATACCATTGTATATAGACAACACTGTAGCCACAGATTCTACAGCACCAGCAGCACCAAGTAAATGTCCAATCATAGATTTTGTAGAACTAACTGGAATATTGTAAGCATAATCCCCAAAAACTTTTTTAATCGCTAATGTTTCTATTTTATCATTCAATTTAGTTGAAGTACCATGAGCATTTATATAATTTATATCCCTTGGATCTATTTGAGCATCTTTTATTGCACGTTTCATAGAAAGAACAGCTCCATTTCCTTCTGGATCTGGTGCAGTTATATGATAGGCGTCATCAGATGCTCCAAAACCGACAATTTCTGCATAAATTCTTGCTCCTCTCTTTAAAGCATGTTCCATTTCTTCAAGTATTAATATTCCTGCACCTTCTCCCATCACAAAACCATCTCTTTTAGCATCAAAAGGTCTACTTGCTTTTTCTGGAGGATCATTCTGGGTAGAAAGAGCTTGTAGAGCACAAAAACCAGCTATTCCCATAGGAGTTATCGAAGCTTCTGATCCCCCAACAATAGCAAAATCCGCTTCACCAAAGGATACTAAGCGATAACCTATACCAATTGCATGGGCTGAAGATGCACAAGCTGAAACAGGAGAGTAATTTGGACCTTTAAAACCAAAAAAAATAGAAATATTACCCGATGCTATATTTATAATAACCATAGGTATTAAAAAGGGACTTACCCTGTTTACACCCTTTTCAAATAAGACTCTAAATTGATTTTCTAAAGTCTCAAAACCACCAATCCCAGATGTAACAATTACAGCAGTATTTTCTTTTTCTTCTTCTGTAGGGTTCCAATTAGCATCTTCCATAGCAAGTTTTGTAGCAGCAACAGCAAATTGAGAAAATCTATCCAATCTTCTGGCTTCCTTTCTATCTATAAAATCTTCTGGGTTAAAATCTTTAACTTCTCCTGCAATTTTTGTTGGAAAATCATCTACAGGAAATTTAGTTATGTAGGATATTCCAGATTTCCCATTTATAATTCCATCCCAAAACTTATCTTTACCAATCCCAAGAGGTGAGATTACACCTATTCCGGTTACTACAACCCTTCGTCTCATCCATAAAACCCCCTTAATAAAAATGAGGGTACTGGATTTTTCCAGTACCCTTTCTACCATACTTATAATCTTTTCTCAATATACCTTACTACATCTCCTACAGTTTTAAATTTCTCTGCCTCCTCATCTTGTACATCAATACCAAACTCTTCTTCTAATGCCATAATTAGTTCTACAGCATCTAAAGAATCTGCACCTAAATCCTCCTGAATATTTGAATCCATAGTAACAAGATTCTCATCTACTCTAAGTTGATCTACAATTATTTTTTTGACTTTTTCAAAGATAGTAGCCTCATCCATTTTACAGTTCACCTCCTTCCTCTTGAGAAATTATATATCACCTTTTTAGATTGCTAATCCTCCATCCACATTAAGAACTATTCCTGTAATATAGGAAGCCTCGTCTGAAACCAAAAATTTTACAGCATTTGCCACATCTTCAGGATCCCCAAATCTGCCTAAGGGAATTTCATCTAAAACTTTCTTTTTCATTTCTTCAGAAAGAACATCTGTCATTTCAGTTTTTATAAAGCCAGGAGCAATTGCATTTACTGTAATACCCCTTGATGCTACCTCTCTTGCTACAGCCTTTGTAAAGCCTATAATACCAGCCTTAGCTGAAGCATAATTAGCTTGTCCAATATTACCCTTTAGTCCTACTACTGATGAAATATTAATAATTCTACCACTTCTTTGTTTCAACATAATCTTTAATGCAGATCTTGTACAAAGAAATACACCTCTTAAATTCGTATTTATTACTTGATCCCATTCTTCACTTTTCATTCTTATCAGAAGATTATCCTTAGTAATTCCTGCATTATTGACTAATATATCCAATTTTCCCCATTTTTCAATAACAAAATTGAACATCTTTTCAACTTCTTCCTCTACACTTACATCAGCCTGATAAATTTCTCCCTCCCCACCTAACTTTTTTAATTCCTCTAAGGTTTCCAATGCTGATTCTTTTTTACCTTTATAATTGATAAGGACTTTAACTCCCTCTCTTGCAAGAACAAGAACTATAGCTCTACCAATCCCTCTACCCCCACCAGTAACAACTGCAACTTTGTCCTTTAACATCCTAATTCCCCCCTTAAAATTTCTAAATCTTCCGATTTTTCTATTCCTATAATTTTTACCTCTGGAATTATTTTCTTTATCAATCCTTGAAGCACCTTTCCCGGACCAACCTCAACAAAATAATCTATTCCTAAGTTATATATACTTTTTATTGATTCAATCCATCTTACTGACCCTGTAAATTGTTTTATAAGTATATCCTTAACATTTTTTTCTACAAAATCACATGTAGTACTACTAAGCACATTATATTTAGGCTTATTAAAATTAAAATTGCTTAAATAATCCCTAAAAATCTCTTCAGCTTCTTTCATTAAAGGAGAATGAAAAGGACCACTAACAGATAAATGTACAACCCTTTTTATCTTATCTTTCATCTTTTGATACCATAAATCAAAAGCTTCTTTTTCTCCAGAAAGAACAATTTGTCCAGGAGAATTATAGTTAGCAATAAAGATATTCAAACCCTCTTTTTGAGATTCTTTTACGCTATTTTCTATCTCTTCCAAATCTCCACCAAGAATAGCCCACATTCCACCTTTAACCTTTTCTGCCACTTCACTCATTACCTCAGATCTTTTTTTAATTAGATTCAGACCATCCTCAAAATTATAAACCTCTGCATAATAAAAGGCAGAATATTCTCCCAAGCTATGCCCTATTCCATATTCTGCATAAAAACCTTCCTTTTTCAAAAAATCTGATAACATAGCACTTACAGAAAAAATAGCTGGTTGAGATATCCTCGTATCCTTTAAAACCTCTTCTGGACCATTCTGAACCTTATCAATAAAATCCTTACCTAAAATCTTTTCTATAACTTGAAAGTAATACCTATATTCAGACTTCTCTAAAAATGGGCTAAACATACCCACATATTGAGATCCCTGTCCTGGAAAAACAAAACATACTTTCATAGGCTAAACCCCTCAACTTCATTTTAACTTTCAATATTTTTCCATCTTAATACAGCAGAACCCCAGGAAAGACCAGCACCAAAACCGACTAAAGCTAAAATATCTCCGTCTTTTATCTTACCTTCTAAAACAAGCTCTTCAAGAGCAAGTGGTATGGAAGCTGTAGAAGTATTACCATATTTATGTATGTTAATAGCGACTTTGTCAATAGGAATACCTAATCTCTCTGCTCCTGTTTCAATAATCCTGATATTTGCTTGGTGCGGAATAAGCCAATCTAAATCAGCAGGGGTCAGTCCTGCCTTTTTTAGAGATTCTTCTGTTGTTTCACCTAAAACTTTTACTGAAAATTTAAAAACTTCTCTTCCATTCATTTTAATATAATGAAGCTTATTCTTTAATACCTCTTCAGAACATGGATTCTTTGCACATCCTCCAGGAATTGCTAACAAATCAGCTCCCGATCCATCTAATTTAAGATCCCAAGAGAGTAAACCATAACCCTCACCTACTTCTCTTAATACAACAGCTCCTGCACCATCCCCAAAAAGAACACAAGTATTTCTATCTTCCCAGTCAACAAATCTTGAAAGAACTTCTGTTCCTATAACTAAAACTGTTTTAACATCTCCTGATCTAATAAATTGGGCGCCTGTAATTAAAGAAGATACAAAACCAGTACAAGCACTAAGCAAATCAAAACCACCTGCATTTTTTGCCCCAATTTTATTTTGTATAACTGCAGCCATAGACGGAAAAATCATTTCTAAAGAAGCAGATGTAACAATAATAAGATCTATTTCCTCAGGTTCTACTTTAGCCATTTTCAAGGCTTTTAGTGCAGCTTCTGCTCCAAGATCTGATGGATTTACACTACTATCAGCTATATGTCTCTCTTTTATTCCTGTACGTGTAGTAATCCATTCATCAGAAGTATCTACCATTTTCTCCAAATCATAATTCGTTAAAACCCTTGGGGGAACTACCGTCCCAATCCCTATTATCCCTACACCCATTTTAAATCTCCTTATATTATTCTTCCTTCTCTTCCTTTACCTTTAATACTTCCCTTCCCTCATAATAACCGCAAAATGGACATATTCTATGAGGTCTTATCATTTTATGACAGTGAGAACATTCTACTAACGCAACACCACTTAGTTTATACCTCACCCATCTACGATCTCTTCTTGTAGTAGATAGTTTTTTCTTCGGAAGACCCATTGCTATTTCCCTCCCTTTTTATCTAAAAACTTTTTAAGTGGCTCCCATCTTGGATCAACCTTACTATCTTTTGAACATTCACACTCACCTAAGTTAAGGTCCTTCCCACATACAGGACATAATCCTTTACAATCGGGACGGCAGAGTGGTTTTACAGGTATATTTAATCTTATACTATCCTCAAGAAGAGGATCTAGAAAGAGACTCTCTTTTTCAAGTACAAATTTAAAATCTTCATCTTTTAACTCAATAATATCTCCAGGGCTTATGTTTCTTTGTATAGGAATATCCCATAAATATATTTCCTGAATCTTGGCTTCTAAATTATAAGGAAAATCTTTCAAACATCTACTGCATACAAGACTTAATTTTGTCTTAATATTACCTTTTACTAATACTTCTTTACCTAAATTTATAAGCTTTAATCTTATATGAACAGGTTCTAAAAAAAGCAAATCTTCGTAATGAGGAATAAAATCTTCCTCGTAAATAAACTCCTTTCCTACCTCAGAATGTAAATCAGCAAGATAAATTTCCACAATATCACCTTCTTTTTATTTATTCCCTACAATTTTAACTGTTTCTCTTGCAATCATTAACTCTTCATTAGTTGGTATTACCCATACCTCAACCTTTGAATCAGGAGTACTTATCTTTAATTCTTCACCTTTTACTTTATTTTTCTCTGGATCAATCTTTACACCAAGATGTTCTAAACCCTCACATATTAAACTTCTCTCTAATGGTCCTCTTTCACCAACTCCAGCAGTGAATATTAAAATATCGAGTCCACCTAATATAGCATAATAGGCACCAATATATTTTTTAATTCTATAAGCAAAAACCTTTAAAGCCAACAAGGCTCTTTCATTACCTTTTTCAGCAGCTTCTCCTACATCTCTAAAATCACTACTTACTCCGGAAATACCTAAAATACCACTTTTCTTATTAAGAATGTTATCCATTTCTTTTGGAGATAAATTTTCCTTTTCCATCATAATAAGTGGGATCGCAGGATCAATATCACCACATCTTGTCCCCATAACTAGTCCTTCTAACGGTGTATATCCCATACTAGTATCTATTGATTTACCATTTTTAATGGCTGTAATACTTGCTCCATTTCCAAGATGGCAAGAAATAATTTTTAATTCTTCCAATGGTTTTCCAATTAATTGAGCAACTCTCCTTGAGACATAATAATGAGAAGTACCATGAAAACCATATCTCCTAATCTTGTATTTCTCATACCATTCATAAGGAAGGGCATAAATGTATGCTTCTTTTGGCATGGTTTGATGAAAGGCAGTATCAAATACTAAAACTTGTGGGGCTTCTGGTATTAAAGACATACAGGCCTCAACACCTTGGATATTATAGGGATTATGAAGAGGAGCCAAATTTTCACATTCCTTTAATTTCTTATAAGTTTCTGGGGTCACTAAGGTAGCCTCAAAAAAGCTTTCTCCACCATGTACAACCCTATGTCCTACAGCATCAATATCATTATGAGAACTTAATATTCCATCATTTTTATCTACCAACAATTTAAATATCTCTTCTATTGCTTTCCTATGAGTAGGTAAGGGCACTTCATAAATTTTTTTAGATTCTAAGCCTCTTTGATATATAATTCTTGAACCATCAAGGCCTATCCTTTCAGCAAGCCCCTTTGCTAAAACACTCTCATCCTTCATATCAAAAACCTGATACTTTACTGATGAACTTCCACAGTTCAAAACAAGTACTTTCATAGCTACCTCCTTTTCTACCTTGAAATTTATCCACGTAATTATACTATAGCAAGGAATGTTTCACAAGATTTACAAAAGATGTTAATATTTTTTTAAATTTTTCTTATATGTTCGACAGGAATATTATTCTTTCTAAATATCTCATTCACTAAAGCAAGATCTTCTGTCTCTAGTCTAAGCACTAAAAAACCATAATCCTCAGAATCACTTGGAAAGGTAGCCATACTCATAATATTTATTCCCTTTTCAGCAATAAGATTTACAATTTTTGCTATTTCTCCAGGAGTATTTTTTATTCTTAATGTATATCTCAAACCTTTTTTACCATCTCCAAGCATCTCTATAAAAGCCTTAAAAATATCACTTTCTGTTATTATTCCAATAACTTCTCCATTTTCTATAACAGGTAAAGCACTTATCTTATTATCTCTCATGATTAAAGCAGCCTCCTCAATAGGAGCATCTACATCTACTGTTATAGGATTGGAAGTCATTGCATCTTTTACTTTTAATTTTTCTAAAAGATAATTGATTTCAAAAATACTTAAAGATGTAGCTTGAGATGGTGATACAGACCTTAAATCTCTTTCCGTTACAATACCTACAAGCTTTCCTTTTTCCATAACAAGTAATCTTCTTACTTGGGATTCTTGCATTATCTTCCATGCTTCCAAAATGGAAGTATCAGGAGATACACTTATAGGATTTTTGGTCATTCGCATTCTAACAAGCATAATAAATCAACCTCCTAAGTAGGCCTTCTTAACGGCCTCATTATTAGCAATCTCCTCTGTCGGACCTGAAAGGACAATTTTCCCTGTTTCCATAACATATACCCTATGAGCAATGGAAAAAGCCATATTGGCATTTTGTTCTACAAGAAGGAGAGTTATTTTTTCTTCATTTATCTTTTTTAATACAGAAAAAATCTCTTGAACAAGTAAGGGAGCAAGTCCCATAGAAGGCTCATCAAGTAAAAGAAGTCTCGCATTAGACATCAAAGCTCTACCTATGGCAAGCATTTGTTGCTCTCCACCACTTAATGTTCCAGCCAATTGTTTTTGTCTTTCTCTAAGGCGAGGAAAAAGATTATACACAAATTCTAAATTTTTTTCTACTACCTTTTTATCTTTAACAAGATAAGCACCCATTTCTAAATTCTCTTTTACAGACATGTTAGGAAATACTCTTCTCCCCTCAGGAACATGTGCAATTCCAAGGGAAGCAATCTTATATGATGGTAATTTGGTAAGGTTTATTTCGTAAAAATAAATATCACCTTTTACTATTGGAGTTAATCTAAATATAGAACGAAGAGTAGTTGTTTTACCTGCGCCATTGGCTCCAATAAGAGCAACTACTTCTCCTTCTTTAACATCAAGATTAATACCTTGTAAGGCTTTTATACCACCATAATAAACATGTAGATCTTTAATGGATAACACCTTTTACCTCCTTACCCAAATATGCCTCAATAACTCTTGGGTTATTTTTAACTTCTTCAGGTTTTCCTTCTGCAATTTTCATACCAAAATCCAATACAATTATTCTCTCACATATATTCATAACTACTTCCATATGATGTTCAATAAGTAAGATGGTAAGATTGAATTTCTCTCTTATAGTAGATATCAAATTTACAAGCTCAAGAGACTCATTTAGATTCATACCAGCTGCAGGTTCATCTAAAAGTAAAAGGGAAGGCTCAGTGGCTATTGCTCTTGCTATTTCAAGTTTCCTCTGTTCTCCATAAGGAAGATTTTCTGCAATTTCATCTTTTCTTTTGTAGAGTCCAAAGAAATCTAAGTATTCTTCAGCCTTGTCCCTCTGAATACTTTCTTGTTGAATATACTTACGATTAGAAATTAAGGTATCAAACAAGGATGCATCATAAACTTTGTGCATAGCTATCATCACATTTTCTAAAACTGTTAGTTTTTTAAATAACCTTGGATTTTGAAATGTTCTTGCTATTCCAAGCTTTGTTATTTGATAAGGTTTCATACCTAATAAATTTTTTCCATTAAATATAATACTTCCCTTAATAGGTAGATAAAAACCAGTTATTAGATTAAAAACAGTTGTTTTTCCAGCTCCATTAGGACCAATTATTCCTAAAATTTCATTTTTTTCTACTTCAAAGGAAAGATCTGAAACTGCCATCAGTCCCCCAAAAGCACAAGATAGATTTTTCACTTCTAAGACAGCCATTAGCCTATCCCTTTCCTTTTCAAGAATTTATATAATCTGTAAAAAGAAATCTCTCTATTACCCATAAGTCCTGAAGGTCTTACAAGCATCATTATTATCAGAGTTAAAGAATAAATAATTAATCTTAAGTGTGCAAAACCCCTTAATGCCTCAGGAAGAACAGTTAAAACAAAGGCTCCAAAAATAGATCCCGTTATACTTCCAAGACCACCAAGTACAATCATGAGTAATATTTCCACAGATCTCATAAAAGTAAAACTACTAGGATGTAACATCATTAAGTAATGAGCAAAAAGTCCTCCTGCGATTCCAGCAAAAAAGGCACCTATAGAAAAGGCAAGTACTTTATAATAAGTAGTATTTATTCCCATACTTTCAGAAGCAGTTTCATCTTCTCTTATAGATATTATTGCCCTACCATGAGAAGAATTTATGATCCTATATATAACCAAGACAGCTATAAAAGCCCAAAAAGCAACCCAAGTTATATCTGTTAGCTTTGGTATACCAGGAAAACCTCTCGGTCCTCCTACCACATCTAAATTTAAAATTGCAACTCTTATGATCTCACCAAAACCTAAAGTAGCTATGGCAAGATAATCCCCTTTAAGTCTTAAAGTAGGAATACCTATTATTAGTCCCAAAAGAGCAGCAAACAACCCTCCAATAATGAGAAAAGCTAAAAATATAACACCTTGAGCCAAATCTCTTGGAAGAAAACTTAACATATTTAATAGTTTCTCTCCCTGATAGATACTTAGGGCTGCACTAAAGTATCCTCCCGCTGCCATAAACCCTGCATGTCCAATTGAGAATTGTCCTGTAAAACCATTTATCAAATTTAAACTCACTGCAAGAATAGAGTTTATCCCAAAAAATACTAAAATTTGATATATATAAGGATCCAAATTCTTACTTAATACAGAAAGAAATAATATTAATATTAATGTTGATAAGGTCAAAAGATTTCTTCTCATCACACCTTTTCCCTCATATATTTTCCTAAAAGTCCTGAAGGTCTAACTAAAAGAATTACTATAAGGATTATAAAAGCAACAGCATCTCTAACAGTAGATGATATAAAAGCAGAAACTAAAACTTCTGCAATTCCCAAAATAAACCCACCAAGCATAGCTCCTGGAATTATTCCAATACCTCCTAAAACAGCTGCCACAAATGCTTTTAAACCTGGCATAACTCCCATATAAGGTTCTATTTTATTAAAATATAATCCTACAAGTACTCCACCTGCAGCTGCTAAAGCAGACCCAAGAGCAAAAGTAAAGGAGATCACACTATCAATATTTATTCCAAGAATCAACGCCATTTCTTTATCTTGAGAAACAGCCCTCATAGCTTTACCTATCTTTGTTCTCATAACAATAAATTGTAGAAGTATCATAAGAAGAATAGATATTAATAAAATTATAATTTGACGATTAGTTAAAATAAGTCCACCTAAATTGTATATATCTACAGGAATACTTTGGGGAAAAGATCTAGGTGACGCACCTACTATAAGCACCATTAAATTCTCTAAAAGAAATGAAACGCCTATAGCTGTTATCAATAATGATATCCTTGGAGCTGTTCTTAAGGGTCTATAAGCAAATCTTTCTATAAGCATACCTATGACACTTGCACCAATCATTGCTACAACAAGCCCTAAAGCAAAAGGTAAATTCCAAGAACCTAAAGCAAAATAACCTATAAAAGCTCCTACCATAAATATATCTCCATGAGCAAAATTAATAAGTCTTAATATACCATATACCATGGTATAACCTAAAGCAATCAAGGCGTATATACTACCTAAGGATATTCCATTTATTATTTGTTGTAATATATCAACCATCTATCCACACTCCATTTTAAAGATAAAACCTTTATATTATACAAGAAGGGAGGTAGATAAATCTACCTCCCACATGAAAACCTATTATGGTTTCACTGTAGTTCTATAAACTTGTTTTCCATCTTTAATCTCAATTATAACTGCACTTTTTACTGGATTTCTATTTGCATCAAAAGTTATGACTCCTGTCACTCCTTTGAATCCTTTTGTAGCTGCAAGAGCATCTCTTATCTTTGAAGAATCTGTACTACCAGCTCTCTTAATAGCATCTACTAATAGTTTGGCTGCATCATAAGCAAGAGCAGCTAAAGCATCTGGTGTTGTTCCGTACTTCTTTTGATAATTCTTTACAAAGGTTTGTACTATAGGCTCTTTCGAATCAGGACTATAGTGGTTGCTGAAGAAACATCCTTCAGCTGCTTTTCCTGCTGTTTGAAGAAGTACAGGAGAATCCCAACCATCTCCACCACCAAATGGAACAGTTATTCCAAGCTCTCTTGCTTGAAGAAGGATAGGTCCTACATCAGCATAATATCCTGGTACATATACAAAATCTGGTTTTGCTGATTTGATTTTAGTTAATTGAGCTCTAAAATCAGAGTCTCCCTCAGAATATGACTCTTCAGCCACTATCTTACCACCAAGAGCGGTAAATTTCTGTTTAAAGAATTGAGCAAGTCCTTTACTATAGTCACTTGTCACAGCGGTAAGTATGGCTGCAGTCTTTAATTTTAAATTTTTATAAACAAAATTTGCCATTACTTCTCCTTGGAAATCATCTATAAAGCATGCTCTAAAGATATAATCTCCTACTTGTGTTACTTTTGGATTTGTTGCAGTTGGTGTAAGAAGTACTATTTTAGATTGTTGGGCAATAGGAGCTACTACTAAAGTAACAGAGCTTGTTACCTCTGCTATAAGAGCCACAACCTTATCTCTCTCAATAAGCTTTTTAGCAGCGTTTGCTGCCTCTTCTGGTTTATACTGGTCATCTTCAATCAGAAGTTCAATCTTACTTCCTAACACTCCTCCTCTTAAATTAACCTCTTCAATAGCCATTTTTGCTCCATTTGCACAGGATGTACCAAAAGTAGCTAATGGACCAGTAATTGGGAATATAGCTCCTATTCTTATTGTTCCTGCTGCTTGTAAGGGTAGTACCAAAAGGAAAATTAAAACCATAGAGATTAGGAAAAGTTTTGCAAAACGCTTCATCCCTTCACCTCCCTAAAGTATATTTATAAAAAAACAGGGATATTCCCTAAAGAACATCCCTGTTCTAAGTATTGAAAAGTATAACTAAATTTTTAGCTTAATGTCAACTATGAATGTTTTTAAACTAAGGATAAATTCTATATATCATTCTCGGGAATGGAATTGCTTCTCTTACATGTTTTAAACCGCATATCCATGCTACTGTTCTTTCTATACCAAGTCCAAAACCTGAATGAGGCACACTTCCATATCTCCTTAAATCTATGTACCATTCAAAGGCTTCTCTTGGTAAATTGTTTTCTTTTATCTTTTCTTCTAACAATTTTAGATCATGTACTCTCTGACTTCCACCAATAATTTCTCCATATCCTTCAGGAGCTAAAAGGTCATTATTTAAAACTTCATCGGGATTCTCTGGATCCGGTTGCATATAAAATGGTTTTATCTTAGCAGGATAATGATGAATAAATACTGGTTTATCAAATTGATTTGAAATTATTGTCTCCTCATCACCACCAAAGTCATCTCCATATTCCACATTTAAACCATTATTTTTAAGAATTTCTATAGCCTCTCTATAAGTAATTCTTGGAAAAGGTGGTTCTACATTTTCAAGAGGTTTTGTGTCTCTCTCTAATATTTCAAGCTCTCTTTTTCTTTTTTCCAAAACTCTCTGAACTATATAACTAACCAAGTCTTCTTGTAATTTCATATTATCTTGCCAATCCCAATACGCCATCTCTGGTTCAACCATCCAGAATTCTGTAAGATGACGTCTTGTCTTTGATTTTTCTGCTCTAAATGCTGGACCAAAACAATAAACTTTACCAAGTGCCATGCATGCAGCTTCCATGTAAAGTTGTCCACTTTGTGAAAGATAGGCTTTTCCAAGATCAAAATAATCAAGAGAAAATAATGTGGTTGTTCCTTCACAAGCGGAGGGTGTCAATATAGGAGCATCAACTAAAACAAACCCCTTGCTATCAAGAAAATCTCTTATAGCTTTAACTACTTCACTTCTTATTCTTAAAATAGCATTTTGTCTCCTTGATCTAATCCACAAATGTCTTCTTTCAAGAAGAAAATCTATAGAATGATCTTTCTTCTGTATTGGATATTCTTCAGAATAGGAAACCACATTTACCCCTTTCAACATTAATTCATAACCACCAGGAGCTCTTGGTTCCTTTTTCAAATCTCCAATCACAATTATGGATGACTCAATTGGAATTTTCTCAAAAGAATCAAGCTCTTCTTGACTAAAATTGTCCAAAGTTGCTACACCTTGTATATAACCTGTACCATCTCTAATAATAAGAAAAACAACCTTACCACTTGATCTTTTATTAAATAACCACCCTCTTATTTCAATTTCTCCCTCTTGTATCTTAGGAATATCTTCAATGTAAACCCAGGAAGCTGTCATAGCTTCATCCTCCTAATTTTTTTTAATTAAATCAAAAGCTCTTTTCTCAGCCTCATATATAATCTTCTCTTCATCAAGAGTTTTCAATTCTCTCTTCTCCATTAAAATTCTACCATCAACAATAACAGTATCTACATCAAAAGCCCCAGCAGAATATACAAGATGAGATAAGAAATTATGACGAGGATAAAAATGTGGTTTATTAATATCTACAAGGATTAAATCTGCCTTATATCCTTCCTTTATTACCCCAGAATCATGCCAGCCTAAAATCTCCATACCACTTTTTGTAGCCATAGTTATTGCATCCTTAGCTGGGATTGCTACTGGGTCTCTTTCATATCCTTTATGTAATATTGCAACAAGCCTTATTTCCTCCCACATATCCAGATTATTATTACTAGCTGGGCCATCAGTACCAAGACCTACCTTAACTTTTTTCTCCAACATTCTTTTCACAGGAGCAATTCCAGAAGCAAGTTTAAGATTACTCTGTGGGTTATGAGCAACACCTACACCTTTTTCAGAGAGAATCTCTATCTCTTCATCATCTACAAAAACACAATGAGCAGCAAGAACTGGCACATTAAAAAGACCTATTCTATTCATCAAACGGACAGGAGTTAAACCATATATATTTTTAATATTCTCTACTTCTAATACTGTCTCCGAAAGATGAGTATGAATACCAACATTTAACTCAACAGCTTTATTTATTACTTTTTCCAAAAAAGAAGGTGGACAGGTATAAGGAGCATGAGGTGCAAGCATTACTTTTATCCTTCCATTCTCTTTATTATGCCAATTTCTTGCAAATTCTACTCCTCTATTTAGAATCTCATCCTCATCCCCAGCAATACCTATCATTCCGACTGAAAGAGAGGCTTTTATTCCACTCTCAGAAACTGCTTTTGCAACTTCATCCATAAAAAAATACATATCTGCAAAAGCAATGGTACCAGACTTTATCATCTCACAAAGTCCTAACAAACTTCCCCAATATACATCATCAGCTTGAAGTTTAGCCTCTTGTGGCCATATTTTTTCCTCTAACCACTCTTTCAAAGGTAAATCATCTGCATAACCCCTAAAAAGCGTCATAGCAAGATGAGTATGTGTATTTACAAGTCCTGGCATAGCAATTTTATTTTTCCCATCAATCTTATAATCAATATTTTCAAAATCTTTTTTATCAGAAATTTCCATAATCTTATCTTCTTCTATTAATATATTCTGATTTGATATTACTCTATCTTCTTGAAGAATATCCACATTCTCTATAAGAATTCTCATTTGGATATTTCCTCCTTTATTTTTAAAATTTTCTCTTTAAAGGGAGGATAAATAACACCCTTATCAGTTATTATCCCTGTAATAAGTTCGGCAGGTGTTATATCAAAGGCAGGATTTAGAGCCTTTATCTCATCCAAGGTAATTTTCTTACCCATACACATAAGGACTTCTTCAGAATCTCTTTCTTCTATAGGAATATCAGATCCATTTTCAATGCTAAGGTCAAAGGATGAAAAAGGTGCAGCTATGTAAAAGGGAATATTATGATAATTGGCAAGAATAGCTATCATGTATGTACCAATTTTATTTGCTGTATCTCCTCTTAAAGTAATTCTATCAGCTCCTACGATTACAATATTTACAAGACCCTTAGACATGACATAACCCACCATATTATCAGTAATTAAAGTAGAAGGAATTTTCTCTTTATAAAGTTCCCATCCAGTAAGTCTTGCTCCCTGTAAAAGGGGACGAGTCTCAGTAAAATATACATGCTCTAACTTTCCCCATTTCCAAGCCTCTTTAATAACTCCAAGAGCAGTCCCAGGACCTATGGTAGCTAAGCCTCCAGTATTACAATGTGTCAGTATTCTTGCCTTTTCAGGTAATATTTCAGCACCATAATTAGATATAGCTTCGGATTTCTCTCTTTCCTCTTTCTCTATTCTTTTAGCCTCTTCAAGAAGAAGGATCTTAATATCAGAAGGTGATAAATTCTTATTATTATTTAAAACATTTGCCATTCTATTTATAGCAAAAAACAAATTTACAGCAGTTGGACGAGAGATGGCAAATTCACTCATTACCTCATTTAAATAATCCACAATATTGGAACCTGTGTACTTGATTGCAGCAAGAGCAATTCCATAAGCAGTAGCAACCCCAATAGCAGGTGCTCCTCTTATTCTCATTTTCTTAATAGCATCAATCACTTGTTGATATTTAAAACACAAAATATAATCTTCTTTAAATGGGAGTTTAGATTGGTCAAGAATATATAGGACATTATTTTTCCACTCTATAATATTCATAATATCCCCTTCTCCTTATACTCCTTTAATGCATCTTTACATATACATTTTCTTTCCTTAGGAATCTTAGGTATCGCTCTTGCAAATAATTTTCTTACTTTCTCTATATTCTCAGACATAACATCCAAAACCTCCTGATGAGTCAAAGGAGAGGGAGATATACCTGCAGCATAATTAGTTACTAAGGAGACCGAAGCATAACACATCTCAAGCTCCCTCGCTAATATAACCTCAGGAACATTGGTCATCCCAACTACATCACCAAAATAAGAAAACATCTTTATCTCTGCTGGGGTTTCAAAACGAGGTCCCTCTGTGCAAATATAGGTACCATAATAATGGATTCTCAATCCTAATTCTTTTGCTGTTTCAAATAAAATCTCTCTCAATTCTGGACAATATGGTTGTGTAAAATCTATATGAAAGACTTTCCCATCATCTCCATTAAAAAATGTATAATCTCTTTTCTTTGTAAAATCAATAAATTGATCAAGTATTACAAGATCCCCTGGCATAAGATCCATCTTCAGACTCCCCACAGCAGTAGTTGAAAGAATCCTTTCTACCCCAAGACTTTTTAGAGCCCACATGTTAGCCTTGTAATTTATCCTATGAGGTGGAACTGAATGACCTGCTCCATGTCTTGCTAAAAAAGCTACTTCCTCTCCTTGATATATACCCTTTAATATCTTGGTATCCCCATAAGGGGTAGAAATTATAATCTCTTGAGGATTTTCCAAAAAGGCAGGATCATATACACCTGTACCCCCAATGATCGCTATTCTCATTTAGTAACCTCCCTTTTTTATCTGAAAAAAATACCCTTTATATAATCTATAAGATCATTGACAAGATCTATAAATGAAGTCCCTCTTGTACCTCTATCAAGAGCACTATAAAAATAGCTTGCTACATCAAAAGTTGCTTCATCTATTTGCCTTTGGGTAATTTTTGAAACATCCGAGAAACCTTTTCCTCTTAAATAAGCTCTTTCAATATCACTATAATATTTAGACGCAATTTTTGCTCTTTCTATAATATAACTCATAGGGTAAGAGATATATTTTAAAGACTTTGGTCTTTTAGGTTCAATTACTTCTGCATCTTTCTCATATTTACTGTGAAAGAGATTCTCTGTTTTGCTTGTTGCTGTATGAAGAGGTTGATTCAAATCAGCAATATAATGAGATAAAACTCCCAGTTGAAAAGCTATAAGTCGCCAAGGTTTTTTATCTTGAATTAATCTAATAATTTCTAAATATTTTTCTCTTATCTTTTCAGGACCTTTTCCTTTACTTCCATATACATGATAAATTTGGCTATCAAAATCCCTATAAATTCTATCTGGGGCTGTACTTCCATCTATTATTTCATCAAAATATGGTGATAGTTTCTTTTGATACTCCTTTGGCAAAGCATAAAATGCTTCCTTTGCTATCTTTTGATGAGTTTTACCTCCCCACCCCAAAATGGGGGTACTAAGAAGTAATATGATAAGAAAATATACAAATAATTTCTTATAACAGAATCTTCTCATAACGGTAAATATTTTATCACAAAAATTAAGCATTATTTAATATCTCATCCAAAAACTCTTTAAATTCTTTTAAAAATCTATCTTTTGAAAATCTATACGCATTTTTAACTATATTTTCAGTTTTGAAATTATCTCTTTCATTTATAAACCTAAAAATAGCTTTCTTTAAAGACTCCACATTCTGCTCATAGAAAAAGATACCAGTTTCCCCCTCTATCACAGTCTCTAAAGCTCCTCCTTTTCCATAAGCAATTACAGGAGTTCCACTTGCTTGAGACTCGACAGGAACAATACCAAAATCTTCTTCTGCTGGGAAAATTAAGGCTTGAGCTTTGGATAAATAATCCCTAACAATATGATCTTCTTGCCAACCTAAAATTCTAATATTTTCTTTAGCAATTTTTTTTATTTTTGACATTTCCTCTCCATCCCCAATAACAACAAGAGGTAACTTTATCTCATTAAATACTTCCACCACTAAATCTACCTTCTTATAGGGAACTAAACGTGACAGAACCAAAAAATAATCATCCTTATCTTTAGAAGGAGTAAATTTATCAATATCTACGGGAGGATATATAACTTTGGACTCTCTTTTATATATTTTCCTTATTCTCTTTGCCACATTTTTTGAATTTGCAATATAATAATCCACTCTATTTGAACTTAAAACATCCCACATCCTTAAATAATGGAAAATTACTTTAACAAACAAACCCTTTATACCAGTATCTACCTTATGATCTCTCAAATATGGAAAATAAAGATCCCAGATATATCTCATAGGAGTATGGCAATAACAAACATGTGTCTGATGCGATTTAGTTATTACTCCTTTTGCCACACAATGGCTACTGGAAATCACTAACTCATATTTGCCAAGATCCAATTGCTCTATAGCTAAAGGCATTAGTGGAAGATAAAAAGAGTACTTTTTCTCGCCAAATGGCATATATTTTATAAAAGAAGCATAAACCTTATTTTTTATATTCAGTTTTTTCAAGGTTTCCTCAGAATACACTAAGGTAAAAATATCTGCATTAGGGAAAATCTCTAAGATGGCTTTTAATACTTTTTCAGCCCCTCCTATATTAACTATCCAATCATGAACTATTGCTACTTTCATGTTTAAACCTTTTATACTTCTACAGGAAATAATATGGCTCTTACAGGTGACCCTTCTCCTCCTTCAATCTTTAAAGGAAGAGAAACAATAAAATATAGACCTTCCCCCACATTTAACAGGTCTAAACCTTCTATTATTCCTATTTCTTCCCTCAAAAGAGTCCTATGTACTTCTCTCCCTTCATCTCCTCTTGGTCCAATTGATAGATAATCGATTCCTACAGTCTTTATTCTTTTGCTTGCTAAATATTTAGCTGATTCAATAGATAATCCTACATAATTATCATGAAATTTATTTTCTCTCAACAAATATGAATTCTTAGTTTTAAAAAGGATTATATCTCCTTCTGCAATAGGCAAAGGAACGATGTCATCTAACGTTATTTTCTCTTCATTTTTTATTAAAAAAACTTTAGCTATACCAAAAAATTTATTTATATCAATCCTCTCAAGAGTCTTCCCATCCTCAAGAAAATGATAAGGTGTATCAATATGAGTACCTGTATGAGAACCCATAACTATCTTTGATAAATTTGCATTTCTTCCTTCCAATATTTTTGATACCCATTCCCTTTGAAATTTAGGATCATTAGGCCAAAAAAGCATATTTTCATTTATAAGTAAACTAACATCTATTGGTTTATCCCAAATAATTTTCATTATTAACTCCTCCTTTTTTAAGTATTATAACATTAATCTATAAGAAAGATATTCTCTGTCCCCATTGTAGAAAGACATAAAGGATTAAAGTAAAAGTAAATTAAGGTAAGCAATTTCCACAAGGCGAATATCCATTCTCTATAGCTCCTTTTCGAGTTTTAAAAAAAATTTGATTTTGAGGAGAAGGAAGAGTCCAACACCAAGGATAATGAAATTTCTTTGTTCCTTTATTACTTACATAGAACTTGGGAGGATAGTAAAAGACTGTATATGCTTTTTCTTCATAAGCATAAAAAATTATGTGGGCATTTTTAAAATTATCATTCTTAAAAGCATTTCTGAAATAAGTTATATCTGATGTAAAGGTGTAATGCTTATCATTATAAGGACTAATAGGATATTCGAAAAATTTAGATAAAAGATCTTGTAATTCGTTGAGATTTGGATATCTTCCATATTTTGTAGCAAAAATCTCAATTTCTTTAGTTATCAATTGCATATTATTATGCTGGGTAGCTCTCTTCGCTTCTTCTATGGTATTAAAATATAGAGGTAATGCTAAAGAAACTAAAATAAATAAGATACTTATAACAATCAAAATTTCTAAAGAAGAAAAACCCCTCCTCACTTTCGTCATGCCATTAATATCTAAAAAAGTATTTAAAATTTATATATTTAAAATAAATTATAACTCAAATTTAGTAAATTTTCAAAAATTAAAAGCAATTTACCTTTAGAAGGAGAAAAAATCATATTTTTTCATATTCTATTTGAGCACAACATCTTGCAGTATGTCTATACAACATTTGTACTTACCCTAAATAAACATATCTAAAATCACTTGACCTAAATAAATTATGTGTAGTATCTTTAACATAGTTAAAATAAATTAAAAGAGAAAGGAAATTCATATATGGATTGGCTTAATGTATTTAAAGCAAAAGGAGCTTTTTTAGAAGGCCATTTTTTATTATCCTCAGGTCTCCATAGTCCAAATTATCTCCAATGTGCCCTCATACTCCAATATCCTGATTTATCAGAAAAGATCGCAAAAGAAATAGCAGAAAAAATACCTGAGTACTTAAAGATTGATGTAGTAGTTGGTCCTGCTCTTGGTGGAATTATAATTGCCTATGAGCTTGCAAGGGCGTTAAACGTAAGAGGAATATTTGCAGAAAGAGAAGAAGGTAAAATGACACTAAGAAGAGGCTTCAGTATCAAACCAGGAGAAAAAGTCTTAATCTGTGAAGATGTAGTTACTACAGGTGGTTCTGCGTTAGAGGTAGCAAATTTAATTAAAGAAAATGGAGGAGAGGTAGTTTCTTTTGCCTGTATTGTAGACAGAAGTGGAGGAAAGAATATTTTTGACAAACCTATTTATTCTTTAATTCAATTAAAACTTGATACCTATAAACCTGAAGAATGCCCCCTCTGTAAGGCAGGAATTCCCTTATTAAAACCAGGAAGCAGAGGACTAAAATAAAAAGGGGATAATAGATTACTTCTATCCCCTTATATTCTCAATATCAATTATATTCCTTATAATAGTGTTTCCTTGAACTACTCCTATAAAAATCACAATGTTGTAACTAATTCTCCAGCACCTCCTGTTACAAGATTCTTATATAATATCTTCATATCTTCCAGAAATATTTTTTGTTGATTGGTGGAAAGTTTTATATTTTTCCCATTGAAACGCGCAAGTTTTATTCAATAGAAGTATTACTTGCCCAAATAGTTTTTTTACAAACTTTTACTTTTTAAAGGTAGGAGGTAAAATTACTTAAGGATTAGATATTGTTCTCAAACTTGTTGAATTTTTCAACTCAAGTATACTTTTAGTTTATATTGCACATAATCCAGATTTTGTTGAAACAAAGGATGAATTAAAATGGAATTTTAAATGATGACTGTCAATACTATGAAAAACCTCAATGAAAAGTAGAAAGTTATATGGAGCAAGATACATACTCGTTAAAGTAGCAAAAAATATAGTTAGACATGCCCACTACTCTGTAAATGAAGAAGATATAAGATAATTATCTTTACCTATTATTGATAAAAAACCTAATAATTAAAACATTCTGCCGTTTGAAAAAATTATAGTAATTTTTTTAATGGACTTTTTTAAAAATCTAACTTCCTGCTTCCAATAGTCTACTTACAACAAAATCTTTCGGCAAAGATATTAAGAAGTAACCAGCTCTTGGCCCTGATGTTTGATTGAGAAAAGAAAGATATATAAGCTGAAAAGCTCTTTTTCCTTCTATTCCATGTTCTTGAGCTAAGTTATATATAAAGTTTTGTAGTTCATCACCTTGCCAATCTTTTTCCTTTATTTTATTAGCCAAAATTCTTAAAAATTCCTTTTCCTTAGGAAGAAAGGTTTTAACTATTTCAGGTGTCTTTTCCTGTAATTTAAATTTCACCTGAGATGGTGCAAATTTTTCAAGCCAATTTTTTACATATTCAATCCTTTTTAATATTTCATCAAATTTACTAAGCTCACTTTCATAACCGCTTCTTATAAGCATCTCTTTTAGATGTTCATTATTTCCCAAGGATATTTGAGTTAATGTAATTATATGCCTGAGTGGTACTTGTGGCCCTATCTCTTTTGGAACCTCTCTTACCTGCGAAAGTTCATAAAGTCTCGCAATTTCAGCCCACTCTTCTTCAGTACCTTCAAATCGGTAATAAATTCTCTCCAATTTTTCATAATCCTCCGCTAAAAGAATATATCCATTTACTGGATCAAAATCTATATGCTTATCTGGTTTATATCTCAATATGAGATATCTTACCCATGATGGTGGAAGGATTTCTAATATTTCATTAATAGAAATAGCTATCCCTTTCGAGCTTGACATAGCTCCTTTCCCTTTCAGATATATCCATTCATATACAAAGGGATAAGGAGGCTCATATCCAAATATCTCTTTCGTAATTACCTTTCCTGTATCATAAGAACCACCTGTAGTAGCATGATCTTTCCCAAAAGGTTCTACTGTAACTCCAAAAATTTTCCATCTACCCGGCCAATCAAGTCGCCAAGGAAGTTTTGCTTCTCCTTTACTATAATCTGATACTCCTTGATGACCACATTTACATTGATATTCTACTTGATGTTTTTTAGTATTATAGGAAATTATTTTTGTAGTAGTTAACCTTCCACATTTTTCACATTTTGGAAGAAGAGGAACAAAATCTTTCTCTAAATTTCTCCCTGCTATTTCATTAAGAATATCTGTTATTTTTTGATTATTTTCCAAAGTTAAGTCAATAATCTCAGTATACAAGCCCTTTTTATAACTTTCGTGAGCTTTTATTACTCTTGGTTCAATACCTAATACTTTTATTGCTTCTAAAAATGGTTCTAAAAAGTGTTCTGCATAATTCTCATGACATCCTTTAGGATCAGGAATTTCAGATATGGGCTTCCCTACATGCTCAGCATAAGATTCTGGTAAGAAAGGATATACTTTTCTTAAAGGGTCAAAGGTATCTGCTATATAAATAAAATCTACTTCCGAACCTTGATCCCTTAAAGCTCTTGAAAGGGCATCACCAGTTAAAATCTCCCTCAGGTTCCCAAGATGGATGGGACCTGAGGGAGTAATACCGGTTGCTACCACATTTTTATTACCTTTTAATTTAATTATTTCAGATGCTGCTATATCTGCCCAATGCGAAACTTTTTTTACCATACAGAATACTTCCCTTCTGCTAATTCATTGCAGAATTTTTCGATATTAGAAAGCTCATTATCAATAATATTTTCTACTGATTTTGATATATCATAAATTGATACACCATTTTCTAAAATAAGTTGAGCGGTAGCAATTTTTGGTTGATCAATTGGCTTTCCAATTTGACTGCAAAGCCATACATATACCTCTTTTATACCAGGGACATTCTGATAAATTTCATTTGCTATTTTATGAGTCAAAATATTGTATATTTTTCCTACATGGCTTACAGGGTTTTTACCTGCAGCTGCCTCCGTTCCCATTGGGCGATTTAGCGCAATAACACCATTTACTCTATTTCCTCTTCCCACTTGTCCTGAGTCAGCATCCTCAGCAGAAGTTCCAAGAACGCTTATATACATTCCATCCATACCTCTTTCAGAATCATCCAATGTGTTAATATCTATTGTTATCTGATCAAAATTTTGAGCTCTCTCTTGTACAAACTTTTCAACTATTCCTCTAATTACTTCCTTTTTCTCAAAATAATCTAGCACACTATTAACATATCTATCGATAAAAGGCATAGCTATAGTAACTTGCAAATTTCTTTTTTGACGAAATGCCATTATTTTTATATCTTCTCCTACTTCGGGATGAATTTTCTTAAATTCTGGAGAGTTAAGATATCTTTCAAGTTCTAAAACTATTTTTTCAGTGGATGTTAAAGGTGCATATCCTACAGCAGCTGAGGTATCATTAGCTGGAAGAAGACCTTTCCTTCTTCTGAAAATATCGGTAAGCTCTGGAGAGCCAGGATAAAGCTCTACTTGATATTTTACATGTTTATCAGGATCAACAAATCTCAAGTTTTTTCTAAACCATTCTTTGGCGGTTTCAATTGCTATCTCTTCTACAGGAATTCTAATACCATCAACCTCAAAAGTCGCTCTGTCTCCTATTACTAAAAGCATTGGTTTTTTCACTTCTCCACCAATTCCAAGCTTTCTTTCAACCTCTCCAGCTACTAATAAACTTTTATCAATATTATGGTGTAATATATTTCCTACCCTTCTTATATACTCCTGGGAAAGATTTACAGATATCTGGTCCATGATTGCATCACATATAGAGTCAGGATGTCCTACACCTTTTCTTTCAACAAGTTCTACTCCATGTTCTTCTACTGGTAATGAATTTAATTTTTCAACTACAATGTTTCTCATCTTTCCTATCCTCCTTCTTACTTTTTTGTTGAAAATAAGCAAAAAAATAATATCACAAGTTAATTAATATTACAACAAAAAGTTTATATTAAATAAAAGTAATACATTTTTCTTAAAATTGCAATAAAAAGAGGGGAACATTTTAGTTCCCCTCAATATTATTTTAATATAAACGTATGTTTAAAAAATTACTTCTTATTAGAGTAATATCTCTCTACAAAATTATGTAATTTTCTATAATATTCCTTCATTATAGGATATAATTCTCTGTAAAGACCATATAATTCTTCATATAGTTTTGCTCTTTCTTGATCTGGTTCTTCTCTACTTACTACTTTTACTACTTTATCACATGCATCCTCTACACTCTTGTAAACTCCAACACCAACTCCTGCAAGTAGAGCAGCACCATAGGCAGCACCTTCTGTTACATTTATAGTAGTGATAGGAGTATTAAATACATCAGCTAAAATTTGTCTCCAAAGAGGACTTCTTGCACCTCCAGCTATAGCTCTTATTTCTCTCATATTTATTCCAAGAGATTTCATAAGTTCCAAAGAATCTCTTAATCCAAAAGCCACTCCTTCTAACACTGATCTTACAAAATAAGGCTTATTATGCCTCAAACTAATTCCCGCAAAAACTCCTTTTGCCATAGGATCGGCATGAGGAGTTCTCTCACCAGTAAGATATGGTAAAAAGATTAATCCTTCTGATCCGGCTGGAACATTCCCAGCTTCCATGGTCAAAAACTCATAAGGATCTTTTCCTGTCCATTTAGAAAGCTCTGTTTCTATCTCCCCAAAAGAGTCTCTAAACCATCTAAAGGATCCACCAGCTGATAACATAACTCCCATAGTATGCCACTTTTCGGGGACTGCATGACAAAAAGTATGAAGTCTTCCCTCAGGATCTCCTTCTGGAGTATCCAAATGAGCAAAAATTACTCCTGAAGTTCCTAAACTTACAAATAAGACCCCACTTTTTACAATCCCACTACCTACTGCTTGCGCTGCATTGTCACCTCCACCACCTACGACAGGAATCCCTGCAGGTAGACCAAGTTCTTCAGCAACTTTTGGAAGTAAGGTTCCTGTAATCTCAGGAGATTCATATACTTTTGGCATCCAATCCTCTGGAATATCAAGAAGATTTAACATCTCTTTAGACCAAGTTCTCTTTTTTACATCAAATAACAAAGTACCAGAAGCATCAGAAACTTCTGATGCGTACTCTCCTGTTAATCTGAATCTTACATAATCCTTTGGTAATAATACTTTAGCAACCTTAGAATAATTCTCTGGCTCGTTCTCTCTAAGCCAAAGGATTTTGGGAGCTGTAAATCCTGTAAGAGCAAGATTTAAAGTAAGTTCAAGAAGTTTTTTAACCCCTCCTACCCTTTCTACAATCTCGTCGCATTGCTTAGCTGTCCTTTGGTCATTCCAAAGAATAGCTCTTCTAATTACATTACCTTTTGAGTCAAGAAAAACAGAACCATGCATTTGCCCAGATAATCCTATACCTTTTATCTCTTTTGGTGATACGCCAGTTTTATTTATTAAACTAATAATTGCATCCTTTGTTGCCTTCCACCAATCCTCTGGCTCTTGTTCAGACCAAGAAGGAAAAGGAGTAAATAGAGGATACTCAAAAGTTGAACTTCCTAATACTTCTCCTTCTTCATCAATAAGCAATGCTTTAGTACCAGAAGTACCCACATCAATACCTAAAAGCACTTTTTCCACCTCACCTTTCCCATGGAGTTTTATCTTTGATTATAAAAACGTTTTTCTTTTTAGTCAATAAAAAAATAAAAATACCATAAAAAATTTATAATATTTCCTTATAAAAATCTTCTTTTAAGAGATGTTTCTTTTTCTCACTATAGGGAGGAGTAAAACTCCTCCCTATTATTCTTTTCTGATAGCTTTAAATGGACATACTTGGAAACATATTCCACACTTAGTACATTTACTTTGATCAATAACATATGTTCCATCTTCGTCTTTATAGATCGCCCCTACAGGACAATTTCTAAAACATATAGAACATTTCCTACACTCTTCCCTTATTACCTCATAATGAATCAAAGCAGTACAAACTTTTGCAGGACATTTCTTATCCCTAATATGGGCAAGGTATTCATCCCTGAAGTATTTTAATGTTGTTAAAACAGGATTAGGAGCTCCTTTTCCAAGACCACAAAGTGATGTATTTCTCACAGTATAAGCCAATTGTTCAAGCTCTACTAAATCCTCTTCCGTCCCTTCACCTTTTGTTATTTTATCTAAAATTTCCAACATCCTCTTAGTACCTACTCTGCATGGTACACATTTTCCACAAGATTCGTCTTGTGTAAAGGACAAGAAAAATTTAGCAACATCCACCATACAGTTATCTTCATCCATAACGATAAGTCCACCAGATCCCATAATAGCTCCAAGAGCAGTTATCGATTCATAATCTATAGGTGTATCTAAGTATTCTGCTGGTATACAACCCCCAGCTGGACCTCCTATCTGGACAGCTTTAAACTTCTTTCCATTAGGTATTCCACCTCCAATATTGTAAACTACCTCTCTCAAAGTTATACCCATAGGTACTTCTATAAGTCCTGTCATATTTATTTTCCCAGCTAAAGCAAAAACTTTAGTCCCTTTACTCTTCTCTGTTCCATAACTTGCAAACCAATCAGCACCATTAATAATTATTGGTGGAATATTAGCCCATGTTTCTACATTATTTATCACAGTAGGTTTTCCCCATAATCCAGAATTTACTGGAAAAGGCGGACGGGGTCTTGGCATACCTCTTTTACCTTCTATAGATGCAATTAATGCTGTCTCCTCTCCACAAACAAAAGCTCCTGCTCCAATTCTAATCTCAATATCAAAGGAAAAATCAGTACCCAATATATTGTCTCCTAAAAGGCCATAATTTCTTGCTTGTTCTAAAGCTGCAGTAAGTCTTTTAATAGCTAAAGGATATTCAGCTCTTATATAGACAAATCCTTTCCTAGCTCCAATAGCATAACCTCCAATTAACATACCCTCAATAACAGAGTGAGGATCACCTTCCATAATACTTCTATCCATAAAAGCTCCAGGGTCTCCTTCATCTGCATTACAAACTACATACTTTTCTGTTCCAGGAGCTTTTCTACCAAGCTCCCATTTTAATCCAGTAGGAAAACCCGCTCCTCCCCTTCCACGAAGACCAGATTTTTTAACTTCAGAAATTACATCTTCTGGAGACATTTGAGTAAGAACTTTTGCAATAGCAGAATAACCATCTCTAGCAATATATTCCTCAATATTTAGAGGATCAATAAATCCTACATTTCTTAAAGCAATTCTTACTTGATTTTTAAAAAAGGGAAGATCGTTAATAGTTGGTATAACTTGTTTTTGCTCTGGTTCCTTTACAAGAAGTCTCTCTACAATCCTACCCTTAATAAGGTGTTCATATACTATCTCTTTTGCATCCTGTGGCTTTAATTTAACATAAAAAGTCCCCTCTGGATATATAGCCATAACTGGCCCTAAATCACAAGTACCAAAACATCCAGTTTCAATAATTTTTACCTCATCGTAAATACCTGCTTCCTTTAATTCCCTTTCAAGGGCTGATTTAAAACTTTCTTCACCCGCAGAAATGCATGCTGCACCTGCACACAAAAGAATATGTGCTCTCTCTGGCATTTTTAAACCTCCTTATATTGTTTTATTCTTTATTCGGTAGAAAGAACATCCTCAGATACAACCTGACCATTAACCACATGCTGAGCAATTATCTTTCTTGCCTTTTCAGGAGTTACATGTTTGTAAAGAACCTTATGTCCTCCTAACTTTTGAACAGATATTAATGGCTCATACTCACAAAGTCCAATACATCCTGCCTGAGTTACAACCACATTTTTTAAACCTCTTTTTTCTATCTCATCCAAAATAGCCAATAATGTTTCCCTTGCGCCAGCTGCTATTCCACACGTTCCCATATGCACTACTATCTTATCCTTACCTTCAGGACTTCTCATCTCAAGTTCTGCTTGAGTCTTTTCTTTAATCTTTTTGAGATCCTCTAAAGTTAATTTTTTCATTTTACCAACCTCCCAAATTTTCATTTAAAAATTCTTTTAAAAAGGAAATTACTTCTGGAGAATTAATAGGTATTTTAATAGACTTCTTTATTTCCTTTGTAGAAATATTAATCTCATCACCATTTTTTACTATCTTAATCTCAAAATCTATATCTGGATTTGTAACTATCAAGCTCCATATAGTCCCAGAAAGATTTCCCATAGGAGGTAAATCTATACATAAAAAAGGAACTTCTGCATAAATCTCTGTGCCTTTTCCTATCTCAGAGTTAATCTTTACCTCTCCCCCACAATTTTTAATCAACTCATAAAATAGAGGAATACCAAGACCGACTTTCCTTGTAGTTCTACTTGTAAAAAATGGATTTTTAATCTCTTCTAATATCTCTTTTGGCATACCTTTTCCATCATCTTTTATAATTATATACAAAATTCCCCTTTGAAGATCTTTTCTAATCTCCAAGTAAATATTTTTTGCATTAGCTTCTATAGAATTTTGTACAAGATCCAAAATATGTAGAGATAATTCTTTCATTGATGTTCTTTTCTAAAGTTTTCAATTAATTTTCTCAACTTATCAGGAGTAAGTTTTCCATAAACATCATCATCTATCATGAGAGCTGGTGCCATACTACAAGCTCCAATACACCTTACAAGATCCAAAGAAAAGAACCCGTCCTCTGTTACTTTACCTTCTTTAAGTCCCATCTGCTCAAGGGTTCTGAGTAAGTCCTCAGCTCCTTTAACATAACAAGCCGTTCCCATACAGAGTCTTATTACATGCTTGCCTTGAGGCTCAAGTCGGAAGAAGGAATAAAATGTTACTACACCGTAAATCTCACTTAATGGCACTTTTAATCTTTCAGAAATCAGTTCTAAAGCCTCACGAGGTAGATATCCAAACTTTTCCTGTACTGCATGAAGGATCATAATCAAAGATCCCCTTGAGTCTGCAAAACGATCTAGAATCTTTTCTACCTCTTTCTGAGCATATTCGGAAAACTTTAATTCTACTGCCATTTCTATACCTCCATTTCCTGTATTTTTATATTTTTTTCTTTCAAGCTTTTAAAGACTGCTTTTTTAGAAAATTCTTCTAAATATATAAAAGTTTTTGGTTCTTTTATATCCTCTAAATAGTGAGCATCAGAAGAAATTAAAAACTTCTTATCTTTCAGCTCTGGGTGCTCGCTAATAAATTTAGAATAGTTTATCTTGTTAGACAATTCGATAAAATCAAAAAATAAATCCTTCGGAATAAAACCCAAATTAGATATTATACTAAAGGAAGGCCTATCCACATGGGCTAATATTATTATCCCGCCATATTCTTTTATTTTTTTAACTGTGTCTGTAACCCTAAGTGATATAGAGGTATTTAATAACCTTTCCTCTATTCTTTCTACCTCATCATTCTCATTAACCACTACTTGTACTCCAAAAATTTCTTCTCTATTTTTAGTATCTGGTAAAAAGTTAAAAATATCTTTTTGAAATTTTAAAGCTGTATCATAATCTTCAAATAAAGCCAATATATGCACTTCTTCACTGGTTTGAATTTCCATACCTGGTATTACTAAAACACCCATTCTATCTCCCCAAAAAGAGATAGCAGGATAATTTTCTACCATATGATGATCGGTTATCGCTATAACTCCTATATTCATTTTCTTTACTCTCTCTATAATGTTTTTAGGACTCATACTCCAATCTCCACAAGGAGAAAGAACCGAATGTATATGCAAATCTATCCCTACCCATGCCAAATAAAAAATTCCTCCTTACTACGAATCATTAATAGAGGTAGGCACAATACCTTTATTATATAGAATTCCACTAACCTCAAAAACTATTTTATCAGTACTTATAAGAATAATTCCTTTTTCTTTAGAAAGTTCAACAACTTCCTTAGGAACTACTTTTCCTCTGCAGACAATTATCATTGGTATATCAAGAATCTCAGCAGTGCGAACAATTTGTGAATTTGTGATCCCCGTAATAAGTACCACATCTTTTTCATTAGAAGTTACCATAGCTAACACATCACTCATAAGATCTGCAGCAAAAGCCTTTTTAATATCTACCTCATCTAACAAATTTTCTCCTGCCAATACCTTCCCATTAATCAACTCTACAATCTCTCTTGCCTTCATTGAAGCTTATCTACTCCTTTTATTCCTAAACTATAAAGTTTACCTACCACATTAAAGGCATTATCTTTAGTAATTAATAAAGCAATTTTTTCTTCTTTTGCCTTTTTAATAGTCTCTTCATCAGGATTTTGACCTGAAACAAAAATTATACTTTTAATTCCAGTAAGTACTGCAACTGCTATAGTATTTACATGAGTCTGAATAGTAACCCATACGGAATCTTCAGGAGCATGAGCCATAACAAAAGAAAGCAGATCACTTACAATTCCGCCCCTAATTTCGTAATCCTCATCCATATAAATAACATTTAACTCCAAATTTCTAACAATTTCACTCAGTTTCATCTTTTTCTTCCCTCCGTTTTAAGATAACCGAAGAGGACCTTCTGGATAATTCTTCCATCTCTTTTGCCATTTCCCATAACTTTTCCTTGAGAAGAAATATACAATCATAAATTTGAGCATTTCCTCTCACTATATCTTCTGCTAAAGCAGCACAGGTAGGAGATCCACATGAGCCACAATCAAGTCCAGGAAGCATTTCTAATATTTTTCTCATATCCTCCATCTTTCTTAAAGCCCTATTTATATCTTCATCTAATTTCCAAACAGGTCTTGGTAAAATAGGAGAAGTTCTTAATACTTCTGATAGATTTATATCCTCACAAAGAGATTTCTTTATAAAATCTTTATCAAGTTTTTTGTGTAAGGCTAAAATTCTTTTCTTGGCAAGATAATAATTCTCAGGATTTAATACTCCTCCAACACAACCCTCATCACAGGCTCTAAGCTCCAAAAACTTTACATCCTGAAGTTTATTTCTTTCTAAATCTTCTAGAGCTCTAGCTACCTTTTCTATACCTCCCACACTTATCACTTCTTCTTCGTTGAATACTATTCCCTCTCCCCCAAGAGCTCCTGATAAAATTCCCCTTGCATAAAACCCACCATCTATTGCTTCTACCTCCCTATTGTCCTCTTTAAGATCCTTTTTTATTTTTAAATAAATATTATCAATGCCTATAACAAATTCAAAGCCTTCTTCTTTATTTTGTTTTAAATATGTGGCAAAAGCAGGACAAGGAGTAATATAAGCAAGATGAAGTATTCCTCTTTCTTTCTTCTTCCATAACTTTTTTACTATACTCCCTGTTATCTCAACAGGAGTTTTAAAAGGTGATAAGTTAGAAATCAAAGTAGGAAAACGTACTTGTATTAACTCTACAACAGCAGGACAGTAAGTGGATATAAGTGGAAGATTGCGAGAACTATTAATATAGTCCATAAGAGCTTCTTGTAAAAGAAATAAACCACAGGTAGTATCCCAAACTTCTACAGCATTAGTTACCTTTTTAATTGCTCTTTGAATTTCAAAAGGAGAATAATTAGTTGGAAATTGGGAATATATCTCGGGAGATATTACTACAACCAAATTATCTAAATTAGATATACTATCATAGGTGTGAGTAAATCCAAAAGGTGCATGATATGGGCAAACTCTAATGCATTCCCCACAATCAATACATCTATATGGAAGAATGAGGGATTTTCCATTACGAACCCTCATAGCTTCAGTAGGGCAATACCTTATACAATGAATACACCCCTTACACCTTTGTAAATTAATAGCCACAGAATGGATATATTTCTCGCTCATCATCTATCCCTCTTTAAATATATTTTTGAGTACACCTTTGTACCCTTTCCCACTTCAGACTCAATCTTTAATTCATCTGATGAATTTTTAATATTTGGAAGTCCCATACCTGCTCCAAACCCCATTTCCCTAATATTATCTGGTGCTGTTGAATAACCAGGTTGCATAGCAAGCTCTATATCCGGAATTCCTGGACCTTCATCCTCAGCAATAATTTCAATATATTCTGGTGTAACTTTTACTCTTAAAACTCCCCTATAGGCGTGAATAACTATGTTCATCTCAGCCTCATAAGTGACTACTGCAACTCTTCTAAGTATATCTACACTTATTCCAAGTTGTTGTAAAGCCTTTTTTATATTACTGGATGCCATACCAGCAAGAGCAAAATCTCCCCCTAACACAGGAAACTCCAAAGTTAATATATTTTCCTCTTTGGGCTCTTGAGTAATAGTTCCTTCAATATCTTCCACATCTACCAAATTCAAAACTACATCCTTAGTACTTAATATTCCTAAAACCTTTTTTTCATTATCTATCACAGGAAATCTTCCATACCTAAATTGTCGGAACCTAATCAAAGCTTCATATAAAGTATTATCTGGAGACAAACATTTTGGATCTTTTACCATATACTTTCCACACGGTGAGTTTAAATCACCATTAACAAGTGCCACAATTACATTCTCTACAGTAACTAAACCTACAAGCCTATCTATATCATCTACAATAGGAATTGCATCAATTCTTTTGATTCTCATAATTTCTTGAATTGAACGCATATCTTGGTAAGGTTTTAACCTTACTATATCTGTATTCATCATATCTTTTACTTTTATTTTTTCTAAATATTCCTTAGGTATCTTCAAATATCAAAATCAACCTTCTTTCCTTGAAACCCAGCTACATATAATTTTCCACATGCCTCATACATAGGGTATTTTGTTGTAAGAAGAGGAATACCATATTTCTTTGCTACTTCTATTACATCTTGATAGGGTATTTTACCTCTAACAAACACAACTCCAGCCAAATCTAAAATCTCAGCAGTTCTTATAACCTGCAACGTAACAAGACCTGTAAGGAGAAGGGAATTTGCCTCTAAGAGACAAAGAGCATCACTCATTAAATCTGTTGCACCTACATATAAAATCTCATTTTCGAGTTTCTCTTCTAAACATAGGACTTCAGCTTTTAATATTTCTTTTACCTTCCTAAGATTCATTTCTCTCTCCTCAAAATATTTTCAGGTTTAATTTAAACACATTTTTAATATCATTGTCAACAAAGATAAAATATGATATAATTTTAAATTTTTTTTAATTATACCTACAGGGGTAAACTAATTTGTTAAAATTTTCTCAATTGATTTAGGTTTCTAAAGATAATATCTATTAATATACAGTGGTAAGGTATATAAAATTAGTGATATATATTCAGTTGTAATGTTATAATATAAACATGAAAAAGAAGAAGATAGGACTTGCATTAGGTAGCGGAGGAGCAAAAGGTCTTTCCCACATTGGAGTATTAAAGGTACTGGAAAGGGAGGGTATAGAAGTCTCTTATATAAGTGGGAGTAGTGCAGGGGCTTTAATAGGTGGATTATATGCAAAAGGATATTCTGCAGAATATTTAGAGAAATTAGCCTTAGAAATAGGAAAAAACAAAGAAGAATTTTATAAACTTTTTGATTTTTCAAAATCTCTCCAGGGAATTATAAAGGGTGAAAAAATATTAGAGTATTTAGATAATATATTAGAAGGATCTCTATTTTCAAACCTAAAAATACCATTTATATCTTTATCAGTAGATCTTATTACTGGAGAAAAAGTAATTATAAATGAGGGAAAAGTATCAGAGGCTATCAGAGCAAGTATATCCATTCCTGTGATATTTCAACCTTATCCTTGGAAAGATAAACTACTAATAGATGGAGGTGTACTTTCTCCTGTTCCAGTTAAAGAATTGAAAGAGATATATAAACCAGATATCATCATAGGAGTTAGTTTGCATAAGAGAACAAATTGGAAACCTAAAAAAGAAATTCAGATAGATATTCCCTATCAACCCAGCAATATAACAGAAAAAATCACATATAAAATGTCTCAGATAAAGTTCTTTAAGGAATTTCAACAGAGGTTAAATCCATTATTAAACCCATCCTTATTTGAGGTCCTTATGCAGACCATAGATATTATGAATTATGAATTAGAAAATCAGAATCTCAAATATGCAGATTTAGTTATCATCCCTGAGGTACAAAATTTTGGAACTTTTGATTTTGATAAAGCTTCCGATATTATAGTCTTAGGTGAAAAAGCCATGGAAGAAAAGCTCGATTCCTTAATAAAGCTTATAAAAAAGAAAAAATTTATATTCTTTTAATAAACCTGTATTATTTCATCTAACGGGAGTCTTGGTTTTTTTGGGGGATCTTCAGCTGGATACCCTAAGGTCATAAGTTGTATTACCTCTGCTTCCTTAGGAAGATTTAATACTTCTTTAACTTTATCTTGATAAAAAGATCCTATCCAACAAGTTCCAAGTCCTTCTTCCACTGCTTGAAGATGTATATGGGTTAAAGCTATAGCAACATCTATATAATGAGCAGGTATTCCACACCTCATTACATAATCCTTATCTAAAACATAAGCCACTATAATTATGGGAGCCTTTAACATAAAGGGTTGATGAGGAGAAGCTTCTTTAACCAATCTTTCCTTCAAATTTTTATCCCTTACAATAATAAATCTCCATTCCTGCCTATTTCTTGCTGAAGGAGCAAGTCTTGCCGCCTCCATTATTCTCAGAAGTTTCTCATCCTCCACATCCTTATCTAAATAATCTCTTATACTTCTTCTCTTATTTATAGCCTCAAAAACATCCATTTATTTCACCCCCATAAGTTTCCATCTCTCACCCATCATCCTTAATCTCTTTATTCTCTCTTCTATAGGCGGATGAGTACTAAAAAGATTATTTACATTATATTTTTTGAGGGGATCTGCAATATATAAAGGAGCAGTGATATTATTCGCTTTCTTTACAGGATTTGGATCCTTAGCTATCTTTTCCAGTGCAGAGGCAAGACCTTCAGGATATCTTGTAAGCATAGCTGCAGTAGCATCTGCCATATACTCTCTCTGTCTCGACAAGGCAAATCTTAAAATTGTTGCTAATAAGGGAGCCAATAAGGCAACAATTAAAGATATAATACCTAAAAAGTCTTGATCTTTAGTTTTTCTTTTTCCTGAATAGAAAGATCCATAATAAAATGATCTTTTTAAACTATCTCCAAGAATTACGATCAAACCTACCAATACAACCGCTATAGTTTGAAGTCTTACATCATAATTTTTTATATGTGATATCTCATGAGCAACTACTCCCTCAAGCTCCAATCTATTCATCTTCTCTAAAAGGCCAGTAGTTACAGCAATTGCACTATTTTTGGGGTCTTTTCCTGCAGCGAAAGCATTAGGTGATGGATCATTTATTACATAAATTTTAGGTGTAGGAATACCTGCAGCTATGCTCAAACCTTCCACAATATTTATAAGATAAGGATATTCATCCTTTTTTGGCTCATATGCATCACTTATAGATAGAATTAATTTATCACTATTTTTATACGCATAGTAGTTTACTGTTAAAGTAATTAACAAAGCTATTAATATAGCTATTTCTCCTAAATTGAAAAAATAGATTATAGAATAACATACAAAGAAAAGAAGAATAGATATAAGAAATAATATTAACCATGTTTTTCTCTTATTTTGTTCTATAGCTTCATAAAAAGTATAAGTATTCTTCATAAATTAAAAGCTAACTTTAACAGCTTTTCTTTCCTCTGGATTTTCCACTTCAAAATATTCTTTAGGCTTAAATCCAAAAATATTTGCGATTACAGAATTTGGAAAAACCTGCAAAGATTGATTATAAATCATAACAATGTCATTATAAAATTGTCTTGCATAAGCAATTTTTTCTTCAATTCCACTCAATTCTTCCTGCAACATAAGAAAATTTTGATTTGCCTTTAAATCTGGATAATTCTCAACTATGGCAAAGAGGGTTTTTAAAGTAGAAGTAAGTCCTTGATCTGCTTGAGCTATTTCTCCTGGGGTCTTCGCACTCATCATTTGCGCTCTATAAAGAGCAATTTTATCAAAGATTTCTTTTTCATGAGATGCATAACCTTTAACCACTTCTACTAAGTTTGGAATTAGGTCATATCTTCTCTTTAGTTGTACATCAATTTGAGCCCATGCATTCTCCACCCTATTTCTCAAAACTACTAATCGGTTATATATGACTATAACAAACAGAGCCAAAAATATTAATATACCTAAGATGATTAAACCTAACATTTTAAAAACCTCCCCTAAAAAAATTTAAAAATCAAAACTAATCCCAACTTTGAAGATATTTAAACTGTTCCTCTGTAAGAGTGTCAATTTCAATATTTAGGCTTTTGAGCTTTAACTCTGCAACTTCTTCCTCTATTTCTCGAGGAACTTGAAGCACTTTTCTTGGTAAGTTTTTACCATGCTCAAGCAACCATTTCATCACCAAAAACTGAACTCCAAAAGAAAGATCCATTATTTCGACAGGGTGACCATCACCCCCTGCTAAATTCAAAAGCCTTCCTTCTGCTATAACATAAAGCCTCTTATTATTAGGAAGGACATATTCATGTATATTTTCTCTTACCTCTTTTTTATTAATTGCTAATTCTTCTAAAGATTTCATATCTATCTCCACATTAAAATGTCCTGCATTAGCCAATATGGCTCCATCTTTCATATTCAAAAAGTGCTCCTTAGTTATCACCTTACAATTCCCCGTTGCTGTTATAAATACATCTCCTAACTTTACAGCCTTTGAAATTGGCATAACTTCAAAACCTTCCATATATGCTTCTAATGCCTTAATAGGATCAACTTCAGTTATAATAACTCTTCCTTTTAATCCTTGGACTTTATGAGCTATACCCTTTCCAACCCATCCATATCCTGATATTACGAAAATTTTTCCTGCAACTAACAAATTGGTGTTTCTCATAAAGGAAGACAAAGCAGATTCACCAGTACCAAACCTATTATCAAATAAAAATTTTGTCCTTGCATCATTTACTGCTACTATTGGAAAATCTAATCCCTTTTCTTTTTCAAGGGCCTTTGCTCTTATAACACCTGTCGTAGTTTCTTCTCCCACACCTAATATTTTACTTTTTAAACGTGAAAATTCCTTATACAAAAGGGTTGTAAGATCAAAGCCATCATCAATTAAAAGATCAGGTTCTTTATTTAACACTTCCCTCAGATTATTTATATAATCTTCTTCTGTTTCTCCTCTCCAAGCAAAAACTTCTACTCCTTCTTTTACCAGATAATCTACCACATCATCTTGAGTAGATAAAGGATTACTTCCAGCACATACTACCTTTGCTCCACAATTTTTAAAAGAAAGAGCAAGTCGTGCAGTTTTTGCCTCTAAATGAATACACATCCCGATAGTAGTATTTTTAAAAATTTGAGTAGAAGAATAGTTTTTTTCAAGAAGATTTACTACAGGCATAAACTGTTTTGCCCAATAAACCTTTCTTTCTCCATTTTTCCATAGATTAATATCCCTAATTTTGCTCATAATTCATCTCTTTTTTCTATTTTGCATGGCCATAAATTCTACTTCACCTTTTAATATTTGCAAAAAGAGATTGTTTCCTACATTTCTATTCTCTTTCATATACTTTTCTATTCTTTCTCTCTCAAATGATATCACCCTCAAAAAATCATCAACGGTAAATATGGGAAGACCAAATTCATTTTCTCTCTTCTCTAATTTTGCCAATTCCTCTTGTAAAATACTTTTTAGCTTTGTCCCGCGGGAAGATTTAGGGTAAATATTTGGAAGATATAAATTTTTTTTACGGGTTTGATACTCCTTCTCAAGTAAATTCAAAACCTCTAAAAACTCTTCATCAGTAAAAGAAGGAAATTCTGACAAAAATTTATACACCAACTCTTCTAAGAATAAAAATAAATCCCATTGGAGTCTTGTAAAATCAGCAGGTTTTTCTTCAACCCTCTCTATAGTGTGTATTTGAGCTTCCTTTAAATAGATACAATCTTGAGTACAATTTATCTCCTTTATACGCTTTGTGCCACAGCACTCAGTACATATAAAGGCGCTAAGAGCTGAACATTTTCTTTTACCTTTTCTTTTCCCACATATAACACATACACTCATGTGATAAATTATAGCATGAAGATTTTAAAATAACATTAATTGAATCCCATCAACTATGAATATATAATTACTCTATCAAAAACCAATAAATTTTTTAAAAGAGGAAATTCAATTTGGAAAAGACTACCATAACAAAAGAAATAGAAATCTTAAGAGAAAAACTTATACGTATGGGGAGCATTGTAGAGAAAATGCTCCATCAAACTATTGATTCAATAAGAAGAAGAGATCTAAAATTAGCCCAAGAAGTAATTGAAAAAGATAAATTGGTAGATGACTATAACTGGGACATAGAAAATCAATGTATTAGTATACTATCTAATCACCAACCTGTGTCAAAAGATTTAAGAATTATAACCTCTACAATGAAAATTGTAAAAGATTTAGAAAGAATTGGTGATTACTCTGTTGATATTGCTAAATATGTTTCAAGTCTCCTTGAATACTCCTTTGAACTACCCATTTCCGATATTATATCCTTAGCCTCTTTCGTTGAGCAGATGACAAGAGAGACAATAAGAACATATTCTAAGCCAGATCTAAACAAATTAGAAAAATTATCAGTATACTACAACCTTGTAAATCAAAAGTATCAGGAAACATCAGATGAATTGTTAGGTGAAATTTATAAAAATCCTATACTTACCCAACAAATTATCCAATTAATAATGATCTCTCGTTATTTAGAACGTATTGCTGATCATGTAACAAATATAATAGAGCTTATATTCTATATAGAGACTGGAGAAAGAAAAGAATTACATGGATGAAAAATAATGGAATACGTATTAGATGAAAACTCCTTATCTATAGAGGACCTTGTAGATATTGTTAAGAAGAGATATATAATAACTCTTTCTGAAACTCTTTCTCAAAAAGTTAATCAATCTAATAATCTTCTAAATATATATATTAGACATTTTGACTCAATATTTAAAGATGAGAAATTTAATAAAATCTTCTCTAGTTCTTATTTAAATAAGGAGGAAAAAAGATCTATTATTATCACATTAATATACACTGCCTCCAATGGAAATTCAGGCATAAGCTATAAAACCATAAAAGAGATTATAACTAAAATTGGTAGATTAGAAGATATAGACATTCCAGAAACTTCTTTAAGTCCAATAAATATGCCTCCATATGGCTATATTTTATCCCACTTAGATACCTCAGATGTGGAAAGAAGAATAATTCTAAAAAGTAAGGGTTATTATATAGCTATCTTAGCTCTTTTATATTATAGATTAGAGATTATTAGAAAAATTCTATCGGTAATCTTTGTCCTATATTATAGAACAGTGAAATTTCAAAACCCTTATATTGATCCCTATATTTTAGCTTCAAATCCTCATTTATCCTTGATCAAATTAGGAGAGAATATAAATATCCTAACAAAAAAGGAAAATGATAGATCTTTATTGGATTTAAATTCTATTGACATTTCTTTTCACAAACTCTGTCATCTTTATGATTTGTCCTATAAACTAAAAGAGATATTAAATATTGAATTAAACTCTTCCCAATTCCCTATAATTTTTAATATAGACAAAGAAAATTACGTTTTAAATCCTTTAAACACAACGGAAAAATATTTATTAACTATTTACTTGGAAAATATTACTAGAAATATTGTTGAGATTTTGTCTACCCTTTTTCCATCCTCCACATATAAATTATTCACAATAAAAAACCCTAAAAATTATGAGAGCAGTATACTATATTTTAAAGAAACCATTCGTATAACAGAAGAGATTTTAAGTAAAATACTATTAGAACTTTTAAAAATAAATAATTTACAAACTGAACTAAAAAATCTTTTAATAAATTTCCTGAAAGAATTTAAAATAAAAACTCAAGAAGAACTAACATTATCCCTTGAAAATCTAATCTCCTTTTTAGAGAATCAAATAGAAGAACTATACTAATTTAATTGTTTCTTTTATAACTCTAACAATCTTATCAATTTCCCACATACCCATATTGATTACCATATGATATAATTCTGGGTCATTCCAATCTACATTATAAAACCTATATAGATATTCTTGAGCAGCCTTATCCTTTTCAGAGATGTATTTTAAGGCTTCCTCCTTTGAAAAACCCTTTTTCTTCATCATATTCTCAATTCTAAATTCTAAAGGAGCTATTACTCTTAGATGTAAAGTGTGGGGAATATTCCTAAGAAGAATTTGTCCACCTCTTCCCACAATTACCACATTATCCCAATCCACCAACTTTTTAATTACTGCTTGTGTAAAGGCCAAAGAACTCTCTTCATCAAAAGTTTTTGTGGTAATAACGGTTCTACCTGTATCATCTTTTTCTTTAATGGTTATTTTACCTAAGGGAGTCTTTCTGTTAAAAAGCTGTTCAAAAAAGCTTTTTATTTTATAATTATCTTCATTGTAATCTATAACTTCAGCCTCGCTTAATCCAGAAGCAACAGCTATCTCTGTCATTAGGAGCTTATCAAAATACCTATATCTAAGTTCCTGTGATAACTTTTCTGCTAACTCATCTCCCATACTTCCTATCTGTCTTGATATGGTAATAATAGCCACAAAAACACCTCCCCCTAAAATGTTTAAAGTTTATATCCTATTTTTCTAAGAAATTCTTTTCTATGTTTTATATCTTCCTCTCCTTCAACTCCCTTTGGTTTCACCCCATCAATTACTCCTAAAACTCCTCTACCTATCCCGTCATCTGCAACTATTACTCTAAGAGGGTTAGCTGTAGCAGCAAAAATATTTACAACCTCTGGTACATGTTTTATAGCATTTAAAACATTTATAGGATAAAAATTCTTTATAAATATTATAAAAGTATGGCCAGCAGCTATTTTTTGCATATTCTTTATGGCTAATTCCTCCATTTCTTGATCAGTACCTATATGCCTTATAAGAGCAGGGCCCGAAGCCTCACAAAAAGCAATACCAAACCTTGCAAAAGGTACACTATTTACAATTGCCTCATATAAATCCTCTACAGTCTTTATAAAATGCGTCTGACCAAGTATCAAGTTAACATCTTCAGGTTTCTCAATTTCCACAATTTGAATCTCCATATTTTTAACCCCTCCTATTCTAATTCTTTAAAATAAAAGGGGAGGAAAAATTCCTCCCCTTTTATTAACTTCATTTTGCTTTAACTTCTTCGGTTATCTTTCCAAACTCTACTTGATTCTTTTCTTGATCATACTTAACCCTTATCTTATCTCCTTCTTGGATTGTACCATCTAACATGGCTTTAGCAAGCTTAGTTTCAATTTCATTCCTTATCTTTCTCTTAAGTTCTCTTGCTCCAAATTCTGGACTATATCCTATTTCAGCTAAGAATTCTATTACTGAATCATCAAACATAAGATCTACATTCTGAGCTTTTGCTGTTCTTCTTACTCTTTCCAGTTGTAATTTCACAATATCCTTTATCTGTTCTTTAGTAAGAGCATGGAATACAATTATCTCATCAATTCTATTGAGAAATTCAGGTCTAAAGTATCTCTTTAATATTTCCATAAGCTTTTCTTTCAACTGTTCATATGAAAGCTTTTCCTTTCCAGTAGCACTTAGATTAGCCTGAATAATGTCAGAACCAATATTACTTGTCATAATTATTATGGTATTTGTGAAATCTACAACCCTACCTTTTCCATCTGTAAGTCTACCAGCATCGAATACTTGTAAGAGAATGTTATGCACGTCTGGATGAGCCTTTTCTATTTCATCCAAAAGTATCACACTATAAGGTCTACGACGAACTCTTTCTGTTAATTGGCCACCCTCTTCATATCCTACATATCCTGGTGGTGCACCAATTAGTCTTGATACAGTATGTCTCTCCATATACTCACTCATGTCAATCCTTATAATAGCATCTTCATCACCAAACACTGCCCATGCTAAAGCTTTTGCTAATTCTGTCTTTCCTACTCCTGTAGGACCAAGGAACAAGAATGAAGCTATAGGTCTATTCTTTTCTCTTAAACCTGCCCTTGCCAACCTTATAGCATCACTTACGGCTTTTATAGCTTCATCTTGACCAACTACTCTTTCATGTAATTTTTCTTCAAGTCTTAATAATCTTTCTTTTTCGTCTACAGTAAGTTCTGTTACTGGAATACCAGTTAATGAGGAGACTATCTCTGCTACATGTTTGGCTCTAACTTCTGGTACCTCAGAAGCTCTTTCTTTCTGCCAAGCTTCAGTTTTTTCTTGAAGCTCTTTTTCAAGTTTTTGAATTTGTTCCTCTAATTCTTTAGCTCTATCATATTGTTTTCTTGATGTGGCATATTCCTGCTCTCTCTTTAGAGATTGTATCTTAGACTCTAATTCCTGAATTTCAGCCGGTCTTGAAGTAAGCATAATTCTTACTCTTGCAGCTGCTTGATCTATAAGATCAATAGCTTTATCTGGTAAGTACCTGTTAGTTATATATTTATCCGATAGCTCAGCTGCTACAATTATTGCTTCATCTGTTATCTTTACCTTATGATGGGCCTCAAATCTATCTCTAAGCCCTCTTAAAATCATAATTGTTTGTTCTACAGTTGGCTCAGCTATAAAGATAGGCTGGAATCTTCTTTCCAAAGCAGCATCCTTCTCTATATATTTTTGATATTCATTTAAAGTGGTTGCACCAATTAAATGCAATTCACCTCTTGCAAGAGCAGGTTTAAAGGCATTAGCTATATCTAAATTACCTTCTCCAGCAGCTCCTGCACCAACTATAGTATGAATTTCATCTATAAAGATAATTAAGTTATCTTGATTAGCAATTATTTCATCAAGAATCTGCTTTACTCTTTCCTCTAATTCTCCTCTATACTTAGTACCAGCAACTATTGAGTTGATATTTAATTCTACTAATCTCTTATCTCTTAATACTTCTGGTACTTCGCCCTTAACAATTCTTTGTGCCAATCCTTCCACTATTGCTGTCTTTCCAACTCCAGGCTCTCCTATTAAAACAGGATTGTTTTTCTTTCTTCTTGCAAGTACTTCAATAACTGTCTCTATTTCTTTAGCTCTACCAATTACTGGATCAAGTTTTCCTTGTCTTGCTAGCTCTGTAAGATCACGAGAATATTTATCTAAGGTAGGAGTATTAGTTCTTCTTCTTGTTTTTGCCTCCTCTTTACCTCTACCAACAACTTTAATTGTAGCTTGTCTTAAAGCCTGAGGAGATAATCCATATTTTCTTAAAACAGTAGAGGCAAATCCCTCCTCTTCTTCGGCAAGTCCAATTAATAGATGCTCAGGACCTATATAATTATGTTCTAAATCCCTTGCAGCCATAAACGCTCTCTCTAAGGCACTCTTAAGCCTTGGAGAGATATCTACTTCTACTTCTTCTCCTTCAGGCTTGAAGCTACCCTTAGGAGCATTATTTTCTATATATATCTTTATGTCCTGAGGAGAAAGTTTAAATTGTTTTAGTATTTCTCCTATCACATCGTTATCAAGAAGAACATATAGCAAATGTTCTGTTCCTACTTGATTTTTCCCAAAATCTACAGCCTTTTTAGCTGCCTCCTGTAGTAAATTCTTTGAAACCTCACTCAAATAGTCTCCTATATCAATAGCCTCTCTTTCTCTTTCAGGGTATCTTCCAAAAGGAAAGCCAAATTCATCTCCAAAAAAGTCTCTAAAAAGATCTCCAAAGAATAACGATTCTAAAGGAGAATAACTTCTTTCTTGTCTCCTTATTTTGCTATAACACTCTTCACAAATATCTAAGACACGCCTTTGTCCATTTTTGATAGTATACACCCTTACAGTAGCAGGGTTTTGACTACAAATATCACATAATTTTCTACCCATACATTTCACCTCCTTTTTATTATATCAAATTTTACAAATTAATGTTCTATATATTAAAACTGTATATATATTACATCTGTATATTTTTTTTGTCAACATATTTGAAAGAATAATTTAAAAATTTTATAATCAAAAGAAATGCTAACATCTGGAGGGAAAAGTATAATGTTAAGATTTTTGGAATCTGCAATAAATATAGCCAAAAAGTCTGGAGATTTCATAGTTTCTCATTTAGAAGATGAGAAAATTATAGAATTAAAAGGAATTTCTAATCTGGTTACTTCCATAGATAAAGAATCTGAGAAATTAATTATAAAATGTTTAGAAGAAAATTTTCCAGATCATTCCATATTAAGTGAAGAAAGGGGATTTTTGCAAAAAAAATCTGATTATACATGGATCATAGATCCATTGGATGGCACCACAAATTATGCCCATAGATTTCCTTTCTTTGGAGTAAGCATTGCTCTTAAATATAATGAAGAAATAATATTGGGAGTTATATATGATCCCATAAGAAAAGAATTATTTTTCGCCTTAAAAAATGAAGGGGCTTATTTGAATGATAAAAAAGTAGCAGTATCAAAAACTAAGAATATTGCAGATGCACTAATAAGTACAGGCATGCCATATGAACTAACCCTAGATGAAAAAAATTTCCTACCTTTTATTAATTTATCTTCAAGAACACATGGAATAAGAAGAGCAGGATCTGCAGCATTAGAGATTGCTTATGTGGCCTGCGGAAGATTAGATGGCTTTTGGGCAAGAAAACTAAAACCATGGGACATTGCAGCAGGAATAATTTTAGTAAAGGAGGCAGGAGGAAAAGTGACTGATTTTAACGGTAATGACATACAATTAAATAATGATAGTTTTTTAGCATCTAATGGACTTATTCATGATGATATTATAGAGATCATAAAATTGGAAAGGATAGTGATTAAAAAATGAAGATTTTTCCATTTATACATTTTATTAATTCTCTTCTTCATATTTTTTCTCTTTCTTATCTTATTGGATCACCTACTTTTTTAGTTATTATAGCGTTAAGAGAAAATCTTAATAGAGAGGAATTTTTAAAAATTATCAATAAATATATTTATTTTTCTTCCTTTTTCTATCTTCTTTTCTTTATTACTAATCTAAATTTCTTACTTATTGATAATACCTTTTCTTACTTTTTCAAGAAAAATCCATATGTTAAACTTTTAATAGAAGTCTATGTACCATTTGTAATTGGAACTATACTTATGAGTTTGCATCTTTATAGTAAGACATCTAAACTTTTAAAAGTCAAACTTCCAATACTTATACAAAAAGAATGGAGAAAGATTCAAATAGATCTTGTTGTTATATTAGAGTTTTTCTTGGTTATAATAATTATTGAGGCATTAATTTTCTACTTAATTTATATAATACCTTAAAAGGTGCGCCCGTAGCTCAAATGGATAGAGCATCGGTCTCCGAAGCCGGTGGTTGGAGGTTCAAATCCTCTCGGGCGCACCAATAGTTATCAATAAGCAATAAATTTCACACGAGTTTCCCAAATTTGATTCGGTCCTAAATTTATATGATAAAAATGAACAAAATCACTTCCTTGATATACTCTTTCAAACCCCTCCTCTGATAAAGATACAGTCTCAATAGGATATCTATAAACTTTTGTTTCAATATCAAGATAACAGTCTAAATTTATTCCAATTCCAGAACTTATACCCCATCTATTTATACTCTCAACTCCCATAGAATTAAGAGGAGCCTTCTCATTTTTTGTAGAAAAATAATAAAAATCAGGATGATTAGGTGCCAAGAAATTTAAATTTATCTCCCATGAGAAATTCAAACTAATATTTTCATATTTTAAATTTATAATTCGATAATATACTTCAATTTCATTCCTATCCTTAGGAATTATAAAAATCTTGCATAATTCAAAATCTGAAAATCCCTTTTTAAAGGAACAAAGGAATCTGTTATTTTCTTCCTTTATATCATAGTCAAATTTCTCATAGAAAGTGTCGATTATTAAATTTTCGTTATCTTTTAGTAATAAATCTATAGTTGGTTCTTTCTCATAAAATTTTTCAATAAAAGATACCCTTCTGTGTCTATCATAAAATAATATTTGATCTAATCCTTTCTCTTTAGCTGTCCATCTTTCATGAATACTTTTTCCTGATACATCTTCTTCTATTTTATAAAGCTTCTCGTGATAAGCTTCTCTTCTACGTGTAAGAACATTAGTAAGATTAAAAGACTTATTTTTAAAATCCCATTCTATTAATGACCCTCCATAAGAAGGTGAAAAATAAAGATTAAAAACAGAAGATTCAATAATAATCTCATCTTTACCGTCACAATCAAAGTCAAAAATATTATATTTGAAATCACTATCAACAAAATTTTCTGCTTTAATTAAATGTTCATAAATAGCAGATCTTAAATGTGGAAGATAAAGTCCACCAAAAATTCCATGCCAATAAGCATCATTCGCTTGCCCTTGCCAAAGTTCCTCTAAGGCTTTATTTTTCAACTCATCATTATTTGATAAATCAATTTTTTTTCTCACATATAACATCTTCTTTTGCATATGGTTTGATTCGTCATATTTGCTAAGAAAATTTCTCCAAAATCCACCTTTAATAAATGGTGCATATATTTCCCATGTACCTTCATTCTTAAGTTTTTCAACTAATCTCTCTAAATTCAATTGTGCATCTGGAAACAGAACCCATTCCATCATTTCTCTGTAGGAGGCCGTAGGTAAGTAAATTCTCCCTTTAGGGGGATATTTTTTCATGTACTCATATAAATTAACAGGTGTTATTAATAAAAAATTTTCCTCCAATTTCTCGAAAAATCTTTCAAGCCATTTTTCTTCATATACTGTCTTATATGTATCAGGCCAAAGCCCAAATTTTTCCCCATCATCAAAAAGAAGAGCTATCCTATCTCCCTCTACTGTTGCATACTTATCCAAATATTCTACTGTCTCTTGAGGATCTGCAAAAGGAATTAGATATCTCAATTTCATACTAATTGGAAAAACAGCTAATTTATACCCTTCTTCTTCCATTAAATAATAACCAAAAAGATCATCTTCATTTAATCCAACTGATAGAAAATGAGCATCATCCACAATTACATACTCAATACCAGCCTCTGCTATAAATTTAACAAGATGAGGTTCCCAAACTCTTTCCGCAAGCCACATTCCTTTTGGTCTTTGTCCAAATTTATTATAGATGTAATCATTTAGTTTTTTAATCTGCAAAATTTTATCTTTATCAGGTATTATAGGTAATATAGGTTCATAAAAACCACCGCTCAATATCTCAACTTGTTCCCTTTCTGATAAAGCCTTAAGAATCTGAAAATACTCTGGATGATTATTCTCTAACCAAAGCAATAAATATCCTGAAAAGTGGATGTTAAAAGGAAATTTTGGATACTTATAAAAAAATTCAATAAGAGGCTTATAACACATTTGATATGCTCTTTCAATTACAAAGTCAAAATTTCCTACAGGTTGATGATTATGCAGTCCTAAAGAAAAATATATCTTTTTTTGCATCCTCTACCTCCTTTCAAAGATTCTATAATTTAAGGACAAGAATAAAGAGTCTTTATCTTCGAATTTTTTCAATGTCCTATAACCTTCAATAGATAATTTATCCTCATTTAAAAAATTAGATAGATCCTTAAAATTGTTATAGTGTTCATAAAACCTATTAAAACCATATTCTTTGGCTTGTCCTGTGGTAATTAAAAATGGCCAATCACTACTTTCAAGTAGTAATTTCTCTCTTCCCATTTGATTTAGTACTTTTTCCTTCCATAATGGAACTTTCTGTTCTTTTACACTTGAAACAATCTCTTCCATAAATTCCTCTATTTCATAAATTTTTTCCCATAATTTATAAGTTTCCTCATTAAGCCACACTTCATGTTTTCCACCTCTTCCCCATGATGATTCAGGAAGATCAATTCTTTCTTCTGGCTCAAATTTTTCTAATGCTAAACTTGCGTTTATACTTTTAACCCTTTTACTTTCATTTAGAAGCTCAAACACTCTCTCAATAAACATGAGTCCCTCAAACCACCAATGTCCAAATAGTTCAGTATCATACATTGCAGTTACAATTCCCTCTTCTTTTATCTCATTTTCTAAAATACTTACAAAATGTTCAGCATGTTCATAAACTCTACCTTTGGCTAACAATGGATCATAAACGTCTTTTTCCCCTAATCCCTTGGTTTTATCTGTTATTCTCCAGTACTGAATACCCGAAGTATCTGCTTTTTTGTGAAATTCTCTATAAACTCCATCTCCAGGATAACCCCATTCTGCAGACCATACTTGCATACTTGTCCTACTATCTCTTCCAAAAACAATCACATTACTATCGGATACTAAATATGGTTTATAAATACTTCTTTCACTATTTTTAATCTCTACTTCTTTCTTTTTAAAATAAGGATAATCAGAAGATCCTCCACCAAGGATTGTATGGGTATCAACAAAGAAATACTTAATATCAAAATTCTCTAAAAATTTTTCTAGCCCAGGCTTATAGGCACATTCAGGAAGCCAAATACCCTTAGGAGGTCTGTTAAACTTTCTCAAATATGTCTCTTTACCAATATAAAGCTGAGCATATATAGATGAATTCTTTTTTAAAAGAGGTAAATATGCATGAGTTGCAGATGAGGTTATTATATCAAGATATCCTTCCTTCTGAAGATTACCCCAATATCCAAGAATATTATATGATATTTTATTCTTAAAAAAATCTAAAATCTTTTCAAAATACTCAATATAAAATTTTGCAACTTCTGATTCTTTCTTATTCTCCCTCTCAAATAAATCATAATCTTTTTGGGCCATTTCTAACTTACTGCTTATATATTTCTCAGTTTCATAAATCATATAAGAATCCATCATCATCTCAGATAGAACTGGAGTAACACCTATGGTTAAATGCCATTCGATACCCTTATCAATCAATCTATCAAAACACATGGAAAGGGGTATATAGGTTTCCAACATAGCTTCATAGAACCATTCCTCTCCAAAAGGCCATCTTCCAGCCTTTTTAACATAGGGAAGATGGGAATGAAGCACCAAATTAAAATATCTCTCTACCATATTAATCCTCCTTATTAACACATGTTAATAATTATATATAAAGGAAGGGGGAATTTGGTTCCCCCTTCCTTAACATCCCTAATACCCCTTTCCTTAATAATCCTTAAATTATAGCCATCTGAGTAACAGGATCAAAAAGATGCATCTTTCTTAGATCAAACATCACTTTTACATTTTCACCCATCCTTGCCCTTGTTTCTGCACTAACTCTTGCTACCACACTTACAGGTCCATTTAATAAATATAAATATACTTCAGTTCCCATAGGTTCTAAAACTTCTACTTTTAGATCTGCTACAGCTTCTGGTATTAGATCTTCTGTTTTCATAAGAGCCACCTCATATATATGCTCTGGCCTTACTCCCAAAATAACCTTTTTGCCCAGATAGTTTTTGGCATGTTCTGCCACAAAAGATTGCATATCAGAAGGAATTCCTAATTTGAAACTTCCAAGATTAAGAACTTTAGCATCTTCAGAAAGAGTTGCATCAATGAAATTCATTGGGGGACTACCTATGAAACCAGCTACAAATACATTATTGGGTTTTTCATAGACTGTTAAAGGATCATCTACTTGTTGAACCACTCCATCTTTCATAACTACAATTCTATCGCCCATTGTCATTGCCTCTGTTTGATCATGAGTCACATATATTGTAGTGACCCCAAGAGTTCTTTGAAGTTTCTTAAGCTCAGCCCTCATTTGTACTCTTAACTTTGCATCTAAGTTAGATAAAGGCTCGTCCATAAGGAAAACCTTAGGTTCACGAACAATTGCACGACCTAAAGCAACACGCTGTCTTTGACCACCGGAAAGTTCTTTGGGTTTTCTCTTTAGCAGATTCTCAATACCTAACATCTCAGCAGCTGCTTTAACTCTTCTGTCAATTTCACTCTTTGGATATTTTCTAAGTTTTAGACCAAAAGCCATATTATCATAAACAGTCATGTGAGGATAAAGAGCATAGTTCTGAAATACCATTGCTATATCTCTATCTTTGGGGGGTACATCATTAACTATTCTTCCATCAATATAGATGTTTCCAGATGTTATCTCCTCTAATCCAGCAATCATTCTTAATGTAGTTGTTTTACCACAACCAGATGGTCCAACAAGAACAATAAACTCTTTATCCTTGATATCAAGAGACACATTATTAACAGCTATAACATCACCAAATTTTTTTGTTACATTTTCCAATTTTACCTCTGCCATCGCTTCTACCTCCTTAGAGTTCTTAATGATTCATGTTTTAAAGAGCACAAAGAATACTGTGTTTTAATTATATGTACCACCTCCAAGTATTATATATTGAAGCGTAGGGTAGGTAACGCGGGTATTCAAAAGTGGTGCGCCCGAAGGGATTCGAACCCCCGACACGCGGTTTAGGAAACCGCTGCTCTGTCCTACTGAGCTACGGGCGCTTAGGAGTTCGAAAGGTAAAAAAAACTTAAGAAATCTATAAAAAAGATATAATTCCTTTCTTATCAAAATCCTATTTATTCTCCCCATTATATGGTGCGGACGGAGGGAATCGAACCCCCGACGCAGGGATTTTCAGTCCCTCGCTCTACCGACTGAGCTACGTCCGCACTCTTGGATAAATTATATCAAATAAACTTATTAAAGACAAGGGTTTATATCTATTTGTTATTTAATGGAATAATTAATTTTTGTCCTACCACTAAATAATTAGGATCTTTTAATTTATTTATTTTGGCTAACTCTTGCCAACTTATTCCATATTTCTGAGCAATGCCAATAATAGTATCTCCCACCTTAACTTCATATATAATCTGGGATGGATTTTGTATTTCTTCATGTGAAGATTCTTTTTCCTTAGTGCTTGATTGAGAGGATGTAGAAGTTACAGTCTTCTGAGTTGTCATTGTATAGGTATGATTGTTTGTAACATTTTTTAACGTGTATGTTGGAGTATATATAGAACTTTCCGTATTACTCTTTATAGATGTATAAATTGGTCTTTTTTCAAGAGAAAATAGTTGACTCGTTAAAAAGAGAATTAATAAAAAACTTATACTATAGATTAACAGCTCTCTTAAAAATTTTTTCATATATTTTTTCTCCTATTAGCTTGTAAATTGGTAATAAGCTCAACAAAATAACAAAAACAAGATCTTTTAGATCTAAAACCTCTATATTAAAAAATCTTATTCCAAAAGGTGTATATAACACTAAAAGCTGGATAACAATTGAAAATATTATAGCTAAACTTAAATACTTATTTGAAAATAACTCTCCAAAAATCTTTTCTCTTCTCCTTAATGAAAGGCTCAAGGATTGGAAAATCTGTGAAAAAACAAGACCAGAAAAAGCCATAGTCCTTGCAAAATTTTCGCTTTTTGCTAACCCAATATTAAATAATATTAATGAAGAGATCCCCATAAAAATTCCATCAATAATTATCTTTCTCCATAATTCTTTATTAATAATACCTTCATCTATTCTTCTTGGTTTTCTCATCATAATATCTTTTTCATAGGGTTCTATCCCTAACGCTAAGGCTGGAAATCCATCAGTTATCAAATTAATCCAAAGAAGCTCTAAAGGTGTCAAGGGTAAAGGTAAACCTAAAAATATACTTGTACTTACTACAAAAATCTCACTTAGATTACATGAAAGTAAATAATATGTCACCTTTCTTATATTATCAAATATTCTTCTTCCTTCTTTAACAGCTTTTACAATTGTAGCAAAACTATCATCAAGAAGGACAAGATCTGATGCTCCTCTGGCCACATCGGTTCCTCTCAACCCCATACTCACCCCAATATCTGCTATTTTTAATGCAGGAGCATCATTCACACCATCTCCCGTCATTGCAACTATCTCTCCTCTTTCCTTTAACTCCTTTACGATATCCATCTTATGTTCCGGTAAGACTCTTGAAAAAATAACTACATCATCCCAAGATATATTATCTAATCCTACCTTGTTTATATCTTCTCCTGTATAATATAAACCATTTTTCACATCCATTCCAAGATCCTGTGCTATCTTCTTAGCTGTTAAAAGATAATCACCTGTTACAATTATAGGACGAATACCTGCCTTTTTACATTCTTCAATAGCCTCCTTTATCCCCTCTCGAAGAGGATCCATAAATCCCAAAAGACCTAAAAAAACAAGATCCTTTTCCCAATTATCTTTGTCTATTAAACCCTTAAATGTTCTCTTTGCTACAGCTAAAACCCTTAAACCTTGTTTGGCTAACTCATCCTGAGCCTCTAAAAATTCCTGTCTCTTTTCTTCTGTTAATTCTATTTCTTCACCATTTAGATAATAAAACTTACTTCTTCTTAAAATTTCCTCACCAGCTCCTTTTATTGCAAGAAAATATAAATTATCTAATCGATAAAGAACACTCACTCTCTTCCTTTGAGAATTAAATGGAATTTCATCTATTTTTTCATAATAATTTAATGGATAAAGTTTCGAATAATGATTATATATTGCCACATCTAATGGATCACCTATAAAACTACCATCATCTTTTTTCTTCACATCGCTTGCTAAAACAGCAGTAAAAAGCAACTCCTTTAGATTATCTTTTTCCTTTTCAAAATCTTCCTTTTTAATTATTTTTCCATCTGGTAACATCACAGACACAAGATCCATCTTGTTTTCTGTTAAAGTACCTGTCTTATCAGTACAAATAACAGATGTAGCTCCTAAAGCTTCAACAGCAGAAAGCCTCCTCACAATAGCTTTGTTTCTTGCCATCTCTTGCAAACCTAATGCAAGAAGAATAGTTATAACTGTAGGAAGACCTTCAGGAATAGCTGCAACTGCTAAACTTACAGACGTAAAAAACATTTCAAAGGGATTTCTTTCTTGAATAACTCCTATAATAAAAACTAAAAATATGATAGCAAGAATTACATAAGTTAACTGTTTTCCAAGCTTTTCTAATTCTTTCTGAAGAGGAGTTTTTTCTTCTTCTATCTCAGATAGCATACGAGCAATATTTCCAAGTGCTGTATTTAAACCTGTTCCTACTACAACACCCTTTCCTTTACCAGAAACTACAGTGGTTCCTTTAAAGCCCATATTAAGTTGATCACCTAAAGTCATGTCATTATCCGCTATAAAATCTGCATTCTTTGTTACTGCTACCGATTCACCAGTTAAAATAGACTCATCAACTTGAAGATTTGAAGTTTCAATCCATCTAATATCTGCAGGTATTTTCTCTCCTTCTTCTACAAGAACTATATCACCTGGTACTAAGTCCTCTATATTAATTTCTTTAATCTTTCCATCCCTTATAACTTTTACCTTAGGAGTTATATAAGATTTTAAGGAAGCAAGAGTCTGTTCAGCTTTAAATTCTTGAAAAGCACCTAAAAAAGCATTTATAAGCACAATAATCAAAATAGCTATCGCATCCTTTGTCTCTCCCAAAACAAAAGAAATAAAGGTGGCAATAAGAAGTACAATAGTAAGAAATTCCCTAAACTGTCTTAATAAGATACTTATAAAAGTTTCAGGGGGTTTTTCAGGGATAGTATTTTTACCATATTGCTCCAACCTTCTTTTTGCTTCTTCCTCAGATAGTCCCGTATACAGACTCACTTCTAATCTCTTTAATACTTCTTCCTTAGATATTTTATACCACATGATCATTCCTCCATATATAATTCAAATGTTAAATATCTACATTAAAAAAATATTTTTTCCATCCTTCGTTTTTTTCTTCCTCTAAATATTTAGCTAATCTAAAATAATAAACATGTTTAGGAGCTTTAGGCTCCTTCAAAAGTCTCATATTAGCCTCTTCAAGAGTCCTATCTCCCTTCTTATGATTACATTCCTTACATGCAGTTACCAAATTTTCCCAAACAGATTTTCCACCAAGCCTTTTAGGTACTACATGATCTATTGTTAACTCTCCCCCTTTTTTACCACAATATTGACATGTATAATTATCTCTTAAAAATATCCCTTTTCTTGAAAGCTTAAGTTCTAATCTTGGTCTTTTTATATAGTAAAGTAGCCTAATCACAGATGGTATCTCAAGTTCTAAAGTCGCACTTCTTACAAAGCCACCATTTGTTTCTACAGTCTCAGCTTTCTCTTGTAAAATAAGACTAATTGCCCTCTTAACTTTACATACGTCCAAGGGTTCATAATTACTGTTTAATACCAATACCATTTCATTCAAAAGATCTTCCATGAAAAATCACCATTTAGATTATATCATAACTCCTTTAGTAAGCACCCCTTCCCAAAAAAACAGCAGGGATAGTTTTAAGAATTATCTTTATATCTAAAAGAAGACTCCAATTTTGTATGTAATAAAGATCCAATGCTATCCTTCTTGCATAATCCAGATCGCTTCTACCACTAACCTGCCAAAGACCTGTTAAACCAGGCTTTACTCTAAGGACTTCATCTTTATATTCACCATACTTTTCCAGCTCCTTAAGGGTTACAGGCCTTGGACCTACAATACTCATTTCTCCTTTCAAAATATTAAAAATTTGTGGAATCTCATCTAAACTAAACTTTCTCAAAAATCTACCTATACGTGTTATCCTTGGATCTTTTTTAAGCTTAAACTCTTTTTCAAATTCCTTCTTTAGCTCTGGATATTTATCTAAAATCTTATCTGCATCCTTATACATTGTCCTAAATTTCCACAAATAGAATGGTTTACCATATCTACCTACTCTCAGATGTTTATAAAAGATAGGACCATCTGAATCCAATTTTATAAGAATAGCAATTATTATAAAAAGGGGAGAAAATACAATTAGACCTATAGTTCCTAATACTATATCTATAATCTCTTTTATATAACCTTGAAATCCTTCTAAATTGGAGATTTCAAGCTCCATAATTGGGATACCACTAATTTCATCAAAAGATACCCTTTTGCTAAAAAAGAGATAACTTTCCGGCACCATTTTTATATAAACCCCTTTTTTCCTTTTCAAAGATATCAGTCTTAAAATCTCCCTATCACTGAGCCTTTTGGCTACCAATATCTCATTAATATCATTTCGAGAAACTAATTCCTCAATATTATTTATATCTTCAATCACATCTATAACATTATAATCTAAATAAGGATTTTGCCCCCAAAAAGATTTAATTACTTCCGATATTTCATTTCTACCTACTATAATTACTTTACTAGAAATTTTGCCTATAGTAGTCATCTTTAAAAGAAAAAGAATTATCCTTGTAAAAAAGGTCAATATTATTGCCACTACCCAAGTCAATATAAAAACTAACCTCGAATAAGAAAAATCACGATAAAAGAAAGACAAAGAAGAAACCAAAAAGGTACCTATAGTAATAGCACTAAATACTTGTTGAAAAGATAAAAAATTCTTAGATCTATAGACCTTATATATAATTAAAAGTAAAACCCAAGCAACAAATAAAATTAAGTTAAGGGTAAAATAATATGGAAAAAATTGAGGAATTTCATTTTTTTCTACATAAAAATATGGAATCTTACTTAACAGGTTAAAACGAACAAAATAAGCCAAAGGTAAAGAAAAACTTAATGTTATTAAATCTAATATTACAAGTATAAGTAAAAATAAAGCTTCTCTTCTTTCTTTCTCCATACTTGATAAATCTCCCTTTTTGGATTATAAAAAGATTTATAGAAAATGTCAAAAGGGAGGGAATTATGAGAAAGATTATAATAATATCTCTATCCTTTATCATCTTGTTTTCCTTAACTTATGCGTATGAATGGGGTAAAATGGAAATTTCAACAGAGGTAAATTCTTCATATGGCCAAGACTTTAATATCTCTTTTGAAAGATGGTGGAGTGACAATTTGGGTTTAGGGTCCTCTATTTTATACAACACTCTAAATAAGGAAATAAACTATCATCTTTTTATCCAATCCCCACATTTAAAGATAGTATCAGGTCTTTTTTATCCATCTTTGAACCTTTTTACAAATAATTTAAGATTGAATGGCTATCAATTAAGTTTATATTTAGGAAATAATGAGATTTTTTATCTCTCTGGAAAAGGAAGTAAAACATTTGAGGATCTACCTTCATTAACCCATTTAGAACCAAATATACCCTTAAAAATTTTAGGATGGAGTACCACGTTTTCCAATAATAATTATCTTACCCTTTCTATTTTATCTCTAAATAAAAATAATACCGAAAATTATATGGCAGACATCTTATTTGTAAGAAAAATTCATCTTCCTCTTGGATTTCTATTACTATCTCAGGAGACAAATTTATACCTTAAAGATTCAAATTTAAATTTTAGTGTTTTATTTAATGGAGAAATAAATATTGGAAGTTTAGGAATAAGAGGATTCATAGGATATTTAAATGGAAATACACTTTCTTTGTCTTCCTTAGACGAAGGGGATTTAGGTTTTAAACTTTCATTAGCTTTACCATTAAGCAGTAAAATATTTCCAGAATATAGCATAGGCTATTTTTACAATACAAAAGACAATGAACACAAAATAGATCTGGGAATAAAAGCCCAATGGAATGTTTCTAATAATTTAAATGTTGAAGGCTTAGTAAGATATCTTATCAATTTATCAGGAAAGAATTATATCTTTACTAAATTAGCCCTCAATTTTCCTGCCTTGGAAGGAGCTATGTGGAATAGCCTCTATATAAAATATGAATTGAAAGAAGATACTGAAAATACAAGTCTTGGAATGAAAATTTCCTATCAGTTTTAAAAAGGGGGTAATTAAAAGATGAAAAAGATTCTAAATTTAGTACTGTTTTTTTCTTTCTTTATTTCCTTTGTATATGCTCAAGCTCCTGATTCTATTCTCAAAGAAATAGAGAATAAATGGAACTCAGCAAAAGATATAAGTATGAAAATAACAATGACAGTTTATTCTTATTCCAGCAAAGGAGAAAGCCTTCCCACAAAGATATCGATGGAGATTAAGGCAATAAAAAACCCATCTATTTTAAGAATTGATTTTACAGAACCAGCACTCCTGGCTGGACAGATATTTTTGATAGATGCTGAAAAGCAAACAACAAGAATGTATTCTCCTTCCACTAAACAAATTATTGAAGCTCCTTACACTGTAACCCAAACCTCTACTATTTCTTTTTCCTCTATTCCTATGATCGGATCTAATGAAGATTTTTCATTAAAGGTAGAGGAAGTTACTGAAAAAAATCAAAAATTATATAAGATTACAGGAATTCCTCAAAAACCAGAATTAAAAGCCAATTATTCATATTTAGAATTTTTTATAACAAAGGATTATATACCCTTAAGATTAAAGGTTTATGATGTACAAAATAGGCCATATATAGAAATATTGTGGTCAGAAGTAAGAATTAATTCAAACCTATCTCCTAACATTCTTAGAACATTACCTCAAGGCAAGATCATAAAACAAAAAGAGCCATTAAATATGACCACACCTATTCCCTTTATGTCGCCTTCAAAGTAATCTCATGAAGTGCTACTGAAAAAGCTCCATATAGACCTACATCTTCTCCAAGTTGGGCAGGGACAATTTCAACCATATCCACAGGAACCAAAAAGACTCTCTGCCCAACTATTTCTTTTATTTTAAGAATGACATCCTCTCCTGAAAGACCTACGCTTCCCCCAATTATTATCCTTTGAGGAGAAAGAATCGTGATAATATTACCTATCCCAATACCTAAATATTCCATTGCCTGATTCCAGATATATGTTGCTACCTTATCTCCTAACAACATAGCAGACCTTACATGTTTTGCAGTAATTTCTTCCTTCTTACTCCAATCTAAAAGTATAGTATCTTCCCCTCTTTCTATAGCCTCTTTAGCCCTCTTTGCTATAGCAGTTCCAGAGGCAAGAGCTTCTAAACATCCTTTATTACCACAATTACATAATGGGCCATCAGGTAGAATGGTCTGATGCCCTACTTCTCCAGCACTATCTCTCCTACCATGCAAAATTTTTCCATCTATAATAATTCCTCCCCCTATTCCTGTACTTACAGTAACATAAACTAAATCTTTTACTCCTTTTCCAGCCCCAAAATAATATTCTCCCAGACAAGCTGCGTTAGCATCATTATCCATATAAACAGGAATTTTGAAAGCTTCTTCCAAATCTTTTTTTAAAGGTACTCCATTCCATCCTGGAAGATTAGGAGGTGAATATATTTCTCCTTTAATTCTATCTAATGGACCTGCTGTTCCTATTCCTATGGCTATTACATCTGGAGTTAAAAACTTTTCTATATTTTCTACCATTTCTTCCAATATCTTTTGATAACCCCTCTCAGGTCTTGTTGGAAATACAACTTTCTCTTCCAAAATTCCTTCTTCCCTAAATCTTCCTAATGCAATCTTAGTCCCACCAATGTCTACAGCTATATACTTTCTCATTTTCTATCGTCACTCCTTCCATTCTAAGAAGCCATATTTTTAAATCTTTTCCAAAGGAGAAATTACCTATATTTCCATCCTTCTTAACAACTCTATGGCATGGGATCACAATCAAAAAAGGATTCATTCTTAATGCATAACCTACAGCTCTACTTAAATTTTTATTTCCTAATTCTATAGCAATACTTCCATAATTTGTAATTCTCCCATAAGGTAAATTTCTAAGTAATTGGTATACTTTCACAAAAAATCCGGGAATATCATTCATATCAAGTTTGAGATCTTTAAAATCTACCATCTTACCAGAAAAATAATCTAAAAATAAATCCTTTCCTGGAAAATCCTTCTCAATTTCCTCTTTAAAACTAAAATATATTTTTGTAATGACTCCCTTTTCAAACTCTACAACTAAAAATTTATTATTATCTATTCTTAAAGCTCCTTTCACTCACTTCCTCCTTTATATTCAAAATCCTTTTTAAAAATTGTCCTGTGTATGACCTATCATTCATAGCTACATCTTCAGGAGTACCCTCTGCTACAATCTCACCACCCCTATCTCCTCCTTCAGGACCTAAATCAATAATATAATCTGCTGTTTTTATCACATCCAGATTATGCTCTATAACAAGTACAGTATTTCCAGCATTCACTAATCGATGAAGCAGATTTAATAATTTTTCTACATCAGCAAAATGTAATCCTGTTGTTGGTTCATCTAAAATATAAAAAGTCCTACCTGTACTTTTTCTTGAAAGTTCTGCTGCAAGCTTGATTCTTTGAGCCTCTCCTCCTGAAAGAGTAGTAGCAGGCTGTCCCAATTTTATATATCCTAATCCAACATCATACAATGTTTCCAGCTTTCTTCGAATAGATGGAAAGTTTTCAAAGAATTCCAAGGCTTCTTCTACACTCATATCTAATACATCTGCAATATTTTTACCTTTATAATTTATTTCTAAGGTCTCACTATTATATCTTTTCCCTTTACATACTTCACATGGAACATAAATATCAGGTAAAAAGTGCATTTCTACTTTTACCATACCTTCCCCTTTACACGCTTCGCATCTTCCACCCTTCACATTAAAGCTAAATCTTCCAGCTTTATATCCTCTCATTTTAGCCTCTGGTAATTGGGCAAAAAGTTCTCTTATTTCCGTAAAAACATTAGTATAGGTAGCTGGATTAGATCTTGGAGTCCTCCCTATAGGAGATTGATCAATGACAATAACCTTATCTATATATTCAGTACCTTTTATTTCCTCATAATACTCGCTTCTTACCTTCTTTCCATGTAATGCTTTCTGAAGAGCAGGATATATAATCTCTTCCACAAGAGTACTCTTTCCAGAGCCCGATACACCAGTAAGACATACAAAGGCATTTAGTGGAATTTTAACATCTATATTTTTTAAGTTTCTTGCCTTAGCCCCTTTAATTTCTAACCATCTTCCACCTATATTCCTTCTCCTTACAGGAATAGGTATTTTTCTCTCACCCCTAAGATATTGTGCTGTTAAGGATTCAGGATGTTTTATTACCTCATTTAAAGGACCAGCAACAACAATTTGTCCCCCTTTTTCTCCAGCTCCTGGCCCTATATCTACAACAAAATCTGCGGATCTGATTATTTCTTCATCATGTTCTACAACGATTACTGTATTTCCAAGATCTCTAAGATTTTTTAGATTCTTTATTAATCTCTCATTATCTCTTGGATGTAATCCTATACTTGGTTCATCAAGGACATATATAACTCCTACAAGTCCTGACCCAATTTGAGTAGCAAGCCTAACTCTTTGAGATTCTCCTCCAGATAATGTAGATGCAGATCTATCAAGAGTTAAATAATCTACACCTACCTCTATTAAAAAATTTACCCTTTGAATTATCTCTTTCAATATGGGTGATGCAATAATTCTTTCTCTATCAGATAAGGAAAGATTCATAAGAAAATCCTTTAATTCCACAAGAGTTAAAGAAGAAACATCAGCTATATTTTTACTCCCTATAAATACTGATAGAGCTTCTTTCCTTAATCTCTTTCCCCCACATTCACTACAGGGGGAAAAAACCATAAATCTCTCATAGAAGTTTTTAACATCCTCAGATTCTGTCTCTTCATATCTTTTCATAAATATATTTATTAAACCCTCAAAATGTCTATATCCATAAATATCCCAGTCGGGAAAATTTACTTCTACCGCAAAAGGTACACCATATAAAAGAGATTTTAGTTGATTTTCTGTAAAAAATTTAAGGGGAGTATCAAGATTAAAACCAAGCTTCTTTCCAATATTGGCCAGTAGAATTTTATAATAAGGAGATATTTCCTTTCCCCAAGGGATAATTGCCCCTTCTGATATAGATTTTTCATAATCCAAAATCAAATCTGGATCAAATTCTTTTTTACCTCCAAGTCCAGAGCATACAGGACAAGCCCCATATGGACTATTAAAAGAGAAAAATCTTGGAGTTATCTCCCCAAAACTAAACCCACATATTGGACAAGCATAATTTTCACTGAAAATATGTTCTTCCACTTTATCTCCCACATATTTTTCCACAATTAATAATCCTTCACTAAGTTTTAAGGCCAATTCTACCGAATCAGATAATCTTGTCTTTATATCAGGTTTCACTATTAATCTATCTACGATCACAGAAATATCATGTTTTTTATTCTTATCAAGCTCTATTTCATCTTCTAAGGAATAGAGCTCACCATCTATTTTTACTCTTAAAAATCCTTCTTTTCTTAAATTCTCCAATAACTTCTTATACTCTCCTTTTCTTCCCCTTACCACAGGAGAAAGGATTTGAATCCTTGTTCCCTCTTCCCAAGAAAGAATCTTTTCCACTATTTCCTGGGAGGTTTGGGCAGAGATTTCAATACGGCAATTGGGACAATGGGGTCTTCCAATATTAGCAAAAAGAAGTCTTAAATAATCATATATCTCGGTAACTGTACCTACCGTAGATCGAGGATTTTTTATCACTGTTTTTTGATCTATAGAGATAGCGGGTGAAAGACCTTCTATAATATCCACATCAGGCTTATTTAACTGTCCTAAAAACTGTCTTGCATAAGTAGAAAGAGATTCTACATATCTCCTTTGCCCCTCAGCATATATGGTATCAAAGGCAAGTGAAGATTTACCAGAGCCACTTATCCCGGTAAATACAATAAGTTTGTTTCTGGGGATATCTAAATTTATATTCTTTAAGTTATGTTCTCTTGCTCCCCTAATCTTTATATAATCACTCATAATTTTGTCTTTTTCTTTAATTCATTCTTTAATTCTTTTATTTGATCCCTCAAATATGCCGCTCTCTCAAAATCAAGTTCCGCAGCAGCAGAATACATCTCCTTTTCAAGATGTTTTATAACCTCTTCTATCTCATCTATAGATAGATTTTTAGATACAGCTTTGTAATCTACTTTCTTCTCACTAACAGCCTCAACAAAATCAAAAACTTCTTTTACAGATTTTTGAATACTTCTTGGAACTATTCCATGAGCTTTATTATATTCCATTTGAATTCTTCTTCTTCTCTCCGTTTCTTCAATAGCCCTTCTCATAGAATCGGTTATAGTATCTGCATACATAATCACCTTACCATTGACATTCCTTGCTGCTCTTCCCATTACTTGTATAAGAGATCTTTCTGATCTTAAAAACCCTTCTCTGTCAGCATCTAAAATTGCTACCAATGAGACCTCGGGTAGATCTAACCCCTCCCTAAGAAGATTTATCCCTACGAGTACATCGAATTTTCCCAATCTCAGATCCTGTAAAATTCCTGTTCTTTCTAAGGTTTCTATTTCTGAATGCAGATAGGTTACTCTTATACCAAGATTAGATAGATATTCTGCTAGATCCTCAGCTGTTCTTTTTGTTAATGTAGTTACAAGAACCCTCTCTCCTCTTGAAACTACCTCTTTTATCTTTGAAATTAAATGCTCAATCTGACCCTCCGTTGGATGTACCTCAATTTCAGGATCAAGTAATCCTGTAGGTCTGATAAGTTGCTCTACTATCTGTTCTGAAATACTAAGCTCAAAATCTGCAGGTGTTGCAGAAACAAAGATCACTTGTGGAACCCTTTCCCAAAATTCTTCAAAAGTCAAAGGACGATTATCATAAGCTGAAGGAAGTCTAAATCCATATTCTACTAAATTATCCTTTCTTGATTTGTCACCATGATACATAGCTCTAAGTTGAGGAATAGTTAGATGAGATTCATCAATAAACACTAAAAAATCCTCAGGAAAATAATCCAGAAGGGTATAAGGAGGATCACCAGGTTTTCTACCATCAAAATGTCTTGAATAATTTTCTATTCCCTTACAATAACCCACCTCTTTTAAGAGTTCTAAATCATAAAGGGTTCTTGCTTCTAATCTTTTTGCTTCAAGAAACTTTCCTTGAGATCTAAGCCCCTCAAGCCTTTCTTCCAATTCTTTTCTAATAGATTCTATAGCCCTTTCTAATTTCTCTGTAGGAGCAATATAATGAGTGGCAGGATAAATAAAGGTACTTTTTAAATCATAAATCCTTTTACCACTTATAGGGTCAACCTCTGAAATTCTTTCTATTATATCACCCCAATATTCTACTCTAATCGCAGTTTCTCCTCCTATAGGAAATATCTCTACTAAGTCTCCCCTAACTCTAAACTTTCCTCTTGTAAATTCATAATCATTTCTTTCATATTGTAATTTTATAAGTTTTCTTAAAAGTACTTCCCGAGGTATCTCATCGCCTTCTTTAATCATAAATATCATCTGTTCATAATCTTCAGGAGAGCCCAAACCATATATACAAGATACACTTGCAACTACAATAACATCTCTTCTTGAAAGAAGACTACTTGTAGTACTATGTCTTAACCTATCAATTCTATCATTTATATCTGCATCCTTTTCTATATAAGTATCAGTTTGAGGAATATAGGCTTCAGGTTGATAATAGTCATAATAACTTACAAAATACTCTACAGCATTATATGGGAAGAATTCTTTAAATTCACTATATAGTTGGGCTGCAAGGGTCTTATTAGGAGCAATTACCAGAGTAGGTTTTTGTACATTAGCTATCACATTTGCCATAGTAAAAGTCTTACCTGAACCAGTAACCCCTATAAGGGTCTGGTATCTCAGGCCTCTTTTAACACCTTCGGTAATCTTCTCTATAGCCTGAGGTTGATCTCCACAGGGTTTAAATTCAGATACTAGTATAAAACCATTCATAATTTACTCCAAATTCTTATTATATAACATCCTATATAAGTATGAAATTCTATCCAAAACCTGCTTTTTAGTATATTCCTTATCTTTATCATTATAAACAATGAAATGAGCTTTTTTAATTTTTTCTTCTAAAGGCATCTGAGATTTTATTCTTTTTATAGCTTCCTCCCAAGATATCCTATCCCTATCTATGATCCTTTGTATTTGGATATCAAGAGGCACATAAACTACCCATATTTCATCAAACCAATTCTCTATACCTACCTCAAAAAGTAAAGGAACTTCTACAGCAATTATTGGTTTCTCTTTTAATTCTTCCATTTTCTTTATAACCTCTTTTAATACAGGGGGATGAAATATACTGTTTAATTTTAATCTTGCAGATTCATCATTAAAGATAATATCAGCAAGTTTTTTTCTATTTAAATTTTCACCTTCAAAAACTTCATTTCCAAAAGTTACTCTTATTTTTTCAAGATAATATGGATCTTTTTGAAAATCTTTCACAATATCATCAACACTAATAACAGGAATACCTAAATCCCTCAAAATTCCAAGGACCAAAGATTTACCAGATGCAATTCCTCCTGTAATTCCAATCTTAAAACTCATTTTAATTCAGCAAGGTTTTTACCAACTGAAATTTCCACCACAAGAGGAACCAGGAGCTTAACTATATTCTCCATTTTTTCTTTAGCCATCTTAGGCACTATTTCCATCTCATCTTCAGGTACCTCTAAAATCAACTCATCATGAATCTGAAGGATAAGTCTTGATTTATAATTCTTTTGCTTTATTTCCTTAAAAATATCAATCATGGCAAGTTTAATTATATCAGCAGCAGTGCCCTGTATAGGAGCATTAATAGCAATTCTTTCATAAAGACTTCTTACCTGCTTATTTATACTTCTAATTTCAGGAATATATCTTTTTCTTCCAAAAATAGTTTTAACATAAGCCTTTTCTCTTGCCTCGTAAAGAGCCTTATCTATATATCTTTTCACATAAGGATAATGTTTAAAATATGTATCTATAAATTTCTCGGCCTCTTCAGGAAGAATTCCGGCTGTCTCTGATAATCCAAATGCAGAAATACCATATATAATTCCAAAATTTACAGCTTTAGCACATGATCTTAAGAGATCATCTACCTTATCCTCTGGAACACCAAATATTTCAGAAGCAGTTTTTCTATGAATATCTTCTCCTTTTTGAAATGCGGATATTAACTTAGGCTCTTGAGATAAATGAGCCATAATACGAAGTTCTATTTGGGAATAATCTAAAGAAACAAAGTAATATCCCTCTTCAGAAATAAAAGCTGATCTAATTTTTCTTCCTTCTTCACTTTTTACCGGAATATTTTGAAGATTAGGCTCACTACTACTTATTCTACCTGTAGCAGTACCTGTTGGATTAAATTTAGTATGAACCCTACCTGTTATAGGATTAACCAGATTGGGAATAGTATCTATATAAGTACTTTTTAATTTGTATAATTCTCTATATTCTAAAATTTTCCTCACAATAGGATGAGTATTTACCAAATTCTGGAGAATAGAAGAAGAGGTAGAATATCCTTTCTTACCTTTCTTTCCTGTAGGAAGCTTTAATCTATCAAATAAAACCTCAGAAAGCTGTTTGGGAGAATTAAGATTAAATCTCATTCCTGCCAATGAATAAATATCCTCTTCTATCTTTTTAATTCTCCCACAGAACTCTTCAGAAAGCCTTCTTAAATAATCTATATCAACCCCTATTCCCCATCTTTCCATAGAATGTAAAACAGGAATCAAAGGAATTTCAATTTCATATAATACCTTCTCCAATTCTTCTTCTTTAATTCTTTTTTCAAGGATCTTCTTTAGATCAAATAAATATCCAGCAAATTTTTGAGGAATAAAATTAGTTTTACCAAGATACTCTCCTATAAGAATATCTAAAGAATGATTTTGTCTCTCAGGATTTAGAAGATAAGATGCAATACTCACATCAAAAACCTTACCTGATATATTACCTTCAAAAAAATGCAGATCTCTCTGAACATACGAGCCTATTTTTTCTACCTCATTAGATATAAGAACTTTTTCAAATTTAGATCTTATATCATCATTAAAATCAAAAGATGTTATAAAATACCCTTCCCCTTCTCTAAAAGATATGGATATACCTTCTAAAGTTTTTTCCCCAAGACATTTAAAAGCAATTTTCTTCTCCCTTTTAGCAATATCCTCTAAATCAAAGTCTATATCCTTAAATTCTATATTCTCTTCTTCTTGAAGATCTGGAAATAACCTTTGAAGAATACTTTTTAGCTCATATTTTTTAAGAAACTCTACTACCTTCTCTTCTCTTTTTATCTCAAAAGGCCTAAGTTCAAAATTTTTACCAATATCTTTAAGAGTAACAAGCTCCATATTCCTTTCAATAAGTTCCCAATTATCCTCTAACACCTTCCTAATGTCGCTATCAATCATAGGTAAATTTATTTTTAGTTCTTCTATATTTGAAATCTTTTCTAAAATTTTTGTAGCCTTTTTAGGTCCTATCCCTGGCAATCCCGGAATATTATCCGATTCATCTCCTACAAGAACTTTATACAAAGGTATTTTATATGGCTCAATTCCATATCTATCTTTAACTTTTTGAGGATCATATATGATAAATTCTGTTATACCCTTTTGGGGGTGAATAATATAGCAATTATCAGAAACCAATTGAATTAGGTCTAAATCTCCAGATAAAATATATTTCAAAGATCTTTCATTTCTCTTTACAATTGTAGCTATAACATCATCAGCTTCATATCCAGGCTCCTCTAAAATTGGTAGATTATTAATTCTCAAAAATTCTCTAATCCACGGAATTTGTGCTTTTAAATCGTCCTTCATAGGGGGTCTTTTAGCTTTATACTCTTTATAAATAATATGCCTAAAAGTTGGCTCTGGTCTATCAAAAGCTATACCAATAAGATTCGGCTTAAAATCCTCAACAGCTTTTAAAAGAATCCTTATAAAACCATAGAGAGCATTGGTAATTTCTCCATTTTTTGTTTTTAAAGGAGGTAGAGCATAATAAACCCTATAAATAATACTTGAAGCATCAATTAAAAGAATTCTATCTTCTATAGTTTCTTTCTTATCCTCTTGAAATAGATCCCAAAGAGATTTTTGCTCCATGATATTAGAAATAATTTTTGGCTTTTAAGCTTAAATAGCTATCATTGTATATTATAAGGTGGTCTAAAATCTCAAGTCCAATAATTTTTCCCGCCTCAGCAATCCTTTTTGTAAAAATTATATCATCTTCACTGGGAGAAATATCACCAGAGGGGTGATTATGAGCTAATATAATTTTGGCTGAATTTTCTTGAAGAGCATATTTTAATATTTCTCTCGGAGTTGCATATACCAAATTCAGATTACCTTTTGCAATCAATATTTTATTAAGACAACGATTTTTAACATCCAAATATGCACAAAAAAGATGCTCCTCTTTTAAATCCCAAAAATCATTTTTAAAGAGATTAAAGGCATCTTCAGGATTAGTTATATTTTCATTAAAAAAGTTTTTCTTCTCTGAATATATCCTTCTTCCAAGCTCTATACTCGCCTTTATTTGAATAGCCTTTGTAATACCAACTCCAGGATATTTTATTAACTCTCCTATTCCAACCTCTGAAATCTTTTTTAAACTTCCAAAATCAATTAAAAGTTTCTGAGATAGCTCAAATACCGTATTATTCTTATCCCCTGTTCTCAAAACAATGGCAAGAAGTTCTGCATCCGAAAGAGCTTTTTCGCCATAGTTTAATAACCTTTCTCTCGGTCTTTCCAATGGGGGAAGATCTTTAATCTTTCTTTTCTTCATCTTCTAATGTAGGAATTTTTTCCACATCTTCAGGCTCAAGTTTTTCTTCTTCGGCAATTTTCTTGATTTCTTTTTGCTTCTCATTTATGGTATTTTCAATTTTTTCAACCTCTTTTAAAAGATCCTCAAATTTATCTTTTTTAATCTCTTCTCCCTTTTTGTGAAGATCATAAAGCCTTTCCCCAAGCTTTCTAAAAATATCATTCCTATTTAATTCGAGAGAGACTATCTCCGCCTTCAATTTACCAATCTTAGCAAGCTTTGCTGATTCCTTTCCCAGGGTCTTTGCCATATCTGATATTGTATCTCCTGCTTTTTTAGCTACCTCTCCTGCCTTTTGAGCAAGATCTGATATTTGCGGTTTTAAATTTTCCCATAGTTTTTTCCAACGGTCCTCCATCTCAGTTACCCCCTTTTATCACAATTTTATTTGAGAGCAGTATAAGTCTCTTTATATTATACCTGTCCCATACCGTTAATGTATAGGCATTTTCCAAAGGATCGTATGTATAGGTAATTCTATAATAGCTGTTGTTTTCATCAGAATAAGGTTGATCATTATAAGGATTTGCCGGAAGATTTCCTCCAGGAAGAAATTTCTTAATTTTATCTCTCAATTCATTTAATCCATTTGCTATTGGATAACTCCCCTCATTTTCCGTAGCATACATTTCTAAGGACATTTGAATTACTTTTAATGCTTGAGTTGCCACACTTTCTCTTGTCTTTTCCAAAGCCCTGTAATAACTTCCTATTCCTACGCTAAAAAGTATTGCTATGACAACAATAACTATCATAATCTCAATAAGAGTAAATCCCCTATCTTTTCTCATGATAGTTCTTCACCTCTTTTAAAGTTAAAAAAAGGGGGCAAGATATGATATCTTGCCCCCTTTAAAGATTATGTCAGCCAATATTTTTACTTAATTGTACCAGCACTTGAGACTTGTATTACAATCTTAGTATTATCTTTACCATATCCTGTGATAGTATAAGCTGTATTATCAGAAGTAACAGAATAAACAATCTTGTATCCAGACTCTCCACTATCATTGTCATTTGATTTAAAGCCATAAGGTGCATTTGTTGCTGGATTGTTTGGGAATTTTCCACCTGGTAAGTAGTTACCTTGTGTTAGAGAGTAAACAAAAGAAGGATAATAACCATTGTTGTCTGTCGCATACATCTCAAGAGCTGTTTGAATAGTTTTTACTGCAGATCTTACTGCAGACTCTCTTGCTCTTTCTGTTGCTCCCATAAAGTTTGGTAATGCTACCGCGGCTAAAATGGCAATGATCACAATAACTACCATCAACTCAATTAATGTAAAACCTCTCTCTTTACGCATAATCTAACCTCCTTTTTAATTAGTCTTTCTAACAAATATTATACCCTAAAAAAAATTTTTTATTCATAAAAAATAAGTTTTTTTAACAATATTTTTAATATTATTACAAATAAAAAATAAAGGGGGAACCATATATAAAGGACTGTTCCCCCTTTGTAATTATTGATTTTTAAACAATTAAGTCTACTTCATAGTACCAGCACTTGAGACTTGTATTACAATCTTAGTATTATTTTTACCATATCCTGTGATAGTATAAGCTGTATTATCAGAAGTAACAGAATAAACAATCTTGTATCCAGACTCTCCACTATCATTGCTATTTGATGTAAAGCCATAAGGTGCATTTGTTGCTGGATTGTTTGGGAATTTTCCACCTGGTAAGTAGTTACCTTGTGTTAGAGAGTAAACAAAAGAAGGATAATAACCATTGTTGTCTGTCGCATATATTTCAAGAGCTGTTTGAATACTTTTTACTGCAGATCTTACTGCAGACTCCCTTGCCCTTTCTGTTGCTCCCATAAAGTTTGGTAATGCTACCGCTGCCAAAATGGCAATGATCACAATAACTACCATCAACTCAATTAATGTAAAACCTCTCTCTTTACGCATATTAATGTCCTCCTTCCCCCAATTTTACTTTCACTATAGATTATACCCTACTCTATTTATAAATTATGCATAAATTTACTTTAAAAAATTTAAAACATTTCTCTTAATCTTTTTAAAGCTATCTTCAAAAGCCTTGAAACTTGAGACTGAGATATTTTTAAAATTTTTGCTACTTCCATCTGAGTTAAATCTTGATAGAATATAAACTCAATAATTTTTCTTTGTATATCAGGAAGTTTTGAGAGAGCCTGTTCAAGAGCAATTTTATCCTCTATAGGTAATTTAAAAGATTCTAATTTTTCTGCCCTAATCTTATCCATTTCAATTTCCATATCTTCCAAAGATATGGCCATTATAGATTCTTTTATCCTAAAAAGTTCCTCAACAGCTTCTTTTTTTACATTCAAATACTGAGCTATTTCTTCCGTAGTAGGAGATCTATTTTCCTTTTCCCATACCTCATTTATATACTTATCCATTTTATTGATTAATGTTTTTACACTTCTCGGAATCTTTACCTTATCTATTTTATCTCTTAAATAATGTCTAATTTCACCCAATACAAAATGGGATATATAGGTAGATAATTCACCTTTTTCTGGATCATAATTCTCTATAGCTTTAAGAAATCCTAAATAGCCTACCTGCACTAAATCCTCTAATGGTTCACCATAAGATACAAACTTAGATGCCCAGTAATAAATGAGATCATCATATAGTTCAAGAAGAGCTTCTAAAGCTTTCTCATCCTTTTCCTTTTTATATCTTTCCCAGAGTATAATAGCAGAATTCTTCATTTTATGTATTGGAACATGGTAAATATAGGTAGATACAAAGCTATAAGCATACCACCCACTATTCCACCTATAACTACCATCATGAGAGGCTCAATTAAAGATGTCAAACTTTCAACAGCAGCAGCAACTTCAGCCTCGTAAAATTCAGCTATCTTATTCAACATAGTCTCTAAGGAACCCGATTCTTCTCCCACTGAGATCATATGTATTACCATTGTTGGAAACACTTTTGTCTCTTTAAGAACAGGAGCTATTCTCTCACCTTCTCTTACCCTTACTCTAACTAAATCAATGGCTTTCCTATAGACACTATTTCCTGCTGTTTGTCCTGCTAATTGAAGAGCTTGTAGTATGGGAACCCCTGTTCTTACTTGGGCAGAGAGGGTAGTTGCAAAATTAGCTATTGCTGTTTTTTGTATTAAACCGCCTAACACAGGTATTTTTAATAATATTTCATCTATTTTTTCCTTTATTTTAGGATTTTTCCATGCCCTAATAGCTGTCAAAACTAAAATCACAGTTGCCAAGAAAATAAGCAAGAAATTTTTCCTTATCATTTGGCTTAATCTAAGTAATACAGCTGTAGGTAAGGGCAACTGTGCACCCATACTTTCAAACATACCAGCAAAAATAGGCACCAAAAAAGTAAGCATTCCAAACCCTGCCCCTATAGCTATTATTAATACAATAACAGGATAGGTCATAGCTGATTTTATCTTTCTTCTTAATTCTTGCTGCTTTTCTAAGGTTATTGCCAATCTTTCTAAGGTCTCATCTAACGTTCCAGCTGATTCTGCAGCTCTTATCATATTTACATAAAGTGGAGAAAATACATTTGGAAAATTCCCAAAGGCATCAGATAAAGAACTTCCTTCGTCTACCATTTTTTGTACTTCTTTTAGTATTTGTCTCAAAGCTTTACTTTCACTTTGTTCTGATAATATATTCAAACAAGTAGAAAGAGAAAGACCTGCATTAATCATGGTAGCAAATTGTCGAGTAAAAATTGTAATATCTTTTAGTTTTACTTTTCCTCCTTTTTTTTCTTTTGGAGAAGTTAGGGAAAGAGTTAAAAAGGAGGATGTTCTTTTTTCTTCAATCCTAATAGGATATAAATTCATTCCTCTCAATTTCATAGCTAATTCTCTCATACTTTCTGCTTCTGATTCTCCAGTTACAAGCTCTCCTTTCATATTTCTTGCATGATAAACATATACCTTTGCCATCTACCCCTCACCTCCTAATTTCTCCCCCCAAAAGACGCATTAATTCCTCTCTATTAACAGCCCTTTCAAAGGCTACTTCTTGAGTTATAAGACCTTTTTTAACAAGATCAGCGAGACTTTGATCCATAGTCATCATTCCATATCTTCCACCTGTTTGTATTACACTATATATTTGAGGAGTTTTTCCTTCTCTAATGAGACTCCTCACTGCAGGGATACCAATAAGTACTTCAGTAGCAACTATTCTTCCAGTACCATCTTTTCTTGGGAGAAGCTGTTGAGAGATAATTCCTTGAATAACTCCAGAAAGTTGAAGCCTTATTTGTTGTTGTTGATGAGAAGGGAACTGGTCAACTATTCTTTCAATACTTTGAACCGCATCAACAGTATGTAAAGTTGCCATAACTAAGTGACCAGTTTCTGCTGCTGTGATAGCTATAGCTGTAGTTTCCAAATCCCTCATCTCACCTACTAATATAACATCTGGATCTTCTCTTAAAGCTGATCTTAGAGCATTAGCAAAGGAATAGGTATCACTTCCTACTTCTCTTTGATTCACAATAGATTTTTTATGAGTATGCAAATACTCTATAGGATCTTCTATTGTTATGATATGCCTGCTGAAATTTGAATTGATATAGTCTATCATAGAAGCAAGAGTAGTAGATTTACCACTTCCTGTTGGACCCGTTACAAGTATTAATCCTCTGGGAAGGGCTGCAAGATCTTTTAAAATTAAAGGTAATCTAAGTTCTTCAATAGAAGGAATCTTCCAAGGAATTAATCTAAATACAGCAGCTAAGCTCCCCCTCTGCCAAAAAGCATTTACTCTAAATCTTCCTTCACCACTTATACCAACTGAAAAATCCAACTCTTTGTTTTCTTGAAGCTTCTGCTTTTGTTCTTCTGTTAAAAGACTAAAAACAAGATTATAAGTAAGTTGAGGAGTTAAAACAGGATATTGAGTTTGAGGTATTAAATGCCCCTTAATACGGAAAACAGGTGGTACTCCAGAAGTTATATGTACATCTGAGGCTTCTTTCTGTAAAGCATTTTGTAGTATTTCAATAATAGAAATACTTTCTTTCATTTTTTATTACCTCCCTCTTAATCTGCAGCTGTGACCCTCATAACTTCTTCCACAGTAGTAAAACCTCTAAGAACTTTACGCATTCCATCTTCCCTTAACGTTACCATTCCATATTTTCTTGCAGCCTCTTTTATAGTCTCACGAGAAGCCTTTTTTAATACCAAATCTCTAATTTCATCATTCATAAGCATAATTTCATGAATAGCTGTTCTTCCCTTATAACCTTTGTTGTTACATCTGGGGCAACCCTGACCTTTATAAAAAGTAGCATTAGATAAATCTATATTTCCTAAGGTTGCTTTTATAGCTTCTATTTCCTCCTTTGTAGGTTCATAAGGAGCCTTACAATAAGGACATACTGTCCTCACCAATCTTTGTGCTACCGCTCCAAGTAAAGAGGAACTAATCAAGAACGGTTCGATACCCATATCAATTAAACGGGTAACAGCCGATGGTGCATCGTTGGTGTGAAGGGTGGATAATACTAAGTGTCCTGTTAGAGCAGCCTGTATAGCAATTCTTGCTGTTTCTTCATCACGAATCTCACCTACGAGCACCACATCTGGGTCTTGACGTAAAATAGATCTCAAGGCACTGGCAAAAGTAAGACCCGCTTTTGGGTTCACCTGCACTTGATGTATCCCTGGAAGTTGATACTCCACTGGATCTTCTACTGTTACTATATTAATATCAGGAGAATTTATCATATTTAAAGATGCATAAAGGGTTGTGGACTTACCACTTCCTGTTGGACCTGTTACAAGTATAATACCATATGGTGTCTTTAACATTTTTAAATATCTTTCGTAATTATCTTCAGAAAAACCTAGACTCTCAAGAGATAAAGATATAGCTCCTCTTCCTAAGATTCTCAATACCACCTTCTCACCAAAAACTCCAGGTAATGTAGAGACACGGAAATCATACACTTCTCCTTTTATATTTGCTTTAATACGTCCATCTTGAGGTATTCTCCTCTCAGAAATATCCATATCACTCATAATCTTTATTCTTGAAACAACAGCTGCCTGAAATCTTTTTTGAATATACATAATTTCATGTAATACACCGTCTATTCTAAATCTTACCCTTACATTTCTTTCCAGAGGCTCTATATGGATATCACTAGCTCCTCTTTTAACTGCATCAACTAAAATACTATTTACGAGCTTTGCTATAGGACCTTCCTCAGATGAAACTTCTTCTAAAGAAACCTCTTGATATTGAGTCTCTTCCTCTTCTTTCTGAACTATAATCTCTTCAAGTACTTTCTCTACCTCTTCACTACCCCAAATCTGATTAATAGCATCAATAAGTTCATTTCGTGGTACTATTACTGGAATAACTTCATTTCTAGTTACCATTTTTAAATCATCGAGGGCTATTATATTTGCTGGATCTACAATTCCTACTATGATCCTCCCATCCTCCTTATAAAGAGGAAGTATTAAATTATCTCTCGCTTTTTTAGCTGTTATAAGTTTTGATAGATCTGGATCAATTTTTATCTCCTTTATTGATTTAAAAGGAACCCCTAATTGTTCACTTAATAACTTTGCAAGATCCATATCACTTAGAAGCTTTAGTTCTAAAAGTGCTTCTCCAAGCCTTATACCCTTCTTAGATGCAAGCATCAAAGCTTCATCTAATTGCTCTTTTGTAATTAAATTCTTTTCTAATAATATCTCACCAAGAGGCTTTCTTTTTGCAGGGGTTGATGTTTTCCTTAATGTTTTTTTCTCAGTAGTGGTTAAACTACTTTTAATACTTTCAATTATCTTATTGGCAAGATCCTTTTCTTTTTTCCTCTCTTCTTTCTCCTCGGTTTTTATCTCCTCTTTAATTTCCTGTTGTATATTTTCTTCTTTAGTCTCTTCTTTGATCTCTTCCACAATTCCTATGCCTTCTAACTCAGAGAGCACATCAGTTATTGATTCTTCTTTAACATTAATCTCTTTAATATTTTCTTTAGGTATTTCTTCCTCAGATTTAGAAGGCATCTCTTCAATAATCTCTTCCTTGACTTCCTCTTCCTTTAGCTTCTCTAACAATCCACCTTCAGGAACTAATTCTTCTACAAGCTTAGAAATTTCTATATCATTTATTGTTTCTATACCTATCTTTGATTCTTCCTTTACCTTAGTTTCAGAAACATTAGTTCTAGGAATCATTGACGATGTCAAAATTGAAGTTGTAGAACTTATTTCTTTCTTCTCAAATATATCTTCTGAAGATTCCTTATCCACAACCTTTAAAAGATAAGGTTCTACTGAAAATCCTGTAAGCAATCTTATATCCTCAAGTGCTGTAGCTTTTACTGGTGGGAAGAAACCCACATGAAGCATTCTTTCTTCTAATTTAAGAGGAATAAAATTATGAAATTTCACTAAAAAAGGAGGAATAATCTTTAATGCGTCTTCGTCAGGTTTAAATTCTTTTCCTTCAATAATTTTCCACCCTAAAATTTCTGATAATAAATCAGTAAGTTTATCTTTCGATATTAATCCCTCTTCCAAAAGAATTTCTTGTAGTTCTTTACCTTTTACTGAAGAAAGTAAGTTATCTAATAACCCCTTAGGGATAAGATTTCTCTCTCTAATAATCTCTAAAAGTTTCTCATTAATATTAGGAGAATCCATCTTACTCCTCCTTTATTAACTCCTTTTTAGACAACCATCTCTTAATTAAATAATTTTCAATAAGCCTTACAGTCCATCTTTTAATCCACAATTCTTTCTTATTTAAAGGAGATACTAGTATGGTAAACATCCCCAATTTATTACCACCATATATATCTGTTAATATTCTATCACCAATTACCAAAGTTGTCTCGGGGGTAGTACCCATTATCTCTAAAGCTCTTTTAAAAGATCTACTTCTTGGTTTTAATGCATATCCTAATGCAGGAAGCCGTATAAGCTTAGAAAAATGTTTTACCCTTCTCTGAGACCAATTATTTGATAAAATAACAACTTTAAAGCCTAAATTTTTGATATCTTCTATTAATTTTTTTGTTCTCTCATCCAATTTGTTTTCATCCCAAGGAACAATAGTATTATCAAGGTCAAAAATAATACCCCTGTATCCTAATTTATATAATTCTTCAAAATTAATTTTAAATATTGTTCCCACATATCTATTTGGTTTTAAGATTTTGCACATCATAATCACCTTTTATAACCTTGAGCTTTTAAATGCTCTTCATAGGTCTTCGAAAAGGTATGAGTTCCATCATTATTTGAAACAAAAAAAAGATAATCTCCTTTAGGTTGTAATATTGCCTCCAAAGATTTTAAAGATGGAGAACAAATAGGAGTAGGAGGAAGACCATAATATTTATACGTATTATAAGGAGAATCAATCTCCAGATCTTTGTATAAAAGAGGATTTTTCTTAAAATCATATAAATACTCTACTGTAGCACAAGATTGAAGCATATATCCTTTCTTCAAACGATTAATAAAGACACCAGCAATTAAAGGTCTCTCTCTGTCTATCTTGGCTTCTTTTTCCACAATAGATGCCAATATTATCCATTCATTAAAACTTAAACCAATTTTTTTAAGATCTTCTTTATAATCAGGAAAATTAGAAAGGATCTGCTTAAAAAATTCTTTCAAAAGAATTTCTATAATCTCTTTCTCTTTAATGTCTTTTGGTAAAAAATAAGTAGAAGGAAATAAATAACCTTCTAATGACATGGGTATTTTACCCCCAAAAAATTCTTTATACTCTTTTAAGAAAGACGAAACATAATTAGAATCAGTGCAATATTTAAGAAAAAGGTCTTTTGAAATATTTAAGCGTTCTTCAAGAATTGCCCCTATCTCTTTTAAAGATACTCCTTCAGGTATTGTTATCTTTATACTTAAATTTTCTCCATTTACTAATTTATTCACCACATGAACAAGTGAATAAGATGGAGATAATTTATAGTACCCTTTTTTAATGTTCCTCTCTCTCCCAATAAGCTTTGTATACAATATAAATATTTCTTTAGATTTTATAATCCCTTTTTCATATAATATATCAGCTACTTGGGAGAGTGAGGAACCCTCTTGAATATATACCTCTACATCACTATTAGTCTTAAACTTTGGGACGAAAAGTATTACAAAAACAAATATTAAAAATAAAATTAGAGAAAAGGAAAAGAATATAAGAATTTTTTCTAATTTACTATTCCTCTTCTCCTTTTTCCCAATCTTCTTCTTCCAAATCCTCTTCTTCCCAATCTTCGTCTTCCCATTCTTCCTCTTCTTCCAGAGCTTCCACAACTTTTTCAAATTCATCATCATCTTCTATTTCTTCCAAAGCATCTATATAGAGTTCACCATCTTTTTCTGAAAGCCTGCAACGATATACATAAATTTCATCCATATCTTCCGCATCTTTTGGTGTTAGAAGAACATACGTCTTATCATCTACCTCCACAAAATCTCTAATCAAATACTCATAAGTATTTCCATCCTCGTCTTCTAAAATTATAACTTCCTCGTCAAACATTTTATCTGACATTATGAACACCTCTTTTTTAAAATTTAAAGAGGGGCTAAGGATTGGTGCCGGAGGCCGGACTCGAACCGGCACGGGGATTACTCCCCACTGGATTTTAAGTCCAGTGCGTCTGCCATTCCGCCACTCCGGCGGTAATTCCTCATACCTCTCTTTGGTTAAAAAGTGTATCATAAGTTTTTATATTAGTAAAGTATTGTCTAAAACAAAATTTTTTATTATAATTTAAAGCAAGGAATATTGGCGGTGTAGCTCAGCGGTTAGAGCACACGGTTCATAACCGTGGTGTCCAGGGTTCGAATCCCTGCACCGCCACCATGAAAAGTGAAAGATAAATTTATTGAGAACTTAGAAAAAAAAGTATTAAATTTTATTAACACTGAGTCCCTCATTAATGAGAGGGACTCTATTCTTATATGTATTTCAGGAGGAAGTGATTCTTTTGCATTAGCTGAAGTAATTAGCACTCTCTCACCTCATTATAATTCTAATATTCATCTTTTATATGTTGATCATCATGTAAGACAAAATACAGAAGAAGAAAAGTCGTTAATAAAGGAATACGCAGATAGGAAAAATATTCCTTTTACTATTTTAAATATATATCCTGATAATCTTACAGAAAAAACCTTAAGAGAAAAAAGATACAAAATAATAGAAGAATTTGCTCAAAAAAATGGATTTACCAGAATAGCTCTTGGACATACCTTAGATGATAATATAGAGACAATACTTATGAATTTCCTAAGAGGATATGGGCTTGAAGGACTTATTGGTATACCCCCAAAGAGAGATAAAATAATAAGACCAATTTTGGTTCTTACCAAAAAAGAAACGGCAGAGTATTGTAACAAAAAAGAAATAAAGTACAAAGAAGATTTTACAAATTATTTACCAATTACTCTAAGAAATAGAGTAAGATATCAATTAATTCCATTTTTAAGAGATATCATAGAACAATTTCCTCAAAGTTTAATGAATCAAAAAATAATACTAAATTGGGATCAAGAATTAATAAAAAACATATCAAAGGAGTATTCGAAAAAATACATAAAAAGTAATATGGATGGTTTTGAAGTAAATTACAATGACTGGAACAATATTCCAGACGCAATAAAAGTAAGGATTTTAAAAAATATATTTAATAATATGGGTGAGATTATCACAATTGAAGGTTTAATATATTTAATGAATAAACTTTCCAAAATAAGAAAAACAGGTAATATAGCTACAATGAATACTATTAAAATATATAAACACGAGAATACTGTCTATTTTATCAAGAAAACCTTGGAAGAAAACTACGAATATACATTACCTATCCCTGGTTCTTTAAAGCTTCCATCAGGTTACGAAATTATTACTGAAATAATTGAAGATAATAAAGAGTCTATAAATTTTAATGATCTTTGGCATGTATATTTTGACTATGATAAAATAGAAGTAGATAAATTAAAAGTTAGAAACTGGAGAGAAGGAGATAAAATTAAACCATTTGGTCTAAAAGGTAAATCCAAAAAGCTTCAAGATCTCTTTATTGATAAAAAAATTCCTAAATGGAAAAGACTTGAAATTCCAATTATTTTTTGGGAAAATGAAATTTTGTGGGTAGTAGGAATAGCAAGAAGTAACATAGCGCCTATTACCGAAAATACAAAAAGAATATTACATATAATGGCAAAGAAGGAGGTTTAAATAATTGAACTTTAAAAATATAATCTCAAGATTAATAATTATTTTCTTTATAGGCTTTCTTGTTTTTACATTCCTTAATCCCAATATACTTGATAACTCTGCAAAGGAAAGAGTGATTCCATATTCAGAATTTATAAAATCTGTAGAAAACAAGGAAGTATTTAAAGTAGAAATTGGAGAAAAAGAGATCAATGGTCTATTTCGAGATGGATCAAGATTTAAAACCTATTCACCAACTCAGGATGCTAACTTAATTCCTACTTTAATTAAAAATGATGTTGTGGTAGAAGTAAAACCACCAGATAACACTTCATTATGGATAAGTTTCATCTTAGGATTTGCTCCTTATCTTATACTTATATTTTTCTTTTGGATGATGTTTCGTCAAGTACAAGGAAGTAATAGTCAAGCCTTTTCTTTTGGAAGAAGCAGAGCAAGATTATTCTTAGATAATAAGCCTAAAGTAACCTTTGCTGATGTTGCTGGCGTAGAAGAGGCAAAACAAGAATTAAGAGAAGTGGTAGACTTTTTAAAGAATCCCCAAAAATATAGAAGACTCGGAGCTAAAATTCCAAGAGGAATATTACTAGTAGGACCTCCAGGCACTGGAAAAACTCTTTTAGCAAGAGCTGTTGCAGGAGAAGCAAATGTACCTTTCTTCTCTATAAGTGGATCAGAATTTGTAGAGATGTTTGTAGGTGTAGGAGCAGCAAGAGTTAGAGATCTATTTACTCAAGCCAAAAAATTAAGTCCATCTATAGTTTTCATTGACGAATTAGATGCAGTAGGAAGACATCGTGGGGCAGGGCTTGGTGGAGGCCATGATGAAAGAGAACAAACATTAAACCAGCTTTTAGTTGAGATGGATGGGTTTGATGAGAATACTAACGTGATTGTACTTGCTGCCACTAATAGACCTGATATCTTAGATCCAGCATTATTGAGACCAGGAAGATTTGATAGGCGTGTGATTGTAGATAGACCAGATTTTGAAGGAAGAAAAAAGATATTAGAGGTACATCTGAGAGGAAAACCAATTGGTAAAGATGTTAATATAGATATAATTGCCAAAAGCACACCAGGCTTTGTAGGTGCAGATCTTGCAAATCTTGTAAATGAAGCTGCCATTTTAGCTGCAAGAAAAAATAAAAATGAGATAAATATGGAGGAATTTGAAGAAGCAATAGAGAAAGTAATTGCTGGACCAGAGAAAAAAAATAGAATACTAAGACCCCAAGAAAAGGAATTAGTAGCTTTTCATGAGCTTGGACATGCTTTAGTAGCAAAATTAATTCCTGAAGCAACTCCTGTACACAAAGTTACCATAATCCCAAGAGGACTTGCTTTAGGTTATACCTTACAACTTCCTGAAGAAGACAGATATTTACTCTCTAAAAAAGAATTAGAAGCTGAAATAACAGTACTTCTTGGAGGGAGAGCAGCAGAAGAACTTATTTTTGGCCAACCAACATCAGGAGCTGCAGATGATTTAAGAAGAGCTACAGAACTTGCAAGGAAAATGGTATGTGAATATGGTATGAGTGAGAAATTAAGAAATCTTACCCTTGGAGAAAATCATTCTGAAGTATTCCTTGGAAAAGATCTGATGCAGATCAAAAATTATAGCGAGGACACTGCAAAAATAATAGATGAAGAAATAAAAAATATAGTAGACAAAGCTTATAATAGAGCATTATCATTATTAAAAGATCATGAAAATGTATTAAAAGAATTATCTAAGATATTAATAGAGAAAGAAACTCTTGATGGTAGTGAAATTGATAAATTCCTACAAAAAAAATAAAGAAACAGAGGGAATATTATAGTTTCCCTCTGTTTCCTTTAATTTCCTTTTGTTTATTTTTCAATTCTTGGACCCTATAAAGAATCTGCCAATCCTTAGGATCCTTTTCTCTAAATTTTTCTATCTCTAATTTTGCTTCTTCAAGCTTCCCAGTTTTTATTAAAAGTTCTATTAAATTATCCAGAGCTGCACTATTTTCAGGGTCCTTATTTAACACTTCTCTAAATAAATTTTCTGCTTCTTCATAATTGCCCTTCAAAAACTCTACCCAGGCTAAACCTCTTAAGTATTCGTAGTTATCAGGATCTAACTTTAGCGCAATCTCAAAATATTCCCTTGCCCTGCTTAGATCCCCGCTTCCTATCATTATAAATCCCATATAGTAATAATTAAATGAATCCTTTGAATTAGACTCCATGTTTTCTAAAATAAGTTTCTCTGCTTTATCAAAATCTTTAATCCAAAAATAAAGATCAGCAAGCGTTAATCTCAACCAATATAAAAGATTTTCATCCACCACTTCATTATAAAGGGTTTCATATAAGGTAATAGCTTTATAAAGTTTACCCCTCTGTTTTAGATCATCCGCCTTAATAAGAATTTCATCTACTCTTAAACTCATAGTTAATTAAGTATAATATAATCATAAGAAAAATTAAAGCTGGAGGAAATAATGATTTTAATAGTAAATCTAAATCCCAGTTTGGATGTTATATTCTATACAGAAAAATTTTTAAAAAATAAAGTTAATAGATCTAAGAGAGAATATATTATGCCAGGTGGAAAAGGTATAAATGTAGCCAAAACCCTAAAAATCTTCAATGAAAAATTAAAAGTTCTTGGCTTTTGTGGCGGAAGCACAGGAATAATCCTTAAAGAGGAATTAAAGAAAAGAGATATTGATTTCAATTTTGTAGAAATAGAAAATAATACAAGACTAGCTATAGGAATAAAGAATCTATATAAAAAAGAGCTTACAATTCTAAATGGTGCAGGGTCAGAAATTCCAGACTATAAAATAGAAGAATTTTTTAAGATATATAGAATCATTATTAAAGATGCAGATACCTTGATAGTTTCAGGAAGTATTCCACCTAATATTCCATATGATATATATTTTAAAATATTTAAAGAAGCAGAAAGAATTAATATAATCAGAGTATTAGATGCTAAAGGAAAAGAATTTATAGAAGCCCTTAAAGCCCAACCTGACATAATAAAACCAAATAAAGAGGAAATGGAAGATATTTTGAATAAAACCATCAAATCAAAAAGAGATATTATAAGAGCCTTTAAGTTTATTGAAAAATTCCAAATAAAATACCCAATAATTTCTCTTGGAAAAAAGGGGGCTGTAATATCTATAGATAGCAAACTATATCATTCCTTTTTACCACCAATAGATGGAATACACTGGGGAGCTGGAGATGCATTTCTTGCAGGTTTTATTTATGGTTTAAGAAAAACTAATGATCCACTATATTCATTGAAAATTGCCTGTGCTACAGGTTATGTAAAAGTCAAAAAAGAAGAACTTAATATGAACGATAAAGAAGAAATTTTAAAATATGTAGAAAGAGTAAGTGTTAAAGAAATAAAATAATACCTCTTGACCTTTTAGCATAATTATGCTAATTTTATGGAAAAATTTAGGAGAGTGGCGAAAATGGGGAAGAGAAATTTCTCTAAAAGAGCATTCTACAGAACTTCCGATGCTATGTCAAAATTTGTTTTAGCTCAAGACCCAGAAACTATTTCTTTCGCTGGTGGTCTGCCTGATAATAATCTCTTTCCTGTTGAAGAATTAAAACATGCATATGATGAGGTTTTAAGAACGGAAGGAAACCTTGCCTTTCAATATACATCAACTTGTGGAGATATAAAACTAAGAGAATTAGTAGGTAAAAATCTTTTCAAGAGATGGAATAAGACAATCCCTGCAGACAATATAGTACTTACTGAAGGCTCTCAACAAGCACTTGATCTCTTAGGAAAGTTATTTCTTGATGATGGTGATATAGCACTAATTGAAGAACCAGGTTATTTAGGTACTATTCAAGCTTGGAGTATGTACTCTGATAATCTAATAGGGATACCTCAAGATGAATATGGAATTGATATAGACTACTTGGAAGAAAAACTAAAAGAGCTGAAAGATTCTGTTAAAGTTCTTTATGTGGTACCAGATTTTTCAAATCCTGCTGGGACATGCCTTGAAATTAAGAGAAGATTGAAACTAGTAGAACTATCTGAAAAATATAATTTTTACATAGTAGAAGATTTAGCCTATAGTCTTCTTTCCTATGATCATGAAACATATCCTCCATTAATTACTTTCTCTGATAGCCACAAAATCATAACTATAGGGAGCTTCTCAAAAATACTTTCTCCAGGACTTAGAACTGGATTCATAATTGCACCAAGGGAAATTACTCAAATGATTATACGGCTTAAAGAAGGCACAGATTTATGTTCTGGTACTTTAAATCAAAAATTAATATATCAATTTTATAGGTTAGGATATTTAGAAAAACATATTGAAAAATTAAAAGTTGCATATAGAACTAAAAGAGACTCACTGAATAAAGCCTTGGATGAAAAATTTAAAGACATTGCAAAGTGGAATTTTCCACAAGGGGGTTTCTTCTTTTTCCTTGTTTTTCCTGAATGGGTAGATGCATATAAGCTTGCAGAAACTGCTTTAGAACAAAAAACCAGTTTTGTCCCTGGAGAAGAATTTTTCGTCTCTAAAAGAGGGAAAAATACTGCAAGAATATCATTTTCACAAGTATCTCCAGAAAAAATGGCAGAGGGAATAAAAAGACTTTATATTGCATGGGAATTATATAAGGAAAAAGAAGAAGTTTTTCTATGATATGGGATTTAGTTATAGTTGGTGGAGGTCCTGTAGGAAGTTACGCTGGATATTTATCAGCAAAAAATAATATAAAAACTCTAATCTTAGAAGAACATGACAAAATAGGAGAACCAATACACTGTCTTGGAAAATTAAGTGTCCATGCTTTTGAGGAATTTCATCTACCTAAGGAAACTATAGTGAATAATCTAAAAGGTGGATACTTTTTTTCTCCTTCGGGAGAATATTTAAAACTTAAAAAGGATTACGCTGATTCCTTTATCTTGGATAGATTTTTATTTGATAAAACAATTGCAGAAAAAGCAGAAAAAAGTGGCTGTTCTTACTCATTCAATTCAAAAGCAATAGGAGTAAATCATTATGAAAATCACTCTACCTTGATAGTAGAAGAAAAAGGTAAAACAAAATATATTGACACGAAGGTTATATTAGTAGCAGAAGGTGCCAAAAGACAATTTCTTAGAAAGATAGGACTTAAAATAAGACCTTACTTAGTATCTTTACAATATGAGATTTCAGGATTAAATCCATTAGATAGAGAATGCGTAGAAGTTTATCTTGGAAGTACTTATTCACAAGGTTTTTTTCTTTGGATTTCACCATTTAAAAACATAGCCAAATTGGGTGTTGCTGTAAATCCTTCATATAATCCTAAAGTATTCCTTGATAATTTTATAAGGAATAAATTAAAGGAAAGATCTGAAAAAATATATATAGAAAAAGCTTATGGGGGAATAATTCCTATTTTTGGACCTTATGAGGAATTTATTCCTCCAAATATCTTAATAGCTGGAGATGCTGCAGGTTACAATAAATCAACAACAGGTGGTGGTATATACTTTGGATTAAAAGGTGCTGAAATAGCAGTTAATCAAATAAAAAAATATCTTGAAGATTATAATAAAGCATATTTATCAGATTATCCAAAATTAACCCATAGATCCTTTGGAAAAGAATTAACTTTTACAAAAGTTGCTAGAAAGTTTCTAAATTCCTTAAGTGACGATGATTTTAATCTAATATGGTCAGTTTTAAAAGAAAATGATAAAATTGTAAAGACAATGGAAAAATATGGTGATACCGCTTATCAAACATCTATTATAAAAATATTCCCTAATCTCATTACCTCAAAAAGTTTTGTTAAATTATTGCCATTAACAAAAACACTCATAAAATCTCTTTTATAAATAAAAAAAGGGTGGGGATAATTGTCCCCACCCACTGATTCTATTTTTTAGAATGTAATTGTTGTTCCAAAGTTTACACTATCTGGATATGGGTTACTTGTAAATGCTGGTAAGTTAGTTTTTTCAACACCAAGTGTAAGATTTACATTATCTACTGGAACATAGCTTATTCCAAGACTTAATTTAGATACATTATTACTTCCAGAATTGTTAGTAACTGATCCAGATAATGTTAATCTCTCACTAACCTTATATGAACCAAATACTGTTACTGTTACTGTATTCATATTAATATTTGAGAGATCAGCCATATCAATTGATACACCAGCATCAAAGCCTTTCATCAATGTTGTACTTACTTTTGCATATGCTCCAAATTTATTATCAACATACTTAGCTTGTAAAGTTACAAATGTGTCTTTTATTAATCCATCAAGGGATACACCAGCAAGACCTGCAAAAGATGCATCATCATAGTAGGCATCTGCAAACACTGTTACCCCTTGTGAAACAGGCATACTTATATCTGCTCCAACTGGACCAAAATCATATGCCCCACTGCTTATGCTTAACATTCCATATACATTCCAATTTATATTACCCATACTTCCAGAAACTTTTCCACCTACAGCATCATTACCTACACCTACAGAAACTTTTACTCCTGCAACATTTACACATGCAGATAATGGTGCACTAAATCCTACCAAACCATAGTTATCCAGAGCAAAGTATCCAGAATTGTTATATGTCAAAACAAGTTTATCGATGCCAAAATCTAAATTGTTTAAAGTTAGCCCTACTTTACTTATAGATACAGGTGTTGTAGATATGGTCTTATTTACAAAGTCCCATGTTGCCCCAAATGTTAATGTTAATGTGAATGGTTTTACACCTTTGTTCTCAAGATCAGCCACTTTGCTCTCTAAGTCAGAAAGTCTATTTATTGCTTCGTCAAGTCTTGTAGAAACCCCATCATTCAATACATAGAGATCGTCAACACTGGTAGACAATGCATCTATACTGGAATTAATGTTGTCTAAGGATGCCATTAATTCATCTACTCTTGCATTAACATCATCAATTTGAGATTGTAAATCGGATGCAAGAGTATTCAAATCTTCCATGGCTACCGCAAGATCAGAAACCTTAGCATCTAATTCTGTAATAAAGCTCTTGATATCTTCTAATTCAGCAGGAACTTCAATACCAGGTATTGCTTCAACCATTCTTATTATTTCATCCAATTTATCTTTTAATGCTAATACTTCTTCTACTTTATCAGAAAGATCTACAAGATTAGCATTAACTTCATCTATAGTGCCCATTAAATCAGATATTGCAGAGTCAAAATCATCAAGTCTTGTCTCTACTGCGGATACTCTATCCTCAAGATCTGATACTCTACCAGTTAATTCCTCAACATCTGGTACGGAAATCTCAGCTATCTTCTCCTCTATCATTGCTTGCACTTCATCAAGAGATGGCTTATCTACTAATGCTGTCTCTACATCTGCTAATCTGCTGTCAAGATCAGTCACAAACCCCTCAAGATCTGATACTCTACCAGTTAATTCCTCAACATCTGGTACGGAAATCTCAGCTATCTTCTCCTCTATCATTGCTTGCACTTCATCAAGAGATGGCTTATCTACTAATGCTGTCTCTACATCTGCTAATCTGCTGTCAAGATCAGTCACAAACCCCTCAAGATCTGATACTCTACTTTCAAGATCTCCAATTTTCTCTTCCACTTTTGCACTAACAACCTCTTCTAATCTATCTCCAACTACAGCTTCAATCTGCTCTGGAGTAACTTCTACTTTTTCAATAGATAATACAGCTTCTTGTATCATTGCTTCTACATCTTGAACACTTACCTTCTCTTGCACTGCTGACTCAAGATCTGATATTCTACTCTCTACGTCATCAAGTCTTGAAACAACATCAGAAAGTGCTTCTTGTATCATTGCTTCTACATCTTGAACACTTACCTTCTCTTGCACTGCTGACTCAAGATCTGACACCCTTGTATCAAGATCTTGCAATGCTGACATCAAATCTTCAACATTAGCTCCAATAAGATTTAATTCATCTTGAAGCTGACTTACAAGATCTTTTAGATCTTCAACATCTGCTGTAGGTAATGCAATTTTTCCAGCTTGTAAAGCTTGAATTAATTTATAAAGTAATACTGCAACCTGATACCTTGTAACGTAAAGATCACCACCAAAAGTATCTGGTCTTATACCTGAAATAATCCCCAAATCTGTTAGATACTTTACTGCAGACGCTGCCCAGTGATTACTTGGAACATCTTTAAAATTTGCTGTTTGAGCAAAAGAAACACTTAAAAGTAAAAACAATGTGAGTAATACTGCTAATAACCTCCTACTCATACAACCCTCCCATCATATAATATTTTAGAGAGAGCTTCTTCTATCCCAAGAGGGATAGAAAGCTTCCTCTCTAATTTTCCTAAATCACTCCATAAAAATCTAAATATCATGGTTAAATGGGGTTTCCTCACCACCTCCCTTTCCAAAAAAGCTTCAAATAAGATTATACTTCTTACTAAGAAATATGTCAACCTGACAAGGGAATATTCTAAAACTTCATAGATAAGAAAAGAAAATGTTTTTATACTCTTTCAAGTTTCTTTCTTATATTTTTCTATTAAGAAATGTGTATAATCAGGCACTAATCTTTTGTACTCTCTATCCATAAGAGGTGAGGAAATCAAAAAATCAGCTGTAGATCTATTTGATGCTATAGGAATATTCCATACAACTGCTATCCTCAAAAGAGCTTTAACATCAGGATCATGAGGCAATGGCTCTAAAGGGTCCCAGAAAAATATAAGAAAATCAATTTCACCTTCTGCAATTTTTGCTCCAATTTGCTGATCACCCCCTAAAGGTCCACTAAAAAATCTTATAATCTTTAAACCCAGTTCTCTCTCCAAAATCTCACCAGTCGTTCCTGTAGCATATAATATATGTTTTGATAATGTTCCTTGATTAAATCTTGCCCATTCTAATAATTCATGTTTCTTATTATCATGGGCAATTAGGGCTATCCTTTTTTGAATTCCAATAGGTATCTCTTTATAACCCATTAAAAAAGTTCCTCCCTTCTATTTATAAGATCGTGGATCAAATATATCTCTTAATGCATCTCTAAACAAATTAAAAGCAAGAACAAGAAACATTATAGCAAGATCAGGAAAAACTACAGTCCATGGTGCTGACGTTAAATATTGTCTTGATTCACTTAACATAGCACCCCACTCTGGAATAGGTAGCCTTGCCCTTAATCCTAGAAAAGAAAGACCTGCAGCTTCTAATATAGCGGAAGCTATTCCTAAGGTAGCCTGCACAATAATTGGAGCTAATACATTAGGAAGAATATGTCTAACAATTATCCTAATTTCTCTTACTCCTAAGGCCTTTGCAGAATTTATATAGTCTTTCTCTTTTATAGAAAGAGTTGTTGCTCTAACTACTCTTGCAAATTGTGGAATTGAAACAATACCTTCAGCTATCATTACATTTTCAAGTTTTGGACATAAAAATTGCCACAATACCAATAGCAAGAAGGATAGTTGGAAAAGCAAGCATTATATCTATAATTCTCATAATCAGAATATCCCACCATCCCTCCAAAATAACCATAAGAAGCCCCTAAAATTGTTCCAAAAATTAAAGCTAATGATACAGACACAAAACCCTATGGTAAGAGATATTCTTGTTCCATATATAATCCTACTAAAAATATCTCTCCCAGCATAATCAGCACCTAATAGATGCTCCCATGAGGGTGGTTGCAATTTTTCTAATAAATTTTGAGCAATTGGATCGAATTTTGTAATATATGGAGCAAAAACAGCCGTAATAATATAAATAAGTAATATTAAACCTCCTATTATTCCTGTTTTATGCTTTTTAAATTTTATTAAAGATCTTTTCTAAAAACCACGATTATAATTCCTTTCCAAAAACATTCCTTCCTATTCATATCTAATCCTTGGATCTATAAATGCATATAAAATGTCAACAATAAGATTTATAAATACAAACAAGAAAGAAGACAATAAAATACAACCTTGAATCAAGGGATAATCCCTTGACATTATTGCATCATAAACTAACCTTCCCATGCCTGGCCATGAAAAAATCGTCTCTGTCATTATTGCTCCTCCAAGAAGGAAACCAAATTCAAGCCCTATTATAGTTATTATTGGAATTAAAGCATTTCTTAAAGCAGATTTCATGATTATCTTCTTCTTAGGCAAACCTTTTGCATATTCAGCTAATATATATTCATGGTTTAAGACTTCTAACATACTTGATCTTGTCATTCTTGCAATTGTTGCCATAGGAACAGTGGATAAAGCAAAACCTGGAAGGACTAGATGATATAACTTTTTAACTTACTCCTCCTTATAGTTTATAAACCATTATAAAACCTTTAAGATACCAAGAACTATTATAAACAATTATTAATATTTGTCAATTACAATCTCAAAGAATCCCTATATATAACTTGAGCAGGAATTAGTACCCTCTTTTGAGTTATATTCTTGCCATGATTAATATCAATAATAATGTTTAAAATCTCTCTGACTATCTTCTCCACATCCCATTTAAAAGTAGTTAATGAAGGCTTTATTTCGGTAGAGAGAGAAATATTATCACAACCTATTATACCAATTTCTTTACCAATATTTAATCTCTTCTCTTTTAACCTTTGTATTAAACCAATTCCCATCCAATCATTTGCAGTAAAAATACCTATAGGCTCTCTAATTTTATTGTATATACTATAAATTTCATCGCCAATCATATACCCTGATGTATAATTCATTTTTGATTCTATAACCCTATAATTTATTCTAGTAGAATTTTTCACTCTATCTAAAAACCCAATTTTTCTAAGATAAGATGCGGTATATCTTCCTGGCCCTGCTAAATGTATTAAAAATAAATATCCAGACTTAATTAGAATTTCAGCAGCCATCCATCCTATCCTATAATCATCTACAGAAACTTGTATAATCTCGTCATGATTCATATACTGTTCTATGGTCAAAATATACTTATAACTTCTCTTAACTTTTTCTATTAATTCATCATTTAAAAGACCTATCATAACGATAGGGATATCTTTATTTTTTTTACTTTCATTAGTAAGACTTTCTACATTTACAAAAAGGATCTTAAAACCATTAAGAGTAAAAATATTAGTTAGCTCCACAAAAAACCTTGCATAAAAAGGATCATCGCTTTTTATGTCAGGAGAGGATAAAATATGCACAATTTTATCTCGAGTCTTAGGTACAATATATGTGCCTTTCCCTTGAAATTGAATAAGTAATCCATAATCAATTAACTCTTTTATTACAGAACGTATAGTAGTACGACTAACCTGAAAAGTTTCAGAGAGGTCTCTTTCTGAGGGTATTTTTACATAATCATACCCTCTATTCTCTTCTATCAGTTTTAATATTTCTTCTTTAACTTTTTCTTTAACTAATGGTTTAAACTTCATTTTTAAACACAATACCATTTAAATACCACTTTAAATATAAAGGTATCATATTAGAAAAAAAAGTCAATTATTTTTAAGATTGACTATGTGTAAGTTTAAATTTAATATCTTAACTAACTACAAACATATTTAAAGGGGTGACAAAATATGAGAGCTTTTAAAAAAGCTAACACCCAGAACAATGAAATAATAATTATCAATCTGGATCCTGAAGAATTTCTCATTGAAAGTATAGTTGATTATCTTAAAAACAATAATATTAAAAATGCTTGCGTGATTAGTGGAATTGGCACCTTAAAAAAATTAACATATCATCGTGTTCTTTCCACATCCATTTATCCCGAAAACGAATATCTATCTTTAGAAGGACCTTTTGAACTATCTTCTCTTCAAGGAATGATAATAAACTATGAACCACATCTCCATTTCGTAGCTTCAGACTTAAAAAATACATATTCAGGCCATATTGAGTTTAATTCTCAAGTATTGTATCTAGCAGAAATTGTCTTATTAACATTGAATAACTTTTCTCTTAAAAGAAGACTCAATGAAAAAAATATAAACATTATCGAGGAGGAATAACCAAAATGGTTTTCAATGATAAAGAAAATCAAGAACTTTTGAAACTTTTTGAGGGATTAAGAGTGGCAGATGTAAGAGATGGACTTGATTATCTTTTGTTACATCATAATTATAGTATTCCCTATACTATAAAACCTCTATTTCGTACAAGAATTGTTGGTATTGCAAAAACTGTTAGATATCTTCCTTATAAAGGAGAAATACCCAGAATGTCACCAAAAGAATATGCTGAATGGATGGGTTATTATTATAACAATATATGTACATATCCCTGGTTAGATACAATTAAAAAAGGAGATTTTATAGTAATAGATCAAAGTTGTGTAGACGCAGGATTAATGGGATCAAACAACTCTCTATTAGGTTTCACTAAAGGAGTAGTTGGATATTTAACCAACGGAGGTCCAAGAGATTCTGATGAATTAATATTACAAAAGATTCCTTTTTGGTGTAAATTTATATCTCAGAAAACAGTAATTGGAAGGTTGCAGTTTGATGCAATGAATATTCCTGTTAATATAGAAGGCGTAATTGTTAATCTAGGTGATATTGTAGTAGCAGATGGGGATGGAGTAGTCATAGTACCCCGTGAAAAAGCTTTTGAGGTAGCTATGTATGCCAGAAAAGAATTAGAAATGGATAAAGAGGGAAGAAGAAAACTATATGACATAATGGGCTGGAACTATGATGAAACAGTAAAATAAAGAGGGAGGAGAGAAATCTCCTCCCTCTTTATCTATTTTACTATTACATCACTTGAAAATTTTCTTTTCTCAGTTATTACTTTTGTCTCTTTAATCTGGAAATTACCTTTAAGTTTGATATCTTCAGATGAAGACCCAATCATTACCTCAAAATTTCCTCTTTCTACCACAAACCTCATAAACTCATCATAGAAAGCAAGTTGCTCAGGATACAAAATAAACTTAACTGTTTTTTCCTCTCCAGGATTTAAATAGATTTTTTTGAATCCCTTCAATTCTTTAACTGGCCTTTCCAAGCTTGCTATTTCATCATGTATATAAAGTTGTACAACTTCTTCTCCAGCTAGTTTTCCTACATTTTTTATTTTAAAAGTTATTTCAACAGGTTCTAAGGAATTAACTATCTGAGGTTTTATTTCTAAATTGGAATATTCAAAATTTGTATAAGACAGACCATGACCAAAAGGATATAGTGCTTTAGCTTTAGCATCAACATAATCAGTAAAGGCAGAAGGCTTTCTATTATAATATACCGGTATTTGACCTGTTACAGTTGGAAAAGATATGGGAAGTTTTCCTGAAGGATTGTAATCACCAAATATAACATCTGCTACTGCACTTCCTCCTTCTTCTCCTGGATACCAAGCAGTTAAAATAGCATCCATATTTTCATCTTCCCATCTCAAAGCTAATGGTCTTCCATGGATAAGAACAAGTATAATAGGTTTACCTAAATTCTTAAGCTCTTTAAGTAATTTTCTTTGGATCTCAGGAAGTTCTAATTCTGATCTATCATTACCTTCACCAGATATACCTCTATGGAAAAGACCACTCTCTTCTCCCATAACAGCAATTATAACTTCTGACTTCTTAGCTTCTTCTAAGGCATTTCTTATATCTTCATCAGAACCATTTACTACATTACATCCTTTAGCGTAATGAATTTCTGTGTTCTTAGAAACTTTATTTTTTATTCCCTCAAGTATACTTACTGTTGGTACAGCACATACTTCTTCTATCTTTTGGCCTTCTAATGTTTCAGAAACAGATGGAATATGTACAGTATAACTATAATCACCATGTAGATTTCTTGGATTATCAGCATTAGGACCTATAACTGCAATAGATTTTATATCTTTTGGAAGAGGAAGAATTCCATTATTCTTAAGTAAGACAATTGATCTTCTAGCAACATCTCTTGCCAGTTCACGATGTTCAGGAAGATCAAAAGTTTCATATACTTTCTTAGGCTCTTTCTCTTCTTCTTCGAATAAGCCTAAAAGGAATTTTGCTCTCAATACTCTCTCCACAGAAGTATCTATAACTTCCTCTGAAATTAATCCTTCTTTTACTGCTTGAATGAGAGGTTCACCATAACAATCAATTTCAGGTAATTCAATATCAATTCCTGCTTCCAAAGCTAAAATTGCAGCTTCTTTAGCATCCTTTGCCACTCTATGAAAATTTTCTAACATCCTAATAGCAACATAATCAGAAACCACAAACCCTTTAAAGCCCCATTCCCATCTTAATATTTTAGTTAACAAAAATTTAGATGAAGCACAAGGTACTCCATCAATTTCATGGTATGCATTCATTAAAGAACCAGCTTGAGCCTCTTTTACAGCCACTTCAAATGGGAAAAGAAACACTTCTCTAAGTTCTCTCTCTCCTATCTTAGCTGGTCCTAAATTTCTTGCACCCTCAGAAATACCATAAGCAGTAAAATGCTTAATTGTAGCAACTATTCCTTCTTTCCAGTCCTCACCTTGAAGTCCTTTCACGTAAGCTGAAGCCATTCTTGAAACCAGATACGGGTCCTCTCCAAAAGTTTCTTCTGTTCTTCCCCATCTTGGATCTCTTGGGATATCAAGAACTGGAGCTAATCCTTGGTGAACGCCTACAGCCCTCATTTGTTGCCTAATAACATCGGTAACCTTCTGAATAAGATCTGGTTCAAAGGTGCTTGCCATACCAATCGCTTGTGGAAAAGTAGTAGCACCCTTTGCTAAATATCCGCTAAGACATTCCTCATGAATAATGGCAGGAATTCCAAGTCTTGTTTTTTCTTTAAGAAACTTTTGAATCTTGTTTCTCAAAATAACTGCTTTCTCAGGTTCTACACCCTTATCACCAGCCAATCTTGTAATTTGACCTATCCCATATTTCAAATATTTTTGAGCTTTTTCCTCAGAAAATTCCCCATCATCATCTACTAAATTTTTAGCAAATACTGCTTGCAATTGTGCAATCTTCTCTTCGAGAGTCATCTTTTTAATTAATTCTTTAACCTTTTTACTTAACTCTTTTTCTTCCATTATAATACCTCCTTATAAGCAAACGTTTTTATCTTAAATTATAAACTAATAGGATAAAAAAATCAAAAAAGAATTACTAATTAAAATAATATATGTTATTATTATTTAAGACTACTTTGTTATGGAGGTAACTATGGATAAGAACATAATAAAATTTAAAGTGGTAACAGACACTACGTCTGATATACCTACTGAGATAGGAAAAGGGCTTAATATTAATATAATTCCTTACTATATTCATATGGATGGAAAATCTTATGAAGAAAATGTTGATATTCAGCCTGAAGATGTTTGGGAATATCTAAAAAAGGCTCCAGAAAATAACCTTCCTAAAACAGCATGTCCTGGTGTAGGAGAATATTACGAAGCATTTAAAAAAATCTTAGAAGATGGCCTTTCTGTTTTAAGCATACATTTAACATCATGGGGAAGCGGTGCTTTTCAATCAGCCAGTACAGCAAAATCTATACTAAAAGAGGAAAATCCAAATTATGAAATAGAAGTTATAGATTCTAAAAGTGTTTCATTAGGAACTGGGTTTATGGCTATAGAAGCTGCTCGAGCTGCATTAAAAGGATTATCTCTAAAAGAAGTAGTAGAACATATCCAAAAAATAAGAGATAACTTATTTCATGCTTTTACTAATGAAACACTAAAATATCTTGCAGCTGGTGGAAGAATAGGTAAAGCAAAGTATCTTTTAGCTGAAATATTAAATATCAATCCCATAATATCAATTGACAAAGAGGGAGTTCTTTTTGCTTTAGATAAAGCCAGAGGAAGGCTTAATGCTTATCAAAAAATTATATCTCATATGCACGATTTTTTTAAAGAAAAAATCAGTTTGAATATAGGATTACTTCATGCAAATGCATGGGAAGAGGTACAGAAATTAAAAGAAGAAATTGCTAAACATTTTGAAATAAAAGAAGTAATTATTAATAAACTATCAGCGGCTCTAAGTGTTCATTCTGGACCTGGCACTGTAGGTGTAATTGCCTATCCATCATCCCTTTCCATAGAGTAAATTTGACAAAAACCATAATTTAATTTAAAATTATCGGCAAGGTATTACCTTCGGGGCAGGGTGAGGGAAGAGATAAAGCTCTTCCCAATTCCCGACCGGCAGTGATGGTATCTCTACAAGAGATACCTAAGCCTGCGAGCAAGCCTTTTGGCTTGCAGACCTGGTGAGAATCCAGGGCCGACGGTATAGTCCGGATGGGAGAAGGTAATTTATTTATTTGTAAAAGGAGCCCTGGGGGTAAATACCCCTAGGGCTTTTTTAATTCAAAAAAAGGAGGTTGATAGCATGACCACTAAAAAGCTTACAACAATTTCTATCTTAACAGCCTTATCTATCATCTTATCAATAACAATCTATTTCCCCATTCTCCCCCAAGCCCCCTATTTATTGTATGATCCAGGAGATATTCCCTTATTATTAATAGCTTTGTATTATGGTATTTCGGAGGGTATTCTTACAACTCTTATTGTGGCAATTTTGATGGCCATATTCACAGGCCAAGGTGGACCTATAGGAGCTCTTATGCATTTTATAGCCACAGGCACCTTAATAACAGTAGCTGGCATATTATACAGAAAAACAAAAAATAAAATTCTATCTCTATTTTTTGGAACAATAAGTATGGCTATAACAATGGCAATTGCAAATTTAATACTCACTCCCATCTACTTAGGAGTACCAAGAAGTAGTATTATTCCATTAATTATTCCAGTGATAATTCCATTTAATTTAATTAAGGCTGGTGTCAATTCAATTATTGCTTATCTTATTTCCTCCATAAATACATTAACTAATTATCTATTGGAGAAGAAGGACTAGAAATGAACAAAGCTAAGAGTATAAGAAAAGCTCCAATAAACTGAATAAAAGATAATGATTCTTTTAATATAAAAAAGGCAAAAACAGTAGCAAAAACTGGTTCTAAGTTATATATTAAGGCTGATTTCGTAGGAGTAAGGTACTTTTGACCTATAAGTTGAAGTGTCAGAGTTAAAGAAGTAGCAATAGTACCTAAGTAAAAAACAGGAAGAAAAGATATAAAAATATTTTTTAAAGGGAGACTTCCTGGTTCAAAAAAAATATGGAACAATAATGCTAAAATCGCTGTTAAAAAGAGTTCAGAAAAAGCAAGATCTAAAACTTCTTTTTTATGAACTACATATGCAATATAGACAATCTGGATAGCATAGAGTAATGCGCAAATAAAAACCAGGAAGTCTCCCCAATTTACATAACCAATTTGCTTAAAATCGACAGTAAGCATAGTTAATCCTAAAAAGCCTATAAAAACCGAAAACCATAATCTAACACCAATTTTACTTCCCAAAAATATTCTTTCAAAAAATGGTACCATTAAAACAGAAAGCCCAGTTATAAAAGCACCTTTAGTGGCAGTTGTAGATCTTAATCCAAAAGTTTGAAAAGCTATAGCTGAAAAATTAATAATTCCTAAAATTGATCCTGCCCAATTTATTGTTAAAGGATCCCTTTGAGCTATGAAATAAATACTTAAAGATAGACTTCCCAAAAAGAATCTTGCAGATAAAAGAAAAAAGGGAGTAAGATATTTTAAAGATATCTTCATCAAAGAAAATGTACTTCCCCATATTAATGTTACAAAAACTAAAATTAATGTACCTTTAAATTCCAATTTTCTTATCATACAGCAGAATTATATCACAATGATTTACAAAAAAGCATATCTGGGTTAAGATATGATAAAAGGTCAATCAAAAGAGGTGAATTATCATGATGGTTGAGGTTTATATAGCAGGGCTAAGTTTAGATCCTCAAACCAATCAGTTTGTTGTTCTTTTAAGAGAAAAGCCAGAAGGGAAAAGATTCCTCCCAATATGGATAGGTCCTTTTGAAGCAAATGCTATTGCTATTGCTTTGGAAAAAATAGATATAGGGAGACCTCTTACCCATGACCTTCTAAAAAATATAATTGAATCTTTAAATGCAAAGGTAGATAAAGTTTATATACACTCCCTAAAAGAAAATACTTTTTATGCGACCATCTTCTTAAATGTAAGCGATAAAATATTAGAAATCGACTCCAGACCTTCTGATGCTATGGCTCTTGCTTTAAGAACTCAATCTCCCATTTATGTAGATTCTCAGGTATTGGAAGAAGCTGGTTTCGTAGAGGAATATAATGCAGAAGAAGAATTAACAAAACTATTACGAGATTTAAATCCTGAAGAATTCAAAAAACAATAAGAAGGAGGTTATATACTAATGCCATTCTCTCTCATTAGTGTTTATGACAAGACTGGAATTGAGAACCTTTGCTTTGAACTAATTAACCATGGATATCAGATTATTGCAACTTCTTCTACTGCTAAATATCTAAGGGAGAAAGGATTTAAAGTAAAAGAAGTATCTGAATATACAGGTTTCAAAGAATTAATTGGTGGAAGAGTTAAGACCCTTCATCCCAAAATATTTGCAGGAGTTTTGGCTAGAAGAGATAAAAAAGAAGACATAGAAGATATACAGAAAGAAAACATCCCTTTAATAGATATTGTTGTTTGCAACCTTTATCCTTTTGCAAAAGTTATTTCTAAAAAAGATGTATCTTTAGAAGAAGCATTAGAAAACATTGATATTGGAGGTGTAAGCCTTTTAAGAGCAGCTGCAAAGAACTTTCCATATGTTCTTGTAGTCCCATCCCCTGAAGATTACGAGAAAGTAATTCAATATTTAAGAGAAAATAGGAATGATATTGAATTTAGAAGAGAGATGGCTATTAAAGCCTTTTCTATTACCTCCATATATGATCAAACTATATCCTCCTATTTATCTAAAGAATTTTATGAAAATATAAATCTTAATTTAAGCAAGAAAATAGATTTAAGGTATGGAGAAAATCCTCAACAAAAAGCAGGATTTTATACTTTACCTTATCAAGAAACACCTTTTGAGAAACTTCAAGGAAAAGAATTATCCTATAATAATCTCTTAGATATGGATTCAGCTTGGAATTTAGTTAAAGAATTTACAGAGCCCACCGTAGCAATTATCAAGCACAACAATCCTTGCGGTGTAGCTTCTGACAATAACCCCACTAAAGCCTTTTTAAAAGCCCTGGAAAGTGATCCTGTATCAGCATATGGTGGAATTATAGCATGTAATTTTATTTTAGATGAAAATACAGCAAAAGAGATAACAAAATCTTTCTTTGAGATTGTAGTAGTACCAGGTATTACAGAAGAAGCTAAAAATATTCTTTCTGCTAAAAAGAACTTAAGAGTTTTAATATATAAAGAAAATATCCCAGAGAATCCTTTTGAGATAAGATCTTTAAGGAGAGGATTCTTAATTCAAATCTTCAATAATGTACTGATGAATAACTATGAAGTAAAAACATCTATAAAACCTGATGAAAATGATATAGAAGAATTACTTTTTGCTTTAAAAATTGTAAAACATGTTAAATCAAATGCTATTGTGGTTAGTAAAAACAAACAAACCTTAGGAATTGGAGCTGGACAAATGAATAGAGTGAATTCAGTAAAAATAGCACTAGAACAAGCAGGAGAAAAAGCAAAAGGAGCTTATCTTGCATCTGACGCCTTCTTTCCTTTTCCAGATTCCATAACTCTTGCAGCCCAATACGGAATAAAGGCTGTAATTCAACCATCAGGGTCCATAAGAGATGAGGAAGTAATAAAAGAAGCAGAGAAAAATAGAATCATATTAGTCATGATAGATACCAGACATTTTAGACATTGAACCAAATAGAAGAGATTTTTAAAATTCTTTTTGATAGATATGGTCCTCAACATTGGTGGCCTGCTGAAACTCCCTTTGAAGTAATAGTAGGAGCTATTCTTACTCAGGCCACAAGTTGGAATAATGTGGAAAAGGCAATTAGTAATTTAAAAAAACATAATCTCCTTGATCCTTATAGTATTTACAACATCTCTGAAAAGGATTTGTCAAATTTTATTAAACCATGTGGATTTTACAAAATAAAAGCAAAAAGACTTAAAAGTTTTATAGAGTTTTTCATTAATAAATTTGAAGGGAACATATCCAAGATGAACATTTATCCCACATCATATTTAAGAAAAGAACTTTTAAACATAAATGGTATAGGTATGGAAACCGCAGATTCCATTTTATTATATGCATTAAATAGACCTGTTTTTGTAATTGACAACTATAACAAAAGATTATTTCACTGCCTTGGACTTTTTGACTACAAATTACCTTATGAGAAATGGCAACAAATTTTTCACAACTCTTTATTCCCAATTTACCAACTATATCAAGAATATCACGCATTGATTATAGAACATGGTAAAAGAAAATGTAGAAGATGCAATGATAAATGTTTTCTTAAAAAGACTTTATATTTAAACCCTACTTTTGGATAAAAGCTTTTTCTAAAGGTTCCTTTTTTATTTCTCTTATGGATAATTCTTTCATTACTTTTATAAAAATTGTTTCTACATAACTATCAGGAATATCACCCACGAGAAGATAGTATTTATTATCTTTCTTCCAAACTATAGATTTCCACAGAATATTAGATGCAAAAAATACCTGAGTATCATCAATAATAATAAGCTGTCCAGTAGGTCTAAAAGGAATATTGCCCTCAAAAAGGGATAAATCAGAAACTCCATCTGAATACTTATAATAATGGGTTATTTTATCATTATCTTCTAATATAGAATAAAATTTAATAAGCATATATCCTAAAGGAAGCTCAAAAGGTACTTTTGCATTATTAATTTTTTCCTCGACTAATTTACTCTCCTCTATTTTCGTATTCTTATTTCTTATAAAGTCAAGATTAAAAAAATTCTCAGAGAACTTAGGATTAAAATTGATCTCTATAAACATCGTTCTTCCCACAATTTTTCCATTACTATTATACTTATCCGTTCTCAAAGATATATATTTTTCACTATCTATCCACATTTTACTTATGAGTTTCTTAGTATATTTAGAAACGAATAGAATAACATATACCCTCCTGCCTAAAAATACCTCTTCATTTTCTATAGTAACAATATAATTTTTCCTTATTAATTTTATTTGTCTTTCTATCTCATCTTTAGTTCTTATGATAAAAGATGAAGGAGAAATTCTTACCACATTAATTTTAGGGTCAAAATCATATTGATATCTTCCATTATCTATAACTACTCTACCCAAAAGAAAGGGTGGTGATAAATAATCTTTTCTAAAAAGATAATTACCATTAGAATAAACCTTAGCAATACTTGTTTTCTCAAAATTAGGATCATCAAATAATATAGAAACCTCTATGCCTGAAAATGGTACTATACCATTATTTTTTTCATAATTTCTAATAATTTCGAAAGGATCTTCAGCAAAAACAGTTGTAATGTAAAAGAGGCTTATAAACAGTACAAATATCCTTTTCATTACTCATTTTCCACTATACTGATAAAGTACAAGATCGACCAAAGTATTTTCATTTATTGAAGTACTCATTTTTCCGTGAAAGTTATAATAACTATATATGTTTTTATCAAAACTCTGAGATTTAAAATAATTCTGTGCAAGAAAGATAATTGCACCGAAGAAAGCAATAAAACCAAGAATTAAAAGGAATTTTCTGAACGGGTTCTTTAAAAATTCATCTTTCTCTAAGGTATATTTTACCCAGATTTTATCTGACAATTCTTCGTAAGGTTCAATTTCAGGAAGTTCATGGATTAATTTCACTATTTTCTCCATCATTTCTAATTCCCTTCTACAATCAGGACAAGTTAAAAGATGAGCTTCAAACTCTCTCCTTTTATCTGGAGAGATTTCACCATCAATATATGACGATATCAATCTTTTGGCCTCTTTACATTGCATAATTTACGTCTTCCTTTAATAGTTTCTCTTTCAATTCTTTTCTCGCTCTAAAGAGTCTTGATTCTACAGTACCAACAGGACAATTTAGTATTTTAGCTATCTCCTCATATGACAATCCTTCATATTCCCTAAGTATTAAAACTTCCTGATATTCCTTAGGAAGCTCCTTTATTAATCTACGTACTTTACTTTTCATATCTTCCTTTTCTACCGTATCTAAAGGATCCTTTGTATCTCCAGCTATTATACTTCCAAATGTATTATCATCTTCTTCATTTATTGAATTATCTAAGGAATATACTTCTTTATTTTTTCTTCTATAATCATAAGCAATATTAATCGTTATTCTATAGAGCCATGTAGAAAACTTTGAATCTCCTCTAAAACTATTAATACTTTTAAAGGCCTTTATAAATACCTCTTGTACAAGATCCTCTAAATCTGGAATATTTCCAAGTTGAAGATAAAGAATATTCAAGATTTTCTTTTCGTATCTTTTTACAAGGATAGAGAAGGCCTCTCTATCTCCACTTTTGATATAAGAGAGAAGAGCATGATCAGATAACTTGCCCTTTTCCTCCTCAGAAAGGGAGGAAAAGGGCTTTAATTCACTATCAGATATAGTTTTCTTTCCCTTAATCACACTAACTAATTCTCTATACATAATTTTTCCTTCCCTTCAGATCAAAATTTAGGAGCCTTTCTATTATATATCATTAACAAGTATCTTAATCTTACCACATCCCCTTTATCTAAAACATTGCTTATCTCTTTCCACATTTCTTTCTTCGTATCCTTTTCTTTTATCCTTAGTTCTCTAATCTCTTTTTTCAATTGTTCTAATTTTTCCTTATCTTGACTTCCAAAAGCTCTTGCTTGTAAAGTCTTTTCTCTTATTTGTAATCTTAATTCCTTTAAAGCATCAAGATACTTATCAAAAATAGCCTTAACTTTTACCTTCTGTTCTTCTTTAAGCTTTAAACTCTTATCAAGGAAAGACAGTAAATTCTTCTTCCATTCTTCATATATCTTGTTATTCAAAATTTTTAATTCATTAATCTTTTGCTGTAATCTTTCAGAATCAATCTTTTCTTCTCTTAAAAGCAACTGGATCTCAGCTTGTATTCTATTTCTTTCTCTTAAAAGATTCTTTAAATCTTGAGAAATAAGAACTCCCAGCCCAAAGGTATATCTGTTTCTGTCTAATATCATAACTTTTTCTCTATAAAGCATCGGACCTTTATGATTTGGAGTAGCAAAAATAATATTTGAAATAAGGGAAAGTATTATTAAGATTCCTACAACATACTTTAGTCTTTTCATATTCTCACCCCTTTCCCAATATCTTTTCACATAATTTATGACGAAAATTACTGTTTTTTATTCCCAATTTTTAGCTCTTCTAACAGCCTCTTTCCATTTCTTTAAAAGCTCTCTCCTTTTCTCCTCTGAGAGACAGGGTTCAAAAATTTTCTCTTCTCTCCATAAATGCTTGAGTTCATCAGTACTTTTCCATAAACCTATTCCAAGACCTGCCAAAAATGCTGCACCTAAGGATGTGGTTTCAGTAATAAGAGGTCTTATAACTCTTATATTAGAAATATCAGACTGAAATTGCATAAGAAAATTATTAGCAGAAGCACCACCATCAACTCTTAACTCTCTAATTTTTATACCAGTCTCTTCACTCATGAGTTCTAAAACATCTTGGGTTTGATATGCTATAGCTTCTAAAGCTGCTCTTATAATGTGTTCTTTCTGAGTTCCACGGGTTATTCCTATAATTAGCCCCCTCGCAAACATATCCCAGTGAGGCGCTCCCAGCCCTACAAATGCAGGTACGAAAAACACTCCTCCGTTGTCATCAACACTCTTTGCAAGAATTTCGCTTTCTGAAGAATTCTTTATAATTCCTAAATTATCCCTAAGCCATTGTATTACTGCCCCTGCAATAAAAACACTACCTTCTAAGGCATAGTAGATATCATCTCCTAACCCATAAGCTATAGTAGTAATAAGACCCTGAGACGAATATTTAATATTTTTGCCCGTATTCAGTAAAATAAAACAACCAGTACCATATGTATTTTTTACTATGCCTTCTTCAAAACCACATTGCCCAAAAAGGGCAGCTTGTTGGTCTCCTGCATCCCCAGATATGGGAATCTCAAAATTGTCAATAATATGGCATGTCCCATATACACAACTTGAAGGGAGAACCTTAGGCATCATAACTCTCGGAATATTCATTATCTCTAAGAGCTCATCATCCCAATCTAAGGTTTTTAAGTTAAAAAGCATAGTTCTTGAAGCATTAGAATAATCTGTAACGTGGACTTTACCTCCCGTAAGATTCCATATTAACCAAGTATCCACTGTACCAAAAAGGAGCTTACCTTCTTCAGCCTTTCTTCTTGCGTTAGGTATATTGTCTAATATCCATTTAATCTTGGGCCCTGAAAAGTATGCATCAATTACAAGACCAGTTTTCTCCTTTATTAATTCAGAAAGACCTTCTTTCTTTAATTCTTCACAATAATTTGCTGTTCTTCTACACTGCCAAACAATTGCATTGTATATCGGTTCTCCTGTTTCTTTATCCCACACAATAGTTGTTTCTCTCTGATTAGTAACTCCTATAGCAGAAATCTCTTTTGGTGATATTCCTGATTTATAAACAGCCTCTATCATTACTTCTTTTTGAGAATTCCAAATATCCCAAGGATTATGCTCTACCCATCCTGGTCTTGGGAAAATTTGAGGAAATTCTTTTTGGGCCACACTAATAATATTACCTAAGGAATCAAAAACTATAGCTCTTGAGCTCGTAGTTCCCTGATCTAATGCAAGAATATACATATTTACCTCCCCCTCTTCCTTAATTTTTTTTATTTTTTCCTTAAATAGTCTATCAAATCATTCAACTGTTTTTTATACATAGTTAAATGATAAAAAGGATTTAATGGTTGTCCTTTACTCCATGCTTCCATAAATTTTTGAAATTCTTGTCTCTCTTTCTCAGAAACATTTTGTGGTCCTCTCCATTGAGGATTAACTTGTCCTTGACTTGTTTGTGAACCTTGAGGGTTTTGTTGCATTCTCTGCCTTATTTCTTCCAATCTTTTTTGCCTTTCAATTTGTAATTTATCTAGATAGGTTAATTGATTATCAGTTAAAACACCTTCAATTCTTGATATAAATTTATCAGCATCTTTCTTAGGAAGCATACTTGTTTTAAGAAGCTCCTGTAGGATAGGAATAAGTTTTTGAGCCTGGTTTTTTGTAATAGCCACCTTCTTATCTTTATCAAGCTCTCTTAAATCCCTTATTAATCTTACAAGATATTGAACCTCTTGAGACATAAAATTTCTTCTTTGTTGTTGAGTTTGGGTTTGAGGATATACTAAGGTTATTAGTAATATAACGAACAACATTAAAGTAATTAGTCTCTTCATGGCATTTACCTCCTTATTATTCATACCTCAAAGCCTCTATAGGATTCAATTTAGAAGCTCTTCTTGCAGGATAATAACCAAAAAATATACCAACCAATGCAGATACTGTAAATGATAAGATTATAGGATTTAATGTTACAACAGCAGAAAGACCAGAAAATGATTTTATAATTTGTGCTAAGAAAATACCTAATAAAATACCCACTATCCCACCCACTACCGACACAACTACCGATTCTAAGAGAAATTGCAAAAGAATATATCCAGATTTTGCTCCTACAGCTTTTCTTATACCTATTTCTTTTATTCTTTCTGTAACGTTGACCAACATTATATTCATAATACCTATTCCACCAACTAAAAGGGAAATAGCCGCTATTCCTGCAAGAAAGAGGGTTAGTGTTTGCATTGACTGATTCAAAGAAGAAAGAATAGTTAATTGATTCTGTACTATAAAATCATCTTCATCGGGATTTGTTATCTTATGCTTTTTTCTTATTATTTCTTCAATCTGGGTTTGTAGATCATCCATAACATCAGGACTTACAGCAGAAATATATATATTGTTTAAAAAATTTCCTCCTTGAATTTTACGTTGAAAGGTTGTTAAAGGTATAAATATCATATCATCTAAGTTAGCAAATCCACCTAATTGTCCTTGAGGTTCAAGGACTCCTATAACTTTAAAAGTTATTCCAGCTATTTTTATACTTTGACCCACAGGGTCCTCATTCCCAAAAAGAGTTTCGGCAACAGAAGATCCCAATACTGCTACTTTTTTACTCCCCCTATAATCCTCTTCACTGAAGAAATCTCCTTCCTTTAACTTTATCTCTCTCACCCTCATATAATCAGCAGAAGTACCAATAACTTGAGTATTAGTATTTGACGCCTTATACTTTACCTGAACATTTCTGTTTGCATAAGGTACTATAGCTATAACTTTTGAACTGTCCAATTCTTTTTTAAGAACTTCATAGTCATCATTAGTAATAGAACTTCGAGGTGCTCCTCTTACAAGCCCAACTCCTCTACCAAATCGTGGAAAAACAGTAAGAAGATTAGATCCAAGAGAGGTAAATTGCTTTTCAATAGAATATTTAGTACCCTCTCCTAAGGACATTAAAGTTACTACCGCTGCGACCCCTATTATTATCCCAAGAGTTGTAAGAAATGTTCTTAATTTATTTGACGAGAAACTATGAAAGGCCATTTTTAGTATTTCTACGATCATCATATTCTCACACCTACCTTAAAGGAACTCCTAGAATTCTAATCTGCATTTGCTGGTTTGTAGATCTTGATGTATTACTTGATGATGGTAATATAATCATATCACCTTCTTTAAGACCACTTTCCACAATCACACTAGTGCCATCATCTTCTCCCAAAGTAACCCTAACAAGTTCAGCGTTTCCGTTTCCTTTAAGAACTTCTACATAACTTCTTCTTTCTGTCTTCTTCACAGCTCTGAGTGGTATTAATAAAACATTCTTTTTCTCTAAAAGAATGATATCTCCATCAGCACTCATCCCTACTTTTAATTTTAAATCAGGATTAGGTATTTTAACCCTTACCTTAAATATAGGTATATTATTTGAAATAGTTGCAACAGGAGATATCCTTATTATTTTTCCTTCGAATTCTTCGTCAGGAAAAGCATCTAAAGTAACTCTTACTGGTAGGCCTATATTAACTTTTCCTATGTCTGTCTCATCTACTTCTAAACTTAATTCCACATTATCTGTATCCAGTAGTGTCATTAGAACAGTATTATTTGAAATTATTTGGCCATTTACTACTTTCACATTAGACACAATTCCAGAAAAGGGTGCTTTTATAATAGTATTTTCTAAGTTTTTTTTCGCATTTTGTAAATCCAATTTTGCCTTTTCAAAAGAAAGTCTACTTGTTTCAAGATCTTTTTGTAAGTTTTTAAGTTGATTATCATAATTACTTTTAACTATCTTCAAATTTGTCTCAGCCTGAGTATAGGAATTTTTCGCCTTCTCCAAAGTTAGTTTAGCATTATCTAAATCACTCTGTGAAGCAAACCCCTTTTCAAAAAGTCCTTTAATCCTTTCTAAATTCTTCTCAGCATTTTTATATTCCAAAAATGCATTATCTCTACTTATTTGAGCATCACTTAAGTTTTTATCTAAATTTCTTTTTTGTGTTTCATAATTAAGTTTTGCTTGTTCATAGGAGTTTTCAGCATTTTTATAAGAAATTAATGCTTGATTATAGGATATTTGATAATCTGTAGGATCAACTTTTACAAGAATATCTCCTGCTTTCACTTTTTTACCTTCTTCTATCACATATATGACTGTCCCTGATACTTTACTGACAACATCAAGACTTCTCTCAGCCTCGAGCATTCCACTGCCAGATACCGTTACTAAAAGATCTCCTCTTTGTATAGTATATGTGGTAATTGTAGTTTTATTTGAAGAAGTTCTTGAATTTCTACCAAAAATGGACCATGATGTTATAATCACAACAAAAATAGCTATAACAATGAGTAATATATTTCTTTTTTTCATTTTTTATCCTCTCCTCCTTCGAAAAGTGCTTTTCCTACAGACATAGAAAGATTATCCAAATTTCTAAAATATGTGTGCAAAGAAGAGTAATAATTGTTTTCAGCCTTTATTAAATTTATTTCAGCATTCATTAGATCTAATTTAGTTATTAATCCAGCTTCAAATCGCGTTTTTGTAATATTGTAATTCTCTTTAGCAAGATCCAAATTACTCTTTTGTAATTCTACTTCCTTCAAACTTGCATACAATTGGTCTAACCTTTGAGCTATAGCTAATTTTGTACTATTCAATACCTGTTCTAAATTCATCTTTGCACTTTCCAATGAATTTTGGGATGACAAAAGAGTTGCTTTTGGTGTATATTCATTATTATAAAGCTTTACTTGTAAATTATAGAGTTCAACATTATTACTTGCCTGTACAATATTTGTTAAATTCTCTTTTGCAAGATTAAAAAGGTTATCTAACGTAAAGTTAAAAACTACAAGATCTGGTTCTTTGAGAGTTATATTTTCCATAGGAGAGACCCCCAAGGTTTGCCAAAACTGACTCCAAGTTATAGTGAGATTATTTTCTGCTGATTTTAACATATTTTGAGCAGACAAATAATTTATTTCTGCCTGTTTAACATCAGTAGCAGTTGCATTACCTAACTGAAATTTTAGCTTTACTGCATTCAGATTTTCAAGATAATATTCTACTTGTTTTTTATATAATTTAACTTGTGCTTGTGCTTCTAAGACAGAAAAATAAGCATTTCTAACACTTTGAATTACTTGAATTCTTGTATTATTATATTTTACCTGTTCAAGCTTTACATTTAATTCTGCTTGCTTTAAAGAGAGTATTAAAGTAGTTGGATCTTTCTTTTTATTTTCATAATCAAAAACTGCATTATCCAAATTTATTTTCGCTACCAAAATATCTTTATTATTTTTTAAAGCAATATTTACTGCTTCATCAAAAGTTAATATCTTTAATTCTTGAGAATAGCCTAACGTAAGAACCAAAAATGTTAAAACTAAAAAAGCCAATACTTTTCTCATAGTAGATTACCCCCTAAATTTCCAAGAAGATTAGTTAATTGGACTCTTAAAAGATTATAATTTAAAATAGCATCATTAAGATCATACTTGGCTTGCATATATTCTATTTCATAACTCTTTAAATCCAAATCTGTAACTAAGCCCAAACTATACCTTATCTTTTGAGCCTCAAAATTTAGTCTCTTTTGTTCTAAGGCAATCTCTTTCTGTTTTATAACGGATTGAGCTTGAATTAGATTATAATAGGTCTTCCAGAAATTAAGTTCTACCTCTTTCTTAGTTTTCTCAAAATTAATCCGCGTTTGTTTCAAGGAAAGTTCTGCCTGTGTTTTATTTATATTACTATTTCCTCCATCCAAGATAGGAATACTAAACTGAATCTTGATATTCCATGACTCTTTATTCGAACTTATTGTATCTCCAAAATTTTGATCTGTATTAAATGATAAAAGATAGTTTTTTGTATTAAAGGAGGCATTATAAGATGCATTTCTAGTATTGTAATTTCCACTAAATGAGATACCCCAAGATGGAAGATATGCTTTATCTAAATTAAGCTTACTTTTTTCCAAATCTAAGCTTGCATTTTTTATACTTAAGTTATTAGCATAAAGTTTATTCAAAAGATCTTCAGGCTTGTCTTTTATCTCATCATATTTAATATCAATTTTTACTGGAACTCTTGGTAAGGTTGTTCCTAAAAGATTTTCAAGGGACTTATATGCTAATTCTAAATTACTTTTTGCTGAGTTATAATTAATCTCTGCCAATTTTTCCCTTTGTTTATAATCCAATAAATTTATTTCATTTATAACCTTATTCTCAAATTGTTTCTCCGCTACTTCTCTTTGCTTTACTGCTAAACTATAACTTTCTTCATATATCTTCAATTTTTCCTGAGCTAAATAAAGACTATATATGGATTGTAAAAATTGAATAAATAGATCATTATAATTAATTTGAAAATTATTTTTTGCCTGCTCTAAACTTAGCTCAGCTAATTTTAGATTTATTCCCGCTTCTCCGAAAGGAAGAATAATCTGAGAATAACTTAAGGATAGAACTGTGTTTTGAGTTGTATTTATAGTAGTAGATGATCCTATTATAGTCTTTGTTTCTCCCTGATTATATGATGCTTGAAATGTAATATTAGGCTTTAAATTTGCTTGAGATAAGTAATAATTCTGTAAGGAATTTTCATATTGATTTTTATATACGTCATAGAGGGGTGACTTTTGTAAAAGAGGTAAAAGAGAGTCTATAGTTATGTAATCTTCGCTATAAGATATATTTAAAAAAACAAAGAAAATGATCATAATCAAAAGAAGTTTCTTATACATGGCTTATCTCCCTTTTCCTATCCTCTATATCTACGATTTTTCCGTCTTGCATCCTTACAATTTTTTCAGCATAAGAAGCAATATCTTGTTCATGGGTTACTAAAACAATAGTAAGATTTTCTTCTTTATGAAGCCTACTAATTAAATTCATAATCTCATGACTGGATTTAGTATCTAAGTTTCCTGTCGGTTCATCGGCAAGCAAAACTAAAGGATCCACTACAAGTGCTCTTGCAATGGCAACTCTCTGCTGTTGACCACCTGAAAGTTGAGTAGGTCTATGAAATAACCTATCACTAAGACCCATTCTTTCTAAAATTGCTTTAGCTTTTTCTCTTCTCTCTTTTGGTGAAATTCCTTGGTATATTAAAGGAAGTTCTACATTTTGGAGTGCATTATAACGGGGAAGTAAATAAAAACTCTGAAATACAAAACCAATTTTCTTATTTCTTATCTCAGCTAATTCATCATCAGTAAGTTTAGAAACATCCTTTCCTTCAAAATATATTTTACCAGATGTTGGTCTATCAAGACATCCTATAAGGTGCATCATAGTAGATTTACCAGATCCGGAAGGGCCCATTATTGCTATAAATTCCCCTCTCTTAACCCTTAATGAGACTCCATTTAATGCAGTAGTCTCTACTCCATCCATTTTATAAATCTTAATCACATCTTCCAAAACAATAATGTCTTCCATCTTTACTCTCACACCCTTTCTTTAATAGTTTATCCAATTAAATTAGACATTTTAAATGATATCGTTATTCCATGAAATTAAATTAAAACAATTTGACAAAAACCTTTTGTTTTGATTAAACTTAAAAAGGTTTAAATAAGGTGGGGGCGTAGCTCAGCGGGAGAGCGCTTGCTTCGCATGCAAGAGGACGTGGGTTCAAATCCCATCGCCTCCACCAAAACATCGAATAATATTTTCCATCTATATCTTCGCCATTTTATTTATTTTATTAAACATTTATTTTAGCCTCTATTTTTGAAGGAGGCAAGCGGACAATGAAAAATCAATCTATGTCGTGGAAATTTTTTCTTGATAATTTTTTCTTCATATCCCAAGTAAATGGAAAATGTCACAAAACTATCTATTGATATAAAGATACATTAAACATCTTTTACAAATTCAGTTTCATTAGATACTCTATCTATATACTCCATAAAATAAATATATTGCACCATTAAGGGATAGAGTATCTAAGCTTGCATCTATTGATACTCATCTAAAAGCTATAAAACCCTCTCTAAATTTTTCGTTGGAAGAATAATACTTAGAAGAAAATATTTATGTAAATATTAAGAAGATAAATTTCCTAAACATTACCTTTTGTTATTTAATTATCTAGAGAATATTTTTATAATTTTTTTTCTTGAAGAGTCAAAGATAGAAATACCAATTACTTCTTTAGGAACTTTGTATCCTTATTCTCATAACTATAGAGAATGTTTTTTGAGTATCATGAATCTAGTAAAATCCTTTTAACTAAATATACTTATATACCTAAATTTTTTAACTTATTTCTTTCTTCTGTTAATGCTGAATATTTGCCTAACTTTATCTTTTTTTATTTTTTGGAAATACAATTTATAACTAATCACGATGTATAAGAGCCATATTGTTCCTATGAATTACCTCTTCGTAAGAGTTATCCCCTAAAATAGCTTTTATTTCTTCAGAGTTTTTTCCAATTATGTTTTGAATTTCATTGCTGTCATAATTAACAATTCCTTTACCTATTTCATTTCCTTCTTCATCCAATATAGATACTGTATCCCCCCTTACAAAATCACCTTCAATCTTTTTTATCCCAACTGGAAGTAAACTCTTACCTTTTTTAAGAATAGCTTCTTTAGCACCATTATCTACATAAATCTTCCCTTCACTTTTCGCCACAAATAACATCCAGTGCTTTTTTCTACTCAGATGTTTCTCAGGAGGATAGAAAAAAGTTCCAATTTTTTCATTTTTTAAGATAAGTCTTTCCAAAATATTTTCAATATCTGTTTTTGTTAGAATCATAGGTATCCCAGCCTCTGTAACTATCTTGGCTGCCATTAACTTTGTATACATACCCCCAGTTCCCTTACCAGGGCCTGCATATTTTTCAATATTTTCATTTATCTCATAAACTTCACTTATCAATTTAGCATCATTAGATTTATTGGGATCTTCTGTATATAGACCATATACATCAGACAATATAACTAAAACGTCAGCATCTACAGCACATGCTACTTTTGCTGATAATGTATCATTATCCCCAATCTTTATTTCTTCAACTGCTACTGTATCATTTTCATTTACAATAGGAATAATCTTCTCTTCTAAAAGAGTCTCAAAGGTCTGAGATATATTTAAATACCTCTTTCTATCATAAATATCTTCTGCCGTAATAAGTATTTGGGCTATAGGTTGTTTAAAAATAGAGAAAATTTGTGCATAGTATTGCATTAACCTTACTTGTCCCACAGCAGATAATGCCTGCTTGGCAGGAAGATCCTTTCTCTTAGAGAGACGAGTTATAATTTCTCTTCCTGAAGCAATAGCTCCGGAGGATACCAATATAACTTCTTTACCAGATCTTATAAGTTTTACGCATTCTCTTGCTAAGGAAAGGATCTTCTCTGCCGATGGATTTCCCTTCTCATCAGTAATACTTGAAGTACCAACCTTTACAACAATTCTTTTCCAGTTATTCATCCTCTTTTATTTCTACCTTTCCCACTTTTTTTGCCTTTCTTTTTATATCAATCCTTGGTAGCATAACTATATGACCACATTTTTCACATTTTAATTTAATATCAACACCAGAATAAAGCACAATCCATCTATTTCCACCACAAGGATGTTTCTTAGGTAGTTCTAATATATCACCTACTTCAATTTTCTCTATCATTCCTCTTCTTCTTCTGCTCTTGGTTTTGCCTTAGCTATAATCTCCTCTTGTATCTTTGCTGGTACCTCTTCATAATGTGAAAATTTCATAGAATAAGATCCTCTACCTTGAGTAATAGATTTAAGAACAGATGAATATCTAAGCATTTCAGCCAAAGGTACAAGAGCCTTTACCACTTGTAGTTTACCCAAGGAATCTATCTGGGTTACTCTCCCTCTTCTACCATTAAGGTCACTTATAATATCACCTGTATACTCACTTGGTGCTGTAACTTCTACACTCATTATTGGTTCAAGAAGTACAGGTTTTGCCTCCATAAAACCTTTTTTGAAGGCTTTTGCAGCTGCTATCTTAAAGGCCATATCTGAAGAGTCTACTTCATGATAAGATCCATCGAATAAAGTAACTCTAACATCTACTACGGGGAATCCAGCCAATACTCCTTTTTCCATTGTTTCTCTAACACCTTTCTCAACTGCAGGTATATAGTTCTTAGGAACAACTCCACCAACAATCTTGTCTACAAATTCATATCCAGCACCTCGAGGTAGAGGCTCTAACTCAAGCCATACATGACCATATTGCCCTCTACCACCTGTCTGCTTTTTAACTTTACCTTCAGCTTTGACAGTAGCTCTAATAGTTTCTCTATAAGCTACTTGTGGTGTACCTAAGGTCACATTTACCCCAAACTTTCTCTGCATTCTCTCCACTACTACTTCTAAATGAGAATCTCCTAACCCATAAATTAATGTTTCATTGGTTTCCAGATTTCTTTGCACCCTTAAAGTTGGATCTTCCTCTAAAATTCTTGCAATTGCAGAACTCATCCTATCTTCATCAGCTCTGGTCTTTGGAACTACTGCAACCGCAAAAACAGGTTCGGGAAATTCCACTGGAACTACCTTTATTGAATTATCTTTATCACTCAAAGTCTCATTTGTACTTGTTTCTTTCAATTTTGTTATGACACCTATATCTCCAGTATTGATCTCTGTTGCAACTTCCTGATTCTTACCTCTTTGATAGAAAAGTCCACCTATCTTTTCCTGTACTCCTTTATTTACATTGAATAATGGTGAATCTGGCTTTAACACTCCTGATAAAACCCTAATGTAACTTATCTTACCAACAAAAGGATCTGCAGAGGTTTTAAAAACAAAAGCCAAAAGGCCATTCTTTTCTCCTATTCGTACAGCTTTTGTTTCCCCCTTTTTAAGATCTTCAACAGGTATAGCTGGTCTTTCTAAAGGATTTGGGAAGAAAGCAACTATTGCATCAAGTAATTTTGATACTCCTACATTTTTAAAAGAGGATACAGGAAAGATTGGGAATAATTCTCTTCCTATAAAAGCCTCCTTTAAAGTTTTAGCTATTAATGCACTTTCTATCTCTTCTCCTTCTAAATATTTTTGAAGCAACTCCTCATCAAACTCAATAATAGTTTCAATTAACTGTTGTCTATATTTTTCATAATCCGACTTAAGCTCTACTGGAATATCAGACTCTACTGGTTCACCCTTCTCATCTTTATAAATATATGCTTTACCCTCTAAAAGATCTATAATACCATTAAAATTACCTTCTTTACCAATGGGTAAATATATAGGAATTGCTTTGCCTCCAAATCTTTCTTGAATAGCTTTTACATTTTCATAGAAATCAGCACTCTCTCTATCAAGTTTATTCACTATAAAAGCTACTGGTAACTTCTCTTCCTCACCTATCCCCCACACCTTTTCAGTCTGAACCTGAATTCCAGAAATAGCATCAATTACAATAAGCATACTATCTACTGCTCTTAAAGCACTCTTGATTTCTCCTATAAAGTCTGCATATCCTGGTGTATCAATTACATTAATTTTCTTTACCTTCCATTCCAAGGGTAGAACTGAAAGACTTAAAGATATTCCTCTTTTTATTTCTTCAGGTTCAAAATCAGAAACCGTATTACCATTTTCAACTTTACCTATTCTATCTATTACTTTTGCAGTATATAAAATTGCCTCAGCTAAACTTGTTTTTCCTGCACCTCCATGCCCAAAGAGTCCTACATTCCTTAAGTTTTCAGTTTCATATTTCATTTTTCTTTCATAACCCCCTTACTTATTTTTGTTTTAAAAACTTCCAATTTTAAATTATATATCACATAAAAGAAAATTACATTTTATAAAATCCCAGTACTTCCCAGCCCCCCTTCTCCTCTTTCCGTTAAAGGAAGGCTTTCCACTTCTTCCCATTCTACCCTCGGATAATGAAGAACAAGAAGTTGAGCTATTCTCATACCTTTTTTACCGTAAAATGGCCTTTGTGAAAAATTGACAAGATTAACTAAAATTTCTCCTCTATAGTCACTATCAATAAGTCCTGGAGTGTTTAAGATTGTTATACCTTCCTTTGCCGAAAGTCCACTCCTAGGCAAGACCAATGCCAAATATCCTTCAGGAAGGGCAATTTTTATTCCTGTAGGAATTATAATTCCTCCACCTATCTCATTAAAGGGGGGAAGTACAAAATCAACGCGAGAATACAGATCTAAAGCAGCAGATCCAGATGTAGCATAAAAAGGAAGTGATAGTTCTTTATCTATTCTTTCTATAAGTACTTTAACCTTCATATCTCTAATATGCCTTTGCAAATAAGGCTTTAATCTTTGTTTCCTTTCCACAAAGAATACATTTTCCTTCTTCCTCTTTCCAATCAAGAGGTAAATTTCTTATCGTTGCTCCAGTTAATTCTTTTATCTTTAACTCACATTCTCCGTCTCCACACCAACTTGCTTTAACAAACCCCCTTTTTGTATCCATAATTTCTTTAAATGTATTAAAGTCTCTTACATTATGAAAATTTTCTTCTCTAAATTTTAAAGCCTTTTGGAAAAGAGTTTTTTGAATATCATCTAAAAGATTACTTAGCTCTTCCACCATATTTTCTTTTTTATACGACATTTTCAATCTTAAATCTCTTCTTGCCACAAATATTTCTTGCTTATCTACTTCCTTTGGGCCTACTTCTAATCTTACTGGAACACCTTTAAGTTCATATTCATTAAACTTCCAACCAGGAGTATGTTCCTCATCCTTATCTACCTTTACTCTAAAGTATTTCTTCAAGATATTATATATTTCATCTACATAATTGTAGACTTTTTCCCTTTCAGCATCATTTTTCCATATCGGTATAATCACTATTTGATAAGGTGCAACCCTAGGAGGTAATACAAGGCCATAATCATCACCATGAGTCATTATTAAAGCTCCAATAAGCCTTGTAGACACTCCCCAGCTGGTTTGCCAAACATATTTTCTCTCTCCATCCACATCTTGAAACATAATATCAAATGCCTTAGCAAAATGTTGACCTAAATTATGAGATGTACCAGCTTGAAGGGCCCTTCCATCCGCTAAAAGAACCTCTATAGAATATGTGTGTAAAGCACCAGCAAATTTTTCATTCTCCGTTTTTTTACCAGCAATTACTGGAATAGCTAAATCATTCTCAACAAAATCTTTATACACAAAAAGCATTTTTAATGCTTCTTCTTCTGCTTCTTCAAGGGTTCTGTGAGCGGTATGACCTTCCTGCCATAAAAATTCAGTGGTTCTTAAAAAGGGTCTTGTTTCTTTTTCCCATCTAACAACATTAGCCCATTGATTTATCAGTACTGGTAAATCTCTCCATGACTGAATCCATTTAGCATACATGCTACAGATGATTGATTCTGAGGTAGGTCTCACAGCAAGAGGTTCAAAAAGATCCTCATCTCCCCCCTTTGTAACCCAAGCAACTTGAGGTGAAAAACCCTCCACATGTTCTGCCTCTTTTTCCAAGAAGCTCTTTGGTATAAAAAGAGGGAAATATGCATTTTCATGACCTGTTGCTTTAATCTTCTCATCTAAAATCTTCTGTATATTTTCCCATATAGCATATCCATAAGGTTTTATTACCATACAACCTTTAACAGGAGAGTAATCCACAAGTCCTGCCTTTAATACCACTTCGGTATACCATTTTGAAAAATCATCTTTTTGAGATGTTAATGCTTCTACAAATTTCTTTTCCATAAAAATCACTACCTCCTATATCTCAAATCTTATTTTTAAAGGACCACTGTTATAAGTATCCTCTTCAACTATCACTTTTAGGATAACCTTTTTACCCCTCTCTTTAATTTTATAAGCAGTATCATAAAATTCCTCAAAAGATATTTCACCAACAGTATTTGATAATGGATCAGGAAGTATTCCTTTTTGTTGAGCTATTTTATTAACCTCTGATAGAACATCTAATAGTCTTGCTTCAATTTTATCTAAACTTTCACTACCATCAATAACTTTTAGTAATATTACCTCTCCTGCCTTATATACTAATTTATAAGGAAAAATTTGGAAATATACAATAACTGGTTCACCCTCAAATATATTTGCTAGAGAATGTACCCTTACCAATTTTTCCTCTGTAGTTTTCATTGCTTCCAAAAGTTTATTCCATTCCGCTTCTGGCACCCATACGTATCCTTTTTCTTCATTTCCTGCTCCTCTTTCTCTTGCTATACTTTCAATTAAAGAAAGTAGTGCTTTTGCCTCTTTTTGTATATCATAACCTATTTTACTTCTAATAATATAATTAAGGATCAATTCTCCTCTCTTAAATATAATTCCTTCTGTACGTAGACTGGCTATAGTAGAATTCAAAAATTGCAATTCATCAAGTAAATATTTCTTATCTTTCTCCAAGGACTCTTTTTCCTTAGATAATGTGGCAATTTTTTTAGAGACTTCGTATATAGACCTTTGAAGTCTCTCATTTTCTTTCTTTAATCTCTCTTTATCCATAGACAATTTATTAAGTTCTTTAAGTAATTTTTCTCTTTCCATTTCCAAAATATGAATTTTCCTTTTATATTCCTCCAAATCTTTTAGAGCCTTATCTCTACCTTTTTTAACTTCCTCATACCTCTTTAAAATCTCTGTATATTCTTTTTCCTTTGACTTAATCAAATTTTCTAAAGAATATATCTGTCTCTTTAATTTTTCCATCCCAAATAAAGCTACTCGAACATTTTCAGAAATAACAGAAAGCACAACAAGAGAGAAAATCATAATTAAAATGCCAGTCAAAATACTGATTATACGAGAAGTATATTTAGGCCTAAGTCCAAAGAGAGAAAGTTTCTTTTTTCCTGCTTTTCTACCTACATAATCTCCTGCATACGCAATCAAACCACTTGCAAGAATCAATATAATTATTAAAAAAAATCCAGACATTAAAGATTAAACCTCTCTCCCAAGAAAAATCTTTTTGCCATATCACTATTAACTATCTCTTCTGGAGTACCGGAGATAAGAACTTCTCCAGAAAATATTATATATGCATAATCTGTTATAGCCAATGTATCTCTAACATTATGATCAGTAATTAATATACCCAACCCCTTTTTCCTTAAATAAGAAATAGTTTCTTGTAAATTTTGAACAGTAATAGGATCAACCCCTGCAAAAGGTTCATCTAAAAGTATATACTTAGGAGAAAGGGCTAAAACCCTAGCTATTTCAACCCTTCTTCTCTCTCCTCCAGAGAGTGTATACCCTAAATTTCTCCTAACTTTCTGTAATTGAAATTCTTCTATTAATTCTTCTAATCTCTTTTTTTGCTCTTTTGGAGTTAACTTTGTTAATTCTAATACCAATTTTATATTGTCTTCTACTGAAAGTTTTCTAAATATCGTAGGATCTTGGGCAAGATAACCAATACCTTTTCTTGCTCTTTGGGGCATAGATAAATGTGTAATATCCTCGCCATCAAGTAAAATCTTACCCTGATTAGCAGTTACTTCCCCCATTATAGTATAAAATGTAGTAGTTTTTCCTGCCCCATTTGGTCCTAAAAGCCCAACTACACTCCCAGGGGTTACACATATTGAGACATTTTTAACTACGCATCTTTTTCCGTAGTATTTATATATACCTATGGTCTCAAGTGCCATAATTTAATGTTAAGAAAATTTTAACAATATGTCAATTTATCTCAAATTTTTTAAAATTTCAAATATGTTTTTATATCCTTTCCTTTGAACAATACTCAAAGTCGTAAAGTATTCCTTAAGAGCCGAAAAATATCTATTTTCTTTTAAATATAAGGCACATAAAAGAGCGTGAAAAACCTCATTATCTTTATTTAATTTTAATCCTTTATCTATTAATTCTTTTGTCTTATTTAAATTATCTTTTAAATAGTACAAATATGCAAGAAAAGCTATTACCCAATCATCGTTAGGCTTTAAATCATACAACCTTTCAAAATAAAAGATAGATTTATCATAATCTTCTAAGAAATAATACAAAAATGCTAATTTATATAGATTGAATATACTACTATCTTCTTCCTTTATATCTTTTTTTAGGTTTTTAAGAAAGTTAGGATCAGTAGCAATAAGCAAATTATATGTATTATAAAGATTCTCTAAATCTCCTAAAGCTCCATATACTACCATAAGATTAAAAAGAACTTTAGAATTTCGAGGCTCTTTTTTTAATTGCTGTTCAAATTGAGTTTTTAAATATTTTAGATCATCAGAAGATAATGATAGAATAATAAAAAAGATAAGAAAGATTATAGATAAGTAAAAAATTTTAAGTACCTTTCTTAATATCAAAAACTCTCAGCTCCTTTAAAATTTCAGTAGCAAGGGCTAAAGCTAATTTTCCATCTTCCAGGGTAACTTCAGGATCCGATCCCTCAAGAATACAACTTACAAAATGTTCAAGCTCTAATCTCAAAGGTTCCTCTTTCTCTAAAACTGGAGTCTCTATGGATGTTTCAACTTGTTTTCTATTCCCATGAATTATAGATATGCTTTGTTCCATATAATCTATGCTTATTAAATCCCCATTCTTCTCATAAATATCTAATCTTCTAATCTTTTTAGGAGTTACCCTACTGGCAATCAGATTTACAAGAAGATTTCCCTCAAAAACAAGTTCTACATTTGCAAAATCTTCATAAGAAGTATAAAAAGAATAACCATATCCTTTTATGTCTAATATTTTTCTACCCTTACCTAATACATAAAAAAGTATATCCAAATCATGAATCATAAGATCCATTACAACCCCTACATCAGTTATCCTACCGTCAAAAGGACCAGATCTTTTTATCTCCATGTAAAAAGGATCATTTATATATCTTTTTAATTCTTGAACAGCAGGATTAAATCTTTCTATATGACCTACCTGTAAAATAAGATTTTTCCCACTAGCAATCTCTAAAAGAGTTTCCGCTTCTTTTAAAGTTTGAGTTACAGGTTTCTCTATAAAAGTATGAATACCTCTAAGCAAAAAATCTTTTGCTATCTGAAAATGAGTATTAGTAGGAGTAACAATACTAACAGCATCAACCCTATCAAGTAAATCTCTATAATCAGAAGTTACAAAATGTATATTATAAATAGAAGCAATCTCTTTTGCTCTTTGCAAATTCAAATCTGCAATTCCTACAATTTCTACTTTAGGAATCTCACTAAAAATTCTTACATGATGTTGCCCTAAATACCCTACTCCAACAACTCCTATCTTTACCTTATTCATCTCCTATATTACTCTCCTCAAGTTGCCATTTTATTATTCTTGCATAAATTCCACCCTTCTTCAAGAGATCTTCATGAGTACCCTCTTCTACTATTTCTCCATTTTCTAATACAATTATTCTATCAGCTTTTCTTATAGTAGATAAGCGATGAGCTACAATAAAAGCAGTTTTTCCCTCCATAAGATCTTTTAAAGCTTCCTGTACATAGGCTTCTGATTCTGAATCTAATGCTGAGGTGGCTTCATCAAGAATTATTAATCTTGGCTTTAAAAGAACAACTCTTGCAATAGCAATTCTTTGTGCCTGTCCTCCCGAAATACCTACCCCACCTTCTCCAATTACAGTATCGTATCCATCTGGTAGATTCATAATAAAATCATGAGCCCTTGCAATTTTAGCAGCCTCTATAATTTCATCTAAAGTTACATTTGGGTTTCCATAACTTATATTATCCTTTACTGTACCATAAAAAATAATAGTCTCTTGTGGAACGAAACCTATTTGAGATCTTAAAGATTTTAAACTCACTTCTTTTATATTGTACCCATCAATTCTTACTTCTCCTTGAGCGGGATCTATAAACCTTGGAATAATATTTACCAGAGAACTTTTTCCTGCACCACTACTTCCTACAATAGCAATTTTTTCTCCAGGATTAACTTTAAGATTTATATTCTTTAAAACCCAACTCCTTCCGTCATATGTAAAATATACATTTTTAAATTCTACAAAACCTTTTATTGGAGGTAGAACTATTGGATTTTTAACCTCTTCTACTTCTTTACCTTTATCCAAAATCTCAAAAATTCTTTCTAAAGCTGCATAGGTTTGCCTAAGTCCTGAAAACACTTTAAGAATAGTTTGAGTAGGATCCAAAGCCATACCCACATAAGTAAGAAAAGCTACAAAGGATCCCATTGTTATCTCTCCTCTTGCTATCTTTCTTGTACCTAACCAAAGGATAAAAACAAGTGCTAAAGCACTTAAAAAGCTAGCAAGAGGAATTTGCAATGCTGTAAGTCTTGCAATTTTCAAATTTCTAAAAAAGTTTTTCTCGTTTTCTTTCTTAAATCTTTCAATTTCTTTTTCTTCTTGAGAAAAGCCTCTTACTATTCTTGCTCCTTTTATACTCTCCTGTATAAGTTTTGTTAAATCTGCTACCTTTTTTTGTACAGACATGGACCATTTTTGTATTTCCCTACCTATACCAGATATAGAAAAAACAAAAAGAGGAATAACAATAAGAGTTGCAAGAGCAAGTTGCCAATCTGTGATGAATATTATAACAAGTACCCCTGATAAAAGGACTTTAGCATAAAAAAGATCTGCTATGCCTGATAAAAAAGAAGTTTGTATCAATTGAGTATCTTGAAGAGTACGAGCTATAAGATCACTACTTCCCCATCTATTTAAATAATCTAAAGAGAGATATTGAATCTTCTCGAATAATTTTTCTCTTAAATCTGCTACTAATCTATGACCAATAAAAGAAAAAATATAAATCTGACCATACAAAAAAATACTTCTTGTAAAAAGAAGAAGAATAATTATAAAGGCTAATCTATTTAAAACATTTAAATCTCTAATATGAGAAAGCTGATCCAAAAGTTCTCCTAAGAATTTTGGTGCATATAATTGAGCACCATTACCAACTATAATACAGAAAAAACCTATTATAAAATAAATTGCATATGGTTTTAAAAATTCAAATAGCCTTTTCAAGTACTTCATGATAAAAATCCTTCCAGATCAACTCGGACGATAGATAATTCTTATTAAACTTTTCTTTTAACTCATTATGTATATTTAAGATTATCTCCCTTTCAACAATTAATCCTCTTAAAAATTTTAACACATCCTTAAACAAAAATTTACCTACTACTTCAGGTAGTATTCCAGGATATAGCTTATTGGGCAAGGCTAAATATGGATTTCTATTTAAGTAGGCTTTTATAATAAAATCTCGTATTCTTCCCTTAAACAAATTACCAATCCCTTCAAGAGGAAGATATTCTGGTCTATGAAGAGGCAATATTACTAACATAGGAATCTTCATATATGCAAGTTGCAAAGTATTGGTACCAGGAAGTGTAATAGCAAGAAAATAACCATTCACATCTCTCATATCCTTTAGATCTCTAAACTCCATAGGTAAATCTTTCCAAAGAGGTTGCAGTTTCTCTAATATTTTTCCACTTTCTAATGGATTTAAAAAGGGAGAGAAAAATAAGGTGAAGTTAAGATCTGGAAAATCTTTTAAAATTTCTCTTGCTAACATGAAATAAAATGGCAAATAAAATCTCAACCCATAGGTCCTACTCCCCGGAAATAAAGCAATTTTATTATTGTTAGAAAACCCATTATTGGGAAGAAAATCAAATCTTAAATCTCCAACTACTACTGCCTTTTTATATTTCAATACTTCAGATGCATAGATCCTATTATAAAATCTTTCCCAATAAAAATCTTTCTCCAAGTATGCTAAAGATTTACTTTTCCACCTTTTGGCAAGAGCCAAATTAAAAAATAAATCTCCTCCTATATGGAAGATTATTGTGTTACTTTCTTTAACTTTAAAAAGCTTCCAATATTCATTTGGTAAGATTATATCTTCAAAAAATTCCCATGTTCTTACAACTCTTTCTTCTTCTCCTGATGCAAATTGACAAGGATTTAATATTAAATAATATGACAAATTTTTACTCCAAAAAGGCTCATACTCCCTTATCCACTGTACCAATGGATAGAGCCAGCCTGCTATTTCTCCAGGCCCATTAGCTATGAAATAAATTTTCATAAAAGATTTAATATAAAATCAGAAATTTTATCTAAAACCCCAGGTTTTCCAATTATTTCAGAGATTCTATCAAGATCTTTTAACATTTTTTCTCTTCTATCGCTATCTCTCAAAAAATCATCTATATCCTTAACAACCTTGTTTATATCTATATACTGCACATACTCAGGAAATATACGTTTTTCTAAAATAATATTGGGCAAAGCAATATAAGGATAATGAACAAGTCTTTTAGCAATAAAATAAGTCAATGGAGAGATCTTATAAAATACAAAAACAGGTGTCTTGAGAATGGCAGCCTCTAAAGTTACTGTACCAGAGGCTACAAGGCTTATAACAGATGCCCTTAAGATCTTTTGGCTTTCATTTCCTGACACAACTTTCACCAAATTCTCCTTCCCTTTAATGATAGAATATAATAAATTAGAAAAATTTTGACTTGCTAAAGGAATAACAAATTTATATCCTGGCAATTTCTCAGCTATCTCTAAAAAAATAGGAGTAAGTTTTTTAATTTCCTGTACTCTACTTCCTGGGAAAAGTCCTATAAGATCATTTTTTTTGTCTATATTTGAATAAACTGAAAGATAATCTATAAGAGGATGTCCAAAAAAAACCACATTATCTCCAAATGATTTATATAAAGAATACTCTTGAGGAAAAGTAGCAATTATCCAATCCAAATTTGAAAGAACTTCTTTAGCTTCTTCTTTCTTTCCCCATAGCCAATATTGTGGAGCAAAATAATATACAGTTATTATACCTAAACTTTTCGCATATTTTGCTAATGGGAGGTTAAAACCTTGAGCATCAATAAATATAGCAAGATCAGGTCTTGCCTCTCTTAATAAATTTTTGGCTTCTTGCTGTATTTTTAATAACTTTGGAATATAAGGTAAAGGCTCAACAAAACCAACAGTACTATATCTTGTTAGGTCCCATCTTACATCTAAGCCTTCTTCCTTCATTCTTTCTCCGCCAAGACCAAAAAAATATATATTTTTTTGTTTTTGTTTTAGCGCATTTATAAGCTTTGATCCATGTAAATCAGCAGAAACTTCTAATGCTGAAAAGAATATTTTCATTCTTCATTCCTCCAAGATGCATCAGCAATTCCTCTTTTCGAGCCTTTAACAAAATCAAACAACATTTTAGCCTCTTCATATTCTATTTTAGATATTGCCTCTAATCTTTTCTCAAAAGATAAACCTTTATCATATAATATATGAAAGAGTTTTCTAATTATTCTAATCCTATCACTCGAAAAACCATTTCTTCTTAGACCTACCACATTAATACCATATATTAGAGCCGGATTACCATCACATAAAGAAAAGGGAGGAATATCTTTAACCAACTTAGATAATGCTCCAACCATTGCATAACTACCTATCCTTACGAACTGGTGAATCCCTACAAGACCACTTATAAATGCCTTGTCTCCAATTTCTACATATCCAGCAAGTTGTGTGGCATTGGCTATTATAACATCTCTTCCAATCTTAACATTGTGAGCCACATGAACATATGCCATTAAATAACAATTATCACCTATGATTGTAGCATTACCTTTACCAGATGCCCTATGAAATACACAATATTCTCTTATTGTTACATTATTTCCTATTATAAGAAAACTTTCTTCTCCTTTGAAACTCAAATCTTGAGGAATATCACCTAAAACACTTCCTGTATGTATATGACAACCACTACCTATAATGGTTCCTCTTTTAATATGAACATTGTTTTCAATTTTTGTATAATCTCCAATTCTTACCCCATCCTCAATTACAGTAAAAGGACCAATCTCTACATTTATACCTATTTCAGCCTTACCACTGATTATAGCAGTAGGATGTATTGATACATCCTTCATTCTTTTCCTCCTAATGCAATAGTAATTTCTCCGTCTGCCACAATATTATCATCTACTTTACAAATTGCATCAAACTTATATATATTCCTTACTGTTTGCTTTAGTTTTACTTCTAAAACTATTTGATCACCCGGAATTACTGGTTTTCTAAATTTAACGTTATTCACCCCTGCTAAATACGCTATATATTCTTTATCACTTTTATCTTTTCCATAGCTTAGAAATAAAAATATACCTGCAGACTGTGCCATAGCTTCAATTATTAATACTCCCGGCATAATAGGTCTTTCAGGAAAATGTCCTACAAAAAAATAGTCATTATACGTAACATTTTTTATTGCTTTTAACCATTCCCCTTCTTTAAAATCTAATACTCTATCAACAAGAAGAAAAGGGAAACGATGAGGAAGAATTTTAGTAATATCAATATTATTCACATCATCACCCCCTAAGTAGATATGACATAGCTTTCATATGTAGCGAGTGTCCTGATCCAATAGATATAATTTTTAATTTTAATCTTTTACCTGAAAGGGACATATCACCTATTAAATCAAGAATTTTATGCCTTACTGGCTCATCTTTGAAGCGAGGTTCATTAACATATCTACCTTCTCCCACAAGAAGTGCATTGTTAAGATCAGCACCACTTATGAGTCCTTTTTTAACAAGCTCCTCTACCTCATAATAAAACCCGAAAGTTCTTGCTGGAGCAATTTCAGTTTTATAATCTTTAAGATCTTTTAAATAAAATGTTTGCCATCTTAAAAAGGAATTAGGAAAAGAGATAGCACAAAGTACTTGAAATCTGCTTGAGGGAAAAAAGAGAATTTCAGCATTTTTAACCCTAAAAGAATATGGTTTCTCAATCGTCAATTCATCTATTAAATCATCCTGATCTTTTACTAAATCCTCAAGAATTTCTACCCAATAAAAAGCACTGCCATCTAAAATTGGCACTTCGTCTCCATCAACTTCCACATATAAGTTAGAAATTCCAAGGTAATATAATGAAGACAAAAAATGTTCAACAGTAGAAATCTTTTCGCCATCTTTTTCTAAAACAACCCTACGTGAAGTTTCTACTACAAACTTATAATTGGCTGGAATTTTTACTTTATTCTTAATAAACAAAACACCTGTATTTTCTGGGGCAGAATGTAAATACATTTTAGTATAACAACCAGTATGTAGGCCTTTACCTTCTACCTTGACAGATTCTTTTATTGTTCTTTGTCTAACCAAGTTTATCCCTCAACTTCTTTATTTCTTCCCAAATCTCAGGAAGTCTTCTCATAATAGCTTGTACTCTCATCTCTTCCCTATGAGGTCTGGCGGGAAATCCAGAAACTATCATGTTATCAGGTATGTCTTTAATCACACCACTCTTAGCAAGGATGGTTACGTTATTGCCTACTTTAACATGATCAGAAACACCGCTTTGACCCGCCATGATTACATTATTTCCTAATTTACTACTTCCAGCTATACCACTCTGACTTACTATAACGCAATTCTCTCCTATTCTTACATTATGTCCTATGATTATCAATGATCCTATTTTAGTACCTTTACCTATGCGTGTTTCTCCCAAAGTGGCTCTTTCAATAACCGTGTTTCCTCCTATTTCTACTCCATCCTCTATAACCACCTTACCAATATGAGGGATTTTGTAATGCTCTTCTCCATTCCATACATATCCAAAACCATCTATTCCAATACTACATCCTGAATGAATTATAACTCTATCTCCAATATAGCAATGGTCATAAATAGTTACTCTTGGATATATGATACAATTCTCACCTATTTCCACATTATTTCCTATTACTACTCCTGAAAATATCTTTGATCCTTTGCCAATCTTTACATTATCTCCTATAACAGTATATGGTGCTATTCCCACATCCTCTCCTAATTGAATCCCTTTGCCCATAATAACTGTAGGATGAATATCTTTAGGATATACCCGCCAATCAAAATACTTTAATAATTCTGCCATTGCAAGTTTAGGATTCTCAACCCTTATATGTGGCTTAGAAGAAGACCCACCATATGGAATCACCATTGCTTTCGCCCCTGTTTTTTCAGCTACTTTTATATCATCCAAATCAAATACAAATATAAGATCATTATCTCCTGCTTTATCCCATTCAGAGATCTTTTCTATATATACATCTTCCCCAACTAACACTCCATTAATTATCTTTGCTATTTCACTAAGATGCATCTTTATTCACCCTTTATTTATTCAAATTTTTTAAAACATCATCAGTAATATCAATCCCACCCCATATTCTTATCTTCTTTTCGATAACCACAGAAAGCTTCTTGATCTTTGCTATATTTTCAACTTCTTTTAAAATTTTATTTTTTATATCTTGTCTTGCTTTCTCTACATATTCTCCTAATTTTTTCTCTTCTTTAGCCCTTAATTCATTAATCTCCTTATCAGTTTTTCCACTTTTCTTGGCATCTACTACCAATTTCTCAATTTCAGACTGTCTTTTCTGTATTACAGTTTGAACACTCTTAGTATATCTGAAATCAAGAAATACCTTTGAATAATCTATATATCCTATATTAATACTCTGTTGAGAAGAAATAATAGAGAAAGATGAAACAAATATAATGTATACAGATAAAATTATCTTCAATAGCCTTTTTTTCATGTCTATTTACCAGAAGATAGAATATTTATAACTTTATCTGTAATATCTACTCCGCCCCAAATTACAATCTCCTGACCTTGTACATTCTTTGTAAGAACTGCTATGTATCCCTCTTTTTTAGCAAGATCAGAGAATATTTTATCAAGAGTCTTTTTTAAGCTATCTAACACTTTTTCCACTGCTTGCTTATAAGGTTGAAGTTCCGCATCATATTGGGCCGATAGTTTCTTTATTTCATCCTGAGATTTTCCAGCCTTCTGAGCTTCATTAAGCTTATTAAGCCTATCTTGATATTCTTGTTGATATTTATTATAGGCATTCATAAAAGGAGGATAACTTCTTAAAAGTTTATCTTCATCAATATATGCTATTTTCAGAGAAGTCTGAGTCTGTGCTCCAACAATTTTAATACCAACAAAGATGAATGAGATTGCAATTAGTAAAAATACTATGAACAGACCATATTTTTTCATTTTTCCTTACCTCCTAAAATTCTAATTTTGATTTGATATAAAAATTTCTTAAAGATACAAGATCACTCTCTAATCCAAAGGCATAGAATAAGGATTTTTGAGTAACTGAAAACTCCACACCAAAAAATGGATTAATTCTAATATCACTTGCAGACACTAAATCTCTTGGATTAAAACAGCTATCACCTCCCACAGATAGAGTTAAATATATCCATTTGTTTAAGGGAAATGCATAAGTAATCTTTAAATACAAAGATCCATCCTCTGGTGAATCTCCAAAAGGATATCTTATATCCCCCATAAAACCTAATATACGTTCATTAAGACCCTCTCCGTATCTTATAAAATACTTACCTGATAATGAGGCTAAAGAATAATTATAATTAGAGCCTCCTCCATGAAAATCTATGCCAAAATTAAAATAGCTTCCAGATTTATAAACACCATCCTCTTCTAAAGTTGTATCTTGAGTTATATCAAAACTCAATACTTTATCATCAAGATTCGGATTATTTTTAAAACCAATTTCACCTACTATATTATTACTACTGGAAAGAGTTTTATTAATACTCAATCCCCAATAATTATCTCCAAAATAAACTTTTAAAAACTCCCGTTGCCAAGAAATAAGGTAGCCAAAAGATCCTCGCATATTGTTAGAAATGTTTAACTCTAAATTGCCATAATTATTCAAATAGTAGCTAAAACATAAATTTACTCTCTCATTTTTTTCATAAATCAAAGAAACTATTCTTGGTGATAGATATTCAACATTAAGATATAAAATTGTATAACCTCCTTCAAAAGCCCATTCTGGTATTATTTTTATCCTTATATTCTTTTTCAAAAGTTTCTGATTAAGTTCATCTATTTTCTTTAGATCAAGAGGATCTCCTATTGAAAGATTCAAATTCTCTTCAATAACCTTCTTTTCCCATTGATTACCGCTTATTATTTCAATACTACCTATAATAGGAGCTTCTTTCCAAATAAATGAAAGAATTCCATCTTTAAAAATATATTGAGGAGAAATTTCTAAAACAAAACCCTTCTTTCTATAAAGATCCTCAATCTTTTTGCAATCCTCTTTAACTTTATCCTCAATAAAAAATTTGCCTTTGCCACTATAAATAACTTTCTGAATAGCATTAATTGTTATAAGCTTTATATCTGGAAATATTATGTCAGCAACAACAGGAAATTCTTCCACCTTTATGATCAGTTCATAACCACTATCTAATTTTTTAAGATCATAAGAGACAGATTTAAAATAACCACTTTCCTTTAACTTATTTAGTTGATCTTCTATATAATTTCCATTATAAAAATTTAACACTTTAATATTTAACATATTCTGAACCGTATCGTAAGAAACATTTTTCAAACCTATTATAGATATTCCCTGAATAAAATAATTTTCATCAGCAAAGGTAAGGTTTAAAGTAATTAAAAGAAATAAAGAAAATATTATTATCCTTTTCAAAGAGATCCCTCCATTCATTAAAATATGTCTCCAAAACTAAAATGAATTCTCCACTTAGTATTAGGATCCATTGGATCATTACCAAAATTATATCCAAAATCAAATCTTATTGGAATAATTATAGTTTCATACCTTAAACCAAGTCCTACGCCAGTATAAAGTTTAATATCAGATAAGGAGGAAATATCTTTTGAATACCATGTACTTCCTGTATCTAAAAAGAAAACTCCATAAATTCCATTCCCAAGAGGAATTCTATACTGGACATTAAAAAGAGCAAATGTATCTCCTTTAAATTCATTATCATAAAATCCTCTGATAGAACTTGAGCCACCTAAGGTAAAGAGTTCAGTAGTTGGTATATTACCCTCCCCATATCCTAATCCTAATCTAAATGATAAAACTTGTCTATTTTTCTGCTCTATAATAGTTAAGGTGGACTCTCTATTAGTGAGAGGTATATGCCACTGAAAATCTCCTACATATTTGATAAAGTTAGCATCACTTCCACCACCAGCAAATTCTAAGTTTACATATTGTCTATTTCCTTGTGTAGGATTTAAATAAAAATCTCTAGAATCTCTTATTAATCCTATCTTAAAACTCCCTACACTACTCTTAGGATTAGAGTTATCCAAATAAGTAATCTCTTCATATTTAAAACCAAAAGAAAGGCTCCAAAGTCTACCCAAAGGATAGGAGAATGAAAAAGCACCCCCAGTCTTTTCAACGGTAGATGTTGTTAATCCTGAAATAGTTGTTTTTTTGTCATAAATATCCAATTGAAAAGAATTTCTCCCTCCTAAAAACCAAGGATCACTGAAACTTAACTGATAATTGATCTTTCCTAAACCTGTTAATGATAATTGTAAACTTAAACTTTTAGCTTTCCCAAATAAATTGCCTTCTTTATACTCCACAAAACCATATATACCTACATCCGTTGCATACCCACCACCAAAATTAAAAGATCCGGAAAGTTTTTCTTTTGAAACATAAATAACCTTTACCATTTCCTCTGAACTTCCCTGTTCGAACCTAACAGATACGTCTTCAAATATTCCCACATTATATATATTTTGAAGATCCCTTTTTATCTTTTCCCAATTAACAGGTTCTCCAACCTTTAATGAAATTTCCCTCTTAATCACATTCTTATCTGTCGGTCTTCTTAGTACAGCTAAAAATCCTAATACCGAAGTTTCTGTAGCAGGAACAATTTCTACTCCAATGTCTTCTACTTTATACTCCTTAAAGGTAAATATCAATTCACCATCTTCATTAAAAGAGAAGGATTGAAGAACTGTGAAAACATACCCTTTTTGTTGGAGGAAATTTTGAATATTAATTATATCCTTTTTTACAAAATCAGGATTAAAAGGTTTATCTTCTTTCGTTAACAAGATGGTCTTTAAGTAATCAATTGCTACTCCCGTTAATCCTACAAAACTTATCTTTCTAACTATAGGATTTTCCTTAAAAATAAAAGTAAGAGATATCTTATCTTCATTGGTTATGGATTCTACATCTACATCTTCAAAATAACCTAATTCTTTAAATTTAGAAACTTGTTCATCAATCTTATCTTGCGTAATAAAATCCCCTTTATCTATTATTCTATACTTGTCAACCTCAGATTCTGCAACTTTAGAAAGTCCTTTATAACTAATATTCTCTAAGATAGGATTTTCCCTTACTATAAAAGTCACATAAGCCATATTATTAGGTGACACCACATATTTTATATCTACATATGAAAAATAACCAGAATTTATTAAGAGATTTTTTCTTTCTTCAATATATTTCTCAGATAAGAAATCCTTTGAAGTTTTTTTAATTATATTAAAAAACTTATCCTTGGACACATTTTTTAAACCCTTTACATCGATCAAAACTATCCATGGATTTTCCTTTAAGTCAATATCTAATCCAGCAGCATTGTTTCCAAGATTAATTGTTTTAAAAGCTATTTCTTTAAAATATCCTGCATCCTCTAATCTAGATCTTAGATTGTCTAAAAGCCCTTGAGACAGAAAAACCTCTGTATTTAAAAATATAGAATTTCCTTTTATATCTCCCTTAAATCCTATTACTTGCATTAAATCTTTCATCTCTAATTTATTTAGACCAGAAATCGAGATTTTAGATAATAACGGATTCTCTTTTAGATTTATACTAAGAGATAACCTATTATCCTTCTTTTCAATTTTAAAATCTACTTCAGAAAATAAATCACTATACATTAACACTTCTTTCTTCTCTAAAATTGCCTCTTCCGATATAAGCATGCCTTCTTTTAACCCTAATAATTCCAACACTCTCTCCTTAGATATTCTATTTAGTCCGTTTGTTTGAATGCTATCTAAAACTGGATTTTCTTTAAAATAAAAAGTCAAAATCACTCCAGAATCTATTTTTTCTTGTGTAATATTAATATCAGAAAAATAACCTTTAGACATGAATTTTCTTCTCTGCTCCCAGATAAGCTGATCAGTAGTCCATCCTATATAAGGAAGAATAACTGAATCTTGAATATCTTTTAAAGTTAGTTTCTGTAAACCTTGAAATCTTATTCCATTCACAAATATAAGAAAGGGTGATTCTACCACATTTATTTCAAGAATAATTCCATCCTTCTGGGAGATCTTATTTAACATAACAGAAATGAAATAAGAAGAATCCTCCAATTTTTCTTTTATCGCACTCAGTTTATCTTCAGAGATATACATATTCTTCCCTATTCCTGCTATCTTTAATATCTCTTGGGTGCTTATTTTTGTATTGCCCTTTACTATAATATCTATTAATTTATATTCTGTCTGAGCGAATACTAATACAGAGAAAAATATTAAAAAGAAGAATAAGGATAAAAATACTATCTTTTTCAAAGCTAATTCACCTTCCCTTCTTAAAACTTTGTAGAATATTCCATATTAAAATTGAATTGTTTTCCCTGAGAAGTATAAAGCTTAAACTTCAAATCATTACTTAATTTATAGCTAAATTCACCACTCCACATCCTATCTCCCCCTAAAGAATAACTTAATGTGAAATATAATCTATCCCAAATTCTCTTTTCAAGAGTTAAGCTTTTCCATATTGGTAATAAACCTTGTATTTCATAATCTACTTTTAAACTATCAAGATTAAAAATATTAGATATCTCTGAAACAATAGGATTTAAAATAAAATTTCCAAAAGCAGAACTTATAACTCCTTCTACTCCTAAAGGAATGCTTTCTATAATACTCGAAAGAGTCCAGGTTTCTGATTGTGCTATAGGAAGATTTTTTTGTCCTACAAGAAGAAATAAAATTTCTCTAAAGGTAAGAGGGGGATCTGAAGAAAACACAAAAGAATTATTTCCCATAAAACTATAACCTTTCAAATATATGATATATCCCTGTATGATAGTACTAGCAGAAATTTCCCAAATATTCTCTTCAAAACTTAAGCCAGGAAACTTAATATATCCATTATTCACAATAAAAGAATTACCTAAAACATTAATATTTCCACTATTAAAGGATAACTTTCCCTCCAAAATTGGCTTTGCATTATTACCTCTTACTGTAAGATCCCCATTAATCGACAGATATAAAAACTCATTTTCATAAAACATAACATTATCCTTAAAGGATATTTTAAGATCAAAATCTAATGGAAGAGAAATATTAGGAGTCTGTGTATTTAACTGCGGATATTTAATATGGGTATTAAAAACCGTGCAATTTCCACTAAGAATATATCTATCTTTTTTCTGATAAAGCATTAAATCCCCAGATAAATAGCCCTTTGCCATATCAGGTATGCTAAAACAAATTTCTGAAAAATCAGATTTTATCATTATATTTGGATAAATTTTACCTTTTAAAATAAGATTATTATTGTCCCCAACTAAATTTAAATTATTTAATATAACCTCACCAATTTTTGCAATAATATCAAAACTTGCATACTTGAACTTTTCTTCCATATAATTAACCACAATCGGATCTTTCCATTTAATATCACCTTCAATACTTTGAAGGTCCTTATTACCCTTTATACTGACCCTTAATTCTCCCTTAGTTATATCTCCGCTTTTTAAAATTCCTTTCGGTAATAACGAATTAACAAAGAAAATATCAGGTAATGATATGTTAAATGTAAAGTCATTCAAAGAAAATTCTCCTTTAATTTCACCATTATCTTTTGACAATTTTGAGATCGTTCCTCTCAATAAATATCTATCCTTGATGTTACAAATATTCATGGATATATTAAAGGGAATAAATCCAGAGATAACTACATCTTTGGCATCTAATTTTACATTATTCACTTGAAAATTCTTTATCTCCATATCACCAGATAATAGTCCACCTACAAAATCTATATTCATATTTCTCAAAAAACTAAGATTAATATTTTCGAAAGACCAAAATCCATTTCCAGAAAAATCTATGTTCCCTTCAATTTTTCCAGATTCTTCTAAATAACCCCTCAAAAATACTTCTCCTTCTTTTAAAGAAATATTAGCGATGAGATCTTCTAGTTGAAAAACATTATGCTTATCTATTTTGAGATTAATATAATCAAGATCCTTGTTGACTTTTCCAATAAAAGATGAATTTAAGAGAGAAATCTTAGAATTAATATAAAGATTAAAATCATTATTTTCTTTGAAATCAAATGCCCCATCAATTTTTAAATTAACTGATGAATAATCAAAAACAATCTGGTATTCCAAAAGATCTTTGTAAGCTCCTTTAAATACAACATTATTTAAGTTTATATTTCGAATGCTAAAAGTCTTAGAAACCCCAGAGAAATTAATCCCTCCATTAGCAAAATCTATTTCTAATTGATCAATTTTTCCTAAATAATCATTAAGAGAAGAAAGATCTAAATTCTCACAGAGAATTTTAACCTCTTTTTCTTTCAAATTCACATTACCAGCTAACTTTCCTCCAAGAATATCCCCATTTAATTTCATATTATCCTTTTCAATCTCTACACTAAGCCTAACAAATTCATTTCTCTCTCTATATATAAAAATCTCTCCTTTTAGATTTACACCATCAAAAGAAAACTTTCCAACTCCTTCTAAAGAATATGGTCCAATAAAGCTGATATCTTTTATCTCTTTAGAATTTGAAAGATCTAATGTTGCTTTTATATCTTCTATATTCATGCCGTAAAAATCTAATTTAGGAATTTTAAAGAATATCTTTTTCTCTTTTATTAATACATTTCCTGAAAGCTCAAAATCCAGCAACTTAATATCATTAAAATCTATGTTCCCATCACCTGAAATATCATAATAACCTTTTATTGATCCCTCAAGAATTTGCCCATCTATATTAAATTTGTTATCCCTAAAGCTCCCATGTATATATCCAAGTTTATTTTTATTAATTAAAAGATTTTCAAGTAGTATATTTCCTTTTTCTAAAGAAAAAACAAAATTACCTTCCAAACTACCTATATTATCAAGCTCTGAATAAAATTCTCCTGAAAACTTATTATCCATGGTTAATTTCAATTTTTTAACCTTACCACCCAAAAAATCAATATTTTCGCCCCAAAATGAAATCTTCCAATTGTTAAAATCTCCTTCTATTTTTGCATTCAAAAAGCAATCTTTATCCACACTCAAAAAATAACCATCAACACTTCCACTACTATCTAAATTCAAATCAAAATTAGAAACCTTAATTTCAAAATCTTTATATTTTAGACTTCCTATTTTTGTATAAAATTTCAACTTCCAAGAAGAAAAATCTCCTTTAAAATAAAATAAACTATTAAAACTAAACTCCTCTCTAAAAGATAATCTTCCTTCCACTTCCCCATTCATATTTAAAATATTTAACTTTCCCTTTCCTAAAAATAAACTATTATTATATTTTCCACTTAAGGACAGGCTTAGATTCTTTAAATCATGACCCTTTAGATTTATGCTGACTCTTCTCAATGGAAAGTTTTTGATAATAAGATCTTTTCCATAGAGAGATATATCAAAATAGGGATTCTTTAAAATATTACCTGAGATCTTAATCCTTATCAACAGATCTCCATCAATATCTAAGTTGGATAATTGATGAATTGAGGATTTAATTTTCAATATTTCAATATTTGATGAAAGGAGAGAAATGTATCCTAATAGATTTTTAGGATCATATTTACCGCTTACCCAAACATATCCAAAATCATCAGTAAGTAATTTACCATTAATATTAAAATCTTCCGTAGTAGTTTTGTTTATACCTAATACTCCTTTTTTAATATATATCCCTGCGGATATACTAAAAAACTCTAACCTTAGCTTTTTAAAAAAAAAACTGAATTTCTCAATAAATCAAAATTTAAACTTCCTTCCTCATTTTCCAAAGAAAAGATAATTTTTTCAGCAGAATAATCTCCCATTTTTCCATTCTCTATTACTCCATCAACAAAAACCTTCCATCCTTTACTAGCCTCTTTATTCCCTTTCACAACTAAAGAACCTTTTCCTTCTATATCTGGTAGGTTAAATAACTTGGATATCTTTTCTAACCTTATGTTTTCACCACTTAAGTAAAATTTGCCAGAATTCTTCTCAAGATCATAATTCATATTTCCTGATGCCTTACCAATTTCCAAATCACCAGTAAAAGAGACTAAAAGCCCAGGTATCTTAGCATCCAGATTTAAGGCTATATTATCAAACTTGATATCATAAATAGTTCCGTCTTTAATATACACCTCTCCTGAAATCCAGGGTTTATCCCATGAATTCTTAATAATTAAATTTCCTTTTCCCTTTCCCTTAAATTTGAGGGAATTATTAAAGAACTCTTTATCTATTTTCTCTACATTAAGGTCCTTAAAAGATACTTGGACATCAGGATCTGGTGCTACTTTCCCACTGAAATTTGCAGAAGCTTCAAACCAAACCCCATTTCCTTGCACAACTGATATATTTTCATTATTTATTTTTACCTTCATACATACATTCTCTATTATTCCTGGAATACCAGATATGCTTCCTTTTACCTCTTTTGTATCTATTTCCCCACTGTAACTCCATTTATCTTTTTCCCCTTTTGTATTAAACCATCCTGAAAAAGTTCCCTCTTCAACCTTAAACATATCAGGTAGAAATATAGGAGCCCATATTGTAGCATTAGCATTTTTAAACTCAAAAGTTAAATCTCCCGATGATTTGGTAAAATTATAATATCCATAGGCTTTTATGTTTTGTCCACCAACCAAGATTGTAGCTACATTATAATTTATGACTTGATTTTTATAAGATAAATCTCCATTTACCTTATTTATCTCTATATCTTTCTTAAGCTTCAAATCCCTGATTACAAAAATTCCATCTTTTATTCTTCCCTTAATCTCAATATTGATATTTTGAGAAGATGTTCCAGATTTTCCAATACCAGGAATTTCAGGAAACTTCCATTCCCCTTTTTCATCATGTATTATTATTATTTTGGGTTTTATAAGTTCTAAAGTAATAGGAGAAAGCTTTATAGCATCTCCCACTGAAAGGCTTACATTGGTAAATGATGCAAAATTTCCAAGCTCTAACTTTGCAATCTGTATCTCATTTGGAAAGATATACCTTACATCTTCCACCTTAAAAGTTTCTCCAAAATTTCTATTCAATACATAAACTACGACATACCTTACCCATAATGGTGATGTTACGTATATAATTCCTATTAATATAAAAACTATACTAAAGACTAAGATCAGAAACTTTTTTGCCTTCTTCATAACTCACTCTCTTAACATTTGCTCCTAATGCAGAAAGCTTTTCTTCTAAAGCCACATATCCTCTATCTATATGTTCATCCACATCTAATACCTCTGTAACTCCTTCTGCCACTAAACCTGCAAGTACTAAGGCAGCACCTGCTCTTAGATCTGTAGCCTCTACAGGTGCTCCTTTCAATTTTTCAACTCCCTGTATCAAAGCTGTTCTTCCATCTATACTTATTTTAGCACCTAATCTCAACAATTCTCCTACGTGTAAGAATCTATTTTCAAAAACAGTCTCAACTATCAAACTTGTACCCTGAGCAAGGCTTAAAAATACCATCATTTGAGGTTGAAGATCTGTAGGAAAACCAGGATAAGGCATAGTAGTTACCTCTATTCCTTTCCAAACCTTTTCACCTTTAACCCTTACCTCTCTATCCCTTATTTGCAAAGAATTTACGCCAGCCTCTTTAAGCTTAATAAATAAACTTTGGAGATGTTCTGGTTCTATATTCTTTATTAATAAGTCTTTTCCTATCATTATTCCTGCTATTATAAAGGTCCCTGCTGCTATCCTATCAGGAATAATTTTATAATAATCAATGGGTTGTAATTCTTTCTTACCTTTTATATGTATGGTGGAAGTACCTAAGCCTTCAATTTCCGCTCCCATGCTTTTTAAAAAATTTCCTAGGTCTACAACTTCAGGTTCACAAGCTGCATTCTCTATTATAGTTTCTCCTTGAGCTAAAACAGCAGCCATCATAATATTTCTTGTAGCTCCTACGCTTGGTTTATCAAGATGAATTTTGGCTCCCTTTAACCCCTTTTTTGCTCTTGCACAAACAAAACCTTTATCTACAGTTATCTCTGCTCCTAAACTTTCAAAGCCTTTTATATGAAGATCCACTGGTCTTAAACCAATTCTACACCCACCTGGATAAGGAATCTCTGCTTCTCCAAAGTAAGCAAGTAGAGGTCCCATCAATTCAAAAGAAGCTCTCATTCGAGAAACTAATTCATAAGGAGCTCTATATCCCTTTGGCTCTCCTTTAATATGTACCTTATCTCCTTCTAAAAACTCTACGCTTAATCCTAAATATCTCAGTATTTCAGCCATTGTTAAGTTATCTTTTACAGGTGGAACATTATCCAAAATAAGATCTCCGGAGTTTAAAAGAGAGGCAGCCATAATAGGCAGAGAAGCATTTTTACTTCCCCATATATCTATTTCACCTTTAAGCTTATGTCTGCCTTCAATAATAAACTTATCTCTCATTCCAGCTTTATTTAAAGTAATATTATTTGGTTCCAAAAAGTCTGTCCCCTGCATCTCCAAGCCCCGGCACTATATATCCGTGATCATTTAGATACTCATCTACAGCAGCAGTATAAATTTCCACATCTGGGTAAACCTCTTTAAAAGCCTTAATACCTTCAGGAGCAGCTATTATACAAACAAATTTAATGTTTTTAACTTGCTTTGATTTCAAAATGGATATGGCTGCAATTGCTGATCCACCAGTAGCAAGCATTGGATCAACTACAATTACTTCTCTTTCATTTATGTCTTCTGGTAGCTTAGTATAATATTGGACTGGTTGAAGGGTATTTGGATCTCTATAAAGTCCTATATGACCAACCTTAGCTGAAGGAAGAATTTGTAGCATACCCTCAGCCATTACAAGACCAGCCCTCAATATAGGCACTATCGCCAAGTCTTTATTGTTTAAAACTTTTCCCTTTGCTTTACCAAGAGGAGTTTCCACTTCAACTTCTTTTAATGGTAAATCTCTTGTAACTTCATATAGCATAAGGCTTGATATCTCTGAAAGTAATTCTCTAAATTCTTTTGGCTGTGTATTTTTATCTCTTAATTTTGTAAGTTTATGTTGAACTAAAGGATGATCAACCAATTTAACCATTTAATTAATTCTCCTTTCTATAAATTGGAAATTGCTTGCAAAGCTCTTCTACTTCACTTTTTACCTTTTCCTTTACTTTATCATCCTTTATATTTGATAAAACCTCATGAATAAGTCTCGCAATATATCTCATTTCATCTTCTTTCATACCTCTTGTAGTTAAAGCTGGTGTACCAATCCTTATACCACTTGTAACAGTAGGTGGTTGAGGATCAAAGGGTATTGAATTTTTATTCACAGTAATACCAGCTTCTTCTAATGCTTTTTCAGCTTCTTTTCCAGTAATACCCTTATCTCTCAAATCTACTAACATGAGATGATTATCAGTACCACCACTTACCAATCTATATCCAAATCTCATAAGTTCATCAGCAAGAGCTTTAGCATTAAGTATAATTTGTCTTTGATACTCTTTAAACTCAGGAGACATAGCCTCTTTAAATGCTACAGCTTTGGCTGCAATTACATGCATAAGAGGACCACCTTGAATACCTGGAAATATAGCCTTATCAATATCCTTTGCAAACTCTTTTTTACAAAGGATAAAACCTCCTCTTGGTCCTCTTAAAGTTTTATGAGTAGTACTTGTAACAAATTGAGCATAAGGGACAGGAGATGGATGCAATCCTGCAGCAACCAGCCCTGCAATATGTGCCATATCAACCATAAGATAAGCACCTACATCCTCTGCTATACCTGCAAATTTTTCAAAATCAATAATACGAGGATACGCACTTGCCCCAGCAACAATAAGTTTTGGCTTTACTTCCTTTGCCAAATTCCAAACAGCATCATAATTTATTCTCTCAGTGTCTTTATCAACTCCATAAAAATAAAAATTAAAAAATTTACCAGAAAAATTTACAGGACTTCCATGGGTTAAGTGTCCCCCATGGGCCAAATTCATACCTAAAACCTTGTCTCCAGGATTTAACACTACAAAATAAACAGCCATATTTGCTTGACTTCCAGAATGAGGTTGAACATTTGCATGCTCAGCACCATAAATAGCCTTTACTCTTTCTCTTGCTATATCCTCTACCCTATCCATATAAAGACAACCACCATAATATCTTTTTCCAGGATAACCTTCAGCATACTTGTTAGTAAGAACAGAACCTTGAGCTTCAAGAACAGCTCTACTTACAAAATTTTCAGAGGCTATAAGTTCTAAATGATACTCCTCCCTATATTCCTCACCCTTTATTGCTTCATAAATTTCAGGATCTACATTAGGTAAGTACTTCACAGCTCCTCCTCCTCAATCATAGATATTTTTTGAATTCTTAATTTATGTCTTCCACCAGTAAACTCAGAATTTAGCCATACTTTTACTATCTCCTTTGCCAAATCATAACCAAGGATTCTCCCTCCTAATGCCAAAATGTTTGCATCATTATGTTCTCTACTTAATTTTGCCTCATAAGGATCTCTACATAAAGCAGCTCTTATACCTTTTACTTTGTTAGCTACAATACTCATACCTATACCTGTACCACAAATTAATATACCTTTTTCAAAACCCCCTCTTGCCACAGCCCTTGCTACTAATATCCCATAATCAGGATAATCTGTTCTTTCTGCCGAATAAGTTCCAAAATCATGATAACTAATATTCCATTCTTCTAACCATTTTTTTAATTCTTCTTTTAACAAATATCCTGCATGATCAGCCCCAATTGCAATCTTCATAGATCTACCCTCACCATCATATTTTTGATTAAGTCTTTTAATTCTTTTTCTACCTTATTACGAACTTCTCTATATGTCTCTATATCTTTACCATATGGATCCAAAATATCTTCATCACTTAGAGTAGATATCTTGTAGCTATATTTAGGATAAACACTTTTTAAAATCTCAGCTTGTTCTTTTGTCATAGTAAAAACACAATTAGCTCTTTCCATGAGTTCATTATCTATTTTTTTAGAAGAATGATTTGTAATATCAACACCTATCTCTTTCATTACTTCTTGAGAATATATAGATGCCTTATTTCCTTCCAAAGCAAATATACCTGCCGAGGAAACTTCAATTTCTATATCATACTCTTTAATAAGCTCACGAAAAAGATATTCTGCCATTGGACTTCTACAAGTATTTCCTGTACAAACGAATAATATCATCACTATTTATCACCTGCTGCTCTCTTTAGTCTATCCATAATTGCAAGACCTATTCCCTCTTCTGGATAAGATTCCGCAAGAATAATATCAACTTCCTTCTCCAATCTTCGTAAGGAGGGAAATAAATTTAAAGCAATATTATATAGATCAGATCTACTTCCTATAACATAAATTTTAAGATCTTTTGGATAAACATCTTTGGTTTCTTCTGAAGCAAGAACTCCCACTTTTTTACCTTCCTTTATCCAAGATTTTATTTTATTTTGCCATATTTCATTAAACTCTTCAATAATGTATAAAGGTACCTTAGGAGCATAATGTCTATATTTTAAGCCAGGAGAGGGAATATCTTCTTTTTTTACTTCTTTCCAAAAAACTATTTTTTTCTTTAATACTTTCTCAATTTCTTCTTTTGGACATGCTCCAGGCCTATATAAAACAGGTGGATCAGTAGTTATATCCAAAACTGTAGATTCTACTCCAAAACTTACATCTCCCCCATCAATTATTAAATCAACCTTATCTCCTAAATCCTCAAGAACGTGTTCAGCCTTAGTAGGACTTGGTCTTCCGGAAGCATTTGCAGAAGGAGCAGCTATTGGCCGTCCAAAAAGATTTAGAAGGGTTAGAGCAACCTTATTTTGAGGTTCTCTTATACCCACTTTGGGACTTCCACCTGTAACTATATCACTAACTATAGGTGATTTATAGAAAATTAAAGTTAATGGCCCTGGCCAAAAAGCTTCCATTAGTCTCTCAGCATCAGGTGGAACATCATCCACAAGACTATAGACTTGCTCCATATTTCCTACATGAACAATAATGGGATTATCAGGTGGCCTACCTTTAGCTTCAAAAATTCTTCTAACAGCCTCTTCATTCAAAGCATCAGCCCCAAGACCATAGACAGTCTCTGTAGGAAAAGCTACAAGACCACCTCTTCTTAATACTTCAATTGCTATATTTAAAATCTTTTCATCTGGATTGTTTCTATCTACCTTAATTATTTCCACCATATTAATTTGATCACTCTACTCTTTTGGGAAAGATCTTTGTATACATGAAATTCAAACTTAAGAAAGGTTCTTTTAATCAATTTTACTAAATTGTCATAAATAAACGGTGAAATTTCAAAAATAAATACACCTTTATCCATCTTTTTCAAGTCCTTAATAATATTCTCATAAAAAACACAACCATTCCAACCACCATAAAGAGACTCCCAAGGCTCTCTTTTAACTTCCTTTTGAAGAAAAGGCATTTCCCAAGAAGCAATATATGGTGGATTACTTAATATTAAATCAAATTGTAAATTTCTCATGATAATAGGGTGTAGATAAGGTCCTAAGAAGAATTTAATCTTATCTATAACCCCATATTTTTGAGCATTAATTTTTGCAAATTTTAGAGCAAAAGGTGATATATCACACGCATAAACAGTGAGATTGTCAATTTTCTTAGCTAACGTTACTGCTAAATTACCACTACCTACCCCGATGTCAACAATTTTTTTTGAAGAATAACTTTTGATAGTATCAATAGTCACATCTACTAATAATTCCGTTTCATTTCTCGGTATCAAAACCCCTTTATCTGTAAAGAACTCATAATCATAAAAAAATTTTTTCTTAAGGATATAACTTATAGGTATTCCTTTTTTCCTTAAACCTAATAGTTTTTTAATCTCCTTTACCTTTTCTTCTTCAATAAAATCTACCGTATAAATAAAGCTTCTATCTTTATTTAGAACGTAGGATATAAGTAATTCAGCTTCCAAATATGCAGAATCTGGATCTATGTCTTCTAATTCTCTTTTTAACCAAAATAATACTTCTCTAAGAGCCTGCACTTACTTCTTCAAAAAGTTTTTTAATTTGCTCTTCTTTTTCAGCAAGGATGAGCCTATCTATAAACTCATCCAGCTCTCCTGATAACACTTCTTCTAATTGGAAAGATGAATAATTTATTCTGTGATCCGTAACTCTTCTTTGTGGAAAATTATATGTTCTTATCTTTTCACTTCTTTCCCCACTTCCTACTTGAGCTCTTCTTTGAGAAGCGATCTCATTTTCTTTTTCCTTTTGATAGTATTCATACAATCTTGCTCTAAGAACTTTCATGGCCTTTTCTCTATTTTGATGCTGAGATCTCTCGTCTTGACATTGAACCACAATTCCAGATGGTATATGGGTTATTCTTACTCCTGATTCTGTCTTATTTACATGTTGTCCTCCTGCCCCACCAGATCTAAAAGTCTCAATCCTAAGATCCTTAGGATCAATTTCTATTTCCACTTCCTCCATTTCAGGAAGAACCGCAACAGTAGCGGTGGATGTATGAATTCTTCCACTTGACTCAGTCACAGGTACTCTCTGAACTCTATGCACTCCACTCTCAAATTTGAGCCTACTATAAGCACCTTTACCTTCAACAATAAATATAATCTCTTTATAACCCCCAAGTCCTGTTGGGTTAGAACTCACAATATCTACCTTCCATCCCTTCTTCTGGGCATATCCAATATACATTCTAAAAAGATCTGCAGCGAAAAGGGCAGCCTCCTCTCCTCCAGCTCCTGCTCTTATCTCCATAATAATGTTTTTCTCATCATTAGGATCCTTAGGCAAAAGAGCAGATTTTAATTCAAACTCCTTTTGTTCAATCTTTCTTTCTATTTCTTCCAATTCCATCTCAGCTAAATTTCTAATCTCTTCATCATTTTCTTCTCTTAATACTTCTTCTAAATCTTCTTTTTCCTTCAATAATTTTTTATAATCTCTAAAATTCTCCACTATTTCCGTAATTTTTGCTCTTTCTTTAAGAAGATTCTGGTATTTGTTAAAATCATTAATTACCTCCTGTTGAGCTAAGAGATCCTCAATCTCATTAAATCTTTTTTCTATTTCTTCTAATTTTTCAATCACTATATCTTGAAGCATTTTCCTCCAGTGTCACCTCCTTTAAAGCTACAATTGCTGTTTCTAATTGCATATCATCTGGTTCTTTTGTTGTAAAATACTGCATCCATAACCCTGGTTTAAGCAAGATTTTCCAAAAAATAGAATCAATATGCTCAGATCCTAATTTTATTATCTCGTAAGATATACTAAAAATCAATGGGATAAGCAAAACTCTAGTAATAATTCTTAAAAGAAAAGGCTGTTTACCTAAAAAGGCAAAAATAATTATACTTACTATCATTACTACCAATAGAAAAGAGGTTCCACAGCGGGGATGAAAACGAGGATATTTCCTGCAATTCTCAACTGTTAATTCTTCTCCTGCCTCATAACAGAATACCGTCTTATGTTCTGCACCATGATATTGGAAAACTCTATAGATTTCTTTTATCTTACTTATTAAATAAAGATAAATTACAAAAATAGCTAATCTTATAATTCCCTCTAAAAGTCTCAAAATTATTAAAGAATTTATATATACCTCTATAGGTTTTAATATAAGAAGGGGTAAGACAATAAATAATGCAACAAAAAGAAGAAATCCTAAAACTAATGCAATACCTATCTCGGCATTACTGGTTGGTTTTTCATCTTCCTCAAAAGCAATCGATGTGGAATAATTCAATGCTTTTATTCCCCAAAAGAGAGAATCCATTAAAACCATAAGACCTCTTAGTAAAGGTATTCTTGTCCAGTTTTTAAAAAAGGGCTGTAATCTCTCTTTCTTTACAATAATTTCTCCCTTTGGGTCTCTTACAGCAACAGCAATATCTATTCCCTTTCTCATCATTACTCCCTCGTAAACTGCTTGTCCACCAACTGACTCTTTTTTATTCTTCATCTTTATCTCTCCTTAAAACTGTATGGCAATTTCTACATCTTGCTTCATAGCTTTCAAAAGCTCCTACTAAAATAATTGGATCGTCATTGTATGCAGGTTTTCCATTAATTATTCTTTGAGTTCTACTGGCTAAATTTCCACATTTCATACAAATAGCATGAAGTTTATCAACGTATTCTGCTACTGCCATTAAATATGGCATAGGGCCAAAAGGTTCTCCTCTAAAATCCTGATCTAAACCTGCCACGATAACCCTTTTCCCTTTATCTGCTAATCTCTGGCAAACTTTTACAATTCCCATATCAAAGAATTGTCCTTCTTCTATAGCTACAACCTGAGTATCCTCGTCTACATACTTTTCTATGTCTGCACTATTACTCACAGCTATCGCCTCTATCTTCAAACCTGTATGAGATGTTATATAATCTTTATCATATCTTGTATCTAAACTGTGCTTAAAAACTTGCACTTTTTGTTTTGCAATTTGTGCTCTTCTAACTCTTCTAATTAACTCTTCACTTTTTCCACTATACATTCCTCCACAAATAACCTCTATCCACCCTGAAGGCATATTCATAAATTCCATAAATTATCACCTTCTCTCAGGAATACAGCTCTTTCCCTCAGGACATGGACCTCTAAAACAAGACGGTCCTGCATCTTCAAATATATTAGGTGCTACTTTTTTAACCAAATCTAACATTTCCCAAGCCATCTCCCTTATTTCCCATTGGGCAGAATTACATGTTCTTAAAGTAAAAAAATGAAGTAGTTCTCTGGCATTCATAGTAACAATTATTTTAGATTCCACAGCTTGGGGTAATAGATATCTTGCATCCTCCTTAGGAACTCCCATTTTTACAAGTTCCTCATAAGCATTAAAGGCTTTATCTAAAGTTTCTTTATATACTTTTTCCCTCTCCTTATCTATCAATATAGACTCAGGAATTACATATTCTTGCCTTATTTTTACATACCTCTGACTTTGTTGTGAATAAGATGCAATCCTATGTCTCACTAACTGATGAGTAGTAACTCTTGATATACCTTCTATATAAAAAGTAAAATTAGCATGCTCAAATATGGAAAAATGTTGTAAGGTTTTTGCCTTTTTTAAAAGACGAGAAATCTCCTCAAGAGTTAGTTTTTCTTCCAACTCTTCAATATTTCCCTGATAATGACATAATCTCATAGCCAGAGCACATACTTTTTCGGGCTCTGGCGTATAAGCTATTAGTTTTACCCTCAATTTTATTTAATTTCCCAATTATATTTTTTAGTAAATCTTTCTACTCTTCCCTCCGTATCCACAAATTTTCTTTGACCTGTAAAGAATGGATGGCATTTAGAGCATATTTCTACTGTCATATATTCCTTTGTTGATAAAGTCTCATAAACAGCCCCACATGCACATACTATCTTTGCTTTTTTCAATTCTGGATGAATACCTTTTTTCATGTTTCCTCTCCTTTCTTTACTATAAAATTTCCAAATTTACATTCTGAAAAATTATACCATAAAAATTATAAGGAGGCAGAAAGAAAATCTTCCTGCCTCCTTTTTACTTACCTTTACTTCAATTTAAATTAACGAGGCTCAACTATAAAACGGATGGCTGTTCTTTCTTCTCCATCAATTTGTACATCAGTAAATGCAGGAATACAAATTAAGTCAATGCCACTTGGAGCTACATAACCCCTGGTAATAGCAATTGCTTTAACTGCTTGGTTGACAGCTCCAGCACCAATTACTTGGATCTCAGCACGTCCCTTTTCACGAATTACACCTGCTAATGCACCAGCTACTGCATTAGGATTAGATTTAGCGGAAACTTTTAATACTTCTACCATAAACCTACCTCCTTTATATGTTCTTCCCATGGCAGACTTTTAAATTTTAAATTTCTCCCCTCCTTTGTAACCTGATAATGTTTTTTGTCTTTCCATTTACTTCTTCTACCTCTATAATCACCCCTTCCACTTTAAAAAGTCCTTTTTCTGGTACATCAAATTTTTGAGGTATTTGGAGAAGAAATTTCTTAAGAACAGCCTCCTTACCTACACCTAATATAGAATCGTAAGCCCCACACATACCTAAATCAGATATATAACCAGTTCCCCCTGGGAGAATTTTCTCATCAGCTGTCTGAACATGTGTATGTGTACCTACTACTGCTGTTACTCTTCCATCTAAAAAATATCCCATAGCTATCTTCTCAGACGTTGCTTCAGCATGCATATCCACTACTATTATTTTAGTATCTTTTTCCATTTCTTCAACTATATTATGCACTACTGTAAACGGATTTTCAATAGGTTCCATAAAAATACGTCCTTGTATATTAATTATACCAATTTTTTTGCCATAATATGAGACTGTAATATAGCCTCTACCAGGAACTCCCGAAGGATAATTAGCAGGTCTTAATACTCTCTCGTAATTCTCTAAAACAGAGATCCCTTCTTTTTTATCCCAAATATGATTACCACTTGTAAAAGCATCTATACCATAATCCATTAATTCTTTCAAAACACTTTCAGTAATACCAAATCCGGCAGCAGCATTTTCAATATTTGCAATTGTAAAATCAATTCCATATTCTTTTTTAATTTGAGGGAGAAGAAGCCCTACACCTCTTCTCCCTATTTTTCCTACTATATCACCAAGTATAAGAATATTCATAATTTATTTTGCGTACTCTACAGCCCTTGTTTCTCTTATTACAGTAACTTTTATTTGACCAGGATATTCCATTTCTTTCTCAATTTTTTTAGCAATCTGATAAGCTAATCTAGTAGCTGTCAAATCATCAACTTCTTCAGGGCTTACTAACACTCTAACTTCTCTTCCTGCCTGAATGGCATAAGCCTTTTCTACACCAGGAAATGACATAGCTATCTCCTCAAGCTTTTCCAGTCTCTTTATGTAAATTTCTATGCTTTCTCTTCTTGCTCCAGGCCTTACTGCAGAGATACTATCCGCTACTTGAATTATAACATCTAAAGTCTTAATAAGAGGAATCTCTTCATGATGAGCTGCCACTGCATGGATCACATCTGGATGCTCTCCATATCTCTTTAAAAGATCAGCTCCTAAGGTTGCATGCGATCCCTCAACCTCATAATCTATAGCTTTTCCTATATCATGTAAAAGCCCAGCCCTCTTTGCTAAATTTACATCCGCATGTAATTCTGCAGCAATAATTGCTGCAATTTTTGCAACCTCAATTGAGTGCTGAAGAACATTTTGTCCATAACTGGATCTATAATAAAGTCTTCCTAAAACCCTTACTAAATCAGGATGTAAATTTTGAAGACCTACTTCTATTGAAGCTCTTTCTCCCTCCTCTCTTATCTTACTCTCTACTTCTTTTCTTGCTTTATTTACCATTTCTTCTATTCTTGCAGGATGAATTCTCCCATCTTTTACTAATCTTTCTAAGGCAATTCGAGCAATTTCTCTTCTTACTGGATCAAAGGAAGAAAGAACCACAGCCTCTGGAGTATCATCAATTATAAGATCTACACCTGTCAAAGTCTCAAAAGTTCTTATATTTCTTCCTTCTCTACCTATTATTCTTCCCTTCATTTCTTCACTGGGCAAACTAACAACAGATACTGTAGATTCCACAGTATGATCCACTGCACATCTCTGAATTGCTTCCGTTAAAATCTCTCGAGCCTTTTCATCTGCTATCTCCTTATATTTTGCCTCTGCTTCTTTTATCCTCATAGCTATATCTCTTTGTAATTCTTCTTCCACCTTCTTGAGAATAATATCACGAGCTTCTTCTCTACTCATCTGAGCAACCTTTTGAAGCTCCATAAATGCTTCTTCTTCCAATTTCTTTAGATTTTCGAGTTTTTTATCTATTTCTTTTTCTTTATTGGAGAGAATTTCCTCTTTTCTCTCTAAATTTTCTTCTCTTTGAAGAATTCTCTTCTCCAAATTGAAAAGCTCTTGTCTTCTTTCCTTAATTTCCCTTTCAGTCTCAGACCTTAATTTAAAAATTTCTTCTTTAGCTTCTAATAAAGCAGTTCTTTTCCTTTCTTCTGCTTCCTCTTCAGCCTTTTTAACTATCTCCTCTGCTCTCTTTTCTGCGACTTGTATTGTTTTTTGCTCAATATTTTTCCTTATAAGATACCCGAGACCAACTCCTATAATAAGTGTGATTAAAGCTATTAATATGCTAATTTGAATTCACCTCCTTCCATTTTTCAAGCTCTTTTTCTAATTCCAAAATTGCTTTTTCCCATGTTGTCTCCTTTACTATCTTACCATACTTAAAAATTATAACTCTTTTATTTGAGCCTGCAATTCCTATATCTGCCCATTTCGCTTCACCAGGACCATTTACTTCACATCCCATTACAGCTATCGTTATATCTAATGGAAAATCCTTAAATCTTTTTTCTATTTCTTTAGCTACTTTTTCTACTGGAAAATGAGCTCTTGCACACATGGGACACGAAATAACTTTTATACCTCTTTGCCTTAATTCTAAGCTTTCCAATATATGGTATGCTACTTCTACTTCTTTTTCTGGAGAAGCAGAAAGAGAAACCCTAATTGTATCACCAATACCCTCATAAAGTAAGATACCAATTCCTACTGCGGACCTAACACTTCCTGGAACAAGTGTACCAGCTTCTGTTATTCCTATATGGAGAGGATATTTTACTTGGGAAGAAAGTAGCTTATAAGCCTGTATAGTCAAAGGAACAGATGAAGATTTAACAGACACAACTATATCAGTGAAATCATTCTCCTCTAATAATCTAATCTCATTTAAAACGCTCTCTACCAATGCCTCAGGAGTAACTCCACCATATTTTTCAAGAATCTCCCTGCTCAAAGAACCAGCATTACTACCTACTCTTATTGGTACGCCTCTTGCTTTTGCTTCCTTTGCTATTAAAGATATATATTTAGGATTCTTAATATTACCTGGATTTATTCTCAATTTGTCTGCCCCTTGCTCCAAAGCTATTAAAGCAAGTCTATAATCAAAGTGTATATCAGCAATAATAGGAATAGGGCTCTTTTTCTTTATCTTTCCCAGAGCTAAAGCTGAGTCTTTATCAGGTATTCCTAACCTTACTAACTCACAACCCTTCTTAGCCAATCTTCTAATTTGTCTAAGAGTAGACTTAACATCTACTGTAGGAGTCTTAGTCATAGACTGTACTCTTACAGGATTATCTCCACCAATCTCTACATTTCCTACTTTTACTACCCTTGTTCCTCTTCCCATCACTTTCTAAGTCTTAACACATCAAAGAAAGTAATAATGATCATGAGAAATAAGAGAATTAGTAGACCTATCCAATGTACTATTTCTTCTTTTTTAGTTTCAATAGGCTTTCCCCTTATTTTCTCAAGAATAATAAACAATATCCTACCTCCATCTAAAGCAGGAAATGGAAGTAAGTTAAATATCCCCAGTTGTACACTTAACAGTGCTGTAAAATTAAGATAATATACAAACCCTAAAGAAGCTACTTCTCCCGTCATCTTGGCAATACCAATCGGACCTGAAACTGATACCCCTTGAGCTCCTGTAAAAAGTGCTTTTAATACAAAGAAAATAAGCAAAAAAGCATTGATTAGCATAGCAAATCCATTTTTCAGTGCTAATGTTATAGGATATCTCTTAGGGATTGATCTAAAGACAATACCTATAATACCTCCCTTTCTCTCCTCATCCCATTGAGGTATAACTCTTAAAGTAATTAGTTTACCATCTCTTTCCACATCCACTGTTATTTCTTTTCTATCATTAGGGCTTTTTATAGATTTTGTAATAAGATTTACTACATCCTCTATTTTTTCTATTTTTATACCTTCTATCGAGATAATTTTATCACCTGGTAGAAAACCTGCCATTTGAGCTGGTTTACCTTCTACTACTCTATCAATTATAGGTATAGGTTGAGGAATTCCAATTAAAAAAATACTTACAAATAAAAGAAAAGCAACCAAAAAATTAAAAAAGGCTCCTGCAAAAAGTATTAAGAAGCGTTGCCATGGAGCCTTTTTATAGAATTTTCTTTCTTCTGGAACCTCCTCTTCTATTGGTAACTCTAAATCATCAACACCAGCCATTTTCACAAAACCACCAATAGGAATCAACCTCAATACAAATTTAGTCTCTTTACCTTTGTATTCATAAAGCTTAGGGCCAAAACCAATAGCATATTCAAAAACCTTAACCCCAAAAAGTTTAGCTAATATAAAATGTCCAAGTTCATGCGGTACAGTAAGTATAGCAAAAAGGACCAAAAACAAAATAATATCCATCTATTTTTTCACTCCTTTTTTATCTCTTCTCCTAAAAATCTAAAATTCTATTCAATAATACAGGTTACTCATAAATTTTTCAACCTCGTCTAAATTAGGGGGGTTAGCACCACGCCTTGTACAAGTTAAAGCAGCTACACTGTTAGCAAAAATAAGAATATTTTTTAACTCTTCTAAAGAAAGATTGGATATTTCTTTTTTAACTGTTTTGCCAAGCTTATATAAATAATATAAAAAGCCCCCCATAAAAGAGTCCCCAGCTCCTACAGTATCTATAACCTTTACCTTCATACCTGGCACTTTAACATAATTAGATTTTTGATAAGCAACAGATCCATCCTTTCCTAAAGTAACCACAAAAATTTTAACTCCCAAATTAATAAATTTCTCAGCAATTTTGTCTAAATCCTCTTCTCCATATAACCACTTCAAATCTGCCAAACTTACTTTTAATATATCCACCCTACTTACCCAATTTTCAAATCTTGATAAATACTGTTCCTTATTCACAATTAGATTTGGTCTTATGTTTGGATCAAAGGAAATTATACAATTTTTGTAATTTTCAAAAATCATTTTTTCAAAGACATAACAACCAGGTTCTCTAATCATTGATATAGATCCAAAATGAAGGATTTTAATTTTCTGTGAATCAATAAAAGGAATCTCTTCTTCTTTAAGCATAGTATCAGCAGTATTATCCCCATAAAATATAAAATAAGGTTCACTGTCCTTTAATATTACAAAAGCTAAAGTAGTAAGATATTTATCTCTTAACACAAAAGATGTATCCACATTATTTTTTATAAGATTAGAATAAAGAATCTCCCCAAAAGGATCATAAGAAATTTTACCAAAGAAATATACACGTGCTCTAAGCTTTCCAAGGGTAATAGCAACATTATATGGAGATCCTCCAGGATTAGGTACATACGCATATCCATCTCCTAAAGATATAGGCGTAAAATCTATTAAGGATTCTCCAGATACTAATATCATATTTTCTTTAACCTCCACATAAAAAATATTGTATTTAATTATAACCTATGATAGAATAAAACTAACACGAGTTAATATAAAGAGGTAAGGAGAAATGTATATAGATGATAAAATTTTTGGAGATTTAGAAAAAAAAGAATTTTTATCAAATAGAAAAATAGAAGAGCTTGAAAAGTTTCCTTATATAGAAATAATTCCTGAAGATCCAACTCCTAAGGATGAAATTAAAGTTATATTTACTTGTACTCCATCTCAGAATTATAAGACTATTTATTATAAAATAAAATCCCAAACATCAGAAATACAAGAAGTTTCAATTGAAATTAAAGATGTGATTTGGGATAATGATTTTTTTAGTTTTTTACAAATCTTAGAAACCCAAATTCCTCCTTTGAACAAAGAAGGTATAATTGAAATAACATTAAATCCGGAAGATGATTATGAAAAAGATTATTTTTCTTTTTCCATTGATGAATTTGAACCACCAAAGTGGTCCCAAGAAAGCATAATATATCACATCTTTGTTGATCGATTTGCAAAAGATAATTTTGAAGTGAGTTTATCTAATAATCTAAAAGAGAAACTTGGAGGTAATATCAAAGGAGTTATCAATCACCTTGATTATATAGAATCCTTAGGTATAAACACAATTTGGCTTTCTCCTATATTTAAATCAACTTCTTATCATGGATATGATATAGAGGATTATTTTGAAATTGATCCCGCATGGGGTAATAAAGATGATCTCAAAAAATTAGTTAATGATGCATTTGAAAGAGGAATTAGAATAATTTTGGACTTTGTACCAAATCATTTATCCTATTTAAATCCTATATTTCAAGATGCATTGAATAATAAAGATAGTAAATACAGAAATTGGTTCATTTTTAAGGACGATAATTCTTATGAATCATTCTTTGGAGTAAAATCCATGCCACAGATAAATCTAAAAAATAGAGAAGCAAGAAAATATATTATAGATGCAGCTAAATATTGGATTAAAAATTTCGGAATATCTGGATATCGATTGGATTATGCAATTGGACCAGATATCAATTTTTGGACTGAATACTATTATTCCATAAAAAGAGATTTTCCTGAAACTTTTCATTTTGGGGAGATAGTAGATACTCCCGAATATGTAAGAAGGTTTATAGGGAAAATGGATGGAGTACTTGATTTTTACCTTTTTAAATTAATAAGAGAGTTTTTTATAGGTAAAAAATGGAAATTAAAAGAATTTTTGAAAATTATAGATTTAAGATATAAATTTTACAAGAATCATATAAGGCTAATTTCGTTTTTAGAAAATCACGATTCTAATAGATTCCTTTTTGTAGCTAATGACAAAAGATTATTAAAAATAGCTTCCATATTTCAATTTTCACTTAATGATATACCCATAATATATAATGGACAAGAGATGGGTGCTAATCAATATAGAAACATGTTAGAAGGAAACAGGGCTCTTCATGAGTATGTACGACTACCTATACCCTGGGATGAAACTAAACAAGATTTAGAACTTATTGAGTTTTATAAAAAACTATCAAGAATTAGAAAAAATTATCCAGCCCTATATAAAGGAGATTTTACCTTAGGCCCTATAAAGGATATTATTAGCTTTTACAAGATTTATGATGATCAAAAAATACTGGTAATAATAAATAATACAAAAGATGAAAAAAATATATATCTTAATGGTGTTTTCAAAAATTTATTTAATAACAAGATTTATAAGAATGATTTGATAATTCATCCTTTTGAGGGATACATACTTCTTGAGCTAAATCACTAATTTTCTCTAATTTTACATTGTTAAAAAATCCTTCCTGATAAAGCTCTTTTAACACCTTTATGGTCTTTGGTCTTAAATGAAATATGAATATACCCCAACTTTTCCTCTCAGCTATCTTAATAGCTTGAGAAAACCTGTATTTTATTCTATCTTCTTGATTCTCATGATCTATAAATAACATATTTTCTAAAACAGGAACTCCCACTTTATTACCGATTTTTTTCCCTACTGAATTTAAAATAGTTTTACTATCCAAAAAGCTTAGGCCATATTTTTTGAAAACCTTTAACACTTTCTCCATAGTTTCATCGTCTTTTGTAACTTTCGATCCCATATGATTATTAACCCAACATATTTTAGCATCTCCAAATCTCTTTAGATGAAGTTTCACAATTTTATCTATTTCCTCTTCACTCATACCACTCATTATTGCTTCTGAAGTTAAATATTTTGCATCTTTCGGATAAGTAATTGATTCCATAGGAATATGCATCATTACTTCCCAACCCTTTTTGACAAACTTATATGCTAAGTCCTTTGTATGTGATGTAGGAATTATAGAAACATTCAATGTATAAGGAAAAGATAATAATTCTTCAACCCAATAATTATCTTCCACTAAATCATCTACCACGAAAGCTATTTTGGGCTGAGATGACTTATGAGATATGTTAATTGGAAAATATAAAAATATATTATCAAGCTCAATTGAATCACCATTAGGAAGATCTATATCTGAACTTAAAATATACTTTTCATATTTAGAAGATATGGTTCTCCTAATGTCATAATTTTTAATTATTTCTTTTCTAATCTGAGTATTATAGACAGTTGATCTAAAATAAACAGAATATAACTTCCAATTTATAATATAATCTCCAGTTTCTCTTCTTTTTCCCTCTATTATGTATCTTTCTATAAAAGGCTTATATTCAGATAAAATTTTATTTATTTCACCTGATTCAACATTTATTTCAATCCTATTTTTCACAAATTTTTTATCATCTTTTAAAACTTCCTCTTTTCTGTTTTCCTTACATCCATAAAAAACCAATAGAAAAAATAAAAATAAAATTCCTATCGTCCATATCTTTCTTTCCATAATTTTTTAATCCTTTCTTTTATTATTTTCTCCTTTCCTTGCTCAGTTGGATTATAAAAAACCTCATTCACATCATATGGTAAATATCTTTGAATTACAAAATGTTCCGGAAAATCATGAGGGTACAAATAATCATGAGAACTTCCCCATAAATGCTTTGGAATCTCTGACACTCCTTTCTCCTGTATGTAATTCATGGCTTTTTCTATGGAAGATATCACACTATTACTCTTTGGAGCAGTCGCAAGGTATATGGTAGCTTCAGCTAAAGGAATTCTTGCCTCTGGCATACCTACCACATCCACAGCATAATATGCAGACTGAGCAATCAATAAGGCTAAAGGATCTGCCATTCCTATATCTTCAGCAGCATGGATTATAAGTCTTCGAGCAATAAATCGCGGATCTTCTCCTGCAAGAAGCATCTTAGCCAGATAATATAAAGCAGCATCGGGATCAGAACCTCTTATGCTTTTAATAAATGCTGATATAGTGTGATAATGCTCGTCCCCTTTTTGATCATATCTTATCACCCTTTTCCCTATTACCTCTCTTACCACAGATGCATCAATAAGGACTTTTCCATCTTCATCAGCTTTTGCAACAAAGGAAGCAATTTCTAAGGTATTAAGAGCAATCCTTGCATCACCATTGGCAAACCTAACTATTTCATCAACAGCATCTTGAGAAATTACAATGTTTTTTCCCCCTAAACCTCTTTCCCTATCTTTTATTGCTCTGTCAATTAATATCCTTAGTTTATCATCTGTTAAGGGCTTCAGTTCTATAATCCTACAACGAGAAAGAAGGGTTGTATTTAAAGCAAAAAGAGGGTTTTCAGTAGTAGCACCTATAAGAATTATTATACCTTTTTCTACAAAGGGTAGTAGCACATCTTGTTGTAATTTATTGAAATGATGTATTTCATCAAGAAATAAAACAGTTTTCTTTTTATAAAGTTCAATATTTCTTTGAGCTTTTTGAAGGGCTTCTTTAAGATCTTGTACTCCAATTATAGCAGCATTTAATTCTATAAAATCAGCATTTATCTCCTTAGCTAACAGAATAGAAAGGGTAGTCTTTCCAGATCCTGGAGGGCCAAAGATAATAAGGGAAGGTAAATAACCTTTTTGAACTGTCCTTCTTAAAAAAGATCCTTCACCTATAATCTCCTCTGCACCAAGAAACTCATCAAAACTTCTTGGCCTCATTCTGTATGAAAGAGGTTGAAAACTATTATCCTCTTTAAATAGCTTTTCTTGCCTATCCATCTAAGAAGTGCCTAAAAACCACCTGAAAATTTTTTATTATATCTCCCTTACTTTGCATTATATAAATCCCATTATCAAAAGCGTATACACCATCTTTTAAAGATAAGACATTTATTTTTTTACTTTTCATAAATCTTCTTTCTAATAGAGAATATATATTTTCAATTATATTTCTTTCTATTTTTAATGTTGTATCAATAAAAAATATTGTAATCTTTGGTTTTAATACTTCTCTTCTTCCTAAAAATTCCCAAATTTCTCTTAGTCTTATATTATTAGGAGGACTTGTTTTACACTCCACATACAATAAGTTATTCTCTAATATGGAGAGGATATCAAAGTCTCCTCCACCTTTAATCTCCTTTATTTTTATTCCCCAAATCGTGGGCATATAAAATTCCCTTTTTAATATCTCCGATATGAACCACTCTAAAGTTTCTCCAAAATTATCCAAATAAAAGTAAGAAAACAAATACTGATCTCCTTTTAAACTTTCTATAATATGAGCTTTCAATAAAAAATTCCATTGTTCTTCTACTTCATCCTTTTTCCAGCGAGAAAAAAGAGTTTCACAATCAATATAATCATCTTTTCTAAATAGTAAAAGATCACCTAAAAAGCGTCTAAATCTATAATTAAAAAGTCTTTGATAATATTCGTCTAAAAACTCCCCTCCTTTAGGTACTATCACCCTCTCAATAGGACATTCTTCTATTATCTCATATCCTCTACGCCAAAGTGCTCTTCTTACCTCTTCAGAATTCATTAAATCAATCTTTATCTTCCTCTAACATCTTTAGAATTTTTTCCAGTACTTTATCTTTGCCATTATCCCTTTCTTCTTTTGTATAAACCCTAATCACTTCATCTAAAGATACTAATTCTCTTCTTTCTTCGTCATATTCTACAATAAGCTTACTTAATGGTACATGATGATCTACTACTACTCCCTTCCCCTGCTTAGTTTCTACAATACTACCTTTGGGAGGCATCTCTTCCTTAATTTTTTGATATGTTTCATATTCATAAGCTAAACAGCACATGAGTCTTCCGCATATTCCAGATATTTTTAATGGATTTAAAGCCAAAGATTGCTCCTTTGCCATCTTAACAGAAATAGATTCAAATTCTTGCAAAAAAAGATGACAACACACTTCTCTACCACATATTCCTAAGCCTCCCATATATTTTACTTCATCTCTTACTCCTACCTGATGTAATTCAATTCTTGTTTTATATTGTGAAGCAAGATCTTTTACTAATTCTCTAAAATCTACTCTATCTTCAGAAGCAAAATGTATCGTTATCTTGCTATAATCAAAAGTTATTTCACAAGCAAGCATTTTCATAGGAAGAGACATTTCATTTGCCTTTTTTTGAGCATACTCTAAAATTTGTTTCTCCTTTTCCCTATATCCTCTTATCTTCTCTAAATCTTCTTCTGTTGCTCTTCTTAGTATAGGTTTTAAGGGAGATGGAGGTTGAAAACCATCTGGAGGCTCAAAGGGCGGAATTGCTACTCTACCTGCCTCTGTTCCTTGTACAGTTTTAACAATTACCCAATCTCCTACTTTTAAATTTAAATCATTAGTAGAAAAATAATAAACCTTCAAACTTCTTAATCTAATACCTACCACATATTCTTTAGCTTTAATTTCTTCCATCATCCTTTTATCCCTACTCTCAAAAATAAGGTTTCTAATGTAAGAGTCAAATTTGCATTATTTCTAATATTCCTAATAGCATCCTGCGTCATTCTAAAGAAAATTTTCAAATCCTCTAAGGAATATTCTTGAGATTTTCTCGCAATCTCTATAGAAAAATCTTTCTGAGTTATAAAATCCTCTTTCTGTAATAGTTTCCAGAAAAACATATCTCTCCACCAAAAAAGAACTAATTCTAAATAATTAATTATCTTTTCATTATCCTTTTCTTCTACAAGAAAATCAACTACCTCAAATGGAGAATATAATTTTTCTTTCTTTAGTAAAGTTAAGTATTTAAAAAGCTCAATTCTTTTATTCCAATTTTCTTCTTCATTCCAATACAAAGCCTTTCCAACACTTCCTTGGGATAAAGATATTAATATATCAATTCTATCTTCTGGAACTCTATCTTCTATAATTTTTCGGACTTCTTCCTCGTTAAGATATGAAAAATTAATAATCTGACTCCTTGATATTATAGTAGGAAGAAGAAGCTCAGGACGATAAGCTATCAATATAAATATGGTATATTCCGGAGGCTCCTCAAGTATCTTCAAAAGGGCATTTGCCCCTTCATTTCTCAATTGATGAGCATCGTCTAAAATAAAAACCTTATAATTACTTACATAAGGCTTTAAATAAGCTTCCCTTCTCAAATCTTTAATCTGCTGTATCTTATACCACATTCCATCAGGTTGAAGATACAATAGATCAGGATGACTCAATTTCTTTATATTTAGACAAGTCTCACACTCCCCACATCCCTCAAAAGGTTCTACTTTACAATTTAAAGCCTGAACCAAAGAAATAGCTGTTAACTTTTTACCTACCCCTTCAGGACCCACAAAAAGATAGGTTTGGGATACTTTGTTCTCCTTAAGGGATTTCCTGAGTATTTTTATAGCTAAATCCTGACCTATAACCTCTTTAAATGCCATCTCTAAATCTTCTCAAAATAAGCCACATCTACAGCAAACACAATGGCTCCGCCAACTTTTACCTTAACAGGCATTGGTACCATCCTTAAAAGTTCTACAGAAGGAAGAGGAGGAATAATTATTTTTTCTCTTTCCTTACAATTTTCTTTTAAAACTGTAATAAAATCCTCAAATTCATCATCTTCTACAACAGTCATTATAGTAACACTACTTTCTTCTAAAAATCCTCCTTTACTTCTAAAGAAGGTCAAGGAAAAGTTCTTCTCTAAGAGAATCTCTCTAACTTTTTTCCAATCCTCTTCCTGAATAATAGCAAAAACTAATTTCATTTATCCACCTCTAAAGATATTTTCTTTCCAAATAAGCAATGATGTCTTTACTTACTTCTTCCTTTGGTCTATCTCCAGAAATTACTACAAATCTATCTTTTTCAATTTCAGCTATTTCTAAATATCCTTTTCTTACTTTATTATAGAACTCTAAATTTTCCCTTTCTATTCTATCAAAATTCTTTTTTCTACTCAAAGACTTATAAGGATCTATATCAATAAGAAAGGTTATATGGGGTATCAAATTGGAAGTCGCAATCTTATTAAGATCAGATAATATATTTATTGGTAAACCTCTACCATATCCTTGGTAAGCTATAGTAGAATCCATATAACGTTCACATAGAACCCAAAACCCTTCTTGAAGCTTTTCCTTAATCTTTTCTGTATTTTCTACTCTTGATCCTATATAGAGAAAAGCTTCGGTCCATGGTCTTAATGCTAAATCTGGATCTAAAAGGATAGACCTTATTTTTTCTCCTACCTCTGTTCCTCCAGGTTCTCGAGTTACATAGACCTTTACACCTTTATCTTCCAAATAATTTTTAAGTATTGAAATCTGAGTACTTTTTCCAGATCCATCTAAACCTTCAAAAGTTATAAATACAGATCTTTCCATTTTTATAAATCTATGCTGGGAATATTTTTACTTTTCTAAAGGGCTCCACACCAACACTCTCAGAATGTAAACCATATTGTTGAATAAGTTGATGCTGTAATCTCCTTATGTAGGCAGGTTGAGGAGACAATTCATAGGGTTCTTCATGGGTAAGAACATATTCAATTCCTTCTTGAGCTTCTCTTAAGGCCTCTTCTTCTTCGCTACTCTTTCCTCCTACAGTTTTAATTCCAAATCTTTCTCCTAAAAACCTTTCAATTTGTGTCACAGTATTACTTCTTAATACTGCTATATCTATCTTTCTTTTTTCTGCCTCTTTAAGTAAATCCTTAGCCCTCTTTTGATGAGCTTTCAATATAAGTAAACAATTTGCTTCTGATAAATTTTTTACTATGAAAGCTGGTACACCAAGATTTCGAATGGCTTTTTCCAATCTATTTCTACTTATACCATAAGGATAAATTTTAAGGACATCTGTCTTTTTATCTATCTTAACGACTGACTCCTCTGTCTCTTGAGAAGAAATTTCCAGTACAGAAGCCTCAACCCTTTTTACTTCACCTTCTGCAGTCCTTACTCTTATCTCTGGTCTTATAATATAACCTCTTAATAATGCATCTACTGTTTTTGCTACATCATGATGAATAGCTAGCTTATCCCTTTCTTGTATCTCTACTACAACTTGAAAGGTTGGAGGAGCTTTTCTCTCTAATACCGTTTTTTGGGTACCTCTTCTCTTTGCCTCTTCATCACTTAAAGTTACAACTTGTATACCACCCACAAGATCCGATAATGTAGGGTTTAATAAAAGGTTTTGTAAGGTTATTCCATGAGCAGTACCAATAAGTTGTACCCCTCTTTCTGCAATAGTACGAGCTGCTTTTGCTTCAAGCTCTGTACCAATCTCATCAATTACTATAACTTCTGGCATGTGATTTTCTACTGCCTCTATCATCACATCATGTTGTTTTGAGGGATTTGGCACCTGCATTCTCCTTGCTCTACCAATAGCAGGATGCGGAATATCACCGTCCCCACCAATTTCATTAGAAGTATCTATTATTATTACCCTTTTACCTAATTCATCAGCTAAAACCCTTGCGGTCTCTCTAAGAAGGGTGGTCTTACCAACTCCAGGTTTTCCTAATAGTAGAATATTTTTTCCACTTTCTATAACATCTCTTATTATATCTACAGTACCTAAAACTGCCCTACCCACACGACAAGTTAAACCTATAATTCTTCCATGTCTATTTTCAATAGCTGAAATTCTGTGTAATGTTCTTTCTATGCCAGCCCTTTTATCACCACTAAACTCGCCAACTCTGGCAATAATATAATTTAAATCCTCCTCTGTAGTATATCTTCCTTCAAAAATAATAGTTTTTTTATAAAATCTCGCTTCTATTTCCCTACCAAGATCTAATACAACCTCTATAAGATCCTTAACATCAGAATCCTTTTCCAATTTTTCTTTAATATCCGCAGGAAATATAGATAAAAATTTATCTAAATCATCAACTATTTGCTGAACCAAAATTCTATACCTCTCCTTCTTTTTGAATTTCCTTAAAAGCTATTATACCCCATGATCCTGGACCTATATGTGAAAGAATAGTACAACTAAAAGATCCTATATAAAAATCAGTAATTCTAAATATTTTCTTTACTTCTTCTGCGACTTCTAAGACTTCTTCATAATTATCAGAATAAGCTATAGCTATTTTTACAGGAACATCCCCCACTCTTTCCTTAATTATTTCTATAATTCTTGATTTCACTTTTTGTTTTGTCCTAACCCTTTCAACTGGCTCTATTGCTCCATCTCTAAGCTCCAAAATAGGCTTTATCTGTAACAAACTTCCCATCCATGCTTGGGCTGCGCCTATTCTTCCTCCCCTATAAAGGTATTCCAAAGTATCTACTGTGAATTTTACTTCGGAATTTCTAAACATAATCTCCGGAATATTCAAAATCTCATTTATACTTGCTCCCTTTTCTATGGTCTTAGCCAACTCTATAACTACAACACCAAGAGCAAGTTCTGTAAGTTTTGAATCAATCACATATATTTTATCACCGTAAGGTAAAAGCTCTTTTGCAGCATTTGCAGACCCAATAGTTCCACTTAATTTAGAAGAAATATGTATAGATATAATCCCCTCTAAATCTGGATTCTTCTCAAATATATTTTTGTATGCATTATAGAAATCTTCCACAGAAGGCTGAGAAGTTTTCGGGAATATATTGGTTTCTCTTGCCTTTTTAAAGAAAATTTCAGGCGTTATATCTATACCATCTCTATACACTTCTTCCTCAAAAGCAACCTTTAGCGGTACGACTATTATATCATATCTTTCTACATATTCTTTTGGAAGAGCAGCTGTACTATCAGTTACAATTTTAAACATATTTTCCCCCCTAAATTTATTTTTAAGATCCCTCAGTCTCTTCAGAAACAGTAGTTTCTTCTGTATACCTTTGTGGGGTTACTATGGCAACTATAACATCATCAAGAGGAGTTAATACCTTAATTTTATCAGGGATATTTAAATCCCCCACAGTAATCGCATCTCCAATATCCAAATCCGAAATATCTACTTCTATATTGGTAGGTATATCAAGAGGTAAAGCCCTAACTAAAATTTCTTCCACTCCATGTTGTAACAACCCACCCTGTTTAACTCCTTTTGGCTCTCCTTTAAGAACCACAGGCACATAAACATCTACTACTTCTTCCAATGTTACAGCATGAAAATCTACATGTATTGGTTCATCTGTTAATGGGTCAATTTGTATATCTTGAAGTAAAGCAGTCTCAGTAACACTGTTATTACCATCTTCTACTATTATTTTAAGTATATGCTGTTCTTTTGAATGCCCTCTTTTAATTAGATCCCACAATGCCTTTCTTTCTATCAATATATGAACATTTTCCTTCAAGTGTACCCCATACATTACACCTGGTACCAACCCCATTCTTCTATATTTTTTTGCAGATTCTTTTCCTAATTTCTCTCTTTTTTTGACTTTTATTTCAACCACATCCATTTTCTTAAACCTCCTTAAATCAATTTTTTTAATCAATTTTTTAGTCAAATAATGAACTTAAGGAATCCTTATTTGAGATCCTTTTAATAGCTTCTCCTAAAAGATTACCTACTGATATTATAGTAAGCCTTGGGACCCTCTTTTCCACAGGAATTGGTATTGTGTTAGTTACTACTAATTCCTTTATCTCAGATTCTTCTAATCTCTTATGGGCATCATTTGTTAAGATACCATGCGTAACAGCTGCATAAATATCTCTTGCACCTCTTTCTCTTAAAAGCTTTGCCGCTGAAAAAAGAGTATTCCCTGTTGTAATTATATCATCACATATAATAACATCTCTTTCTATAACATCTCCAATTATTTCCTCAACCTCTGCCACCTCTGGAGCTGGTCTTCTTTTATAAATTATAGCAAGAGGAGTATGTAATCTTTCTGCTAAAGCTCTTGCTCTTGTAACACCTCCAATATCAGGTGATATAACAACAGGATTTTTAAGATTTTTATCCTGAAAATACCTTGAAAAAAGAGGTAAAGCTGTTAAATTATCAACAGGAATATCAAAAAACCCCTGAATCTGACCAGCATGAAGGTCCATAGTTACAACCCTTGAAGCCCCAGCAACTGTAAGAATATTAGCTATAAGCTTAGCAGAAATAGGCTCTCGAGATTTAGTTTTTCTATCCTGTCTTGCATAAGCATAATATGGAATTACAGCTGTAACCTCATCTGCAGATGCCCTTTTTAAAGCATCAATTATTACTAAAAGTTCCATAAAGTATTCATTCACTCTGCTACCAAGAGACTGAATTACATATACTTCTGCTCCTCTTACACTTTTTGAAATCCTTGCATATATCTCACCATCTGAAAATCTTCTTATTTCAATTTCTCCAAGCTCAATACCTAAATATTTAGCTACTTCTTCAGCAAGTTCCCTATTAGAGGTCCCACTATACAAAGCTAAACATTTATGTGCCATACTTACTCTCCTTTAACTCTTTTATTTATATTTATATATGAGTAAGGCCCAATTATTGCTCCCTTTTTAAGATTAATATCTCCAAATATGAAAGAAAAAGGATATACAATAACATCATGCTCTATATTAGTTTTTTTCCCTATTACAACATTCTCCGGTTCTATCATAATAACACCATTTTCCATATGTTTTTTATTTATTTTATTCTTTAATATTTTTCTTAAAAATGCAAGCTCTTCCTGAGTGTTAGCTCCTAACACCTCTTCCTTATTTACATGAAAAACACCAACTTTTTTGCCTTTTTCAACAAAATATCTAATCGCATCAGTTAAATAAAATTCTCCTTGAGCATTATTGTTAGATAAAAGTGGTAAAATTTCTTTAAGATACATCCATTTAAAAACATAAATAGATGTATTAATCTCCTTGATATTCTTTTCTTCTTCATCTGCATCTTTTTCTTCTACAATTTTCAAAACATTACCATTAAAATCACGTACAACTCTTCCATATCCTTTAGGATCTTCTAAAAAAGTAGTTACTAAGGTACAATCATTATTTTTTTCTATATGTTCCCTACACAAATCTCTTATCGTATTTTCTTCCACTAAAGGTACATCTCCTGGAAATATTACCAGATTACCACTAAAATTACCAAGTTTTTCTTCAGCCCTTTTTATTGCATCACCTGTACCTAAAGGAACATCTTGAACCACCATGTGATCATTATCAGAAATTAACGCTTTTATTTTGGGGCTCACAACTAATATATAATTTTCACCAAAAACCGACTTTATTGTATCAAGTAAAAAATCTAAAAGATTAGATTCATAGAGGGGATGAAGAACCTTTGGAAGCTCAGTTCTCATCCTTTTACCTTGTCCTGCTGCTAAAATTATAGCCTTAAATCCATTCATGCTTAGGTGAATTTTTATAATAAAAATTGGCTGGGGAGGCTGGATTCGAACCAGCGAATGGCGGATCCAAAGTCCGCTGCCTTACCAGCTTGGCTACTCCCCAGTGCCAAAATAATTATATATTATAGTGAAAAAGAGGTCAATAAATGATAAAATAATTTTCAAAATGAAAGTCAGGATTAATTCAAACTTTAAAAATTTAAGAAAAGTCTATAAAAATCTGATTGAAAAATCAAAACATAATATAGTTAATCCTCTATTATTATTTATAATTATCGACCTTTTAATCCTTTTAATTGATTTTATTATTACCCCACCTTTAAAAATAGGAGATATAGCCCCTAAAAATATAGAAGCACCAAGAACTATAATATATAAAGATGAAGAGGAAACAGAAAGAATAAAAAATCTCCTTCTTTCTCAATTCAAACCAGTTTATACTATTGACCAGAATATTATCTTACAGAATATTAGCAAGCTATCAGAATTAATGATAGTTAAAGAAGAATCTTCAAATATAACCAAGTATTTTTCTTCTCTTCCCTCATCAAGAATTAACCTAATTAAAAAGAAAATAGAGAAATGGTTAACAGAAAATTATACAAAAGGGATTAAACCAGAAGAGACTGATGAAGTAAAACAAAAATTTATAAATTTCCTAATAGATGAAATTTATATACCAGCCCAAATAGCCCAAGAACTTTCAGAAATACTGATAGTTCCTAACATGTTTATAAATGAAAAAGAGACAGAAACAAAAAAACAAGAACTATTAAAGTCCATTAAACCTATAGAAAGACTAATTACAAAAGGTGAAATTATTGTTAGAAAGAGTGAAAAAATAACAAGAGATAAATTTATAATTTTAGAGGCCTTAGGCTATACCCTTTCTCAAAAAAACATATTAAGACTTATAAGTCTTTTTTTAACTTTATCAGCTCTCCAATTATCCATTACCATTTTTACGAGAAAATATTTAATAATAGAAAAAGACTTAAATATTTTTCTATTGATGAATTTTTTATTTACTCTATCAATACTTTCATCTAAGATTTTCTCTTTCTATTCTCCCTACTTAAATCCTTTAACTTCATATTTATTCATTTCTACAGTTTTATTAGATTTTCCATTATCTTATATTGTTTCTCTAACAATAATAGTAAGCTCTTCTATTTTCTCCTTTTCTTATACTATCCCTATTTTATCGTTCTTTGATTTTCTTATCATAAATAACAAAATTAAAGAATTAGAAAACAGATCAGATTATGTAAAGATTGGTTTTCTTATATCACTAATTAGAATACCCTTTATTGTTTTTGGCAAGCTTGTTTTTAACGAGTCAGATTTGACATATACAAACATGATTTATTCATTTATTAACCCTACCTTATCAGCTATTCTTTCAGTGGGAATAATTCCTCCCATAGAAGAATTATTTAGAGTAGCTACACCATTAAAATTATTAGAAATGACAAATCCAGATCATCCCCTTCTAAGAAAACTCCTTATGGAAGCACCAGGTACTTATTATCACAGTTTAATTGTAGGAAACTTAGCAGAAAGAGCAGCTAAAGAAGCTGGAGCAAATGAGAGAATAACAAGAACTGCAGCCTTATATCACGACATAGGTAAAGTAAAAAGACCTCAATATTTCATAGAAAACCTTCTTCCAGGCCAAAATAATCCTCATGAAAATTTATCTCCCTATATAAGTGCTCTTATTATCAAATCACATCCAAAAGATGGAGCGATAATTTTAAATAATTATAAGTTTCCCAAAAACATTATAGATATTGTTGAGCAACATCATGGTACAAGCCTCATTAACTATTTTTACAATAAGCAATTACAGATTTCTAAGAAATATGTACCTGAGGATGATTTTAGATATCCTGGCCCAAAACCCGAATCTAAAGAAGCAGCTATAGTGATGTTGGCAGATAGCATAGAAGCAGCCACAAGAACCATTACTAATATTACTCCAGAAACTATAGAAAAAGTAATAAGAGAAGTAATTAGAGAAAAACTTATAGATGGACAATTAGAAAACAGTAAACTAACCTTAGAAGAATTAGAAAAAATTGCTCAGAGTTTTATAAAAACAATTATTGAGCTAAGACACCCAAGGATACCATATCCAAGTTTTAAACTTAAGGAAGAATAAAAAAATCAACAAAAAAAGAGGAGGCTCTCTGGCGATGACCTACTCTCCCACCCCGTTGCCAGGGCAGTACCATCGGCGCTGGAGGGCTTAGCTTCCGTGTTCGGAATGGGAACGGGCGTTTCCCCTCCGCTCTAATCACCAGTAGCCTCCTCTTCTTTCATAACTCCATCATAAATCCTTCTTGAGAGAGATCACACCGTAACCAGCCAGGCGTCAAAGCCTCGGCATATTAGTACCGGTCGGCTTCACGCATTGCTGCGCTTCCACCTCCGGCCTATCTACCTCCTCTTCTCGGAGGTGCCTTACCAGGTTTTCCCTGTGGGAAACCTTATCTTGGGGTGGGCTTCGCGCTTAGATGCTTTCAGCGCTTATCCCGTACGGACTTGGCTACCCAGCTCCTGCACCTGACGGCACAACTGGTACACCAGAGGTCCGCCTGCTCCGGTCCTCTCGTACTAGGAGCAGTTCCCCTCAAGTTTCCTACGCCCGTGGCGGATAGGGACCGAACTGTCTCACGACGTTCTGAACCCAGCTCACGTACCGCTTTAATGGGCGAACAGCCCAACCCTTGGGACCTTCTCCAGCCCCAGGATGCGGTGAGCCGACATCGAGGTGCCAAACCTCGCCGTCGATGTGGACTCTCGGGCGAGATCAGCCTGTTATCCCCGGAGTAACTTTTATCCGTTGAGCGATGGCCCTTCCACTCGGGACCACCGGATCACTAGGCCCGACTTTCGTCTCTGCTCGGCCCGTCGGCCTCACAGTCAGGCAGGCTTAACGCCCTTACACTTTAGGCACGATTTCTAACCGTGCCAAGCCTACCTTTGGGCGCCTCCGTTACCTTTTAGGAGGCGACCGCCCCAGTCAAACTGCCCACCAAGCACTGTCCCCCAAAAGGCTCTTCTTTTGGGGTTAGAACCCCAACACCACAAGGGTGGTATTCCACCGGCGGCTCCACAGAGGCTGGCGCCCCTGCTTCTCAGCCTCCCACCTATCCTCTACATGCGGTGCCAAAGTTCAATGCCAGGCTGCAGTAAAGCTTCACGGGGTCTTTCCGTCCTGCCACGGGTAGTCCGTATCTTCACGGACACTCTAATTTCACCGGGCCCCTCGTTGAGACAGCGCTCCAGTGGTTATGCCTTTCATGCGGGTCGGAACTTACCCGACAAGGAATTTCGCTACCTTAGGACCGTTATAGTTACGGCCGCCGTTCACTGGGGCTTCGGTTCAGGGCTTCGGGTATTCCCCTAACCCTTCCCCTTAACCTTCCAGCACCGGGCAGGCCTCAGCCCCTATACATCGGCTTCTACGCCTTAGCAGAGACCTGTGTTTTTGGTAAACAGTCCCCAGAGCCACTTCACTGCGGCCCTTTCAGGCTATTCACCTTACTCGGGCACCCCTTCTTGCGAACGTACGGGGCCATTTTGCCGAGTTCCTTAACGAGGGTTATCCCGCGCACCTTTGGATCTTCACCTCGCCCACCTGTGTCGGTTTGCGGTACGGGCACCCGCTAACCTCCCTAGAAGCTTTTCTCGGCAGTGTGGGCTCGATGCCTTCGCCCTCTCTCGAGGACTCCCCATCACTCCTCGGTTCATCAGGAGTGCGGATTTGCCTACACTCCCTCCCTTAGAGCTTGGACCTGGTATGTCACCACCAGGCGCACCTACCCTCCTGCGTCCCTCCTTCGGTATTAACGGTTAGCAGGTGGGGCCGGAATATTAACCGGCTGTGCATCACCTACGCCTTTCGGCCTCGGCTTAGCTCCCGCCTAACCCTGGGAAGACGAGCTTTACCCAGGAAACCTCGGGCTTTCGGTGGGAGGGATTCTCACCCTCCTTTTCGCTACTCATGCCGGCATTCTCACTTCCGCCTCGTCCAGCGGTCCTTCCGGTCCGCCTTCTCCCTACAGCGGAACGCTCCCCTACCGCTCTACCTACCCGAAGATAGGTAGAACCCAAAGCTTCGGTGCCGGGCTTTAGCCCCGTGTATTTTCGGCGCAGCTTGGCTCGATCAGTGAGCTATTACGCACTCTTTGAATGATGGCTGCTTCTAAGCCAACATCCTGACTGTCTTCGCCAAGCTACCTCCTTTACCACTTAGCCCGGACTTTGGGACCTTAGCTGTTGATCTGGGCTGTTCCCCTCTCGACTATGGAGCTTATCCCCCACAGTCCGACTCCCAGCCATCCACCTAAGGCATTCGGAGTTTGACTGGACTCGGCAGCGGATCCCCGCCCCTCGCCCAACCAGTGCTCTACCTCCTTAGGCTTCATCAGCTGAGGCTAGCCCTAAAGCTATTTCGGGGAGAACCAGCTATCTCCAGGCTCGATTAGCTTTTCACTCCTACCCACAGCTCATCCCATAGCTTTTCACTGCTAACGGGTTCGGACCTCCACGGGGGGTTAACCCCGCTTCATCCTGGCCATGGGTAGCTCGCCTGGTTTCGGGTCTAATGCGTGTGACTTGACGCCCTCTTCAGGCTCGCTTTCACTTCGGCTCCGGGACTCCTCTCCCTTAACCTCGCCACACGCATTAACTCGCCGGCTCATTCTTCAACAGGCACGCAGTCGAGCCAGCTCAAAAGAGTTACCCCCTTTTGAGCATCGCTCTCCTACTCCTTGTGGACGTACGGTTTCAGGTTCTATTTCACTCCCCTCTCCGGGGTTCTTTTCACCTTTCCCTCACGGTACTATGCGCTATCGGTCACCAAGGGTATTTAGCCTTAGGCGGTGGTCCGCCCTGATTCGCGCAGGATTCCACGTGCCCCACGCTACTCGGGATTAAGGCCCATAAGAGATACATACTTTTCGCCTACGGGGCTCTCACCCTCTCTGGCCAGCCTTCCCAGACTGTTCGGCTAAGTATGTATTCCCTTACGAGAGAGTCGCGGCTCCCTCCGGCCTTATCCCTCTACCCCTGAGTGGCAACGCCCGCGAGCTTCTCCACCACTCAGGTTTAGGCTCCTCCCCTTTCGCTCACCACTACTCAGGGAATCGATTGTCTCTTTCTTCTCCTCGGGGTACTAAGATGTTTCAGTTCCCCCAGTTCCCCTCCCTAAGAGTTTCCCCTTAGGGATACTCTGGCATTACCCAGAGTGGGTTTCCCCATTCGGAAATCCCCGGATCATAGCTTGCTCGCAGCTCCCCGGGGCGTTTCGCCGCCTGCCGCGTCCTTCTTCGGCCCTTGGCGCCTAGGCATCCACCGTACGCCCTTTCTACTTTGACGCCCGGCTGATTACTGCATCATCCCTCTCTATCTTCTCTTGTCTAAGGTGCAAAGATACAGGGAGAAAAGAGGGAGAAGAGATAAAGGAAAAAGAGGACACTTTTCCTTCTCCATAAGAAAGGAGGTGATCCAGCCGCACCTTCCGGTACGGCTACCTTGTTACGACTTCACCCCAATCATCCGCCCCACCTTCGGCAGGCTCTTCGCCTGACTTCGGGTGTTGCGGACTCTCGTGGTGTGACGGGCGGTGTGTACAAGGCCCGAGAACGTATTCACCGCAGCGTGGCTGATCTGCGGTTACTAGCGATTCCGCCTTCACGCAGGCGAGTTGCAGCCTGCGATCTGAACTGGGGGTGGTTTTAGGGATTCGCTCCACCTCGCGGCTTCGCTCCCCTCTGTACCACCCATTGTAGCGCGTGTGTAGCCCAGGGCATAAGGGGCATACTGACTTGACGTCATCCCCACCTTCCTCCGGCTCATCGCCGGCAGTCCCCTTAGAGTGCCCGGCTTTACCCGCTGGCAACTAAGGGCAGGGGTTGCGCTCGTTGCGGGACTTAACCCAACATCTCACGACACGAGCTGACGACAGCCATGCACCACCTGTGCAGGCTCCAAATAAGGGGAAACCCCCCTCATTCGGCACTTACCCTTTCGGGTAAGCTTTCAGCCTGCATGTCAAGCCCTGGTAAGGTTCTTCGCTTAGCATCGAATTAAACCACGCGCTCCACCGCTTGTGCGGGCCCCCGTCAATTCCTTTGAGTTTTAGCCTTGCGGCCGTACTCCCCAGGCGGGGCACTTATCGCGTTTGCTGCAGCACGGAGAGTCTGACTCCCCACACCTAGTGCCCATCGTTTACGGCTAGGACTACCGGGGTATCTAATCCCGTTCGCTCCCCTAGCTTTCGCGCCTCAGCGTCAGGGCCAGTCCAGAGAGCCGCCTTCGCCACCGGCGTTCCTTCCGATATCTACGCATTTCACCGCTACACCGGAAGTTCCGCTCTCCTCTCCTGCCCTCTAGCTTAGCAGTATCAGATGGCCTCCCCAAGTTGAGCTTGGGGCTTCCACATCTGACTTGCTAAGCCGCCTACACGCCCTTTACGCCCAGTAAATCCGGACAACGCTCGCCCCCTACGTCTTACCGCGGCTGCTGGCACGTAGTTAGCCGGGGCTTTTTCCTCGGGTACCGTCAGCTTTCTTCCCCGAGAAAAGAGGTTTACACCCCGAAGGGCTTCTTCCCTCACGCGGCGTCGCTCCGTCAGGGTTTCCCCCATTGCGGAAGATTCCCGGCTGCTGCCTCCCGTAGGAGTCTGGGCCGTGTCTCAGTCCCAGTGTGGCCGACCACCCTCTCAGGCCGGCTACCCGTCTTCGCCTTGGTGGGCCATTACCCCACCAACTAGCTGATAGGCCGCAGGCCCATCCCAGAGCAGTATACAGAGTTGCCTCTGTATACTCTTTCCTTACCTTAGCTCTCCGCTCGATAAGTATATGGGGGTTTAGCACCCCTTTCGAGGTGTTATCCCCCTCTCTGGGGTAGGTTACCTACGTGTTACTCACCCGTGCGCCGCTCTCACTCCTATCGGTTATCCCAATAGGAGCTACCGCTCGACTTGCATGCCTTAGGCACGCCGCCAGCGTTCGTCCTGAGCCAGGATCAAACCCTCCATCCAGTATATATCATACCTTCCCTTTCGGGTCTGTATCCTCGCTCTCTATATGCCTTCCTCTCTTCTTCCTTCTCTCTTCTCTCTCCCTTTTCTCCCTTTGTCTAATGTGCATCCGCCCTTTCTCATCGGGCGGATTAAATTCTATCATATATATCTCCCTTTTGCAAGAGGGGGACAAAAAAATATAAAAAGGCAAAAAAGCCTTTTATACCTCTTGATCTTCTTCTACCTTCTCTCTTCTTTGATTTCTAAACATTTCTAAAATTTCAGAGACAGAAGTTGCATCATAAGGACCTTTATCCTCTCTAATAAAGCCAATAACTCTTGGGAATCTTAATGCATAACCTAATCCATCAGTTTCTTTCCCACAAGTATGCACGGGGCTTCTTGTTATTTCATCAGCTTGAATTTCTACCACATATTTAGGTTCTACCCATACATCAGGTTCTATTAAAGAATCAACATTACTGGGTTTATGGTCAACTTTTACTTCATCTAAAACTTCCCTAAATTTTACCCATTCCTCTTCCGTTGGGCCTGTTCCTATTTTTGCTATAGTCTTAAATAGATCTCTCTCTTGATCATACACTCCAACAAGAAGGGCACCTATTCCAAATTTTGCTCTATGTCCTCTTCCTTTAAAATATCCAAGAATCACACAATCAACTGTATCTGTAAGATGACTTTGATAAGATCTCTTTAATTTTATCCAGTTAAAATTTCTTACTCCTGCCTGATATGGGGCATCTAATCTCTTAGCTACAATACCTTCCAATCCTTCACTAATACATTCCTCAAAAAACATCTGTATTTCCTTCGGATCACTGGTAACAATATTCTTTGTTATAAAAATTTTATCTCCTTCTTTTATATTCTCTTCTAATTTTTTTCTTCTTCTAAGATAAGGTAAGGATGTAATATCTTCTCCATTTACATATAATATATCAAAAGTAAATAGCTGGAGAGGAAAAAGCTCTACCATTTCACTGATATTATATTTCCTCTTTCTTTGAACAGTAATCTGAAAAGGATAAAACTCTCCAGTTTCGGGATTATAAGCGATAGCTTCACCCTCAATTATTATCTCCTCCTTAGGTATCTGATTAAGTATTCCTTCTACTAAATCAGGAAACATATGGGTATTATCTTCTAAATTTCTTGAGAAAATTTTGACAATTTTACCTTTTTTATGTATCTGACACCTAAATCCATCAAACTTAGGTTCTACTGAGCATTTACCCATTTTTTTAATGATCTCTTCAGGCTTAGAAACCCTTTCTGCTAATGCCATCCTTATTGGTCTTCCAACTTGTACCTTGATTTTCTTTAGAGCTTCTGTACCTCCTTCCCAAAAAACCTTAGCCACATATCCTAAATCAGAAGTAATATTAAAAGCTCTTTCTATAAAAGACCTTAGAGTCTTATCTTTTGCCTTTGCATAAGAAAGAGCATCCATAATTGTTGGCTCTCCTATTCCAAGCCTTAATTTTCCTAAAACTATTCTTACCAGATATTTTGCTCCTTCTGAAGTTAAGGAGTTTATAAGAAATGCCAATCTATTTACTTTAGTATCAACACTTCCTTCTCCAGAGATACTAGCTATCTCATATAAAACATTAAACACCTCAGTAATTGATAAATCTCTTTCTCCTCCTCTATGGTATCTTATTACAATTTCTCCCAAGTCTCCTATTTCCTTATAAACCCTTTCAAGTTCTGATATAGGCACTATAAATGCTAAAGTCATAGCTCTTAATACTAATTTATCTGACATACCAAACTCGACTTTTTCATATTCAGGAGTAACTCTTCCATTTAATAGATAGATTATCTTATCAATTTCTTCTTTATCTGCCTTTTTAAATAAATCAGCTAATATTTCAGTCATCTCATTTCTTTTTGTAGTAATTTCTAATCTTCTAAAATATTCGGCCAATTCACTAAAAAACATACCTCTTCATTCTCCTTTCATTAAAATCTTTTGATATAATTAATTTTATCACTATAAAAAAGAAGGGAGGAAAATTAGTTATGGAATTTGTAAAAAGTCATGGTCTTGGAAATGATTATATAGTCCTCGAAAAAAATAAAATTGATTTTATATTAAACGAGAAAAACATTAGATTAATCTGTAATAGAAATAAGGGTATAGGATCTGATGGCATCCTTGTATTTGAAAAGATTAATGATAATGAATTTGCTGTCAGAATTTTTAATCCTGACGGAAGTGAAGCAGAAAAGAGTGGCAATGGACTCAGAATTTTAGCTAAATATATATACGACTATGGTTTTACCTCTCAAAAAGGATTTTTTATACACACATTAGGAGGAAGGGTTAAAGCCAATATAATTGAGGAAAAAAATAACAAAGCAAAAAGTATAGAAATTGAAATGGGAAAAGTTACCTTTAATACTAAAGAAATTCCTGTAAATACAAAAGAAGAAGAAATTGTAGACAAAGAATTAGAAATAGATCACGAAAAAATAGAAATAACCTGTCTTGCCATAGGTAACCCTCACTGTGTGTTTTTTGTTGACAATATTGATGAAGAAAAAATTAAAAAATTAGGTCCAATTTTGGAAAATCACCCTCTCTTTCCAAATAGAACAAATGTTCAAATGGTAAAGGTAATATCTCCTGAAAAAATAGAGATAAGAATATGGGAAAGAGGTGCTGGTTATACACTTGCATCTGGTAGTAGCTCTTGTGCAGCAGTTTCAGCAGCATATAAAAAAGGTCTTGTCAATAATTGTGTAGAGGTTCTTATGCCTGGTGGCGAATTAAAAATAAGAATAAATAAAGATTGGACTGTTAACCTCATAGGTCCTGTAGAAGAAGTATTTAAAGGTCAATTTTCTGAAGAATTTTTGGAAAAACTTAAAGAGATTTAAATCATTCCTTTTTTAAATTCTGTTAATTGATATAAATGGTCTTTCTCTTGTTTTATTATCTCAGAGAGGATTTTTCTATCTTTCTCTGGTATAAATGGTTCTATCTCATAATAAAATAAAAGAGAATCCTTCTCAAGTCTGATAGCAAGTTCTAATACTTCTTCTTTGTTCCATACAGTTTTCTTGGTAAGTTCATTCCAATCAATAAATGCCTGTGAATCCACCCAAGCATGTAAATATTTATTGGCTTCTTCATCAGGATAAGCAGATACAAAACCTTCTTTTTCAATCTCACGATAAATCTCTTTAAAAGTTATTGCATGAGAATGCTCCTGAACAGCAAGATATGAAAATAGTCTTTTTAAGTCTTCTTTCTCTACTTTAGATTCCAATATCTTATAAAATTTTTCACCCTCTTCTTCCAAGTGAATTGCCATTTCTAAAAGATCAGCAGAAGAAAACATCTTTACCATTTTCTACAAAACCTCCTTTTTTTACTTTCCAGATACCATAACATCTTCTAACTTTATTATTGGAGAAATTACATTCCCTTTAAAATATAATTCGCTTCCTACTTCAGATATTGATTTTAAAAGATCCTTTAAATTTCCAGCAACTGTCATCTCTGCTAACGGTTTATAAAATTCACCATCTTTTATTTGCAAACCTTCTATACCTAAGGAAAAATCTCCAGAAACTGTATCTGCAAGATGTAATCCCATTAAAGAAATAATATAAATACCATCTTTCACAGAAGATATTATCTCTCTCTCTGTTCTAATACCTGGTTTTATATACATATTGAAGGGGGCTATTTTAGGTAGACTCTTAAAATTAAGACGCACTCCATTTCCAGTAGAATTTCTTTTTTCTTTATTAGCAGTGTACAAATTATGAAGATATTCCTTTAATATTCCATCTTCAACAAGATACTTTTTATATGTTTTAACTCCCTCATCATCAAAAGCCCTTGGAATTAATGACCTTTCATCAGTAGGATCCTCTATAATACTCAATATTGGAGATGCTACTCTTTGATTAATTAATCCCTTCAACAATGATTTGTTTTTCTGAACATTGTCAGCAATAAACATATATGAAAGAAGCTCTAAAAAATCACTTGCCACATCTGAGGGGAGTAAAATTGTAGTACGTTTAGATAGGATTGGCTCAGCTCCCAATAAGCTCGTAGCCTTCCATACAACCTTATCTACTAGATCATCAAAATTCAAATCATACCAGGTCCTTCCAGCATCAAACTCAAAACCACTTCTTTCACTATTCCCATCAGAAGCTGAAATTTCTACATAAACATATTGATATTGATAATTGTATTCAAGGAAAGTATTTAATGTATTTATTATCATATTATTATCACATATTTTCTCCCAAACTATATTTCTTATATTTTTTATTCTCTTATCCTTAGAATATATTTTTTTCTCAATTTCTTTAAGAGTGTTAATTCTTTCCTCCATTGGGGGATCCTCAATATATCTTTTTATATCCTTGGCTTCCAAATCTTCTACTAAACTCCAATTTTCATCAATAGGCATATAATCAACATATGCCAATGCCTTATTTATAGCTTCCTCCACATTCTTGATATCTGTTGTATATGAAAAACTTTGCTTGTTTTTTTTAAGTATTCTTATACCTATACCTTGTTCTTTTGATACTTGATATTTCTCTACGTCTCCACCATATATTGTTAAAGAATGTTTTTCCTTTTCTTGATAAAAAATTTCTCCTTCAACTTTCTTTTTCTTAAGAAGTTTCAAAACAGATTTCATATCTAACATGATTAAAAAATTTAATCCTCCCTCTTTTTAGTTCCACCTACAGTAATCTCAGATATTAATATGGTAGGCATTCCATCAGTAACAGGTACACCCTGACCATCCTTTCCACATGTTCCTGGAGTAAAACCAATATCATCACCTATCAATTCTATTTTCTCAAGGATTTTAGGCCCATTACCTATCAAAGTAGCTCCCCTCACAGGATTTTTAATTTTTCCAGATTCTATCATATAACCTTCTTCAATCTCAAAAACAAAATCTCCTGAGACTGTATCAACCTGACCACCACCCATTTTTACCACATAAAGACCTTTTTCTACTTTATCTAATATATCCCCTAACTTACTATTCCCAGGAAGGATAAAAGTATTAGTCATCCTTGGGATTGGTGGATATCTAAAACTTTGTCTTCTACCATTGCCAGTAGGAGCTACTCCAAACTTTTTAGCAGTAATTCTTGAATGCATATAATTTTTTAATATTCCCCTGTCTATTAACACATTATAATTTGTTTTAACTCCTTCATCATCTACATAAGAACTTCCATATTTTTCTTCCAACACACCAGCATCTACTAATGTCACAGAATCAGAAGCTACTCTCTCCCCTATCTTATCTTTATAAACAGAAACACCTTTTTCAACTAAGTCTGCCTCCAAACCATGACCTACTGCCTCATGAATTAGAACACCCCCGGCCTGAGAAGAAATAATCACAGGCATAATTCCAGCAGGTGCTTCCTCAGCTTCTAACATTAAAATAGCTCTACGAGAAGCCTCTAAAGCTACATTCTTAACTAAATCCTCAGTAAAAAGCTCCCAGCCTAAAGTAGCCCCTACAATCTCATAACCAGTTTGTATAAGTCCATCTTTTTCACCAACTGCAAACCCATAAACGACACTTCGCACTCTCTTTTCTTCTACAAAGTCACCATCACTATTTGCTATAAGTATTTCCTGGGTATGGTTCCTTATTAATGATGTAAATTGGACGATTCTTGGACTATAGTTTCTTGAACTTTCATCCATTATTTTCAAAAGGTCAATACCTTCTCTAACCTCTACCGATCTATAATCTTTCAATGCTTTGGTAATAAATTCCTTTTTATCCTCTATAACTACCTTTTTACTGTTTTCTCCTTTAATAACTACCTCTGATAAATCATGAGCAAGCTTCTTTAAACCAAATTCACTTATATCAGTAGTATAACCATAATACGCTTTGTCTCCTTGAATAATCCTTATACCAGCCCCTATATCCTCTCCATAAATTACTTCTTCCGCCTTCCTATCATCCCAATAAAAATAAAGGGAACAAGAATTTTCTAAAAATATCTCTGAAAATTCTCCCCCATGTCTGAGAGTAATATCAAGAATTTCTTCTATTAAGTTTTTATTTAACATATTCATTAACCTCAATTATTAACCTTAAGGGGGAGAGTTTCATCTCCCCCTCAAATCTTTAAATAATTCTTAAAGAGTAATTGCACCGACTGGACAAGAATCTGCTGCATCTTGGCAACAACCAGCAGACTCACAATCAGCCCCTTCTCTTACAACAGCTTTTCCTTCGCTATCAATCTCAAAAACATCAGGGCATAAAGATGCACAAACACCACACCCAATACAAAGTTCTCTATTTACCTTTGGTACGCTCATTTAATTAACCTCCTTTTATAATATAGTATTATCATCTTAAAAAATTCTCTTAAAGAATAGAAAATTTTATCCTAAAAGTCAACAATTATTCTCTTATGTAATCTATTTTAGCTCCTACAGAGAATTTAAATCTTTCAAAAAATCCTGCTTTAACTTCCAAAGCATATCTATAGGGTTTAGGACTATAATACACAGGACAATCTTTACCCTCTTTACATGGTAACATTCTCTGAATATTAAAGATACTCTTATCAGAAGAAATAAATGCAATATCTAACGGTACATACGTATTTTTCATCCAAAAACCGTAGGATACATCGGTGGAAAATATAAAGAGCATTCCATACTCCCATGGTATATCCTTTCTATACATGAGTCCTAAAGTATGCAATTCTTCCCTATCAGCTATCTCTATTGGAATCTCCAAACTTCTATTGCTTTGGGTAATAATAAGTCTTCCCTTTGGAAAAACTGTCTTAGAAGTTCCCAAAGTTACTAAAGATATAATTAGGATCCCAAAAATCATTAAAAATATAAACTTTTTCATTACATAATAGCCCCTTTCTTTTTATTTCTTGCTATAATTATAGTATGATAAAAAGAGAATTTGCAGAATTACCTCTTCATACTGGTAAAGCGCCTCAATGGCTTTTTCAGAGAATGAAAAAGCTATCAAGAGAAATTATTCTTCTATTCTATATGGAGAACAAAATTGATGATCTTATAAAAAAACTTTCAGATCCTTACTGGTTTCAAGCTTTAGGATGCATATTAGGCTTCGATTGGCATTCCAGTGGACTTACAACAACTACTGGATCCGCACTTAAAGAAGCTCTTAGAGAAATTCCAGATGACATAGGACTTTATATAGTAGGAGGAAAGGGGAAAACAGCTTTAAATACTCCTAAGGAAATCATAAAAATATCAGAGAAAAGTAACATTGATCCAAATAAATGGATCTTTATAAGTAGAATAGTAGCGAGAGTAGATAATAATGCCATTCAGGATGGATATCAATTGTATACCCATCTTCTAGTATTTACAAAAAATGACAAATGGTGTGTTATCCAACAAGGAATGAATGAAAAAAACCACTATGCAAGAAGATATCATTGGTTAGGAGATGAAATAAAAAGTTTTGTAGAAGATCCCCATAAAGGTATTATTAGTGAAAGATTTGAAAATTATGTATTAAACCTGGTTTCAAAAGAAAGTAAAAAAGCTCAGGAAACAATAACATATTTATTTCACGAAAGGCCAGAAGATATAACAAGACTATGGGAAAAAGTTTCTTTAAGACTACCTCCCCACCATCCAATAACTGCTAGAGAAATAAAGCCTGAAAATCTTAAGACTGTATTATTGAAAAACTATGAAAATCCTCCAAAGGATTTCCAAGATTTAATGCTAAGGGAAGGTGTAGGAGCAAAAACTCTTAGAGCTTTAGCATTGATATCCGAGCTTGTATATGGAAATCCAGCAAGCATAAAAGATCCAGCAAGGTTCTCTTTTGCTCACGGCGGAAAAGACGGACATCCCTATCCTGTAGACAAAAGAAATTATGATAAATCCATAGAAATATTAGAAAAGGCGATTAAAAATGCAAAATTAGGTAGAAGAGAAGAAATAGAAACTCTTAAAAAATTATCTTTCTTTTTTAAGATCTAATAGAATCTTCTTACTGTATATGTGGGCTAATCTTATAGGTTCAGGCAATCTGTATTTGAAAGTACAATTAATCGAAATTTTTATAGAGGATTCTAACGAAACTTTATGACCAGGAGATATATATATAGGTTTTACATTCTCTTTTGTCCTTAAAACCGCACCGATAACCTCTCCCTTATCATATATATAACTAAATGCTCCCTTTTTATTATCAGGTTCTTTAAAATCTCCTATTAATAAACTTTTAGCACACCCTATGGTTGTTATATCTAATATTACCCCTACGTGAGACGCAATACCCAATCTTCTTGGATGTGCTATGCCTTGACCATCAAAGATTAATATATCAGGCTTTATTCTGAGTTTCTCCCAAGCCTTCATTATACTTGGGCCTTCTCTAAAACTTAAAAAACCTGGCATATAAGGAACTGTTACATCCATTGAATGATAAGAAACTTCTATTAACTCTAATGTTTTGTAATTCATAACTACAATAACAGATAATGCAACATCTTTAGAAAAAGATGTATCCACACCACCTACTGTGTTTATATTAATAAACCCATCTTTTAAAATAATTTTTCTTTTTAGCTCCTCTTGAATTTTTATTGCTTCATCTCTACTTTTCCAGACAAAAAACCTTTCATAATCCATAAATCTCTATACTTCCTAACTTCTCCATATCTATATTCAGATTCTTATCCCCGCCACATTTACTCATATAAATATCTATAAATCTTTTCATTGAATTTTTGGGCTTAAGAATATAGACATTATTCAGTTTTACAGAGTAAGCAAAAGGATAAAATATAGTGTAATTTGATAAGATAAAAATATTTAAATCTCTTAAGGCTAGTAAGAATAAAATAAATTCATCTAAATAAATAATTTTCCTTATTTTAAAAATATCACCAGAAAAAGATAAATCCACATTATTATCAAAAGTTCTATTCTCTATCACAACTTTAGTATAAAGGTTATAAAATTCCCCCTCTTTTCTCTTTAGTATAAAGGAATCTATAATAGCCACTTTTTCCTTATTAATCCTTTGAAAATAAAGCTTTGTTATAAGTTCTTCCAGAGATCCTGGCTTTCTAACCATAAACCCTTTAGAGTCTTTAGGATAACTCTCTAAAACCTTTGTATCTTTAAGAAGTTGAATATCAAAAAGAAGTTTTTCATTATGTAAAAAAACTATATTAAGGGGAATTCTTATTTCTAAAATTTCATCTAAAGCCCAAAATATATCATCACTTAAAGATGTTTTATTGTCTTTTGATATTTCCAAAGATAATATTTCTTTAGTATAATCCCTAAAATTTAATTTTAAGGATATTCCCTTATCAAAGAAATCATTCACCTTCCCATTTTTTACATCAATCCTTATATAAAGATTCTCAAGATCATAGCCATAATATATTCCCTTTATCAATCCATCTTCCCCCAAAAGATTTAAAGAAGAAAGCATCCACTCATCTTGGAAAGTAACTTTCCCGTCTATTTTAGGAGTAAAAATAAAAGATTCTCTTGATTTCCAAATAGGATTTTTAAAGACAATGGGAAAATCCAAAAAAGTAGGATAATCTCTATTTAGTGATCTAAAAACATTTTTCAAATGTTCTCTAAATATATAATCAAATACCTCATCATGGCCTGAATCTTGATCATCTCCATACCACCAGAACCAATCACTCCCCTCAGCAGCCCATAAGCTTTTCCAATCTAAACTTTCCTTATCAAAATAGGCTTTTTTAATTCCTCTTTCTAAATAGGCTCTAACTAAACTCAAATAATCCCAAGCCAAATTTTCTTCAAGCTCTCCAATCCAAGTAGTAAGATCAGTATTTATCCAAGATCCTGTAAAAACATAGTTTAAAGTATCCTTTGGAGGATTTTTAAGTATAAACTCCCCGACCGTTGTAGTTTCAACTTCATTAGAATTCTCAATCAATGTATAAAGATGCCTTAAAAAATCTCTACCATCATTATCATAATATTCCCAGCAGTTTTCACCATCCAAAGCAATAGTCAATAGATAAGACCGATCCTTGGGTAATCTATCCTTTATTTTAATTATTCTCTCATACAGATTCTTAGCTGCATCATAGGGATTCATATTCATATAAACAAAGCCTATCATGTCTGATAAGAACTGATCTCTAAACACTATATTAACTCCTTTACCATTAATATTTACTCTATATGGTTTACACAAAATTTCTGGATTTAAAATATTTCCATTACTATCTCTCACTATCTCTTTTCCAATAGTCTTTCCAAGAATTTTCTCATCTGTAATTATCCACTTTATATTAAGCTCAGAGCATAAAACTATAACCTCTGGAGAAACAGCCTCTTCAGAAGGCCACATTCCTATAGGTTCTCTTGAAAAAATTTTTTTATAATATTCCTTTCCTAAAATTATTTGAGCTTTTGCATCTTCAGGATAAGAAAAGCTAAAAGAAGGTAAAGGTAAATCTGGAGTAGATATCTTAGCATTCTCGGTACTTACAAGAAGTGGTAATATGGGGTGAAAAAAGGGAGAAAAAGTTATTTCTATTTGCCCTGAATCTTGTATCTCTTTATAAAGAGAAAATAAATTTTTAATTATATAAAACTGTTTCTCTATCAGTTTTACTTTTTCCTCTTCATTAAAAAATCTTCCTTTTTTACATAATCCTCTCAAAAATTCATCCTTTTCCCTAAATTCAGGATCAAACCAAGCCAGATTATATAAAACCTGCAAATCTAAATAATCCTGATTAGAATAATCTTCATTTTTTAACTTTTTATCATACAATTCTTTAAACCTATCAAAAATAAACCCCATTTTCTCCTTATTAAGCAGAAAAAAGTTGTCTTTAATAAATTTTCTCTCATTTTCATTTAAATCCTCCACTTTTTTAAGTGTATATTCAAGCCAAAGATCCGTAGTTGTCCCATTTAAATATTCTTCAATTTGCATTAGTAAACTTGGAACTAAATTAAAAGTTTGCTTAATTTTGGGAAAATCTCTTAATATGGACACCATATTGTAGTAATTTTTAATTGCATGAAGCCTCACCCATGGAAAAAGGGAAAGATTATTAATAATATCTTTATAATAAGGTTGATGCATGTGCCATACAAAAGCTATATATAATTTGTTTTCATTCATTATATGAACCTCCATATATTAATACGTGTTAAAAATCAATTGTATAATATCATTATATCCTTTTATCATCAAGTAATTGACGATTATTAGGTTAAGTGTTATAACAAAGAAAAAAAGAAGGGAGGGAGAGAATAAATTGTATGAGTAGTAAGAATGAAGACGTAATTCCGAGATGTAACTCTTTCATTACTACAATACAAAGGAAAGGAGATAAGATATTATGGAAAAAAGTAGACTCTCTCCCTTACGTAAAGGAGGCCAGAGAAAATGCCCAGGCTAATCTGGTCTCCAATAAAATATCGAAAATTTTCTGTTGGAGACATAATAATATTCCTCTTTATAGGAAGTATTATTTACTCCATTGCAACCTTAAATACTATCTATTCAAAACCCACCCAACAAATATATCTTGATCTATCCCCCCTAAAACTTCCCCTTTATGCTATCTTTTCACTTATAAGAATGATCTTCGCTTATATTATTTCTTTAATTTTTACCATTGTATATGCCTATACTGCGGCCTATAAGAAAAACTTGGAAAAGATATTAATTCCTCTCCTTGACATTCTCCAATCTATACCTGTCTTGTCCTTTTTACCACCTGTATTTATGGCAGTAATATCACTTTTTCCTGGCTCCAAAATAGGACTAGAGCTTACATCTATTATATTAATATTTACAGGACAAGTATGGAACATGGTATTTAGTTTTTATCAATCCCTAATATCCATACCTCGAGATCTCAGAGAGGCAGCTAAGCTTTTAAAGCTAAATCCTTGGCAAAGGTTTTGGAATTTAGAATTTCCATATGCTGCTATAGGTCTCATATGGAACAGTATGATGTCCTGGGCTGGGGGCTGGTTTTTCCTTATGGCCTGTGAAATGTTTACATTAACAAATCAAAATTTCGTATTACCAGGCATTGGCTCTTATCTATCATTTTCAGCCATAGAAGGAGACTTAACAAAATTATTCTATGGCTTATTTACATTAGTTATTGTGATCATACTTTTAGATCAATTAGTATGGAGACCTCTTATTGCATGGGGACAAAAATTTAAAATAGAATTTGTTCAAGATGAAGAAACTTATGAATCAAGAGTATTATTATGGTATCGACGTTCAAGAATATTTGAATTTATAAAAAACCATATCGCTGATCCTCTAAAAGAGAAATTAAACCAATTTTTTGTAAGATATTATACAGAGAAAACTCTAAAAACCCCAAATATATCTATATTTCCAAAGATCTTAAATATTATTGTATCTTCCCTCTTAGGATTATTAGTATTAAGAGGAGTCTTCGGATTATTAGATCTATTAATCAAATTACCTTTAACTACCTGGGAAGAAATTCTTACCGCTGCACTCCTAACACTTTTAAGAGTATCCTTAGCAGTTATTATTGCTTTATTATGGACCTTACCTTTAGGTGTAAAAATTGGAATGAATCCAAAACTTTCTAAAATATTACAACCAATAGTACAAATAGTTGCATCCATTCCTGCAACAGCCATATTTCCTATTATCATTATGTATCTTATAAACCTATCAGGAGGGCTAAATTTAGCAAGTATTATTTTAATGTTATTAGGTACTCAATGGTATCTACTTTTTAATATTATTGCAGGAGGTATGTCTATTCCAAAAGATCTTATCGAAGTTTCCAAACTTCTTAAACTTAATAGAAAAGAACAATGGAAGATACTTATATTACCTTCCATATTACCCTACCTTGTAACTGGTGGTATTACAGCAATGGGAGGAGCATTTAACGCGAGTATTGTTTCTGAATATATAGAATTTCAAAATAAGGTGATAAAAATAAAGGGTCTTGGAGCCTTGATAACTGAAGCCTCAAGTACAGGAAATAATGCTCTCCTTGCTGGTAGTACTATTACTATGGCTATCATGGTGGTGACTATAAACCGTTTATTCTGGAAAAGATTATTTAAGAAATCAGAAGAAATGCTATCATGATCATTAGGAGGTATTTAAATCATGGAACTTCTTAAATTAGAAAATATAACTGTAAGCTTTACCTTTCCAGAGGGCATTGTTACAGTATTAGATAATATTAACTTTACAGTTAATGAAGGAGATTTTTTGGCCCTTTTAGGACCATCAGGATCTGGAAAATCAACCCTACTTAGGATTATAGCAGGACTTATAAGACCTAATAAAGGAAAAGTATATTTTAAGGGTAAAGAAATAAAAGATATAAATCCTGGGGTAGCGATGGTCTTCCAAAATTTTGCTCTATTTCCATGGCTTACTGTCTTGGAAAATGTGGAATTAGGACTAAAGGCAAAAGGTTTACCCCCTGAAGAAAGGAGAAAAAAGGCTACAGAAGCAATAGATTTGATAGGACTTGATGGTTTTGAAAATGCATATCCTAAAGAGCTTTCTGGAGGTATGAGACAGAGAGTAGGTTTTGCCAGGGCTTTAGTAATGGAACCTGATATTCTCCTTTTAGACGAGCCTTTTTCTGCTTTAGATGTATTAACAGCAGAAAACTTAAGAAATGACCTTATTGAATTATGGATAGAAAAAAGAATTCCAACTAAAGCTATAATTTTAGTTACTCATAGTATTGAGGAAGCTGTATATATGGCAGATAGAATCATTTTGTTAAGTAAAGATCCTGGAAAGATAATTAAAGAAAAAAGAATAAACATACCTCATTGGAGAGATAAAAAATCTCAAGAATTTTTGGGGATTGTAGATGAAATATATAGCACTTTGACTGGTAAACCATTGGAAAAGATCTTATGGAAAGAAAAAAGACATATTCACATCCCTGAAGCAAGCGTAGGTTCTATAACAGGATTAGTTGAACTTGTCAATGATTTAGAGGGGAAAGCTGATATATACAAATTAGGAGAGGAACTTCTCATGGACGTTGAAGATTTATTACCTATTGTAGAAGCCTGCGAACTTTTAGGTTTTGCTGAGGTTAAAGAAGGTGATTTAATACTTACTGAGGCTGGTAAAAAATTTGCAGAAGCAGATGTGTTAGAGAGGAAAGAAATTTTTAAAACTTTAGCAATTGAAAAAGTTCCATTCTTAAAGCAGATAGTCAAAGTCCTTCAATCAAAATCAAACCATAAGGTTCCAAGGTCTTTCTTTTTAGATTTATTAAGGAAAAACCTTACACCAAAAGAGGCAGAAAGACAATTAGATACACTCATAGATTGGGGCCGATATGCAGAACTCTTTGAATATGATGATGATAAGGATGAACTCTATTTGCCTGAAACATCAGAGTTAATTAATCTTTCTTCGGAAACATAATCTGTGATAAAATAAATAATGGGAGGTTAGAATTTTGGAAACTGTTGCTATAAGCAGGATAAGAATATTAACCTTTCTATTGACTTATACTTATGTTATATCCAATATATTTTTTGAAGACTTATTACAATATCTCGTAATATTATCTTCTATTTTTTATAGTTTTATTCTTTATTACTTTTCATCCCACAATAAAATCAATGAAACTCTTACTATCTCAGTTTTAGATGAGATCTTTATTCTTATTCACCTGTTTATCTTTAAAAATTTTATCTCTAAATTTTTATTTCTCATATATCTTCCTGTAATAAAAGAAGTACTTTTTAGAAGGGATAAAGAAGCATTTATATTAGGATTTATATGTAATGTAATAATTATTCTCTATTCTTTACAAAATACTCAATTTTTATCTCCCACCATATCCTTTTCTCTTCTTCCTTTTTCCTTTCTTATTCCCTATCTTTCTCTCCATTATACTAAGGAAAAGCCGGGAGGGTAAAAATTTGAAAAAAGGAAAGTTTTTCTTAATTCTTTTTATTCTTCTTCTATGGATCATTTCCATTTCAGTTCCTGCCCAAGAGTCGGTATATATAATACCTATTAAAGGAACCATCGAATTAGGGCTTTCTTCTTTCGTAGAAAGAAGTATTAGAGAACATCCAAACACAAAAGCTTTTATATTTGAAATTGATACATTTGGTGGAAGGGTAGATGCAGCAACAAAGATTAGAGATGCTATCCTTAATACTCCCATAACAACCATTGCATATATAAAAGATAGAGCCTGGTCTGCAGGTGCATTAATAGCGCTTGCGTGTGAAAAAATCGCCATATCTCCATCTGGAAGCATTGGAGCAGCAGAACCGAGACCTGCAGAAGAAAAAATTATCTCTGCTCTTAAAGCTGAGTTCGAGAGTACCGCAAAGAAAAGAGGAAGAGATCCCAAAATAGCAGCAGGAATGGTAGATGCAAGCATCTACATACCTGGTATAAAAGAAAAAGGCAAAATTCTTACATTATACGCAGAAGAGGCTAAAAAACTTAAATTTGCAGATCTTATTGCTTCTAATATGGATGATGTACTAAATTTCTTCAAATTAAAGGATACAAATCTTGTAAAGCTTAATCCTACTTGGTCTGAAAATATTGTAAGATTTATAACAGATCCAACAGTATCTAGTATAATTTTGACTATAGGAATGTTAAGTCTTTATGTAGCTATCTTTACCCCTGGATTAGGTGTTCCTGAAATATTAGCCATTGTTTGTTTAGGTCTATTCTTTGGAGGGCATTACTTGGCAGGGCTTTCAGGTCTTGAAACAGTACTATTGTTTTTATTGGGGCTTCTTCTAATTTTTATAGAAATACATACCCCAGGATTTGGAATCCCAGGAATATTAGGTAGTATTTCAGTATTTTTCAGTATATATCTTACTATAGCTCAAAAGGGGAGAACTACCCAAGCAATTCTTACAGGAATTTTTGTAGTAGCTTCCCTTATTATATTTCTTATCTTTTACCTTCCAAGAAGCAGATTTTGGAAAATCTTAAATATTCCTCAAGATCAAAAGAAAGATTTAGGATATACTGCTGTTAAAGAAAGAACAGATCTTATTGGAAAAAAGGGAATAACTCTAACAATGTTAAGACCTACAGGTTATATTGAAGTAGATGGAGAAAAATTAGAGGCATATACAGAATCAGAATTCATTGAACCAAATACAGAGATTGTAGTGGTAAAAGTAGAGGGGAATAAAATTTTTGTAAGGAGGAGGGAAAAATGAGTGTAGTTTTAGGTTTTCTAATCCTAATCTTAGTTTTAATTTTCTTAGTAATATTCTTTAGCTTTGTACCCTTAGGACTTTGGATCTCTGCTCTTGCAGCTGGTGTACGAATAAAAGTTACTGATCTTATCGGAATGAGGCTTAGAAGAGTACCGCCTGGAATAATAATTAATTCTCTAATTAAAGCTCATAAGGCAGGACTATCGGAAGTTACATTAGATAAATTAGAAGCTCATTATTTAGCAGGAGGTAATGTGGATAGAGTAGTAAATGCTCTTATCGCTGCACAAAGAGCTGGAATTCCTTTAACCTTTGAGAAAGCTGCTGCTATAGATCTTGCTGGAAGAGATGTCTTAGAAGCAGTACAAATGAGTGTAAATCCAAAGGTTATCGAAACTCCCACAGTTGCAGCTGTCGCAAAAGATGGAATTGAGCTGAAAGCTAAAGCAAGGGTAACTGTAAGAGCTAATATTGAGAGACTTGTGGGAGGAGCTGGTGAAGCTACCATAATAGCAAGAGTTGGTGAAGGTATCGTAACTACAATAGGTTCTGCAGAGAGCTATAAAGAAGTATTAGAAAATCCTGATAGTATATCAAAAACTGTACTTGCAAAAGGATTGGATGCTGGTACTGCCTTTGAAATAGTCTCTATAGACATTGCAGATGTGGATGTTGGAAATAACGTAGGTGCAAGACTAAAAATGGATCAGGCAGAAGCTGATATGAGAATCGCTCAAGCGCAAGCTGAAAGTAGAAGAGCTCTTGCTATAGCAAGAGAACAAGAAATGAAAGCTTTTACTCAAGAAATGAGAGCCAAGTTAATAGAAGCAGAAAAAGAAGTACCATTAGCTGTTGCAGAGGCATTGAGAGCTGGTAAAATAGGTGTTTTAGATTACTATACTCTTAAAAATATTATGGCAGATACAGCCATGAGAGAAGCCATATCTAAACTTGGACAAACAAAAGAAGAAGGTAAAGATTAAGATGGAATGGATAGTATTCCTATATATATTATACATAATTCTATCCGCCATTTTAAATGCCATTAAAGAAGTTAATAAACAGAAAAAAGTAGTTGTCATTAAACCAGTAGAAGAAAAGTTAGAGAAAACGCCTAAAACTGAGTCCACACCAAAAGAAAAAAACAAAGTTTTATCTACATTATACTCAGAAAAACCAAGAAAAGAGAGTAAAACCAAAGAAATTGTTCAAGGAAAAAAAACACAAGAAGAGCCCCCTTATATAGAGAAAAGCTTGAAAAACAATCTTCCAGAAATTATAGCACTAATAGAGATTATAGGTCAACCAAGAGCTCTTCAAGGATGGAGTCCTCCACATAAGAGGAAAAATTAATTATTCTAAATTCTGAAAAATAAAATTCTTTAAAAAGGAAGAGACCCATCTTATTTTTCAATTCTTCAAAGTTTACATCACGGTGGGTCTCTTCTTTTATTGATGTTACTTCTTTATCTTTTAAACCACAAGGAATAATAAAAGAGAAAGGTGTCAAATCATTATTAACATTTAGAGCAAAACCATGATAAGAAACTCTTTTTTTAATTGCTACCCCTATGGCAGCAATTTTCTTATTTCCTACCCATACTCCTGGATTTTTGACATCAATCTCCGATTCTATTCCATACTCTTCTAATAGCTTTATTAAAGCATTTTCAATTTTAAAGATAAAATTTTTAACTCCTTCAACTCTAAAAATAAAATAACCCACTAATTGTCCTGGACCATGATAAGTTATATCTCCACCTCTATCCACATGAAAATATTCAATTCCTAAGCTATTAAGTTCTTCTTTCGTTTTTAAGAGATTTTCTTCCTTACCAAACTTTCCTAAGGTGATAACTGGATAATGTTCTAACAAAATCAAGGTATCTGGAATTAGATTTTCTACTCTTAAGGAATGCAATTTTCTTTGAAGTTCCCATGCATCTAAATATCTTACTTTTGGAAGATTAAGAATTACTAATTGGCCCATATCTTTTATCAAGTTTTATACTCACTCTCTCATAATACTTCTTTATTATAAAAATATAAAAACTACAAATTGCCTTGAAAGATATATCTGTAGCCATCGCAATCCAAGCCCCAACAAGTCCTAAACCAAGTTTAATAGAGAGTATATAAGCCAGTGGTATTCTTATTAACCACATACCTAAACCACTATATATCATAGGAATTTTTGAAAATCCTGCTCCTCTTAAAGATCCAGACATTACATTAGCTGTTGCCAAAAAAGGTTGTATTATAGCAATAATTCTTAAAGCAGAACAACTCATTCTAATTACTTCTCTATCTCTGCTAAAAATCTGTACAAAATATTCTGGGACCAAAAATAAAATTAATCCTACTGTACCCATAAGTATCACTGCTCTCTTCCATGCTTCTAACGAGGCTAAAAGAGCTTTTTTATCCTCTCCTGCCCCTTTAAATTGACCTACAAGAGCAGTTACAGCAACTCCAAAAGCAAAACCAGGTTGAAAAGAAAGAGACTCTACATTAAGAGATATTCTATGAGCAGCATAGACTTTTGTTCCCAACTTTAAAACGATAGTCGCATAAAGAAGAGCACCTACGTTAAAAAGTAGACTTTCTACTGATGTGGGTATACCTATTCTAAGAATTTGAAAAGCTTTCTCTTTTTCAATTTTTAAAGAAATAGATCTAAAAGATTTAAAAAGCCTATTTTTTTTATAGATTACAAGAAAAAGTACAATAACCCCCAAAAATCTTGAAATAGTTGTTGCCAAAGCAGCCCCAGCAACTTCCATTTTGGGAAAACCAAATTTCCCAAAAACAAAAACATAATCAAGAAATATATTAATAGTATTTGAAAAAATTGTTATGTAAAGAGGAGTTCTTGTATCACCAGCTCCCCTTAAAGCAGATGAAATTATATTCATATAGACCATAAGAATACCGGGAACAAGAATATATTTCAAATATAGAGATGTTTGTTTCAAAAGCTCCCCATTAGCTCCTAACATCCTTAGGGTCTCATCTATACCAAATATGGCATAAAACAAAATTAAAATTGATAAATATAAACCAATATTTAAAGAAATTTGTAAATAATCAGATAAATCTTTATATCTCTTTGCCCCTACATTATAAGCCACCATCACCATTGTACCCGTAGTAAGGGTTGAAATTATAGCAAGGATCACATTAATTATCTGCATGCCAAAACCTACAGCAGCTAAAGCAGTTGCACCTAAAAATCCAACAAAGATCATATCAACAAAACTAAATAGTAGTTGAAAAAGGTTCTCTAAAAGGACAGGTATAGCAAGAGTAATTACCTTTTTACCTATTTCTTTTCTCTCTTCATAGTCAAGCCCCATCGCTTTTTAAAGTCTCCTTTTACTGTTTATCCTTCTAATTAAGAGAGAGGCTGGAAAAACTTTTTCTTTCCAGCCTCTCATAAGGAGGGGGGTGTGGGTTATATTATAATAAAAATCTCTATTTTTTGTAAAGAAAAAATAAGGTAAAATAAAAAAAAAGGGGGATTAAAAAGATGATCCTGAAAAGATATTACGGAAAAAATAAAGAACCTCTTTCCATAATAGGCTTTGGTGGAATATTAGTAATGAATGAAGATCAAGAAACAGCAAATAGGAGAGTTTCAGAAGCTATAGAGTTAGGTATAAATTATTTTGATGTCGCACCTTCATACGGAGATGCAGAAGATAAACTTGGTCCAGCTATCAAAGGAAAACGAGACAGAATATTTCTGGCTTGCAAAACCATGCAAAGAGATAAAGAAGGAGCTTTAGAAGAACTAAAAAAATCTCTAAAGAAATTAAATTCCGATTATTTTGATCTATATCAGCTTCATGCTATGACTACTGAGGATGATTTTCAAAAAGTAATAGGTCCTAATGGAGCCTTAGAAGCTTTTTTAAAAGCAAAGGATGAAGGTTTAATTCGTTATATAGGTTTTTCCGCTCATTCTGCGGATATAGCATTAAAATTATTAGATGTATTTAATTTTGATTCTATTTTATTTCCCATAAATTGGGTATGTTATTTCAATGGCAATTTCGGTCCACAAGTAATTGAAAAAGCTAAAGAAAAAGGTATTACTATTTTAGCTTTAAAAGCTATGGCAAAAACTTCTATTCCTGAAGGACAAGAGAGAAAATACCCTAAATGTTGGTATGAACCTGTTGATAATAAGGAACTTGCTCAATTAGCATTAAGATTCACCCTCTCCCTAAATATAACAGCAGCTATACCCCCAGGAGAATATAAGTTTTTTCAATGGGCAATAGAGGTTGGAATGAATTTTAATCCTATTACTCAAGAGGAGTTAGAGTATTTAAAAAAACTTGCATTAAATATAGAACCAATTTTTAAAGTTTCTTAATGTACTATATCTTGAATTTTCAGATCTTTCTGATATACTCCATATGGTATATATAAAGGAGGTGATAGTAAAATATGGATTTTATTTCTATCGCAAAGCCTATGGATAAAATTGAAGAAGAGCAAGAAGTAATAATATTAGGAGGAGGACCAGCAGGACTCACTGCAGGTATTTATGCTGGAAGAAACTTATGGAAGACCTTGATTATTGAAAAAGCAATAATTGGAGGAAATGCAGCCTTAACTGAAAAAATTGACAATTATCCCGGATTTCCTGAGGGAATAACAGGAGAAGAATTAGTTAAAAGAATGGAAATCCAAGCAAAAAAATTTGGTTCTAAAATATTAGAGGCAGATGTTCTCAATTTTCGTATTGATGGCGTATGGAAAATTATTGAAACATCTAATGGTATATATAGAGCTCCAACCCTTATTATAGCAACAGGAACAAGACCAAGAAAATTAGAAGTACCAGGAGAAGAAGAATTCATAGGAAAAGGTGTCTCTTACTGTGCTGTATGTGATGGAGCATTCTTTACAGGTAAAAGAGTAGCAGTGGTAGGAGGAGGAGACTCTGCTGTTGAAGAAGCCATCTACCTGACGAAATTTGCAGAAGAAGTTATATTAATTCACAGAAGAGATACTTTAAGAGCTGAAAAGATTACACAACAAAAAGCCTTTTCCAATCCTAAAATTAAGTTTTTATGGAGTCATATAGTCAAGGCTATTGAGGGTGATAAAAAAGTGGAAAGATTAATATTACAAGATGTAAAAACCAATGAGATTAAACAATTGCCGATAGATGGAGTCTTTATCTACGTTGGACTAATACCAAATACAGAAATTTTTAAAGATATTTTGAATTTAGATAAAGATGGTTTTATAATAACAGATGAAAAGATGCATACTTCAGTACCAGGTATATATGCTGCTGGAGATGTACGCGGAAAAATATTAAGACAAATAGTAACTGCTGTTGCAGATGGTGCTATAGCAGGCATGGAAGCAAGTAAATTTTTAGAAGATATTAAATATAATAAGGAGGTATAATAATGGCTCTTTTAAAAGAAGAGGATCGTCAGTATTTAGAAAATCTTTTTAGGGAAAATCTAAAAGATAAAGTAAAAATAATATTATTCAGTGAAAAGGCTGCAGGGAGCAAACTTGTAGTTCCGGGAAGAATAGAATGCCCCTATTGTCAACAAACAAGAGAAATTTTGGAAGAATTAACTGGACTTTCTGATCTATTAGAACTTGAGGTACATGATTTCCTCACAGATGAGATTATTGCTAAAAAATATAATGTGGATAAAATACCTGCCATACTTTTTGAGAAAAATAATAATGTTTTAGGAGTAAGGTATTTCGGAATACCATCAGGTTATGAGTTCTCAAGTTTAATAGAAGACCTCATTGATATTTCAAGAGGAGAAACTCAACTCTCTCCTACAACAAAGTCATTTCTTAAGACAGTAGATAAACCTGTACATATACAAGTTTTTGTCACACCTACCTGTCCATATTGTCCAAGAGCTGTAAGGCTAGCCCATCAATTTGCTATGGAGAATCCATTAATCACAGCAGATATGATTGAAGCAATTGAATTTCCACATCTAGCAGAAAAATATGAAGTAACTGGAGTACCAAAAACCATAATCAATGAAAAGGTTGAGATAGAAGGTGCTGTTCCTGAAAATGTATTTCTTGAATATTTTAAATCTGCCCTAAAAGATTAGTCTAATTTACCAAAGAAATGGTCTAAAGCCTCACCTACTAAATACAAAGATCCAGTAATTAATATTAAGTCAGTAGGTGAGGCCTTCTTTATCACATCTTCATATGCTTCTTTAAAATCTACATAAGAAAAAGCATCTTTTACAGAGAAGCTGTTTACTATTCTTGAAAGTTCATCAGGAGTTCTTGTTCTATTAGTAGGTAATGGAACAAAATGATAGCTATAAACCAATGGATCTAAAGTAGAGACAAAGCCTAAAGCATCCTTATCTTTCATCATACCGCAGATTAGAAATAATTTATCATATTTTATATATTCTGTGATAGTATCTCTTAAAGCTTTAGCAGAAGAGATATTATGAGCACCATCTAAAACTACCATTGGGTTTTCCTTTAAAATTTGAAATCTACCTTTCCATTCAACCCTTGAAAAACCTTTTCTTATACTCTCGTTATCAATATCAATAAAATATTTTGACTTTAAAACTTCTAAAACCCCATAAGCAGTAACAGCATTAATTATCTGATGATTACCCAATAAAGGTATAAAATATATTTTTTCATATGAACCATCACTTATTGAAAATTCCTGACCCAAATTACTAAATGACAATCTTTTCCAACTATATTTTTCATCTATTTTAATTATAGGAGCCCTTCTCTCAATAGCCACTTTTTTAACCACATTCCATGCCTCTTCCTCTTGTAAAGATGAGATTACTGGTATATTTTCCTTAATAATGCCAGCCTTTTCAAAAGCTATTTGGGATAAAGTGTTTCCTAAAATATGCATATGATCATAACCTATAGGAGTAATTACAGATACTAAAGGCAATATAACATTGGTAGCATCTAACCTTCCTCCTAATCCTACTTCAATAACTGCAAAATCGACTTTTTTGATAGAAAAGTATAGAAAAGACAAAGCTGTTAATATTTCAAAGAAAGTAGGAGAACCATAAATAGGATGCTTTTTGGCTTCTTCAATATAAGGTTTAGCAATATTTACAAGATCAACCAATTCCTCTTCAGAAATTAATCCACGATCAATCCTAATTCTCTCTCTTAAGGTTTGCAAATGAGGTGAAGTATATAATCCCACCCTATATCCTGCTTCTTTTAGTACTGAAAAAATAAAGGCAGATGTAGATCCCTTACCTTTTGTTCCAGCTATATGAATAGATTTAAGATTATTTTGGGGATTTCCCATAAGATTTAAAAGATATTTCATTCTCTCTAAATAAAACTTTTTCTCCTCATAAGTTAATTTATCTAAGTTTTTCTCATAATTTATAAAACCATATATGTAATCTAAAGCATCCTTATATTTCACTTCCTATTCCTCCCATTTTAATAATCTTTAATTGATTTTAACATCTTTTTGTGATAAATTTATCCTTGAACTAATAAAGGTTCAAAGATGACCAATATTTCCCTCATCAATGAGGATAGAAATATTGGTCTTTGTTTATTTATAAAAATGTTAGAAAGGAGAGCGATTAAATTATGCTAATAGAAGAGGTATCCTACTTTATAGTTCCAAAAGAAGTAAAAGATATCCTCCTTTCATGTAAAAAAGTCATAATACCAGAGAAAAGAGAAGAATTTTTTGAGCTCGCTATAGGAGGAAAGGATAATAAAGAATTTAAAGTAAAATACGATGTACCTGGAAAAGGAGAAGTGGTAGAGGCTATAGTAACAAAATGCAAAAACGGAATTGTAATAAATTATCCTGATGTATATATGAGAAGAAGAGATCCAGATAGCTTAGTAGTTGGCGACGAAGGTGATACAGATAAACCTACATTTAAGGAAAGGTTTGGAGAAGATTTTGATACATTAAGAGAAAAAACCTTTGAATGGCTAAAATCACAAGAACTTATAGTCATGCCATTTATGTCTGGTGGAAAAGAATTAGGATACCCTTCCCTATTAATTTGCCCTTCTAACGCTGCTTTTTTTGCTGGAGCACTTGCTGATATTCAAGGTTTTATACCTAAAAGCCAAATAAGAACAAATTTTGAGCCTATAGCCATAGTATATGTAGCCCCTCCTTTTAGACATACTCATTTTGGAGGAAAACAAGTCGTAGTACATAATAGAATAAATAACCATCATGAGGTTTTTTCATATAATTTATACCCTGGGCCCAGTGCAAAAAAGGGAATATATGGAGTACTGTTAAATATAGGAGAAATGGAAGGCTGGGTTACTGCACATGCCTCAACAGTAAAAATAATAACACCTTATGATAATGTATTAACTATAATGCATGAAGGAGCAAGCGGTGGTGGAAAAAGCGAACTACTACAACAGATGCACAGAGAAAAAGACAACCGAGTATTATTAGGTACAAATATCATTACAGGAGAAAAATTTTATATAGAAATTCAAGAATCTTGTGAAATTCATCCTGTAACTGATGATATGGCAATGTGCCATCCTAAGTTACAGACAGGAAGAGGCAAAATGGCAGTAAAGGACGCAGAACAAGGGTGGTTTGTAAGATTAGATAATATTAAAAGCTACGGTACTGAGCCTCAACTTGAAAGGCTTACTATACATCCACCTGAGCCATTAATCTTCTTAAATATTGAGGGACACCCTGATGCTACTGCCTTAATATGGGAACATACTATGGATGAGCCTGGTAAACCATGTCCAAATCCAAGAGTTATAATTCCAAGAAGATTTATACCAAATATTGTAGACGAACCTATAGAAATAGATGTAAGAAGTTTTGGTTTCAGAACCCCACCATGTACAAAAGAAAAACCAACTTATGGAATAGTAGGTCTTTTCCATGTGCTTCCACCTGCCCTTGCTTGGCTTTGGAGACTTGTAAGCCCAAGAGGGTATGATAACCCAAGTGTAACTGATGGAGATTTAATGAGTAGTGAAGGAGTAGGATCTTATTGGCCTTTTGCTACAGGAAAAATGGTAAAACAAGCCAATCTCCTTTTACAGCAAATATTAGATTATCCTAATACTCAATATATACTTGTGCCTAATCAGTATATTGGTGTTTATAGGGTAGGATTTATGCCAGAGTGGATAGTAAGAGAGTACTTAGCTAAAAGAGGAAGTGCTAGACTCAGACCAGAGCAATTAAGACCCGCAAGATGTCCTTTGTTGGGATATGCCTTAGAAATGGTAAAAGTTGAAGGTCACTATATACCAAAGGCATTTCTTCAAGTAGACCAACAACCAGAAGTAGGACCAGAAGCCTATGACGCTGGAGCAGAAATACTTAAAAATTTCTTCAAAAAAGAGCTTAAAAAATTTATGACCTTAGATCTTGACCCCTTAGGGAAAAGAATTATTGAATGTTGTTTAGATGATGGGAGCTTAGAGGATTATATAAAACTAATTCCTCCTCGAAGATAAAAAATATTTTTTCTCTTTTAAAAATTATATATAAGTGGTATAACTATAAATAGGAAAAAGATTTTATATTCGAGGAGGAATATAAAAATGAAAGAAGTAAAAGTACCAATAGGCGTGTCTGCACGCCATGTCCACCTCTCTCAGGATGATCTGGAGAGGTTATTCGGAAAAGGTTACGAGTTGCATCCTTATAAACCTTTATCACAGCCAGGACAATACGCAGCAGAAGAAGAGGTAGAAGTAATTGGTCCTAAAAGATCTCTAAAGTTAAGAGTATTAGGGCCAACAAGAAAAAATACTCAAGTAGAATTAGCAATAACTGATGCTATTTATTTAGGAATTCAACCAATTCCTCCTATAAAGGACTCTGGTGATGTAGAAGGAACACCCGGAATAAAGATTAGAGGACCATTAGGAGAGATTGAGATTCCTAAAGGGGTAATTGTTGCATGGAGACATATACACACTCCAAAAAATATGGCAGATGAGTTGGGACTTGTTGACAAGCAGATTGTAAAGGTAAAAGTAGAAGGAATAAGAGCTGTAGTATTTGAAAATGTCTTAATAAGAGTAAGCGACAAATATGCCTGGGAATTTCATATTGATACGGACGAGGCAAATGCTGCTTTTGTTAAGAACGGAGATATAGCTACAGTTGTCTTTGAGCCAGTAAAGCTTTTGCAAAAGACATAGCTAAAAAAATTAAAACAAAAATTCCTTAAAAAGAGAGGAAGAAAATTAATTTCTTCCTCTCTTTTTATTTACACAATTTTAGATATAATTAATAGATAAAATGAATTTCAAGGAGGTGATTTTTTTTGTCCAACTTAATTATTATACTTCTTTTGGGAATAATCATAGCTTTAATTTTTTCATTTCAAAATCAAACTGATGTTGTAATCTACTTCATATATTGGTCTCTTACAACTAAAATTTCTACAGTACTTTTTATTACTTTTGCAATTGGAGTTCTCTTAGCTTTTATCAGTATATTACCAGTATTGTTTAAATATAAACGAGAAATATCGAAATTAAACAGAAAAATAAAAGATTATGAAAAACAATTTAAGGTAAATAAGGAGCAAGAAATATCTCCAGGAAACTAAGAGGTGAAAAAATGATAGAGGAAAAGATAAAAAAATTAAAAAAAGAAAGAGACGCTGTTATATTAGCTCATAATTATCAACTTCCTGAAGTACAAGATATAGCTGATTTTGTAGGAGACTCATTAGAACTTGCAAGGATAGCAAAGGAGGTTAAAGAAAAAGTAATAATTTTTTGTGGAGTACATTTTATGGCAGAAACAGCTTCTATTCTTGCTCCAGATAAGATAGTAGTTCTACCTGACTTACATGCAGGGTGCCCTTTAGCTAATTCTATAACCCCAGCAGATATTTTAAAATTAAAAGAAAAATATAAAAATTATGTTGTTGTTAGTTATATAAATACAACCGCAGAAGTAAAAGCATTAAGTGACTATATTTGTACCTCTGCCAATGCAGTCTCTGTAGTAGATAAAATTTCAGAGGATAAAATCATCTTCGTACCAGACCGAAATTTAGGCTATTATGTAAGTAAGCATACTAAGAAAGAAATGATAATTTGGGATGGATTTTGTCCTACTCATCAAAGAATTCTTCCTCAAAATATATTGGAACTTAAAGAAAAACATAAAGATGCTAAAATAGTGGTACACCCAGAATGCAGAAAAGAGGTATTAGACTTAGCTGATAAAGTAGCAAGTACAAGTGGAATTATTAAGTATGTAAAAGAAGATGATCATAATAGATATATAATAGGCACCGAAGCAGGATTACTACACAGACTAAGGAAAGAAATTCCCAATAAAGAATTCTTCCTGGCATCCCCACTTGCAGTATGTGCTAACATGAAAAAAATCACATTAGAAAAAATATTATGGTCTCTGGAAGATTTATCTCCACAAGTAAAGGTACCAGATCATATAAGAGAAAAAGCATTAATACCGATTGAGAGAATGCTATCCTTATGATAGATAGATATATTGCTAATTTCAAATCAAAAAATACAACAGAAAAATTTGACATAATAATTGTTGGAAGTGGAATAGCAGGCTTAATTTCAGCCTACTACATTCCCCCTCAATTTAAAGTTGGTCTTTTCACAAAGGATAAAATAGAGGAAAGTAATACTTATTATGCCCAAGGAGGAATTGCAGTAGCATTAGCTCCTGATGATTCTCCCGAATTACACTTCAAAGATACTATTTTAGCTGGGGCAGATTTTAATGAGGAAAAAATAGTAAGAATTGTTGTGGAAGAAGGAATAGATAGGGTTAGAGATTTAATAAAATTAGGTGTGAATTTTGATAAAAAAAATGGACTTTCCTTCACAAAAGAGGCTGCCCATAGTAGAAGGAGAATAATCCATGCCCATGGAGATGCTACAGGATACGAAGTAGCTTGTACTCTAATTAAAAAAATTAAAGATAAAGATAATATTAGATTATTTCATAATCATATGCTTATTGATATATTGACCCTTGATAATCAGGCTTATGGATGTATTTTTCTTAATTCAAAAACGAATGAAATTTCAATATATCTTAGCAGTTATATCATATTAGCCACTGGTGGAGCAGGACAGTTATACCTTCATACCACTAATCCTCTCATTGCCACAGGAGATGGTATAGTATCTGCTTTTAGGGCGGGAGCAAGAATTATGGATCTTGAATTTTTCCAGTTTCACCCAACTGCATTAAAAATAGATGCCCCACAAAGATTCCTTATCTCCGAAGCAGTAAGAGGCGAAGGAGGAAGACTTATAAACTCCTATGGAGAGAGGTTTATGCTTAATTATCATCCTTTGGGAGAATTAGCCCCAAGAGACATAGTCACAAGGGCTATATACTTTGAAATATTAGAAACACAAAAAGATGTATATCTTGATTTAAGACCAATTGGAGAAAATAAAATAAAGAGAAGATTTCCTAATATATACAAAAAATGCTTGGAATATGGAATAGATATAACAAAAGACCTTGTCCCTATATCACCTGCTGCCCACTATTTTATGGGGGGAATAGAAACTGATGAATATGGAAGAACATCCATAAGAAATTTATATGCTTGTGGAGAAGTAGCTTGTACAGGACTGCATGGAGCTAATAGACTTGCTAGTAATTCTCTACTGGAAGGGCTTGTTTTTGGTAAGAGATGTATTGATGCTATATTAAATGATAACCCATCTTTGATCTCAGAATATGATGAAAACCTAAATTTAAAAGAAATTGAAAATGACAAATCTTTAAAGGAGAAAACACAAAAACTAAAAACTCTTATGTGGGATAAAGTAGGAATTATAAGGGAAGAAAGTAAACTGAAGGAAAGTGAAAGAGAAATAATTGATTTAATGGAAGAGATAAACGGAGTATATATGAAAAATAGAAACTTTTTTGAATACAAAAATATGTTAACCCTTTCTTTATTGATGATAAGATCAGCTATTCTAAGAAAGGAAAGTCGTGGTGCTCATTTTAGAATAGATTTTCCTACCTCAAAAAAAGAATGGAAAAAACATATAATTTGGGAAAAAGATAAGGAGGTAATATATCGTGAGGTCAATTCCCCACCATCTTTTAAAAAAGATCGTTGAAGAAGCTTTAATTGAAGATATTGGTACAGGAGATATTACAACCGATAGTATCGTTCCAGAAGATATGAGATCAAAGGCTTTTATTTTGTCAAAAGATAATGGTATTATTGCTGGCCTAACTGTAGTAAAAGAAGTTTTTAAATATCTTGATGCAGATGTAAAATTCAATGAAAAGTATAAAGATGGTGATTCCATTAGAATAGGAGACATAATACTCGAAATATATGGAAAAACAAGAGCTATACTTTCAGGAGAAAGAACAGCTCTAAACTTTTTACAAAGATTATCTGGTATTGCAACCTATACAAGAAGATGTGTTGATATAGTAAGTCCATACAATGTTAAAATTTTAGATACAAGAAAAACAACGCCCCTCCTAAGAATTCTTGAAAAATATGCAGTAAAGGTTGGTGGAGGAGAAAATCACAGATTTGCACTATACGATATGGTATTAATAAAAGATAATCATATAAAATTTGCAGGAAGTATCACTGAAGCAATCAAAAGGATTAGGAAAAACCTATCTCACATATATAAAATAGAAGTAGAAATAAAAAATATTGAGGAACTAAAGGAAGCATTAGAAAATAATGTAGATATGGTATTGTTGGATAATATGGATTTAAAAACCATAGAAGAATGTGTAAAAATAGCAAAAGGAAAAGCATTAATAGAAGTTTCAGGAGGAATATCCATAGAAAATTTAGAATCTATTGCTAAATTAGGTGTAGACTTTATATCTATGGGAAAACTAACTCATTCAGTGAAAAGTTTAGATCTAAGCTTGGAAATAGAATAATATTCCAATGTTGAAAACCAAAACCCAAAAGGAAAAAGCATATATCTTCCTTTTAATTGGCATAACAGCTATGGCTTCTGCTTCCATTATTATTAAGCTGACAAAAGCTCCTCCCCTTGTTATAGCATCATACCGTTTATTAATATCATCTCTTATTCTTTCCTTAATGAATTACAAGAAGGTAAAGATATGCTCTAAGATATTTAACAATATATTATTAACTTTTGCAGGATTATCCTTAGGTATTCATTTTTACACATGGATCTCTGCTCTCTTTCTAACTTCTGTGGCTAATGCTGTGGTACTTGTAAATACAAGTCCCATATTTATATCTATCTTAGCATCAATTATAGAGAAAAAAATACCATCAAAAAAATTCTACCTTTCAGTATTAGTAGCCCTTATAGGTGTGTTTCTTATAACCTATAACAATGATTTAAAAATCCAAATAGGAAAAGGTGAAATATTATCTATTATAGGTGCTTTAACCTTTGCTATTTATATATATACAGGTAGATATCTCTCAAAGGAAATATCCTTCATCTCATATATTACCTATGTATATTCTATTGCAGGAATATGCTTACTTTTAATTACTATCCTCTTAAAAATACCTTTAATAGGATATTCTGCCTATACATACCTAAATTTTTTGCTTCTTGCCCTAATACCACAGTTAATAGGTCATTCTTCTACCAATTATGCTATTAGAATTTTATCTCCTACCTTTACTTCTATAGTATTAATAGGTGAAACAGTTATAGCAACTTTTTTCTCAGTCATCTTCTTAAGAGAAACTACAAATCTATATAAACTTATAGGAATAGGTTTAATAATAATAGCGGTATTCTATGCTTCTTTAGAAGAAAAATAATTGTATAATTTCCAAGCTATTTCCTCTTGTTCTCTAAAATTTCCAAAAACTACACCTTTTGGAAGAAGTTTATTTATAACTTTCCTCATATACTTATCAAATTTACCTGGAGGAAAATTCTCAAAAGGAGTTCCAGGAAGAGGCATAAAGGTATGAGCATGAATCTTTGCTCCCATTTTTACTAAATCTTCTATCATTTTGACTGTCTGGTTTATATCATCCTCATTTTCATATGGTAATCCAAATATGAAATCCACATTCACCTTGAGACCATAGTAAGTAGCAGTTTCTACAGCTCTATAAACATCTTCTACTTTATGCCTTCTATGAGCTAAATCTAAAATCCTCTGACTACCAGATTGAGCTCCTATTACGATATTGTCATTATTAGCATATAACTTTATCAGCTCTACAGTTTCAGGTAAAACATGTTCTGGTCTTACTTCTGAAGGGAAAGATCCAAAAAATATTCTTCCTTCTTTTCCAATAATTTTTCTAATTTCAATAAGTAATTCTTCTAATTTTTTAAGATTTATTGTCATACCATCAGAAGATCCATAAGCAAAAGCATTAGGTGTAATAAATCTTATATCTTTTAAATTTCTTTTTACCATAACTTCCACAATTTCCAATATTTTTTCTATACTCCTATGCCTCATAATTCCACTAAAAATTCTTGGTGTCTGACAAAAGTAGCACCCAAAAGGACAACCTCTGCTTATTTCAATAGGTCCAAACCTACCAAATTTTTTTGAGAAAGGGAAGTAATCGTTTAAATCAATTTTCTTTTTATCATGAAATATTCCAAAAATTTTTTTACCACTAACTATCTCTTTTATTAAGTTTGGAAATATTCTTTCTCCCTCTCCCTTTACCACAATATCAAATCCCATATCTAATACTCCCTGGGGATCTCCCGATGGATGAGGTCCACCTGCCACAAAATAAAGATTCTCATTACTCTTTTTAAGTTCCCTGAGCTTTCCTAATATATCTTTTATTTCAAAAAATTGAGTAGTAAAAAAGGAAAAACATAAAATACTATTTCTTAAATCTCTTTCGAAAAATAAATCATCTATTTTTTCAAAAAATAATATTGGAAGTTCTTTTAGCTCTTTATCCCCTTCTACTGCTCCAAGAAGAGCATTTATACTATATTTGTTTTCCTTAGAGTCATAGAAAAATAATTTATATTCCATATATTTCTTATTTTACAAATTTAAATTTGACTTTTAAATCTCCCTTAAATAAAATAATTGAAAACTTTCCAACCGAGAAGGAGGCTAAAAAGGTTATGAATTTTAATGAAAGATTCTTAGGAGAAGCTCTAACTTTTGATGATATACTATTAGTACCAGCATACAGTGAAGTAACCCCAAAAGAAGTAAGTGTCGATACATATATTACTGAAAAGATTCATCTAAATATACCCATATTAAGTGCCGCAATGGACACAGTAACAGAAGCAAGAATGGCTATTGCCATGGCAAGAGAGGGAGGCTTAGGGATTATTCATAGAAATCTTTCCATTGAAAAACAAGCAGAGGAGGTAGACAAGGTAAAAAGATCAGAACATGGTATGATTACAGATCCCATATTCCTATATCCAGATCAAACTGTCGGTGATGCCTTAAATATCATGGCAAAATACCACATTTCAGGATTACCTGTTGTAGAAAAAAATGGTAAGCTTGTAGGGATAGTTACTAATAGAGATCTAAGATTTGAAACTGATATGAACAAAAAAATATACGAAGTAATGACAAAAGAAAATCTTATAGTTGCTCAAGTTGGTGTAACTATTAAGGATGCCCAAGAAATTCTACAAAGATATAAAATTGAAAAACTTCCTATTGTAGATAAAGATTATAAATTAAAGGGTCTTATTACAATAAAGGACATTCAAAAAATGAAACAATATCCTAATGCAGCAAAAGATAGTAAAGGTAGGCTTTTGGCTGGTGCTGCTATAGGGGTAGGCTCAGAGGCTATTGAAAGAGCAAAAGCATTAGTGGAAGCTGAAGTAGATGTTATTGTAGTTGATACGGCCCATGGACATCATAAAAAAGTATTAGAAACTGTTAAAGGATTAAAAAAATTATTTAAAGACAATATAGTAATAATTGCGGGTAACGTGGCAACAGCAGAAGGCACAAAAGCATTAATAGAAGCAGGAGCAGATGCAGTTAAAGTGGGTATAGGACCTGGGTCCATTTGTACTACTCGAGTTGTGGCAGGTATAGGAGTACCACAATTTACAGCTATATGGGAATGTGCTGAGGAGGCAAAAAAATATAACGTGCCAATAATTGCAGACGGAGGAATAAAATTTTCTGGAGATATTACAAAAGCAATAGCAGCAGGAGCTCATGCAGTTATGTTAGGAAGCCTACTTGCTGGTACTGAAGAAAGCCCTGGAGAAATTGAGATATATCAAGGTAGAAGCTTTAAAGTATATAGAGGCATGGGCTCACTCTCAGCAATGAAAGAAGGAAGTAAAGATAGATATTTCCAAGAAAATTCAGAAAAACTTGTACCAGAAGGTATTGAGGGACGAGTACCATATAGAGGACCAGTTTCAGAAGTCATCTTCCAACTTGTAGGTGGGCTTAAATCAGGTATGGGGTATTGTGGTGTTAGAAATTTAGAAGAGTTAAGAACAAAAACTAAATTTATAAAAATAACTAATGCTGGACTTAGAGAAAGCCATCCTCATGATGTAATAATAACAAAAGAAGCACCTAATTACAGTATATCAACATGGGAGTCTCGTTAAAAATCTTCATTTATTAATTTAACTACCTCTTCAATAGTTTTACTTGTGGATGAAATAAAATTAAATTTCAATCTCATAGCTCCCATATCTCCCAAAGAGATATGGGAGACTTTTTCTTCAATATCCATAACAGAACGGGTAAAGACATAAAATCTATCAAAACCATGACCTATAAGATCATTGGGTCTTAATTTATCCTTTATTAATGATGCCAGATTAAAAATAGAGGATCTTCTTAAATTCTCCGAAACAAGACCTTCAAATTCATAAGCAATTTTACCAAAGGCAAAAGATGATTTTTCTCTATAAAGTTCTCTCCAAAGGATAGGGAAAAAGTAAGGAAGAGAAAGCGTTCCCGTTAAAGGATCTACTAAAGAATATCTTCGAGGCAATTTTATTGTAAAGGTAGTACCTTCTCCTACCTTACTACTAACAGATATTTTACCATTATGGGCTTCTACTATACTCTTAACTATTGAAAGCCCCAAACCAGTACCACTTGTTGATTTTCTCAATGAACTGTCTACCCGATAAAATCTATCAAATATATGGGGAAGATGCTCTGGAGGTATTCCTACTCCTTGATCTTGAACCTCTATAATTATATCCTCCATTTTATCAGTAACTCTCACCCATACATTTCCTCCATTTGGGGAATACTTTATAGCATTATCTAAAAGATTATGAAATACCTGTGTAAGTCTTGCTGAATCACCTAAAAGAAGAGTGGGATATTCTGGAAATTGCAAAATTATTTTGTGCTTTGAAGTTTGAGTTTGAAAAAAAGAAGCTCTTTCTCTAATTATTCTTCTCAACTCTACCATATCTTTTCTAAGTTCTATTCTTCCTGATTCAATTCTTGATACATCCAAGAGATCATTTATAAGTTGAGTAAGCCTCTCTGCCTCCTTGTATATGATCTGATGATAATTTTTTATTTTCTCTGGAGGGAGATTCATTTTCATTAAAAGCTCACTATAACCCTTTATTGCAGTTAATGGAGTCTTCAACTCATGAGAAACATTAGCTACAAATTCTGACTTCATTCTATCCAATTCTTTTATCAAACTGATATCTCTAAGAGCTAAAATAAAATTAGTTACTTTTCTTCCTTCCCATATACCAGAAAGGTTACATCCAAGAATATATTCTTTTTGCCCATTCCAAGTTTTCATTTCATATTGAAGTAAGGATAATCCCTGAAAAACCATTTTATCAAGGGGACACTCAGAACACATCAACTCTCCATTTGCATTTCTACATTTTAAGACTTCTGTACATCTTTTCTGAATATCTCCCTGTGTAATATTAAAGAAATTATTTGCTACATTATTCCACATACTTAATCTTTTTCGCCCATCCAGAATTATTAGTCCGTCACCAACATTTTCAAGAATCTTTTTCATCTTTTCTCTTTCCAAATTTACATTACTGTAAAGAATTGCCTTATGCAAAGCTATAGAAGTTTCATAAGATAAATTAATAAGCATCTCTAATTCATAATTAGAAAATTTCTTATTCCTTGTACTATTAACTACTTCTATTGCTCCCAATACTTCATCTCCAACTTTAAGAGGTACACATAAAATAGAACCTGTTTTGAAACCTGATATATAGTCATAATATTGACTAAACCTTTTATCTTTAGATGGATTATTTACAATAGCAGGATTTCCTGTCTCCACAACCCAACTAACTATTCCTTCTCCCTTTGCAAGCTTTTTACCTTCTAATAAATCTCCCTTTTCTCCTATAGCCTTTTCAAAGATTAAATCCCCTGTCTCTTTATCTTTAAGAAAGATGGTTCCACCATCAGCATCAAGTAATTTAACAGCAGAATCTAAAATAAGTCCTAAAACCTCTTTAGTATCCAAGGATGAATTTACAGCTTTAGTTATATCAGAGAATATCTTCATTTCATTTATTTTCTGTTCGAGCTTTAAACTTTCTCTCCCAATATAATTTAAAAACAGAGCCAAAACGATAGCCATAATTCCAAGTTCTAAAATTCTGATATAGGCAGAACTTAAGACTACATTTATTCCCTGAATTATTCCAAAAAGAATAAAAACAAGAGTAACTAAAAAAGCAGAAAGAATTGCAGTCCTAAAATCATATCTAAAGGCTGCTGCTACCACTGGAAAAACCAAGAATAAGTATAAATCACTACTTATACCCCCAGTCAAATATACCAGAATTGATACTAATATAACATCTATAGAGGCAAATATTTCATGCTTATAAAAAAAGGGATATTTATGTACAGGGAAAATAGTAGTAAATAATATATAGATGGACGAAATAATGAGAAAAATATTAAATACTCTTACATCTGTAGGAGGCACAATATCTAACTTTACAAGAAGAAGAGCTACAAAAAGAATTAAGCCTCTAAATAAAGATAAAAAGTTTTCTCTCTTTTGATTATAGTAAACTTTCATAAAATTTCTATGCCCCTAAAAGTAGTTCTACCTTAGAAATCAAATCCGCAAGACCAAAAGGTTTAGTCATATACTCATCTGCCCCCATACTATAACCTACTTTTTTATCTAATTCGCTGGACCTTGCTGTAAGCATAAGTACCATGGTATTCATAGAAGGATCACCTTTTATTTGTTCGCATATACTATAACCATCAATATCAGGAAGCATTATATCAAGAATTACTAAATCGGGTTGTACTTCTCTTATTTTCTCTAATGCTTCCCTCCCTGTCCCAGCTTCGTGTATCTCATATTTTTTTAAAAAATCCAAGGTTTCTCTGATAAGGCTTCTAACATTTTCTTCATCTTCCACTATTAGAATCTTCTTCATAATACCTCCTAATAAATCTTTAATTTAATTAATTTAATTTTAATTTTACCTTATTATACCAAGTATATTATAATAAAAAAAATATTACGAGGTGAAAGGTATGAATTTAAAAGAGCAAATAGAAAACAGACTTAGAGAAATTATAGATCCTGAGGTAGGTATGGATTTGGTAACACTTAATACCATCGATAAACTGGAAGTAGACAATGATGGAAATGTGAAAGTTGTATTTAGACCCACAACTCCTTTTTGTCCTTTGGGTATTCAACTTGCTCTATCCATCAAAAAAGCCATTAAAGAAATAGAAGGTGTAAAAAATGTAGATGTAGAGGTGGTAGATTTTATATTTGCAGAACAAGCAAATGAAATTTTAAAAAATCAATAAAAGTTAATCATTCTTTCTTAACAATCCACTCTTCGAAGAGCTCCTCTTTAGGGAGCTCTTCGATAAATATGGAAGGCTTATTAAATATATTCATATCCTTTAATCTTTTCATTATGTGAGTAATAACAAAAAGTTCTCTTTTGGCTCTTGTTACTGCCACATAAAAAAGTCTCCTTTCTTCTTCTAAATTATCCATACTTTTATAAGAAGGAAATTCTCCTTGTGCTAAACGGAGAATAAAAACCACATCCCATTCCAAACCCTTTGCCTGATGAATAGTAGATAAAACCACATAGTCCTTTTCTTCTCCCTCTTCTTCTATTAATTTTTCTCCTGCATAGGTATATAAGGTAAGTTCGCTTAAAAAATCGCCTAAATTCTTATATTTTTGAGAAAAATTAATAAGTTGAACAATATCCTTTTCTCTATCTTTAAAATCAGGATATTTAGTTTCCAAATAATTTCTGTACTCTTCGTTATAAAAAACAAATAGAATATCTGAAAATCTATCTAAAGGGATATTCTTAATCTTATCCCATAAATCTCTTATCCTTCTTAAACCATCTAAAGTTCTACCGCTTACTGAGATCTGAAATATCCTTTCAAAATCTCTTGTTTCTCTCAAAATAGATGCAAATTTTTTTGCATAAGCTCTACCAATTCCTGGAAACAATTTAAAAAATCTCTGGGCAGAAAGTTCATCTTGGGGATTATATAGAATTTTTAATATGGAAAGCATATCTTTTATATGAGCTTGTTCAAAAAATCTTAAACCTCCTCTTACCTCATATGGGATACCTTGAGTAGTAAGCTCCATTTGTAAAATCATAGAATGATAGTTAGACCTAAAAAGTACTCCCATATTCTTATATTTAATACCTTCCTGATGCATATTTTTAATGATCTCTGCCACAAATTGAGCTTCTTCTTCATCATCTCTTACCCATACTAATTTGGGTTTAGATCCACTTTTTAATACGGGTCTTATAGTCTTAGGATACTGATTTACATTTCTCTTAATAATCTCATTAGCCAAAGCTATTATCTCGGGTGTACTTCTATAGTTATATTCTAAATAAAAAATCTTCGTTCCTAAAAATATATTAGGAAAATTCAATATATTATCAATAGTAGCCCCTCTAAAGGAATATATACTTTGAGCATCATCTCCAACTACCAATACATTTTTATTTTCTTCTCTCATAAGTCTTACAATTTCTCCTTGAAGCCAATTTGTATCCTGATATTCATCTACTAAAAGCCAGATAAATTTATCATTTAAGATTTTTTTTACCTTCTCTTTTTCCATAAGAAGCTTATACCAAAACATAAGTAGATCATCATAATCTACAAGATTTAGCTCTTTTTTCCTCTCTTCATATCTTTTAAAAACTCTCTCAATTAAATCTACCTTTTCTATAATATGAGGAGCCTTTATTTTCAAAACCTCATCCCAATTTTTCCCAGTGTTCACCTTATAACTAAATATTTCCAAAACTAAATTTTTACCTAATTCTTCCTCCCTCAGCTCCTCTAAACATTCATCAATAAGATCTGCTGAATCCTCTCTATCCAATATGTTATAATCTACCCTCATTCCAATTTCCTTTCCAAATATTCTTAAAATTCTATTTCCTACATGATGAAAAGTACCCCCCCATATATCTTCAGCCTTTTCTCCTATTAAAGCAGAAGCCCTGTTTATCATGTTTTTAGCGGCATGGTTGGTGAAAGTTAAAAGCATAATATTCTTAGGAGAATAACCTAAAGCAATAAGATATCCTACTCTATAGATAACTGTACGAGTCTTTCCTGATCCAGGTCCAGCAATAACCAAGGAAGGACCATCTGCTTCTAAAACTACCTTTTTCTGTTCATCATTTAGGTCCTTCTCTATACGTTTAAGAAATTCTTGCTTCTTTTTAGAAGGGAGAATATAAATTTTCTTATCACTAAATTGGTTATCCATAAGAATTATTATATAATAAGAGAAAATAAAATCCTTTAAGGAGGAAATAATAAAATGAAAAAAATTATAACTTTGATTCTTATTGTAATTTTAATCATAAATTTAAGCTTTGCCCAAAATACTCAAACCCCCACCCAAAAAAATATTGTGAAAAAAACAGTTACTATATTTACCCTTCATGTATTAACATTTAACAAGCTTGTAAAATCCAATTTAGAAAAAGATTTAAAAGGGCTTGACGATTCTTTTAAAATGAGTATTCCCATATATCATCCTGCGATTGGTTTAAACCTATCTTTTTATACAAAACTTTCCCAAAAAGGTAATCCTTATCCTTCCATGATAAATAGAATTCTTAAAAATTTGGTCTTTGCTTTAAATAGTTCAGAGCTTCCTGATAAAACAAATATCAACATAATCCTATATACAGAAGATGAGAAAAATATATATGATTCTAAAACCCTTTTTATCACATTTACTCTATCTTCTCTAAAAGAGTTTGCAAAAGCCAAGGATATAAATAAGTTTGGTAGCCAAATGTTAGTCTTTTTAGAAACTGAGAAACTTGAATATAAAAATGGAGTATTTTCATCTAAAAATTACGATTTTGAATGGATATTAAAAATATAAGATGAGGAGTGATATTGTGTATAAAGAAATAAGAAATACCTTTACCTATCTATTACATCCCCTGCCTGCTCTTCTTATCACAAGTATTAGCAAAAATCAAAAGCCTAATGTTATGACTATTTCTTGGATCATACCAGTAAGTATAAACCCACCTCTTATTGCTGTAAGTCTTAGACCAGAGAGATATACCTATGCCCTTATTAAAGAAACAAAAAACTTTGCAATAAACATTCCTGATTATTCTTTAAGAAAATCAGTTTTTATATGTGGAAGATTTAGTGGTAGAAATACAGATAAATTTAAAAAGGCTAACCTTACTCCCATACCTGCCCATAAAATAACTGCTCCCCTAATCAAGGAATGTACCGCACATATAGAATGTTCTTTAGAAGATATTGTAGAACTTAAGGCTGATCATCACATAGTAATAGGTAAAGTAATTTACTCTGAAGCCTTAGAAGAATATTTTGAAACCATTTATGATCCTTCAAAGTACAAAGCCCTTCTCTATTTTGGAAAAGATGTTTATACTACAACAGGTGAATATGAAACCATCAAATTATCAGAAGAAAATTAAACATCATTTTATATTAGTTTTATTATTTATTTTACTAAGCATATCCTTATCCTTAGGTATATCTATTGAAGAAGTAATAAGAAAAACCCAAGAAGCTAATAATAAAGTATCCACTCTTTATAGTATTCTTGAGGTTTATAATAGACTAGGGAATAACGAAGAATATATTACATATAAATTTTATTACCAGAAACCAGATAAAATAAGGTTGGAAGTACTAGAGGGAAAAGATAAGAGTACAATAATGGTATATCAAACAGGTAAAGTAAGATATAAAAAGGGTGGATTATTAAGCTTTATTCCCTTATCTTTAAACGTAGATGATCCCTTGGTAGTATCCATTAGAAAAGGGCAAATACCTGACCTCACTTTTGATTATATTATAGATTTATTAATTACCAATAACCCAACTGGAATAAAGGAAACTGTTTTTTTAAACTATAATTGTTACATAATAGAAATAGGAAATAGTAGAGATAAATTATATAATTATTCTTTCCAAAGGATATATATAGAAAAAAATTCATTTTTACCTGTTTCCTTAGAACAATATGAAGATATTAAAGGAGAAAGAACATTGGTACATAGGAGATTATATAAAAACCTTCAGATAAACATAAAAATTGATCCACAAACCTTTGAAATATAAATATGGGAATAAAAATAACTCTTGAAAATATATATAAAACTTATAAAGAGGAAGGCTTATTAAAAGAGAAAAAATTTATAAATGCCTTAGAGAATATTAATTTAGAAATTCCTGAAGGGAAAACCTTAGCTGTAATAGGACCATCTGGATGTGGTAAAACTACTTTATTAAAAGTAATAGCAGGTTTAGAAAACCCAGATAGTGGAGATATTTATTTTAATCAACAAAAAGTCAATGATCTCTCACCCGCTGAAAGAAAAATTGGAATGGTTTTCCAAAACTATGCCCTTTATCCTCACTACGAAGCAAGAGGTAATTTAGCATTTCCATTTTGGATTAAAAAAACCCCAGAAAAAGTAATTGATGAAAAAATTAAAGAAACAGCAGATATATTAGGAGTTGATTTTCAATACTTACTAAATAAAAAACCAAAACAACTTTCAGGAGGAGAACAACAAAGAGTAGCAATAGGAAGATGTATAATTAGAAATCCTTCAGTTATGTTATTTGACGAACCCTTATCTAATTTAGATGCAAGATTAAGGGCTATAACAAGAGTACAAATAAAAAAGCTCCTTTTAAGATTTCAAGTTACATCAGTATATGTCACCCACGATCAAATAGAAGCAACAAGTATGGGAGATATAATAGCAGTAATGAATGAAGGGAAAATATTACAGGTTGGTACTTATGATAAATTAATAGAAGATCCTAAAAATTCTTTTGTGGCTTCTTTTGTAGGGAAACCTCCAATGAATCTTATAGAAGCAAAGATTATAAATTCTTACATTATCATAGGTTCAAAAAATATTCCTATCAGATATACTATAAGAGACGGAAAATACCTTATAGGTTTTCATGCAAGGGATATAAAAATTACTTCCGAAGGAGTTTTTAGAGGAGAAATCTTTTTTATTGATGGAACTCCCTCAGATAATTTAAGAATCCTAAATGTTGAAACCGAAGAAAAGAAGATCATAAAAATAGAAATAAAGGAAAATACAAGATTTCATGTAGGAGAAACTATATCATTTTCCCTTCCAAATAGAATTTATGTGTTTGATAAGATTTCAGGGAAAAGAGTTATCTAAAATAAAAGGAGGATAATCCAACATGTGGAAAAAAGTAACTTTAAGCATTTTCTTAATAATACTTTTTCTCTCCCCAGCTCTTTCTTGGTCTGCTCATAGAGAAATGACAGAAATCATACTGAAAGATTTAGATTGGCTAAAAAAATATAAGAACATAACCGTAACAGCTTATACCTATCATGATACATCCCCATACAATTCATCATATATTATTCCCTATCGTGGAGAAAAAATAGGTGATAAAATAGATGCCATAACAATAATCACAAGGTATGTAACTGAACCAGATATGGGAATGGACGAAAACATAAATCTTAACTCTTTGCAAAAACTTACAGGAGGAAGCTCAGGTTGGAGACATCAATATTATATACTCTTTGGTGGAACCCTTAAATTAGGCGAAGCCCCCAAAAGAATAATCCATTTTTGGAACTTAGCCAAAGAGGCCTTCCAAAAGAATGATTATTATTGGGGTTTCCGTTTCTTTGCTTATAGCCTCCACTACCTTCAGGACCTTACACAACCTTTTCACGCCTATCCTATGCCTCTGGGAAACGCTATTGGTAATATTTTTAATCTTGAAAAACTCATTGCCCAGGGAGAAAATCACCATTATACTTTAGAAGATTATCAAGAATGGCAAATAATAATAAATAAAAATCCTATATATATTCAAACCATTAAAAAGGCCCAACCTCACAAGGTAGATAATCCAGAAGAAGCAGGAATTAAAGCAGCATGGAAAGCAAGAAAAGATGCAGGAAAATTATGGGAGATTCAATCTAAATATTTTCCTGGAATAAATGACAATAAAAATTATAAAGCCCCAAAAGAATTATTTAGTAAACCTTCTCAATTAAGAGAAGAGTATGATAAAATTATCCTTCATAATTTAGAAAATTTTGCAGGATGGACAAAAGGTTATTTGGAGTTCTTAAAAATTACTCTTGACAAATTAAACGAGGTATCAGGCAAATGAGAAAAGTATATATAACTATATTACTATTAGGAATCGCTATAGCTCTTTTTGCATATTTTCAAATAACTAATAGACCTGTAGATGTAGAAGTATTAAGGCTCTCAAGAAGAGATTTACCCTTATCTATAAGCGTAAGTGGTATTTTATTTTTTTCAAGAAAAATAGACATATATCCTAAAATATCCGGAGTAGTAAAAGAAGTTAGAGTAAAACCAGGAGACAAAGTTAAGAAAGGAGATATACTGGCTACAATAGATGCTCAAGAATTAAAAAAACAGATGGACCAAATAAAAAATATGATCGATCTTTTGAAAATAAACAACGCATTAAGAGGCATAGGATTTCAACAAAGTAGTACTCCTTATTTCTCACAAGATCAATTAAAGACCTTAGAAAACTATTATGATTCTTTAAAAAACCTTTATGAAGAACGAATAGTAAAAGCCCCAATATCTGGTATTATCGCCAAAGTAAATATTACTCCTGGAGAAACCATAAAATCTCAAGAACAAGTCCCTGCTACAAATTTCTTAGGAAATCTCTCCAGTCTATTATCCTTATTCAACCTTAATATTTCAAATAGTAACTCCATAATTACTATAATTGATCCTACTTCTTTGGTTGGTTTACTAAAAGTAGATGAAAACAATATTTTAAAAATAAAAGAAGGTCAAGATGTAGAAATATATGTAGACGCTTTGGAAGAAAACCTATGGAGAGGAAAAATAACATCCATAAACATGATTCCTTCGTTAAATAAAGATGGTTCTTACTCTTATGATGTTTCCGTGAATATTCCCCAACTTGGAAATAAAGTAGTGGAAGGTATGAGTATTTCTGCTACCATAAATATAGGAGTAAAGAAAAATGTTATTGTTATACCTTTAAGTACTATCTCCTTTAAAGAAGGCAAAACCTATGTCTACACTGTAGAAAATGGAAGAGCAAAAAGAAAAGAAGTTGTAATAGGAGATATGAATACTGATTATGTGGAAATAAAAGGAGGACTAAAAGAAGGAGATTTAGTAATCTTATCTCCTCTTGATAAAATCTCTGATAACTCCAAAATAAAAATATATAAAGAAAACTAAAATGAACACAAAATTTTATGAAAACCTAAAGATAGCTATTTTTACTCTTAAAAGTAATAAGTTAAGATCTTTTTTAACCATCTTAGGGATTATTATTGGTGTATTTTCTGTAGTTCTCCTTATTTCTATAGGAGAAGGTGCTAAAAACCAGACTCTTCAAATAATTGAAAATTTAGGTGGAAATACCCTATTAATCTTTCCTACATCGGTAGAAACAGAAGGAACATTTAATTCCATCAGAAATCAGAATTTTAGAAATCAAAGAGGAGTTATTCCTCAGCTCTTTAAGTATAATGACTTAATATCTCTAAGAAGAGTATTTAAAGATGAAATTATATTCTCATCTATGGTGACCTCTTACTTAGAAGTGAAATACAAAATTTTTCCTATTAATGCTACTATTTATGGTACTGATAGCAATGGATTAATCATCAATAAAGATGGAATTACCTATGGAAGATTCTTTTCAGAGTATGAAATATCTTCAAAGGAGAAAGTATGTATCATAGGACCTAAGATTGCCCAAAATATTGCATCTCAACTTCAAGAATCACTGAACAAAATAATTAAAATAGGTAGTTATAATTTTAGAGTTATAGGAGTTCTCAAAGAAAGGGGATACAGTCAAAATTTAGGTGATTTAGATTCCAGAATCATAATACCTATTACTACCGCCTTTATCTTAAAAGGAGATCAAAATCTTAATATTATTATTGCTCAAGTAAAAGATTCAAAAAATATTGATATTTATAAACAAAAGCTCATATTTATACTAAAGCAAATCAGAGGAAAATTAAATTTCATTGTTGCAAAACAAGAAGATCTTTTATCTGCTATGAATGAAATATTAAATATATTGACTTTAACATTAGCAGGAATAGCAAGTATATCACTTATTGTAGGAGGTATTGGAATAATGAATATAATGCTGGTCTCTGTTACAGAAAGGTATAAAGAAATCGGTATAAGAAAAGCCATAGGAGCCAGAAGAAAAGATATTTTAATTCAATTTCTTACTGAATCATCTTTTTTAGGAATAATAGGTGGATTTTTAGGAATCATTTTATCCATAATCACTGGAGAAATATTGAAAAATTTCGAAATACCATATTCTTTTAATATAACCACAGTATTACTTGGTTTCTTTTTCTCTCTTTTTATAGGACTTATATTTGGAGTGTTACCTGCTATGCGTGCTGCCAATTTGGATCCAATACAAGCATTACGCTCAGAGTAAACTTTTTACCATAGTAAAAATCCTTTATTCAAAATGTTGATTTTTATAATTGAAAATTATAAAATTTATTTGTAAATTTTTAAAGGAGGAAAGGATGCCTCACAATTTACCAAAATGTCCTATATGTGGTAAAGAAATGATTATCAGGAAACTTGAATGTCCTGATTGTAAGATAACTATTGAGGGAGAGTTTTGGGTTAGCAGATTAGCAAGTCTAAGCAAAGAAGAAATGGAATTCTTAGAGCTCTTTCTAAAAACAAGAGGAAATGTAAGAGAAATGGAAAGAATTCTTAAAATTTCTTACCCTACGGTGAGAAGTAAATTGGATAATATTTTAAAAAATTTAGGACTTTTATCTGAGGAGGAGCCAAAAGATAAAATAAGATGGATCATTGATAAATTAGAAAAAGGAGAAATTACAGTTCAAGAGGCTTTAAAGGCTTTAGAGGAGGATAAAGATGTTTAATAAATATTTTTTGGGGATAGCTTTTCTAATTATTGGTATCTCTCTTATTGCCCAAAATTTTCAAATACCTTTGCTTAAGGATCTATGGAAATTTTGGCCTCTTATTTTCATATACTTTGGAATAAAGATTATCTACAATTCTAAAAGATATGATCATAAAAGGAGGATAAAAATGAGAGAAGAAAGATATAAAATTTTGAAATTAGTTCAAGAAGGCAGAATTGCAGCAGAAGAAGCAGAAGAACTCTTAAAAAAATTAGAAGAGAATCAAAATAGAGGCAAAAGGTTACTTCTATTAAAGGTAATAGAAAATGGAAATAATATAGTAAACATAAGTATCCCACTATCCTTAGCAAAATGGGGCCTAAAATTTGCTAATTCATATGCAGAAAAATACGGAGAAAAAATAGATTTCTCTCCAGAAAAATGGGAAGAACTAATAAGCAATCCAGATTTAAAAGGGAAAATTGTGGATATAAATGTACCAGAAAAAAACACACAAGTAACTGTGGAAATAGTTTAGATATTAAACATCTATCAATTCATATTTGCCCCAAACTCCTAAATGCTCTCCTATAATAATTATTACTTGATGAACTTCTGGAAATTTTTTAGCAAATTCTAATCCTATATTTATATCTTCAGGCTTTTGAATAAGATTTCCCACTGCTGTAGCCATAGCATCTGCAAAAATAACAGAATGTGATATTATAACAACAGCATCAGCTTTGCCAAAACTAAGAGAAGGTCCCACTGTTCCAGAAGATGTACAAATACCCAATACCGAATTTTTAGGAATAAGTATCCCTATTTTATTACTCCAGGGAGATTCTCCTGCAAAGATTAACACTTTTCTTTCTTTTTTTGTAGAAATGAAAATATCTCCACCATTTTCAATAATTATTTGAGAAGAATAATTTAAAAGATCTTTTCCAACAAACTCGGATATAGCTCCTGCTACAGAAGCCATTGGCCCAACTCCTGCCTTTCCTGTCCAGTATGACATCTGTTTAACTATTAAAGGTGCATCCTCTTCCACAGTGTAAGGAGTTAAGGATACCCTAAATAAAGGATCTCTTGATATATAATCTTCTAATTGTTGTCTATAGAAAGATAAAATTTTTAATGTTTCTTCTTCAAGGTTTTTCTCAGCTAAAACAAATAGGTCACTTTCCCGAATTTTTACAGGAAAACCAACAAGATCCTCTGTTTTCACTAACCTTCTATATTTTCTTTCTATATATTCTTTTGTCATAAAAATCCATAAAATATGGGGAGAGGATATATTTCTCTCCCCATTTAAATATATCTAAACAAAGAGTTTCATCTCCATAGCATTATATGGACATAGTTCTACACAAATTCCACAAGCTGTACATTTTTGAGAATCAAACTTGACAAAATAACCTTCTCTATAAAGAGCTTTTGTTGGACAATAACTTACACAATATCCACAATGTACACATTTATCCTCTAACCATACTACATCTTGAGAAAGAGGCTGAATCTCAACACCTAAATCTTTCAAATATTCAATTCCTTTTATAAAATTATCATCTTCTCCCGAAAGCTCTAAAACCATTAACCCTTCTTCGTCTGGAGTGATCGTAGCCTTAAGTATATTAAAATCCAAATTATATTTTTTCACCAAATTTACCACTACAGGCTTATCAGCAAGTTCCTTTGGAAAATGTAATACTATCCTCTCTGTTCTCACTTCTGCTCCACCTCCCCTAAAATCTCTTTTCCACTAAATTGTTTAAATTTTATACCTGACTCTACTCCAGGAAGTGGGGCAGAAGGAGAAGTTAAAAAGAATTTTCCTTCTTTTATCCATGATTTAAGTATTTCAGCTATCTCTTTAGCTTTAGGATAACTTGATAACGGGCTTGTAGGTATCTTCTTTCCAAAAAGCTCTATATAACCACTTTTAAGTTCCTTATAACTTACATAAGTGATAACATCAGATTCTCTATTAGGATAAGCTGTAGCATAATCTACTACTGGCGCCAGTATATCCTCATCACTAACAGAGGTATAAAAAGCCATCTCTTCATCTAAAATAGGAATTGGTACACCTATGCCTACTGCCAGTGAGACCCCATATCCTTTCATGCTTACCCCACGAAGCCATTTTGCGTTCATCTGTTTAAGATCACCAATAACTGCTAATGTACCTGCTCCACCTTTTGGTATACCCCTTTCTGTCCTCTCTACAGAAGGATTATGTTGAGTTCCATGCCAAATCACATATCCTATACCACCACCCAAAAATATACGAGTTCCGATTCCTATAGTCTTATAATAAGGATCATTTAAAAGAGGTGATAATTGCCCTGCACTGGAATAATTTGCATTACCAAACTTAGGTTTTAACATACCTAAGTATGTATACAACACTCTGTTTGAAGAGTTTACAGCCACATTATAATTTTGATATGCATTTCTTATATTAAAAAGTACAGCTTCATTAAGGTCATTTATTGTAATATAAGCATCCAAAAATCTTCTTGGGTAACAATCTGTACCATATGCTTGAGCAGTTATTCTAATTTCTTTACCTGAAACTAAATCCTCTATTACGTGTCCTCCACCATATGGGAAATCTCCGGGATAATACTTATTTCTTGGATCATCATCAGGCAAGGCATTTGCACCTAAGAATAAGTCTACTGCTGCGTAAGCAGCATAAGCAGGAACACCGTTAAGATATACTTTTCCTCCCCCGAGCTTTATTCTTGGTTTTGTATGGCCAATGTTAAAATATATACCAGAAGAACACATAATTCCAAAAGTCCCAGTTGTTACAACATCTACTTCTTTAGCTGCTCTCTCTACACCCTTTTCCTTCACAATATCAATCATTTCCTCAGCAGTAACAACCACTGCCTTACCCTGGCGGATTTTCTCATTAATTTCTTCAATTGTTTTCATCCTTTTACCTCCTTTTTTTAACTTCTAATATAAATTCTTCTATATTAACCGCCCTTTTCGGGCAAGGCATGATCCATAACAATTTCACCACCTCCTTAAACAAGGGGTAAAATTTTCCATATATAATACCAAAAACGTCGGAATTTTTCAAGACTATAACAAAAACCTATCTAATTATCTAAATTTCTTAGCAGTTTCCATAAAAACCTTTATATTTTCCAAAGGTGTACCTACAGGTATATCACAACCAGAACTTAAAATAAAATTTTTAACATCTTTCATTTTATTAAGAAGCTCAACAGTTTTCTTCTCTATTTCTTCTTTTTTACCTTGTAAAAAAACTTTTACAGGATCTAGATTACCTATAATATACATTTGAGATGGGATTTTTTCAGCAACCCATTTTAAATCCACCAAACTATCAAGACTTAATCCATAAGCATCACTTTTCCCCATATCTTCTATAAGATGAGATGTATTACCACAAATATGATATATGAGAGGTTTTTTAAGTTCAGATACAAGATATTTGAAATAGGGTAAAGAAAATTCCCTAAAATAAGCCGGAGAAAGTATAACTGCGGTTGGCTCCAATACCGCTACCACATCAACCCCTGCATCGAAAAAAGCTTTTGCATACTCTTTAATAACATTCACAGAAAACTCCAGCAATTCCCTTACAAAATCGGGATCATCTATTACATTAATACCTAAATCATTTACCCCCATAAGTTCACCAGCTAAAGTAAAAGGACCTATAACATAACCTCCTTTTATTACCTTGAAATTCTGGGCCATTTTTTCAGCCACTTTAATAAATGTTATCATACGTCCAGAAATACCCTTCCATCTTCTTTTTATATCTTGAAGAACTTCTCTATCTTTAACCGGATGATCTAAAACAGAAGGATTTTCATTCTCAGGGAAATTAATCTTTAGACCTAAAGCTTCTGCTTCTACAGTCAAATCCATAAAAGTAAATATTCCATCAGGTTGAAACTCTGAAAGAATCATATCCAAAGTTTTAAACTGTATTTCTGGATTTATTAAATTTTCTTTTAAAGTAGTATTAGTCAATTTTATTCCTGGAGCACCAAGTAAAGGAATTATTAGTCTTTCTCCTCTTTTATCAAGCATTGATCATCCTCCTCAAAATACATAAACTTTATAAAATATTCCTGAAATTTCTTATCAGAAGAAAGCTCTACATAATTGACCTCTTCTTTTATCTTTTCTGCATCCTCCATAAGAAATCTATTTAAAAGTAAACTCTTAGCCCCTCCAATAGCCGAATTCCCAACCAATATAATTTTTTCCAAAGGTATATGAGGTAAAAGTCCTGTTTTAATAGCATTTTTTCTATTCAAATAACTACCAAAAGAACCAGCAATATAAATTTTATCTATTTCTTTATAGGTTATGCCTGCTTTATTAAGTAATACCTCTATACCGGCTCTTATAGCGGATTTTGCCAATTGAAACTCTCTAACATCTTTTTGAATTATTTTAACTCTACCTAAACAAAATTCTTCACCCTTTATAAACCTCCCAGTTTGATCTATTATCTTTAGATCTAACATTACTGATATAGCATCTAAAAGTCCAGAACCACATATTCCTTTCTCTTCCATATTACCAATAACCTCAAACTTAACTGTATCTTCTAACCACACATGAGAAATAGCACCTTTCTTTGCAATCATACCATGTGAAATATTACTTCCTTCAAAGGCAGGTCCTGCAGCCGTAGCACACGCAAAAAGAGTATCCTCTGACTTTAAGACTATCTCACTATTGGTTCCTATATCTATAAGCATAACACTTCCTTTCTCATTTAATAAATTAGTGGCTATAATTCCTGCTATTACATCTCCCCCCACATAACCTGAGATTAAAGGAAAGACATAAAGTTTTGCGTTAAATAAATTTCCAAAAATATCTTTTGAATTTAAAATCATTCCATTTCTAAAAGCAGGAACAAAAGGAGAAAAAGCTATATTTTCCAGAGTTACACCAAGAAAAATGTGAGTCATAACAGAATTACCAGCTATAGAGATGGCATAAACATCATTTAAATTTATATTATTCTTTGTACACAAATCTCGAATAATCTCTGTAATAGCCTTTATTAACATGTCTCTTAGAATCTGCAAACCATCAGGATTGTGAATAATAAAATTAGTTCTTGAAATTATATCAGCCCCATAAGTTAACTGAGGGTTTTCAGTAGAATAGCTATCTATATCACTTCCATTTGTAAGATCCAATATATGTCCTACTAAAGTTGTAGTCCCTATATCCAAAGCAATACCATATACACTTTTTAGTTCTTCTTCCCTTATATCAATTATTTCTTCTTTAAAAAGCACGAGATTCCCTTTATAATTATTTCTCCTCAAAAATGTTGGTAATTTTCTTAAAACAGAAATATCTTGTAAATATATATTTTCTTTTACAGATAAAATTCTTTCTAAATCAGACCTTAAATCGCTAAGAGAAGGAATTTGCAGAGAAAAAGTTTGTAATTTAATAACGGGGGAAAGGATAAAATTATTATCTTCTAAAAATTCCTTTTGTATGTTTATGTCAGTACTTTCTTCTTTTAACAATTCAATCGTTAAATCTTCTTCCACATATATCTGACAAGCAAGGCTTATACCCTTATCTAATATTTTTACCTTACACTTTTTACACCATCCAGCTCCACCACAATAAGAAGGAATCTTTATATTATTTTCTATCAATATATCTAATAACCTATCCCCTTGAGTTACCTTAATTATTTTATTTTCAGATAAAATCTTTACATACGGCATTTATGATACCTTGAGTAATCTATTGACCAACTCCACAGCAGAATAAGCATCTTCCGCATAACCATCTGCGCCAATCTCCTTTGCAAATTCTTCTGTAACAGGAGCACCGCCGACAATAATCTTAACCTTATCTCTTAATCCTTCCTTTTCAATAACATCTATAGTAACCTTCATTTGAGGCATTGTAGTGGTAAGAAGAGCTGACATCCCTACCACATCAGGTTTATTTTCTTTTATTGCTTGCACAAACTTCTCAGGTGGCACATCTATACCAAGATCAATTATTTGATAACCAGCTCCCTCCAACATCATAGCGACTAAATTTTTCCCAATATCATGTAAATCTCCCTTAACAGTACCTATTACAATCTTTCCTTTAATAACACTTGAGGATTTTGCAATAAGAGGTTTTAAAATTTCCATACCTTTTTGCATTGCTCTTGCAGAAACAAGAACCTCGGGAACAAAGATTTCATTTTTCTTAAATCTTTCTCCTATAACACTCATACCTGAAAGAAGTCCTTTGTCTATTATATCTCCTGGGGTAATCCCTTCTTTTAATGCCTTCTCCACTAATTCTTGAACCTTTTTTCTATCACCTGAAATTACAGCATTTGCAATTTCTTTTAATATTTCCATATTATAAACCTCCCGAAAACGTTTTTCTTTTATGAATTATATCATATTTACCTCAATTTTTACCCAAATTTTCTATTTTCTTGGAGCAGTACTCTCCCTTATCACCAACTTTGTAGGAAGTTTAATATGTTGAATAGGAAGATCTGGATTTTTTAATCTTTCTATTAAAACTTCCGCTGCTTTAACTCCCATCTCATAGAATGGCTGAGAAACAGTGGTTAGTTCGGGTATAGTAAGATTGGCAAGAGTGTCATCAAACCCCACTATAGACATATCCTGAGGTATACGAATTCCTCTTTTGACAAGTATCTTCATAATCTGAATAGCCATAAAATCACTAAAAGCAAAAATAGCAGTAGGCGGAATAGGAAGAGAAAGTAACTCATTAATTGCTATTTCTTCATTAACCTGATCATAAAATATCTTCAGAAGATTTTCATCAAAAGGAATTTTAGCATCCTCCAACGCTTTTTTATAACCTTCAATTCTTTCCCTTACAATAATACTTTCTGGATTTATAGTAATATGAGCTATTCTTGTATGACCTAACTCAATTAAATACTTAACTGCCTCATAACTTCCCTGAACATTATCAGCATATACCACATCATGTTCGGAAAATCTTGGATGCTCCAATATAACCAAAGGCATATTTTTCTTACGAGCAAGCCTACTTACTTCTTCATTTGACAGTGCTCCAACGATCACACCATCAACCCTTCTTTCCAACATAAGATTCATATATCTTAGTTCTCTCAATGATTTTCCATCTGTATTACAAAGAAGAACGGTATATCCATTATGTCTTGCCACATCCTCTATTCCCCTTGCCATATTAGGAAAGACAGGATTAGCTATATCTAATACAAAAAATGCAATAGCTTCAGTTTTTTGCTTTGCTAAACTTCTTGCAATTGCATTTGGTTTGTAATCCAGTATTTTCACAGCCTCAAGTACTCTTCTTCTAGTTTCTTCACTTATTTTTATTCCAGGAGTATTATTAAGAACAAAAGAAACAGTTGAACGAGAAACTCCAGCAAGTCTTGCTACATCCCAACTCGTAGGCGCTTTCTTTTTCTTTGTCATTTTTCCACCCCTTTTATTAACACGTTTTTCTTAGTATATTAGCACAAAATTTATATTCTTTGATATAATAATTCTCAAAACATTATGAAAAGAAAAAATATATTTCTTTTATTTCTCCTTATTATACTTATATTTCAAGTCTCTGCTCAACAAAAAGCAGATCCTAAAATATTATGGAGCGCCATCTTAGATGAAAATTTTAACTATGCAAAAAACTTAGAGACTGATGATTTTAATACAAACATAGCAAAAGCTTTAATTTTTTTATTAGAAGATAACTTTACAGAATCCTGGAATTACTGGAAAAAAGCACTTCAAATAAATTCTTCCTCTTATTGGCATGACATCATAGGACTTCTTGGAGAAGGTGGTTGGGAGAATTTAGGGATATTTAAAGAAATTCCCATTATCTTAAAAGATAAAAAAAACCTTTCTCCTTTCATGGAAAATTTATATTGGAAATCTTTGCTTTCTCAACAAAAGATAAAAGAAATCTATAATTATGCAAGAAGTAAAGGCTTTATTACTGATTTTCTTTTCATCGGCCCTTTTGAAAATGTAGGAAATTCTGGATTATATAAAGAATTTCCACCTGAAAAAGAGATTTTGCTAAATCAAAAGTATAAAGGAAAAAATGGCATAGAAATTAATTGGTTTAAGCCTATGGAAAAAAGTATAAATGGTTATATCAATCTTTACAACTTATTCTATCCTAATGAATGGGCTACTGCTTACGCTCTGTGTTATGTTTTTATGCCCAAAAGCCAAGAAGTATTAATTAAAATAGGTTCGCCAAATTCCTATAAATTATTTATAGACGACTCTTTTATCTATAGCATAGAAACAGAAAGACGAAACTTGTTTGACCAAGAGATTATAAAAATTTACTTACCTTTAGGTTGGCATAAATTATTAATTAAAATTTCTAATACTATGGGTCCTTTTGGATTTTATTTAGGGATCACTAATGAAAAGAATGAACCTATATCTGGAATAAAGATATCTGAGAATATTCAGAATTATATAAAAAGGAATTTGTCCTGGGTAAAAATAATCCCACAAAAAGACTTTATCAGAGAATCACCACTCTCTGAGATATTTTATGCTTTTTACGGGTATATTTTAGGTACCTATTATGGATATAGTGATGATGGAGAAGAATTTTTAGAAAGAGCAGAAAAAATAAAACCTAAATCCTCATTAATAAAGTTTTTAAAAGGCAAGCTTGAATATGAACTCGGAAACTTAGAAACTGCTAAAAAATATATGGACATTGCCTATAAGGGTAACAGAGACATAAAACTCTCTGCATATTACTTATCTCTCTACAACTTAAATTATGGAAGATATGAGGATGCCATAAAGATAATCAAAGAAAATATACACGATAATTCATTCCTTTTAAGATCTCTACTCTCAAGAATCTTCATAGTATTGTCATGGGAAAAAGAAGTTAATTCAAACATCAATGTACTACTATCTAAATATCCCACCTCTCCAGAAACATTATTTTTAATTGGAAAATATTATGAGATAAAGGAAATTAAAGATAAGGCTATAGATTATTACCAAAAAGCATTATCTATAGACACTGAAAATTGGGAGATATTTTTAACATTATACAATTTAGCGGATGAATTAAATCAAATTGATATTTTAGAAAGGTTATTAGATTTAGCCTTAGAAAAAGATCCAACAAGCACATGGGCATACTTAGAAAAGATAAGATTATACATGATTAGGGAGGACAAGGAAAAAGTATCTTCTATATTAGAAAGAGTCGAAAAAATATCCTATCAATATCCAGAAATCTATTTATATAAAGGGAAACTTTATTTAGGAGATAATGACGAAAAAGCTATAGAGCTTCTTGAAAGAACCCTTCAATTAAACCCATATTTTACAAATTTAAGAATCTATATAAACCATCTGAAAAGAGAAGAATATAATCTCCCTGATGTTTCTTCTTATTTAGAATCAAAAATTCCAGAAGAATATTTAGAATATCCAGCTGTAATCTTATTAGATCAAAAAGAAAGAACTTTTTTTAATGATGGAACTTCAAGGATGATTTATCATAAATTAATTAAAATTCTTAAAAACTCAGCAAAAGACAAATATGGCGAAATTCAAATAGACTACGATTCAAGCTTTGAGAGAGTAAGAATATTAAGGGCAAGAACAATAAAACCAACCGGTGATGAAATTGAAGTCTCAACAATACAGGATTTTCCAATACTTAGTGATTATCCTCTTTATACTGATGAAAGAAAAATTGTTCTTTCATATCCAGGAATTGAAAAAGGAGCTATCTTAGAGTGTCTATACATGGTAGAAGAATACACTGGTGGGGTATATGGTAAAAACTTTCAAGATATCTTTTTCTTTCAAAACGAGATACCTTCATTATACAGTAGATTCATATTAAAGATTCCAAAGGATTTAGAGATAAAATATACCTTTTATAATGGTAACAAAGAACCTAACATAGAAGAAGATAATAATTGGAAAACATACAAATGGGAAATGGAGAAACTTCCTGCTATAATAGAAGAACCACTTATGCCTAAAGTAATAGATCTAATACCTCAAGTATGGATAACCACATTCAAAGATTGGGAACAATTAGCAGATCTTTATTATTCCTTAGCTTACCCTCAAATTAGAGCTGATAAAGCAATTAAAGAAAAGGTTAAAGAATTAATATCAGGTTTGAAAAAAGAAGAAGATAAAATAAAAGCTATATACTATTATGTAACGTCAGAAATAAGATATGTTGGATTAGAATTTGGTATTGGAGGAATTATGCCTCACAGTGCTCCCAGCATATTTAGAGAAAAATATGGTGATTGTAAAGATAAGGCAATACTACTCATTACTATGCTTCAAGAAGCAGGAATAGAAGCGTATTATACTCTCGTAAACACCAGATATTCCATATCCTTTAAGAAAGAAATACCTGCTTTTCAGTTTGATCATGCTATAGTAGCTGTACCTCTAAATAATAATTTTATTTTCCTTGATGGAACAGCTGAAAATACACCTTTTGGAGAGATACCATATATGGATCAAGGAGTGGATATTATGATCATAAAAGACAAAGAACCAATATTTACAAAAATTCCCATGAGCAAACCTGAAGAAAACACAAAAGATTTTAAGACAGAAATTATTTTTGAAAATGGTAATGCCATAATGAAAACCACATTATCTTTTAAAGGTTATTTTGCAAATTATTTTCGTCTGTTATTAGATGGTCTATCTTATGAAGAAAAGGAAAACCTTATATCACATATTATAAACAATACTTATCCAGGCTCCCATATTACTTCTTGGAATATCGAAAATCTATATAATTTAGAAGCCCCTCTAAGGATAAATGTCCAATATTATAATAGTCAGCTTCTTAAAAATAAAAAATATACATATATATATTCCCCATTTATTACAAAAATAGAGAAGGCTGAAGAAATATCAAAAGAAGAAAGAATATATCCCATTGAATATTACCTTCCATATGAGGAAAAAGAATTAATAACCATTAATTTGTCCTCTATTAATAACATCTTTGAAAATATATTGGAAAACGTAAACATAGAAAATCCTTGGATAACCTATACGAGAAAATGTTATTGGGAAGGAAAGAATATTATAATTGAAAGAAACTTCAAACTAAAAGAGATATTTATCCCCACTGAGAATTATAAAGAATATAAGAAAACAATCGAGGAAATTATAGACAGAGATAACGAAATACTAATATTAAGATAAAAATTTCATTTTACAAATCTAACCTCTATGTTTCTTACCTCTGGTATCTTCCTTAGATTTTCCTCTATTTCTTGTTTTATATGACTCTTGAAAGAATCATCATCAGACAATAATAGTTCTATTATTATATCTCCTTCCTCAGTAATTTTTAAATAATTAATTAACTTTAGACTAATAAGATCCATGGACATAGCTGGATAAACAACCTTAGAAAGGATATCAATAACTTCTTTTTCACTTAAAACCGAACTATTATTTTCTCCCAAATAATTTTTTATTGCCGACTTTAATCCATCTATTGCCAAAACAGAACAATGCATTTTTACCGGAGGTAACCCACCAAGGGCTTCAGCAACATCTTTCCAAGTAATTTTTAATGCTTCTTCAATTGTTTTTCCTTTTACCATTTCTGTCATCATAGATCCTGTAGCAATATTTGAGGCACATCCAAAAGATTGAAATTTTATATCTGTGATAATACTAGTCTCTTTATCCACTTTAATATATACCGCTATCTGATCTCCACAAGCAGGACTCCCCTCTATAGCAAACCCATCTGGGTTTTCTATAACTCCTACATTTCTCGGATTTCTAAAATGCTCCAAAACAATTTCAGAATACTTTAAAGTCATTATACACCTCCTCCTTTTCATACTATTTTAGTATGTTTTAGGTAGATTTTACAACATAATTTTTCATATTGCAAGAACCATTAAACATAGCTTTGACAATAATTATTATATAATTTATACTATTCCAGTATATTTTTAAGGAGGTAAATTACCATGGAAAAAGAAGTATATTTAGACTATGCAGCCACAACTCCTATAAGACCTGAAGTCTTTCAAGCTATGGAACCATTCCTTACAAAAGAATTTGGAAACCCATCCAGCATTCATCATTTCGGAAGACAAGCAAAAATTGCAATAGAAGAAGCAAGAGAAAAAATTGCCAAAGCTTTAGGAGCAAAAAACGAGGAGATTATATTTACCTCTGGAGGGACAGAATCCAACAATACGGCTCTAAAAGGAGTAGCATATGCCCTTTCTGATAAAGGAAAACATATAATTACATCCTCAATAGAACATCATGCCATATTAGAACCATGTCATTTCTTAGAGAAACTTGGATTTGAGATAACCTATTTACCAGTTGATAAAGAAGGATTCATTGATCCAGATTCATTAAGAAAGGCAATAAGAAAAGATACCATATTAATTTCCATAATGCATGCTAATAATGAAATCGGTACCATTCAACCAATAGAAGAACTTACAAAAATTGCTAAAGAGTATGAAATATATTTTCATACTGATGCTGTACAAACAGTTGGTCATATACCTGTAAATGTAGATAAATTAGGAGTTGATCTATTATCCATCTCTGCCCATAAATTTTATGGCCCCAAAGGGGTTGGAGCATTATATATAAGAAAAGGGACAAAAATACATCCTCTTATTCATGGTGGAGAGCAAGAACAGAGAAAAAGAGCAGGTACTGAAAATGTAGCAGGTATTGTAGGAATGGGTAAAGCTATTGAAATCTCAATTTTAGAACTTGATAAAGAGAAGGAAAGATTAATTAATCTTAGAGACTATTTTATAAAAGAGGTAGAAAAACGAATAGAAGATGTCTATCTTAATGGACCAAGAGAAAAAAGGCTACCTAATAATATAAATTTTAGTTTTGCCTATATAGAAGGTGAATCCATACTCCTTAATTTAGATTTAGAAGGAATAGCTGTATCTACAGGTTCTGCTTGTAGCTCTTCCTCTCTTGAACCCTCTCATGTCCTTTCAGCAATAGGCCTTCCAATAGAACTTACTCATAGCGCAGTAAGGTTTACTTTAGGATACTATACTACAAAAGAAGATTTAGACTATACCTTAGAAGTATTAGAAAAAACTGTAAAAAGATTGAGAGATATATCACCATATAAACAAGGATGGAAAATCAAATAGTAATTTATTTTTATGATAAAATAATAAAGAATCTTCAAGCTTATAAGGAGAAACAATGGAAAATAGAATAAAAGCTCGATTAAGAAAACATGATTTCGTTATTAAAATGATAGAAGAATTTCTTATAGAAGATATTAAAAAGCTTGCTGAAATAATTGTAGACGGATATAGAAGAGGTAATAAAGTTATATTATTTGGAAATGGTGGAAGTGCTGCAGATGCTCAACATATTACTGCAGAACTTGTAGGAAGATTTCTAAAAGAAAGGCGCGGTATTCCAGCTATCTCATTAACCACAAATACTTCTAATCTTACATCTATATCTAATGATTATGGCTTTGAAGAGGTATATGCAAGACAAATAGAATCAATAATGAATGAAGGAGATATTGTTATAGGAATAACAACATCTGGTGAATCACCTAATATTTTAAGAGGATTAGAAAAGGCAAGAGAACTTGGAGGATATACAGTTGCTTTAACTGGGAAGAATGGAGGGAAAGTCACCGATTTAGCCCACCTTTCTATAATTGTACCTTTCCATATGACCCCTCATATTCAAGAAGCCCATATAACTATTGGTCATATTCTATGTGACCTTATAGAAGAAGCCTTATTTCCATCAAAAAGAGTTGCTTGTTTCTTAGATAGAGATGGAACAATTAATATAGACAAGGGTTATGTCCATAAGATAGAAGATTTGGAACTTATTCCTGGAGTTATAGAAGCTTTAAAACTTTTACAAAAAAAGTACCTTTTAATAGTTGTTACCAATCAATCAGGAGTTGAAAGAGGCTACTATACGAAAGAAGATGTAGAAAAGTTTCATAGATATCTATATTACATCCTTTCTAAGGAAGGAGTATATATAGATGATTTTTATTATTGTCCCTATTTGGAAGGAGACTGTAGAAAACCAAATCCAGGTATGCTGTTAGAAGCAGCAAAAGATTGGAATATAGATCTCAAAAATTCTTATATGATTGGGGATAAAACAAGTGATATTGAAGCTGGTAAAAATGCAGGCTGTAAAACCATAATTATAGGAAAAGAGGATATAACCGCTAACTACTTTGCTAAAAACTTGATGGAGGCTGCAAAATGGATCTTAAATCAAGGCTTATAGAAATTATTAAATCATGGAAAGGGAAAAAAATAGCAGTCATTGGAGATGTAATGTTAGATGAATACATAATAGGAAAAATTGAGAGAATTTCACCAGAAGCTCCCGTTCCCATATTAGAAGTTGAAGAAGAAAGACATGTATTAGGAGGAGCAGCAAATGTAGCAAACAATATCAAAGCTTTAAGTGGAGAACCTGTTCTTTTTGGGGTTATTGGAGAAGATCACGGAGGAGAAAAAATTATAAACCTTCTCTCTAATAAAAATATAAAACACATATTAATTACAGATAAAGAAAGACCTACTACACTAAAAACGAGACTTATAGCTTTAAATCAACAAATAGTAAGAATGGACCGAGAGAAAAAATACCCAATAAATAATTATATACAGGAAAAACTCATATCAGAGTTTAAAAAACATATAAATGAAGTAGATCTTATAATCCTATCCGATTATGCAAAGGGGGTCTTAACCCCAGAGACAACCCAAAAAATAATAAATATAGCCAAAGCTAATAATAAAGAGGCAATTGTAGACCCTAAAGGAAAAGATTTTTCTAAATATGAAAATGCCACACTTATCACTCCAAATGAGAAAGAAGCAAAAATCGCTACAAATATGGAGGAAGAATGGGATTTAATTAAAGGTGCTCAAAAACTTATGGAGATAATTAAAGGAAAAGGAATAGTTATAACAAGAGGAGAAAAAGGTATCTTTCTTTTAGAGAATGATAAATTTTTTGAAATTCCTGCCTTAAAATCTGAAGTAAGAGATGTAACAGGTGCTGGAGATACTGTTATATCTGCCCTATCATTAAGTTTGTCCACAGGTACTGATATCCTTTCTGCATGTATAATTGCTAATTTTGCCGCAGGCTGTGTAGTGAGGAAATTTGGTACAAGCACTCTATCAACTGATGAACTAATTGCAATAATACCTGAAAAAATAGAAATAAAGAATAACCATGTTATCTTCTGATAGAAAAATCAAAAAAATTGAAGAACTAAAAGATGTCATCGATATTCACAAAAAAAAAGGGAAAATAATAGTCTTTACTAATGGTTGTTTTGAAATTTTACATCCTGGTCACATAAAACTTTTAGAAGAGGCCAAAAATTATGGTGATATTCTCGTAGTGGGTATAAATAGTGATGAGTCTGTTAAAAGAATAAAAGGAGAAAAGAAGTTAATATTTGATGAAAAAAGTAGATTAAAAATCATCTCAGCATTAGAATGTGTTGATTATGTGACTCTTTTCAATGAAAATACCCCAGAAAATTTAATAGAAATTATAAAGCCTCATATACATGTAAAAGGAGGAGACTATAAAGAAGAAGATTTACCTGAAGCAAAAATTGTTAAAGAATACGGAGGAAGAATAATAATTCTACCTTTATTAGAAGGTTTCTCTACCACCCAAATAATCCAAAAAATTCTAACTCTCTATAAGAATCATTAATTTTTCCCATACTAAATCGACTGTAATATCCATACAAGATAAATTATCACAAACTTTATTTCTCTTATCCCATAGGCATGGTTCACAAGGAAGATCTATTTTACCTATTTGAAATTTTGGATCATCTGGAACAATCTCTTTAGGATTAGTAGGTCCAAATAGGGCGACTAAAGGTTTCTTCAATGCTACACCTAAGTGTAGAGGAGCCGAATCCAAACATATCATAGCCTTACTAAAATGTATCCACCCTATAAATTCATCCAAACCATCAGGTAATATAAACAATCCATCTTTTATTAATTTTTTTAACTCTTCTATTGTCTCTTCTTCATCTGGACCATAAACAATTATATACGGAAGTCCTTTTTGATTTAATTTTTCAATCAATTCTTTCCATTTTTCAGAAGCCCACCTTCTATCTATACCTCTTCTAATACTCATCTTACTAATTCCAGGATGTATTAATATATAAGAGAAAGGTTCTAAAGAATACTTTATGAGTTTATTTTTTACTCTATCTTTTATACTCTCTGGTATATCTATCTCCGGTAGCGAGAATTCTAAATTCTCATCTAATACTTTTAAAAGCCTAAAATGAACCTTTCCCATATACTCATTTCTTACAGATGAAGCCTTATGGGTATATAAAAAGCTTAAAGGATTTTCCACATAACCTACCCTAATGGGAGCTCCTATAAAATACATAAAGATAGGAATAAAAGGAGACTTTCCTGTAGATACACTCAAATCATAAGATTCTCTTCTTAATTTTGCCATAAGATATAATGTTGTGGAAAAAGAAAGTTTTTCTTTTGGATTGAATTCTTCTACATCTATTCCAAGAATATCAAATATTTTTCTCCCTCTTCTCTCAGTTATAATCTTCAGAGTTTTAGGAGTATATCTCTGAATAACCCCTTTAACCACTGGAAGGAATAAAATTTGATCTCCTAAACCTCCTAAATTAAATAAAAGCACCTTTTTTATTTTTCCATCATATTCAAAAAGATTTAAGAGAATAGCTACAGAAAACCAAAACATTATTTGAGGGTAAGGCCTATACCATATAGTATCTACAATTCCATGAAAAAGAGGAGCAGTAATAGATGAAATAGCTGATATACCCAATACTTTATGTTTCAGATCCCATGTAGAATATTTTATGAAAAATCTCCTATAAAGATAATAGATCATAAGAAGAAAAACAATAAGGGCTAATATACCACCTTCTATTCCAATTTCTAAAAATAAGTTATAAGAAGCAAGGGCAGTAAATTTAGGCTCCATATAGAAAGCATACACTCTTCTAAAAACGTCATTACCTAAACCTATACCAGTCCAAAAGAAATCCTTAAAAATCTTAAAAGAACGTTCCCAAATTACAATTCTGGTCGCATTAGAAGAGTGTCCCCAAAGGGTAAAAGCAGAGAGAATTCTTTTTTGAAAATAAGAGGACTGGGAGAAAATTCCTACACTAGCCAGTATTACAACAAACAAAAACATCAATAAAATTTTCCTTATATTTCTATTTGCTACCATATAAATTATCTTTAATATCATTATAAAATACAAAGCCATAGATACCAAAAAACCCAAGTATGCTCCTCTTGAATATGTCCAAATAATAGAAAGAAAAGTTAAAATAGCAGTAATTACAGAAATACTCTTTAAGCTAAATATATAAATTGTAGATAATATAAAAGGCATAACTCCTATTAAATAACCACCTAAGAGATTAGGGTTTAGGAGAGTACCATAAACTCTTGTCACTTTCTCTCCCACAAACTCCACATCTTCCCATCCAGCTAATGGTGGGACTTTAATTATCCACTGATAAAGACAATATAAAGAAAGGAAGAACGTAGAAAGAAGAATAGAAAAGAAAGCTCTCTTTATTTTCTCATCATCTTTAAAAACATCTTTAAAGACTAAGAATATGGCAAAATAAACTAAAAACTTTAAATACCCATTAATGGCTGGTATAAGATAAGGAGAAAAGAAAGTTGCAACAAGATTTATAAGAAGAAAAATCACATATATAATAACAAAGGAATTTAAACTTTCAAAAAATTTTTTATCCTTTGAAAGAAAAGTATCAAGAAACCATAAGAAGAAAGCAATAAATATTCCTATAGCAATTTTTCCAGATGATAAAAAAGGAATAAGAAAGAGAAAAAGATATAGATAATATTCAAGAACAAAAGAGATAAGGGGGAAAGAAAAAGATTCAGAGATAACTTTATCAGTTATATCCTTTATAAATAATTCTGCTTTATTTAATATATAAAAAAGAAAACTTTTTCTCCAAATATCTAAAAACCTCTCCATATTAATACCTTATTGCCGATACAACTCCCGAAATATCAGCCTTAAAACTCTCCACATTTATACTCATACCAACCTTTACTTTAACCCCAAGAATAACACTATCTTCTGTTACATAACCTTTAGTAGTAAAAGTAATAAGCATATCCACATTAAATGGATTATTCACATCATCTATAAAAGTATATGTGTCATTAAAATTAGGTACCAACATTTTTTTCTCATATATTTTTACATCTTTAACTGTTACCCATGCAAATGGTTGATTCTTTATTCTTATAAAGGCTTTCTCACCTGGTTTAATTACAGATTTATCATTAAGAGGTAAATTTCTAACAATCATGTCAATTTCTATATCCTTTTCCTCCCCCTTCACTCTTGCAAGAGGAGTCCTACCTTCTTTCACTAAAAAAAAGCCTAATATGGCTAAAAATATGACCAAAACCACAAAAAGATCAAAAATATTTATTCTCTTCATAATTTCTACCTCTCCATCTACATAAGTTTATAACTAAAAGATTATACATCACAAATAAAAAAAAGAAAATGATCTTTAAAAAATTCTTAACATATGCTATAATTTTACTAACACGAGTTAAGTAGGGAGGTGAAAGACTTTAAAAGACAAACCTTCTGTAATTTATGGATTTTAAAAAACATATTTTAAGGGGGTATTAAAAAATGAAGAAGCTTCTAATTTTAAGCTTGATTCTTTTATTAGTTTTCACCTTATCTAAAGGAGCAGTTCCTGGCAAAATAACTATCTGGACGTCAGAAGCACAAGTTAAAGGATTAAGAGAAGCTGTTAAACCTTTTGTACAAAAATATGGTATTCAGGTAGAAGTAAATGAGGTAAGTTTTGGAGATATTAAACCCAAATTCATAACTGCTGCACCTACAGGAGAGGGTCCAGACATCATTGTTGGGGCTCATGATTGGGTTGGAGAATTAGTAGTAAATGGCCTTCTTCTTCCAATAGATTTCTTACCACAAAAAGTACTCGATGAATTTACACCTGTCACTTTAAAAGCCATGTCCTATAGGGGAAAATTATATGGAATCCCCTACTCCATGGAAGCAGTAGCCTTAATTTATAATAAAGATTTAGTTCCAAATCCTCCAACTACCTATGAATCCTTAGTTAGGGTGTCTAAAAGTTTAACAAAAGGTGGAATTTATGGATTCCTATATGACTATAATAACTTCTATTTTAGTTTTCCTTTCTTCTCAGCTCTTGGAGGATATGTCTTTAAAGAAACTCCAAATGGATTAGATCCATTGGACATAGGACTTGCAAATGAAGGAGCAATTAAAGGAATCGAAAAATTAGTCAATCTCTTTAAAGAGGGCATCTTAAAACAAGGAGTAGATTACCAAACAACTACCAGTTTATTCTCAGAAGGTAAATTAGGAATGATGATAAATGGTCCATGGGAAATAGATAATATCAAAAAAGCAAAAATAAACTATGGGGTAGCCAAACTACCTAAGATTGATGGAAAACCAATGAGGCCTTTTGTAGGAGTTCAAGGCTTTATGTTAAATTCCAGATCACCCAATCTAGCTATATTAAAAACCTTTACAATTGAAGTATTAGCCTCTAAAGAATTAGAATTAAAACTCTTTGAGACAGATCCCAGAATATTGGCAAGGAAAGACGCTTATAGAGTAGTATCATCAAATCCAGACATAAAAGCCTTTGGAGCAAGTGCTGCTGATGGAATTCCTATGCCTAATATACCAGAAATGGGGCCTGTATGGAGCTACATGGGTGACGCTCTCACTTTGATAACCTCAGGCAAAAAAGCTCCTGATGTAGCCTTAAAAGAGGCAGTTGCACAGATAAAAGATGCCATACAAAAAGCAAGAAAGTAATAATACACCAAAGGAGGGAGAAATATTTTCTCCCTCCTTCTTTACAGGAGGTAACTCGAAATGAATCTTTATAAGACAATCTATCATATTTTATACTCTATAGTAATAGCTGTAATAGGGATATTTTTTAGTTATATTATAGGAAATGTAGCAGGACTTATATGGGGTTTAATCTTTTTCATGGTTACTTTCTTCTTTTCTTTACTTGTTTTACATCCTAAAACCTATCCATGGAGATATATAGTACCTGCCTTTCTTTTAATGTTCATATTTATGATTTATCCAATTATTTATACCATCCAGATAGCTTTTACAAATTATGGTACTGGACACATACTCACTAAATCTCAAGTGATTGAACAATTAGAAAAGGAGACGTTTTTACCTCAAAACACTCAAAATTATGAATATGCAATATATGAAAATGAAAATAAGATTAAAATCCTATTAAAAGATTTTTTAGGGAATATATACAAGATAGAGAATAAAAAGCTTATATTAATAGCAAAAGAAAATTACCCCCCAGAATTTGAAGGATATAAAATAGTCTCTCAAGAGGGAAAATTCTCCAAAATTTCCTCACTACAAAATCTGAAATTTGAATTGGAAGACAACTCTTTTCTACAGCTTTCAGACCTTAACCATTTCTCGTTATATAAACAAAGATATGTTTATATTCCAGAGGAAGATGTAATAATAGATAAACTCACTAATGAAAAATTATTTCCAAAGGATGGATTCTTTACAAGACCAAATGGTGAAAAGATAATTCCTGGATTTGTTGAGTTTGTAGGTACAGAAAATTTTGTAAGATTAATAAAGGATGATAGAGTATCTAAGCCCTTCCTTAGAGTGTTTCTATGGACCATTTTTTGGGCAGCAGGAACAACTCTCTTAAACTTTACAGTAGGATTATTTTTAGCATTGCTTATGAATGATAAAAATTTAAAATTTAAAGGTATTTATAGAACACTACTTATAGTCCCTTGGGCTATCCCTGCATTTATATCTCTACTTATATGGGTAGGATTACTTAATACAGAAGTAGGAGTAGTGAATAGAATCTTGTTTTCCTTTTTTGGAGTTAAGATACCATGGTTCTTAGAAACTACATGGGCAAGAGTAGCATTGTTTGTGGTAAATTTATGGCTTGGATATCCATATGCTATGACAGTTTGCTTAGGTGCTTTACAAAGTATCCCAGAGGAGCTCTATGAAGCAGCAAAAGTTGATGGAGCAAGCTATTTTCAACAATTAAGAAGTATAACATTACCTCTTCTCCTAACAGCTATTGGTCCTCTTTTAGTTGGAACTTTTGCTTTTAATTTTAACAATTTTAACGTAATATATTTACTTACATCGGGTAAACCTCCTATGTCTGATATCTCCACAGTAGCTGGTACTACTGACATCCTAATTTCTTATACATATAAACTTGCCTTTGAAGGTGGTAGAGGTCAAGACTATGGCTTAGCAGCCACTATATCAATTATCGTATTTATCATAATAGCTTTAATAAGTATATTTAACTTTTGGATTTCTGGTATGTTTAAACGTGAGGTGAGATACGAATGAGAAAAAACAAAATCATACTCCAAATTCCCAAGCATATAATCATTTGGATATTTTTAGTATTCACTTTCTTTCCAGTAGCTTGGACTATCTCTGCATCCATTAGGGCTGGAGGTGGCTTGGTAGGGCAAAAACTTATCCCCGATAATATTACTATAGAACATTATTCAAACCTAAAAGATATTGGCTTTTTTAATTGGATAAAAAATTCCCTTATAGTATCTATAACTACAGCTATACTTACAGTATTTTTTGTTTCCCTTGCTGCCTATGCTTTTTCAAAATTTGAGTTTTGGGGTAAAAAATATTCTCTTCTCACCTTATTGATACTTCAAATGTTTCCTGCTATTATGGGAATGGTTGCTGTCTACTTGCTACTTTATCATTTAGGGAAATATCTACCATTTTTAGGTCTTAATACTCTCTCTGGATTGATAATGATATATTTAGGTGGAGGAATACCATATAATATATGGCTTATGAAAGGATTTTTTGATAGTATTCCAGATTCTCTTGAAGAATCTGCATTAATAGATGGTGCCACAAGATTTCAAGCCTATTACAAGATAATTTTACCTCTTTCTACACCTATTTTGTCAGTTGTAGCTATAACCTCCTTTATTGGAACATATTCTGATTTCCTTTTAGCAAGTATTGTATTAAAGGATCCATCCAAATATACTTTTGCTGTTGGCTTAAGAAATTTTATATCAGGAATGTATGATGTAAGATGGGGGGATTTTGCTGCAGCATCGATAGTTGGAGCATTACCTATTGTCATTATGTTTTTAGCTCTTCAAAACTTGATTGTATCTGGTTTAACTCGTGGGGCTGTTAAGGAGTAAGGTGGGTTTACCTACCTTACTCTCCCCAATAATGATATAATAAACAGAAAACAAATTTCTTGGGGGTGTATATGAAAAAAGCTATAATAATTTTAGTCTTATTTATTATCCCTCTTTTCTCAATAATAATAGCTGAAGATATATCCTTAACCATACAAGGAAAAGAAATAAAAGGAGAAAATATAGATGGATTAATCTTTTATATATCCAAAATTGACAAATTAGAAGCTTTACCTTTTGATTCTTCTAATATAAAGCCAGAGAAAAACCATGTCTTTTATATCTTTGAAATATATGTGCTAAACAAAACAAATAAAGAATTATTAATAAAACACGATAATTTTCGTCTTATAAATGATGATGGAATTGAAATTCCTATTAGTACATTAGGAGCTATTTATTATGGTTTAAGGGGGCAAGAAGTATTTTTCATGAGGTATATAAAACCTAACGAGATGAAATCTGGTCTCCTCATATTTGAATTAAATAAAAACAATACACCTTATAAGTTAAAAATCTTAGACATTCCTAATAAGGGAAAAAACTATACTATCTCCTTGAAGATTTAGCTCTATATAAGTCAGGTACGTACTTTTAGTATCTATTAAAATCTTTCCCATATCTCTAAAGGGAAGAAGATCTTGGAGGCTACCTTCAGGCAATATAAAATCAAAGCCATCCAATATATCTTTATGCTTAAAAATATCTAAAATCATATTTATAATCCTTTTATCTTCTACCTTTATAACTCCATATTTATACTTTAAGGCAAACTGCAAATCTTTCATTTCTTTTCCACAGTATATGCATTTAAACTTATAGTTATCTAAAATTACTTGATATGAAGCCTTTCCACAGAAAAAACATATAACTCTATCCTCTTCGTCTATCATATTTATAAAAGATGGTTTCTCTTTAATTTTCTTTTCACTAAATGACCTTCTCAAAAACCAGAAATCTTGTTTTTTATACTGCAAAAACCTATCTCTTACATAAATATCAGACAAATTTCCTTTTATAACTTCTTCTTCAAGTTTATATACTTCTGAGATCTTCTTCAAAAATTTTTCTCTATATGCTTTGGCAATTAAGGAAGCTACTCTCACTTCTATAAACTTATTTTCTGAATCAGAAATAGTAATAACTTCAGCCCCCTTTTCTTTAACATGCTGTAAATATTTATTAAGAATATTACCTATACCATAATCATCAATTACAATCCTTAAGTCTTCAAAAGGTACATTATAAATAAGATTTTTCAATAGTTTCTCATATCCCAAATCCATCAACATATTTATATTAAATCTATCTATTTCCCTTGGCATTATAAGATCAATCTTATATTTTAGATCTTCTATTGAATTCAGAGAAAAAAGCAATTTTTCCCAATATTCATAATTATGTTTTTTCTTGGTATCAGAAGTACTAAATTCTAAAGAAATATTTTTCAGAATCTCCTTAGGTACCATTACTCCTGCAAGTACAAGTGGCCCAAAAGGCTCCCCTTTTCCCGTCTCATCAAATCCCAACAAATAATTCTTTAAATTATCACTTTCACTCTTTATTATGGAATCTATTAATTCCCAAATTCTCCATATCTCATTAGAAGGAGTGCTGTAAAGCTTATTAGATGAATAGTATATAAATATACTATTTCCTAATCTTATCCTCCAAATCTCATAAATACTTTTAGGATTTTCCTCTATTCCCCCTCTTTTTATGAGCTCTTCCTTTATTTTTTCTGCCTTTTCTCTGGTTACAACCCATGTACTTCCATACACCTTTAATCTTCCTCTATTACAGGAATTCTCTTTATATTAGGATCTGTAAATATATCATATTCATCAGAATTTCTTGTAGAAAATTCTGAAACAATAGCTCCTTCATCTCCTGCCTGAAACCAATGAGGGGTATTAGGATATAAAGTATATTGTTCCCCAGGATTTAACTCAATCTCATGCCAAACTGTAAAATATCTTTTCTTATCTTCTGGAATAATAGCCTTTGGATTTCTTGTTGGTTCTCCAGGAACATAAAGATAAACTTTTCCCCATCTACATCTAAAAGTCTCTTCTTTACCTAAATCTCCATTAAATGGGGGATGTCTATGTTCGGGACATGTTTGGCGAGGAAACAAAATAAGTTCTTTTGCACAAACCCTCTCAGTACTCACATATGTAAGTATTTGAAGTCCAAAAACAGACAACATTCCTAAACCAAAATCAGCCACTTCAATCTTCCTCTTTTCTTCCTCCGTAATTACTATATGGGCTTTTTCCAAAAAAGAAATGGCTTTCTCTCTTGCCTTATCATATTCACTTCTTTTCATAATCAACCTCCTGAATCTATTTATTTAAACTCTTATAAAGTTTCTTAAACTCCTTAATAAGATCAGATGTTATTCTGCCAAACCCATATCTTACTTCAATATAAATATTTCTCATTCTTTTCAATGAATTATCATTAAAAAGATCAGAGGTCTTCTTATAAACATCGTAAGTAGTATCAGAATATCTAATATCAGCCCCCATTTCTCTACTATCTAAAAGGTATTTCCTGTAGTATTCTCTAATAGGATTAAGATTATCTCTACCAAAAAGATTTTGAAGCATCTTTATTGGATTTAAAGAGGGGAATATAAATTCTTTTTCTTCTATATAGTTTTCTTCTTTTTTATACGTTCTATAAAATCTCTTCATTACCCAATATATAATTAAAATTACTGTTATCGTTACAAAGATATAAAAAGACACAATAATAATCTTATCTAATAAATCGGAAGTTATATGTCTTCTCTCCCAAAGGAATTTGAGAAATTTATTTATCTCGAGATTCATATTCATAATTTCTCTTGAAGATCTTCCAATTATTCCTCTGTTAGCCATAAAGGAGATAATAAAGTAAATTATTTTACCTATCACATATCCGATAATAATAAAGATAACTGAAATTAAAGTTATAAAAATGAAATAAATAAAAGAGAAAACATAACTTGCTACCCAAAACAATTTATCTCTCACAAAAGGTATACTCAAAAGCATAGAGAAAACAAGAATAGCCAAGGCATATCTAATATTTAAGGATATAAGATTTTTATCTTCCGGTTTATGCTCTAAATATCTTAAAGTTCTTAGCAGAATTATGCTTGATATAAAATACATCAACAAGGATGATGATACTACACTTTCTAAAATAATAAACTTACTAGTACTTATATATCTCATAACAAAAGTCGTAAGAAATAATAATAAAGCTAAGGGATAGGTTTTATTAAAATGCTCTAAAACTGAGCCATACGTAACATCCCTTTGGGTATAAAGAAGAAATAAAGTTAATCCTCCTAAAATTAATAAAAATAGTCTCTCATATATGGAAATTGGGACAAACAAAAGCAGTAGGAAAGGAAGAAAGATAAGTTTTTTATATTTCCTCTCAATAAAAACTCCACAAAGTAAAACAAAAACTAAGTAAAGATATGAAATATAATATATCTTAAGGTTGTAAAGCAGAATAATAGCTGTACCTATCAAAGAAAAAAGAAAAGAAACTCTTGCTAATAAATCAAGAAATATAAGCCACATTTTTATCCTTTTTAACCTCATATTTCAATATTCTTTCTGAAAGATAAGGAAAATTATCACCATTTATGGATATGACAATCACTTTTGTGAATTCTGTATCTAAGGAATTTATAATAGGAATATACTCTCTCAACACATAAGGAGTAATTATAACAAATGTAGAAATAAGTAGATTTCCCGTTCTAAAAAACTTCTTTATGGTCTCTTCAAAAGGTAAATTAACATTATAAGAAATTCTTCCTAAATACTCTAACAGCAAATATAGATGAGCCTCTCCTATCCCAGGATATATAGTGTTTTCATCCCTTGAAAGTCCATAAATCAAGGAATTAGTAGAAAAGCCAAAAGGAATCTTCTTCTCGTTAAAAGCTTCAGCTACTCCTCTTGCTATAGATATACATTTCTCAATACCTTCTTCATCCATATTAAACCAATAGGGCTTTGAGCATTCTACATTAAGAAGAATCATAACATTGTTTTCAAAGGTAAAATCAAAATTTTTAACCAATAATTCTCCATGTTTTAAAGACAAAGGCCAATGAATTGTTTTAGAAGGTTCTCTACCAGTATATTCCTTTACTCCTATTATCATGGTTGGATCTTCAATAATCCATCTCTTAACCGATATATCTCCATGATAATCTCCATAAGGTATCAACCCCTCTTCTAAATCCATCTTCTTAGGTAACACAACAATATCTTGCATATAATGTAAAGATTTAGTCTTAACCTTAAGCCCAAAAAAATCTCCCCCTAAAAGCTCCACATTACCAAAAATATATCTTCCTCTTTTATAACATGTAGCCAAATACTTTCTTCTTATCCTTTGAAAAGGTAATATAAAAAAAGTCATAGTATGATATAGAAAATTCTTCGTTCTTATCTTATCAACTTTAAACTTATAATCTAATGCTCCTGGAAGTTCCTCTACTACTTGCAAGAAAGTAACCGGTATAATTTTTTTGTTTTCTATTACAATTTCAATGAAAAACTCTTCTCCTGGTTCTATTAATTTTTTTGAAAAATATCTATGAAAGCTGAGACCTTCTAAAACATAATATTTAGAAAGCTCATTTATTATTAACCCTATAAGAATGACAAAAAATAAAATATAAATCAAGGTTAAATCTCCTCTACAGGTACTTTTATAGTTTCTAATAAGTTATTTATTACCTCATATATGTCTTTACTCTTCGAAGCCCCAATAGTGATTATACGGTGATTGAGAATAAAAGGAGCCAAATATTTTATATCCTCAGGAATAATATAATCCCTTCCATTAAATAATGCAAAAACCTGACTTGCTTTAAACAAAGCTACGCTTCCTCTTGGACTTACTCCAAGAAGTATAGATTCTGATTTTCTTGTTGAATCTATAATATCTAAGAGATAATCTATAACCTCCTTTGAAACCCTAACATTAATAAAATTCTCTCTTAAATAATTTATCTCATCAGTATCTACCACAGTATCTATATCCTCAAGCATATCCTTTTTCTTGTTTCTATTTATTATCTCTATTTCTTCTTCTCTATTGGGATATCCTATCTTTATTCTCATGAAAAATCTATCTAATTCAGCTTCTGGTAGAGGGAAAGTACCATAAGTTTCAACTGGATTTTGGGTTGCAAGAACCATAAAAGGATCAGGAAGTCTTCTTGTGACACCATCAACCGTTACTTGTTTTTCCTCCATAGCTTCTAATAAACTTGATTGAGTCCTTGGAGTTGCCCTATTAATCTCATCAGCTAAGATTATATTGGCAAATAATGGACCCGGTCTAAATTCAAATTCTCCCTTTTTTTGATTATAAAAATTTATACCTGTAAGATCTGATGGTAAAAGATCAGGAGTAAATTGTATTCTTTTAAAGCTTCCTCCTATTGTCTTCGCAAAAGCTTTAACCATTAGAGTTTTACCAAGTCCAGGAACATCTTCTATCAACACATGTCCCCCACAAATAAATGCAACCGCTATTAGCTCTATTATTTTCTCTTTGCCAACAATAACCCTTGAAACGTTTTTCAACACTTTTTCTTTAAAATCTATGTATTTTTCTATATCCATTGAAATTATCCTCCCATTATTTAGGTTCTTTTACTTTTTATTTTATCACTCTTTTAATATTAGGAGAATAAATTTTTTGAAGAATTAATCTTTTTCTAATAACACAATGTTTTCTACATGAAATGTATGAGGAAACATATCTACAGGTTGAACTTCTTTAACCCTATATCCAGAATTTACAAGAATATTTATATCGCGAGCCAAGGTTGAGGGATAACAGGATATGTAAATGATTTGCTTAACATTACTATTTATAACCGCATCCAAAAGAATCTTATCACATCCTTTTCTTGGTGGATCTAAAACCACTGCATCAGGAATTTTACCTTCAGAAATTAACCTGGGAATAACCTCTTCTGATCTACCCCAAATAAATTCTACATTTTTAACCTTGTTTATTCTGGTGTTTTTCCACGCATCTTCTATGGCTGATCTTTCTATCTCAATCCCATACACTTTTTTGGCCTTTTTAGATAAAAATAGAGATATAGTACCAATTCCACAATAAGCATCAAAAACTAAATTGCTATCTTCTGATAAATATTCTACAGCTTTACTATATAGTTTTTCTGTTTGTATCGAATTTACCTGAAAGAAAGAAACGGGAGAAATTTCAAAAATAAAATCCCCTATTTTGTCCTTTATGACCTCTTCTCCCCATATGAGTCTTGATTCCTCTCCAAATATCTCATTTGTACGCTTTGGATTAATATTAATATAAAATGATCTTAAATTTGGATGTTTGAATTTAAAATATCTTGCAATTTTCTTAGCATTATTAAGCATCTTCTTTGAAACTAAAATAACCATTAATTCATCAAAGGCAAAGGACCTGCGAGCTACCATAAATCTAATTTCTCCTTTGTGTTCTAATTCATTGTATATTTCTATCCTAAATTTCTTTATTGCCTCTTTAACTGTTTCAATAAGTCCGTCAGTATCCTCATGTTGAACTATGCACTTTTTAATATCCACAATATGATGAGTATTAGTTTTATAAAAACCAACTACTATTTTGCCATTTCTTCGCCCAACAGGAATCTTTGCCTTATTTCTATATCTATAAGGGTAATCCATACCAATAACAGGTTTAATATATACATTAACTTTACCAATTCTCTTAAATGTATCCTCAACTATCCTTCTTTTTAAATCCAATTGATATTCATAACTAACATGCATTAAATGGCAACCACCACATCTATAAAAAACATCGCATAGAGGAACAACCCTATGGGTATCTTTTTCAACGAAATCTACAATTTTACCTATAGCATAATCTTTTTTAGCTGTATGAATTCTGATCTTTACTATTTCACTAGGAAGGCCGTAATCAACAAATACCACAAATCCCTCAATATGGGCTATTCCTTGTCCTTGAGAATTAATCCCATCAATTTTTACTATGTATTCTTCCCCTACTTTTACCACTTTACTTAATCTCTAAATCCTCCTTTATCTTTCTATAAGCTAATTTGGCAAGTCCTCCCGCAACATGAGTCTTAAGCTCCTTTTTCTTAAACTCATCCTCAAGAATATCCAATACTATATCTGGATCTGCCTTTAATATATTTCTAACAGTCTGCTTAGTCAGTCCTAAAAATTCTGCAATCTCAGTCTCCGTTTTCATATATCTGTCCCTTAGTACTACTGCATAACATGCTTCAATTAAACTTGGTACCCAAGTAAGATTTCTAAAAAGAATCAATTTCCTTGGTCCCCCCAAAATCTCCAATGTTTTCAAAAAAGTTTTCATAGCAATATTATCAAGCTCATCCTCTTGTAAAGGAATATCTTCACCACTAAGAATTGGCATCTAATTTCACCCCCTTAGAAAGTTCTTTTAAAGATGGTCCTATTCTTACTAAACCATTCCTATCAATTTCAAGAAGAAAAGTATCTGTACTATGTCCACACATTCTACAACCATCTATCCTAAAAAGTCTAACCAGTTCTCCTAAAGGACGCTTATATATTCTTTCCATATATTGGCTACTTATAAGCACCTTTGAAAGTACCATGGTACCATCTACTATATGGGAAATAGCAAAGCCTCCAGCTGCTTCAGCTGAGAACTCTTCTTGGCTTGATCTCTTTTGAGATATAAATATGGCTGTTTGGTACCACTTTTTCATAAAGTTGAAAAGTTGTCTCACTATTACTCTTGCCATCATCTCTTTTGCTTCATATAAACCAGTTATTGAATCAATAACAGTAAATTTTATTTTATATTTTTTAATAGCATGTGCAAGAGTTGCAAGAAGTGTAGGAACATCCTCTCTTAATTTAGAATAAGAAGCTGCATCAATAAAAACTATATTATCGTCTATAACATTTTCCTCTACTCCCATAGCTACAGCTCTTGATTTCATAGATGTAGCCACAAAATGTGCCGGAGACTCTACTGTAATAAAGGCAACTGAATAGCCAAGAGAAGCCTGCTTTATTGCAAATTGTTCCCCCATTAAACTCTTTCCAGTATCTGATATACCAGTCAAATTAAAAACACTATATTGAGGAATACCTCCTAAAGATACAACTTTTGTTTTTCCCTTTTCTATTTTAGTGGTAAAAAATAAATTATCTAATCCCTCAATTCCTGTAGGTACTCCTCTTATCTCTACTGCTCTATCACCTATATCTCTTAAAGATAATATTGCATCTTCTACAACTTCATATTGAGACTGATACACCTTCTCTTCTTTCTCCATAATAATTCCCCCTTAAAAAAATTATTTTTAATTCAAGTCTCAAAAGTAGTATATCATAGAAAAATCCCCTGGGAGGGGAGACCCAGGGGATATGGTGTTAAAGAGATTAAAAGGGTTTAAAGTTGAATTAATAGATCAACTAAAAATTGGTTCTTTATCAAAATCTAAGGAATCTATCATTTGTTTAATTATTTTTGCAGAATTCAATAATTCCTCTACTTCCTTTTCAGAAAGTTTTATATTTAATACCTTTTCAACCCCATTTCTATTTATTATAGAAGGCAAACTTAATGGAATATCGTTTATACCTAATATATCTTTATGTACTGAAGATACAGGCAAAATTCTATTTTCATCCCTCAAAATAGCTTCAACAATATTTACTAAAGCTAAGCCTATAGCATAATATGTTGCTCCTTTAAGTTCAATCACCTTATAAGCAGATTCTCTTACTTCTTTCAAAATATTCTCCATAACTTCTTGAGTAAAGCAATTTTTACCACATACAGGACAAAAATCAGATATGTGAATTCCACCAATATGGGTTAAACTCCAAGCTGCAACAGCAGAATCGCCATGTTCACCTATTATATAGGCATTAACCGATCTTGGGTCTACATTACAATGTTGAGAAAGAAGATATGCAAATCTTGAACTATCAAGTACAGTTCCAGAACCTATTACTCTTTGTCTTGGGAAACCAGAAAGCTTATAAGTAACATAAGTAAGTACATCTACTGGATTTGTCACCACCAAGAAAATCCCATTAAATCCAGATTCTAATATTTTTGGAATTAAATCTTTAAATATTTGTAGATTTCTATCAATAAGTTGTAATCTTGTTTCACCAGGTCTTTGCTTTGCTCCTGCAGTAATAACTACTAAATCTGAATCTTTTGCTTCTCTTAATTCTCCAGCCTTTATTATTGTAGGTTTAGTAAAAGATACCCCATGAGAAAGATCCATGGCTTCTCCTAAAGCCCTATTCTTATCTATATCAAACAAAACAATTTCCCTAGCTATACCTCTCTGCATTAAGCTATAAGCAAAAGAAGATCCTACAAAACCCGCCCCTACTATAAATACCTTGTTTCTCATATAATCACCTACCTTTTTAGTCCAAATTCCATATAATAATAACTTAAAAACAATGCAAAGTCAACAATTTTTGTGTTAAAATTATCTAAAAAACAATTAGAAAGGATGGGAGCACAAAATGGACTTATTTGATAAATTTAGAAATATAGGACCTGATCATTTCTTAAATGAAGCAAGAGTAGCTATAGATCAAGGCATTTATCCATTCTTTCTTCCGTTAGAAGAGACAGAAGGTACAGAAGTAGTTATTAATGGTAGAAGATTAATAATGCTTGGTTCTAACAACTATCTTGGTCTAACTACCCATCCCAAAGTAAAAGAAGCAGCCATAAAAGCCATTAAAGAATATGGTACAAGTTGTACTGGATCACGTTTTATGAATGGAACTTTAAAACTTCATAAAGAATTAGAAGAGAAACTTGCAGAATTTCTCCATAAAGAGGCAGCTTTAGTATTTTCTACAGGTTATCAAACCAATTTAGGAACAATATCTGCTTTAATAGGTAAAGGAGATATTGCAATTACAGATAAGGAAGATCATGCTTCTATTATTGATGGATGTAGACTATCTCAGGGAGAAATGAAAAGGTTTAAACATAATGATATGGAGGATTTAGAAAAAGTGCTTGCTTCTTGCCCTGACAATGCAGGAAAATTGATAATAGTAGACGGTATATTTTCAATGGCAGGAGATATTGCACCACTCCCAGAAATTATCAAACTCTGTGAAAAATATAATGCCAGGTTGATGGTAGATGATGCCCATTCTATAGGAGTATTGGGTGATCACGGTAGAGGTACTGCTAATTATTTTGGAGTAGAAGATAAAGTAGATATTATAATGGGTACTTTTAGTAAATCTTTTGCCAGTCTTGGAGGTTTTATAGCAGGAGATGAAGACACCATTTTTTATGTACAACATACAGCACGGTCCTTTATATTCTCTGCTAGCATGTCTCCTGCCAATACTGCAGCTGCTTTAGCAGCATTAGAAGTTATGCAAGAAGAACCTGAAAGAATAGAGCATCTATGGAAAATTAGCAATAGAATGAGAGAGGGATTAAAATCTTTAGGTTTTGATATTGGAAATAGCTGTACCCCTATTATACCCATATATATAAGGGATCGATGGAAAACCATATATATGTGGAAAGAGCTTTTTGACTTAGGAGTTTATTGTAACCCTGTACTTCCGCCTGGTGTTCCACCTAATCAATCTCTTCTAAGAACAAGTTATATGGCAACTCATACTGAAGATCAAATTGATAGGGCCTTAGAAATTTTTGAAAAGGCAGGGAAAAAACTTGGAATCATCTAAAAACATAAAATTTATAAACTATGCAATAAAAGAATTTATAGATCTACTTGCCTCAAAGGAACCTGCACCTGGAGGAGGAGCTGCAGCAGCCTTAGTTGGAAGTATTGGGGTTGCATTATCATCTATGGTTGCAAATTTAACCATAGGAAAAGAAAAATTTAAAGATAAAGAGGAATTAATGGAAGAAATTGTAGAAAAAAATGAAAAACTACAGAAAGAATTATTAGATCTTATAGAAAAAGATGCTGAAGCCTTTAATAAAGTAGCAGAAGCCTTAAAACTTCCTAAAAATAATCCTGAAGAAAAGGAAAAAAGGAAAGAAATATTAGAAAATACATTAAAAGAAGCATCATTAGTACCCCTTGAAGTCATGAAAAAGAGTTTAGAAGCCCTAAAAATTCTTGAAAATACCTTAGGAAACTCCAACCCTAATGCGGTAAGTGATATTGGTGTAAGCGCCTTATGTCTTAAATCTGCTATTCAGTCCGCTTGGCTTAATGTTAAGATAAATCTTGTTAGTATAAGGGATAAAAATTTTGTTAATGAAATTCAAAGGCAAGCTGAATCTTTATTAGAAGAGGGGATTCAGCTTGCCGACAGAATATACGAAGAGGTAGAAAGTGTTCTTCAAATATCTTAAAATACAAAAGCTGACTTTACTAATCCATACTTTCCCCTAAAAAAGTTCATCTGTATTGCTTTTTTATACTCATCCAACTTAAAGGTAAGGGTAAGTAGAGGTGATAGATCTAAACCTTCCTTCATTAAAGTAAGAGCTATTTCATAACCTCTTTTTCTCTCTCCTCTAAATATCTCACCACTACTACTATTTGTCCCTGCAACCTTTAATTCTTTAAACCAGACAAAGGTCCAATCCACTTTTTTGGTAATTCCCACCAAACCTACAAATACTGTTTTTCCTCCTTGTTTAGTAAGTCTCAATGCATCATCAATAGAATCATCGCTTCCCACACATTCGAATACTATATCTGCACCTCCAACCACAACAGGCTTTCCTAAAACGGGTTTTAATACTTCACCTCCAGTCATCTCTACAATCTTTTTATATAATTTAGACTTTTCTAACCCTTTAGTATATATAACCTCATCTGCCCCATAATGTTTTGCAAAATCTCCTTGAAATTTATATCTCGCAAGAACTATGATTCTCGCCTTACTTCCTAAAGCTCGCAATGAACTTACAACATTTATTCCTATACTTCCTGCCCCGACCACTAAAACTGTATCTGTATCCTTGGGAAAATTTCTCATAACAGGATGTAATGCAGAACAAAATGCATCTACTAAAATGGCATTCTCATTTGTAATTTTATCTGGCACTTTAAATAATTGAAACTCATGGGCCACATAATATTCTCCCCAGCTTCCTCCTGTATCCCTACATGCTCCAATCATTAGTGCAGGTGATACACTTCCCTTATTAAAATTAAAACATTGAGAAAACTCCCAATTTTGACACTTCTCACAAGGTGGATCTATATCCCTTGCCCTACAAGAGAGAGTTGGATCAGCAATCACTCTATCTCCTACCTCAAAACCCTCCACTTCTTCACCTTTCTCTACAATTACTCCTAAATTTTCATGCCCTATAACAAAAGGAAAAGACGCAAAGGGAGAAGTTGCAGGACTATCATGAAGTTTTATAAGACCAATATCACTCCCACAAATTCCCCCCATAAGAGTTTTTATCTTTACCCACTTAGGTCCTGGAAGTTTTGGCTCTGGAAAATCTCCATATCTTATACATGAAAGTACATTATAATAAAAAGAATAGTGAATATTTCCTAAGGTTTTACTTAGCAAATATCGAGGGATACTCTCTTCAAACCATATTGCTTTCATAACAATCCCTCCTAAGTATTTTTTATTGCCTATTATACTACTTATAATGTGGCCTCATATAATTCATCAAAATAATTTTGAAGATCTTGTCCCTCTAATAACTTCCTTCCAAAAGCACTTCCCACTATCACACCATCTACTAAACCATATAAATTTTCAATTTGATTTCTATTCCTTATACCAAACCCCCAAATCAAAGGTTTATCTGTTTCCAATCTTACTTCTCTTGCAAAATTAATTCCCTCTTGAGGAAGTTCATCTCGTTCACCTGTAACACCCTTAACCGATATAAAATAAAGAAAGCTTGGAGCTATTTTTATAATCTTTTCTCTTCTTTCCTTCCTTGTGGTAGGTGATATAAAAAGCACTAAATCTAAACCATATTTATTGAAAATGGGTAAAAGATCTTCACTCTCCTCAAGAGGAAGATCTGGTATGACAAGACCTTTTATTCCAATATCCTTAATTTTTTGAAGTCTTTCTTCTAATCTATCATACAGAAGATTAAAGTATAAAAGAAAAACTACATCTACCATTTTTGGTATCTCTGTATCTTTCAACCAACTTAATGTATTTTCCAAACTTACTCCACTTAGAATAGCTCTATAATTAATTTCTTGAAGTACAGGGCCATCTGCTACAGGATCAGAGAAGGGAATACCAAGTTCCAATATATCAATCTTATCTTTATTTTTAATAATAAAATTCTCTAAAAACTTAAAATCAGGAAAGCCAGCTACAAAAAAAGGTACAAAAACTAATTTCTTTTTTCTGTTTATTATTTTATATTGAAGGTTACTCATTTTTCCCCTCCCATAGAGCATAAATTATTCCAAGATCTTTATCTCCTCTCCCTGATAAATTAACAATTATAAGAGGTTCTTTTTCAGGAAAATCATCTCTATGCTCTATCAGATATCCTATAGCATGAGCACTCTCTAAAGCTGGAACTATACCTTCTAATTCTGAAAGGGCATAAAATCCTTTTATTGCTATATCATCAGTAGCAATATCATACTTCACCCTTCCTATTTTAGCTAAGTAACTATGTTCGGGACCAACCCCTGGATAATCAAGACCAGCAGAAACAGAGTGAGTAGGAGAAACATTACCATTTTCATCTTGGATAAGATACATTTTAGCACCATGAAGTATTCCAACTTTGCCAAAGTTTATACTTGCTGAATGTAGACCTGATTCTATACCCTTTCCTCCTCCCTCTACTCCTATAATCTTTACATTATCCTCTAAAAAGGGATAGAAAAGCCCTATAGAGTTACTACCACCGCCTACTGATGCAATAAGATAATCAGGTAATCTACCTTCAATTTCTAAAATCTGCTTTCTTGCCTCATCTCCTATTACCCTTTGGAAATCTCTTACAATCATAGGATAAGGATGAGGACCAACCACAGATCCTAAAAGATAATAACTATCTTCTGGATGAGCGACCCAATCTCTTAAAGCCTCATTTATTGCCTCTTTTAATGTCCTTGATCCTACCTTTACAGGAACAACTTCAGCTCCTAACAACTTCATTCTCAACACATTCATCTCTTGTCTTTTACAATCTTCTTCTCCCATATATACAGTACACTTAAAACCAAATAGTGCAGCTACAGTAGCAGTAGCAACACCATGCTGACCAGCTCCTGTTTCTGCTATTAATCTTTTTTTATTCATGTATTTAGCAAGTAATGCTTGTCCTACTGCATTATTGATTTTATGAGCTCCTGTATGACAAAGATCTTCTCTTTTCAAATATATCCTTGCTTTTAGCTTCTCAGAAAGTTTTGAGGCATAATATAGAGGAGTAGGTCTACCCACAAAATTTCTTAAATAATATTCATATTCCTTTTTAAAATTTTCATCTTGTTTTAGCTTATAGTATGCTAATTCCAGCTGTAATAAAGGTTCCATCAAAGTTTCAGGAACAAATCTTCCCCCAAACTCACCAAAATAGCCCCTTTCATCAGGAAGCTTTTCCGTCCTCATAACTGTAATCCCTCACCTTTCTCATAAATTTTGATATTTTTAAAAGGTCCTTCTTACCTATTTCAAATTCCACACCACTCGAAAGATCTATACCAAATGGTTTTAACCTAAGAACATCATAAACATTATCTTCTCTAATTCCACCTGCTATAATCGTTTTTGAGTTTATAATCCTTTTAGCCCTGCTTAGAAACTCCTCAAAAGATAAAGCAGAATTTTTACTCCTATCTAAAAGAACATAGGAAAACTGAGAAAAATAACTAACTCTTTCAGCCCAGTCTTCATACTTATCTATGTTTATTGCCTTTATAAGAAAATACTCTCTAAACTTTTTCATAAACTCTAAATTCTCATCTCCATGAAACTGAATACCATCTAAAGAAGCAATGTCGAGAATTCTTTTAATTTCTTCTTCGCTCTGATTCATAAAAACTCCAATCTTCATAATTTTTAATCTATTAAGATGATGACTAAGCTTTTCAAGCTTTTCAAAAGATGTAAATCTTGGTGACCATGGTACAAAAACCAAACCAATAGCTGAAACTCCTTCTATTTCACAATGTAATGCAGTAATAATATCAGTTATTCCACAGATTTTAATCCACATCCTTCATATAGCTCCTTTATCTTTTCCTTGGGATTTTCTGAAGTTACAATACTTTCCCCTACAAGCACAGCTCTAACTCCATACCCGTATAAAATTTTAATATCTTCTTTATCTTTGATACCACTTGCACTAATTACAAAAATATCCTTAGGAATGTATGATAAAAGTCTTATAGTATTTTTAATGTCAACTCTAAAACTACTAAGATCTCTATTATTTATCATTACTATTCGAGGATTTAGTTTTAAAACCTTCTTCAAATCCCTTTCATCATAGATTTCTATGATGGGTTCCATATCAAGATTCATAATAAGCCTATATAAAGACTCCAGATCTTCCACTGGTAGTATTCTTGCAATAAGCAAGATAGCATCAGCTCCTAATAATCTACCTTCATATATCTGCTCTGGAATAAGAATAAAATCTTTTTGAAGAAGGGGTTTTTTAGTAATATTCCTTGCTAGTTGAAGATTAGCAAGAGTAGCAGAGAAACTTTCTGCAGTAAGAATAGATATTGCAGAAATTTCATCTGCCATATCATAAATTCTTAAGATTTCAGAAATACTTTGAGACATGAGACTACCTTTTACAGGAGAAGATGGTTTTACTTCAGCTATTATATTAAATCTATTTTTTACGAGAGTATTGAAAAAAAAGTCCTTTTCTTTATATGGAAAAGATGTTGGTATTTTATATATTCTGTTATATATTATTTTTCTCTTCTCCTCTACAAGTTTATCTAATATGTTCATTCATTACCCCTCCTCAATTTCTCTAAATATTCATAGGTTTTACCAGAAAGAATATGGTTCTTTACATTATCAAACCCTTCTTTAACACTATTGACCTTCCCTAAAACCCAAAGAGCAAAAGAAGCATTTAAAGCAACAATATCAGTTTGAGCATCAGTTCCTTCCCCTTTAAAAATACTTTCCAAAATCTTAGCATTTTCTTCTGCAGTACCACCTAAGAAATCCTCAAATTTATACCTTTTTAAACCAATATCCTCAGGGGTAAAGTCAAAATAATCTATTTTATTACCTTTTACATAAGCCATAACTGTAGTACCACAAAGAGAAATCTCATCTATACCGTCATCCTTTCCATGATAGAATAAAATATTCTCTCTTCCCAAAATAGAAGCTGCCTCTGCCATTTTCTTCATCAAATTTTCAGAATATACCCCTATTATCTGGCCTTGCAATTTTGCTGGATTAAGCATAGGACCCGCCATATTAAAAATTGTTCCAATTCCTAACTCTCTCCTTACTTTTACTGCCTTTCCTACAACAGGATGGAAATAAGGAGCAAAAATTATACCTAGATTATTAGTGTCAATATTTTTAGCTATCTCCTCAGGATTATCACTACACTTAAAGCCTAAAACCTCAATAACATCGATACTTCCTGACTTACTGGACATGGCCCTATTACCATGCTTTGCCACTTTTATTCCCATACTTGCTAAAACAAATGCTACTGCAGTAGAGATATTAAAAGTATTAGACTTATCCCCTCCTGTACCACACACATCAATTGCAGGAGAAACATTTGGGATTTTTTTAGCTTTCTCAAACAGCCCAGAAACAAAACCTGCAATCTCTTCCGGATCTTCTCCTTTAACCCTTAATCCCAACAAAAATGCCCCCAATTGTGCTTCTGTAAGCTCTCCCATATCCAAAATCTCAACTACATTTTTTGCTTCCTCAAATTTTAAATTTTTACCCTCAGATATTTTTTTAATATATTCTTTCATAATCATTACAAAACACCCCCTATTTTGAGGAAATTTTTAATTATATCCTTTCCAGATGGTGTAAATATGGACTCTGGATGAAATTGAAGACCATAAACTGGATTATCTTTATATTGAATTCCCATAATTAATTTATCTAAAGTCCAAGAAATTACTTTTAAATCAGGATGTAAGGTCTCCATATCCACTACTAATGAGTGATACCTGGTAGCTTGGAAGGGATTTTCTATGCCATTAAAGATAGGATTTCTATCATGATAAATAAGAGAAACTTTGCCATGCATAGGAATAGGTGCTCTTATAACTTTTGTGCCAAAAGCTGATGCTATAGCCTGATGTCCCAAACATATACCAAGAATGGGTAATTTATCCTTAAACTCTTTAACCACAGGAATACTTATACCTGCATTTTCAGGTATAGATGGACCTGGTGATATAACTATTGCCTTAGGTTTTAATCTATTTATATCACCCAAAGATATATGATCATTTCTATAAACTAAAACATCTGTATACTCTGCTAAGTATTGATAAAGATTATAAGTAAAGGAATCATAATTATCTATTAACAAAATCATAATCCATCTCCCCCGCCGCCTTTATAGCTTCAAATAATGCTTTCGCCTTATTTATACATTCCTCATATTCTCGTTTCTTTATAGAGTCATAAACAATACCAGCACCAGTTTGTAAATAAAGGTTTTTCCCATCTAAAAAGAATGTCCTTATGGTAATACATGTATCTAAATTTCCATTTAACGATAAGTAACCAACACCTCCTGCGTAGGGTCCTCTTCTATATTTTTCAAGTTCTTCTATAATTTCCATTGCTCTAACCTTGGGTGCTCCAGAAACTGTCCCTGCAGGGAAGGAAGCTCTTAATACTTCAAGAGGATGAATTCCCTCTTTTATTCTACATGATACCGTACTAACAAGATGCATAACATGAGAGTATTTCTCTATTTTCATTACATTTTCTGCCCTCACTGTTCCTATTTCAGCTACTCTCCCAAGATCATTTCTTGCTAAATCAAGAAGCATAATATGTTCTGCTCTCTCTTTTTCATCCTTTAATAGCTCCTCTTCCAAGTTTCTATCCTCTTCTTCCGTTTCTCCCCTTCTACGAGTTCCAGCAATAGGTCTTATCTCAGCCCTGTCACCTTCTACTTTTACCAAAGCCTCTGGAGAAGAACCAATAAGATACCTATTTTTAAATTTCAGATAAAACATATAAGGAGAAGGATTTATCAATCTTAAGGCCCTATATAAGAGATAGGGATCTCCTTCATATTCGGTATAGAATCTCTGAGAATAAACAACTTGAAAAATTTCTCCAGCCTTAATATATTCAATTGCCTTCTCCACGTTACTTTCATATTCTTCTTGATAAGTTAGAGCTTCAATAGAAAACTCCTTTTTATAAGCTGGTACTCTTTGTGACTCTTTTTTAAATAGTTCCTTTATTTGAGCTAATCTTTCATTAATTCTCTCTTTTAATATTGGGTTTTCAATTTCTTCTTCTGGAACAACAAAAATTACACTTATTTTTCTTTTCAAATGATCAAAAACAACAAGAAAATCTACTAACTGGAACTCAGCCATAGGAAAGTTTAAATTATCTAAGGTTAATTCAGGAATTTTTTCCCACTGTCTCACAATATCGTAACTAAAATAACCCACAATACCCCCAATAAATCTTGGAAGTTCCTTCTTATTCCTTACATTTAAAACAGGATACTTTTGGGCAAGATAATTAATAATGTCATAATTTACATTCTTATCAAAACTCAAAATTTCTTTAGGTCCCCAGCTTATAAACGAATACCTACCAATCCTTTCTCCTCCTTCAGCACTCTCAAGAAGAAAAAGATATTCTTCTTCTCTTATCTTAGAGAGAAGACTGGTAGGAGTCTCATAATCTCCAGGAAAATCAAAAACCAAAGGAACATAGGTCTCTGTCATAATTTTCTCCATAAGCTTTCACCTCCTTTTTACGAAGCTCAAAAGCCTATAAATAAAAAACCCTCTCACCCTTTAAAGGGCGAGAGGGTTTACTCTCGCGGTGCCACCTTTCTTGAGCATCATTGCCCATCTCTTTTTCGGGTACAGGAGAACACCATCGACTCCGATACCCTTTACCCTGATAACGGTGGCAACTCCGGCATAGCTTACTCGGGAAGACTAATTTCTTCCCTTTCAGTATGCAGCTCCCAGGCCCATTCACTCCCCGCGCTGATAGCCGGCTTCCACCTTACCCGGCCTCTCTGGATCCCGCTTGGGAGCTACTCCTCCTGTTCACAGCCTTTATAGGGCAACTCTATTTAACTTTGGATGAAATTATACAACAAAAAGAAAAATTTTTCAAATTAACTGGAAAATTTAATTTTTCCTAATTTTTTTCTCTCTCTATTACTCCTCCACATAATACAAAATCATCTTTATAACAAACCAATATCTGCCCAGGAGTAACAGCCCATTGAGGTTCATCAAAAACTACAAAAACTTCCTTTTCTGATAAGATATGAAGAGTAGCTAGCGACGGTTTCATATTATATCTTATCATAGCATTTACTCTTAGCTCTTTCTCCTCAGGAATATATGACGGATAATTTACATTTACAGCATAAACCTCTCTTCTAAAAATTTTCTCTTTTTCTGCCACAAACACATTACCACTTTTTGTATCTATATCTTTTACATATACAGGCTTACCTAATGCTACCTTTAAACCTCTTCTTTGACCTATAGTAAAGGAAAAAATACCATCATGATATCCCACTATTTTCCCATCTTCCGTAACAATTTTCCCTGATTTCTCATTCACATATTGCTTTAAAAATTTTCTATAATCCTTGTCAGGTAAAAAACAAATTTCTTGACTCTCTCCTTTTTCTGCTACTATTAATCCATTATCACGAGCAATTCTACGTACTTCCTCTTTCGTTAAATTTCCCAAAGGAAAAAGAGCTTTGGATATCTGATCTTGGGTTAAAAAACTTAAAAAATAAGACTGATCTTTTTTCTGATCTTTTGCCCTTTTTAATAAAAAAACATTTTTTAATGGATCCCATACTTTCCTTACATAATGACCTGTCGCTAAATATTCAGCACCTAACTCTTGAGCCTTTCTTAGTAAAAGATCAAACTTTATCAACCTATTACAAAACACACATGGATTTGGAGTATACCCATTTATATAAGAATCAATAAAATATTTAATTATCCTCTCTTCAAACTCCTTTTTAAGATTTACCACAAAATGAGGTATACCAAGACTATGTGCAACCCTCATAGCATCATTAATAGAACTCCATGAACAACAAGCCTCATATCTTTCCTTAGGTGTCAACGCTATATTCATAGTTAAACCAATAACTTCAAAACCCTCTTTCTCCAATAAGAGAGCAGTAACCGAACTATCAACTCCTCCACTCATGCCCACTGCAACCTTGATTTTTTCACGCATAAACAACTCTTAACAAATGAATATTAAATATTCTCATCATTTTTTAAAATATTTATTTTTTTCTTGACAAATTTCACAATCCATTATATTTTATAAAAAATTTTTGATTTTTGAAGAGACAAAAAATGAAAATTGGAAGACCACAATTAATAGATGAGGTTAATAAAGGACAAATTTTAAAACTCTTAAGAGAAGAGGGTCCGATTTCTCGTGCAGAAATAGCTCGTAGACTTGGTCTCAGTAGACCTACTGTTTCTACTCACATAAGAGAGCTCATAAAAGAAGGATTAGTATATGAAATAGGTAAAGGAAAAAGTAGTAAAGGTAGAAAAGGTATTTTATTAAAATATAATGCTAAATATGGATATTTCTTAGCAGGAGACATTGAAGGATCTATAATGAGATTTGCAATATCAGATCTTTGTGGAGAAATTCTTTATGAAAAAGTATTATCCTTAAATGAACTTAGAGAAAAAAATATGATGCAACCCGAAAAACTTGTAGAGATAATGAAGACCTTTGTTTACGAAAATAAAATAAACTCTGAACACATAAAAGTCATTTCCATAGGAATAGCAGGTATAATTGAGGAAGGAAAACTCATTTTTGCCCCAAACCTTCCAGAATGGAATCATACACCTCTAAAATCTCTCATAGAAACAGGATTTCCTAATACCTTTATAATACTGGAAAACGATGTAAATATGGCTGTAATGGGAGAATTTTGGAAGGGAGCAGGAAAAGGCCACAAAAATATCGTATATATGAATTTAAGTACAGGAATTGGTGCAGGCATCATGATAGATGAAAAATTATATGAAGGAGCAAATAAATTTGCAGGAGAAATTGCATATATGGTTTTAGGCAACCGACATGATGAATATCCAGGATTAGAATATACACCTTTAGGAGCCTTAGAATGGGTAGTTTCAGGAATAAGAATAATAGAAAAGGCAAAATCTATAGATCCTAAATATAACCTAATAGAAAAAATATTTGAAGATTATAATAAGGTATATGAAATTACTGAGCTTATTAACAAGGTAAGCGAATACTTAGCAAAAGCGGTGGTAAACATTGTAAGTATATTAGATCCAGAAGTTATAATTGTAGGAGGAATTGTAGGAAAATTTTTAAACATATTAATTTCCAAAATGCAACCTGTAATAGAATATTACTTACCAATTCCAGTAAAAATTATACCTTCTGCCCTATATCCAAAAACAGTGATCTATGGAGCTATATATAAGGCTATAAATCATTACCACACAAAACCCGTTATTGTATAGTCAAATCTCAATTAGCTTTTTTGCTCTATCAAGTCGATCTTTTAAATTTCTTAAAGAGTCTAAGTATCCAAAAGTTGGCTTTTCAATCTTAATATTATGTATGGTTAAAGATTGTGGGTTATGCTCATGTCCACATATTACAAAATCAGCTTTATTTCTCAAAATAACTTCCCCCAATTTTTCACTTCCTAAATAAGCAGAAAAGAAATTTTTTATCATTAACAATTCCTTAAAAGGAATCATATGAGTTATAACTATCTTATTGAAATTTACAACCTTATAAAAATCTTTTTCCAACTCCCCAATAAATAACTTACAAATTTCTATATTACTCAGACAATTTCCATTGATATTAGTAAAATTTATTAATTTCCAAAATGTTTCCCTCCATTTTAAACCCCTAAACACTCCTTTATCATAATCTTCCTTTGGATAGTCACTATTGCCAAAAGTATAATCATACCAACCTAAGGTACCCAAAAATGCCCATTTACCAATAATAAAAGGATTTCTGGGAAGAAAATGAATCCCAAAATCCTCACAAATATTAGGCAGTATGTAATAATATTTATCAGTACTGCTTATTTCCCCTTCTTTCCATACATCATGATTTCCAGGAACAAAAATAATATTAATGTTAATATAAGAAAATTCCTCAAAAAATAGCTCCACTTCCCATACCTTAGAAGATATATCTCCTCCAATAACCAAAATATCTGGATTATCAATTAATAGATAATCCCTAATTTTTCTTAAAATTTCTCTCTCTTCCTGTAGATTTAAGCCATTTCTTAGTCTAATATAATCTAAATGAAGATCTGAGATAGCAAGGATTCTCATTTAACAATCTTGAGAAACTTAAAGAAATGGAATAAATTTAAGATAAATTTAACTACAGGATCAAGAAAAGAATAAACAAGAGAATCCTTCAGAATAAGAATTTTGTAATCATTTGGCAAAAAATTTATTAACAATGCATAAACAATAATTATAATTCCGCCGCCTAACACAACCCTTAAAAGGAAATTGGGTAACACTAAAAGAAAATAACTGAATACAAAGGTCAAAATAAAACTTACAATGTTAGCAGGAAGATGAATAGGGATTTTAATATATTTCATATAAAGAGGAGTAAGAAAAGAGGAAAAATAAAATGCTATAACCAAAGAAATTAAAAGCACTATTTTATTAGAAAATATATCTTTTAAACCCTTAATAGCCAAGCCCAAAATTGTAATAGCACATATTAAATCAAAGATCATGACCCCTACTCCTCATAAGTTATCATTACTCTTAAACTTTTACCACTCAATCCTACTTCTATTGCCTTATGAATTTCAGATAAAGGAAACTTATGAGAAACTACTTTTGAAACATTTATTTTTCCATCTTCTATTAAGCGTAATGCCCTACTATTTGTAAAAGGATTAACAAAAGATCCCATAATAGTTAACTCTCGATAATAAATGTCAAAAGGAGAAATATTTATCAAATCTTCCTTTGGAGAAACACCAAAAATGAGTACTTTTCCACCTCTTCTTACATTATTAATTGTCAACGATACAGTTTCTTTCTTTCCCACAGCTTCAATACCCACATCCACTCCTCTACCATTCGTTAACTCTTTAATAAAAGAAGAAACTTCATCAGATGGACTTAAAACATAAGACGCTCCAAGTTCCTTAGCTATTTTTCTTTTCCCTTCTTCTATCTCAACTACAATAACCGAACTTGCACCATAAAAATATGATAACTGAAGAAGTATCAAACCCAAAGCTCCTCCTCCAACTATAAGAACTGTATCTCCCAAATGAATACCTATTCTTTCAATTCCATGTAAAGCACATGCAACTGGTTCCATCATAGCTCCTTCTATAGGAGAAACCTTTTCTGAGAAAGAATATGCCTGTTTAAATGGAACTTTACAATACTCAGCAAACCCTCCATCCATATCAACTCCTATAGCCCTCAAATTTTCACATAAATGTACTTCTCCTCTTCTGCAGAAATAACAATGCCCACAAGCAATATTAGGATCAACAGCCACCAAATCTCCCTCTTTTATGCCTAACACATTTCTTCCTACTTTAACTACCCTTCCAGCAAATTCATGTCCTCTTATAATATTGTCCTTCGCATAGCCTTTACCAGCCAAAATATGTAAATCAGTACCACATATCCCTGATGCAAGCACCTTAATCAATATCTCATCATCATTAACTAAAGGTTCTGGTTTATCTATTAACTTGATTTTCCCCTTTTCCCAAACAGCAGCAAGCATATTAAAACCTCCGAAAATAGACATTTTAATTTTTATTTTACAATATAAAATCTATGTGGTAAAATTTCCAAAAAGTAAATTAATTTTATTTTTTCTTCCCCCTTAAAACTAAAAAAATTCTTAATTAAAGGAGGGTAAAAGATGAAGTACAGAAAGATGAATAAAATTGATGTAACTGTTTCCTCATTAGGTTTTGGCGCTATGAGGCTTCCCACCTTAGGCAGTGATTCTCAAATAGACGAAACAAAAGCTATAGAAATGATTAGATATGCCATAGATCATGGGGTAAATTATGTGGATACCGCATATGGTTATCATGGTGGACAGAGCGAGATATTAGTTGGAAAAGCCTTAAAAGACGGTTATAGAGATAAAACATATCTTGCCACAAAACTACCTGTTTGGTTTGTTAACAAAAAAGAAGATATGGATCGACTCCTTAATGAACAACTGAAAAAATTAGACACAGATCATATAGATTTTTACTTGCTACATGCACTAAATAAAGAAAGCTGGCAAAAAGTGTACAACCTTGGTGTTCTTGAATGGGGAGAAAGGATGAAAGAAAAAAATCTAATAAGATTTTTTGGCTTTTCTTTCCATGATGACTTAGGCACATTTAAAAAAATTATTGATGCTTACGATTGGGATTTTTGCCAAATCCAATATAACTATATGGATGTAGATTATCAAGCAGGAAGAGAAGGACTTTTATATGCCTATAATAAAGGGATAAATGTGGTCATAATGGAACCTCTAAGAGGAGGCAGATTAGCAAGACCTCCTAAGGACGTCATGGATTTAATCAATAGCTACAAAATTAAAAGAAGCCCTGTAGAATGGGCTCTCCTATGGCTATGGAATCATAAAGAAATATCTACTGTACTTTCTGGTATGAGCACCTTAGAGCAAGTTAAAGAGAATATTGAAATTGCAGATAAGGCTGAAGTTGGTATTCTATCCCAAGAAGAGTTAGAATTTGTAGAAAAACTAAGACTTGTATTTCTTGGGAGGAAAGCTATTGATTGTACTCAATGTGGTTACTGTATGCCATGTCCATATGGGGTAAATATTCCAAGAAACTTTTTCCTATATAATGAAGGTATCAGATATGATGATTGGGGTGCTCCCCGTTGGGAATATAATTATTCCATGAGAGAAGAAGAAAGAGCAAGCAATTGTCAAGAATGCGGTGTATGTGAAACAAAATGTCCTCAACAATTACCCATAAGAGAACTCCTTAAGAAAGTACATGAGGCGTTAGCCCAAAAATAATAAGGGGAAGGGATTAACCCTTCCCCTTATATTTCTTTAAATGCTGAAGGACATATATCTTTTAAGATACATTCTTCACATTTTGGAGTTTTAGCTTTACATATGTTTCTTCCATGATGTATTAAAAGATAAGAAAAATTAGCCCATTCATCTCTTGGTACAATCTTCATCAAGTCTTGTTCCATTTTATCTCTATTTTTCTCTTTACTAAGATCTAATCTTTTAGAAAGTCTTGCCACATGTGTATCTATCACAATTCCTTCATTTTTGCCATAACCTGCTGAAAGAACCACATTAGCAGTTTTTCTCGCCACACCAGGGAGCCTTAATAATTCCTCCATAGTATCTGGAACTTTTCCACCATATTCCTCTACTATAATTTGGGCACAACTTTTTATAAATTTAGCCTTGTTTCTATAGTAATTTATGGATTTTATATCTTGTTCCAACTCCTCTTGAGGTACTTTTAAATAATCTTCAGGAGACTTATATTTTTTAAATAAATTTTCGGTAACCATATTAACTCTCTCATCAGTTGTTTGGGCCGAAAGAATTGTTGCAACTAAAAGTTCCCATGGATTAGAAAATTTTAGAGCTATTTTAGGCTCATAAACTCCTTTAAGTCTATTAATCAATTCCTTTACTCTTTCTTTTTTGTCCATAGTATAAAACCACCTCCAAAAATAAATAGCTATTAAAGTTTATCATAAACTTGTATAATCAATTAGTGAACTATAAAAAGTGAAAGGAGGCTTAAGAGTGGATATAAAAACTATACTAAAGAACCTATCAAATCTGGATGGTCCTTCAGGTTATGAATATAAAGTAATAGAGTATATAAAAACCGAAGCAGAAAAAATCCCAAATACTACCAACTATGTTGATAATCAGGGAAATCTTATCGTAAAAAGGGAAGGAAAAGGCAAAAAAATAGCCCTTTTTGCTCACACCGATGAAATAGGTTTTGTAATTACTAAGAAAGAATTAGGTAATTATTTCAGATTTCACACCTTTGGTGGAGTAGATCCTAAGATTGTAATTTCTCAAAGGCTGAGAATACATACAAAAAAAGGTATAGCTTATGGTGTGGTAGGAATGTTAGAACCTCATTTACAAACGGAAGAGATGAGACAAAGAGTTTTAACTTTTGATGACTTATTCATGGATGTGGTAGAAAATTCAGAATATGTATCTATAGGAGATTTAGCTACTTTTTCATCAGAGGCTTTTGAATTAAATGAAAAGTATGTAACAGGAAAAGCCTTAGACAATAGAGCAAGTTGTACTACTTTACTTTATACTCTGTATCTTTTAAATCAATATGTAGTAGAAAATGAGGTATATTTTGTCTTTTCTGTAAGAGAAGAAGATGGAACTTCAGGAGCTTCTACTTCTGCATATCACATAAATCCTGATCTTGCTATAGTATTAGATGTAACTCATGGGGATATATATAGACCAGGTTATCCCAAAATTGAAACAGGTAAAGGTCCAGTATTAGATATTGGACCCATGGTTGATTATAAATATTTTGAAAAAATCAAAAATATCGCTGAAAAAATATCAGTAAACTACCAAATAGAACCAAATGGAGAACACAGTCATACTGATACAGACAGAATCCAAATAACAAGGGAAGGTATTCCAACTCTACTAATCTCTATACCCTTAAGATACATGCATACACCATATGAAGTAGTAAATATAAAAGATATAGAAGAAACAGCAAGACTTCTAAGCTATTTCATAGCTACTGGAGGTGAATAACTATGCTTTTAAAAGAACTCTCCAACCTTTGCGGGGTTTCTGGTTTTGAACAAGAGGTAAGAAATTTTATAAAGGAAAAAATAAAAAATAAAGTAGATTATATAAAAGAGGATAAATTAGGAAACTTAATAGCATTCAAAGAGGGGAAAAATAATAAAAAGCTAATGTTAACAGCTCATATGGATGAGGTAGGATTTATCGTAAGTAATATAGAGGAAGACGGAAAAATTAGTATTATTCCCCTTGGATCCATAGATCCGAGAGTGGTTCTTGGTAAAAAAGTGGTAATTGGAGAGAAAAAAGTACCTGGAATTATTGGCTCAAAACCGGTCCATCTAATGACAGGTTATGAAAGCATTTCCTCTTTTGAAAATATAAAAGTTGATATTGGAGTTTCCAAAAAACAAGAGGCAGAAAACAAAGTAAAAATTGGTGATTTCGTTAGTTTTGCCCCCAATGCTATGCTACATAAAGATTGGATATCTGGAAAAGCATTGGATGATAGAGGAGGATGTTCCATACTTATAGATCTCATAGAGGCCAATATAGAACCCTTTTATAATACATATTTCACCTTTGTTATTCAAGAAGAGACGGGATTAAGAGGATCAGGGGTAGCTGCAAATCAGATAGACCCAGATTATGCCATAGTTATCGAAACTACTACATCAGGTGATAATCCAGAATTTCCTGAAGCAAGAAGATCAAGCGAACTTGGCAAAGGACCTGTGATTACACCAGCACATAGAGGATATGTAAATGATGAAAAACTTTTTAATTTTGCCATTAAAGTAGCTCAAGAAAATAATATTCCTTATCAGATAAAAAGAAGAACTGTAGGAGGTACTGATGCAACAAGAATTGCCATAACCACTGGTACTCCCTCTTTAGTCATTTCCATTCCATCCCGTTATATTCATTCCCCAATGTGTGTAGTAAATCTTCAAGATTATCAAAATACTTTTAAACTCTTATCCATTATCATTACAAAGGAGGTAAAGTAATGAAAGAGCTAATTAAAAAACTTACTACCACCCCTTCTCCAAGTGGAAGAGAAGAAAAGATAAAACAGACCATATTAGTAGAATTACAAGGATATATAGATGGATATAAAATAGACAAATTAGGAAATCTTATTGTATGGAAAAAGGGTAAAAAAGAAGGAAAAATTCTTTTAGATGCTCATATGGATGAAATAGGGGTCTTAGCTACTTATATAGATGACAAAGGATTTATAAGAATTGAGCCTATAGGGGGTGTATCTCCTTATAACCTCTTGGGAAGCAGTATTCTATTTCCTGAGATTGAAGGATTTGTAGGAGTAGAAGGAGAAACTTCAGAGGAGATGGCTAAAAATATTAAAAACCTTGATTTTGATAAAATATTTGTAGATATTGGAGCAAATAGTAAAGAGGAGGCTGAAAGATTGGTTCCTCCTGGAACTTTTGGGGTTTATTCTTCATCTTTTAGAGACCTTGGAGATCGTGTAGTTTCAAAAGCTATGGATGATCGCGTTGGTTGTGCTATTATTATTGAAGTACTTAGGAGATCAACCCCCATTTATGATTTGTATGGAAGTTTTTCAGTACAAGAAGAAGTCGGCCTTGTAGGTGCAAGTGTCGTAGCTTTTGATATACAACCAGATGTAGCCATAGCTGTAGATGTAACAGCTCATTCTGATACCCCAAAAGGATTAAAAAGAATATCTTTAGAACTTGGCAAAGGCCCTGCTATAAAGATAAAAGATAGCGCATCCATAAGTGATAGAAGACTTGTAGAAAAATTAAGGTGTTTAGCAGAAAAAAATCAAATACCTTACCAAATTGAAATACTCCTAAGAGGGGGTACAAATGCCGCTGTCCTTCAAAGAACAAGAGCAGGAATTATAGCAGGAACACTATCTATTCCAACAAGATATGTCCACTCTCCTCATGAAATGATAGATATAAGAGATGCGGAAAATGCTGTAAGATTATTTAAAATCTTTGTAGAATCAGAGGATTCTATAAAATTATAAAATAATGGGGAGGAATTAGGGGTATATTTCCTCCCCTTTTTATTACTATTAACAAAATTAAAAATTATGCTTAAAATATTATCATGAATGTGGGGAAGAGGATTAGAGAATTAAGAAAAAAGAAAAATCTCAAATTAGAAGACTTGGCTCAAAAAACAGGTCTCTCTCTATCTTATATATCCTTAGTAGAACGAGGCTTAAAAAATCCATCATTAAAAGCTTTAGAAAAAATAGCAAAAGCTTTTAATGTGCCTACATCTTATCTATTTTCAGGTGAAACTGAAGAAACCTTAGAAACTTTTCTCAGAGCTAACACCTCATTGGATGAAGAAGAAAGAAAAATGATAATTCAGTTAATAAAGTCATTAGAGAGTAGGAAAAATGTACGAGGATCTGACTAAAGAGATTTTAAGTTATTTCTTTATAAAGAAACCACCTGTAAAACCTGACGTAATTGCTTATGGTTTAGGTTTTAATATAACATTCACCAAAGTTCCAACCCATAAAATATCTGGAATAATTTATAATAAAGAAATAGTAATAAATTCATTAGATCCAATAGTAAGACAAAGATTTTCCTTAGCTCATGAGTTAGGACATTATTTCCTACATGATCAATCATCCTCCATTTATAATAAATTTGATAAAGAGTATATAAGAAAAGAACAAGAAGCAGATTTATTTGCTGCATCTCTTTTAATGCCCATATTTATGTTAGAGAATTATTTATATCTTCCGTTAGAGGAAATAGCCAAGATATTTTTTGTGTCCAAAAAAGCAGTAGAATTAAGATTAAAAGTTATAACAATTTAATATAATCTTTATTTTCCAATGATTTAAAACTTCTTTAAAGATATCTTGACAAATTTAACATTATTTTAATATACTATTTTCGTTATTAACACGTGTAAAGTTTATTTTTTAAAGATAATTAACACGTGTTATAAGGAGGTGATTAAAAAATTACAATAAATAATATTCCAAACTTTTCCCTCAATGATTTTAAATATTAAAACAAGAAGGGGAATAGAACTATGAAAAGTTTTTTATTATTTGGATTACTTGTTGTGTTATTAATATATTCGTTTTCTTATGCCCAAGAAGTCACCTTTTATGGATATAGCGAAATAGGAGTCCATAGCGAATTTCTTAAAGACTCAAATGGAAATTATTCTAATACTTTAGGTCCTGTAAACCTTGATTATTGGAATACATACTTTAAAGTAAAAGCAGAACCATCAAGTTTTCTCGAAAGCTATTTTGAACTCAAAATGTATCCAAATTTCAGTAATTTATTTGATCCAGGAATAATTGAAGCACAAAAAGCCCATTTAACTGCAAAAAGTTCTTTGCTAAATCTTAGAGTTTATTATAAGGAAGACGCAACTCCCTTTGATGATCCCCTACTTTTAAATAAACCTGGAGATCTACCTGGATCTTCCTGGATATGGGGGAATGGATTTGAATTAATAGGAAAACTTTTTAATACAAATATCTTAGCTGGTATCAATTCTTCTGATCAAATTTCTTATTTAAGATTAAAAAGAAGCTTTGCTCCCCTTCTTATTGGTTTCACAGCAATGGGAACAAATTGGGGAGAAGCTAATAAAGGAAAGAGTCTGTTTGGTGTTGATGTTACTGGAAAAATCGGACCTATAGATCTTAAAGCTGAAGGAATATATGGAAAATGTGTATGGGGACCTAACCCTACTGATTCAGAAGGTGGTTTTGTCTTCTTTGCTGACTTTTCTTCTCAAATTAATTCTATGATAAGAGTATATGGAACAGCTAAAAAGGTGGATTTTGGATATATTAATCAATTTGATTGGTTCAAAACAGATCAAACCCAATTAATTCCAGGAACAAGCAAATCAGCAGGTACCTATCTAAAACTTGGAGCATTTTTTACACCCCTTTCTAATCTTTCCATTGAACCTATAGTTGAGCTAACAAGTAGAGAGGATATAACAGAAAAAACAACAAAATTAACGGGTATTGTTACTTATAATCCTACAAAACAAATTTCCTTAAAAGGTACTCTTGTAAATAGCACTGTTAACAATACAAATTCCACCAGCATAACAGGTGAAGTAACAGTCACTCCTTCTTCTATACTTACTGTTTATGGAAAAGTTTACTATCCTTTAAATAGTAAATTATCAATATATGGAAACACAACCTTTACTCCTCTTACAGACCTTACTTTCTATGGTGCACTATCATCTGATCTTAATTCCAATACTACCTGGATATATATTAAACCAAGTTATAAATTATCTAAAGATGTAACCTTAACAGGTATTTATCAATATAAAAAGATAGGAGATACAGAAACCCATACTACATATTATGTAAGCTTAAGTTTTAACAATGCCACATTATATTTTGGAAACGCTCCATCAGAAGAAGGAGCAACCAGTGATTTTGTAAAACAAATTGGAGCTAAAATTTCCTTTGATTTCTAAAAGAGAAAACAAAAAGGTGGGGAGTTAAACTCCCCACCTATAAAGGAGGTATAAAAATGAAAAGATATCTTATTTTAGTATTCTTAATTCTTCTTTCCTCTACTCTTTTTGCTGAATCTGTAAAATATCCATTAGTTTTTAATGACCCTGTAAATGATGATAAAGGACCTGGAACATACGTATACCCAACAGATGCTGTCTTTAAACCTGGAAGCTTTGATTTAACAAAAGTAGTAATTGATGCTGACAATGAAAATGTATACTTTAAAATTTCTTTTAGAGTTCCCATAGAAAACCCATGGGGAAGCCCTCTTGGCCTTTCCATTCAAACTATACATATTTATATTGATAAAGATGGAAAAGAAAATTCAGGTTTTAGAGATTTTATACCAGGAGTAAGGGCTCAAACCACTCTAAATAGTGCTTGGGATATGGCTATATTGGTAGAAGGTTGGCCTACCGAACTAAAGGCTTCTGTAAAGTCCGCAGTACCTGAAATGTATAAATACTGCATATTCCCTGCAAAGGGTGTAAGTGTGGAAGGAAATACCATTATAATTCCTGTACCTAAAAAGAGTTTAGGAGGAGATTTTGAGAAAGGCTGGGGCTTCCAAGTTTTTATCCTTGGACAAGAAGGTTTTCCAACACAAGATCCTGTATCATGCAGAATTAGAGAAGTACTATCTTCTCCACAACAATGGAGATTTGGTGGTGGCGATGATTTCTATGGAGATCCCAATATTATTGATTTATTAGATTATGAAGGAATAAATCAATATGAAGTATTAAGCAAATACAAAAGTGATGCTAAATACGAGAAGAATGTATATGCACAAATTCCCTTCATATACGTGAAATAATTAGGAGGGAGATTGTATATGAGAAAACTTTACTTAATCTTTTTGTGTTTGATACTTTTTATCAGTATAGGATTCTCGGAAAATATAACACAAATACCAGTAAACCCATATATCTCTAATGTAAAAAAAGTAGAAAAACCTTTATATTTAGCTATAATATGGCACAATCATCAACCTTTATATTATGATCCAATTGAGAATTTAAATATAATGCCATGGGTCAGAATGCATGCAATAAAAGATTACTATGATATGGCATATATACTAAAAAACTATCCTCAGATTAAAGCTAATTTTAATATGGTCTCCTCCCTCATATATCAATTAGATCTCTATGCCAATAAAGGATTAAAAGACAAATACTTAATTCTAACAGAGAAACCAGCTGATAAACTAACCCCAGAAGATAAAGACTTTATTTTGAAAAGATTTTTTGATGTAAACTGGGATAGAATAATAAAAAAATTCCCAAGATATTGGGAACTCCTAAATAAAAGAGGACAGTCGATAGATGATAATGTCATTTCAAAAGCAATCCAGAACTTTACAGTTCAAGATTTTAGAGATCTTCAAGTTTGGTTTAATTTGGCATGGTTTGATCCTGACTTTCAAACCTATGATAAAGATTTATCCCGATTAATACAAAAAGGAAAAGACTTTTCAGAAGAAGACAAAAAAATAGTAATTAATAAGCAGTACCAAATAATGTCAGAGATCATGAGATTATATTCAGAATTGCAAAAAAACAAACAGATAGAAGTTGCTACTACACCTTTCTTTCATCCTATAATGCCTCTACTATATAACATTAAATCTGCCAAAGAAGCAGTACAAGATATAAAGATACCAGACTTGAATATCAGCTATCCAGAAGATGTAGATGCTCAATTAAAAATGGCAGTAAATTACTATAAGAAATATTTTAAAGACAGCCCAAAAGGTTTATGGCCCTCTGAAGGCTCTGTAAGTCAAGAGATAATTTTTTCTGTAGTCAATAATGGCTTTCAATGGATGGCAAGTGATGAATATGTTTTAGCAAAATCCTTAGGTGTTCCTATTACAAGAGATTCTAAAGGTAATGTTACAAATCCAGATGTTCTTTATAAACCATATATTGTAGAAGAACAAGGTAAAAAACTATATATGGTATTCAGAGATAAAAATTTATCAGACAAAATTGGATTTGTCTATAGCGGAATGAAAGGAGCTAATGCAGCAAAAGACTTTGTAAATTATTTAGAGAATATTTATGAAAGGACAAAAGACACAAAAGACCCATACTTGGTAACAGTAATCTTGGATGGAGAAAATTGTTGGGAATATTACGAAAATGACGGAAAAGAGTTTTTAAATTCACTATATAAATTATTATCTGATAACCCTTATATTGAGACTGTAAGAATATCAGATTTTTTAGACAAATTCCCACCTAAAGCTAAAATCAACAGATTACATGCCGGATCTTGGATTGATGGTACTTTTCTAACTTGGATAGGAGAAAATGAAGAAAACAAAGCATGGGAACTATTAGACAAAACAAGAACAAACTTAATATATGAGACAGTCAAACAAAAAAAGAAAATATCACCAGTACTTAATCCAGATAATTTAAAATCAGATTTAGAAAAAGCATGGTTTGAATTATATGCAGCAGAAGGAAGTGATTGGTTCTGGTGGTATGGAGATGATCAGGATTCCACTAATGATATTGCTTTCGATGAGTTATTTAGAAAACATTTGATAAACATATACAAACTAATTAAAAAAGAAATCCCACCAGACTTACATTTACCTATAATAAAGATAGGAGAAGAAAAACCTATTCAAAGTCTACAAAGAAAATTTACCCCCAAAATTGATGGAAAAATATATCCTCAAGATGAATGGAAAGATTCCGCTATATACAATGTAAAAATTGGAACAGGTACATTCGCAAAACCAGGTAAATTCTTAGAAAGGTTATACTTAGGCTTAGATAACGATGCACTCTATTTCTTGATTGAAAGTAAAGAAACTCTAAAAAACCTGCTTAGAAAACCTTATTATTTAGCTATTTACTTTTCTAACCCATACCTAAAAGAAATAAATGTTTATCCAAGAAATTCAGATAAAAGCTTAGGATATGTTATAGGTTATGAAATATTAATAGATTTATCACAAATAAAAGATCTTGGAGAAATAGAAGTACCTCTAAATCAAGCCTTAGGCAATAATCAATGGAAAGAAATATCAAAAATAAAAGGAGGAATATCTGAGAAATATGTGGAAATAGGAATACCGTTCAAATCTATGAAATTACAAGGCAGAGATCAAATTGCAATCAATGTGATCTTTGGCTCAGACAAACCTGAAGATATAGTCCCTTACTATATACCCATTTATGTAACAGTACCAGAAGCAAAATTAGACATAGTTTATTTCTCCATTGATGACCCACAGGGAGATGACTACGGTTGGGGAAGCATAGTTTATCCTACTGCTCCAGTATTTAAATCTGGAGTCTTTGACATAATTCATGTTGAAATGGGAAAAAGTAAAGAAGATATAGTATTCAGGATAAAAATTAGAGGAGATCTTGAAAATCCATGGGGTTCACCTACAGGGATTTCTGTACAAACAATTGACATTTATATTAACGATGGAAAAGAAGGACCATACTATTATAAAGCATTACCTGGAAGGCAAGCTAATATACCTGAAGGATGGAATAAAGCAATATGGGCTGAAGGCTGGATACAGGAATTGATAATTCCTGTCTTAAACGAAAAAGGGAAGGTAGAATTAAAGGAAATTAAAGGAGTAGTACAAGTTACAGCAGATCCAACCGAAAGAACTATAATAATTTCAATACCAGAAAAATACTTTGGTACTTTAGATCCAAATTGGAAAATACTTATAATAATGTGCGGCCAGGAGGGATATCCAAGACCAGGAAATTGGAGAGTAAGAGAGGTTGAAGAAACAGCAAAACAATGGAGATTTGGTGGTGGTGACGACTTCTACGGAGATCCAAATATTATAGATATGATTGTTCCTCCTGGAATAAAACAAGAAGACATATTGTCTAAATGGAAAAGTAGTGATGAAGAAGAAAACGTATATGTAGATTTACCCTTGATCCCTCTTAGGGTTTTAATGCATCAATAATCAAGAAGGAGGGGAATAAGGCCCCTCCTTCTTGTTAATCTATCCTATTTTTACATCTTCACAAAAAAATCAATTAGATATAAAATTATTTTTTGTTATGGTAGGTAAGCCTCTTTTTAGGCATATTAAAAAAATATTATTAAAACATAAATGGAAGTATATCTCAGGAGCACTCTTCCTGCTTCTTACGGATATTTTCCAGCTACTCTCTCCTAAACTTTTAGGATGGGGTATAGATTATCTTAATAAGGGATCTTTATCTCTCAGAAATCTATTTTTAATATTTTTAGCTTTAATTACTTTTGCAATACTTACAGCCTTTTTTAGATATCTTTGGAGAATGCAAATTATTGCTACTTCTCGTCATATAGAAGCCCAAATAAGAGAAAAATATTTTACCCATCTTCAAATTTTATCATTAAATTACTTTAACTATCATAAAACTGGGGAACTTATGGCTCTTGCTACTAATGACCTTGGAGCTGTAAGAGAAATGTTTGCTTTTGGTATTGTTATGCTCCTTGATACAATCTTTCTAGGTATACTTTCTATTTTTTTCCTTATAAGCATAAGTCCCAAACTAACATTATACACAGCTATTCCTTTACCAATAATTACATCAACTATATCCATATTTGGAAAAATAACTCACAAAAGATTTAAATTGGTACAAGAAAGCTTTGCTAATCTAACGGATAAAACTGAAGAAACTATAGCAGGTATAAGGGTTGTAAGAGCTTACGTACAGGAAGAAAAAGAATTAGAGAATTTTTTAGTAAAAGCAAGAGATTTATTAAATAAAAATATAAATCTTGTTAAAGCATGGGGATTTATGTTTCCTACTATAGAACTATTAGCTAATCTATCTATGCTTCTTGTATTCCTCTTTGGAGGGTTGGAAGTTATAAAAGGAAATATCACTCTTGGTGACTTTATAGCCTTCAATTCATATTTAGGCCTTTTGATATGGCCTATGAATGCCTTAGGATGGGTAATAAACAATTTTCAAAGAGGAAAAGCATCCTTAGAAAGAATAAATGAAGTACTTGATGAAATACCTGAAATAAGAGAACCTAAAAATGCAATAAAAAAAGAAAGGTTAAATGGAGAAATTATATTTAAGAATGTATTCTTTAAATATCCGTCAAATAAAAACTGGCAACTTGAGGATATAAACATAGAAATAAAACCTGGAAAATTCCTTGGTATCACAGGTCCAGTAGGTTCAGGGAAAACCACCTTAGTAAGTCTCATATCAAGACTTTTTGATATACAAAAAGGAGAGATTCTAATAGATAATATTCCTATCAAAAATCTTTCTTTATATTTTCTCAGAAAAAACGTTGGATTTGTACCCCAAGATAGCTTCTTATTCTCAGATACTATTGCTAATAATATAAGATTTGGCAATCCTAATCTATCAGATAACGAGGTTAAAGAACTAATAAAAACCGTTGCATTAGAAGAAGATCTAAAAGATTTTCCAGACGGTATATATACAGTAGTAGGCGAAAGAGGTGTTACATTATCTGGAGGCCAAAAACAAAGAGTCGCAATTGCAAGAGCTTTAGCCATTAATCCCCCTATTTTAATCTTAGATGATGCTTTATCTGCTGTAGATGCTAATACAGAAAAACAGATTTTAAGTAATCTTTTGGAAATAAGGAAAGATAAAAGTCTTATAGTAATAGCCCAAAGGCTATCAGTTATTCAAGAGGCAGATGAAATAATAGTGTTAAAAGATGGAAGGATTACGGAAAGAGGAGATCACAATAAATTAATGAGACTTGGTGGATATTATGCTAAGCTTTATGAACAACAACAATTAGAATCTAAGTTGGAGAGGGAAATAGATGAATCAGTTTTATGAAGAAGAAATATTAGGAAAAGCATATGATTCAAGAATAATGAAAAGATTATTAAAATATGCTAAACCTTACTTTTCTTATCTACTCTTTGCTCTATTTCTTATTATAATCATAACCATTTTAAAGCTTATAAATCCATATATTATAAAAACTGCCATAGATAAAAACATAAACCCCTTTGAAGTTATAAAGGTAGAAAATAGAGAGATAAGAGTATATTATATTGAAGATAATTTAGCCAAAACACTACTTAAAAAATATCCTTCTCTTATCAAATCTTTAAATGGAAAATACTATATTTCTCTTGAAGACATACAAAAAATTAATATTAAAGATAGAATATCATTAAGGTGGAAAAACATCTCAAATTTACAAAAAGCAGCTCTATTGTATCTTCTTATTATATTCATGATTTTCTTTCTAACATATATACAAGTCTATATCTTGAACTTAACATCTCAAAAAATAATATATGACCTAAGGAAAGAACTATTCCAGCACATATTAAAACTTCCCATGAGAATTTTTGACAGAAATCCAGTAGGAAGATTAGTAACAAGAGTAACTAATGATACTGAAACCCTTCAACAAATGTACAACTCTGTAATAACAAGTCTTGTAGTAGATATATTCTTGCTTACTGGGCTTTCTATTGTAATGTTAAGCTTAAATTGGAAATTAGCTATTATATGTCTAATATCCCTTCCTATAGTAGGTTATATAAGTTTTCTATTTAAAAAATATGCGAGAGAAGCCTATAGAGCTTTTAGAATTAGACTTGCAAGATTAAACGCCTATTTAGCAGAACATATAAGCGGTATTAGAGTAACGCAACTTTTTGCAAGAGAAAAAGAGAATGAAAAAGAATTCAGAGAAATTAATAACTTACTTTTACAAGCAACTCTAAGAAACGTTTTCGTAAATGCCATATTTAGACCTATAGCTAGTGCTTTGGGAAGTTTTGTCTCTGCCTTTCTTATATTCTTTGGGGGCCTACAAATAATGGGAAATCAAATAAGTTTTGGAACTTTATTTTTATTTATATCTTATCTGGGAAGCTTTTTCCAACCTATCCAAGATTTAGCAGAAAAATATGATATAATGCAAGATGCTATGGCTTCTGCGGAGAGAATTTTTTTACTTCTTGATGAACCTGAACATGTAACAGAAACACCTAAGATTACAGTTCTAAAAGATATAAAAGGAAAAATAGAATTTAAAAATGTTTGGTTTGCTTATGATAGTGAATGGGTTCTAAAAGACTTATCCTTTACTATAGAACCTGGAGAAAAAGTAGCTTTTGTAGGACACACAGGAGCAGGAAAAACTTCAATCATAAATCTACTTACAAGGTTTTATGATATTCAAAAAGGAGAAATTCTTATAGATGATATTAATATAAAAGATATAGATCCAAAAGAATTAAGAAAACACATTGGTATAGTCCTTCAGGATGTACACCTTTTTGCTACTAATATTTTACAGAATATAAGATTAAATAAAGAGGATATTCCGGAAGAAAAAGTCATAGAAGCAGCAAAACTGGTTAATGCAGATAAGTTTATAAGGGAACTTCCGCAAAGATATTATACTCCTGTTCAAGAAAGAGGAGCTACATTATCTTCTGGACAAAGGCAATTAATAGCCTTTGCAAGAGCATTAGTATTTGATCCTAAAATATTAATTTTAGATGAAGCTACAGCTAACATAGATACAGAAACAGAAAAATTAATCCAAGATGCGATAGAAAATCTTATAAAAGGGAGAACCAGTATAATTATTGCCCATAGATTATCTACCATAAAAAATGTGGATACTATTTATGTAATGCATAAAGGTAAGATTGTAGAAAAAGGAAGTCATAATGAACTCATAAAGAAAAAGGGACTTTATTACCATCTTTACAAACTCCAAAGTTTAAATTATGCTAACATATAGTTTTAAATAAATAGAAAAATTTTTAAATCGTTTTAAAGGAGTCTTTATAATATATGAAAAAAGTAATCAGTTTAAGTATAATTTTTCTTAGTATATCTACTAGTTTTTCTCAATTTATTGATCCTTATTTACTAAAAGAAATACCTCTTGGAGAAAATAGTGTAAATTATTTTCTAATCTATGAGAATTTTTTAATCTATAACATAAAGGACCAATTAGCAATTTTAGATCTTAAAAACCTTAATGAGAACAAAATAAGAGTGAGATCAAAAAATGTAAAAGACTTTAACACAATTATCAAAGAATTTAAAATAATAGCTCCTAAAACGATAGCTGTCATTAACAATGAACCCTACGCTCTAATTTATAACATTGAAAAAAATACATATACAGAGCTTCCGTATAATCTGGAAAGTAACATAAAAATAAATAACAATTTTTGGTTTTCTATTTCGCAAAATATACAAAATATTTCCTTTTCAAATACCGGAAAATATATACTAGAGAAAAAACTCGTTGAAACTTACTTTCTTGGATTTATACCTACTGAGAATCATTATGAATATCGTATATTAAGCTATCCATCCCTAAAAGAATTAATCCTCTTTTCAACTCAAGATGATTTAGAAGAATCTCTGAATTTCTCTCCTAAGGATACTTTCTTAATGTTAGCAAACTCCTACAACCCTATGGACGATAAAAATGACGATATCTATGGACTTATCCTAATTGATCTTAAAAATATTAAAACGATACCTTTGTTTAAAGATGAGAAAATAATAAGTTACGATGTTTCAAAAAGTGATGATTTATTAGCAATTTCCTTTGAAAAAATAACTAAAGTTATAGACTTTAAAAATCTTTCAGAAATATTTTCTTATCCTATGGGTGGAAGTGTAAGGTTTACTGAAAAAAATGAACTTCTTATTATTGAAGGAACAAAGGTTTCTACCCTTATAGATATAAAAACAAAAGAAGTAATAAACACTTATTTAGGGAATAATCTATGTATATCACCAAATGAAGAGTTTTTAGCGTATACTACTACCAATAATCCCTTCTCTTTAATAAAAGAAATTCAATTAGTTCATAGAAAATCAGGTACTCAGAAAAAAATAAGACTTAACAACGAATACTTCTTAGAGCATATGAAATTTTCTAAAGAAGAAAAATTCTTCATCCTTTTATTATCTGGAAAGGATGGCTATAACATTAATATTTATAAAATACAACAATAACTATCTTAAAATTCTTGTAATAATCTTAACATCTCCCTATCTAACTTATGTCCATACCAATCCTCATATTCCACATCTTCTCTTTCAGAGTCAAGAATTCCAAAAGGTCCTTTAAAGTTCCAAAGAGCATAACCCATACCTCTTTCTTTAAATATTTCCAAAAGATCTCTCATCCAAGAAAGTACTACCTTATGAGGTGTATACTTAAAGGCTCCCATCTCTCCACAATGAACACCTATGCCTTTATCCATCAGACTTACCCATCTATCATAATGTTTTTCAAGCTTACCCCTATCCCAATATTCTCCGTAATGCCATGCTCCAGGCCACTTAGGCTCAGGCCAGCTTTCCCCTCCCACCCAACTTGCTTTATAATGGGTAAGTCCCATAGGCAAATACCCTCTACAACTTTGTACAACATTAAGATCAATTAACTCCGGTAAAGGCTCGTTTCCATAAGAGATGCCATCTATAATAATTAGCCTTTCATTATCAATCTTCCTTATAAAATCTACCGTTCTCCTTATTACTCTCTCATGATCAGTTCTTGTCATAATATCATCTGATACGTGGGGTGGTTCATTAATTAAGTTAAAACTCAAATCTTTTGATGATATACCTTTGTATCTTTTTGCAAAATATCCCCAATGGTAACAAAAAGCACTTAAAGCTTCCTCATCTTTCCATAAATTAAATTTCTCTTTTAATTCCTGATTAACACTGTAACCTGGACCACGATGAAAATTTAAACATATATGTACGTGATATTTTTGGCCCCATGAAATTACCTTATCTATTTTTTCGAAGAACTCTTCCCTTAGATAATAAATATCATCATCCTTTATCCAGAATCTATAATTTAGAGGAATTCTTACAAAATCAAACCCCCAGTCAGATATCCATTTAAAATCTTCTTCTTCAAAATCTTTATAATGATAATATGAAAACAAATTGGGTAAATTAAAACCCCTCCATCTTGGAATTACATTTTTAGCCATATTTACCTCCTAAAAATTTAATTCTGGTATTAAAGCTCTTAATAAAGGAAATCTCCATTCATCTTTTTCAGGATCATAAACTCCGAATCCAGAGAAAAATTCCCAATATGCCCAAGCTATTCCTCTCTTTTCTGCAGATCTTGCCACAAAATCCGTCCATCTAACCCTTGATTCCATATCTGCTTTTGAGTATGCTCCAAATTCTCCCATATAAAGAGGTATATTTCCATGTTCTTTAGCCCAATTAACCGCTATATCAAGTTCCTTTTCTATCATTTGCTTTTCTTCATCTGTACCTAACCATCTAACCCCGACAGGTAAATTTACTTTTATCCATCCTGCTCCCTGATGTGTAAAATTAAAAGGATTATAATAATGAAAAGTTACTATAATATTTTTGTCATTTTCAGGAACAATTAATTTATCAAGATTATAGAGGCTATTCCAATTATCAGGTCCTACTACAATTTTTCTATCAGGATTAGTCTTCCTAATAATTTCTATCGCTTCTCTTAAAAATTGATTCCATAAATCACTAAACAAATTATAAGTAGGTTCATTCAATAATTCAAAATATAAATACTGGGGATAATCCTTATAATGTTCTGAGATTTGCTTCCATATAGCTAAAAATCTATCCTTTTCTTTCAGTGGGTCTTGCATTATTTCATCATAATGATGGATATTAATAATTATATAAAGTCCATTATTAAAAGCCTGCTCTATAAGATGATCCACTCTATCAAAAATCTTTTTCTCTACATCATAGGGTGATTCCTTTTTTGAATATATACTCCATTTTATTGGAAGTCTCACATGGTCAAAACCAACTTCTTTTACTAACTTAAAATATTCATCTTTAATAATATGCCCACCCCATGCACCTTCAAAAGGCGCCTCTAATGCATCTCCAAAATTTATACCTCGTCTTATTGGAATATTCATTATAAATTTACCTCCTTAACAAACACATTTTATTTTTTAAAAACATCGATCATCTTATTTTTGTTTCTGGGATTAACGCTTTTAAAAGATGTATTCTCCACATTTTATTTAACCCATCATATACTCCAAAACCTGCCGATGCAAAATCCCAATATGCCCAAGCTATTCCTCTCTTTTCTGCAGATCTTGCTACAAAATCCGTCCATCTCACTCTTGATTCCATATCAGCTTTTGAGTATGCTCCAAACTCTCCCATCCACAATGGTACATTCCCATTTCTTTTTGCCCAGTCAACAGTAAAATCAAGTTCCCTCTCTATCATTTTCTTTTCTTGATCTGAACCAGTCCATCTAACACCTATTGGAAGCTGAGGCTGTACCCAATCTGCTCCTTGATGGGTAAAATTGAAAGGATTATAGTAATGAAAACTTACCACAAGATTTTTGTCTTCAGGAAGTTTTAAGAAGGAAATAGTGCTATAATTTGCCCAATTTGCTGTATCTACTACAATCTTCCTCGTTGGATTTGTCTTTCTAATTATCTTTATTGCTTCAGCCAAATATTCGTTCCAAATCTGAGGTGTAAGATTTGTATTTGGCTCGTTTAAAAGCTCAAACCATAAAGTATCTGGATAATTTTTATAATGCTCTGCTATCTGATCCCATAACGCAAGAAACCTATCTTTATGTTTTTCAGGATTTTGCATTATTTCGTCATAATTATGGATATTTATTATTACATACAATCCATTCTTAAAAGCAAGATCAATCACTTGATCTACTCTACTAAATATGTAATCCCTTATAGTATATGGGGGTTCATATAATGCATGCCCATTCCATCTAACTGGAATTCTCACATGGTCAAAACCCGCTTTTTTTACTAAATCAAAATACTCATCCTTTATATATACCCCCCATGAACCTTCAAAAGGGGCCTCAAGACCAGTAAGATTAACTCCTCTTCTAATGGGTATTTTGGCTTGAGAATGGACCTCCTTAAAAGAAAAAGAGAGAACGAATAGGAAGATTAAGGAAAAAAGTAATATCTTCTTCATCAATAATCACTCTCCTTCCCCTAATAATTCTATTTTTATTGCCAAATCTCTTTCAAACTCAATAATAGGAATTACATTTTTATCTAAATCTAATTCCTTAATCTTTTCACCTCTATATGTGTCATAGTAGATTACTTTAATTGGGGGTTTTATTAATAATTCAATACTGCCTAAGAATTTCGAACTATCCATATTAGGAATATCTTTTTTATATTGATAGGCCTCTTTAGCATTATAAAGCCATAAAAGTATATATTTCTTACCTTGAAGTCCTATAACCTTAATCTCTCTATTATAGACGTTAAATTTATAATTTGTTAACCTTTCAAATTTTTCCTCTAAAAAATTTATATCCTTAACAAAATCTGCTAAAGCCCTATAATGAAAATAAAGATTATTAGGATGAATGTGATTATCCCACCACCAAGACATTGCAGTACCAGAAGCACCAGACAAAACAGTAGTCCATATAGCATTATGTATAACACACCCATTAGGATCTACCCAAGGATCATTTCCACCAGCATCCAATCCAAATTCTCCCACAAGATGAGGTTTTCTATATTTTTCTTTATAAGCTATAAGAGATAATAGGGCATCAATATATCTATTGCTTTTATAAATATGAGTTTGTACAAAGTTTAATCCAGAGATACTGTCAATCTCAGGTTTTCCAGGAGAGAAAGCAAAACTTGTAGTTATTAGGTGTTTCCAGGGATCAATACTATTAAGATATTTAGCCATATCTTCATGCCACTTTTTAACCTCTCCTATAACAAAAGCAGTTGGAGAAATAATATCTACCTCATTCCAAAATTCCCAAGCAAAAACATTAGTGCTATAACCATATCTTGCTACAATATATCTTAATTTATTTTTGTAATATTTAATCATCTCATTATTAGTCCAAAAATCTTTGGGTTCTTTCAAGGGTCCTCCATTTTTTTCATAATGGGGTGTATGTTCCCAATATGGATATGCTCCTTCCTTCTGATATCTAAGTTCATTGTAACTGTCAAAACAAAACATTATGTACATATTTAATTTTTCCGCTAAATTTAATACATAATCAAGTTTCCACGCATTTTTAAGATCATATTCTTTAACAGATTCCCTTTCCAAAGCAAAAGTAGCCCATGAAGGTCCAAGCCAAACTCTAAAATAATTTCCACCATTTTCAGCATATTTAGGAAGCCATACATCGTAATCATAAGTACCCTTAGATGTTGCCCAACAAATGTTCGCCCCAATAGGTAAAAATTGTCTCCCATTATCAAACTTAAAATATTGCCAATCCTTTTCGCTAACCCTTATATACCCGGGTTTTTCAGATTCCTTTACATATATAGTATATTTATCTGATGAGACTTCTCTTCCTGTTTTATCTTTAACTTTTATAAAAAATTTATATGAGCCTATATTTATTGGAGAAAATCTTATTTTGAAATATGGATCCCCCACAGGAACCAAATATTCGTAATCATTTTTTAGTTCTCTTTTATATTCTTGATAGAAAAATCCTGGAACCTTATATTGACTACCATACTGATCTTCAAAAATTCCTTCTACATCTATTTCTTGGGGGTCAAAAGGATTCAAGTATGAACCCTGTAGAAAAATAGACACTTCAAATAAATTATACCTTCCTAATTCCATTTTAGGGATATCAATCCCTAATATATTCAAAGGTCTATTGTCTTTATATCTTGACTCATAAGATCCCATACTACTTCCTACACTACTTTCTTTCATACACCCAGAAATAATTAATATTATTGACAAAATCAAAAACAATATGAAATCTCTCACAATTGAACCCCTCTCACCCCTTAAACACCTATACTAAATGACATGCCACAAAATGTCCTGGAGAAACCTCCCTTAAGGCAGGTTCTTGTTTTCTACATGTTTCCATCACATACTCACATCTGCTTTGGAATCTACAACCTTGAGGCAAGTCTATAGGAGAAGGTACTTCTCCCTTTAATGCTGAAAATCTTCTTTGCCTTTCCCCATCTCTCGGCATCTTAGGTACAGAAGCAAGAAGAGCTCTTGTATATGGATGCAATGGATTTGTATATAATTCTTCTTTTGGAGCCATTTCTACTATAATACCAAGGTACATTACAGCAACTTTATCAGATAGGTATCTTACCACTGCCAAGTCGTGGGATATGAAAAGGTAAGATATCTTAAATCTTCTTTTTAGTTCATAAAGTAGGGAAACAATTTGAGCTTGTATAGATACATCCAATGAAGAAACAGGCTCGTCTGCAACAATAAATTTAGGATTTAAAGCAAGAGCTCTTGCTATTCCTACTCTTTGCTGTTGACCCCCAGAAAACTCATAAGGAAAAGCATCTATTACCTCTCTACCTAAACCTACTATATCAAGAAGTTCCTCTACTGCTCTTCTTCTTTCTTCTCTTGTCCCTATATTGTGAATTATTAATGGATCTTCTATGTTTTGCCCGACTGTCATCATAGGATTTAATGAAGCTAATGGGTCCTGAAAAATTATCTGCATAAATCTCCTTTTTTGCCTTAACTCCTCACCCTTAAGCTTCCTCAAATCAACCCCATCAAAAATTATCTCTCCAGCATCTGGTTCAATCAATCTAAGTATAGATCTACCTAAGGTAGATTTTCCAGAACCACTTTCTCCCACGAGACCTAACGTTTCTCCTTGTTCTAAAGAAAAAGATATATTATCTACTGCTCTCAAAAACTTCTTTTTAACAGGGAAATACTTTTTTAAATTTTTAACAACTAAAAGTTCAGGCATTGAATTTTCCTCCCTTCACTAAATGACATGCCACATAATGTCCATCTTCTACTTCCTTATATTCTGGCTCTACTTCTCTACATATATCTTGAGCATATGAACATCTTGGATGGAACCTACAGCCAGATGGTGGATTAACAAGGCTTGGTGGGTTTCCAGGAATAGGTCTTAATGAACCCTCTTTTGCATTTATATCAAGAGTAGATGAAATCAAACCTTGAGAATATGGATGTAATGTATTTCTAATAAACTTCTCAGTAGATGCATACTCTGATATCTTTCCTGCATACATGACCATTATTGTATCAGCAAAATTCATAGCCAGTGTAATATCGTGAGTAATAAATATTACACTGGTTTTAAACTCTTCCTTCATGTCGGAAAGAAGATTTAATATTTGAGCTCTTACTGTAACATCTAAAGCTGTTGTAGGCTCATCAGCTATAACAAGTTTAGGATTACAGGCAAGGGCCACTGCAATCATAACCCTTTGCCTCATTCCACCTGAAAATTGGAATGGATAATCCCAAACTCTTGTCTTGTATTCAGGAATTCCTACAAGTCTTAAAAGTTCGATAGCTCTATCCCTTGCTTCCTTATCAGACATTACTTTATGCCACAAAATAGGTTCCATTATCTGGATACCTACTCTCATTATGGGGTTCAAACTGGTCATTGGATCTTGGAAAACAATAGAAATATCTTTACCCCTTACTTGTCTCAGTTCTTCTTTATTTAGTTTCAATAAATCCTTACCATCAAAAATAGCTTCTCCATCTACTATTCTTCCATTTCTTTTAATAAGCCTTAAAAGAGAAAGAACCGAAACAGTTTTTCCTGATCCACTTTCACCCACAATCGCAAGAGTCTCCCCATAATTTACCTTATAACTTATACCATCAACCGCTTTTACAACACCATCATATCTATCAAAATAGGTCTTTAAATTATTAACTCTTAATAGTTCTGCCATGGCTTTATACCTCACTCCTTGGATTTAATGCATCTCTTAAACCATCACCTACATATGTAAAGGCAAGAAGAGTAAGAGCAAAAGTAAGTACTGGGAAGATCACCATATGAGGAAATCCCATTATATAACCAATTCCAGCTCCAATCATATTACCCCAAGAAGGCATTGGTGGTCTTACTCCCATTCCAATTAAAGCAAGACCTGCTTCAATCCATATTCCATTTGGTATACCAAAGGCTAAACTTACAATAATTGGTCCTAACATATTGGGAAGTATATATTTTCTAATAATATACGATTCTTTAGCTCCTAAAGCTCTTGCCGCTTCAACAAATTCTGCATGTTTTAGATACATAACCATACCTCTTATTAAACGAGCCATTCCTGCCCATCCTGTGAGTCCAACAGCAACAAGAATTGTAAAAAGACCTCTACCCATAACAGTAACTAAAATAACGTTAAAAAGGAAAGTAGGAAACGCATACATTATATCTGTTATTCTCATAAGGAGTGTATCTATCATTCCACCTCTATATCCTGCGATAGAGCCTATTATTACTCCAATAATAAGTACCACTATTTGGGAACCAAAACCCACTAACAGAGCATTTCTCATAGCATATAAATTTCTACTAAACATATCTCTTCCAAGGTCATCAGTACCCCACCAAAATTTGGCACTCGGCTTTTCAAAAGTATGAGCATAGTGAGGTTCATCATAAGGATAGGGAGCAATCCATGGGGTAAATATGGAGACAATTATTATTATGATAATATAGACTAATCCAGCAACTGCCATTTTATTTCTTTTAAATCTTCTCCAAGCAGAACTCCAATAGCTTGATCTTTTAACCTTTCTATTTATTGCAACTTCCATTTAGTAAAAACCTCCTTTTTCCTTTGAGCCTTTTATTCATATTTAATTCTTGGATCAAGAAATGCATATATAATATCGACCAACAAGTTCATTGACATTACAGAAAGAGAAAGGATAAAAGTAGATGTTACCAATAATGGATAATCTCTCATAGATGCAGCATTAACAAAGAGCTGACCAAGTCCAGGCACCCTAAATAGGTTTTCAATCCATACAGTACCTGTAAACAAAAAAGCAAGTTGAGGTCCAATAATAGTAACAATTGGAATCAAAGAGTTTCTTAAAGCATGTCTCATAATAACTGTTCTATCAGTTCCTCCTTTTGCATAAGCAGTTCTTATATAATCCTGATTAAGAACATCTAAAAGACTTGATCTCATAAATCTTGCAATTACTGCCATAGGACCTAAACCGACAGCTATAACGGGCATAATCATTTGTTTTGGAGATTCCCATCCCGATGAAGGAAGCCATCTCAGTCCTACACTAAAAATAAGTACCATTATTACACCAATTAAATAAGCTGGAATGATACTTCCAAGCATAGAGAAGAACATAGAAACATAATCTATCCATGTATTTCTTTTAAGAGCAGCAATAATTCCGAGAGGAATTCCAACAAGTACAGCAAGAGCCATAGATAAAATTGCAAGAGTAAAAGTAACTGGGAATCTCCTTGCAATCTGAATCTCAATAGGCTCATTAGGATTTGAAAAAGAAGGACCAAACTTAAATCTAAATGCATCTTTCAAATAATTCCAAATCTGTTTCCACAAAGGTACATTTAAACCATATTTTTCTTCAAACCCTTTTATTAAAACTTGCAACTGTTCAGGAGTTAATGTTGCAACTTTACCTGCGCTTGCCTGGAACTGAGCAATATTGAAAAAATCACCAGGTGCAAGCCACATAAGAATATATGTGATAATAATTACCACAACAATTGAGACAAAAATAGTAAAAAGCCTACGTATTATATACTTTATAAGCCCCATACTTTACCTCCTTTTAATAACAATTTAAAAAAGGGGAGGGCAATTATCCCTCCCCCTATTCTATCAAAAACTTAATCCATTTTTAATCCTTGAGATTTAGATATTTGAAATTGAAGAATCCAGGACCCCAAGAGAACTTATAGAGCATCAAACCTTCAAGTTTTGGATTCTTTACCCATTGAGCCTTTGCAAGATAAACTGGCACCATGTAGTATCTATCTTGCATACCCTGTAATGCATAATGGGCAATCTTAACTGCTTCACTAAATGGTCTATTTATAGCTCTAAATCTCCATCTATATGCTTGCTTACTTTCATTGGAAAGGTTAAGATACCAGTTTTGGAATATTTCTTGCCCTGTAATTTCTCTTCCAGCAAGTCTCCAATAATTTGTCTTCTCTTCCTTTGTCTTTGCTGCCTTCCATTTTTCATATAATTCATCAAAACGCTCAAACCAGGTTGGTTTTCTTGCAATATCTTCTTTCCAAAGTTTTTCAGGTTCACTATCTACGATCTTCTTCCAAGTTTCATATAATGTCTTCCTCTTCTCAAGAAGTGGTGCCCAATCTGCATCAGTTAATCCACCTTCTTTTCTCAACCAAGCATCGTTTTCTTGGTTAAGCTCATGATATCTCTTCCTTGCAGAAGTTGGGAAGTCATAGAACCATATTGTATGATCAGAGTTCTTAAAGAGAGCTCCAATTTCTAAGTTGTTCATTGGAGCACCTATTACAGTAAACCCTGCCTTAGAATCTGGTGAGAATGATGGCCATACATAAGAGTTCCAATAAAGTCCAGACTCTACGTTTTCTATTATAACATTTATACCAAGATTCTTTTTCCATTGATCTACTATAAATTCTACAACAGGATCTCCACCACCAGTTATATAGAATACAAGAGTCTTAAGGCCTTTTCCTCCTGGATATCCTGCCTCAGCAAGAAGTTGTTGGGCTTTCTTTACATCAAATGGTATTGCCTTCAGTTTGTCTCCTATTGGGTTACCATCTGGCCAATACTTGGCAAGAGGCAATGCTCTTCCACCAAGTACATCTTTACAAAGTTTTTCTCTATCTATAGCCATTGCAAGAGCTTGTCTTAACTTAAGATTGTCCATTACTGGATCAAATCCACGAGACCATTGATAACCATTCCAGAAGCAATCCATTACATCTTCATGAAATTCTTTGGAAAGCTTTGGATCTGCCATGACATATCTATACTCTGCCACGTTTCCTATCATTGCTGCATCAAGTTCTCCTGCCATGTATTGTTGAAGTCCAAGTCCTCCGAACTTAAGCACAATCTTATCTACATTACCAGTTTCACCTACATATTTTGGATTTTTGACTAATACCATATCTTTACCAGGTGTCCATGATACTGGTATATATGGTCCATTTACTACTATTTTCCCGGGTCTCCACCAATTCTGTGGATCTGCCTCTACTGTTTTTCTATGAATTGGCACTCCCTGTGCTACGCAGAGCCATTCTTTCATATCGTATCTTGGTACGTCAAGTCTAATTTCCAAAGTATAATCATCAAGAGCTTTTACTCCGAGTTTATCTGGATCAACAGCACCACTTTTTACCGCCCAGAAATTCTCAAAAAATTGAAGCGGTCCTGCCCATGCAGGTAGGTCTTGAATCTTTGGACTTGCATAATACTTAAATGACCACTCAAAATCTTTTGCTGTTACTGGATCTCCGTTAGACCATCTCTTATCTTTTCTCAATTTGAATGTCCATACTTTATAATCTTTAGATACTTTATAGCTTTGAGCAATAACAGGTACTACCTTCACTCCACCAAGTCCCTTGGGATCTGGTGCATATCCAAATAATCCCTCAAATATTGTACCTTGAGCTAATATATGTTGGGCTTGCCAATAGTAAGGAATTAATCCTGGTGTATCCCAATAAGGCAAGCTAACGACTTTTTCTTTTTGTCCACTTACCACTCCAGAAAGAAGAAGAACAGAAATCAAAACTAACAAGATAATTAAACCTTTTTTGTTACGCATCTAATCACTCCTCCCCCAAAAAGATTAAAGGTTCATTAAAGAAAAACGTTTTGAGAATTTGTTTTTGCTTAAATATCACCTCCTTAGCTCGCTGTGAATATTTTCAAAATAATTTTATCTTAAACTAATTTTTTTTGTCAATAGAATTTTAAGAAAAAATTAAGAAAATTACATTACTTTAAAGATTTCTATCTGAAAAAAACTTATTATTTTCAATTTGCTATAATTACTGTAAAGTTTGTATAATATCATACAAAAAAATAAAAAGGGGTGAAAAATAATTGAAAAAAGTAAAGATAAACATAAGAGACATAGCAAAACTTGCAAACGTATCAGTAGCAACTGTTTCAAGGGTTATTAATGGAAGTCCTAATGTTAGTGAAAAAACAAGAAAAAAAGTATTAAAAATTATTCAAGAATATGATTACCATCCCAGTGCTTTTGCTCAAAAATTATCAAAAGCGAGAACTCAAATTGTGTCTCTTATTATCCCATACGAAAGAGGATTTATTCTTTCAGACGCCTTCTTTCCTCCTTTGATTAAAGGAATAACAGAAATATTAGATAGAAATGAATATAATATTATGTTATCAATGCTTGAAACACCCTATATTCCAGAAAAATATATATCTTTATATAAACAGGGCGTAGTAGATGGCTATATATTAGCAAACGTGAAAAAAGACGATCCTTTTCCTGAAATGTTATATAATGACAATATACCTTTTGTAAGTGTTGGCAAAGTTTCATCAAAACTTAAAAAATATCCATATGTAGATACTGATAACGTAAAAGGAGCATATGATGCCACTATTTATTTCTTAGAAAAAGGTCATAAACGTATAGCCCTTCTTAAAGGAAATAACACTCATAGCTTTATACAAGAAAGATATGAAGGCTATATTTTAGCATTAAAAAGATATGGAGTTAAACCTGATCCAAAATTAATAGTTGAAGAAAGCTTAACTATTGACGGTGGCTACAAAGCTATGAAGAAACTTTTAAAACTTGAAAATCCACCCAGTGCTGTGTTAGCTTGTAGCGACTACATGGCAATAGGAGCTATAAATGCTGCTATAGAAGAAAATTGGGAAGTACCAGATGATATATCCATAATTGGTTTTGACGATCTATATATAGATGCAAGAATAGATCCACCTCTTGCTTCTGTAAGACAGGAAATTGAAGAGATGGGTCGAGAATCAGCAAGACTCTTCTTACATATTCTTGATAATCCTAACGATTACGAACCCAAAATTATACCAGCTACTTTTATATGGAGAAAATCCGCTGGATAATGTCAGATAATATCTTTTTCCTCCGAAATAATCTTTACATTACCTACACCAGCTTTAACCCTTAAATGTATTATTTCTTTACTGCTTTCTTTTCCTTGTTCTATATTCTTATCCACTGTTACCTTTCCGATTCCAGCTTCTGTTGTTAGATCTAAAACACTACCTTTTGGAATATATACACTTATATTACCTACTCCACCTTCTACTTCTACATAACAGGATCTCTTGGGTAAAAAAATTTTTATATTGCCTACTCCACCTTTCACTTCCAAATTATTTAACTTAAAATTTCTCATATCTAAGGTGTTATTTCCAACGCCTGAATTAAATACAAGATCTATATTAGTATTAGAATTGATTTCTATGTCTACTTCATCTAATTTACCTATTCTTCCAAAAAAAGGAATCTCTCTATCAAAATCTTCAAAATTAAGACATAAACTCAAACTACCATTTATTTCTTCATCTTTTACTTTATTAATCTTAAAACCTGTATTAGAATTTACATAAATCAGATCTTCTTTATTATCTTTCTCCAAACTTCTCAACCATACATTTCTGTTATCAACAGTAATACTTAAACTAATAGATTTTAAATTCTCTCTAAAAGGATATCTCCATTCTCTATAAAAATCATGACTTCTACCTCTAAAATATGGGCTACTATAAGGAGAGAAAAAGATTATAAGTATAGTTAAACCGATAATTATCAAAACTAAAATCCAACCAAACCATCTTCTTTCTCCTAATATTAAATCAAGTCCCCAAAAAATAAATATTAATGGCCAAAATCTAAGAAGATCTTTTAAATAGAACCTGATTATTCCTATCTCCGATAATAACAATAACACTCCTATCAATATCAAAAAAATTCCCAATACAGATACTCTTTTCATGATTTATACCCCCTCTTATTTTTTGAACATTAACGAAAATCCTAAGATTATAAAAATCAAAGCCAAAACAATATTAAAAGATATGGTAAAAAAGTTAAAAGTTTTTCCCAAAAAATAAACTCCTATAGCAAGAAGAATCCAACCTAAAAGTTCATTTTTATGAGCATATATATCCTTTCTTTCTAATTCTCCATCTTCCTGTGATCCTTCTTCATACCATGGAGCTTCTGGTATAACTATTGCACAAAGAAGGTATAAAAGAAAACTAAAAGGACCCAATATTAAGATGGAAAATATAAAAATTAGTCTAATAATAACTGGATCTATACCCAAATACTCACCTATACCACCACTTACACCAAGAAAAACCCTACTTTTTTTGCTTCTATAAAGTCTCTTCATTTTTAAAATCCCCCTTTCTTATAGATGTTGAATTGGCCCAGAAGGTGTTATATCATCATGTTCATTCTTCTCAGAAATATCAGGTTCTTCCGGTATTATAAGAGCAGAAAGAAAATATACTACAACAAGGGAAAAATTGAAGGCTATCAAAAGGAAAATAAAAATAAGCCTTATTATTGTTGGATCAATATTCAAATATTCTCCTATACCACCACATACACCAAGTAAAACACTATTTTTCCTACTTCTATATAATCTTTTTTCCATAAATTTATCAACTCCTCTACATATAATACGAAGAAATATTAAAAAAAGTTGCCTTTTAATTAAGTTTTAAGAAAATTTTAACAATAACTTAAATTTCTCTTTTTAAAATATGTAGCAAAAATAAGAAAGGTAGGGGATGGGTGTTGAATTACAAAAAGATACCAGTTCTGGGCTTAGGTTTAGCATTACTTATCTTGGGAAGTTATTTAAGTTTTTATCTACCCTTTACTACAGTCCCATTTACTCTACAAGTATTATTTTTGTTTTTAATAAGTCTTCTCTTTTCACCTATTGAAACTTTCTATATTGTTTTTTCTTACCTAATATTAGGAGGTTTAGGGGTTCCTGTATTCGCTGGAGGAAGAGGAGGCCTAAATATCCTTTTTGGAGCTACAGGAGGATATCTTTTTGGGTTCTTATTGGGAGGTATAACCATTTCTTTATTAAAAAGATATTCTGAGATCTTAGCCCTTATCTTTGGTATTTTTGTAATTTATTTATTAGGAAGCATGTGGCTTTCTATTGCTATAAAAATACCATATACAAAAGCAATCTTAACAGGAGCATTACCTTTTATACCCTATGACTTATTAAAAGGTATCATAGCACTAACAATATGGAACAAATTAAAAACTCACATAAAATCAAATAGTTAACTTCGCCAATATTTCTTCGGGTATAAGATCAGATACTTTTATTTCAGCAAGAGCCATAACTTCATCTGCACTACCATAATATATCAAAAGTTCATCGTCTAATTCTAAAATTTCATTGGAATCTTTGCTCTTTGATACAACACCACAGGTAAATACCACATTAGGGACCCAACCAGTAGTTTCATATAGTTCTTCAGGTTGAAGAATAGGCTCTGATGATCTATATAAAATTTTTTCTGGATCTTCAAGAGATGTTAGTACAACTCCCAAACCATAGGCTCTTCTTCCCATCCAATTACCAACCCCATGATAAATATGAATCCACCCAAAACGTGTCTTTAGAGGTGGGGCTCCTGCCCCAATCTTTATACTATCCCAAGTATTAGGAGAAGGCATCAAAAAGGTTTTACCAACTTTTATACTTTTAGCTTTAAGCTCATCTGTATAAAGTATCTGCATATCAGGAGGTATTCTATGAATAAGAGCTACTTTCTTATCCAAAAGTTCTGGGAAAATTGTTACAAAATCATCCTCTTCTCTTTTACCATTTGAAAATTCCCTATTTCTTTCATTTACAACATAAAGTACTGCATCTTTATCTTCTAAGTACTTAAATATCGGGCCATTTCTCACCCAAGCATTATTCCATTCTTCAAAACTTTTAAATTTCTTTACCCCATCCAAAAAAGTATTTAAAGGTATCTTTGCCATAGCAAGCTGTACCACATTCCCATAAGCTGTATAGGTCATATATAACCAATCATCAATGAGAGTAATTCTTGGATCTTCAGTACCTCCTACCTCTCTAATCATTCCAAATGTTCTCTTCTGCCATTTTCTACGCTGTTCTGGCTTCTTTGGCATTTCATATTCTTCCTTAGGACCAAATATAGGATAGTCAAGTCTTCCTTCTTCTTTATAACCATCCTTTGACCACCACAATCCAATGCGAGAAACCCCATCTTCTCCCAAAGCTCTATAAAGCACATAAATAGTTCCATTAATTCTAATAGCTCCAGCATTATAAACTAACCTTTCCCATTTTATCTTCTTTCTGTTTATGTTTAAGTAAACATTTGGTCTTGCTCTAAATAATGGATTATTATGAAATCTAATAGCCTTTTTAGATGCTCTATATTGGGGTGGTTCTAATAGTTCTCTAAAGATAAATAAAAATTGACTACCAACAAGTTCAGGAGAATGAGCATAGGCAAATGCTCTTGATGTACCGAGAATTATATCTCTTAGGTTTTTATTTTCAAATAATAGTTTTATTTTGTAAAAAAGATCATCTTTATTTTTAAACCTCAAAACACCTGTATAAAGCTCGGTTTTTGATATTCCCTTTATTTCTGTCCTTTCTTTACCATCAAATTTTATGGCTTCATTGTATAAAAAATTATTAAATATCTTATATTTTATAACGAGAGGTGTCCCCCAACCTATAAGTTTATAAACCTCAAAAGGTTCCACTTCATCTCCTCCATCCATAATAACCATTTCGGAAGCTCCCACGATTTGCAAATCATCATCCCATATTCCACCTAATATAACAGAATCCACATTAAGCTTATTTTTAGCAACAAATTTTTCAACCTTCAACTTCCTTTCATAAGTAGAAACTAAAACAACAATATAAAGATTTAATAAACTTTTTACATAAGAAAGATAAAATAGGACATTCTCAAAAGAATAATCGCCCATTACAAGAATTATCCTTTTATCTTGAGGAAATCCCAACTTTTCTCTTGAGATCTCCAAATTCTTTTTAAAAACAGGATAAGAAGGAAATTTTACCAAATATATATTTTTAGGCAAATATTCTTCCCAAAAAAAGGAAATAATTCCATCCCACTTATGTCTCCATATAGGATGATCAGAATTCTTAATTGTTTTAGGATAATTTAAAAAGAGAGTTTTTCCTTTAACATTTTTAATCTCTTCTAATAACATTCGCCATGGAATATGATCCTTAGGACTATCAACAATTAGATATATCTTAGAATTTATATCCCTAATTTTATAGTTATATTCAATTTCTACATTAAATCCTTCTTCTTTCCAATAATCAATTACTGGAGTTAAAAAATCATGAAACCCTAATAATGTTATTTTATCTCCCTTTCTTAATCCTGCCATCATAATACCTTCAACTCCTCCATCAAGTCTTTCTCTAATTCATTCCAAAGGATTATATTAATAGAATCTATAAAAAAATCAAGCCAAAAAAGTTACAAAAATATCATGTATAATATTAAGCATGTGGTTAGAAATTATTTACAAAAGATTAATAAAAATCCTTCTTTTTTTATTTGTCATTGTTTACTTTACCCTTTCTAATACATACGAAGAGGAATTTAAAAATCTATCCTTAGCTTTTGCAGGGGATCTTTTTCTCCAAAAACATTTATCAAATTCTTATTATGATCCATCAAGCAAGAAATATTATTTTCCTCCTGATATATTTGAAGAAATAGAGGAATATATTAGAAAAGATTTTTCTTCCATTGTGATTGATACTCCTATTGCCTCAAATATATTTCAAGTATCAGGTTACCCCCTATTTAACGCTCCAGTAGAAATTTTAGATCTTCTTAAAAAAAGTGGATTTAATATTATGATTCTGTCAACAAATCACATATTTGATAAGGGTGAAATAGGACTAACAGCTACAATAGAGAATATAAAAAAGAGAGGATTATATTATGTGGGTGCATATACCTCAGAAGAGGACAGTAAAAATTTCCTTGTTTTATCTAAAAACGGCATAAAAGCAGGAATTCTTGCATATACATTTAGCATCAACGGTTTTAGTTTACCTAAAAACAAAGAATATATGGTTAATCTCATAAATGAGGACAAAATCAAAGAAGATATAAGAAAGATAAAGAATTTAGTTGACTTTACAATCATTTATCTACATTGGGGATACATAGAATACTCTGAAAAACTTGAATCCTATCAAAAATCGCTTGCTAAAAAAATAATATCATGGGGTGGAGACTTGATAGTAGGAAGTCACCCCCATTCAGTAAGACCTTACGAGAAGATAAATGGAAAATGGTGTTTTTATTCATTGGGGAATTTTTTCACAGACCAATATGGACTAAATATACCTCAAGTAAAATTTGGATTAATATTAAATATAACATTGAATAAGTATAAAAATAAAACCTTTATCATTAGAAAAGAGATAATACCTATATTCATTTCAAAGACCACAAAGGATAAAAATAATCCTCATAGATATAAGGTTATAAAAGCAGAGAAAATAACTAATTTGACATATGTAGAATCTGATTCTAAAATATACTTAAAAAAAGTCCTTAATTATATATCGAAAGGGGAATAAATTTATGAGAGAAAAAGCTATGGCTATCCTTTTAATATTTATAGGTCTCCTTTTGCTCCTAAGTAATTTTGGGATTCTTTCAGGAAATCTCTTCCTTTTAATTATTAGTGTCATATTTTTGTTTTCATATTATAGATTTAACAGAAATATAGGATTTCTCATTCCAGGATGTATCTTATTAAGTATAGCTTTATTTAATATTTTACAATCCCTATACACTATCAACCCTGTATATATCATTTCATTTATAGGATTTGGATTTCTAATGATTTTCTTTATTCATTCATCTAAAAAAGAGTACTCCTATGCAGAAAAGTACTGGTCTATATATCCAGGAATCATCCTTATCTCTTTTGGTATCATACTAGGATTAATATCAAAATCCCCAGAATACATGAGATATTTATTTCCCATACTTCTTATAGTTATTGGAGTTTTACTACTTTTTCGCTCTTTAAGATAATCAGTTTATCCTAATATTACAAACTTCAAAAAGTAAACACCAAAGAAAATAAGAGAAAAAGATGCTAAATACAATATAATCTTGTAAAATTTATTCCAAAAAGGAAAAGATAAGCCTTGTCCTATAAAGCCAATAAAAATATACCACACAAAATCAGAAAGGATATGACCTAAATAAAAACTTAAAATTCCCAACATAAAAAAACTCCTTGCTTGTCCGAGAAAGGTTACTCCTACTGTAATCCACCATATCAGCCAATAAGGATTTGATAAAGAAACAAGAGCACCAGCCAAAGGAAGGGAAATTTTTATAGGATCAGAATTCTTTAAATCTAAACTACTTTTTTTAATAAGGGATATTAATAGAGATATACCCGTATAAATCAAAAATATACTTCCTAAAAAAGTAAAACTTTTTAAAAAAATTGGATCTTGAAGAAAAGATTGTAAACCTAAGAGCAGAAGTATAATAAGAACAGCTTCCAACATAGCATGCCCAAAAACTATTTTGATAGAGTCCTTCCAACCTTTAAGACTACACTGTGTAATTACCATTGTCATCATAGGACCAGGAGCTGACGCCCCTGAAAATCCTACTACAAAACTAGTGATGAATAAATTAAATACAACCATTCTTCACACTCCATTCTATATTTAATCTTCTAAAATACTTCTTCATATCATCTAAAAAATTCTCTTCCACTTTTATAAGATGAGAATCACATTTACAGTCTGATGACCCAAAGCGAGGAACTTTCTCTCCATCTATCAAAGATGCAATCTTACATTCCCATTCTTTACAAAGATGATCATTATATAAGGCTTCTCTTACTCTAACAAAAGGAGATTCCAATAGATAGTCAATATGCCAATATAATTTTTTATTTTTACTAAGATGCCTTTTTATTCTTTTCTCCATACTATTTTGTGCTGATCCTACATAGATATAAAGGCCCCTATTAAATTTTATAACTCCAAGTCGCCCTACCCTACACTCTATATCTTTTTCTACCTCAACAACCAAAAGATATATTCCTTTCATAATTAAATTCTAATAACCTTATAAGAATTTGGTTCCAATCTGATTTTCATTTCTTTATCCTTATTTACTAATGTTACCTCAGTTCTATAGGATAAAAAGGACTCTAAAATACAATAACCATTATCATACAAAAACATTCCTATTTTTTCATCTCCTTTGAAATAAATACCTAATTTATTCAAAAATATTTTTCTTATTTCATTAAGTACCTCTATGGGTAACAGATAAATATCTGAATAATTATCGGGAATATTTAAAACATAGATCCTTCCCTTTCCATAAAAATCTCTGAGAAGAATAGGAAAATTATTTTCTCCATTAATTCCTACAATTATTGGCCAAGAAGAATTAGTGTGATACTCAATAATCGGGAAAATAATTTCCTTACGAGAATATACATATTTACTAAAACCAGTCATAGCAGGATCTATAGCAAATAAACTTAATAATACTTTTTTATCTGTATATTTTATTGATGTAAAATCCTCCATATTTCTACCCAATCTTCTCAAAAAACCAGATGTAATGATCACATCTCCACCACTAAGAAGAAAACTTTTTAATTTATTTAAAATTTCCCTATCTTCAACAGAATTCTCAGGTAAAAATAAAATATTTGTATCAATAGGAAAATAAGGTGTAGGATCAAAGGGTATCCCAATCATTCCTAAATAAGAAGAGAGATGATTCTCACCATCAGAATGAAATGGATGATAAACCTTGACACCAATTGGGTTTCCTAACTCTGAAAGATATTCATCCAACCTATCAAGCTCTAAGGAAAGGGAAGGAATAAAAGTTGATCTCCTTAAAGAACTAAAATCAAAAAGAGTAATTTCTTTAGCTTTAGAGAAAAGAGTAAGATGCGCTTGTTCTATATACTGATTTAAGTTACATTCAAAAGAATCGAACCATCCTCCTTTATTTTTCTCTGGTTTTACATTTTCGAACCATCTCATTAAATAATAACTTAAGTAACGAGGAAGATGTTGTTGTGTATATTTAGGATCTCTTGTCTCTGTCCCGGTATATAACTCATCAAAAATATCTTTTTGAGATTCAGGATTATAACCATTTTGATAATATGAATCTATCCAATTAGGATACTTTATAATCATATTAACCTTTGGATTTACTTTCTTAGCTGGTCCTACCACATAATTTTGAGATATCTCCGTCATTAAGTTAAGTCTATATTCTTTCCATGATAATTTTCCTTTTCTTTCTATACATTCAGGACAAGAACAACTTGTAAAATAAAAATCATCAAGAATAACCTCATCAAAAATTGAAGCAGTATACTCTACAATTTCTCTTAATCTATTTTTCAATATTTCGTTGGAATAACAAAATGTATGAAAAATTCTCAAATCATGAACCAGATCACCAGGAAGATCTATCGTAGTTGTGATTCCCCCCGATGTTTTAATTCCCTTTTTATCAAAAAACTCTTTTATTTCAAGAATTTTCTCCATAGGAACATCATCCTTTCCTCTATGAGTTTCCAGATATACTTTATTTATTTTTAAGTATCTTTCAAAAAAAGCAAAATCTTCCTCCAATTCTCTTAAAGAAACTTTATTTAAAAATGGGGCAGTACAATATATGGCCAGAGAAAAATTCTTATACATACTTAACCTCCCACAAATTCATAAATAAAATTTAAAATTTATTATTTCGTTATTATATTATTGAAAATAATTACCCACAATATATAATAGTGAATAAAATTTGTACAGCTAATTACTTTTATTGAGGAGGGAAAAATGGATTTAAAAACAGTAAAAAATGAGGTAAAGAAACACCTTACAGAGAAAATTATACCTTTTTGGACAAAACTCATGGATAAAGAAAATGGAGGATACATAGGATATGTTTCTTTTGATTTAAAGAAAGACCCTTACGCTCACAAAAGCTTAGTCTTAACTACAAGAATATTATGGTTTTTTTCTGCTGTATATAATCTTACAAAAGAAGAAGATATTATTCCTTATATGAATCACGCTTACAACTTCTTAATACAAAAATTTTGGGACCATAAAAACAAAGGTTTTTATTGGATGGTAGACTACAAAGGAGATCCTGTTGATAAAAGAAAACATATATATGGGCAAGCTTTTAGTATCTACGCATTATCAGAATTTTATAAATCCACAAAAAAGGATGAAGCTCTCAATATTGCATTGGAAACTTATAACATCATAGAGGAAAAGTGTAAAGATGAATACGCTTATATAGAAGAGTTTGATGAATACTGGAATCCAAAAGAAAATAAAGCTATTAGTGAATATGGAATAATAGCTGAAAAAAGCATGAATTCTCTACTTCATATATTGGAGGCTTATACTAATCTTTATATAACATGGCCTAATGAGAACCTTAAGAAAAATATAGAAAATCTTGTAATAATTTTTAAGGATAAGATTTTTAACCCAGAGACAAAACATTTAGGTGTTTTCTTTGATAGAAAATTGAATCCTATAATTGATGCCATTTCATACGGACATGATATTGAAGCAACTTGGTTATTAGATGAAGCTTTAAAATATATTGATGATACTAATCTTAAAGAAGAGATTAGTAGAATAACCTTAGAGATTGCTGAAAAAGTATTAGAAGAAGCCTTTGAAAATGATAGTTTAATTAATGAGAAAGTAAGAAATATATTAGATAAAAGTAGAATTTGGTGGGTTGAAGCAGAAGCCTTAGTTGGTTTTTTAAATGCATATCAAAAGTCAAGAGAAGAAAAATTTTTAAATGCAGCAATAGCACTTTGGGAATTTATTAAAAATTATATGGCAGATCAAAGACCAGATAGTGAATGGTTCTGGAAACTTGATGAAAATTATATTCCAGCCCCTATGCCTATAGTAGAACCTTGGAAATGTCCTTATCATAATGGAAGAATGTGTATAGAAGTAATAAAAAGAATAAGTGAAGACTAAATATTTTTAGAGCATTAAAGAGCAGAAATTACAAGTTATATTTTACTGGTCAAGCTATATCTCTTATTGGCACATGGATCCAATCTACAGCCTTGAGTTGGTTAGTTTATAGATTAACAAATTCATCAGTTTTATTAGGCACTACTGCTTTTTTATCCCAAACACCTAATATCTTTTTATCACCGGTTATAGGTGTATTTTTAGACAGATTTAGTAAACATAGAATTCTCATAATAACCCAATTTTTACTTATGTTACAAGCTCTTATTTTATCTATTCTCACTCTTACAAATCAAATTCAAATTTGGCATATTCTTCTATTAAGCCTTATTTTAGGTATTTTTAATTCTATTGATGCTCCTACAAGGCAATCCTTCGTTATGGAGATGGTGGAAAGAGAAGAGGATCTAAGTAATGCTATTGCATTAAACTCCTTTTTATTTAATAGTGCTCGCTTAATAGGGCCAAGCATTGGAGGTTTTCTTATTTCATTTCTTGGGGAAGGAATATGCTTTACGATAAATGCAATTAGTTATTTAGCAGTTGTTATTGCTCTACTTTTCATGAGAGTAAAACCAATAACCTCAACAAGAACTTCCCATCTCGTTTCTGAACTAAAAGAGGGATTTTACTATGTCTTTAAAACATTAGTAGTAAGACACATTTTAATATTTATTGCATTATCAAGTTTACTTTCATCAGTCTATAGTGTATTATTACCTATCTTTGCAAAAGATATACTGCATGGAGGCCCTGAAACTCTTGGAATACTAACTAGCTCAATAGGTGCAGGAGCGCTTTTTGGCGCCATATTCCTTGCAGGAAGGCAAAAAATAAAGGGTATTGAAAAATTTATATCCCAATCTTTTGGTACAGCAGGTTTAGGTCTTTTAGCTCTTTCCTTATCAAGAAATTTATATTTATCCCTTTTATCATTATTCATAACTGGATTAAGTTTTATGCTTATTAGTGTTTGTAGTAATACATTAATCCAATCTATTATTGATAACAACATAAGAGGGAGAGTTATGAGTATCTATGTAATGTTCTTCATGGGAGCTATGCCTATCGGTAGTTATTTAGGAGGATACCTATCCAAGTTCGTAGGCCCAGTGTACACAATCCATTTAAGTAGTGTCTTATGTTTCGCATCTTGCATCTTGTATACTCATCGTCTCATCTCATTGAGATCCTATATTTATGAAATATTAGAAAAGAAACACCTAAATTAAGTGATTAAAAACTCTCCTTCTTTAAGTACAAAACTAAACTCTTTTTTAAAAGTTTTAACAATAATCTTCTTTATAGAACTCTCATATCCCTTCTTTAAAAATTTTATACCTAAATATTGATCACCATCTTTCATAAATGTATAAAATTCAATCAAATTGAACTCTCCCTTTTCATAATTCCATGAGACTCCATCATCTTCATAATACAAAAACTTTCCTTCTCCTTGAGTAATTTTTAAATAAAGATTTTCTTGTTTCTTTTCTCCCACATAATTTTGCACATTCCACATAGGAATAATACTTCCCTCTTTTAAGAATAAAGGAATCCTATTTAAAGGAGCAAAAACTTTTATAATACTTTCCCCTCTATACCTTTTTCCAGTATAAAAATCAAACCAAAAACCCTTAGGAAGATATACCTCTCTTTCTCTTTTGCCCCTTAGGTATACTGGAGCTACAAGGATAAATGGACCAAACATAAATTCATCCTCATGAGATAAAACTTCTTCATCTTGGAATTCTAAAATAAAACTCCTAATTAATGGAATACCCTTTTCCTTTGCCTCATAAAACAAAGAATAAATATAGGGAATCAATTGGTACCTAAGATTAATATATTCTTTAGTAATTTTTTCTATTTCTTCTCCAAAACTCCATGGTTCTTGATCTCTTGTATTCTTAGCAGTATGTATTCTAAAAAAAGGATAGAAAACACCCAGCTGAATCCATCGTATAAAAAGCTCTTTCTCACAATCTCTCCAAAAACCCCCCACATCTTCACCAACAAAAGGAACTCCAGAGATCGATAAATTTTGAAGAGTTACTATACTGGAATAAAGATTCTCCCATGTACTTTTGTTGTCACCACACCACACTGCTGAATATTTCTGAATACCTGAAAAGCCAGCTCTACTCAATATAAAAGGTCTTACCTCTTTATTAATCTCTCTAAACCCCTCAAAAGTTGACTTTGTCATCAAAAGCCCATAAACATTATGTACTTTATTATGTATAAAAATTTCATCATCACCATGTACTACATCTTGAGGTAATGTCTTTTCTTTTATCTGCTTAATTCTTTCTTCAAAATTTTTAGCCTTAAATGGATCTGGAGGTTCTTTAAAATGAAAAACATGAAACAATAATTTCATCATGTAATAGCCAAATTTAGAAAAATTGGAGGGTTCATTCATGTCATTCCAAAAACCATATATACCGTTGTCTATAAACCATTTATGTTTTTCGCCCCACCATTTTCTAACCTTCTCCTTGAAAAAATCTGGGAATACTGTTTTCCCAGGCCATACATACCCTACAAAAATTTCTCCCGTTCTTTTCTTGCAAAAAAGTCCATCCTTTAACCCTTCAATATAAATCTTATACTTTTTATCTACCTTTATCCCAGGATCTATAATAATAACAACCTTAAAGCCTAATTTTTTTAAATCCTCAATCATCTTTTCAAAATTAGGAAACCTTTTTCTATTAACCGTAAATACCCTATAACCTTCCATATAATCAATATCTAAATATAAAGCATCACATGGAATATTCTTTTTTCTAAACAATTCAGCAATTTTATAAACCTTATACTCTGAATCATAACTCCATCTGGATTGGTGTAAACCTAAAGACCATAAAGGGGGCATATAGCACCTACCTGTAAGATAAGTATAATTCTCTATAACTTCCTTAGGTGAAGGGCCAAATATAAAATAATAATCTAATTCATCATCTTCGGTAAAAAAATAATAGTAATTTTTACTTTCAAATCCCATATCAAAATAACTAAAAGCTGTACTATCATAGAAAAGCCCATAACTCAAATCTGAGTATGCTAGAAGAAAGGGATGGGATTGATATAATGGATCTCTTTCAAATTCATGATTTGGTTCATCTGTATTCCAGTTTATGATCCTTTTACCCTTTTTATTAAGTGATCCCAACCTTTCTCCAAATCCAAGAAAAGCTTTCTCTCTTCCCATCTCTTTATATGAATATATACCATTCCCTTTCTTTACATAACCCAAATCCATATAATCAGAGATTATTAAATTACCTTTCCTATCATATATTTGTACTTTACTCGGATTTTTATATATCCTAATATCCAAATCTGAAGTTAAAAAATAATGAGCCCTATTGTCCTCCCTATGTTCAAAGTCGACTTCCTTAAATTTTTCCAGGCTAACACAAAAAGAATTATTCTTCTTCCAAATTCTATCTTTTGAGAAATGAAATCTCACTATTTTGGGGGTTATAAATTCAATCTTGAGAAGTTCATTATTATATTCAACAATCTCCATATTCGTTAAATACCCCCCCTAAGGATATTTTTTGTAGTTTAGTTTAATATATTTTATAAAAAATAAAAAGGGGAGAAAGTAAAATTTTCTCCCCTTTCATTCAATAATCTTATTTATTGACCAATTAACCCATTTCTACTGTTACCTGATGAATTTTTCCATCATTAAAAACAGGTAATAAATTCCCTTCTATCTCTTTTCCATCCAATAATATTCTTTTAACACCCTTTGAGACTCCTTTACTATTTTCTATCTTTATATCATACACAGCACCTCTGAATTTTCTAACTACTCTAAATTCTCTCCAATCAGGAGGAATACAGGGATCTATTCTGAGACCATCATAATCTGGTCTTATACCCAATACAAATTGGGATATTAACACAAAAGCCCAAGATGCAGTACCGGTAAGCCATGAATTTTTACCTTCTCCATGTCTTTTAGCATCTTTTCCTGCTACCATTTGACAATATACATAAGGTTCCATTTTATGGATCTCACTTTCATCCTCAAAATATGCAGGTGTAATCTTCCTATATACCTCAAAGGCTCTTTTCCCTCTACCTATTACCGTCTCTCCTATACCTACCCAAGGATTATTATGGCAAAATATTCCTGCATTTTCCTTGTATCCTGGTGGATAAGAAGAGATCTCGCCCAATTCTATATAATATCTGGAATAAGCTGGCTGTTGTAAAACCATACCATATTTGGTATCTAAATACTTAATACAAGAATCTAAAGCAGATTTAGCTTTTTCATCTTCCACTCCAATTCCCGCCATAGTACATATACCTTGAGGTTCTATAAATATTTTCCCTTCCTCACATTCTTTGCTTCCTACTTTTCTACCAAAATAATCATAAGCCCTTAAAAACCATTCTCCATCCCATCCATACTTGTTAATCGCTTCAATCATTTGCTTACTTGCTTCTTCAGCCCACTTAGCCTCTTCTTCCTCTCCCATTTCTTTACACATTCTTATATAATCTGGTGTAGCATATACGAAAAGCCCTGCTATAAATACTGACTCTGCAGTACCCCCTTCTACATTAGAAGTAGTCTGGAAAGATTCATCAGGGGTTTTTGAGAAACAATTAAGATTAAGACAATCATTCCAGTCTGCTCTTCCTATAAGAGGCAAACCATGTGGTCCTAAATTATTTGTTACATGATGATAAGCTTTCTTAATATGTTCAAATAGTGTACCTTTCCTATTCTCATCATTATTATAAGGAATTATTTCTTTTAATATATTAAAATCCCCAGTCTCTTTTATATAAGCTCCTGTGGAAAGAATAATCCACAAAGGATCATCATTAAAACCACTTCCTATATCATTGTTCCCTCTCTTTGTCAATGGTTGATATTGATGATAACAACTCCCATCTTCAAACATAGTTGAAGCAAGATCCAAAATTCTCTCCCTTACTCTATTTGGAATCATATGAACAGAACCTAAGATATCTTGATTTGAATCTCTAAAACCTATTCCTCTGCTTATTCCCGATTCAAAATACGATGCACTTCTTGCTACATTAAAGGTAATCATACATTGATACTGATTCCATATATTAACCATCCTTGAAAGAATTTCATCATCATGATTAATTTGATATTTTGATAATATCTCGTCCCAATACTCTTTTAATTCTAAAAAGGCATTATCAACAGATCTTACATCTTTAAATCTTTCTATCATTTCATAAGCTCTTCTCTTATTAATTACCCCAGGCCTTTCCCATTTTTCCTCATCAGGATTTTCAACATAACCTAATATAAATACAAAATCCTTAGATTCACCAGGTTCTAAATTAACCTCAATATAATGAGATGCAATAGGTGCCCATCCTTCTGCCACTGAGTTAAATGCCCTTCCTTCAACAACAGCTCTTGGTTCATCAAAACCATTGTACATACCTATAAATGTATCTCTGTCTGTATCAAAACCCTGAATTGGAACATTTACAGAATAAAAAGCAAAATGATTTCTTCTCTCCCTATATTCCGTCTTGTGATATATAACTGATCCTTCTACTTCTACTTCACCGGTAGAAAGATTTCTCTGAAAATTAGTCTGATCATCCCAAGCATTCCATAGACACCATTCCACAAAAGAAAAGAGCTTTAAATATCTCTTAGTATTAGAATTATTTTTTAATGTCAATTTATGTATCTCACCATTAAACTTCAAAGGCACAAAAAAAAGTATCTCAGCAGAAATTCCGTTCTTCTCCCCCGATATCTTTGTATATGATAACCCATGTCTACACTCATATTTATCTAAATCCTTTTTTGTGGGCTTCCATGATGGATTCCAAAAATCTCCATCTTCCCAAATATAGAAATATCTTCCACCATTATCCAAGGGCACATTATTGTACCTAAATCTTAATATTCTTCTAAGCCTTGCATCCTTGTAGAAACAATAACCTCCTGCTGTATTTGAAATTATGGAAAAGAAATCCTCAACCCCCAAATAGTTAATCCAAGGAAACGGAGTTTGAGGGGTTGTTATAACATACTCCCTATTTTTATCATCAAAATATCCAAATCTCATTTTTAATTCTCCTCCTTTATCCCATAATTACTATTATCTCATTATCATCTTTTAAATCTTCTTCTAAAATAAAATTACCCTCAACCTCTCTTCCATTGAGGTTAATAGCTTTCACACCCTTCTGTACCCCATTTGGATTTTCCACTTTAATCCTCAATTTTTTACCCCTAAAGACTTTCTCTATATAAAATTCTTTCCAATGAGATGGTACACAAGGATCGATCACTATACCGTCATAATCAGGCTTAATTCCAAGTATTCCTTCTACAGCAGCTACCATCATGCTGGAGGCAGTACCAGTTAACCAATGAACATGTGCTCTCCCATGATAAGGACTATCCTTTCCTTCCACAAACTGACAATGGACATAAGGCTCTGCTTCCCTTATCTCTGCTTTATCATTCATATTGGCTGGATTTACTTCTTGATAATATTTGAAGGCTCTATCTCCATTACCAAGAATGGTCTCTGCTTTTATAAGCCATCCTTGGGGATGGCAGAAAATCCCTGCATTTTCCTTCATACCTGGATTGAAGAGAATCATTCTAAATACAGGAAATCCCCAAGTTCTTACAGGTGGATACATAATCATAGCTCCATAGTCAGTATTAAGTATTTTTTCCACATTATCCATTGAAATCTTTGCTTGTTCTTCTGTAGCCACCCCACTTAATACAGCCCAAACCTGTGGATTAAGCCAGAAACTCGCCTCATTGTTATTCCTAGACCCTATAACTTCATCTCCTATAAATCCTCTTACAAACCTGTCTCCTTCCCAAGCATATTTCTGTATGTTTTCATATAATTTAAGGGCTTCCTTTTCAGCCCATTCTACATCTTCTTTTTTACCTTTTCTTTCAGCAAACTCAGCAAATATCTTTAGTGCAAGATACAATTGCATGGATGCAAAAACTGTCTCTCCTTCTTCACCAAGTCTTAAAGTATCATTCCAATCAGCATCTAATCCAAAAGTCAATCCGTGCTTACCCAATTTACTAAGAGAGAATAAAATACCTTTTCTTAAATGTTCATATACTGTATCTTCCCCATAATCAGAATAAGGTATTACCTCATCCAAAAATGCCAAATCTCCAGTTTCTTTAATGTATTGCCTTATGGTAATATACAGCCACAAATGGTCATCACATCTATATTCAGTATATCCAGTTCTCTTTACATAATACGGATTATCCAATGATAAGCCTTGATTAGGTTTAATCTCATAATCAAAAAATACTAAAGGCAAAGCTACCCCTTTAGATGTTTGTCCCGCTAACATAAGTCTTAACCTTTTCTTTGCCTCTTGTGGTTCGAGATGAATTATTCCTTGTATATCTTGTACAGTATCCCTATATCCGTATCCATCTCTCTGCCCCACATAAATCATGGAAGCAGCTCTTGACCAGAAGAAAGTAATAAAACATTGATATGCATTCCATATATTAACCATAGTATCAAAGTTCTCATCTGGAGTCTTAACTTTAAAGCCTTCAAGTTTTGATTGCCAATAATTCTTAAGTTCATTCCACTCCTTCTCAACTATACCTTTTTCTTTATATTTTGCCAGAACCTTTCTACCTGTAGCTTCTGCTCCTTGACCAAGTACATATATTACTTCTCTTTCTTCTCCTGGTTCTAAATCTAAAACAACTTGAGTACCAGCACAACTATTTTTACCATAATTTAGACTATTACTACACATTCCTCTTTCCACTGCAATAGGATTTGAGTAATCTCTGTAACTTCCTATAAATATGTCTCTGTCACCATCATAAGAAACAACTTTCTCTCCAATCACTCCAAAAAATCTGTTAAATCTTCTACCACTTATTCCTTCTTCTTGAGGTATAACTTTACCAATTTCTGAATAATTTTCATTTATTGTCTGTATTATAAGATTATCTTTATAATAGGTTTTAGATATATAAAGGGTATATTGCATATTTACTAAATCTTGAGTTTCATTAGGTTCATTTGTAAATTCTGCATAACTAAAAAGGGAAATCTTTCTTTTTCTTCCACTATTATTTCTAACTTTTATTGCCCATACTTCATACAGTTCATTTAAGGGGACATAATATAAGGTCTCAGTTTCTATACCATCGTATTTTGAAGTTATAATCGTATAAAGAATACCATGTCTACATATAGATTCATACTTTGATAAATCTTTTTTTACAGGAAGCCAAGACGCGGACCAATAATCTCCATTCTCCATATCCCTAAGATATATATATCTTCCAGGAGCTGTAGTAGGTGGAACATTGAATCTTCCTCTTAATATTCTTCCGCTTGCCCCTGATTTGACGAAACTATAACCCTGAGCGTTATTAGTAATAATAGCTCCATATTCTAAAGATCCAAGATAATTAGTCCATTCTCTCGGAGTATCAGGCCTGGTAATAACATATTCTTTTCTCTCATCATCAAAATATCCAAATCTCATGAATAAACCCCCTTATCTATTTAATTTTTCATAAACTTTATTAAGAAACCAGTTATAATTTCATCAAGAAACTTTTATTTAATATTTATAGTACAGATTTAGATAGCATATGTCAATAAGGGGATTAAACTAATTACAAAAAAAGTCTGGAAAGATAAATTAATATCCCTCCAGCCCTTAAAAAATACCTTTTGTAAAATTAAAATTTTATTAAGATCTTGCCTTTTTAATTTCTTCTATATAGTTTTTTGCTCTCTCTGTTAATATTTCAAATTTTTTCTCTGCAATAACCTTTTTATCTACCAAATTTCCCCCAACTCCTACAAAACAGGCACCAGCCTTAATAAATTCTCCCACATTTTCCAAGTTTACTCCCCCTGTAGGAGATATTCTAATATATGGCATAGGTCCATGTATAGCTTTTATATATTTAGGTCCTAATGTATCTGCGGGAAAAAGCTTTACCACATCCGCTCCTTCTTCCCAAGCAGTTAATATTTCTGTAGGTGTATAAGCTCCAGAAACAGCTATTTTATCATACCTATGACATAAATTTATAATTTCTTTCTTTAAAACTGGAGAAACAATGAAATCTGCACCAGCGAGAATAGCCATTCTTGCAGTTTCAGGATCTAATACTGTACCCATACCAACTATGGCTTCTTTGCCAAGAACCTTCTTCACTTTTGGCAAATATTCTATAGCTAAAGGGACTGTCATTGTAATCTCTAAAGAAATAACTCCTCCGTCATATAAAGCTTTAGTCACATCCAATAAATCTTCGGGAGAATCTGTTCTTATTACCGCCACTATTCCACATTCTATCATTCTTTCTAAAATATCATATCGCCCCATAATAATTCCTCCCTACCTTTTAGATTCCTTTATAATTTTCTCTACCGCTTTAATCCACTTATGATTAGGATCATCATTAATAATTGATTCCCTTATGTCTCCTGCAAGTATCCAGAGATAGTAGAGTTGGTATCCAGGAGCAGAAACTACAGGATGATACCCTCTGTTTATTAGGAGTAAGGAATTATCTTCTATCAAATAAACATTATCTATATCCCTTTCAGGTGTATAAACCCTTTGCAACCCAAATCCATTAGGAGGATTTAATTTATAAAAATATACCTCCTCCATCTTCACCTCTTCAGGATAATTATTGGTATCATGCTTATGAGGTGGATAGCTGGACCAATTACCTGGAGGATTTATAGTCTCTCCAATTAATAACCTTTTTGCATTTATTCTCCTATCAATAATATCCTTTACATCTCTCCTCCAATTATGTACCCCCACATCTCTAATTATCACATCTTCAGGTTTGATTAATTTCACCTCTTCATCCGTTTTTACCCTTGTTTTACAAATGGCAATTTCCACATTTTCTAATGCTTCAATTTTCACCTCTTTATTATTAGGTATATAAAGGGCATAAGCATTTCCATCGAAAACATTTCTTCTTGCCCCTAAATTATCGTATTTTATATCATCTACAGTTATATTAAGCTTACCTGTCAATATAATAAGGCCAATTTCATAATCTTTTGAATTAAAAGAATAGGAATCTCCTTTCTCTCCTTTAAATATATCTAATTCTATGTATTCCATTTCACCTGGTTTCACAAGGGTGTTTAAGCCCTTCTCAAGAATAACCTTTCTAAACATATTTACTCCTCCTTTTTTATCACTAAAAAATAATAGAGGCATTATTGAATGATATAATGATTAACTTTTTTTGTCAAGAGTAAAAATAAAGCAAGCGTTTATTAAATCAATATTAAAAAATTAAGGGATTCCCCATATAAAGGAATCCCATAATAATGAATTTTTGTTTATTATAAAATATTTATTGCAAATAATTAGACAAATGAAGTTCTAAATATAGATCATCATATCCGTAAGTTGTAGGATCCCCATCACTATCTTTACTTCCTAAAATCTTCAAGATAGGATCATTGGTATTATCCCCAACAACAGAAGAAGATGCAGAAATCATAAGTTTATTATCTATATTTATATTATTTTCAAAGTCAACATATATAGCATAAATAGAAAACTTTCCGGTTAAAACTGGGAAATTGTTAAAATTACTTAATTTAACCACACCTACGTTTTCTAAAGACATTGTCAGTCCAATTTTATTTACTTTATTTGGATCTGTATAACCATATAAATAATAAGAAGATCTCAAACTTACAGGATAAGCACCATCAATACCATTTTTTATGTCCTTATTAAAAATAAAATACCCTTCTATACGCGCTCCAAACACTTGATTATTTAATTGAGAATACCCATCTAATACATATTCAAGTCTCTTTACTGAAGAATAATATCTTACTTTTAGGTAACTTTCAGTATCAATTTGTAACATATACCAACCATTAGCATCTGGCCCTTGCCATTCATTTGTAGGCTCAATTGTTATTTTCTCGAGTGGAGTCTTTATAGCTTCTTTTAATGACATGGATTTGCTAATCATTAGATTATTAAAGCTTCTACTAATTGGTGATACCAGTGAACTTCCTTGATTAGAAACAACACTTGGTATGTCCATATAAATATCTATGTTCTTGGCGTAATCCGAATCAGTATTAATTACAGTAGCATAAATATTGTTTAGTTGATCTTGGGTTAAATCTTTATCTGGTTGTGGCTCCCGTTTTACACAACCTGAAAGAAAAATCACAAGGATGGCTATTAAGATTAATATCAAACATTTTTTCATGAACAACTAATCCTCCTTCCCCAAAATTTTATACATTATTATTATAGCAATATATCTTAAAGGGTGTATTAAAAAATTTTAAATTTCTAAAAACTAATTGTTGATATGATAAAATACACTTACAAAATTAATTTTAATTTCTTTAGGAGGTATATAAAAAAAGATGTGTAAAAAGATAACTTTTATTGGGGCTGGAAGTCTTGGATTTACAAGAAATTTAGTACGTGATCTCCTTACCTTTCCTTCTTTTCAAGATGCTCATATTTTTTTAATGGATATAGACGAGGAAAGATTGAATTATTCAAAATTGATGGTAGAAAAAATATTAAAAGCTGGAAATTATCCTGCAAAAGTATTTGCCACATTAAATAGACAAGAAGCATTAGATGGAGCTGATGCAGTCATAATAACTATTCTCGTTGGTGGAGTACAAATTTGGAGACATGATATAGAAATACCTAAAAAATATGGTGTAGATATAAATGTAGGAGATACAAGAGGCCCCGCAGGAATTTTTAGGGCTCTAAGAACTATTCCTGTAATTATAGATATTGCTAAAGACATTGAGAAACATTGCCCAGAAGCAATAGTTTTAAACTATACAAACCCTATGGCAATGCTCATAAGAGCAGTACAAACAGTTTCTAAAATTAAAATCGTAGGACTATGCCATAGCGTACAAGGAACGGCTGAAATGCTTGCCCGCTGGATAGGAGCACCTATAAATGAAATAACCTATTTTTGTGCAGGAATAAATCATCAAGCTTGGTTTTTGAAATATGAATGGAAAGGAAAAGATGCATATCCTCTTATTAGAGAAGCTATTTTAACAAGATCTGAAATTTATAAAGAAGAAATTGTAAGAAACGAAATGTTTTTACATTTAGGATATTATGTCACAGAATCTTCAGGGCACAATTCAGAATACAACCCTTGGTTTAGAAAAAGACAGGATCTTATTGAAAAATACTGTCTTCCAGGTACAGGATGGAATCCAGGAGAATGGGGTTATATATTAAAAGAATATCTTAAGAGAGAGGACACTTGGAGAAAAGAAGTTAAAGAGTGGATTGAGAAAGAACCAATCAACCTTGAAAGAGGACACGAATATGCTGCATATATATTAAATGCTATTTTAGGTGACGGCACCATATTCGAATTTAATGGTAATGTTAGAAATTTTGGTCTTATTGATAATTTACCTTATGGGGCTTGCGTAGAAGTACCTATTATTGCCTCAAAAAGAGGCTTCGACCCTATAAAGGTAGGTAATCTTCCTCCTCAGGTTGCTCTCTTAAACTATATAAACTCATCTTGTGAAGAATTAGCAGTAGAAGGCTCTCTCGAGGGGGATCCTAAAAAGATATTCTATGCAGTAGCTTATGATCCCCTTACATCAGCAGTTTTATCCTTAACTGAAATAAAACAGATGGTAAAAGAGATGTTTGAAGTTAATAAAGATTATCTTCCTCAATTTAAAAATTTTGAGATATAAAAAGGTAAAAAATATGAACAAATTATTAGCTTTAGTATCTGTAATAATATCTTGCCTCTTCTGGAGTATCTCTTTTTCCGTTTCCAAAATACTTCTAAATGAATATTCTCCTTTTGAACTATCCTTTATAAGATTTTTTCTTGCCCTTATATTTTCTGCTATTCTTTTCTATCCAAAAATTAGAAAAACTCCTTTGAATTGGAAATATCAAAAACCTCTATTTATAGCAGGAACATTGGGAGTCACATTATACTTTGTCTTTGAAAACTCTGGTTTAAAGTATACTGATGCTTCAGAAGGAGCCCTTATTGTGGGCTCCTTTCCTGCCTTGGGATTAACTGTAGAATTTCTCACCTCAAAAGAAAAAATACCAATGAACAGATTATGGGGTGTAATACTTTCCATAATTGGAGTATTAATGATCATAGGAGATTCTGGAATTAACTTAAAATTTAAAAATTTATTTGGCGACATTCTTGTACTTCTATCAGGATTGATGTGGATAATATACAATTGGGAAATAAAAAAGGTTAACCACCTTTACTCCCACGAAGTAATAACTACCTTCCAAATGCTATGGGGAACCACATTGTTTATTCCTTTTTTAACCTTTACAGGGATCCATATAAAAATTAATTTACCTATCTTCTTATCGCTTTTTTATTTATCATTTTTTTGCTCTGTATTAGGGTACCTACTTTATAATTATGGTTTGAAACATCTTTCCGTAAGTCAAGTTGTAAATCTCTTAAATCTAATTCCACTTTTCGGAGCTATCTGGGGTGTAATTTATTTAAAAGAGACCTTAAGTTTTTTAAAAATCATGGGTGGAATATTCATTATATCAGGGGTAAGTCTATCATCCAAAAAATAATAAGAGCCTACCTTTTACTCGGGTAGGCTCTTTTCTAAAAACCTCTAACCAAAGACTTTATTTTTCAAGCTTTAAATTTCCAAAATAGGAAGCATTTCTCCAAGCCTCGTTATCCCATTCATTCCATGCAATTATTCCAACTCTATTTGCAAACATATCTGCATCATTTACTTGTAAATCAAACCCAATTACCATTCCTTCACTTAATTTCTTTGTTCTCATTTTAATTTGAGCTTCCACAATATATCCAAAATCAGTCTTTGTTGTAGCTGTTACAAAATAGCCTTTAGAAGCATTAGTTCCAAAACTTTGATAATTATCGAAGTTTACTCTATACTGAGCATCATTGTTATCATACGAAGAAGCTTTCTCATTTCCTTCGTCCACAAATATCTCTACAGAATCTTGTTCCCAAGGATTAGTATTATCTTTATTTAAAAGAGAATCATAAACTTCTGCCAAAACATATATACTATCTTCATCCCACAATACTCTAAATTTAGCATAAGCTACTTTACCCTTTGTACCTGATACATATCTATCTGTTACATACTCATTGGCAGACTTCCAAACCTCATCCATTTGGGCATCAATTTTAGGTTTGCCATATTTAGCTACTGCAGTTTGTGTTTGTTGTCCGAGAGTCAAAGATGCTAAAATAAAAAGAACAAATAAGGATAAAATCAGAATAAAACTTAACTTTTTCATACCAACTCCCCCTTTAATAAAATTTTAATAAGAATTATAAAGTTAATTAAATAATTCTGTCAACCGTTTTTTTTAATATTCCCTTACTCTAACTCTTCCGCAAATTGGCTCATATATAGATTGTAATAAAATCCTTTCTTTCTTATAAGTTGCTCATGAGTACCTCTTTCAATTATCTCCCCATTATACACAACCAAGATCATATCAGCATTTCTAATAGTGGACAATCTATGGGCTATAACAAAACTTGTCCTCCCTTTCATTAAGTTTAACATTGCATTCTGAATATACTTCTCTGTCATTGTATCTACATTACTAGTTGCTTCATCCAAGATCAATATCTTAGGATTAGCAAGAATAGCTCTTGCAATAGCTATAAGCTGTCTTTGTCCTTGGCTTAGGCCTCCCCCATCTTCCGATAGAATTGTATCATAACCTTGAGGTAATTTAATGATAAAATCATGAGCATGGGCAAGTTTAGCTGCTTCTATAACCTCTTCATCAGTAGCATCCAATCTTCCATATCTGATATTCTCTTTTATAGATGTAGAAAAAAGAAGCGTATCTTGTAAAACAATCCCAATATATGATCTTATATCCTTTCTTTTCATTCTTCTTATATCAATACCATCTATCAGAATTTGTCCTTCATCTATATCATAAAATCTTGCTACTAAACTTGCAATTGTAGTTTTTCCAGCACCTGTAGGCCCCACAAGAGCTATCACTTTCCCTTCTTTAACATAAAAGCTTACATTTTTAATAACAGGATTACCTTTTACATAAGAAAACCAAACGTTTTTAAATTCAACTTCTCCTTTGATATCTTTTATCTCCATTATATTGGGATCTTCTTTTTCTTCCTCTTCTTCAAGAACCTCAAAAATTCTTTCTGCACTGGCTATGGCTGATTGAATCATATTATATTGATTTGCAAGTTCATTAATAGGTCTTGTAAATTGTCTTGAATAATTGATAAATATAGTAATATCTCCTATAGATATCATCCTTTTAAAAGCAAAATAACCTCCAAATCCTGCAATTATTGCAAAACTTAAATTATTAAGAAGATTCATAAGTGGTCCAATTGAACCAGAAAAAACCTGAGCCCTTATTCCCACTTGAGTTAGTTCTTCATTTAAAGCCTCAAACCTTTTAATTTCCTTTTCTTCTCTATTAAATATTTTTATTACTTTTAAACCAGAAATATCCTCTTCTATCAAACCATTAAGTTTTCCTAAAAGAGTTTGGTTAGCATAAAAATAATTACGAGTTCTATGGGATATGAAGTTTGTTAACCAAATAGTTAAAGGAATGGTAATCAAACTAACAATTGTCATAGGAATACTTATTCTTAGCATCATAAATATAATGCCAATTAAAGTCGTAATACTGGAAAAAAACTGTATCACACTATTAGAAAGAACCATACTTATATTATCTATATCGTTAGTAATTCTACTTATAATGTCCCCATAAGATCTTAAATCAAAAAACTTAATTGGTAGTCTATGAATTTTGTCAAAAAAATCCCCTCTCATTTCATAAACCAATTTTTGGGTAGTTTTCAACATTACATAACCTTGAATCCATCCAAGAAAGGATAATAAAAGATAGATTCCACCGAGAACTAATAGAAAGCTAAGAAAACCATCAAATCTTTTAGGAATTATATAAGTATCAATACCCTTACCTATGAGATAAGGACCCACAATTCCCAATATGGAAGAAATAAATGTCAAAATAAAAACAAAAATAAATCCCCACTTAAATTTTTTCAGATATTCAAAGAGCTTTCTTAAAGTACCCCATGGATCTTTAATTTCTACTTTCTCAAAATTAAAATGTGGTCCTAATCTTCCAGGCCCACCAAATGGTCTTTCGCCTTCTCTACGCATACCTCATTACCTCTTCATCTATCTGAGATTTATAAATTTCCCTATAAAAATTATTTTCTTTAAGTAATTCAGAATGAGAACCAAATCCTACTATTACTCCTTTATCAAGTACTATTATCTTATCTACATTCATCATAGTGCTAATTCTCTGAGCCACAATAAAAGTAGTACAGTTTCTTATTATCTCTCTCACTCCATGGATAATCTTTTGCTCTGTAACAAAATCAACAGCACTAGTGGCATCATCCAAAATCAGTATTTTAGGCTTTCTTACTAAAGCCCTTGCAATTGCAATTCTCTGTTTCTGACCTCCAGATAATGTAACTCCTCTCTCTCCTATAACAGTGTCATAACCTTGAGGAAGTCTTATAATAAACTCATGGGCCTGGGCAATTTTTGCAGCATTAATTATTTCTTCCTCATTAGCATCCTCTCTTCCCCAACATATATTCTCCCTTATAGTACCTGAAAAAAGTATAGTTTCTTGTGGAACCATGGATATAGCATCTCTAAGTATCTTAATATCCATATCTCTAATATCTTTTCCATCAATTAAGATTCTCCCTGAAGATATATCATAAAGTCTTGGGATAAGATTTACTAAAGTAGATTTACCAGAACCGGTTGTTCCAATTATCCCTATAACCTCACCCGGATTTACCTCAAAATTAATATCTTTTAGTACATATTCCTCTTTATTAGAATAGCTAAAATAGACATGTTCAAATTTGATCTTGCCTTCACTTACATGGTTCTTATCTGCATTTTCTTTGCTTTGGATATCAATTTTCTCTTCCAAAACTTCTATAACCCTTGAAGCAGAAGCTGAAGCCCTTGATACAAACATTAAAATATTACCTATCATCATTAATGAGAACATAATCTGCCCCATATAGTTAATATATGCCATTACTTCCCCCACCTTCATACTTCCACGATTAACCAAAAGACCCCCAAACCAAAGTAATCCTAATATACTGAAATTCATAATTAACATGAAAAGAGGCATAGCAATTATTAATAACATAACAGCTTTAACAACTGCATTCATTAACAAAGAATTTACATATCTAAACCTCTCCCTCTCATAATCTTCTCTTCTAAAAGCTCGCACTACCCTTATACCAACCAAATTTTCTCTTACCACGTTATTCATATAATCTATTCTTTTCTGTATCTCACCAAAAAGAGGGAAACTTTTCTTCATAATAACTAAAAAGGTAAAGATTAATATGGGGATAGAAAACAAAAAAATGACTGATAGACTTTTATTTAAGGAAAGAGCCATTATAATACCACCTATAAAAAGAAGAGGAGCTCTCACCATAATTCTTAAAGACATCATAACAAGAGTCTGAACTTGATTTACATCATTTGTTAATCTGGTTATCAAAGAAGAAGTATGAAATTTATCTATATTTTTAAAGGAAAATTGTTGTACTCTTTTGAATAATTCATTCCTTAGATCTCTACCAAAGTATTGGCTGGCTAAAGAGGAAAAAACTGTACAACCCACTCCACCTATCATTCCAATAAAAGCAACACCAAGCATTATGAGTCCAGTATTTAGAATTAAAGAAAAATTATTTTTTAAAATACCGTTATCTACAATGTGGGCAAGAAGAGTTGGTTGATAAAGATCACATATCACCTCTATGAGCATAAAAATAGGGGCTAATATAGCAAAAAGAGTATAAGGCTTCAAATATTTTATAAGCTTCTTCATTTACCAAATCCTCCTATTATTCATTTAACCTTCTTAGATTATCTATTACTCTCCTAAAAAAATTCATTAGTTGATTCTTTTCTTCATCAGAAAAACCATTAAAACACTCCTCTTCCAATTGTCTATATATCTCTCTTAATCTACAAATAAATTTTTTTCCATTCTCAGTTAAATACACTTTCATATATCTCTTATCCTTTTCATCTCTTTTACTTGATACAAGACCTCTTTTTTTCATCCTCCTAAGGATTAGAGTGACAGTAGATGGCTTTATTTTTAGTTCTTCTGCTATCTCCTTTTGAGTTAGGCCATTTTTTTCAGCCAAAAGAAGAAGAACAGGAGCTTGCCCTCTATAAAGTTTTAGATCAGAAAGTAGCTTTTCTCTCCTCCTAAAATGCTCTTTTATTACATCTTTAAATAACCTATATAAGGAATCTTCTTTTCCATAAAACATATATCCACTCCAATAATTAGCTAACTAATAGTATATCAATTAATAAGTATATCCAATGTAAATTTATTTTGAAAACGAAAAAATAGATTTTTTTATCATAAACTAATTTCCTTACAACTATTCCTTACAATAAGTTCCGTAGCTATAATGACCTTTTTTGAAATTTTTCTATTTTTTTCTATCCTTTCTAACAATAAATTTATGGCTGTCTCAACCAAATCTTCAATAGGAATACTTATTGTAGTAAGAGGAGGATTCAAGAATTTAGATATAGATATATTGTTAAAACCAACAATACTTATATCTTCAGGTATCTTTAATGAAGCTTCAAATAAAGCCCTATAAACACCTATAGCCATCGAATCATTTGCCACAAAAATTGCTGTTGGATTTATATTATATGCTAAAAGCTCCTTAGCAGCTTTATACCCACCGTTAGGTGTATAATCTCCACGTTTTATATAATTCTCATTTATAGATAATCCCTTTTCCTTAATATATTTTCTAAAATAATATTCTCTTTCATCCATTACATCGCCACCTATAAAACCTATCTCCCTATGGCCTAAAGAAAACAAATAATCAATAGCATCTTTCACTGCTTGTTCCATATTTATAATTACACAGTCTATTAGCGGATTTTCAACATAAGAATCTAAAACTACAATATTAGAAGATTTGGTTAAAAGATTACTTAACTCTTCATTGTTAATTCCACCAATAATAGCTATTCCATTTATATCTTTTAAATCAATATTAAATATATCGTCTTTATGAATAGTTATAGTATCTATATTCATATATTTAGCTAATTTTTCTAATACTACTCTTAAAGATAAATAATATAAATCTTGCATTTCTAAATCTTCAGAAATAGTCCTTATTATCAATAATCTACTTGTCCTTTTTCTTTTTTTAGGTTTTACCACATAATTTAACTCTTCAGCCACTTCAAATATTTTCTTTTTCAATTCACTTGAAACGTTAAAAGTTTCATCATAATTTAAAACACGAGAAACAGTAGTAATTGAAACTCCTAACCTATTCGCAATGTCTTTAATTGTTACGTTATTTTTACTTCTTTTCATATTAACTCTTTCTCCTTAACGACTTCCTATTAATGATATTACTAAATTCTTAAATCTTTCTCAACATAACCTAAAACCCTAATTATTCCAAAATTATTTTACTAAAATTATTGACATTTTACTAAAATTATTTTAAACTATTCTTAACATTAACTATAAAGGAGGTATACAAAATGGCCTCTAAAGAAAAAAGACTATTACCCAAAACCCTATTCTCTCTTCTTATTTTTCTTTTATTCATCACTATTTCATCACCCCAAAAAATAACCACAATAAGATTTGCTACATGGGATACTGGAGAGCTCTTTAAGATTCAACAAACAATAGCTAAAAATTTTGAAAAACTATACCCTAATATTAAGGTACAAGTAGAAAGTTATGGTGATAATTTTGATCAAAAACTTGCAGCATCCTTTGGGGCCAAAAACCCACCTGATGTTATGTATATGTGGGATTTCCCAACTTATGCTGAATCTCTCTTACCGTTAGATGATCTAATTAAAAATGAAAAAACCATAAATATGAATGACTACTATCCTGCAGTCCTTAACTATTGTAAATATGAAAATAAATATTATGGTCTACCTGTAGGATTCACAAGCCACATAGTTTACTGGAATAAAGATTTATTTAAAAGAAATAATGTCCAACCCCCCTCTCCCAATTGGACATGGGATGAATTAATAGAGAAAGCTAAAAAAATAACTAATCCCACACAAAAAATTTACGGTTTTGCCTTTCCTATTAGTCCAGATCCTTATGATTTTGAACAATTCTTATGGAGTAATGGAGGAAGATATTGTAGTTTAGATGGAAAAGAGATAGAAGGATATTTAAACAGCAAAGAAATGATAGAAACTTTAGCCCTATTTACTAAGATGTTAAGAGAAGGTATTGCTGTTCTAACTGGCACCCAACAAATACAATCTGGAGGCGATTTATTCAAGGCAGGAAAACTTGGTATGTTATCAAGTGGAATATGGCGTCTACCTGAATTTCAAGAAGCAAAATTAAATTTTGGAGTTCATATTTTACCAGCCTTTAAAGGGAAAAAAGTAAAAAGTATATTAAATGTTTCTGCTATATCAATAGCAAAAGATTCTAAAAACATAAAAGAAGCATGGGAATTTGTTAAATATTACAGTTACCACAAAGATGCAATAAAAATGAGAAAAGGAGATTTACCCACAAGAAAAAGTATCGCATTTGAAATGGGATTCTTAAAAGATCCATACTATCAACCATTCTATAAAATGGTTGAAGCCTCTAAAGATACTGTACCTTCATTTAATCTTAATAAAAATATGAGGAAAGTATATGATGAATTAGCAGTAACAATAGAAAAAATATTCAGTGAACAAGCTGATGAAAATAAAATTAAGGAATATTTAGACGAACTTGTTGCTCTATGTAAAAGATTTCTTAAGTAGATAAAGATAATATTAAGAAAAATGGGAGGAGATCTCTAAAATCTCCTCCCATATTTCAGATAAAATGGAGGAAAAACAAAACCATGAAATATAATAAATATATTCCATATCTTTTTATCCTTCCCTGGATAATAGGATTACTATCATTCACTTTAGGGCCATTAATTTTCTCATGTATAATGAGTTTCTATGATTGGCCTATAGTAGGGAAAACCAATTTCATAGGTCTTAAAAATTATATAGACATGTTTCAAGATCCACTATTTTATAATGCTCTTAAAGCAACATTTAGATATGTATTTCTTTATGTACCCTTGAATACCATCTTTGCCTTATTTTGTGCAATACTAATTAACCAAAAATTTAGACTTACCTCTATGTTTAAAGTATTGTTTTTTCTTCCAACTATAGTTTCAGGAGTAGCTATAGCTATAGTATGGTCATGGATCTATGATAAAGAATATGGAATTTTAAATTATTTCCTATCTTTATTGGGTATAAGAGGAATAAATTGGCTTGGAGACAGAAAATGGAGTATTGTTTCTTTGGTTATAGCCAGTTTATGGACTATGGGTAATACGATGCTTATATTTCTGGCTGCTCTTAAAAATGTTCCAATAGAATTATATGAAGCAGCTTATATAGATGGAGCAACTAACTGGCAAAGATTTTTGAAAATCACTTTACCAATGATATCTCCTTCTATCCTCTTTAATTTAATAACGACCCTAATAAGCGCTTTTCAAGTTCTAACATTAGCCCTATTGTTGACAGGTGGCGGTCCAGCAAGAAGTTCCTACGTATTTGCTATGTATGTATACCATAATGCTTTTAGATATTCCCAATTAGGATACGCTGCTGCTAATGCTTGGTTTATGTTTATTATAATCTTTATTCTAACTATGATTTTATTTAAAACATCAAATTTATGGGTTTATTATGAGGCAGAATCATAAATAAAATAAAGGAGGTAATATTTTGAAAAGGTTTTTATTTAGTTTAGGTTATTATATATTGATGATATCACTATCAATATATTTTGTATTTCCCATCATTTGGATGATCATAAGCTCAGTAAAACCCTCAACTGAACTTTTCACCTATCCTCCTATATTTATACCATCCTCTTGGCATTTAGAAAATTTTAAAGAAGCCTGGAATGCACAACCATTTAATCTATATCTCAAAAACTCTTTACTCATTGTTATTTTTAATACCTTAGGTCAAATATTTTCATGTACACTTGTTGCTTACGGTTTTGCTAGATACAAATTCAAAGGGAGAGAATTTCTTTTTACAATCCTACTAGCATCTATGATGATACCATGGGATGTCACAATGATTCCTCAATATGTACTCTTCAAAGCCCTAAAATGGATAGACACTCTTAAACCCTTTATTATACCAGCATGGTTTGGAGGCCCATTCTATATTTTTCTTTTGAGACAATTTCTATTAACTATACCCAAGGAGTTAGAAGAGGCTGCCGCTATAGATGGTGCAAATCCATTACAGACATTTACTAAAATTTTCTTACCACTCATGAAGCCTGCTATAGCTATATTAGCCATTTTTAATTTTGTAACTTGTTGGAATGATTTTTTAGGCCCTTTAATATTTATAAATAATCCTCAAAAATACACTCTTATGTTAGGTGTAGCTCAGTTTAGAGGCTTACATCATATTGAAATAAACAAAATCATGGCAATAACAACAATTGTATCCTTACCACCATTGTTGTGTTATATTTTAGCACAAAAATACTTTACTGAGGGAATTGCAAGTGTAGGAATAAAGAGGTGATTTAATGATAACAAGCAAATATGAATTAAGTAAAATACCATTTACAAGAAGAGGATCTTATATAAGAATTTTAATTGACAAAGACGACAATATCTTAATCGGTCATCTAACAGGTGGAGATGATATCGAAAAAGAGATTATAAGAATTAGTGTTAGTGAAAAGATAAAGGATATTGTTATTTTACCATATTTACTAAAGATAGAATACAAAGTTGGAGAAATACATTTTACCTTCAGCACCCCCAACATTTTAAAGATAAAAACTTATAAACTGCCTATTAAATTGGAATTTTTAACAAAAAGCTACGACTATGTTATTGAAAGAAACAATTCTTTAATAGAGTTTAATTGTTCTCATAGGAATAATTTATTTCTGTTTATAAAAATTGAAGAAGGAGAATATAAACTAATAAATAAATGGAATGGATTAAGAACAGAATATTCCATCCTCTCTATTACACCTATCAGAGAAAGTTGTGAATTAGCTGTTTTAGATTTTAAATGTGAAAATCCCCAATATTCTATACCTTCCTTCGATGAGTCTGTAAATAAAACAAGAAAAGAATTTGAAGCTTTTTCTTCGAAATTTAAGATAAATAATAACAATCCTCAAATAACCTTAGCAAAATATATTCTTTGGGCAAATACAGTATCACCCAGAGGATTAATAAAATACGAAGGATATTTCTCTTCAAAAAATAAAATGACAAATATATGGAGTTGGGATATTTTGTTTACAATAATTCCAATTATAGAAAAATTTCCAGATTTAAGTTTTGATAACATAAGAATTTTCTTCTCTATTCAGCGAGAAGATGGATTAATACCAGATTTTATAAATGACATATACTTTCATGAAAACTTCTGTAAACCCCCCATTATTGGATATATTTTTAAATACTTCCTAAAAAACAATCTTATAGCTTATGAAGATTTAAAAGAATTCTATGATCCTCTTAAGAGTTGGGGATTTTGGTGGTTAAATCACAGAGATGATGATAAAGACTTTCTTGTTCAATACAATCATGGAAATGAAAGTGGTTGGGATAATTCAACAGTTTTCAAAAAAACTATACCTGTTGAATCTCCGGATTTAAATTCATATCTTATCGTTCTATTTGATCTTCTATCTGATATGGCTCAAAAATTAAAAAGATATAATGATTACGTAAATTTTAAAGAAATTTCAGAAAAGTTATTTGACAAATTAATAAAATTATGGAATAAAAATGAATTTATTGTTTTAGACCAGAAACACAATATTATAAATTGTAATAGCTTACAAAAATATATTCCTATAATACTCACTAATAAACTTCCACTTAACATTATTGAAAAAATAATCATTAATATCCAGAAAAGATTTACCACCCAATATGGTCTTGCCACCGAAGCAATAGATAGCCCAGATTTTGACCCAAAAGGATACTGGAGAGGTCCTATTTGGAGTCCAACCACGTTTCTATTCACTTCTTCCATAGAAGAGTTAGGTATTAAGGATATTGCCACTAAAATTAAAACAAAGTTCATAAATTTAGTGATAAATAGCTATTTTAATGAAAATTTTGATCCAATAACAGGAGAAGGATTATGTGACACTGCATTTAGTTGGACTAGTAGTATATTTTTAAAATTCTTAGAAGAAATAGAAAAGGAGGGAATCTATGAAACTCTGGGAAAACCATAAAATCACTGGAATAAATGTTCTAAAACCAAGAGCATACTTTATTCCTTTTACAGAATTAGAAAAAGCAAAAACTTATGAAAAAGGTTTCAGCATAGGATATAAACTTTTAAATGGAGTTTGGAAATTCATGTTTATTGAGTCTCCAGAATATTCACCTAACAATTTCTGGACAGAAGAATTTGATGACACTAATTGGGATGAAATAATTGTACCATCACCCTGGGAAACTCAAGGTTACGATAAACCATACTATACAGATTATCTTTACCTTTTCCCTATAAATCCACCTTATGTTCCCACAAAAAATCCTTGTGGTATATATAGACGAAGATTTAATATCGATAAAAGTTGGATAGGGAAAAGAATAATTTTAAGATTTCATGGAGTTTCTTCAGCTTTTAGTGTTTGGTTAAATGGAAAAGAAGTTGGGTATAGTAAAGGGTCAAGATTAACTTCTGAATTTGATATAAGTCATGTTGTAAGAGAAAACGACAATTTAATTGTAGTTAGAGTATATAAATGGTCTGATTCAAGCTATTTAGAGGATCAGGATATGTGGAAACTTGGGGGAATCACAAGAGATGTAGAACTAGTAGTTGAACCTGAGGATGGAATTTACGATTATTTTGTAATTCCAGATCTTAATGAAGATTATTCAAAAGGATTTTTAAATTTGAAAATTGATTTTAATAAAATTTTAGAAGAATATAAATTAAAAACAATATTAATGGATGATGAAGAAAGAATAATATCAGAAAATATATGTGAGTTCTCAAAAAACAACTCTTTAGAATTAACCATAGGCAATCTTAAGATTAAAAGATGGTCAGATGAAGAACCATATCTTTATGATTTATTTATAGTCTTAGAAAAAGATGAAAAAGTTATAGAAGTAATTCCCCAAAAAGTAGGATTCAGAAAAATAGAAATAAACGGAAATACCTTTACTTTGAATGGAAAAAAAATTAAATTAAAAGGAATAAATAGACATGAGTTTCATCCTAAATTAGGATACTACACTCCTAAAGAAGTAGTTGAAAAAGACATAAAAATCCTTAAGCAACACAATTTCAATGCTATAAGAACGTCTCATTATCCAAATTCTCCATACTTTTATGATCTATGCGATAAATATGGAATTTATGTTATTGCTGAATGTGATTTGGAAACTCATGGATTTGAGATAATAAATAAATATGATTTTATCAGCAATAATCCAGAATGGAGACTATCCTTTGAAAATAGGATTGAAAGAACAGTACAAAGAGATAAGAACCACCCATCCATAATAATGTGGTCCTTAGGTAATGAATCTTCTTTTGGAGACAATTTTATTTATGCAGCCCAAAAGATAAAAAGTATTGATAAATCTCGTTTAATCCATTATGAGGGAGATAAAGATGCAAAAATTGTAGATATATATTCTACAATGTATACATGGATAGAACCAGAGAACTCAAATAAATCCCTTAAAGAAATAATTGAAAACACTAAGAAACCCTATATTCTTTGTGAATATGCACATGCTATGGGTACTGGTCCTGGAGGCCTAAAAGAATATGAAGAATTCATGGAAAATTATAACAATTTCCAGGGTTCATTCATTTGGGAATACTGCGATCATGGCCTATTAATAAAGAACAACGAAAATTTTATCTACGGCGAGGATTTTCCAGAAGATTCAAATTTCTGTATTGATGGTCTCCTATTTCCTGATAGGAATATTAAGCCAGGACTCTTAGAAGCTAAAAATGTATTTTCTCCAATCAAAATTAAACCTAAAGATTTAAACAAAGGGGAATTTATAGTAAAAAATTTATACTATTTTTCAGACCTATCAAACATTACCCTATCTGTAGAAATTTTTAGTTTAAACAAGACCCTATTTAATAAAACCATAAATAGTCTTAATATTGATCCTCAAGAAGAAAAAACAATAGTGATAGATGATATCCCACAAATACTTAAAAATTACAATGAAGAGATCTTTATAAACTTTGTTTTCCAACTTAAAGAAAATACAATTTGGGCACGTAAAGGACATGTTATATCTTATTATCAACTTAAACTAAAAGAGAATAAGAATACAAAACATAAAATTATGACCCCTAAAGATTATTTTATGGAAGAAAATGAACAATATATTACTATAAAAGGAGACGATTTCAACATAAAATTCGATAAAGTAAATGCTAAATTAACTGATGGTTACAAAAATAGTTTTAAATTACTCTATAAGGGACCCTTTTTTAATTTATGGAGAGCTCCAATAGATAATGATAGAAATATAGTAAAAGATTATATCGAGAAATACAGACTACCATTTTTACAAGAGAGAATCGATAAAGTAAATATCGTACCCCATAAAAGTTTTGTTGAAATTTACGTAACCGCTACATATGGAACTTTAAATTCATCATGGTTATACATTTTAGAATATAAATATCTTATAATTCCGGATGGGAATATATATATAAAAATAAAAGGAAATACAGAAGGTGACAAACATTTAGCACTTACAATGCTTCCTAAAATAGGTTTTAAATGGTACTTAGACAAAAATCTTGAAAAGGTATTATGGTATGGTAGAGGTCCGGAAATAAATTATCCAGATATGAAAGAAAGCTCTATAATAGGCGTATATGAAAAAAATATAAATGACTTAATAATAAAATATATTAAACCTCAAGACGCTGGGAATAGAGAAGAATGCAGATTTGTAAGCCTAACAAATGAATTAGGATTTGGCCTATTTGTAGGCTCAAAAACACCTTTTAGCTTTAGTGCATACTATTATGAAGATGAAGATTTACAAAAAGCTAAATATTTTCACGAACTCGAAAAACGAGATTATATTGTTCTCAATACCGATTATAAACAAAATGCTTTAGGCAGCAATTCATGTGGTCAAAATCAACTCAAAAAGTATAGATGTTTATTTGAAAATTTTGAGTTTAGTATTTTGATATCCTTATTTAACAAGTATGAAGTATCTGAGAAATCTAAATATATTAATGATGTATTAATAGAAAATGAATGTTAAGGTATTAGCAATTATATTATTATTCCTATCTTCCATAATATGGGGAGGGGGGTTTGTTGCAGTTAAAAACTGTACTTTCTATTTATCTTCTTCTTATATTATTTTCCTTAGATTTACTATTGCATCTTTTCTGCTATTTTTCATTTATTACAAAAGATTAATAAACACAGATCTTTTCTCAATTATTAAAGGCTTTATATTAGGAACCTTTTTATTTTTAGCTTTTTGGCTACAAACAGAAGGTGTAAAATTCACAACTCCTGGCAGAAATGCTTTCTTCACAAGTACAAATGTTATCTTAGTACCTTTTCTATATTGGCCTCTAAGTAAGAAGAAACCATCCTTACTCCATATTACAAGTGCTTTTATTTCTCTATTTGGAGTTCTTCTATTATTTTATAATGGTGAAAAATGGGATATAAATATAGGTGATATTCTCAGTCTATTTTGTGCCTTATTTTTCGCTTTACACATTATATACACTAAAAAATTTGTGAGTACCATAGATCCAATTTCTTTAACTTTTTACCAATTCTTATCTATATCATTTTTATCTTTGTTAATGATCATATTATCAAAAGAATCCTTAAACTTAACTATAGACAAAACTTTCATAATATCATTGATTTATATTTCACTACTAAGCACTTTTATAGCTTATATTTTCCAAACCCTATCTCAGAAATACTTACACCCTAATGTTGTTTCAATAATACTCAGTACAGAATCAGTATTTGGCTATTTATTCTCTTACATTATTCTAAAAGAAGAAATTACTATAAATACTATATTAGGTGGAATGTTGATTTTTATAAGTGTAATGATTGCCTCCTCAAAAGAGCCTTAGAGCTAATAGAATATCTCAACCAGTTTTTTTTTAAAGCAGAATCATACCAAGCAGAAATCACCTTCATATCCTTTAACCCTTCAAATCCTGATGTTTTAGGGTCTCTTTTATTCAAAATAGCATCCTCCATATCCTTTATTTCTGCCACATATTGATTCTCTCCATAAAAAGTATAAAGGGTATAGTTGTTTTCTTTTCTTAAAATAACTTTACCATCGTATTCCTGATAAAGAGTATCTAACACATATAAAATTCCATCTCTACCCCTAATCTCAAAAGATACAGAAAGAGAAGTATCATAACTTGCATCCATGAGTACTAAAACTCCATCATCAAACTTTGCTACTGCTCCAGCATTCTGCTCTACTTTATACCCATAATTCTCATTAATCGCACATATCTCAATGATTTTATTATTAGGTCTAAAAAAATGTAAAGTGTTAATTACATGAACCCCAATATCCATAACAGCTCCTCCACCTGCAAGTTTAAGATCATATCTCCACTTATCTCTATTTAAGTTAACAAAGGAAAAACTTGCTTTTACTATTCCAAGTTTTCCCACAATATTATCTTCTAAAAGTTTTTTTGCACCTATATTATAAGGATTAAATCTACCCATGTTAGCTATTCCAAGAACTACTTTATTTTTTTCACAAGCTCTTATCATTTCCTCTGCTTCTTCCACATTCATAGCCATAGGTTTCTCACAAAGAACATGAATACCCTTCTCCGCACATTTTATCGTTTGTTCTTTATGAAATTTGTTAGGAGTAGCTATATATACCACATCCACATCTTCTAAATCCTCACTTCTTTCGTAAATTTTAGCCCCGTATTTTTCAGCTAAATCTCTTGCCTTTTCAGAATTTGTTGTAACTATCGCAGTAAGCTTAGCACCCATTACCTTTTCAAGAGCCGGGAGAAATCTATCCCTTACAATCTGTCCAGTACCAATTACTGCCCATCTCATAATCTTTACCTCCTATGTATGGAATTCTAAAATATCTTCATCTTTTACTTGATAATTTTTCTCCACTGGAATTCCCTTTACACTACCATCTCTTGTATAAAGTTTTGCATATTTTAAATTTTTGGCTATATCTTTATGAATTAATTCAGCCACATCAAGCACTTTTGCTCCCTTCTCTAAAATATATGGATGTTCCAAATCTGGAGGATATCCGGGCTTTTTAGTATAGACTCTTACTACTTCTAAAGCATTAAATATCTCTCTCTTTGCTTCTTCCATATTAATTCCTTTCTCAGCAGAGATTAAGCACAACTTTAAATCGTCCTTTAATATACTAACATCTTCTTTTAATTCAGAAGGATCCAATAGATCAATTTTATTTATCAAAATCATTCCTCTAACCTCTTTTATAGGTGAATAAGGATCTTTACTAGGATTCTCAGAGACCAATTTAATCTTCCTATTCTGCAGCATTTCTTTAATCTTAACATATTCCTCTAAAATAGAACCTTGATCTGGGGAGAGAAAAATTAAGGTCAAATCTGAATTTCTTATAAGATTATACATCCATGAATCTGAATTTTCCCAAAAGGGCGGAAGATCTATAAGCTGAATTTGTATGTTTTCAAAAGGCATCATACCTACCACAGGATAAATAGTAGAAAAGGGATAATCTGCCACAAAGCTTTGTACTCCTGTAAGAAGACTAAAAAACAAAGATTTTCCAGTATTAGGTGGACCTATTATAACAACCTGCCCTGCTCCTTCTTTTTCTATATAATCCCATGATCTACCACCACCTTTTTTTGACCTTTTTTCAGCTTCCTCCATAAGTTGAGAGAGTTTTCTTCTTAAATCTGCCTTCATTTTATCTGTACCTTTATGCTTTGGTAAAATAGCAAGCATCTCCTTAAGAGCTTGAATCTTATCCTCTATAGTTTTAGCTTCCCTAAATCTCTTTTCAGCCTCAAAATATTGTGGAGGAAGATTAGCAGGCATATGGATTACACCCCTTTTGCTTATTATACTTAAAAAATTATACACCGAAAAATTTCTTTTTTATTTATAAAATGATATAATTAAAAATAAATTCTAATTAATTCTTTTGATAAAAACTGAACTAATTAGAAAATTTTTCCCTAAGGAGGCGATTCTATCTTTAAGATTCTTATTTTTTTTCTAAATTATCCTATTTTAAAAAATTTAAACGGAGGTAACCAATCAGTGAAGAAAATTATAATATGGCCAATAATTTTAATTCTCAGTATCTTTCTCTCTGGATGTAATCCACCACCAGAGAATCCATTGTTAGGAAGTTCAACCATCCAAGGAAATGTCTATTACTTTGATAAACCTGAGAATCAATCAAATAATATAAAAGTAAATCTAATACCGCAAACAGAAGATTCACCCCTGAATATAAATAATACCTACGTAGTTACAGGAAATAGTGGATCATATAAATTTCAAAATATACCAGCAGGTACTTACCTTATTTTAGCACAAGATATAGATAAAAATTATCAACCAGCCAACGTAATAGTGGAAGTTGCTGATAATCAAACTATTACTGCTGAAACAATGATATTAACCAAGGTTATAAAACATATAGTAATATTTAGAGAGACGGAATCAGGATGGTCAAACGCGGGAATTCCCTCTTCAGTAATAGGTAATATATTATCAACGGAAATTGGAATGACAGAAGGTACAAATCAAAATCAGTTTGAATATAGAAGTATAAGAGATCCAAACCCAAACTTAAACTTAAATATAGGAGACCTAATAATTATTGAAGGTGACCAGCCTCAAGACTTCTATGACTTCTATACAAACAATATAGAAACCTTTAATAATTTCATAGCAAATGGTGGTACAATTTTTTGGATAGCATGTGATAATGGTTGGGCGTATGGAAACTATACTTCTCATCTTCCTGGAGGCGTTACTTGGAGGGATGCCTATGATTCCTACAATAACATAGTATATTTTGAACATCCTATTACTAAAAATTTCCCAGAACAACTATACGGAAATTATGCAAGTCATGGTGGGTTTGACAATTTAGACACTGCTAATATCTCTAACTTAATGGTCTATGTAAAAGAAAACACAGGAGATGGTGTTAATACTTTACCTACCTTTATAGAATATAGATATAATAAAGGTAGAGTTTTAGCCACTACAGCACCCTTAGAATGGTATGTAACAAATGGACCAACAGAAATCCCTGAAGGATTTAATACAACTTATAAAGACTTATTCAAACTAACGTTAGTAAGATCTTTGAGATATATCATGAATTTAAATGTAAGTCCTGATATCCCTATCTCTGAAACTATAAATGTTCAATTTCTTAAAGTAAATGGAGTTTCTCACAAGTAGATCATAAAACATATCAAATAGGGGAGGGAGTTTGCCCTCCCCTATTAAATTTTAAAAACCAATCGTTATATAATAGTATAAATTTCCAGCTTCATTAGGGTTAGGAGTTCCTTGCCATACAGGGAAAGCATATCCTATATTAAGAGAAATAGGAATTTCAGCAATAGTAGTAAATCTATATTTCATCTCAAAACCAAGTCCTAATACCAAATTATCCTTAGAGATAAGATTTATATCATCCCATACACCACCAAATTCCAAGTATGTATTAAAATCTAAACTCCTAAATATAAACAGATTCAAGAACTTTTGCTCTTGGTCCCTAATCAATGGTAAATTCCAGATAGCAGAAAGTTTCAATTTAAACTTTCCTAAATAATCACTTCTTAAAGATTTGAAATCAGATAGAGAAAGCATCTCTTCAAAATCTGGATTTCCAATAATATAACCTAACATTCCATCTAAGCTCAAATAACTCTGTGGTAAAATTAAGAAATATTTATTAAATCCTAACTGAATTCTACAAAAGCTGAGTTCTGTAGAATTAAAAGCTAATCTTAAATCCATGTTACTTAAAAGAGCTTTTGAATAAAAATCGACATTTCTTTGCACCCCAAAATCTAAATACAGCTTATTGTTGAATAGCTCATTGTATATTAAAGAAAAGTTTAAGACATAGGCTTTATCCCAATAATTTCCACTTATCCCAATATCAAATTTTCTCCATATATTTTTTGTAAATGATACTCCACCCGTTATTATGTTTGGATCTATATACAATAACTGAAAAGATAAAGTATCATCCTTTGGAAGTTTATAAAGATAGTCTAAGCTAAATCCTTTTATCTCATCCCCATAAAAACCCTCAAGAGATAGATTAAAATTCATAGGGTCATAAATTTCCAAATTATATGATGCATAATTTATCTTCCCTGTAGAAAGATCAATACTAAAAGACGGAACAGTGTTATAATAAACCACATATGCATCTAAAGGGGCTCTCCTCTTGGAAGTATAGATAATCTTCCTTGGATACCAATTATTAACTCTATTTGCATCTGGAATCTTAGAATCTGGATCAATTACTGCATACTTAAATGGGACTTCCAATGGCACATCTACATATCCTGATTCACCATCATAAATTACTCTTATAACTTGAGGAAAAACTTCTTTGGAATTTACGAGTCTTTCTCCTCCCACCTCTAATTGTACAGGAATATTTAAATTACCATTATTTTTTATATATATTCTTACAATGTTTTTTCCATCTTTATTGATATTCTCTATTCTATATATTTCATAATCTACTTTCCCCTTAGAGTAAAACCAATCCTTAAAAAACTTATCACAATCTAACCCAAACTTATTTTTTAAGTAATTATCTATTTCTGTAGTCTCCAAAATTTTGTACTTATAATCACTATACAATTCCCTTATTATTTCATCAAATTTTTCCTCTCCAACTTCAGAAGCTAATGCTCTTAAAACTAGATAACTTTTATTATATATCTTAGTACTATAACCATTTAAACAACTATTCCAATAATCTTTAACTATTTCTTCATCCCATCCATCTTTTAAATACATTAAATATGGAAGTTCAGAATTCCACTCTCTTAAATTAAGTTCTCCAAAAACGTAATCTTTTAGAAGTTGTAAAAAGTAATCATCTCCTAAATCAGGAAATAGATTTCCACCTTTTGCACCATACTTCCTTTCAAAATATGTAACAGAAAGATATTCAGCAAAACCTTCTGATATCCAATTCTCTTTATTGAAATCCATACCTATACCTATTCCCCACCAAAGATGAGCAAATTCATGAGCAATTAAATATTCTAAAAGTCTCTCCCAAAGGTAAGGAGTAATAAGATCTGCTGAATAAAAAGCTGTATTACCCAAAATCACAAAGCCATCAGCAGCTCCTCCCCAAAAATTACTTATTTGCCCTTCTATTATATTAATCCTCCTATGTTCAGAACTTCCATAAACCTTAGAATAATAATCATAAACTTCTCTCGCAAAAGATGCTAAAATCCTTGCTTTATATTCTCTCCCAGGATAAAAATACACATATATTTCAGGGAATTTTCCATCTGCCAATCTATAAACTTGATAATCTGGACTTATTGCGATAGGTAAGGATCTTCTTGGGCTATCATTTACCCCAATTACCCTTTTCCAATTTCCCTCTACTTCTTCTCTTACTTCATCCATACCTACTGCAACTTTGTATTCTTTTGGCACTAAGAGTTCAAGATAAAAATTACTTGAAACAAGTCTACCTCCTTTATCCCAATCATCCTTTACATAAGGAATCTCATAGGGAAACCACCCAAATCTCCATACAAAAGCATTTTTACAAAAAGCCATATCACCTGCATAGGATTCTGGAAACTTGGTAGAAAAATATATAATTAAACCATAAGATTCTCCAGGGCTGAGTTTCTCAGGAAGTATTACCTTCAAATAGTTATCCTTTAACGAATAATTTTGAAGAAGAATCTTTCCACTTTCTAAGGTATAACTTATATCCTTTCCTGAAAGATCGGTAACCCTTGATATATTAGTAAAACCTGGATCAAATCCTCTAACATATTCAGAATCTACCAATACTGGATGAATGTAAGGATTATTTTCCTTCAGAAGATTAGCAGGAAGATAAAAGTAAATCTCTGAAAGCTCTTTTTCAGTATTATTCACGTAATTTACTTCTACTTTTCCACTAATAATTCTTTCCTTAGGTGAAAGCTGAGCATATACTTTGTAGCTGGATACATCAGCAAAAGCTATTGATGAAATATAAAAAATTAAAATAAAGATTCTCAATAAGTATTTCCTCATATTAACTCTCCTCTCTTTAAATTTTTTAATAACATATTGAAAAACAATAACACTAATATTAGGAGTGGAGTCCCTATAATAAACAAGTACCAAAAATTATGCATAATCACTTCATAAAAAGGAACAACAACTAAATTGTAAGATATTTCAGAACCAATATATACGGTCAATGCAACCGATATAATTTGAAAGATTTCAAACTTCTTTTTAACAATCAGATAAAAAGGAAACAATACATAGGGAATTATATAACTAAAAAACACTTCTAATAAAGGTAATTTTATAGGAAAACCAATACCTTCCCAAATGAAAGAAAAATCTGCTCCTAAGAAGAAATTTGTGACTATACTATCAAAAGAGATCAAAGATAAGGATAGAAACAAAGAGGATATGAGTAAATATTTAAAGCATTCTGCCTTTTTATAATAACCCCTAGCTAATCTATATGAGAAAATAAAAAGAAGCAAATTTGCCAAAGTACCTAATGGAAAAGACAACACAAAAAGAACAGCTGCTAGAGGAAAATTTTTAAATGGATTTTCATCATATATTCCACCTTCATGCCCCTGAACTTTTGGAGGTTCTGGAATCTCTCTATTAAGAATAATCGCAGGTAGCACAAAAATTCCATGTCCCCCATCATGACAAAGCATATTAGTAATTGTAAATATAGGATTTATAAGAATAAGCAAAAAAACAAGCAAAATATAATTTAACAAAGACTTTTCTTTAATAATTTTGTTAACTAAAAGCCACATCTTAATCCCTCCAAATTACTATTTTATCTCTACATCCTTATCTAAAAGGTAAGAGTTTAATAATAAGAAAAAGATGGTAATAATAATATCGAATATTATTACAAAAATATTAATACTATAGCTACCACCAGATACACTTATCGATGATTCTAAAGAGCCAGTAATACTTTCTAAACTGAATTGGGGTAAATTAAAGTTAATACTATTTGGAAACCATCTACCAATTATAGTTCTTATTTTATCGCCAAAAACCAGAATAAGAATTACTATCATATAAAGCATCCTTTTAAAAGGATTTTTCTCTGAAGGAAGACCATTTGCAATAGGAAAGGTTGAAGCTAATATAACAACTTCCCATAAACCAAGAATTAGAAGTATTATGGTGTAAATTCCACCTCTTTGTAAATAATTGATAATTAGACTTTTAAATACTGGATTCATATGATTAATTATTATTGTCATGAAGCTTAGATTTAAGATTAAAATATATAAGCTTTCTAACAATCCCATAAGCATCCTACGAATATAAATGTAACGAGGATTAATTGGAATAGAATAATAAAGATAACCTATATCTTCTGATGCCAAACTTTTAATATTAAAAATCCCATTTAAAATAATAGATACCAATAACGTTAAAAAAGAAAACACAAAAGTCTCTTCTGGAGTTAAATTCTTAAAATAAATATATCCCCAAAAAAGACTAATATATATTCCAATGGTTATAATAGAAAGAATCAAATAATATCTCTTTTTTCCTAATATTCCATATTTCAATAAATTTAACATATCCATAACCCTCCTTAAAATGTGTTTCTAAATAATTTATCTATTGACATTTTCTTCTCTTCCCTTAATTTTTCAGTACTACTATCAAGTTTAACCTCTCCATTTGAGATAAATAAAGTTCTATCAGTGATAGACTCTACATCTCCAATAAGATGAGTAGAAATTATCATTAAACTATCTTCTCTGTAGTTCCTTAAAATACCATATAATATCCTCTCACGTGATGCTGGATCTATTCCTCCTAAAGGTTCATCCAAAAGATAGACTTTTACTTTTCTTGAAATAGCAAGACTCAAACATACTTTTTCCTGTTCACCCTTAGAAAGTTCTTTCACCTTACTACTCATATTTAGATTGAAATAATCAATTAAATCATTAAATTTTTTCTCATCAAAATCAGAGAAGAAATCTTTATAAAAATTAAGGGCATCTTTAATCCTCATCCATGAAGGAAGAAAATTATTATCAGGTAAAAAAGAGACCATAGCTTTAGTATTATGGTCTATATCCTTACCATCAACTTTTATTCTTCCAGAAGAAGGTCTTAAAAATCCTCCAATTAACTTTAATAAGGTAGTTTTCCCACTCCCATTAGGTCCAAAAAGCCCTATAATTTCACCTTTTTCTCCAGTCAAGTTTATATTCTTTAAAGTACACTTCTTCCCATAGTATTTATACAAATCTTTAATCTCCAAAATTGCCATTTAATTAACCTCCTCCCAATATTTTTCTAAAAAGAACTTAAGATCTTCCTTAGACAAATTAATTTCTTTCATCTCCTTTATAAAAGCTTTTATCCTTTCACTTGCTAAATTTTCCTTCATCTCCATAAGTTTCTTTTCTTCACTGACCACAAAAGATCCTGTACCTCTAACAGTAACTATTATTCCTTCTCTCTCTAATTCTTGATAAGCTCTCTGAACAGTATTAGGATTTACCTTTAATTCCAATGCCAACTCTCTTACTGAAGGCAATATATCACCTCCTTTTAATTCACCCTTAATTATTTTTTTCTTAATCAGATCCATAATTTGAAGATATATAGGAATACGCTCATCAAAATCAGTCATTTTACACCTCCTTTCAATATGTATTACTGTATTAGTTATATAATACAGTATGACAATAAAATTTGTCAAGGGTATGATAGAATATTCAAGAAATATATAACGAAGAAAGGAGGAATGATTATTTTGAAGAAATCTAATTCTAACCTTTTCCTCTATCCCAAAATAAGATGGATTTATATACCCTTGGGAATAATCATATACATATGCTTAGGAACTGTATATTCATGGAGTGTTTTTAGAAAACCCTTAGAAAATCTTTTAAACATAACAGCAACCCAAAGTGGTATTCCTTATATGCTCTTTTTGTTCTTTTTTTCTCTCTTCATGGTTATTTCAGGAGGATTTATAAACAAATTTAAGCCTAAATATATTATTATCTTTGGTGGTTTATTGGTTGGTTTAGGTTGGATTCTTTCTGGTCTTCTATCTAAAATACACTTTATTTCTATAACATATGGAATAATAGCAGGAAGTGGTGTTGGAATAGTATATGGAGTACCCATTGCTGTAATATCAAGGTGGTTCCCAGACAAAAGAGGATTTTCTATGGGTCTTGTAATATCAGGCTTTGGATTATCTCCTCTTATAACTGCTCCCTTAGCAAGACAGCTAATAAGCTTATATGGACCCTTTAATACTTTTAAAATTTTAGGGACTGCTTTTACCCTTATAATTACCATTATAGGACTATTTTTTAAATTTCCTTCGGAAAACATAGATTTAAAAGGTTCTCAATACACACAAAAGAAAACATTGTCTAAGATAAATCCAAAAGAAATGTTAAAAAGTCCTAAATTTTATGGGCTATGGTTTTGCTATTTAATAGGAACCTTAATAGGATTAATGATTATAGGAATATCAAGTCCTGTGGGAGAAGAATTAGTAAAATTAGATCCAATTGTCACCGCAAGACTCATATCTATCTTTGCTATTTTCAATGCTTTAGGTAGACCACTATTTGGTTGGATAACCGATAAACTACTACCCATGAAATCTGCAATTACCTCCTATATTTTGGTGATAATAGCTACTCTTCTTATGCTATTATCACAGGGCAAAAATCCAATTTTTTATATTATTTCTTTTTCAATATTTTGGTTAATTCTTGGAGCTTGGCTCGCAATAGCTCCAGCCTCTACCATCATTTTATTTGGAGAGAAAAATTATAGTAAAAATTATGGGATTGTATTTACAGCATATGGTTTTGGGGCAATTATTGGTGTTACAATTTCTGGTATGTTAAGAGATATTTTTGGAAGTTATTTATATGTTTTTTATTTATTAATTGCCTTAGGAGTTTTAGGAATTATCATTGCTTCAATATTTTTAAAAGATAAATCAAATTTATCTGGGTAATCAAAAACATGAAGATGAGAGCTTTGCTATTAAAAAGAATATTTAACCTATCAGAATGTAAAGAACCTTTAGTACTTGAAGAATTACCCATCCCTTTTCCAAAGGAAAAAGAACTTTTAATAAAGGTCTATGCTTGTGGAGTATGTAGAACTGACCTTGATATTATTGAAGGAAGAATCCCTCCCACAAAACTTCCCATTATCTTAGGACATCAGATAGTTGGAAGAGTTGTTGAAAAGGGTAAAAAAGCAAAAAGATTTGAGATAGGAGATAGGGTTGGTATTGCATGGATTAACTCCTCATGCGGTAAATGTAAACATTGCCTTTCAGGACAAGAAAATTTATGTGATGAATTTAAAGCTACTGGAAGGGATGTAGATGGAGGATATGCCGAATATACTGTAGTATCAGAAGATTTTGCGTATAAAATTCCAGATAACTATTCAGATGAAGAATCTGCACCCCTACTTTGTGCAGGAGCAGTAGGTTATAGATCTCTAAAACTTGCTAATATAAAAGATGGAGATAATATTGGATTATCTGGCTTTGGAGCTTCAGGTCATTTGGTATTAAAAATGATAAAAGCTTTATATCCTAATTCTAAAATCTTTGTATTCTCAAGAAATGAAAAAGAAAGAAATTTTGCAAAAGAACTCTCAGCATTTTGGATAGGTGATTTTGGAGAAGAAACACCTGAAAAATTGAAGGCAATAATAGATACTACTCCTGCTTGGAGACCTATTGTATTGGTCTTAAAAAATTTAGAAAAAGGAGGTCGACTTGTAATAAATGCCATAAGAAAAGAAGAAAAAGATAAAGAATTTCTTTTAAAACTAAAATATGAAAGAGATTTATGGATGGAAAAAGAAATGAAAACAACAGCAAATGTAACAAGAAGAGATATAGAAGAATTTTTAACTCTTGCTCAAAAACTCAATTTCAAACCAGAGATTCAAGTATATCCATTAGAATCCGCTAATTTGGCTCTTATGGAACTTAAAGAAGGAAAAATAAGAGGAGGAAAAGTATTAAAAATATGATTAAAATAGAAAATTTTACCGAAAGAAAGGAAAATTTTAATTCAAGAGAAGTAAGAAGTTTAGAATTTAACTTTTCTATATTTGAAGAATCCTACTATGATTTTTATATTTCTTATACTCCTAAGGAATATCATCTAAAATGTTATTGTTTCTTAAACAATCTTGCCTTAGGTGAAGTTAATCTTTTCCCAAATAAAAAAAATACCTTAATGGGTAATCTGAAATTAAAAAGAGGAAATTATATTCTTTCCATAGGTCATATTCCAGAAGATTTTAAAATTCATCATATTGAGCTTACTAACAAAGAAAAAAGTAATTTTAAATTTCCTGAATTTAATATTAGAAATAATTTAGCTGATTCTGCCAAGAAACTTTTAGAATTTTTTGAAAAAATATACTCCAAATACATAATTGCAGGCCAACATACAAATACGTCAGCAGGCCCTGAAATTGCATATATTGAATATATTACTGGTAAACTTCCTGCTTTAAGAGGTTTTGATTTTTTAAGTTATTCTTACAAAATAAGAACTGAAAACATGACCCAAGATGCAATAATAGAGATAGAGGGAAATAAAGGCTCTATAGAAAAAGCTATAGAATGGGGAAAAGATTATAACGGAATTGTAACTTTTTGCTGGCATTGGTATGCTCCAACTGGTGGGAAAGACAAAACATTTTATACAATTAACACTAACTTTGATCTAGAAGAAGCCTTAAAACCTGGAACAGAAGAAAATAAAGCATTGATGTTGGATATAGATTTGATAGCTAAGGAACTTTTAAAATTAAAATCAGCTAATATTCCTGTATTATGGAGACCACTACATGAAGCAGATGGAAAATGGTTTTGGTGGGGAGCAAAAGGACCCAAAGCATACAAAGAACTATATTATCTCCTTTTTGACATTTTAACAAATAAATACGGATTAAATAATCTCATTTGGATTTGGAATGCTCCTCATTCAGAATGGAAAATTGATAATGAGTATTATGATATAGCTGGTATAGATAACTATGTTCCTGCTGGAAATTATGGTCCTATGAAATTTTCCTATGATTATCTCTTACATTTAACAGATTATAAAAAGCCTCTTGCTTTAACTGAAAATGGACCTATACCCGATCCTGATTTAGTTTTTGAATACGAGGCTTATTTTTTATGGTTTATGCCATGGTTTGGTTCTTTTATATTCGATCATAACATCAATTCAAAAGAACATTTAATTAAAGTTTATAATCATGAACGTGTTATAACCTTAGATAAACTTCAATGTTATAATAAATTAAATAAAATATAAAAGGGAGGTATAAAATGAGACGCTTACTCATCTTTATTTTTCTCCTTCTTTTAATGATACCTATATTAGGGGCAGAACCACGCTATAAAGATGCTCTTATTCTTAGAGAACCTTCTTCTGCAGATATCAAAACTAAAAATCTTCCTCTTACTATGGAGCTTAATTTTTGGAATATTTCAAGCTATGAAGGAGAAACTTGGATGGCATTTTATGAAAAAGATGATACAGTAGAGTATTATGTAGACATAAAAAATATTGTATTAAAGGATAAAAATTCATGGGTACATGGATACCCAGAAGTCTATTATGGGTATAAACCATGGTCTGTTCGAGGAACATATTGCGAAAAACTTGTTCTTCCACAAAAAGTATCTAAATTCCCTGACATCTATTTTAACTTTAAATACTCTTTATGGCATGAAAGCTATCTACCAATAAATTTTGCCATGGAAACATGGATCACCCGTGAAGAGAAGCAAAAATCAGTTTCTTCTGGAGATATTGAAATGATGGTATGGCTATACGCCCAAAAATTAGGACCAGCTGGTAGAAAGGTTGCAGAAGTAAAGATTCCAATTATATATAATGGAAGGGTTAAAGATATAATTTGGGAGGTCTATGTATCTCCTATGTCATGGGATTATATAGCCTACAAATCAAAGGAGAATTTAAAGGAAGGAGAAGTAAAGATACCTATAAATGATTTTATAAGAAATTTGAGAGATATTATTAAGCAATACTCTAAAAGAATTACTCCAGAACAGTTTGACCAAATGTACGTTACAGATTGGGAAATAGGAACTGAATTTGGAGATCCTTATACTACATCTGCAAGATTTGGATGGACATTTTCAAATTTTGATATAGAAAATAAATAAAAAAGAGGGGAGAATTACCTCTCCCCTCTTTCATACTTATACTTATACATCTTAAAATCAGCCCTACTTATTAATTCATAAGGTGAAGTAATGTCTTCGGAAGAAGTCTCTATACCATAACTTATTTTTATTTTTCCGTTGGTAGAATTATCAATATGCATTTTTATCCTTTCCACCACTTTTAAAGCATCATCATAATCAGCCTTTCTCAAAATTACAAGAAATTCATCTCCACCCCATCTAATAGCAGAATCGCTTTGTCTAATTGAATTTTTAATAATATTAGCAACTTCTTTCAATAAGTAATCACCATATAAATGTCCCAAAGTATCATTAATCTTTTTAAAAGAATCTATATCTACAAATACAACACTAAATTTCTCTTTTTCTCTTACAAAGTCAGAAAAGGCTTCTTCTATTTTTCTTTCTCCATAAGATCTATTAAAAATACCTGTTAAAGGATCATAAATTCCATATTTTTTCTCCCAAAAGATAATAAAATTCTTAAGTATATTTCTCATAATAAAGAAGACTTTTGGAGAAGGTTTTTCTAAGGAATAAAGCTTAATTGTATACGGCATTCTTCTATAAGTAAGTCTTAAATGAGAATCATATAAAAGTCTATTTCCTTTCTCTAAGACTCTATCCCCTATATCTATCCTTACCATAAAATCTTCCAAAAAATCTGTCAAAATTCTATATATAATCTCCATAGCCTCTTCCTCTTCTCTTGCCTCCATCAGTGCTTTTCCCATATAAAGATCAAGAGCTCTTAATTTGGAGTGTTCTTGCATTATCTCCTTATAAGTATCACCCATCTTTTCTTTTATTTTATTTATCACATCTTCAATCCCAAGAAGAATAGCAAGCTCAAAAGCTTCCAATCTTACATATGGAAGAAATCCCATAAAAAATTCTCTCTTAACCATATATTCATCAAGAAGCACGTATGAATATAAAGCATCTAAAAACTCCCATCTTTCTAACATTTCATCAATGTAACCTATAAGATTAAAAAAGCTTTCTTTTAGAATAAATCCCTTTAAAAATTTATGTAAAGGAAAATCAGTAGGATATTCTCTTAATGACTTTGAAAGATCAAATCCTCTCTCAGCAGCAAGTCTCATATAAAAGGTAATTATTTGTTCCTCCTTAGTATTAAGGACTTCTTCTTCAGAAATATCATATTCCTTATTTAGAAAAGTCTTTAATATCTTCACTAATATTTCACTCTCTTTTATATTTTTAATTCCTTCCAGTTTCTGAATTATTCTTTCCAAATCATTTAATTTTCCATAAGAAAGATATGATATTGCTAATCTCCTATAACCTGAATATAAAAAATAATCAAATTTAATATCCTCTAAAAGACTTTCAAGGATATTGATTAAACCTATCATTTCTTCATAATTACAATATTGAATCTTATTCTTTATAAGATTTCCTAAACTTATAACCACTAAATTTGGTGATAGATATTTTGAAAGCTCGTATGCCTTCAAAGAAGCAGAAACAGACGCTCTCGGACCGTTCAAGTAAGCCTTCAAATCCCCTATATTATTCAATAATTTATGCAAAATTACTTTGTCCTTTGTCTTATTTGCAAAAGAAAGGCCAGTCTCAAAAAAGGATAAAGCCTTCTCATATTTATTCTCTCCAATAGTCAAAAGTCCAAGCATGTTATAAAAATTAGCCAAATACTTAGGAGAAGATTTGAGATTTATAACTTGATCAAGATATTTGTTAAAAAGATATAATCCATCCTCAACCTTCTTAGATAAGAAATAATAACTTCCTATTCTTGAAAGAATCTCTGGGGTTTCATAAGATACAGAAATATCCATAAAATTATTCTTAATAATTTCTTCTGCCCCTTCATATTTACCAAGATAAGATAGACATCTAACCTTAGTTGCTAAATCTAATAAATTATTTTTTTCCAAATCATTTATAAGTTCTAAAGCCCGAGAAAATTCTTGGAAATTAATAAGTAGATCAATTAATTCCCTTTTGTAAAGATCCTTATTGGGTATCTCTTTTTGAAGAATCTCCTTTAGAATATTGCTTTTTCTCTGTAGATTATATGTACTTCTATATTCCTTAAGTTTAAATAAAGTCCAACTTCTTATATCATCCTCTGAAAGTAAAGCCAGTCTTCCCCATAAATCAGAGTAATTGTATGAAGAAAGCTTTTTAGCAAATTTCTCTCTTAAAACTTTTTCATCCTTTATATAGCTTCTAATATTATTAAGTACATCTTCTGAAGCAAATCTCCATAAAGGATATTCCCATTTTAGAATTCTGCTTTCAGCAAATTCCTTCATAAATTTAAGAGGGCCATAAATATCCTTAACAGCCTTTATAGTAGTAGAAGAAAATGTTTTACCCACTATGGTGAAAGTGAAAAGGGCATTCTTAGCACTTTCAGAAAGGTTAGAGACTTTTTCATGTATAATCTCATCTAAAGGTTTAAATTGATTCACAAAAATAACTTCTGCATTATTCCAATTACCCTTACTTAAGTTATATAATTTTTCAGCTTCTTTAGGGGTAATATTAAAAGCCTTAGACATTTCATAAACTACAATACCTTCCTTAGTTATAGGTACAACATACTTATCAGGATTAAGCCTAAAACAATTCAAAGCAAAATCCTTCCCCGCAATTAAAAATCTTATATCATACTTTTTCCTTAAATAGGGGATTAGTTCTGAAAAAATTTCATTAAAATGTAAGTATTCTTGCCAATTATCAAAGAACCAGTATTTTATAGTTTTACGTTCAAGAATCACCTTAATAATATCCAAAATTTGAGAGACCTCAGCATCTTTTGTGATTACCTCTTCAGCCTCATAATCTTTCAAAAGAGATAAAAACCTTGGATGTATGTAACGCCTTAAAATAGGTCCAACTATATGACCCTTCTCTTCTAAAAACTTTTTTTTATCAATCAAATCCAGCAATGATAAGAATAATTCACCAATAGGAGTCCTGTGAGATGCATAATGAGTAAAAATAGATTGGGATTTTAATTTATTGTATAAAGACTTTAGTATGTAAGTTCTTCCACTTCCCTGTGGAAAATCTAAATATACTATTTTCTCCCTATCAAGGAGAGCTTCTAAATAAGTAATATTCTGCAAGATTAACCCCATTTATTCATTAATTTTTATATTTGTTAAATTATATCACAAATTTATTAAAGATTTAATTTCTTTTATCAAACATTGAGCCTCATAATTTAATCTTTTATCCCCAAGTTTTTCATCTACACCTTTAAGAGCTTCTTTTGTAAGACCAACCTTCACATCCACATTATTGCTTCCTATCCTATCAAGATCCACATAGCCTAAATCTATACTCATCATTTCACTACTTTCTTCTATTCCAGCATGAATAGGATTTGCTGATACAAGTCCCTCTGGATACTTTACCTTACCCCAATGCCATCCCAAAACCTTCATAACCTTACTACTATATTCATTCTCCAATCTTTCAATTACCTCAATCTGTTCCTTTGCCATATGTCCACTACAAACTACTGCCATTTTAAATCCTGTTCTCTCTAAAAAGAAAAGTACATCACTAAGAAGATAATAAAGAACATCTTTTTTCACAAATACACTTCCAGGAATTTTTTCTTCTACAAACATCTCCATCCCCCACAATTTTTCTCTATCTTTCATCTTTATACCATCAGTACCTATAAATAAAGTAGGAAATAAAACTCCCCCTATTTCATCCCATACCAACTCCAATACTTTTCTTGCCCTAAAAGCATCGGTACCAAAAATCAAATGTTCTCCATGCCACTCAATAGGACTTATAGGTAAGTAAACTATGGGTTTACTACTCAAAACTTCCCTTAGCTGATGGGGAAACATGTTTTCATATCTATATTTCATCATATTTTCAACCCCCTTGAAAATTTTTATCTAAAAATATTTTATCAGGGTCTATTTTTGTCACTTTATTATGGTACTCTCAAAATAAAAATTATAAGATTGTAAATAAAATAGAAATAAATAATAATGTATAAGTATAATTATAGTATAATTATAAAAAAGGGGTAAGATATGAGAATAAAACTAACCTATGAAAGCTTAGATGGAGATATAATATTACCAAAGCATTATAACCATCATATTCAAGCTCTCATATACAGAACCTTTACCCCTGACCTTGCTACCAAGCTTCATAATGTAGGTTTTCAATTAGGAAAAAGAAGATTTAAGCTATTTACCTTTTCTCGGATATTAGAAAAAGGAATTCCCACAAAAGATAATGAAAAATTAATATTCAAAAGAAAAATAACCATATATTTTTCCTCACCCATAGAAGATATAGTAGGAAATTTAGCTGAAAGAAGCTTTAAAGAAAGAGAATTCGAGTTATGCAATAAAAGGATATACATCTCTCAGCTTGAAATAGTAACTACCCCAAAGATAGAAGAAAAAGTAATAATTAAAGCTCTATCCCCTATTACTATATACAGCACTTTATATAAAAAGGATGGTGAAAAAATTGTACATTATTACAAACCAATAGATAAAGAATTCTCGAAACTTATTGAGAAAAATGCAAAGAAAAAATATCAACTTTTCTATAGTAGAGATCCGAATCACATGTCACTTGAAATAAAACCTATAAAATTCTCAGTACAAGAAAACTTAAAGATTATAAAATTCAAAGATACCATTATAGAGGGCTATACAGGTATTTATGAACTTATAGGGAATCCAGAATTAATTTACATTACCTACGAAACTGGCTTAGGAAATAAAAATTCAGCAGGATTTGGAATGTGGGAAATATGGAGAGGAAAGGAGAGTGATGAAGATGCTTGATGCTGTCAAAGAGATAGGAGATATATTACTAAAAAAGGATATCAAAAACCAGATTGAAATCCTTATAGAAGATCCAAACCCTAACCAAAAATATAATAATGTTTTTTGCTTAACTTTTGAAGAAAATGGTGAAATAAAGTATATAGGAATTGAACTTGAAGACTATGAATCAGACAAGATAATAAAATACCTATACAGAAGCGGACCCTCTAACGGACCTAACTTTACACCTTCAACAAAAGTTACAGAGATAGAAAAAACTCTATACATTAAAGTTTTAAATTGGTTCAAAGATGTGTTTTCCCGAAAAAATTTAGAGCTATCCAAAGAGGAAAAAGAGTATTTAGAAAAAATTTATACAGTATTAAAAAATCACGAAAATGAAATAATTGAGGAATTTAAGCAAAAATCAAAAGACATTTCGAAAAAGGAAGGTATGTTTCTAACCTTAAAATTCAAAAAAGAAGGAAAAACAGAATATATAGGAGACAAGGAGGTTTTTATAAAAACCTTAGAAAAATTGGTAAAAATAAAAGAGAGTAAAAAAGGTTCTAATATAGGCCAATGCTCTATATGCTTAGAGGAAAAAGAAGTTACCATAGGAGATGGAATATATACATTCTATACAATAGATAAACCCGGATTTATTTGTGGTGGTTTCAAAGAAAAAGAAGCATGGAAAAACTTTCCATTATGTGAAGATTGTAGAAGAAGCTTAGAAAAAGGAAAAGAATATATTGAAAAAGAGCTTACTTTCAAAATGGCAGGAATTTCTTATCAACTTATTCCTAAATTCCTCTTAGGAAGGGAATTTATAAAAGAAGATGTTTATAATATATTTTTCGATACTCCAAAACTGCTATCTCTAAAGAAAAATACTGCCAAGAGATATCTTGGAGATGAAGAAGATATTTTACAGTATTTATCTGATACCGAAGATTACATTACTTTAAACTTTTTATTTATAGAAAGAAAACAAAGTGCAGAAAAAATCCTTGCCCTTATAGAGGACGTTTTACCCTCTCGACTAAGAAGTATATTTAAAGCAAAAGAAAAAGTAGATAAGTTATTTAACACGGATTTCACTATGAGAAATCTATGGACTTTCTTTTCAAAATCAGATCCTGACAAAAGAGAAACAGACCTTGTAAATTACTTTTTAGAAATTGTAGATCGCATATTCAAAGATAGACCCATAGATAAAAATTTCATATTTCAATTTTTTATGAGGAAAATAAGAACTCAGTATGTTAGAGATGAATACTTCTCCTTTGCAGTAAAAGATGCCCTAATGTCACTTTTGTTTCTACTTTATTTAGATTTAATCCCTATGGAGGTGATAAATATGGAAGAAGAAAGATTATTTGAGCCTATATTTAAAAAATTTTCTCCAACTTTCAATCATCCTATTAAAAAGGGACTTTTCTTGCTCGGCGCCTTAACCCAAATGCTATTAAATGTACAATATTTAGAAAGAGGTAGTGATCCTTTTAGAAAACAACTAAAAAGTTTAAAAATGGAAGAAAAGGACTTTAAAGGGCTTCTTCCAAAAGTAATAAATAAATTACAAGAGTACGATTCCTTTGATATAGGAAAACAAAAATTAGCAGAAGAAGCTTCCTACTATCTACTTCTCGCTGGAGATAACTGGAAACTTTCAAATGATGAGCTTAATTTCTATTTTGCATGTGGTATGAACCTATTAGATGAACTAAAACCATATATTTATCCAGATAAAAAATAAAATAGGAGGTGTTTTAGATGGGTGTGCTAAAAAATAGATCTGAAATTCTTTTTCTCTATGACGTAACAGATGCAAATCCAAATGGTGATCCAATGGATGAAAACAAACCAAGAATAGATGAAGAAACAGGAACAAATATTGTTACAGACGTAAGACTTAAAAGAACAATAAGGGACTATTTATATGAATATAAAGGGTTAGAAGTTTTTGTCAGAGAAATAAGAGATGATAAAGGAGAACTAAAAACTAAAGAAGATAGATTAAAGGAATACAAAGATAATAATGAGATTATTGAAAAATGCATTGATATAAGACTCTTTGGAGCAACCACTGCAGTAGAAGGGAAAACCATGACTTTAACTGGACCAGTACAGTTTAAATTTGGAAGATCTCTTCATAAAGTTGATCTGACTTATATAAAAGGTACAACAGTCATGCCATCAAAATCAGGCAAAACTCAAGGTACATTTACTGAAAAATACATTCTTCCTTATTCTTTAATAGCCTTTTATGGAATAGTAAATGAAAATTTAGCAAAAGTCCAAAATATTCCCCTTACTGAGGAAGATATAGATAATATGTTGGAAGGAATATGGCATGGTACAAAGAATCTGATATCTACTTCAAAATTTGGTCAAGTTCCAAGATTATTAATACAAATTATCTATAAGCCTGACTCATATTTTTACATAGGCGAATTAGATAGAAGAATAAAACTTATATCAGATATAGAGGATGAAAAAATAAGAGATATATCCCAAGTAAAAATAGACATCACAGAACTAATAAAGGTATTAACGGAAAATAATAATAAAATTGAAAAAATCAGATATAAAGTAGACGAAAGAGTGAACTTAGTATTAGACGGTAAAGAAGTATCGTTAAATGAGTCCCTAAAAGATTTCCAAGCAGAAGAACTAACAATTTAGGAGATGATTTTTAATGAAAGTCTTGGTTTTTGATATTTTTGGAGAATTTGCCCATTTTAGAAAATTCTATACCACATCATCTCCCCTTTCCTTTCCTTTTCCTCCACCTCCTACCATATTCGGTATGCTTGGAGCTATTTTAGGAATAGATAGAAAAGAATATTTAGAAACATTTTCCTTTAATAATTGCAAAATAGCATTACAAATTGTAAATCCCATTAAAAAGATAAGATTAGGCTTAAATTTGATAAACACAAAAGGAAACATTTGGATACCAGTCAAAAAGAAAAACCATGATGCAAGAACCCAGGTAAAAACAGAGTTTATTAAAAATCCAAGATATAGAATATATTTTTACCATAAGAATGAAGAATTATTTAATAAACTTGTGGAAAATATTAAAAACCATCGAAGTTATTACACATTCTCCTTAGGCCTTTCAGAACTTTTAGGAGATTTTCAGTTTATTGGAATAAAAAACTTTACAGAGAAAGAAAATAATGAAATTTATGTATCCACAATAATCCCTATATCCCAAATATTAGAAAACAAGATAATTTTTGAGGAAGGAAAAAGCTATTTTAAAGAAAGAATTCCATTAATAATGAATAGTAATAGAATAGTAGAAAGATACGAAGATATCATCTTTGAAAGCCAAGGAAAACCCATCAAAGTTAAAGTAGATAAATTTTTTCAGGGAGACGATGGAACAAATGTCATATTTCTCTAATTTATTTTCCCATCCAAATAAATATTTAGAAGTACATTTGAAAAATACTACAGATCTTGCCATTAACTTTTTAGATGATATACCTGTTGAAAACTTCATATTATCCAAAGAGCAATTACAAAAATTAATTAAAATAAATACTCTATCTCATGATATAGGAAAAGCCACAGAATTTTTCCAAGAATATCTACTTTCTGGAGAGGAAGAGGGAAGTAAAGAAACAAGGCACTCTCTCCTCTCCTCCATCATTGCTTATTACATCACTAAGAAAGTTTTTGAAAAAGAAAATATTTCGGATAATATCAAAATGATACTTCCCATTTTCTCTTATATAAATGTTAAAAGACATCATGGAAATTTTTTAGATATACTTATAGAAATTGATATTTCTGAAGAAGATAAAGAATTGCTCTATAGACAAATTGAAAGTATAGATGAAGAAAAATTTAATATATTGATAAAAAATATAGATGAAGCTTTATTTAGTGAAATCACAAAAGATAAACTTAAAGATATCGTAGAAGCAGTATCAAAAGATATAAAGATTAAAAGAATAAAAATCAAAAATCTTAAACACGAAAATTCTACAGAATACTACTTATTAAATAACCTACTCTTCTCCCTCTTAATAGATGCGGACAAAAGTGAAGTAACTATAGGAAAACCAGAAAGAAACCCATTAGATATCCCATATATGGTAGTAGATTATTATAAAAAAGATTTAAAAACTGATAGAAAATCTATAAATGAGCTTCGAGAAAAAGCATATCAAGAAGTAATAAACAAAAAGATTGATCTTGATCAGAAAATTTATTCTCTAACTCTCCCAACAGGTCTTGGAAAGACCTTCATTTCTTTTGCTTTTGCCTTCAAGCTAAGAGAAGAAATAAGAAAAAAGAAAGGATATATCCCAAGAATTATATACTCATTACCTTTCCTAAGTATTATAGAGCAAAATGCAAGTGTACTCGAAAAAGTCCTAATAAAATATTTTGGGAACATAGATTCTACAATAATATTAAAACATCATCACCTTTCGGAAATCCATTATAAATACAATGATAATGAAATAGAGCCTGACCACGCAAAAATATTAATAGAAGGCTGGAATTCAGAAATAATAATAACCACATTTGTACAACTCTTTCATACATTAATATCAAATAAAAATTCAAATCTAAGAAAATTACACAGAATATTCGGAAGTATTATCATATTAGATGAAGTACAATCTATTCCTATTAAATACTGGTACCTTTTAAGGGAAATATTTAAAGAACTTGTAGAAAAATTTAATACCTATATTATTTTCTCTACAGCAACTCAACCCCTTATATTTAAAAACGACGAAACCTTTAACTTAATAAACGCTGAGCACTACTTTACAAAATTAAATCGTACAATATTAATTCCTCGTATTAATGAATCTCTTTTATTAGAGGAATTCATTGAAAACATTGAACTTAAACCTAATAAATCTTACATGTTTATCTTTAATACAATAAACTCAGCCCAAAAATTTTACAGTCTTTTAAAAGAAAAAACTAAGGAAGATATAGTTTTTCTTTCAAGCCACATAATACCAAAGGATCGTTTAGAAAGAATTGAGAGTATAAAAAAAGGAGAAAAAAGAATAGTGGTTACAACTCAATTAGTAGAAGCAGGCGTTGATATTGATTTAGATATTGTTTATAGAGATATTGCACCCTTGGATTCTATAAACCAATCAGCAGGAAGATGTAATAGAAACTGGCTAAAAGATATAGGAGAGGTATATCTATATTCATTACAAGATGAAAATACAAGAAGATATGCTTCATACATATATGACAAAATTCTTTTGGACGTTACTAACAGTATACTTAAAAAAGATGAAAAAATAGAAGAAATAAAATTTCTTAACTATATACAAAATTATTTTTATGAGATTAATGAAAGAAAGGCCAAAGACATATCTAAAAACTTCTTAGATGCAATATATTCATTAAGATATTCAGGATATACAGAAAATGAAAATGATAAATACATAGGTATTGAGGATTTCAAACTTATTGAAGAAGATCAACCCAAGATTGACGTATTTATAGAATTAAATGAAGAAGCAGAAAATCTATGGAATCAATATATAAAACTTAAAGAAATAAAAGATATTTATGAAAGAAGAATAGAATTCCTAAAAATAAAAAGTAATTTCTATAAATATGTAATATCAATCCCTGCAAGAGCAGAAAACATACCAGTTATTGAATATGGCTTTGGATATATATCTAAGGATAATTTAGAAGATTTCTATGACAAAGAAACAGGATACAAAACTAAAAGTGGTCTTTTACTCTGGTGAAATATGATTACAGGAAGTTTAATTGAGAGTTTCTTAATATGCGAAAGACAAGCATGGCTTATGGCTCATCAAATAACTCCAGACCAAGACCATCCATACTTAGAGCTTGGCAGATTAATTGATGAACAAAGTTTTACAGAAGAAAAGAAAAAGATAAGCTTAGAAAACATGATTATAGATCTTATAAAAACTGAAAATAAAACATTAATTGTAGGAGAGATAAAAAAGAGTTCAAAAGTGCAAGAAGTCGCCAAAATTCAACTCGCTTTTTACCTATATTCCCTTAAAAATAACTATGGCATAAAAGCTGATGGATTACTTATATTTCCCAAAGAAAAAAGAAGAGTTAGAGTAGTATTAGACAAAGAATTGGAAGAGAAAATTGAGGACACTATTAAAAGGATCGAGATTGTCATATATAAGGGAAAACCCCCGTTACCCCAAAAAATTCCTCATTGCAAACTCTGTGCATATAAGGAGTTTTGCTGGTCATGAGTGAAAGTATATATATCTTTACCAGTGGAGAATTAAAAAGGAAGCACAATACTATATACTTCGAAACTTCTGATGGTCAGAAAAAATATTTACCAATAGAAAATGTGAGAGACTTACATATATTTGGTGAAGTAACTTTAAACAAAGAAATTTTAGAATATTTATCTCAAAAAGAAATAATCCTTCATTTTTACAATTACTATGAATATTATGTGGGAAGCTTTTATCCAAGAGAGCATTATAACTCAGGTTATATGATCCTAAAACAGGCAGAATACTATTTGGATTCTGAAAAAAGATTAGAATTAGCAAAATGTTTTGTAAAAGGAGCTATTGATAATATAAAAAAGGTTTTAAACTATTATACAAATAGAGGTAAGGATTTATTAAAATCTAAAATACAATCCATTGAAGATTTGGCTGAAGGTATTGAAGGTTGTAAAAAAGTAGATGAAATCATGGGAATAGAAGGTAACATAAGAGATATTTATTATTCTTGTTTCAATGATATTACAGAAAATAAGGATTTCTTCATTGAGGAAAGGACCAAAAGACCACCTTCTAATTATATGAACGCCCTTATAAGTTTTGGTAATTCCCTACTCTATACAGCAATTCTCTCTGAAATATATAAGACTCATTTAGATCCAAGAATAGGATATCTACATACTACAAACTTCAGAAGATTTTCCCTTAATTTAGATATAGCAGAGATATTTAAACCAATAATTGTGGATAGAATTATCTTTTCTATGGTAAATAAAAAAGAGATAACACCTAAAGATTTTGAGGAAAAATTGGAAGGTGTATACCTTAAAGAAAAAGGCATGAAACTCTTTGTGCAAAACTTTGAAGAAAAAATGAAAACTACTATTCAATATAAAGATTTAGGAAAAATCTCTTACAGAAGATTAATAAGATTAGAACTCTATAAACTTGAGAAACATTTATTAGGAGAAGAAAAATATTCTCCTTACATATCTCCTTGGTAAATGTATATAATAATGGTTTATGATGTAAATCAGAAAAGAGTTAATAAAGTACTAAATACAGCAAGAAAGTATTTAGAATGGATACAAAATTCTGTTCTTGAAGGAGAAATCACAGAAGCAAAATTTGAAAGACTAAAAAGAGAAATAGAATTAATAATAGATGAGGAAGAAGATTCTGTTATTTTCTACATTATGAGAACCACAAAATATTCGGAAAGACAGATAATAGGAATAGAGAAAAATAAAAGAGAGCAGATACTATAAAAGACTTTTATATATATCTAGCACTTTTCTTTTTAAAACTGGATGTATAAAGTCTGGCTCAAGCTCAGAGATAGGTCCCATAACAAAGATCCTATTATGGGCATCAGGATGAGGTATTATTAATTCTTCCGTTTCAATTATTAAATCATCATAAAATATAATATCCAAATCAATATTTCTCGGACCCCATTTAAAAATCCTTTTTCTTCCCATCTCTTCTTCAATTTTTAGTAGAACTTTTAATAAGGAAAATGGATCAAGATCTGTCTCTACCAAACAAACAGCATTTAAAAAACTGTCCTGATCTTTATATCCATAAGGTTCTGTTTCTATTATAGAAGACATTTTTAAAATATTAATTCCTATTTCTTTAATCTTTTCTATAGCTATTTCTATATTTTTTCTTTTATCACCTAAATTACTCCCTAATGCTATGAAGACCTTATGCATTTTATAGCCTCTATAACATCAATTACTCTCTTATTTTCCTTTACATCGTGAACTCTAACAATATCAACATCCTTAAGTGCACAAAGAGCTGTAACTCCAAGAGTACCCTCTAATCTTTCCTCAGGAGGAATATCTCCTAAAGCTTTTCCTATAAAACTTTTTCTTGAAGCTCCTATTAAAATAGGTTTTTTCAAACTTTTAAATTCAGTTATTCTGGCTAATATTTCTAAATTATCCTCATATCTCTTTCCAAAGCCTATACCCGGATCAATAATTACCTTATCCAAATCAACCCTATATCCCTCTGCATAATTTAATCTTTCTAAGAAAAACTCATATATTTCTTTAATTACATCATCATAATATGGATTTATTTGCATATCCTTAGGTGTACCTTTCATGTGCATTAAAACATAAGGAATTTTATATTCAGAAATAACTTTGACAAGATTATCGTCAAATCTAAACCCACTGATATCATTTATCATATCTGCTCCTAATTCTATTGCCTTTTTAGCTACGCTGGCTCTATAAGTATCCACTGAAATAAAAATATTTGAAAAATTTTCCCTAATTATCTTTACAGCAGGAATAACCCTATTAATTTCTTCCTCTTCATCTACAGGATCAGATCCAGGTCTTGTTGATTGCCCCCCTATATCAATAATATCTACCTTGTTTTCTATCATATATTTAGCAGTATTTAAAATCTCTTCTAAATTTATCTTACGAGAATTGGCATAAAAAGAATCTGGGGTCACATTTATTATTCCCATTATTAAAGTTCTATCAAAAATTATTTTTCTCTTCCAAGGAGATTCAATATAAGATACTTTATCCTTCTCAAAAAAGTTCTTTAAAAGATTATAAACCTTAGAAATATCAAAATAATTGATATTTTCCAATTTTTTAATAAGAATATCATAATGTTTTTTTGTCCCAAGAAGAATTACATCATTTTTATTTATTCCACAATTAATAACATTTTTATGAACTACAACATCTCCTCCAATAGAAAGCATCTCCTGCTTCAAAATATTGGCAGTAGGAGAAGTAATGTCAAAAATCTTTAATGGAATAATTCTACTTTTTCTTAGAAAAATTGAAAAAGAATCAAAATGAGCTCCTACTTTTTCCATCTCTTTAATTAAAAAATCAAGTGTTAACTCCATTATCATTCTTTAGCCACCCCTTCTCTACACATGCAAAAGCTTCATGATTATGAATACTTTCAAAACTTATTACTTCCACCCTATACCACTCTATTCTTTTATCCTTATCCAAAATAAAAACTATATCTCTTACTACATCTTCTACAAATTTTGGATTATCATATGCCATTTCTGTAATATATTTTTCATCTGGACGTTTTAAAAGAGAATAAATCGGGGCACTTGCAGAACTCTCTGCTATTTCAACTAAATCCTCAAACCAAATAAGTTTTTTCGACTTAACTTCTATATTTGCTATAGCTCTTTGATTATGAGCTCCAAATTCGCTTATCTCCTTAGAACAGGGACAAAGAGTATGAATAGGAACTTTTACCCCTACAATCATTTCCAAATCTTTAAATAGTTCAGCCTCAATTATACATTCTATTTTATTAGGAGACTCCATTTGCGAAATTGGAGCTTTTTTCCATATAAAATAAGGGAAAGTAAGTTTTATATGGCTACTTTCTGCTTTTAACTTTGTCTTAACCTTCTGCAAAATTCTTTCTAAATTTTCAGGTCTAATTACATCAATTTCATTCAACACTTCTACAAACCTACTCATATGTGTACCTCTTAAATCGTGTCTAAGATCCACAGAAAGATCTATTTTTGCTATCGTATATTGGTGTCCTCTCCTTTGATCAAAAACCTTTATAGGATAATAAAAATTCTTAATCCCTACTTTTTTCAGGGATATACCTCTCTCATCTTTTTCATTTTGTACATCTTTTAAATTATCCACCTCTATATATCACTCCACTATCTGATGTTTCCCATATTTGTACTTCATAAAGAGAAAAATTTTTACTTCTTAATATGCCTTCTAATTTATTCCAAACCCATATAGCTATATTCTCAGCTGTAGGTTGTGAGATTATATCATTTATATAACTATGATCCAGTACATCAATAATTTCCTTTTTCACGATATCCTTTAATTCTACAAAGTCCATAATCATACCTTCCTCATCAGGCTTACCTTCCAAAACTATTACTAATTCATAAGTATGTCCATGTAATCTCTCACACTTTCCTTTATAGCTTACTAAATTATGAGCCGCATCAAATTTAAATTTTTTAATTAGAAACATTTTTTTTACCTTACTCCTTACTTGATTTATATAAACCTCTTAATAAATCTCTATAGATTATACCATTTAAGTCAAAAATTTATAACTTCTCTATATCATCGTAAGTCTAAATTTTTGTTACATAAAAATCTCAATCAAATTAGGCTTATTCATATTTTTTTGAGATTGACAGAAAATGTAATAATTAAGGATAACCTTCTTTTATTGCACAACTTGATTCTTATTAATTTCTTAATGATTTTTTATCTCAAATATTTTCCAAAATAGTTCTTTACTTCATTAGAAAATATTTTAGCTTATTCTTAAAAACTATTTTCACAGTCTACCCCCGATAACCCCAAAACCCTGGGGGATCGACAGAAATATAAATTTTCACATCAAAACCTATTTACATCTAATTTTTCTCATGCTATACTACCAACAAAATTGTAGCGTACCTATAAGGGATTGAAACAACACTCTATACTGCAAAATCTTGCGACATCTGCATGTTTGTAGCGTACCTATAAGGGATTGAAACATGAAGGTAATGACATCTCCTTTTGCTCCGCATCCGAGTTTGTAGCGTACCTATAAGGGATTGAAAATGGGCTATTGTACATAAAATGAAAGATAAAGCTAAATATTTAAAGAAAAAAGTTCCAGCGATATTCTTAGCCCTAAAAAGAAAAGACACTCCTTTTATAGCTAAACTATTTGCACTAATTACTATTACTTATGCTCTCTCTCCTATAGATTTTATTCCTGATTTTATTCCTATAATAGGCTATTTAGATGATTTAGTTATTCTTCCCTTATTAATTTCTCTAACTATAAAGGTAATTCCTAAAAATATAATAGAAGAATGTGAAAAAGACATAGAAAAAAAAGAAAATCTCCGCTTAAAAAAGAAATGGTATTTTAGTATTCCAATTATATTTCTATGGAGTGTAATCTTTTTAATAATAATCAAAAAGATATTTCAAAAATGGAAGTAAAATTAACATAAAAATCAATAAGATTTTTGTAAATATTTGTCATTAATGAATAAAAATATGTTAAAATAAAAACATGGGGGAAAGAGTAATTATAAAAACCAAAGAAGATAAAGAATTTACAATTCTCTCTTTTACCCTCAGTGAGAATATAGAACCGTCAATACTTAGAGAAATTGCTCCTCCCAAAATTAATTCAAGAAAAGGTTTAATAATAAGTGGAAGAGGTCCTATATGGCTTTATGGCTTTTTAATTCATTATTATCACTCTACTCCATTTATTGCTGTATACGATCCAAGATTAGGGGCTGTTGTTATAGAAACTCACGTACCTTCAATAAAAGTGGGGGATGTTTTAGATATCTATATTGATGGGGAGGGATAAACTTGGATGATAAAAAAATTCTGCTTTCCTCTTTATTTCACGATATAGGAAAAGTCTTAGAAAGGACTAAAAAATTTGAAAAACAAGAATTACCCCCAGAATTTCAGAAAATTTCTTATGGACACCCAAGATATTCTGCCTTATTAGTAAGAGTCATAAGAGAAAATTCAGACAAAAATTTTCCCAAGTTTTTAGTTGAAAACCTAACAGAAGAAGTAGAAGATATAGTTTTAAATCATCATAATCCTACTAATGAATACGGACTTATAGTACAAATTGCAGATTGGCTTTCTTCTTCAGAAAGAGAGGAAAAAGAAGAACAAAAAGGAGAGTACACAAATATACCATTATCAGCCCCCTTCAAAAGAATAGACGAAAATGCTGATGATCTTTTTTACCCGTTAACAACTTTAGAAAATATATTCCCTAAAAAAGAAGTAAAAATAGATCCATATGAATATGACAAACTCTTTAATGAATTTCTAAATAAACTCAAATATGTGGAAGATTTTGAACAACTTTTACTTCTTTATGAATATTACTTCTCCAATGTACCTGCTCAAACTGTAGGTTTTGAACCTGATATATCCATATATGATCATTCCAGAATTACAACAGCTCTTTCTCACATTTTATACAAAAATTATACAAATGGAATATTAACAAGAGAAGATTTAGAAAAAATAAAAAAAGGACTGCAATCACAAAAAAGAGATAATACTCAAGACAATATATTTGATAAAAAATTATTTACTTTTATAAACGGAGACCTTTCTGGAATCCAAAGTTTCCTTTTTAACGTCTCTTCAGAAAGGGCTGGCAGAATGTTAAAAGGAAAATCCATATTTTTAGATCTATTAACAAGATATTCGGCAAAATACATTCTTGAAAATACAGGATTTTCTCAGGTAAATGCTATATACATTGGAGGAGGTAATTTTGAACTTTTATTATCATACATTCCTGAAGATATCTTAAAAAAACTTAGATCTTTTATTATAGAAAATTTGTGGAAACTTATTGAAGAAGACTTATATCTTGGTATTGAATGGAGTTACCTTTCTATAAACGACTTATTTAACTTTATTGAGAAAAAAAGAGAACTTAAAGATAAATTAGAGATAAGAAAAAAGAGTAGATTTAAAGAAATTGAAAATTTTTATGATCTAATCATCAGTCCCAAAAACGAAGATATTAAAGAAAGAGAACACTGTACAGTATGCGGTAAAAGAAAAATAGAAGATGCAAGTCCACAAGAAAGATGGTGTAGCACATGTAAATCTTTTATAGAGTTAGCCAATAAAGCCATAGAATCAGAATATCTCATAGAAGAAAAAATAGAAATAAATAAAAACTATCCTGAATCAGTATTTGATTTTTTTGAAACACTTGGCTATTCTTTATCTTTTTCCAAAGATCCTTTTAAATCTAAAAACACAAGAATATATAAACTTGAAGACATATCTGTAGACAAAAATTTCATTCCTCATGGATTTCTTTTAGGTAGTTATCGAATAGAAATTACTGACTTTGAAAAAATAGCAAAAAGTAACATAAAAAAGATAGATAGTGAGGAATATGGTGATAAAAAACTTGCCTACTTAAAAATGGATGCAGACAACATGGGCTCTATATTCAAAGAACTTTCTGAAAAAGAAAAAGAACGAATCAAGAACAAAGAAACAACTATCTCCCTAACAAGATATGGTATATTGAGTAGAAGGATAGAATTATTTTTTGAAAAAGAAGTACTCAATTTAATAAAAGAATGTCAAAAACAAAAAGAAAATCAGACATCAGAAAAGGACAAAAAAGGATACATATATCCAGTATTTATAGGAGGAGATGATCTATTCATTATTGGTACATATGATGAAATAAATGAACTTGCATTAAAAATACACTCAAAATACAAAGAATATACAGGTTCTAAAAATGTATTCACAATATCAGGAAGTATATACTACTTGCCAGATAATTTCCCCATAATAAGAGGAGCATCGTTAATAGAAGAAGGTTTAGAAAAGGCTAAAAGTTTTAAATATCCTGAAGAAGAAAAGCCTCAAAAAGGAAAGATATGTATAGAGGAAGACATATTAACCTATAGGGAATTTGAAGAAGCCTTGAAAATTTCTGAAAAATTAACAGAAGGAATTTTAAAAATGAGTAAAGAAAAATACTCAAGAGCTGTTATTTCAAAAATTCAAAGATCTATAAAAGGCTTTAATCCTCTTCTCGAAGCAAGCTTAAAAGGTAAGATAAGCCCTCCTGCAATATGGAGATTTATGTATTATTTAAGAGATTATAAAGATTTAGCAGAGAACTTATCTAAGATTCTTCTCACTAATCTCTTTGAAAGGGGGGAAGAAAAGATAAGAAATCCAAGATTAATAATAGTTGCTACTAAAATAGCCAAAATGAAAACAAGAAGGGGGCGTGAACAATGAATAACAATCCAATAAAAGAGAATAAATCTCTTGAATCTATATGGAAAGAAAACGTAACAAAAAAATTAGAGCAAAGTTTTTCAAACAAAATTTTAAACTTCGATAACTTGGAATTAGAAGAATTTAAAAAATTCAATAAACAAATACAAGATTATATGCAAGAAAGAGCCTCTAATATCACATCATCAAAGTTAAGAAAAATCTTTGAAATTATTAAAAAAGCCAAGTCTGTTACAGATCTTGTAATGGCTCTACCTTATTTAGCCTACTTAGTAGGAAGAGAAGATAGTAAATCCAAAAAAGAGGCTCTAGGTGAGATCTATATACTATTAAAAGAACCAATAATGCAGGCTACAGATGACAAAACCCATGTTAAAAATATTCAAAAATTTATGGAAACCCTTGTAGCATACCAGAAATTCTATGGTAAAGATTAATTTAAGGGGGGAGAATAATGAATAAATTCATAGGTAAATTATTTATAGAAGGTGAGATAACCTTAGTTACAGGCTTACATATAGGTGGATCTAAAGAAACAGGAGAAATTGGTGGACTTGATAACCCTGTAATCAAAACAGTCAAAGGTGTTCCTTACATACCTGGTTCTTCTCTAAAAGGTAAAATTAGATGTCTTCTTGAAAGAAAACATCTAAATTTAGAGAATGGCGATCCATGCGGTTGTGGTAAAGAAAATTGTGTAATTTGCAATCTTTTTGGTTCTCACTCAGCAAGAAATAAAACCTTAACCCGTTTAATTGTCAGAGATTCCTTCTTAGATGAAGAACATTTTAGAAAGGAATTTGGAGAGATATTAGAGGGTGAGTATACAGAAGAAAAAACTGAAAATATTATAGATAGAATAAGGGGTACAGCTTTACATCCAAGAACTATGGAGAGAGTTCCCGCAGGAGCAAGATTTAAATTCTCAAGTGCAATAAGTTTTTACGAAAAAGACAACATAAAAGAGTTAACTACTACCTTTATTGAAGGTTTAAGATTATTAGAGGACGATTACCTTGGCGGAAGCGGAACAAGAGGTTATGGACAAATAAAATTTGAAAACCTTAATTTTTATGTAAAAAATGTTAACTCTTATATTGGAGATAATAAAAAACATCCTATCAACACAAACATAAAATCTTTAAGTGATATAGATATTAGCAAATTAATTGAAGAATTAGAAAGACAAATGAAGGTGAAAAAGAATGAGAGTTGAAATTTATAAGCTTTTTAGAGAAGGACCTATCGTATTACATATAGGGCTTAGAAGAATGGATAGAACCTCTCATTTAATTCACTCAGATACCCTTTTTTCTGCTCTTAGTAATTCATTATTTAAAATATTTGATGAGAATAAATTTAATGAATTTGAAGAGAAATTAATCATCTCATCGGTATTTCCAGGACTCAGAGGACTATCAAAAGATATACTTTTCTTACCAATGCCCAATATACCAATAAAACCAGCAGAAGATAAAGATCACAAAAAGTTTAAGAGATTTCAATGGATTTCTTGGAATGGGCTAAAAGAATTACTTAAAAATTACGATAAAGACAATGAAATAATCTATTTAAAGACAATAGAAAACTTAAAACCTATGAACTCAAAATTCTTAATCTCTAAAGAAGAATACGAAGAACTAAAAGAATTTAAGGAAAAAGATGAAAATATTATATTTATGGAAACAAATTTGGAGCCTAAAGTTTCTATACCAAGAGTTCCAACAATATCTGAAGAAAGAACACAAGGACTATATTTTCAAGAAAATCTAGAATTTTTTACTATCACTACTTCTACAGGAAAGAAAATTAAACCTTTTCTATATTTTCTAAAAACTAAAGATGATTCATTAAATGAAATATTTATCCCCGCCTTAAATCTTTTCATAGAGGAAGGTATTGGTGGGGAAAGAAGTACTGGAAAAGGACAATTTGACTTCTATGAAAAAGATGAATTAGATCTTCCAGATGATGGGGATCTTGAAATTACATTATCTCTAAGCTCGCCAAGAAAGGAAGAAGTAAACAATATTATATATTTTAATTTGGTAAAAAGGGATGGATTTATATATTATCAAAAACCAACAGGATATAGAAAAAAGACCCACTTCAAAATAGGAGAAGGATCCCTGGTAAGGACACCTTACAGAGGAGAAAATATAGATGTATCGCCAATAAAAGATATGAGAGTTATCTCCTATGGGAAATCTATTGGCTGGAAATTTTCATGAGGAAGGGGATTAAATATGAAGGTTAAAATAAAAACTATAACCCCTACTTTAATAAGAAGTGGTGAAGAGCTTTCCAATGTAACAGATTGTGTTATACAAGAAAATGAAATAAAAATAATAGATAAGGAAAAACTCTTAAATATATTTAAAGGAAAAGACCCCAAATCTTTTGTAGTTGAGCTTTCAAATACTATAATTAACGAAAAAAGAACTATCTACGATTTTCTAAATAACAAAAAAATTAGCATAGATCAAGTAACAAAGTATACTCTTAAAGTTAAAAGCAAAATAGATCCTTTTGAGAGAAGAAGCATATATATGCCAATAACCACTGGAAATAAAGCATACATTCCAGGAAGTACTTTGAAAGGAATCATAAGAAGTGCTTTACTATTTTACTATTTTAAGAATCTAAGCAAAGAACAAAAACAACTTGATATAACCCAAAAAGAAATTGATAAGGCTTTAAGAGATGATCCATATGATCCATCTACAGACATAATGAAGTATATAATAGTAAAAGACACATCTAGTATTCCAATTACAGACTTAGAAGTCTATAAAATAGAAAGATTACCCCATAAAAAACTTTCTCAATACATCTTAGCAATACCAGGATCAAAAGAGTTTTATACAGAGATAAAGTTTAATATCTATAATAAAAATCTTCCTAATTTTTGGAATAAATTTTTTGAGAATAAAGATGATAACCTTTGGAAAGCTTTACAAAATTATTCCCTATTATTAGTTAAAAAGGAAATAGAAATCTTAGAAAGATTAAAAAACAAAACTCAAGAAAATAAGGACCTATTTAATAACCTTATAGAACATTATAAAAAAATAGAAGAAAGATTGGAGAACAATAAAGTTGTTTATATTCCTATAGGATTCGGTAAAACTTATTATTTTAATTCCTTAGGATACTTTTTACCGGAAAGTGTTTTGAAAGATAAAGTAACAACAAAAAGAAATATATTACCAAAATTTTTCCCTTCCACAAGATGGGCTTTAAAGTTAGGAGAAAAATATTACCCCTTAGGATGGTGTGTATTAGTAAGAGATGAGTAAATTAATATGTGCTCTTGTACCCAAGGGTGGAAACGAATATATTTATCATTTTAATGATAATAAAACCTCCAACAAAAAATCCTTTAAAGGGAATTCTACTATTGGAGCAATAACACAATATCTTATCTCTCAAAATGAAGAATTTAAAATTCTCCTTTTAAGACCTGAATCAATTGATAAAGAGGAAGAAGAAAAGTTAATATCAGAACTTTTACAATATCATGTTCCTAAGGAAAATATTAAATGTGTTGAAGTTCCTGTAAAAGGAAATTATGAAAGTAAAAAATTCAAACTGAATAATCATATCATTACCGCAGACATTGCTTTTTTAGCAATGCAAGATAGCACCGATGATAAAATAAGAGAAATAATTTTGGATGTATCAAGAGGACTAAATTTTCAGATTTTAGTTATTGTGGATGCATATAGAAGATTTCTTGTAGCTCAGCAAGCCAAAAACTATATTGATAAAGCTAAATGCCCAAAATTTTATTATGTATATCTTACTCCAGTAAATCTAAAGGAACAAGAGTATGAAGTAACCTTCGAAGAAGCAAAAACACCTTTTTTCGTAGATTATTTTAAAAATGTAAACAAACTTCCTTTTAATTTTGACACAGATTACTACCCAGAATCCATTCACCTTTATCAAGAATTTAACTTCATTAAAGAAATAATTTCTTGTGTTAATGAATGTATATCTGCCATAAAAAAGGGATTTGCATTAGCCTTTCTTACCATAATAAATTGGAATAATATTGAAAAATTACTGAACCTATCCTATTAAAAAATTACTTTGAAAAGAATAAAAGAATTAATTGAGACCTTCTCAATAGAAAAAGACAATACTAAAGAAATAAAATTATGTATGGAATACTCTTTGGGAAATTTGTGGATCTACATTTATCTTCTTGAAACCTTTTATAAAATATATAAGGAATACGAGAACAAAATAGATATAGAAGAACATAGAAAATGGGTAAAAATAGAAACACTAAGAGACTTTAATGAAAAAATAATCAGAAATCATTTTAAAGAAACCAGTGCATATACATTACTAGATAATGAATTGGAAAATTTCAAAAAGATATTTGAAAAAGGCGAAAAAGAAAGAAAATACCCTTCTTCAAATTTAGAAAGAAATTTTAATGCTCATGCTGGACTACTATACGAATTTATAGATCAAGATTATAAAAATTTAAGATTATCTTACAAATTAGGAGAAATTCTTGACAAAGATCATAAGAAAAAAATAGAAGATTACATAAAAGACTTTTTAAAAGTTTACACATAAAAAAATGAAAAACATACTTCTTTCTATCATAGGAATTGGTAGAAATCAAAGTGGAAAAGGGTACATAAAGACAAAATATAAATTTGAGAATGGACAAACCTTCGAGACTGCTTTTTTTGGATCTGCTCTTTATCGATACTTATTTAATGAGAAGAATATAGATAAGTGGTATATCCTTGGAACAGACAAATCGTCGTGGTCTGAAATTATCGATACTATAGATGAAGATTATAAAAATAATCTAGAAGAACTATATTATAAAGTATGGGATGAAGAAAGATCTGGAATATCGAAAAACACTCTAAACGAGTGGCAAGAAAAACTTTCTAACTATATACCAGGTATAGAGCTAATAAATATAGATCCTTTAGATTACAAATTTTATGTAGAATTTTTAATAAAAAATCTCCCTGATGACGGGCTTTACATAATATTGGATATTACCCATGGTTATAGATTTATGCCATTTATCCTTAGTTTCTCTATAATGTACATAAAAAATTTTAAAAAGATCGTGGACTTAGATATATATTATGGAGCCCTGGAAATGAAAGGAGACGAAGCACCTGTCATAAAAATAGATTTTATAAATGAATTATTCAAATTGACCACATCTTACGAAATTTATAAATATTCAGGCTATTTTCCAGAAATCCTTAAAAATCTTGGTATTCAAAATACGGAAAATACATATTTTCAAATAGAGATGAACTGGAGACCCCAAAAAGAATTGAAAGAAATTATCGCAAAGTTGAATAATATTAAAGACAGCTATAAAATGTTATGCGCAGAGAATATAAAGAAAGAACTACAGCCTCTTCTTGAAAAAGAACTATTAGAAGATCGAATGATAGAAAGAGCAAAATATTTTTTTGAGAAAAATCAATATCTGAAAAGTCTCATTTTGATATATGAAGCTATAACTATACGCATGCTAAAAAGATTAGGGATTACTAAAATTCATGATATACCCAACAGAAAAGAATTCTTAAGAGATAAAATTCCACAAATAATAAAAGAAAAATGGATGCAAGATAATTTTAAAATTTTAGAAGGAGTAAGAAATAGTGCTGTACATGGAAATATAAGAGACTCCTCTTTATATCAACATATAAAAGATAAAGAAAAATTTTCTGAACTTTTCAAATCATCATTAATTCTTTATGAAAAACTTAAAAAATAATCTTCTTTAAAATTACTTTAATTGACTTTTATCTCATAATTAAGTAAAAAATAAATGCTATGTGGACAAAATTAGATTGTTATCCATGTTTTCTAAAACAAGCTCTTTCTGCATTAAAAAGATCCAATTTATCTGAAGAAAAAAAGACCGAAATAATAAGAAAAGCTGCTGAGTATATATCTACTTTATCTCCTACAGAATCACCAGCCTATAACACTTATCTTACATTTAAAAAAATCTATGAGATGGCAGATCTTAAAGACCCCTATTATGAGGAAAAGAAACATTATAATAACTTAGCCCTTAAGCTATATGATACTCTAAAAAATATTGTAGAAACTTCTGAAGATCCTCTTTATACAGCTATAAAGGTTGCTATAGCAGGAAATATTATTGATCTTGGCATTCTTGATATATCCAAATTAAATTTAAGGGAATATATTAAAGATATCATAAATACACCTCTTGCTATAGATCATTATCATTACTTCAAACAAGAATTGGAAAAAATAGACGAGATTCTTTACCTTTTGGACAACGCTGGTGAAATAGTGTTTGATAGAATTCTAATAGAGGAGTTATCTAAAACAAAAATTATCATAAGTGTGGTAAATGAATATCCTATAATAAATGATGCCATACTTGAAGATGCATTAGAGGTTGGACTTAATAAGTACTCTAAAGTAATTACCACAGGATCAGGATCTGTAGGAAAGCCACCTGAGCTTGGATCCAATGAATATCAAGATATCTTTTATAATGCAAAATTAATCATATCAAAAGGACAAGCAAACTATGAAAGTTTAGAAGGAAGAGGTTATAACATTTTCTTCCTTCTTAAGGCAAAATGTGAAATTGTAGCAAAGAATTTAGGTGTAGATGAAGGTGATTCAGTATTTTTATACGAAAAGGCTAATCAAAAGAGATAATAGCAAGAGATCTATCTAAAACTAAATTATATACTTTATTTCCCACAAAGACCTTTACAAAATAACAATTATTTTTTTCTTCCACCTCTAGTTGAATATCTTCTTCCTTTATTATTCCTTTAACCTTCAAATAATCTTTAACTATATCCTTGATATTATCCTTCGAAACCTCGCCCACCCTTTCCACTTCTCTTATTACATAGCCTGATCCTCTTTCATCTCCTACAAGCTCTATGGTAGCATAAATAAGATCTAAAGGTCTCAAGTAGTAACATAAAAGTAGATTTCTATTTTCATGAAGAAACAAAACTTTAGGATCTATATTTTTCAAAGAATAGGGAACAGCTAAAATCAAGTCTCCTTTCTTAACAAAATTTTTATACCCTTCTACTGATCTACTTTCTAATACTTCCAACACTAACTCTACATATGGAAATTTACCTAAGATTACACTTTTTACTCTTGCCAAAATCAAACTTTTATTTTCAATAATCGGCATACTTTGGGCAAAGGTATATTCCCAAAGAAAAAAGACACTCAAAATCATAACTAAGAATCTTGTTGTATTCATTTCTTCATACCCCCTTAATTTCACAAGCCCAAAAACCATAATTTTATTATATAATAATTAACGTTGGAATTTTAAAATAAATGAGGGAGGTTCAAGATGCGAAGGGGTATATCAATTCTATTAACAACTATCATCTTCTTATTACTCTTATTTACATTTACCTTTGCCCACTCTTTCCCAATCACCAAAATACACATAATGCCACCTCATGAAAAACTTTTAGAAAAGAAAGTTGAGATACCAAAACTTCCTGAAGTAACACCCGAAAGTATTCCACAAGGAACAAGAATTTATGGAACTATCGAAAAGGCTCAAGGTATAGGGAAGGCTATTGTTATCCCAGTAGAATTTACAGATAAGCCTAAACAACCAGACGATGTTATTCCTTCAAACTACTTTAATATCCTTTTTAATAGCGAAGGTGCAGATTGGAGTACTATCAATCCATATAATGTAGGAAGCGTAAAAGAGTTTTATTTAGAAAATTCATATAACCAATTTAATATAACAGCCACCGTACTTCCATGGTATACAGCAAAATATACCTACACCACATATATAAATGATGAAAATAATGGTTTTAACGGAGGAGTCTTTGTATTAGTTCAGGAAGTTTTACAACATACAGTGGATAGTGGTTATGATTTGAGAAACTACGATGTAATCTTTATTATCCATTCTGGACAAGGAGCTGAATGGTCAGGAGATCCCAACGATATATGGTCTCATGCCTCTGCAGTATACGTAACTATAAATGGGCAAAGAGTTCCGGTAAGATATACCATTCAGCCAGAATATATGTTAGATTATGACTCTCTTGGAAATCCCGTCATAGTCCCTCAAACAGTAGGAGTATTCGTTCATGAAATGGGGCATGCATTTGGTAAACTTCCAGATCTATATGATAGAGATTACTCTTCACTGGGACTCGGAAGATGGAGTCTTATGGCAGGAGGATCATGGAATGGTCCAGTAGGACCTGGGGGATTTACCCTTGGTGGTGGACCCTCTCACTTTGATGCATGGAGTAAAATCCAGCTTGGATGGGTTACACCAATTGTACCAAAAGATAATTTGACTAATGTTACAATTCCACCTGTTGAAAAAGAACCAGTAGTATATAAACTTTGGACTGATGGAGAAGAAGGTCCTCAATATTTCTTATTGGAAAATAGACAAGCCATAGGATTTGATCGTTTCTTAAGAGGCTTTGGACTTCTTATTTACCATGTTGATGAAAAAATGAGAAATTATCAAAATGATGTTGAGTGGTATCCAGGACTTGATCCTACATTACATTATCTTGTAGCTCTTGAACAGGCAAATGGCTTATGGCAGCTTGAAAAAAGAGCATCTTCTGGAAATTCTGGACATCCATATCCTGGATCTACAGGAAATACAACCTTTGACGCTAATAGCACACCAAACAGCAATGCTTATGGAGAAATTCCCACAGGAGTCGCTGTAAGAAATATCTCAGTTTCAGGAGAAAATATTATTTGTGATATAGCTGTTAAGCAAGAGGCTGTACCATCTGCACCAACATTTATATCCCATTTTGCTTGGCTAAATGAGAATCCAAACACTTTAAGACCACTCTTTAAATGGGTAGCTCCAAATAGTACAGAAAGCCAACTTCAAGTAGCAGAAGATCCAAACTTTGAAAAGATAATTATTGATATAACTACAGACAAAACTGAATACAGACCAACCCTTGAGGAAACCTTATATCCAGGAACCACTTATTATGTAAGGGTAAGATCTAAAAACTCTATAGGTTACTCTCCATGGACAACTAAATCCTTCACAACCCCAACAACTCTTGAAGCCTTACTAGTATCCGATGACGGAGGAGAATATGGTATAGCTCCATATATTGAGAAAAGTTTAATAGACGCGAATATAAACTACTTTATAATAGATGTATTTAATGATAATGCCGTACCATCAGCAGATGATATGGCATTATTCAATTTTGTAGTATGGGCTGGAGATTGGGGAGCCATATACGATCCCTCTATACAAGAGGAAATAATGAGATATTTAGATAATGGAGGAAAATTACTTATATCAAGTCAAGATCTTGGATGGGGATACTATGCAGGTTATATTGATCCTAAATTCTATAATCAATATTTAAAAGCAGAATTTGTACAAGATGATGTGGGTATATATTCTGTAAAAGGTTTAAGTAATACTCCATTTTCAAATATCTCTTTTAATATTAATACAAGAGACTCTGCTATGAACCAAGTATATCTTGATGAAATTGACCCATTAGAAGGAGCAGTACCTATTTTTATGTACGATCCTAATATTTCACCATCACCTATAATGCCTGAAATTAAAATACCAGAGAAAATAAAGGTTAAGAAATCACCATCCATTGTTAACAAGGTTACAGCCTCATCAGGTACAGCAGGCTTATATTATATAGATCCAGATAAACATTTCGGAGTAGTGTATTTAGCCTTTGGTTTAGAAGGAGTTGATCCATCAGTATCTGGAACAATAATGAAAAAAGTTAAAGATTTACTTACAAATCCTCCAAGCATAACTGCTACAGCAACTTCCGTATTTGATCCTTCAAAGAATGAAAATTGCAATATAAATATAACAGTATCAGATGAAATAGGCTATTCCTACTTAACAATAAAAGTTTACAGTACAATTAATGGCCAAAAGAATATGTTAATTAAGACCTTAGAAAACAATACAAAGGTTATAAACGGTACCTATCAATATACATGGGACGGAAAAGATGAAAGTGGAGCTATTCAACCATACGGAAGATATTTAATAGAAATAATTGCTAAGGATGAGCTAAATAACACTACTAAAATAAGTTCTTACACAACTATACCTTCCTCTTTACCTTTATCTATCTTAAATGTCACAAAATTCACTAAATCCTTCAACCCTAAAGAAGGTCCTGCTGAAATTTTCTTTAATATAACCCAAAATGCTAATGTAAAATTTATAGTTTACGATCTTTCTGGCGTTAAACTTTATGAAAGAGATTTAGGATACTTGCCAGCTGGCAATTATAGCATCTTGTGGGATGGAGTAAATTGGAAAGGTCAAACGTTAAAGAATGGTCTATATCTATTCCAAATTGTGGCAAAATCAGATCAGGGTGAAGTAAGAATAAACAGATTTATAGGTATATTGAAATAATCTTGTCTAATTTGATAGGATATAAGGGAGGACAAAGGTTATGAAAAAAATAATTTTAATAAGTATAATTGGATTGTTTCTCTTATCTTATGCCTTTGCAAGTAGTACAGGGGGAGCTTTCTCCCCCATTATTCTTAATGCAAGATCAGCTGGTATAGGTGAAACCTATGTAGCTATTTCAGATGACTTAGGCGGTTTAGTTTATAATCCTGCTGGACTTACAAATATAGATATAGTAACAATTGGATTTAGCCACTTACAAATACCACAAGGATATACAAGAGTAGAATTTATTGGAGCAGGATTGAATATAAATGGGACAATAGTAGGAGCTGGTTTAGAAAGCAAAGGAATTACAAATGAGGAAGAACTCCTTTTCCCATTTCAAGAAAATGCAATAAGCTTAAATATTGCAAGAAAAATTCTTCCCAACTTAAGCCTAGGCTTTAGAGGACATTTTTATTCAGCTACCCTTGATACTGCCAAAGCTACAGGTTTTGGATTTGATTTTGGAGCCATATATGAAGTTAATAATATGTTAAAAGTAGGTGCTTGTTGGTACAATCCCATAAGCTATCTTAAGTGGAGTACTGGAACAATAGAATCGGTAGGAAAGGAAGACTTAGTTTTAGGTACTGCTTTAATTTTAGACCTTAAATCGGTACTATTAACCCTCGCATTGGATGTATCTCTATATGAGAAAATGTACTTTTATCAAAGATTGCACATAGGATCAGAAATAAAAATACCTGGAATACCTGTACTTTTCAGAACAGGATATAATGGCGAGAAAAACACCTTCAGTATAGGGATAGGACTTAATCTTAATAAAATCCAGTTTGATTACGCCTTCTTGTATTCAAAAGACCTTTCTAACCAACATATTTTCGGGCTCTCATTAAAATATTAAAACTTTTAATAATAGATAAAGAAAAGGCCTCCCATAAAGGGGAGGCCTTTTTATTTTATATAAATATGCTACAATTTTTATAAAAAGATCATAAGGAGATAATTTATGTGTGGTAGATTTACCCTTATACAAGTAGAAAAAATACCTGAGAGATTTGATGTAAAAGTTTTAGGTGAAATTAATTTAAGAAAAAGATATAATATTTCACCTGATCAACCCGTACCAATAGTTTTTCAAGAAAGTCCTAATAAATTAGAAGAAATGACATGGGGATTTATAACTCACTGGGCAAAAGAAATACCAAAAGAAAGACCTATAAATGCAAGAGCAGAATCCCTTCTTGAAAAGGCCATGTTTAAAGATTCCTTTTTAAAGAGACGTTGCTTAGTACCTTCTGACGGATTTTATGAATGGAAAAAAGTGGGCAAAGAAAAAATACCTTATTACATAAAAATGAAAGATAAATCTCTTTTTGCCTTTGCAGGGATCTATGATATTTGGATTAGTCCAGAAGGAAAGCCAATTAAAACATTCACCATAATAACAACAGAACCAAACGAACTGATTAAAGAAATTCATGAAAGAATGCCCGTAATACTAAGTAAAGAGGATGAGAAAATATGGGTAAATAAAGAAGAAAAAGATGTCAATAAACTTCTTTCTCTTCTAAAACCTTATCCTGCAGATGAAATGGAAGCATATCCTGTATCTAAAAAAGTTAACAATCCTCAAAATGACTCTGAGGACCTTATAAACCCTGTAAAAATCTTTTACTTTGGAAGGCAAAATAAGCTTGATCTTTAATTATGTTTCTCTATCCAGTCATAGATAGCATTATAAAATCTATCTTTATATTCCTCATCCTCAAAAAGTTCATGATATCCACCTGGAAATTCTATTAAATTCTTATCATCTATGGTAAGTTTTTTGAAAAATTCTCTTGCCCCATCTGGATCCACGTATCTATCCTCAGTAGGGACAAGAATTAAAGTTGGCACTTTTATATCCTTAGCCTTTTCATGAGCTAAACTGATATTCTCAATCATACTTAATCCAAGCCTAAAAGATATTTTACTATGCATAAGAGGATCGTTTGCAACTTTATTAATTACTTCTTTATTCCTGGATAAATACTCGGGATCTAATTTATTATTTATAGTAATATGTGGGAAAAGCCTACCAATACTTCTTGCCACAAAATTTGTCAATGGATCTACCTTAATTCCTAAGGCAGGAGCAGATACTACAAGACTTTTAATTCTATCTTGCCTTTCTTGAGCATATCTTACAGCAATAAGTCCCCCAAGACTATGTCCAAAAATATGAAACTTTGGAATACCAAAAGTAACCTCATCAATTACACTTAAAATCTCTTCAATTGTAGCATCTCCCCTTTTTCCATCACTTCTACCATGCCCCGGATGATCAAAGGTAACAACTCCATACCCCATATTTACAAAATCTTCTACCATTTTTCTATATCTTCCACTGTGCTCTCCAAGACCATGTACAATAACCACCCATCCCTTCTTTGGATTTCCCTCCTTTAATGAATAAATCATTTTTAAAAGCCCCCTTTATCTTGACAATTTACCACCCCACAAAAGGCTTTACTATAGTATAGACATAGAAAATTCCAGAAATAATAGAAACAATATCTTGCCAACCTTTTATAAATACTTCAGGTACAAATATGATATCATTCTCCTTTATTTCAATATCCAAATCACTTCTTCCTTTATTAATAATTTCATTCATGTTAATAGGAATAACTTGAGTTTTACCATCTATCTCCCTTACCACCGCTATTCTTTCAAGATCTGCTCTATCTTTTAAACCTCCTGCTATACCGATATATTCAGTTAGCCTACGTCCTTCCCTATATTCATAAGCAGCAGGATTGCTGACCTGTCCTAATACATAAACTAATCTTCTTTGCTCTGGTATATAGATAGTATCTCCATCTTCAAGTTCTAAATTATCTTTTTCAATTCCCTTTACAGCATTATCTACTCTAAACTCATAAATCACTTTTTTACCATTTTCTACTCTCTCTAATTGACCCTTCTCTCTTGATGCCTTTTCTGTAATTCCTCCTGCTTTTAACAAAATATCCCTTATTCTATCCCCAGCAACAATCTCATATATACCTGGATTCCTTACTTGCCCTACTATCTTTACACTCTTTGTTATAGGTGGTACGTATATCACATCCCCTGGATTCACCTTTATATCTTCTTCACTCTTCTCCCCTAATACAAGTACCCTATATAAGTCTACTACTACTTTGTTGTCCTCTCTTCCTCCTTTCCTTATCTCTATATTCCTTGTACTTCCATTCGGCAATACCCCTCCTGCTCTCCTTATTATCTCACTTACCTTCGCTCCCATTATCGCTTCTCCTACTACCTCCCCTCCCTCTTCTCCCTCCGCTACCATCTTCGCCTCTTCTACAAGTTGTATCGGCCCTGGCTTTCTTACAAATCCCAAAACATACACCCTCTTTTGTTCCCTTAGTACGGTTATCGCATCTCCATCCCTTAGCTCTATATTCGCCTCTTCTCTCTCCTTCTCATCTCCATATATCAATTTATATAAATTAAGCTCTATCCTCTCCCCACTTACCCTATCTAATACCGCATCATATAATGATGCACTCGCCGTTAATCCTCCCGCCATATCTATTAAATCCTTTAATCTCTCTCCTCCTTTTATCTCATATATACCTGGATTCCTTACTTGCCCTACTATCTTTACACTCTTTGTTATAGGTGGTACGTATATCACATCCCCTGGATTCACCTTTATATCTTCTTCACTCTTCTCCCCTAATACAAGTACCCTATATAAGTCCACTACTACTTTATCCCCTTCCTTTCCTCTCTTCCTTATCTCTATGTTCCTTGTACTTCCATTCGGCAATACCCCTCCTGCTCTCCTTATTATCTCACTTACCTTCGCTCCCATTATCGCTTCTCCTACTACCTCCCCTCCCTCTTCTCCCTCCGCTACCATCTTCGCCTCTTCTACAAGTTGTATCGGCCCTGGCTTCCTTACAAATCCCAAAACATACACCCTCTTTTGCTCCCTTAGTACGGTTATCGCATCTCCATCCCTTAGCTCTATATTCGCCTCTTCTCTCTCCTTCTCATCTCCATATATCAATTTATATAAATTAAGCTCTATCCTCTCCCCACTTACCCTATCTAATACCGCATCATATAATGATGCACTCGCTGTTAATCCTCCCGCCATATCTATTAAATCCTTTAATCTCTCTCCTCCTTTTATCTCATATATACCTGGATTCCTTACTTGCCCTACTATCTTTACACTCTTTGTTATAGGTGGTACATATACCACATCCCCTGGATTCACCTTTATATCTTCTTCACTCTCCTCCCCTAATACAAGTACCCTATATAAGTCCACTACTACTTTATCCCCTTCCTTTCCTCTCTTCCTTATCTCTATGTTCCTTGTACTTCCATTCGGCAATACCCCTCCTGCTCTCCTTATTATCTCACTTACCTTCGCTCCCATTATCGCTTCTCCTACTACCTCCCCTCCCTCTTCTCCCTCCGCTACCATCTTCGCCTCTTCTACAAGTTGTATCGGCCCTGGCTTCCTTACAAATCCCAAAACATACACCCTCTTTTGCTCCCTTAGTACGGTTATCGCATCTCCATCCCTTAGCTCTATATTCGCCTCTTCTCTCTCCTTCTCATCTCCATATATCAATTTATATAAATTAAGCTCTATCCTCTCCCCACTTACCCTATCTAATACCGCATCATATAATGATGCACTCGCCGTTAATCCTCCTGCCATATCTATTAAATCCTTTAATCTCTCTCCCCCTTTTATCTCATATATACCTGGATTCCTTACTTGCCCTACTATCTTTACACTCTTCCCAATTAGCGGAATATAAATAAAGTCTCCCTCTTCTATATATGGATTTTGTTCCAAATCTCCATATTTCAGAAATCTCATATAGTCTATATTAATTACTTTATCCCCTCTTTTTATCTGTATATTTCTCATAGATGCTGAAGACTTTAAACCTCCAGCAACCTTTATCACATCATCAAGAGTACTTATAGCAAGCACTCTGTATGCACCTGGATTTACTACTTCTCCTGTTATAACAATATTTATCTTTTTTATATTAATAATATCCACTATAATGTTAGACCTTGGATAAAATCTCATCAGTTGTTTTGCTATTTCTCGAGTCGCTTCCGCTAAGGTTACGTTCAATATTTTTATATTTCCTACAAGAGGAATTAATATATGCCCTGTTGGCGAAACAGCCAAGTTAAAACTCATAGTCTCGTTTGTTTCCCTTATTATGTATACCCTAAGAATATCTCCAGGCCCCAATAGATATTTCTCTGGATCAATAACCTTTCCAGAATATATACCTTCTACTCCAATTGCTCCTTCTTGGGCATAAGATAGTAAAAATATAACTAAAAAGAATAATACTAAAAAATAGACTTTCTTTCTCATCTTCTTCCCCCTTAATCACTCTTCACAGGAATATTTATTACATCTCCATCTTCAAGAAGAATATTAACACTCTCATCTTTATCTTTATAATATTTAGAAAGATCTAAATTAATTATTCGCTTTTTCTCTGTTATGTACCTTTCAATTATGATATTCTTAATATCAGCCCTTACTGTAAATCCTCCTGCCATCTCTATTAAATCCACAATCCTCTCCCCTGTCTTTATTTCATACATACCGGGCACCTTAACTTCTCCAAGCACTCTTACAGTCTTCTCTTTTAATGGTACATAGATGATATCTCCAGGCACTATCTTTATATTTTCTTCTTCTGTATCTCCTTTTATCAAAACTTTAAAAAGATCTATCTCTTTTATCAACTTATTATCCCTTATTACTTGAATCTTTCTTTGGCTTCCTACAGTAAGTATTCCTCCTGCCATTCTTATTAACTCACTCACTTTTGTATTTTCACTAATCTCTTCTAGAATTTGAGAAGTATAAGTTGCTCTTTCAGAAGTACCTTCTCTAATTATAAAAGATTTAGGATTTTGAACATAACCAAGTACATAAACCCTATTTGCTCTTTCTGGAACTACCAATGTATCTCCCTCATTTAAAACAATATTTTCTTTTTCATCTTTTTCATAAATCAATTTGTATAAATTAACTGAAATAATCTCCTTTTTATCTTTTCCCTGTCTCTCCACATAAGCTGAAAATAGATCTGCATTAGGGGTAAATCCACCAACTATATTTATTATATCCCTTAACATCTCACCCTCTTCTATTTCTACCATCCCCGGATTTTGTACTTCTCCAAAAACCTTTACTATTTTTTTAACAATAGGTACATATATTATATCTCCCTCTTTAATATCAGGATTTTCCTTTTCATCCCCAAATTTTACATATTTCAAATAATCTATTGAAATAATATTATTTCCTCTTTTTATCTGTATATTTCTCGTAGAAGCAGAAGATTTCAAACCTCCAGCAACCTTTATCACATCATCAAGAGTACTCATAGCAGAAACAAAATATGAACCAGGACTTACTACCTCACCAGTTACAGATATTTTTACATATCTTGGTAATATAAGCTCAAGTTCTACTCTACTTCTTGGATAATAAGCTAAAATCTTTCTTGAAACCTCTTTAGTTGCTTCTACCAGAGTTAAACCAGCAACTTTGATACTTCCAGCCACAAGGAGATTTATAGATCCAGTTGGAGAAACAAAAAGCTCATATATTTCTGGCTCTCCTGTCTCTTTCAGAATATAAACTCTTAATTTATCTCCAACCCCAAGAACATATTTATCAGGGTTTATGGGTCTTCCAAAGAATACATCTGAAGATAACCTTGAGGTTGTATAGGTTTGGGCTAAGGTAATTGAAAGTAAATAAAACATTCCCAGTATAATCAAAATAAATATTTTCCTCATCTTTATCCCCCAACTATTATATTTTCTCTTTATTTTAACATAAAAAATCAAATAAATTTAGAGAACAAAATGCATTACAAAAAACATACTTGAAAATTTTGAAATAAAAGGAAGGATTTTTTTAAAATGAAAGAAATCAATAAAATTAGAAGCTAACATCATGACTATTAATCTCAAAGAAAGAAAGCCTGTAATTAGAGAAAGTTATAAAGATATCTAAAAAAGAAAGCACTCTTATTTTTAATGAATTTACTACTTTTGTCTTAAGAAATCATTCCAAGACTTTTGTCTCTAAAGCTAAAGGGAAAATTATAGCATTTAGAGTAGAAGTAAAAAGATATTTTGGCTATACACTAAATATAACAGATATGAGCTATGCCATGTAGGAAGCACAAGCTTGGGTATTTATTACCTTAAAAGAGATTAGAGAAAAATTACTTTTCCTTCTCTTGATATTATGGGAGAAAAAGGAATTAGAAATTCTATAGCAAAAGTTTCTTGGAAAAGGAGAAATTTAAGAATAAGTTAATGAAAAAGCATAAAAATTTAAAGCCAGCAGTGATAAAAAGAGGGATGAAAAGAGATTGGATAAAATTTATATTCATATAGAATATTATGTGAGGCAACAGGGAGAAACTAAATCTTCCTTTTAATCCTCTCAATTCAACAAGGTCCGTTTATGATATAATCTAATTGAGGAGAATATTATTATGGATAAACTTCAAGAGCTTATAAAGATTTGTAAAAAATATAATATTGCCCTTTGCTATCTTTTTGGAAGTCAGAAAGATAATGCATTAAAGATTTTAAAAAATGAAGAGGTAAAAATAAAAGATCCATTGGCAGATATAGATGTAGGAATAGTATTTAATAAAAATATTGATGATATACCAGAAAGATACAAACTGTATTCAAATATATATAATGAAATGGAAGATATATTTAAACCCTACAAATTGGATTTAGCTTTTCTTCAGGAATGCCATTCAGTTTTCCAGTTTGAAGCTATAAAGGGAATATGTGTATACAGCATCTCTGAGGATTTTAAAGAAAATTATGAAACGATGATACTGAGAAAATCAGCAGATTTTAAATATGTGTTAGATAAATTCTATGAGGAAGCATTAGAAAAATACAAGGTTAAAAAATGATAAATAAGAATTTTATAAATGAAAGATTATTAATGATAAACTCATTTCTAAAAGAACTATATAAATTAGCTGAATTAGATGAGGAAACTTTTTTATCTCAAAATCTTTATACTGCAGCTTGTGAAAGTTTCCTAAGAAGAACTTTAGAAGCCATTTTTGATATAGGACGGCATATCTTATCAAAAAGTGGATATATAGATCTTTCCTCAGAATATAAATCTATTGCTAAAGGATTAGTAGAAATAGGAGTAATAGACAAAAAGTTAGGAGAAAAACTAATTCAAATGGCAGGATATAGAAATAGATTAGTCCATATGTATCATTTAGTTAGCGATAAAGAGCTATATCAAATAATAAAATCAGATCTTAAAGATATAGAAAATTTTGTTCTCTCTGTTAAGGAGTATTTACCTAAATTTTAAAGTTAAGCTTCCTAAGTTAAAGATATCCAATTTTTCTTTTCCATTTATAAGGCTTCTCTCAAAATAATCTGTCTCTTATTTTGTGTGAATATTTATTTTTTATCTTTTCTTCTAAAAACAATCTTTAACATCTTCTTTATTATCTTTGAAACGAAATATCCTAATCTTTCTTTTCTGAAATATTCCCATAATCAATACCTAAATCATTCTTTTTCAGTATCTTATCTCTTATAAAATTTAAAAAATCCCTAATTGCCTCCTCAGGATCATCTGAAATATAGCTCTCAATTACATCTTCCTCTGAACCATTATGAAAATGTTTTGGGAAAGTCTTTATTTTCTCCCAATTTCTATGAGGTGCATTATCATGCCTAATATATAGAATTATCAATAAACCTTCTCTCCCAATGATATGAATATCTTCCCACTAACTTAAGAGAAAACCATATATCCAATAAACTACTATCTATTAAGAAAACTCTTGTCTCATTTATATCAGGTAAATGATACATACTCTACAATGTCACTATATTCTGTTTCTATGATATCTCTGAGTTTTTCAGTATCTATAATCACTTTAATTCTTTCAAGATTTTATCTATCTCTTCTTTTTTAAATTCTAAATGATCTAGCCTTTTAAAATCTTCAAAAGAGTCTTTTTCCTCTATTTTCACTTTTTCATAAAGCCTTTCAAAATCCTCAATTGATGAAATCATATACTTATTCATAATCTTACAAATTTCTGCCTTTATCTCTTTTAATTTTCTTTCTAAAAAAGTTACCAAACTTTGTTTCATCAATTCATCTTCAGATAAACCAAGTTCTTTTGCTATAACCTTAATTTTTTCATTACTTAAAGGGAGTATAGAAGTCATTAATTTCTCCTCCTATATTATCCTTCTTTTTTCTGCAAGAAAGCTTTTAGACTTTCCTTAATCATTAGCTATCTTCTTTTACCCTCAATTTAAATTATAGCACATTACATCTGATAACTTGTATGCTAAGCTGGGGGTTTTACAGAAAAGAAATGAGAAGGTATGTAGAAGAGGAAGAAGTATGAGGGAGATGTTTAACAGAAGCATGAATTCTAAAGTATCCTACTTCCAATCTAAAAGGTCTAAAAACTTTATAGCATCACTAATTTAAAATATAATTTTGGCAGATAAGTTTAAAAGTATAGAAATATAGTTTCCTATCTTTTCTATTAGTAATTCTTTATTAAGTATTCACAATAAACCTAAATTCTCTAAAATATCTATACTCTTTATTATAAAATCTTCAATGGATACCTCAGACTCATGAGGGATATGAAGCTCAGGACTTTCTATTGGATGTTCATGCATAAATCCACCTTCTCTATCTATTCCATAAATCCTATTATCTTTTACTACTAAAGCCAAATTAACTTTGTTTTTTCTAATATTCACATAAATCTGAATAAAAATATCATAAGAAAATCCTAATCTACATAAAAGTGTTATATCAGTATAATCTAAGAAGAGAAGATTTAAATCATATTTAACTTTCAAGCTATATATATTTTTTAATATTTCATCAATTGTCATTCAGATGTTAATTCTTTTATCTTTTCTTGTATATATCTAATTCCCTCAATAGCGTGTTCCCATTCCATAGCATCATTTTCTACATCCCAAGAGTACCCCTTTTCTTTCACTATACCCATCCTCTCAAATTCTTCAAATGACATATTATATTTCTTTTTCATTTTCTCATCTACAATTTTATACAAGCGAAATCTTCTCTTATACTCTCTAAGAAGAATAGCTTTTAGTTCTTCTTTTGGAATCTTTTTTAATATACTCATTATTTCACTCCTTTTATTCTATTCCAAAAAACTAAAATTATTTTAATTCATCTCAATTTAAATTATAGCACATCACATCTAATATTTATACAATAATAATTTACGAATGAAAATCATTCAGATTATGAATTAAAATACAATACCTTACTCTTAAAGAAATTTCTGAAAGTCTTACAGAAAGAACTATTTACTTTGAGATATTCCCTATGACATATCTATAAATTAAAGATCTTGTATAAATAAATCTTTTAATTTATGTTAAGAAAACATTACCAAAGAAGAGACTTTAGAAAGAGTTAATCCTATACCCTTTATCTTAAAAGGTTTCATGCTACCATTATTATATATAAATGATTTAGAATCTATCCTTGTATGGTGTGAAGGATATATAAAAAACATAATTTATAAAGAAATCTTAAAGCTCTCTCTCAAATAGATAACCTTATTGATTTTAGAAAACTTATATCAGCTTTAGCTCTAAGAAGTGGAAATATAATTAATCAAACGGAAATAGCAAGAGAAATAGGAATAAGTCAACCTACTGTTCATAGATATATAAAACTTATGGAAATCTTAAATATAATTAGAAAAGTCCCTGCAAATTTTTCCAACAGACTAAAAAGAATTATAAAATCACTAAAAATATTCTTTATAGATCCTGCTTTTTGTGCTTACCTATCATAATATCACAACAAAGAAAGCTTGAAAATTGCTTGTGAGTCTGGGATTTTCTTTGAGACTATGCTCTTTCTTAATCTTCAAGCATATTCAGAACTTATTATTCCAAAAGGAAAACTATATTATTACAGATCCATATCTGGCAAAAAAGTAGATTTCATCATTGAATGGGGAAGAAAAATCCTTTGCTTTTGAGATTAAACTTACAGAAAACCCTACTATGAAAGATATTAAGAATCTTTTAGACTTTATTAAAGAAAGCCCAAATTCTGTAAGAGGAGTGCTTATTTACAATGGAGATTCAATAAAATATCTTCACTCAAAAGTAATTGCTATTCCTTAGTGGTTATAATAATATATTAGTTTTTCTTTCCATAACTCTTGCCAAAGTTGACACAATTTCTTCTATTTCTTCCTCTTTTAAATTGTTATGGAAAGGTAATGCTAATGTTCTTTTTGAAATATTTTCTGTAATTGGAAGCATATATTATTCAAAAATTCTAAAAAATGTCTTAATTATTATTAAAAAATCACTGCAACAAGTAGCTTTTTCGGCATATTCAAGATTAAGCCTTATCTTTTCTGGCATTACTTGTTCAATATATACTTTTTCAGGATCATCTGCTTGTGCCAAAATTTCATTTTCATTTACATACTTAATAGATGCTGGATCAGTCATACCAGGAATAAGATTTAATACCTCTCTTTGCTCAGAATTATATAACATTACATATTTCTCAACTTCTGGCCTTGGGCCTACAAGACTCATCTCTCCTTTTAAAACGTTAAATAACTGAGGAAATTCATCAAGCTTAAATTTTCTTAGATAATATCCAATTCTTGTTATTCTTGGATCTTTACCAACAGTAATTAGACCTCCCTTTTTCTCTGCATCAATAACCATCGTCCTAAATTTCCACATATAGAAAGCTTTCCCTTTATAACCAATTCTCTTTTGCACAAAAAACACAGGACCCCCATCTTCTATCTTTATCAACAAAGCAACTATCACAAAGAGAGGAAACAAAAATGGTAATCCTAATATTGTAAAAAATAGATCAAAAAATCTTTTGCATTTCCTCATTTTTTATAAATTCTAACTATATCTAAGACAGCTTCTATTACATCATAAACATCTTGATCTGTCATTCTAGGATATAAAGGTAAACTAATAATTCTTTGGTAATTTGTATATGCAACCGGAAAATCTTCTGGTTTATATCCATATTTTTCTCTATAATAAGGATGTATATGAATTGGTATAAAATGAACAGATGTTCCAATATTTCTCTTATGTAATTCTTCTATGAATTGATCCCTGTCTATCTTTAAAGCTTGAAGATTTAATCTAAGAACATAAAGATGCCATGCATGCTCTACATAAGGTCGTTCTACAGGAATTTCTAATGCTTCTTCTTTTGAAAAAGCATCATTATACATTTTCACAATTTCTCTTCTTCTTTTTTGAAATCTTTCTATTTTTTTTAGTTGCCATAATCCTATACTTGCTTGTATATCTGTCATATTATATTTAAATCCTGGATAAATTACTTCATAATACCAACTTCCTTCTTTAGAATATCTTTTCCACGCATCTTTACTCATCCCATGAAGACTTATTATCCTTGCCCTCTCAATAAAATCTGGATCTCCAGTAAGCATACCTCCCTCAGCAGTCGTTATATTCTTTGTAGCATAAAAACTAAAACATACAGGATTATTGGTAGAACCAACATATCTTGCCTTATATTTTGCCGAAACAGCATGAGCAGCATCTTCTATGACAAATAAATTATATTTTTTCGCTATATCATAGATATAGTCCAATTCTACAGGATGTCCAGAATAATGCACTGGTAAAATTGCTTTTGTCTTTGAAGTTATAGCAGGTTCTATTTTATTTGGATCAATATTTAGAGTATCTGGTTCTACATCAACCAATATTGGACGAGCCCCTACATGCTCAATAACATTCACTGAAGCACAGAAAGTCATAGGTGTTGTAATTACCTCATCTCCAGGGCCAATTCCTAATGTAACTAAAGCTATATGAAGAGCAGCTGTGCAAGAGCTAAGAGCTAAAGCAGAGGGTGCGTTAAAATAATTTTTAAATTCTTCTTCAAACCTTTTTGTTTTAGGACCAGTAGTTATCCAATCTGATTTTAAAGTTTCTATAACCTCATTTATTTCCTCTTCTTCAATAAGAGGAGGGGAAAAGGGAAGAAATGTGTTTCTCATTTTTTTGATACTCCTTTCTTTAAATATCAAAAATTTCATCCCTAAAGTAGATTACAAAATATTTTATAAAGATATATAATTCTCAAAATATAATTTAAAAATATTCCTAACCCTCCTGTTTTTGTAATAGGCACATTATGAATCTTTACAGAAGACGGATTGTCTATAATTCTTATCTTTTGACCTATAAGTAGAGAAAGATATGCAGTTATAAGGGAAAAATAAAAAGTATTATATATTTCATTATCTATTCTCTTTCTTATCAACTCCAACTATATATAAAATATTTTTGATTCATAATATTTTTCATATTTATCTTAATGTTATTTTACAATAACATTATAAAAATAATTATAACTAAATCAAGTAATTTCTAAGCAAAAAACTAAAAAATTCAAAAAAGTTTCATAAAACACTCTATAATAGGAACCAAACAAAACAATTCCTAAATTTATTTACTTTAAATAAAATATAAACCACCACTTCATGCTTAATACCCAATATAAATATAAAGTTCTGTAAATACTTTTTAAATTTTATCACTTATTGCCTCCAGGAATTTTTGAGCTAAAACTTTATAATCATGATTTTTAATAACATATTCTCTCCCCCTCATTCCCATTTCCTCCCTTTCACCAGGAGCCATAGACAATAGTTTCTTAACAGCTTCTGCAATTGCAACAGGATCCTCCGGCGGAATGGATATCCCACAACCAACCTCTTTTACTAAATCACTTCCTGCCTCAACAGCATGTATAACAGGTTTTCCTGACATCATATAATCAAAAAGTTTGTTAGGACTCATCCCATAACGATATAATCTATTTTTTCTCCAACCTATATATAGAGCATCCATTTCATTCAATAAAAAAGGAATTGAACCTTTAGCTATAGAAGTTAGAAATACAACATTATCAAGCTTATTTAACTCTACATACTTTTGGAGTTTTTCTCTTTCAGGGCCTTGCCCTACAAGGATAAGAGATACAGGTAATTCCTTAAGATATATTGCAGACTCTATAAAATAATCAAGAGCATTTGCTACACCAAAAGAACCCACATAACCCACAAGAAATTTCTCTTCTTTTTTTAATTTCTCAATAACCTCCTTACATTTCTCAGGCAATTGATCATTAAAAGATTGCCATTCTTCTGTATCAATACCATTAGGAATATGTACAAATTTATTAGCATCCATACCTCTACTAACCATATAATCCAAAGCTTTTGGTAAAATAGATATAACTTTATCTGCATGTTTATATGCAAAATCTTCAGCAATTTGCATTATTACAATAAATGGATGCCATTTAGGCAAACCGCCAAGTTCTATAGGAGTTAAAGGCCACAAATCATGAACTTCAAAAATTAATTTAGCTTTTGAAAAACGAGAAATAAGATATGCTGGAAATATATCTAAAGGATAAGTAGATGAAGCAATAACTAAATCTGGTTTAAAATATGATGATAGTTTTTTACTTAAAAATACAAGCTTAAAAACAAAAGTCAGCATATTTAGTATTCTTTTAAAACCATTACCTTTATAATTTGGGGCTTTTATCCATATATATTTAATACCCTCAATTATTTCTTCACTTATATTTCCTTTTACTGTGGGCTGTTTTATTCTTAAATGAGAGAAAGATGCTGAAATTATAACCACTCTATGTCCCATTCTAACCCATTCTCTTGCTAAGTAATAGGGACGATATTCCATACCATATTGAGGCGAACCTGCATAGTGATTAATAAGTAAAATATTCATCTCATTCCTCCCCATTATATTTTACTACTCACTAAAACAATTCTTTTCAAAAATCAAAATGCCTTGTTCCTCCAGGAAGATCTGGATTTATTGCATAATGATTAAATATCCAGATATTTTTCTTCATTTTGACATCTCCTCATATAATTTTAATAACTTTTCACTTTCTTTTTCCCAATTGTACTTCTCTAAAACCGCTCTTCTTCCATTTTCTCCCATTTCCTTAGCTTTATCAGGATGATCTATTAAATATTTTATAGCACCTGCGATCTCTTCTGGATCAAGAGGGTTTACACAAATACCACAATTATTACCTTCAACAATTTCCTTCCATAGAGGAAAATTTGAAGCAATAACAGGAAGACCAGCTACCATATATTCAAAAAGCTTAGTCGGAATACTTTCAACATAATTAGGATCCGGATGTAAAATAGCTATCCCTATTTGACTATTAGAGAGAAAATTAAATACTTTATCGTGGGAGACTTCCCCATAAATCTCTATATTATTCATAATCTCATACTCCTTTGCTAAATTAATTACTTCATTTAATAAATGAGTAGGATAAAAAGGACCAATCAACTTTAACATGACATTGTAATGTTCTTCTTTATTCAAAATCCTAAGCGTTTCAATTGCTTCAAAAATACCCCTTAACTTTGTTATTCCACCAACATATATTATGTTCCATTTTTTAACCCAAAATTTAGCTTTATCATTAACATTATTAATATGTACCAACAAAGGATAATTTCTTATTTTTTCAATCTTTTTAATATTACCATAATTTTCAATATAAGAATCCTCTGCAATAATTATAAAATCAATAAAAAATAAGCAAATTTTTTCTATAACACTATATATTAAGGAGACAAATTTATTACTTTTTAAAGGGATCCAAGATTTATTCAAAATTTGTTTTGGAACATTTTCATGTACATCATAAATCACTTTTTTTCCAGTAAATATTTTTAATAATACTCCTACCGGTAACAGCTCAGGATCATGGAAATGATAAACATCCATCTTTAATTTCATTGCCTTAAAAAATGCTTTAATAGGTAATATTAAGACCCTCCTTATTCTACTATTTGTCTTTGATAGTGATATTATATTTATTCCATCCACCTTTTCATCTTTATCATGTTGAGCTATAAGATAAACCTCATAACCTGCTTTAGCAAGAGTTTTACACTCTTTATGAAAAATACGTACATCAAATGGTGGATGAACCGTTGTTATGTGACAAATTTTCTTTATCATTTTTTATAATCCTCCTAAAGGCATATATAGACCCCAAAAATGTAAATAGAAGGCGATTGTCATTTATATCCCCTGAAAACTGAGAATTTAAAAACATAAAAATAAAATTAAGTAAAACCCCCAAATTTAAATAATAATTAACATTATTAGCTCCTTTAATATTACTTGATACAACTCTTAGCGAAAATAAGATAATGAAAGTAAATAAAAACATTCCTAAAATGCCCAGTTCAGATAAAATCTCCAAAAAAATATTATGAGGATATATTCTCATATCCGATCTATTATATATATAACTAAATCCACCTATACCTACACCTATCATATTTTGAGGAAAATTATATATAGATATTAAAGCGGTTCTATACATAGAAATCCTTGTTTCTACAGACCTTCCCTCTAAATTTTCTAAAAGAATTAATCTATAAAACGTAGTTACTAAAAAATCTTTACAAAAGATAATTAATAAAAAACTTATAAAAATCAATAAAAACATTACTAGAATTATATTTAAATAATTTTTTTTAACCCTTATGTCTCTTCTTAAAAGTTTAAAAGAATGTAAGACCAAATACATAAACAAAATTAAAATACTAATAGCCAAACTCAATAGTGGACCTCTTCCTCCAGCTATTAAAATATTAAAAATAGGAACTAAAATTATCAAAAAAAGGAAAATTTTTAGGATTTTTTTCTTTAACACAAAAATTAAGGTAATTATAGATAATACAGCAATTCCGCTTATTCTTCCAACAGCCAAGTAATTTGCACCTAAAGCACCATAAAAGCTAAATTCTCCAGGTTTTAAACCACCAGTTATTATATCAAATCCCATAATTAAAGTTAACATTATAAGTACAATCAAAAAACGTACATATGAATCTTTATCTTTAAAAATAAGCAAAGGAAAAATAAAACTCATAGATGTTATAAATAAAAATCTAAATAATTTTTCAGAACCATATAATGGTGAAGGAGTATATAACAAGCTCAAAATAGCCATAAATAACAATAAAAGATATGTCATGAAGATTTGTTTTGGGGGTAAAAATAACTTTATTTTCTTTAAAAGGATATTATGATAAACACTTAAAATAGTTAGAATCTCAAAAAAAATAGTAAGATCTAAATATCTCGATATCAAATATAACCTCGCATCTGCTTTATATACACCTGCTGTAAGAAAAAGTGCAAAATAAATTTCAGGATATTTAAAAAATATATCTATAAATTTTATCAAGCTAACAATTAATCTTACAATAATATTTTGAAAAAAAATTAAAATATTATTCAATTTCATCATATTCTTATTATGGAGTATACTTATGAACTTCATAATACATTTTTATTTTATTTTATTTTTAACACTAATCTTCCCTCCTCCAATTTATATTCACTCCCACAACTTTTACAAATTGCTTCATTATTCTCATTAAACTCCAATCTTACTCCACATTTACATACCCAGCCAATCTGTCTTGCTGGAACTCCTACTACAAGAGCATATGGCGGTACATCTTTTGTCACTACTGCTCCCGCACCTACAAAGGCATATTCTCCTATTGTTACTCCACATACTATGGTAGCATTTGCTCCTATTGTTGTACCTCTTTTTACCAATGTCTTCCTAAACTCATGTTTTCTCTCAATAAATGCCCTTGGGTTTATCACATTGGTAAATACACAAGAGGGTCCACAAAATACATCATCTTCTATTTCTACTCCTTCATAAACACTCACATTATTCTGTATTTTCACATTATTCCCTATTTTTACATTTGGTCCCACCATTACATTTTGTCCAAGCACACAATTTTTACCTATTTTACTTCCACTTAATATATGACAAAAATGCCAAATTTTAGTGCCTTCTCCTATTTCAACCCCATCATCCACATAAGAGCTTTCATGAACAAAATATGATTTATTACTTGACATATACCCCTCCATCATATTTAATTTAAGCTACTCTCACCTTTATCAACCAACTTCATTGCTCTTTCAAGAACAGTTAATACTCTTAATCCTTCATAACCATCTGTTATGGGTCTTTTTCTTTCTTTAACACATTCTATAAAATGAAGAAGCTCTAATTTTAATGGTTCATTATTTTCGACAGCAATAACTTGCAGTTCTTCCTTCTTAGCTATAGGGTATCCATTATTAAATTCTACTTTATGAGAGTATAAAAACAACTTTTCTTTAGTGGTATCATCAAATACAATCATACCTTTTGTACCTATTACTACTAATTTTTGTTCTTTAAAAGGATGCCACCAACTTACAAATATATGTCCTTTAATTCCATTACTAAACTCAAGAGATGCCAATACTCCATCTTCAACCCCTTTTGTTATAAATCCAAACCCTTGAGAATATATATTAATAGGCATATCACCTACTATACTAAGAATCAAAGATATATCATGAGGGGCAAGACTCCACCATGCATTCTCATCCTTTCTAACCTTCCCTATATTTAACCTATGAGAATAAATATAAATAATACTACCTATAGCACCATTTTTTATCAGTTCCTTCAACTTATTTACAGCTGGATGATACTGCAAAATATGCCCTACCATAAGAATTTTTCCCTTCTCTTCTGCCAACTTAACTATCTCTTCCCCTTCTCTTACAGATATAGCCATAGGTTTTTCTACAAATACATCCTTATTATTCAATAGAGCTTTTTTGACCAATTCATAATGAGTTATTGCAGGAGTTGCTATAGCTACAGAAGTTATCTCTGGATTTTGAAAAATATCTTCTACTTTTTGAGTGTAATTTACATCTGGAAAATCTTTTTTTCTTTCTTCAATAACCTTTTCATCAAAGTCACATGCTGTATGAAGAACATTAAGTTCATACAAATTCCTTAATATGTTTTTACCCCAATATCCGAGCCCTATAAGTCCTATAAATTTATCCATTTTAATTATTATCTATTATTCATTACCCACTTTTTCATATATCTCTATTTGAACTCCATATCCAAGTTTTTCTAAAAAATTTTTACAATCCTCCCATGCAAGACCAAAGGCTGGAACATTAGATAATCCAATATAACTTAAAATATCTCTTATTAAATCAAAATAATCTTCTTCAAAGTCTTCTTCTATTAAACATCTTTCAGCCCAATCCACAAGCTCATCTAAAGAAATTCTACTATAAAGATAATCTATAATTTTTTTGGCTAAATCTCTTCTTGTTATCATAAAAATACTAAAAACCTCCTAATTTTAATTAATTTACATCATTTTTATTAACTTTTCTATGGCCAAGATCTTCAGGATATTTTTTGTGAACCTCTATTAATTACCCCTTATCATTATAAATCTCTTGATAAAACTTTATAGTATTCTCATCAATATCCACTTATTTTACGTATTTAGCCCTCCATCCAGCCTTTCCTTTAACTTCATACCAATACTTTCTACCCCATGAATACTCTTCCCAATTTTTAAATTTCTTTTCGTTAAGTTTTCTCTTATTATATCCCATCCCACATCTTCAGATCATCAACATCTTCTCTTACAAAATTATTACTCTTTCATCTATGTTAATTCCTCTTTTTCTCAATGCATTTCTTGTATCAACAATTCTTTTCGCATTATTATATATAGTATTATAATCTATATTATCATGATCTGTAACAATTAATATACAATCAGTTTTTTTAACTTTTTCTTCTGTTAATTCACACGACCTATATACTTTATCGTTACCATTTGCATTTATTTTTATCTCTGATATATAGGGATCATAATACTCCACTTCTCCACCAAGTCTTTCAAGTTCTGGAATAATCTTTAATGCTGGGGATTCTCTAGGATCCGCAATATTAGGTTTGTAAGATACTCCTATAATAAGTATCTTTGATCCGTTAACTGATTTCTTATCCTTATTAAGTGCTTCCATAACAAGTTGTACTACATATTTAGGCATACTATCATTAATTTCTCCAGCAAGCTCTATAAATCTCACCTCAAAATCATACTCTTTGGCCTTCCATGAGAGATAAAAGGGATCTATCGGAATGCAGTGACCTCCCAGTCCTGGTCCAGGATAAAAGGGCATAAAACCGTATGGTTTTGTTGATGCAGCTTGGATAACCTCCCATATATCAATACCCATCTTATTACACAATATTGCAAGCTCGTTTATGAAAGATATATTTACAAGTCGAAATATATTTTCAAGAAGTTTCTCCATTTCTGCCACTTTAGGCGAAGAAACCTTAAATACTTGTGAAACTATTAGGGAGTAGAGTTCTGCTGCTTTATCAGTAGAAACCTGATTTATTCCTCCAACTACTTTTGGTATATCTTTTGTAGTAAACTTTTTATTTCCGGGATCTACCCTCTCAGGAGAAAAAGCAACATAGAAATCTTCTCCTGCTTTCAGTCCACTTTTCTCTAATATTGGTACCAAAACTTCTTCTGTAGTACCAGGATAAGTAGTACTTTCTAAGACAACTAACTGGCCCTTTTTTAATTCTTTGGATATCTCAGTCGCAACATTAACTATGTATGAAATATCAGGTTCTTTGTGAGGACCAAGAGGAGTTGGTACACATATAATTACTGCATCAGAATCTTTAACAGGTTCAAAATCAACATAAGCTTTTAAATTACCACTTCTTACAACTTGTAATAAATCCTCACTTTTCACATCATCAATATATGATTTACCTTTATTTACCATTTCTACTTTCTTGGGATTTTGCTCAATCCCATACACTATAACTCCAGCTCTTGCAAATTCCAAGGCTAATGGAAGTCCTACATAACCCAAGCCTACTACAGATATTTTTTTAAAGCTCATTTTTCAGTCCTCCAGTTCTTTATTTAATTCTATATAATAGATGAATTCTCTAAATCACCTACATTATTTAAAAATTCATACAAACGAGATAAGTCAATTTTCATATATTCATGTACAAGTAGGTTCCTCAAACCTATCATATTAATCAATCTTTTACCTAAATCTTCAGGTATATATCCATTTTTTATTAAAATCTCTATACATTCTCTATAATTTTTAGGACTTCCTAAATTATTACTACTTACTAAAGCACAAGATATATCTACTACTTCTTGAATACACTCTAAAATTCCATATCTTAAAGCCCACTCTTTAACCTTATCTTTCAGAAGATCCTCTAAGGACGTTTTGTTTTTAAAATCTTCCAATATTACTAATTTATCCTCTAACCTTCTTATTCTTTCTTTAAGCATTCCTTTATCCCAAACTTTCTATTCTTTATTCTTTCTTTTAAATCTCTATCCATCATTTTTCTCAAATACTCTGTATCCATATATTCTATAAATGTCCTATATTTAAATTCAACAAATTTTTCCTTATTTATTACATAAATAGGCATTCCTTTTGAAATTATCTCAAAAGCCATAACAGGATCCATTTTGTAGAGATTATTTAGTATCACAATATCTACATTCTTCTCCAATTTAGTTTCTAATCGAGAAACTATATCTCCAATCTCCAAAAGTTCTAAATCTCTTTGTAAATGAATTGCAATATCAATATCGCTATCTTCTCTAAAATTTCCTTTAACTAAGGATCCAAATATTATTACAAAACCAACTGGATAGTCTATTATAATCTCTTTAAGCTCTTCCTTTGTTTTTTCAATAATTTCTTTTTTTATAACCATCAAAGTAATTTATGAAATTTCCTTTATTACAATCTCTTTCATCTTTGGAGTAGAATAATAATCACTAAAATCTACATAATCTCCTTCTTTAATATTTCTCTCTGCCTCTAATATCTTTTCTATATCTGCTCCCACTAATCTATTCCATCCATAATTTACAGTTTCAATCCATTCTGTTTCATCTCTTAAAGTAATACATGGTAATCTTAGCCAAAAGGCCTCTTTTTGTACACCACCAGAATCTGTAAATATGGCAATAGCATTCTTTTCCAAACTTATCATATCCAAGTATCCAACAGGATCAATTAATAATATATTCTCATTATCTAAATAATTCTCTAAATTAAACTCTTTGATTCTGTTTCTTGTTCTGGGATGAATTGGAAATACAACTTTTTTTCTAAATTGAGCAACTGCGAAAAGTATATTTTTTAATCTATCATAATTATCTGTATTTTCAGCTCTATGAATAGTAAGAAGATAATATTCTTTAGGATTTAGCTTCATGTTTTCTAATATTTTAATTTTTTCTTCACTTATCCTTGAAAAATACATAAGAGCATCAAACATTATATCTCCTACCAAATAAACTCCTTTTGTTATACCTTCTTTTTCCAAATTTTTAACTGCTGTCTCTGTAGGACAAAACAGTACATCAGAGAGATGATCTGTCACGATTCTATTTATCTCCTCAGGCATCATTTTATTAAAACTTCTTAGACCTGCCTCAACATGAGCTAATTTTATATGAAGCTTAGATGAAGCCAAAGCTCCTGCCAAAGTAGAATTTGTATCTCCATAGACTATAACCAAATCTGGCTTTCTCTTCATAAGTACCTCTTCTATGGCTATTAACATTTTGCCTGTCTGCTCACCATGAGAACCTGATCCAATACCAAGATTGTAATCAGGCTCTGGAATTTCAAGTTCTTTAAAGAATATATCACTCATATTATCATCGTAATGCTGACCTGTATGTACAATTGTCTCTTTAAAACCTTCCTCTCTTAAGACTTTTGAAAGAGGAGCAAGCTTGATAAATTGCGGTCTTGCACCTACAATGGAGACTATATTAAGTCCCATCTAAATTCTCTTCCTTTCTTTATATAAACTTACCTCTTATCATAAAAGAAACATCATAATTTCTTTAATAATCTATATAATCTATCAAAATCTCTATTTCAATTTCACTTTACAGGACACAAAAATATATAAATCTAAATTATCATCAGACATAGCCAAAAATCTTTACTACTAATAATAAAATCCCTTTCTAACAGTCTCTAATCCTTATGTTTTGAAATGTATAATCTATGATACTCCACTTTCTTTCATGACTTTTTTTGTTAAATTCATATCCTTTTTATATGTAGTAATTAATCCTATAATTGCTTTTTCAATTTCTTCTTTTTCTCTCTTCTTTGCAGATTCCAGTAGTTCTTGTAGTTTTCTATTAAAAGTATTCCTATCAATACCCATACTTGAAACTATCTTATATATCTTAGGATGAGAGGTTTTTTCAATTTTTTCTTCCTTTTCCCAAAGTTCTTCTTTTAATTTTTCTCCAGGTCTAAGCCCAATTATCTTTATTCCTATATCATCAACCGAATGCCCAGAAAGTTCAATAAAGTTTTTAGCAAGATCCAAAATCTTTACTGGCTTTCCCATATCAAGCACAAAAATATCTCCAGATGTTCCTATACTTCCTGCCTGAAGCACAAGTCCTACAGCCTCCGGAATAGTCATAAAATATCTTTCCATCTCAGGATCTGTAATAGTAATAGGGCCACCACTTTCAAGTTGTTTCTTAAAAACCTCCAGTACACTTCCTCTACTTCCTAAAACATTTCCAAATCTTACCGCAATAAAATTGGTCTTAGAATTACTATTATAGAATTTAACCAACATTTCTCCAATTCTTTTTGTCGCTCCCATAATGTTAGCAGGATATACCGCTTTGTCAGTAGATATAAAGATGAATTTTTCGGCCTCCACATGTATACTTGCATCCATAACATTAATAGTACCAAATACATTATTAAATACTGCTTCATCAGGATTTTCCTCCATAAGAGGCACATGTTTATGAGCAGCTGAATGAAATATTATCTGAGGCCTCTCCTTTTCAAAGACATAAAAAATTCTATCTCTATCCTTTATATCTGCTATATATGATTTTATAGAAAGATCTGGATAATATTTTTTTAATTCCATTTCTATATTAAAAATACTATTTTCTCCTCTTCCAAGAAGAATGAGTTTTTCTGGCTCATATTTTGTCACTTGCCTACATATTTCAGAACCTATGGAACCTCCTGCACCAGTTACAAGAATCTTCTTACTTTTTATATATTCCCTTATTTTCTCCGAATCTAAGTTTATTACATCCCTTTCAAGCAGGTCCTCAATTCTTACATTTCTTATCTTGTTAATACTTACTCTGCCATCTATAAGCTCCCAAATACCAGGAAGCGTCTTTACAGGAATTTTCAATTTAGAAGCCATACTAACTATATCCCTTATTAAAGATGAGGGAGCTGAAGGTATAGCAATGAGTATCTCATGTACAGAATTATTCTTTGCAATCTGATGCAGAGAGGATATAGGTCCTAAAACCTTTACTCCATGAATTATTTTTCCAATTTTATTCTTATCATCATCAAGAAAGCCAACAACGTTATAATTTAACTCCTTATGGGTTTTAATCTCCCTTAATATTTTCTCTCCCGCATCACCAGCCCCAATGATAATTACATTTTTGTAATGATTATTTAGAGGTTTTGTATGTTTAAAAGTTTCATAAAACCATCTTATAAAAGCCCTTAATGAAAAAAGCATTATAAGAGACAAAACATAGGAGATTACAAATATAGAACGAGGATAACCCTCTAATGGAAATATCATACCTAAAAGATAAAAATTAAGCTTTTCAAAAGTAAGTGCAAGGGTTAAATCCTTTAATGCGTCTAAACTAAAATATTCCCAGAGAGTTCTATATATTTTAAATACTAAGAAATAAAACATAAAAAATATGATAATTTCCCTTAAAAGAGCGTACATTATAATTGGGATATACTTTTGAGGAATTGAAAATTCAAATCTTAGAAAAAAAGCAAGAAATATAGAAATTATAAAAAAAACCCAGTCTAATAAGATACGCACCCAAGTTTTTTTAATTATTCTAACCAATTCAACCCCCAACATATTTTATCTTTCTTAATCTACATTTGTTTATTTATTATATCATAAAGAATGTAATTTAAAAGTGATTTTCGTCACTACTGACAATCTCCATAAATTTATTTTTAAATCATCTCATATTGCAAAAATTTTTCACTTGTGATAATATAAAATTGAAAATAATAATTATTTTTAAAAAGGAGGTGTAATAATGGAGAATCTTGAAAGAAAAGGGCTTCCACTTCTTGGTGAACCTTTCCCAGAAATGAAAGTTTTAACCACTCATGGTGAGAAAGTACTTCCTAATGACTATAAAGGTAAATGGTTTGTACTTTTTAGTCATCCTGCCGATTTTACTCCAGTATGTACGACTGAGTTTGTGGCTTTTCAAAAAAGATATGAAAAATTTAGAGCTCTCAATACAGAATTAATAGGTTTAAGTATTGACCAAGTCTTCAGTCACATAAAATGGGTTGAATGGATAAAAGAAAAGTTAGGTGTTGATATTGAATTCCCAATTATTGCAGATGATACAGGAAAGGTAGCAGAAAAGCTTGGTTTAATCCATCCAGGAAAAGGAACAAATACTGTAAGAGCAGTATTTGTCGTTGATGATAAAGGAATAATCAGATTGATACTTTACTATCCACAGGAAGTAGGAAGAAACATGGATGAAATTTTAAGAGTGGTAGAAGCATTACAGGTATCTGATAAATATGGAGTAGCTATTCCCGCTCACTGGCCAGATAGTGAAGTTGTTGGTAAAGACCATGTAATAATCCCTCCTGCAAAGGATATAAAAACAGCCAAGGAAAGACTCGAATCTGCTAAAAAAGGAGAAATTGAATGCTTTGATTGGTGGCTCTGCCACAAGAAATTAACAAGATAATAAAAAACTAAAAACTAATAGTAGAAATTAAATAAGGTATCCCCTAAACAGGGGATACCTTATTTTTTGATTCCTCTATATATTTTATTGCAATTAAAGTAGAAAGCAAAGAAACAAAGGTTAGAAAACGATACATACCTTTCAATCCAGAAATATCAGCTACAAATCCTGAGATTATAGGTCCAATTGTTGAAGATAAGGACATACCCATGCTCAATAAACCTTGAGCAGTAGCCCTTTCTTCTGGATTAACTAAATCATTCATATAAACAATAGGGATCGTACCTATAACAGCAAAGGTTAAAGAGTGTAATAATTGAATTAAGATTATATGCCACGGATTAGTAGTTAATGTATAAAGAAAGATCCTTATAGGAAGAACAATAGAGGTAAATACTAATAAAGGTTTTCTCCCTACCTTATCAGATAAATGTCCCCAGATAAGCATAAAAGGAATTTCAGAAAAGGAACTTGCTGAATAAGCAAAACTTATATGTTTACTTTCACCCCCTAAGGATCGAATCAAAAGATTCACATTAGAAGATGCTCCAAGAAGAGCTACGTAGTAAATAATGTAAAATAAAAGAAAATTTCTAACATCAGATCTTAAAATTAATCTCTTAATATTCCTAAAGTCAACCTTAGATACGCTAATCTTAGAAGAAGGTTCTTTCACAATAAGACTTATCGTTAAGCCTAACATATATATTAAACCAATCATAACAAACATAATCTTAGGCTCAACCAGTTTAGGATAAAAACCTGTAACAAGCATAAGTAATAAAAAACCTATACTTCCCCATATTCTTATAGAGGCATAATGGGTACCAGTATTTTCGGATATAGCATAGTCCATAACAAGTACATTAGCCATAGTAGTTATAGTACTTACAAAAACCCCTAAAAGAAAATAAACAAATATAAAAGTCCAAAAACTATTCAATTTAGGAAAAACAAGAGAGTAAAGAATAATAAGCATAATAAAGCTTAAAATAATAAATGGCTTTCTCTTCCCTATCTTATCTGATAAATAACCTATATATACCTGAAAAATAGTCCCAGAAAGAGATGAGATAGCAGATAAAAGCCCTATCATTCCAATAGAAAAACCTTTTATTTCTCTTAAATAAACAGGTACAAAGGAGAAGATAAATACCCAAGCAGAAAAGTATATAAAAAAGAATATCTTTAATAAAAAAATCTCTTTTTTCATAAGTTTTATTTTACATTTATGATAAACTATAAACAAGACCATCAAATCCACAAATATACCTTTTAGGAGGTGTCCATCATGAGAGATCGCTTAGAAAGGATAATAAAATACATGAATGATGCATTCCAAAAAGACAAAGGATTATGGTCTCACTCTGTAATGGATGTTCTTGAAAATGCCACTTCAAAAGAGGCAGTTTTTAAAAAGGAAAATACCCATAGTATTTGGGAGATAACAAATCATTTAATTTTTGGGAAAGAATATCTCTTAAGTATCCTTGAAGGAAAAGATCTTCCTTCCGAAGATGACTTTAAAACTCCCACTGATACCTCTGAAGAGGCTTGGAAAAATACAGTTAAAAGACTTGAAGACGCACATAATAAGCTTATAGAAATATTAAAAACCAAGAATGATGATGACCTTGATAAAAATATTGGAGAATATGGTACATTAGAAGACAATCTATATGGTATAATAAGTCATGATTGTTATCATGCTGGGCAGATAGTTTTTATTCTACAACTTATGGGAATTGAGTTATAGATGTTAACAAATTTTTAAAATAATTAATATAACTTTAACCCTTCTTGGTTGACACCATATTAAATATTTGATACCTTATTTAACGAAAGTTGATGTTATTAAAAAAGTTTAGGAATAAAAAGTAAGGTTAGTAAGTCTAAAAAAGTAAAAATAGTAAGTTAGAGAAGACACCTCCCCCTCTCACCCCCTCCCCCTGAGTCCCCCCTCTCAGGGGGTTTATTTTTTTATGAGACAATTTCACTATTTCTTTCCTCCCAATAATTAAATTGGGACATAAACATATGATAATAAATTCCTTTCTTTTTCATAAGTTCCTCATGATTGCCTATCTCTAAAATCCTTCCGTTTTCAATAACTATAATTTTGTCAACATTTTGCACAGTAGATAGTCTATGAGCAATAATAATAGAAGTTCTTCCCTTAAGAAGGATCTCAATTCCCATTTGAAGTAATCTCTCAGTATAGGTATCCACGCTTGCAGTTGCTTCGTCAAGTAGTATAATTTTAGGATTTGCAATAAGGGTTCTTGCCAAAGAAATTATTTGCCTTTGTCCTGAAGAAAGCCTCATTCCTCGCTCATTAATATTTGTATCATAACCCCTCTCCATATTAGAGATAAAATCATGGGCATAAACCTTCTTTACTGTCTCAACTACTTCATCATAAGTAGCATCAAGTCTTCCATATTTTATATTTTCAAGAATAGTACCCGAGAATAAAAATGTATCCTGAAACATTACTGCGATCTGTTTTCTTAAGCTCTCTAATTTAATCTTTTTAATATTTATCCCATCAATAAGAAGCTCTCCTTCTTGTGGATCATAAAATCTACATAACAGATTAACAATAGTACTTTTACCTGCACCTGTATGTCCAACAAGGGCCACTTTCTCACCAGGTTTTATTTTAAAACTTACATTATCCAAAACCTTTCTCTTTCCATCATAAGAAAAGGAGACATTTCTAAATTCTATTTCTCCCTTTATATCAATATCTATTGCATCTTCTTCCTCCTTTATATTTGGCTTTATATCCATTATTTCAAATATTCTCTCCGCACTTGCCATGCCTATAACAAAATTGTTATATAAATTTGAAAGGTTCATTATAGGTCTCCAAAACATGCCTATATAGCTTGCAAATGCAATAAGAAGGCCTACAGAAATATCACCTGCCTTAATCATTTTTACTCCAAAATAGAAGGTTATAACAGTACCTATTCCCCAAGAAAACTCCACCATCGGCCAAAATAAATCATTTATCCTTACTGCTCTAACAAAAGCCTGCCTTACATCCCATGCAAGATCAGAAAATATATTGGCTCTATATTTTTCTGCTGTAAAATATTTAACAACTCTTATTCCAGAAAAGTTTTCATGAGTAAAAGCATTAAGGGTAGATCCCTTTTTCCTCACTATTTGCCATCTTTTTCTGCTTATAGTTTGTATTGAAAAAAGAACTATAAATAAAAGAGGTAACGTAGACATAGCATACAAAGCAAGTCTTGAATTAAGATAAAACATTATTAACAAAGTAGCAATTATAGTAACAGAATCAGGTATAAGATTGGTAATACTCATATTAAAAAGATTTGCTAAAGAGTTTACGTCACTTATTATTCTTGCCAAAATTTTTCCTACTGGTCTTTCATCAAAAAAAGCAAAAGAAAGCTGTTGAATATGACTATATAAATCTTGCCTAATATTTAATAATACTCCATGGGTAATCTTTGCCATTCTTTGAGTTCTCTTTTTTGCAGATATCATAGATATGAGATTTAAGACGGTCATTAAAACGCCAACAAGAATTAATCCTTTACTATCTTTATCTTTAATAAAACTATCAATAGCAAATTTAATAAAATAGGGATTTAGTAAATCGACCACCATAACTACAAAAATGAAAAATAATACAACAAATACTTCATTTTTAAACGGCTTCAAATATTTAAAGAGTCTTTTTAGGATATCTAAACTTACCTTCTCTTCTAATTTTTCATCTTCTCTTAATGCATAGGGCATTTTTAAACTAAGTCCTCCTCTATAAAGGCAAATTTTCCATATTGTTCCTGATAAATTTCATAATATCTACCTCTTTTCCTTAAAAGCTCTTCATGAGTTCCTCTTTCTATAATCTCCCCTTTATCAAGTACTATTATTTCATTAGCGTCCTTCACCGCAGAAACTCTATGAGCAATAATAATTTTTGTTATTCCCTTATATTTCTCTAAAGATTTTTGAATATAAAGCTCTGTTTCTAAATCAAGAGCAGAAGTAGGATCATCAAGAATCAAAATCTTAGTAGATCTTACCAAGGCACGAGCAATAGTAAGCCTTTGTTTCTGACCTCCTGAAAGCCCAAGACCTCTTTCCCCTATAACTGTGTCAAGCTTTTCTGGTAGACTCATTACAAAATGATAGGATCTTGTATCCTTTAACGCCTGAATTATCCTTTCATCATTTATATCCTTACCAAGCTTTATATTCTCCCTCACAGTATCTGAGAAAAGAAATATATCCTGAGGGACATACGAAAGATGCTCTCTCAAAACCTGTAAATCAATTTTTCTTATATCAATCCCATCTATTAATATTTCACCTTCCCAAGGTTCATAATATCTTCCCAATAAGTTTACAAGGGTAGTTTTTCCTGAACCCGTAATCCCCATAATACCAAGTGTCTGCCCAGGTTTTATATGAAAACTGATATTCTTTAATACATACTCATCTTTATATTTAAAAGAGACATTCCTAAACTCTATCTCCCCCTTTACTTCCTTAATCTCTATTCTTTCCCCTATGTAAGATGTCTCTGATTTCTCTTTAAATAACTTATCTATCTTCTTTAAAGAAGCCAAACATTGAGCTAACATGTTGACAATCCATCCCCCTAATCTTACAGGCCATACAATCATAGAAACATACCATGAATAAGAAACTAATGTACCAATTGACATTTTTTCTGCAATCACTAAAAGTCCTCCAATAGTAATTGATAGAGCTATTGAAAAATTAGTTAAAAATTCCATCCAAGGAAAATACTTTGCAAAAATTTTTGCCTGCTTCACATTTAACTCATAATTTCTCATGTTTTCTTTAAAAAACTTCTCTATCTCATACTTCTCCCTACCAAAGGACTTTACAACTCTTATTCCAGCTATATCTTCTTGAGCAGTAGTATTCATCCTGACCCCTTGATCTGATATCTCTCCATATACCTCATCATTTTCTTTCTCAAGTTTATAAGCTGTATAACCAATAAAAGGAATAACAAGTAGCACTATTAGAGTTAGTCTGGTTTCTATAGAGAAAAGGATTATACTGGCAATAATAAAATAAAAAAGTTGTTCAATAAAAAAAACCAATCCAAAACCGAAAGTAAACCAAATATTTTCAATGTCTTCTCTGATACGGGACATAAGTTCACCAGTATTTATGCCATCAAAAAAAGAAAGAGGCAAAGTTTGAAGATGTTCGAAAAGATCTTTCCTCAACTCATAAGCAAGTCTTGATCCACCCAAATCCATAAAATACTCTTTAAAATATCCAAGAAATACTCTGGAAACTGTTATTAAAGTAAGAGATAGAAGTAATCGCGATAAAAGACTTTTATCCTTGCCTATAATTACTTTGTCTACAAGTATCCCAACAATTTTAGGATTAAACATATCAAGGGATAAGGCCAAAATAGCACAAAAAATAGCTGATAAAAAAAAGTGTAAGTTATTCTTTATATATTTCTTTAATCTCATCATATTAAATTACACCTTTATGAAATTTTATTTTCCAGTTATTTAGTAAGCCAAGTTTATATTATATCCCTCCCCCTACAAAAATAAAACCCCTTTCGCCTCATTCATGACGAAAGGGGGAATTAGAAAAATAAGATTTTTACTAAGGTTATTTATTTAACAACATTAAGATTCAAGTCTATTACAGTGTCATTGTCATCAGGGGGAAGATCAGAAAAATAAGAAATCAAAATTTTTCCTATTAAGATTTCATTATCATCCTCAGAATGTGCTAAATTATCAAAGAATTCTAATACTAATTTACTAATTTTCTCGTCTCCTTTGTAATGAGAGATAATAGCATCAGGCAAAATATCAATGATCTTGGAATTTGGAGCTATATCCGAGGGTAAATCAATAGATAAAAGATTACTGGCCTTTAACATTGCCTCTACCCTTGATAAACCTTTCTTCATTAAATAACCCGCAAAATATTGTGGGATAATATTTTTTATCCCTGTCTTTAAAAAGTCATAAGCATAGTCTTGAAAAGAAATACCTTTTATATCGAAATCAATCTTTTCTACCTTTTTATTACCGACAATTAGTTTTTTATCCTCTGTTAATGTTATCATTCTGTAAGGACACGGATATGTAACAAGAGAACCTGTCTCTATATCTAAGAGAAAATTACCATTTTGAAAATCCTTTCTCACTATATCTTGGGCGTGGAAATGGCCAGTAAATATCACATTTAGTCCTTTTTCTGCAAATAATTTAGCTACCTCCTCATAATTATTTATAATATATTCAGGAAATAACATCTTTTGACCTTCGAAGTGTTCTAAAATACCATGATGCATCATTCCAAAAACAATTTTATTTTCCTTTTTAGCAATTTCAACTTGTTTTAAAATCCAGTCTAAAGTCTCTTTCGATATTTCACCCTCTGTTTTTGAATATGGATTATATTTACATGCATCTATAGCAATTATCCTTACATCTTTTATAGGTTCAACTACATAACTTAAAGAATTATTATCCACAGCTATTGCCTCTTTATATCCAAATTCCCAGTAAATTTTCTTAAACTCTTCTGGTGTCACGCTTTTTACAGCTTCTACCTTATCCCCATCATACTTGTAAGCATGATTATTATTTACATCATGATTACCATTTATAACATAAACTTTTTTACCGTTATCTTTTAGTTCCTTTAAATAACCGGCAAATTCAAGATGAGATATCTCTTCCCCATCTTTTGTCAAATCTCCTGGAATCAAAACAATATCCACATCACTACTTTTAAGATCTTCTATTACCGCCTTTAAAATAGCAGGACTTTCTAAGATCATCTTTCTATCCATCATAATATATTCTTCAAATTTAGGACCTCTTTTAATTAACAAGTTAGGGCTGAAGTAATGAGGATCAGAAAATATTGCTATTTTTGCTTTTACCTTTTCCATATTTGCCATTACAGGATTTAAAAAATTAAATAAAGATAGAAGTAAAAAAACTATAAGTAAACTCCCTATTACTGATCCAACTATTATACTTTTTTTCTTAAACATTAACTTACCCCCTTTTTAAAATTTTTTCATTTTCAAATATAAGGGAAGTACATTAAACATGGGTTTAAATACTCTTAAGAATTCATTGGAAGAGTTCAAAGATTTTTTAAAGGGGAGAGATTATTTAATTCCCAAAATTCCTGATACTAATTTTAAACCTTTATCAATTAGACCCCAAATTTTTCTTGCCTCATCAATTTTCCATCTTTTTCCTAAATATAGATATAACATCACAACAATACCTATAGCAGAAAATAAATTAAAAGCAAGATAGATTTGTTTTGATGGTAAAACACAATCTAAAAATTTATAGATAAAAAACGCAAGCATACCTATAAGAGCTCCAGAAATCATAAATTTCATAATATCTCTTTTGGTCTCTTTTGAAAGAACTTCTCCTATTTTTAATCTAAAGGATCTGTAAAGCAGTACAAAAGAAATAAAAGAAGCTAAAGAAGTAGCAAGAGCAAGACCTCTATGGGCAAGAGGTTTAATAAATATAGTGTTTAATGCTATATTTGAAAGGAGAGCTAAAATAGAGTTAATAGTAGGTGTTTTTGTATCATGAAGGGCATAAAATCCTCTCACCATAATTAAATTAATACTCATAAATACTAATCCAATAGAATAGAAGGTTAATGATTCTGATGTCCTTTGGGTAGCAATAACATCAAAAGCTCCTCTTTGAAAAGCAAGCTGGACTATAGGGGTTGAAAGAAATATGAGTCCAAAAGTGGCTGGAATAATAAAAAACAACAGCGCTCTTATGATTTTTTCTATAGATAGTTTGAATTTTTCTAAATCATCATTTTGAGCACTAAAAGCAAGGTCAGTATATATGGCTGTAGCAAGAGCATTTACAAACAAATTCATAGGAAGTTGATAAATTCTACTCGCATAATTCAAGGCTGATATACTACCTTCAGAAAGATAAGATCCAAAAATTCTATCTACTGCCATATTCAAGATTCCTACACTTTGTCCCAAAAATATAGGCCCTATAAGAATAAGTGCTTTTTTTAAACCCTCATATTTTAGATTAAACTCCCACCTTAAATTTACACCAATTCTTTTAAGAGCTGGGATAAGAAGAATATATTGGACAAATACATTAGCAAGATAGCCCCATGGAAGTATGTAAGCCCCAAATATTTTATGAAAGAAAAATATAGATATAATGAAAATAACACTTCCAAGTACTCCTGCCAGATTTGGAATAAAAAAACTTTTTTGAGAATTATAAAGTCCAGTAATTAAACCATAAGTGCCCCAAAATATGATAGAAGGAAGCATAATATAGGTAAAAATTAAAGTAAGATTTCTTGTTTCTTGATTAAATCCTGGAGCCAAAATATTAACTATAAAGGGAGCTAAGAAGTACGCAAGAAGTGTAGCACCAATAAGGATTATCAATATATCGGTAAGAAGAATAGAAGTAAACCTTTCTGCTTCTTCTTTTCCTTTCTTTTCTCTCCATTCAGCATAAAGAGGTATAAATACTGCTGATAATGCTCCTGAAATAAGCCCCGCAAGAACTCCAGGTATAGCTTGTGCCACTATAAAACTATCAGTAAATTTTTTTGCTCCAAAAAAGGCAGCAATCATCATTTCCCTTAAAAAGCCTATTATCCTACTAATAGTTGCAAGGATTGTAATCAGGATTGCTGCCTGAGTGACGTTTTGTCTAAATATTAAATTTTTAAACTTTTTCTTTAAACCACTATCCATAAACAGATGTAATTATACCTCAAAAATAGAGAGTTTAAAAAGATCACGATTAATAATTTTTAATATTTCTTAAATATTTCTTTGATATAATCATTCGTGAAAAAATTAACAATTTGAGGAGGTGATAGCTTGAAAAATATATCTAAACTAATCTTCACACTAACCATTCTTCTCTTTATTTTTTCGACAAACATCTTTTCCCAAATTCAAGAGATAAATGTTTTAATACCTTTTGGACCATCTATAATTCCATTTGCTCCTTTAATGTCAAGCAATGATCAAGTAGATATAAAGTTTAACTTTGTTATTTGGAGAACAATTGATGAACTGGCAATAAAAGTTAAAGATGGGAATTTTGATATATTGATTTCTCCTTTTGTAACCCTTGTAAATCTTCAAAACAAAGGAATTATTAAAGCAAGACATTTAGCCACATTTAACTGGGCTTCTTTTTATCTTGTCACTAATAAAAATAAGAAAGATCTTGTAGGAGAAAATATATATATCGCTCAAAAAGGATCAACCCAAGATATTATATTTTCTATTTATCTACAAGAAAAGAATTTAAAAGACAATGTCCATATCTACTATTCTACACCTCAAGAAATAACTACACTTTTTATAGCTAAAAAGATAAATTATGCCCTACTTCCAGAACCCTATGTTTCCATGTGCCTTTCTGTTGGAGGATCTATAATCCTCGATATCCAAAGAGTATATAGAGACTTTAATAAAGCCTATCTTCCTATAACATCTATAGGTGTTAATGAGAAAATAAGGAAAGATTTAGTAATAAAAATAGATAGAATTTTTAGGGATAATTTCAAGAAACTTAATGATAATCCAGATCCTTTTATAGAAAAAGCATCCAGTATATTGAAGATAGATAAAAATATAATAAATTTATCCCTTAAGAGACTTTCCTTTAGATATCAAGGAAACTCAGCTAAAAAAGATTTAATAACATTTTTAAACTTCATTTTAGAAAAATCACCTCAAGTAATAGATAATAAAATACCTAATGAAGAATTCTTTAAGATTTAAAATAACATTTTGGACTATATTTTTTATATTTTGGTACCTTATGGGGTTAAGGGTTAATTCCCCTGCCATATTCCCTTATCCCCATAAGGTAATCTTAAAGACTATTTCTTTACTTAGTGACACAGAATTTTTATATCATCTCAGTTTAACTATTATTAGATCATTAGTAGGCCTTTTTTTAGCCTTCTTTATAGGATTTATATTAGGAAACATAAAAAATGAAAAATTCTATGTGGGAATAAGGAATATAATAGATATTTTTCAGAGTAATCCTTTAATTATATGGATTACCTTAGCCTTACTATGGTTTGGTTTTGGAAGCAGAACTGTCATTTTTACTACCTTTATTATGCTATTTCCTAATCTTTATCTTTCCGTCTATTATGCTATTAAAAATGTCCCTAATGAATATATAGAGCTTTTCAAAATATATCCCATCTCTAAAAAGGATTATATTACTAAATTCCTAATCCCTTATATTAAACCATTTATACTTCCAGCATTAGCAAATTCAACCATTTCATCCTTCAAAATATCAGCCATGTCTGAATTTTTTGCTACTAATAATGGAATAGGCTTTCTCTTAAGCTATGCAAAAACCTTTCTCAATACTGAATATATCTATGCCATATCCATATATCTCTTTATTATAAGTAAACTCTTAGAATACATATTTAGAAAAATGAATATCTTAAAGGAGGATCTCAAATCGTGACTGCAATTAATATTATAAACCTGAAAAAAAGTTTTGATGACAAAAAAGTATTAAATGGAATATTTTTAAAAGTAGAAGAAGGAGAAAAAATTGTAATAAAAGGCCCAAATGGCTGTGGTAAAACTACTCTTCTTAAAATTATTGCAGGCCTAATAAAGCCTGATGAAGGCATTGTAGAAATAGGACCAGGCATTAAAATATCCTTTATGTTTCAAAATCCTATCTTTTTGCCCTGGTTAAATATGGAAGAAAACCTTAATTTAACTTGTAAAGATTCAATAAAATTAAAAGAAATAATAAATTATTTTAACTTGAAAAATTATCTGAATCTATTTCCTCACCAACTTAGTGGAGGTTACCTGCAGATATTTTCTTTTGTAAGGACTTTTACTATTCCCCATAATTTATTACTCCTTGATGAACCTTTCAAATCTCTGGATACAAATCTGAAAGAAAAAGCTAAAGCTTTTCTTAAGTATCATTTAGATAATAAAAAAACATCCCTCCTGATGGTTAGCCACCAGGAGGATAGAGAAGATAAAGAGATCGCAGATAAAATATTTAATCTTTTTTAATTTTTTGGTCTTTAACTTCTAACATGTGTTTTAAAGATAAAAGTCCAGAGGTTATATCCTCATTTCTCACAATTACATCCTCAGGTACCTTTATAAAAGTAGGTGCAAAATTCCAGATAGCCTTTATTCCATTCTCTACCAAAATATTGGCTACCTCTTGAGCAGACTCCTTAGGTACACATATTACACCTATCTCTACATCAAACTTTTTTATGACTCTTTCTAAATAATCCATAGGAAGAACTACTAAATCTCCAATTCTCTTTCCAATTTTATTGGGATCATTATCAAAGATACCAACAATCTCAATATTATAGTTAGCAAATCCGGGATAGTTTGTAATAGCAGTACCCAAATTTCCCGCTCCAACGATTATAACCTTAGTTGATTTTCCAATACCAAATAACCGATTTAATTCCTCCAGTAGTTCCTTTACATTATAACCTACCTTAGGCTTCCCTTTGTACTCAAGATATGATAAATCTTTTCTTACTTGCTCCGGAAGAATGCCAAGTCTTTCTCCTATCTCTTCAGAAGAAATATATTCTTTTTTCTCCTCAGAAAGAAGTCTATGATATAATTTAAGCCTCTCTAAAGTAGCTTTTGGAAACATTATGAATTCTTTATTCTCCTTTAACATACCTTTTTAACATCTCCTTTATCTTATCAGTATTAACCTCACTAATAAGTATATCATTTATCATAACATTGGGAGATTTGTCACAATTTTCTGTACAGAAAGTACCCACAACTTCAACATTTTTTGCCCAATTTTCTTTTCTTACCATTTCTATAAGATCAGAAAGAATTTTATATGATCCTTTCACATAACAAGAAGTCCCAAGACAAACCCTAACCTTTATTTTTTCTTCGTCAGGCAAAGGAAGAGTTAAGATTTCAATATCTTCTTCAGGAACTCTTCGTTTAGGCGAATAAGTGGTATGCAATAGATGATGAGTTTCGTGGCTTAAAGGATGCTTTAAGTATTTATTATATAGATCCATAAGGTATGGATTTTCTTGAGGAGTTTTTATTGGATTTACACTTACCATATCCTTTAGAATCTTAGCTCTATTTTTTCTTACTATAGTATCATTAGGATAAGGTTGTCCACCTCCACCTATACATCCATAACCACAAGCCATAACCTCTATAATATCTACTTGTAAAATTCCATCCTTTATATCTTTCATAACCTTTTTAGCATTACCTAAATTAAATACTGCCATAGCCTTTACTTTCTTACCATCTCCAAGAGTTATATTGAAAAGTCTTATCCCCTTTTCTATTTCTTCCTCTTTGAATTCCTTAATCTTAACCTTATCATTTATTACAGAGAGTACAGTACCTAATACTCCTCCTGTTTTGCCAAAATCAAGTCCTCCTTGAGAATATAAATTAAAGGGCTTATCAAAGGCTTCAGGATTAAGATCCGATAATTTTATACCACTTGCTTTTATCATCTGTATAAGTTCCTTAGTTGTTAAAACTACATCCACTATTCCATTATGTTCTGGTCTTTCTGCTTCATACTTCTTAGCTGTACATGGCATGATGGATACTAAAAATATATCTTCTTTGGGTACCCCGATCTCCTTAGAGTATATCTCTTTTATGACAGTACCCAAGGCTTGTTGTGGGGATTTAACTGTTGATAAGTTATCTATATAGGCTGGAAAAAACTCTTCCACATATTTTACCCATGCAGGACAGCAAGATGTAAGCTGAGGAAGTCTTTCTCCATTCTCTAATCTATCTAAGAATTCGTGTGCCTCTTCATAGGCCACGAGATCAGCCCCAAAAGGTACTTCAAAAACCTTTACAAAACCTAACATCTTTAAAAATGAACTTACCCTTCCTGCTACAAAGAGATCTTTTTCCATTCCAAATTCTTCCTGAATAGCTGTCCTAACAGCAGGTGCTATCATACCAATTACAACTTTATTCTTCTTTAATGCATTATAAACCTTATCTATATCGTTCCTTACATAAAGAGCTCCTGTAGGACAATATGCAACACATTGACCACAATAAACACATTCAACATCTGCTAAACTATGCTCAAAGGCTGGTGTAACTTTTGATACAAAACCCCTTCCCGCAATATCTATGGCGGCAACCCCTTGAATTTCTTCACAAACTCTAACACAGTCTCCACAAAGTATACATTTTGTATTATCCCTTACTACAGAAGAGAGCTTATCTACACCGCCATTTTTTCTTACATTATCAAACCTTATTTCTCTTATACCAAAAGCTTCTGCATAATCTTGAAGTTTACAACTTCCATTTCTTTCACATGTGGTACAATCTCTATTATGGGATGCTAAAAGAAGTTCTAATATACCTTTTCTTATCTCATATATTTCTGGAGTATTAGTTCTTATTATCATTCCTTCTTCTGGCTTTAAGTTACAAGATGTAACAATATTCTTCCCATTTACCTCAACTAAGCAAAGTCTGCAGGCTCCATAAATAGATGCTTCTGACAAATAACATAGATTAGGTATCTCAATTCCCACCTTCTTTAGAGCTTCAAGAAGGTTTCTCTCATTATCTCCTATTATTACTTCCCTTCCATCCACATATATCTTCATAATTATCTGCCTCCTTATCTGATCTCTATAGCTTTAAATTTACATTTTTCAAAACAAAGTCCACACTTTACACATTTATCTTGATCAATTGTATAAGGCCTCCCTCTCTCTCCAGAAATAGCCCCCTGAGGACAAGATCTAGCACACAGTCCACAACCCTTACATAGCTCCGGATTAATAACATATTTCTTAAGGGCAGTACACATTCCACTAAGACATATTCCTTCAATGTGAGAAACATATTCATTTCTAAATAATCTTAAAGTACTTAGGATAGGGTTTGGAGCAGTTTGTCCAAGCCCACATGCAGAGGCTGTCTTTATAAGATTGGCAAGAAATTCTAAATTTTCCAAATCTTGCCATGTACCTTTTCCTCGGGTAAACCTTTCAAGTATTCTATATGATTGCATCAATCCCTCTCTACACGGAATACATTTTCCACAAGATTCTCTCTTTGTAAAATCAAGGAAAAATCTTGCTACTTCTACCATACATGTTTTTTTAGAAAGTACTACAATACCACCAGAACCCACCATAGCACCAGCAGATTTTAAAGAGTCATAATCTAAAGGAAGGTCTAAATAAGCATCTGATAGGCAAGCTCCAGATGGCCCTCCTATTTGTACTGCCTTAAACTCTTCACCCTCAGACAATCCCCCACATATATCAAAAAGAATCTGTCTTAATGTAGTGCCAAATTCTACCTCAATAATACCAGTAAGTTTCACAGGTCCAGTTACAGAGAACATTTTAGTTCCAGGAGAATTAGGCACTCCTCTTTTTCTATAATTTTCTACCCCGTCTCTTATAATCTTGGGAACATTGGCGTAAGTTTCTACATTGTTAATAAGAGTAGGATATCCCCAAAGCCCAGCTTGAGCAGGATACGGAGGCCTTGATCTTGGCACTCCTCTTTTTCCTTCAATAGAGGCTAATAGAGCTGTTTCTTCTCCACATACAAAAGCTCCAGCACCTTCTTTTATCTCTATATCAAAAGAAAAATCTGTACCAAGAATATTATCTCCAATTAATCCCAATCTTTTAGCATCCTCTATTGCCTTTCTAAACATAGAAACCGCTACTGGATATTCAGCCCTAATATAAGCATAACCTTTTTGAGCCCCTATAGTGTATGCTGCAATAAGCATTCCTTCTAATACCGCATGAGGATCTCTTTCAAGTAGAGTCCTATTCATGAATGCACCTGGATCTCCCTCATCTCCATTACACACCACAAATTTTTTATCTCCCTTATTATTTTTTGTTATTTCCCATTTAACTCCAGTAGGAAAACCTGCTCCTCCTCTTCCACGAAGACCAGAATCCTTAATCATCTGCACTACTTTATCTGGACTTTCTTCTTTTAATACTTTTAAGAAAGATAGATATCCTCCTCTACCCATATAGGCGTTTATGTTATCGCATTCACACTTTCCTATTTCTTCCATAATATAGAAGGATTGGGCTTTGAAAAATTTTGCATCCTCAAGGCTAAATACCTTTTCAGAAGTAGCAGGATCAGTAAAAAGGAGTCTTTCAACAGGTCTACCCTTTAATATAGTTTCCTCAAATATTTCTTTTACATCTTCTATTTTTACCTTTGAATAGAAATATCCATAAGGCATTACAATTACCCAAGGTCCATCAGAACATCTTCCACAGCATCCTGTCCTTTTAACATAAGATTCCTCTTCCTCCAATTTTTGGAGTTTTGCATTAATATTGTTCTTTTCAAAAAGTTCTTTTAATGCAAAAAAAATTTTTAAAGCTCCTTTTGCTGCACAACCTGTACCTACACATACAAATACATTGAGACTTTCTAATCTTTTCTTTCTTTCTATTTTTTGCTGTTCAATATAACTTAAAGCCTCATCAATTGTCCTAAGCATTTTACCTCTCCCTTTCTTTCAAATTTCTTATTATCTCTTTAACCTTTTCATAAGTAAGATTTCCGAAAACTTCTTCATTAATAACCATAGCAGGAGCAAGAGCACACGCCCCTAAGCATCCTACCTGATCAAGACTAAACAAAAGATCTTCTGTAACCTCTCCAGGTCCAATACCTGTCTCTTCCTTTATTGCTTCTATCAACGATGTGGAGCCTGCCATATGACATGCCGTACCATCACACACTAAGATGGTATATTTACCTTTTGGTTTTAAGGAGAACTGAGAATAAAAAGTAGCAACACCATATATTTTTGCAGGTGGTATATCAAGGGCTACACCAATATAATTGACCACATCTTCTGGTATATATCTATATTCTTTTTGTACATCCAAAAGAATTTTTATAAGATTGTCTTTGCGATACTCATGCTTTTTAAGAATCTCCTCTACTTTTGCAAAATTTCTTTTTAGTTTCATAAAAACCCTCCTAATTAGTAGTATTCAATACTTACAATCTTTCCTTTACTTTGCAAAATTTGTGCTATATCTTGAACAATCCTAACTTTTAATGATATGTCATAGCTAAATAAAGGATTTTGATAAGCAGGATTTATAGCTCCTCCCACTAAAAAATGTATGCTATCAGCCTTTTCCAATAAATCTATAATTAAACTAGCACCATAGCCCACATCTCTAATCTGCCCCGATAGATACCTGAAAACTTGCGTTAAAGTAATAATACCCTCCGTAACAAGATCAACTCCTCCCATATAACCTATAGGAGGAGAATTCTCAGATATAGTTTTTAAATCCAATTTCACCTCCTTACCAGTAATTTTGCTAACCACTTGAGCAGTAGTACCCCCACATATAATCTTATTTCCCTGTAAACTTAAAAATCTTTCCACTACTTCTTTATCACGATTAGGATTGGATGGAGGACCTACCATGATATTTACTTTACTGAATACTCTAAAATGTAAAGCTGCAGCTAAAGCATCATCTCCCTTGATCCCCTTATCTAATCTCTTTGCTTTATCTATAAGGTGATAAACTATCTCTTTAGAAGACAATCTATAATGCATCAGATTTAAGATTTCTCGCTTTATATTATCAATTCCAAAACCCAAAGGATATAATTCAGTGCCTAATCCAGCCTGAGAAATACCGTCTGTCATAATAAATAGGAAATCTCCCTCTTGCGGATGAAGGGTGCTTTCAAATATTTCTCTTCCTTCTATCAAAACCTTCTTTTTAGAAAGCTCAAAGAAAATACCATTTCTAACAAAAAGTACTACAGGGAATTCATATTCAGCTATATAGAGTTGATTAATATCAGCTCTATACAATGTACTGCAAAAATTGGCATAGCTTATTCCTCTCACTTTACATTTTGGAAGTGTTGCTAAAATACTTCTCACAACATCATCCAATCCCATATCATTAAAAAGCATAGTTGTTGCCATTGATGCAGTTAATGTGGAAAGAATACTTGCTTTTATTCCACTACCGAGACCATCAGAAACGGTAACAGCAACCCTATCTTCACCTTTTTTTATTTTTATAGTGTCTCCACAAACCTCTTCTCCTTCTTTATTTTTAAAGGCATAAGAAATATCACAGGTCAGCATTTTCTTTTTTCAAAAACTCCTTAAATTTAGCAAAATAACTTTTAGTCTCTGCTATAGATTCACCAAGAAGACTAGCAATTTCTTGAGCAAGAAGCATTTGTCTGTTAATTACTTCTTCGATCTTCTCCATACTTTCCTTTTTAAGGAGGTTTAATTCTTCTTCCTTTTCCTTTTCACCTGTAATATCAATAAGTAAAGATACCTTTCCTGACTGATCAGGAAGTATAAAAGTTTTTATAAAGAAAACATATCTCTTATCATCAATTAATATTTCTAACGGATTTTTACCCGATTCGATCTCCTCAAGGACGTAATCTAAAAGAGGTGATTTATCCTCAAAGAATTTCTCCCCAAATGGATTTAGATAAAGTAAAGTGTTATCTTCATATATAATTACAATACTCGGAAAATTTTCTATAATAGCATTACTTACAGAGCTTACTTTATCTAAAAGATAGGTAATACACATCTCCTTTTCAGCTTTCCCCAAAATAACTGCTATAGCCTTATCCCTACATGTAGCATATCCACAAGCCCCACAATTGAGTTCCTTCTTAGGATTATCCTTCCCCATCTCTCTTAAAACTGCCTTTATCTTTTCCTCAGGAATATCTATAACTTTCTTTTGGGGTTCAAATCTATTTCTTATATTTAGGTCTATATTTTCCCAATTAATTACTTCTCCTTCTAAACTTTTCATCCTTTCAGTATAAGATATGATCCTTCTTCTCTTTTCAAAAAGAGTTAGATCTTTCCTAATAGCAGGTCCATTAATACACCCACCAAAACAGGCTGATGTCTCAACAAAAAATCCTTCTCCATAATTATTAATCTTCTCAAAAAGCCTAATAATGTTATCTAATCCCTCAACTACTAAATGATTTTCCCAATTACCTTCAAGAGTTGAATTAATACCCCCACTTATTGGATATATTCGGGCTCTTTCAGGGAATGGAGCATTAGGAAATGATTCTTCAAAAGAATCTATATCAATATTATTTTTCTTAATAAAAATATCTAATTCTTCAAAGGTTAATATAAGATCCACATAATTTTCCCCATCTTTCTTTTTTGCTATACAAGGTCCTAAATATATCACAGGAAAATCACCAAAATACTTTTTCATATATAGAGCATGTACATTCATGGGAGATAAGAAGGGTAAAAGATAAGGTATAACCTCAGGATAATATTTCTCTGCTAATTCATATACCACAGGACAGGCTGTACTTATAGAAGTTTTACCTTTTCTTAAATTGACATATTTTTTATAGTAAAAGGAAACCATATCCGCACCAAAGGAAGTCTCTTGTATATATGTTGCTCCTAATTTTCTTAAAAAGGTAATAACTTTAAAAGGTTGATCAAAATGGGCAAAGAATGATGGAGCTATGGATATAAGAAAAGGTTTATCAATATATTTTTCTAAATCTTCTACATCAGTTCTAAAGACCCTGGCATGTTGTGGACATATCTCAATACATGTACCACAGTATACACAATCATCATCTATAACTGATGATTTACCTTTATTAAACCTTATGGCTTTTACAGGACAATTCCTGAGACATTTATAACAATATTGACAATTGATCTCTTGTGTTAAGATAAGCTTATCCATATTCTACTCCTATATTGTTCATTTTTTAACGTTATTTTTTTCACAATATATTTTATTAACCTCGAAAATCTATGTCAAATTAAAAAAATATTAAGGGCTTTTAATTGTTATTAGTTACACTTTAAATTTTATAAACAACACAATTAATCAATAACTTGATAAGAGAGGAGAAAAGTATTATACTATGTACAAATTAAAAGCTTAAGAGGAAAGGGAGGTGTAAAAGAAAAGAGAAAATTTTTATTTTTTTAAACTCCTTTGTAACCTTTTACATTTTTTAAAAGGGGGTTTATACTATGAAAAAGTTTTATGTGCTATTACTAATTTTAGCTTTTACTTTATTTGTTGCTGGATGTGCAGGTGCCCCGACAACATCAAAAGAGACTGAACAAGCAGTTACTGAAGTAAAGACCCCAGAAGGTACAGCAAAAGTTGTAAATGTAACAAAATTAGGCATCTTTGATGAATCTATCACGTTTTCTACACCATCTAATTGGTATATTGTAGTACAAGGAACAGCAGAAGTAGAAGAATATGGTGCTAAAAATGGAGTATTTTATGTAAAGATCAAGAATCCCGGTGATGCTTTCTGGCATATACAATTTGGAACTCATGTACCACTTTCTGCTAATAAGAAGTATAAAATTACTTTTGAAGCAAAGGCCGATAATCCGAGAGATCTACAGATAAGAGCTATTCAAGATCAAACATGGGAAATAGTAGAACAAAAAGTTTTTGACCTTACCACTGAGATGCAAAAGTTTGAATGGGAATTTACCCCCAAAAAAGATGCCCACATAATAGTTTTTGATATGGGCAAAATAAGTGAAAAAAGTATTGCAACTACAATTTATCTGGATAACGTAGAATTAGAAGAAAATTAAAAGTAAAAGGGGGGAGGGAAATATATTTCCTCCCCCTTTTATCCCTTTAATATTTCATCTATCTTTCTTAATTCATCATCAGAAAAATCTAAATTCTTTATACTATTAACATTTTCTTCTATCTGAGACGGTTTACTTGCACCTATGATAACAGAAGTTACTACCTTTTTTCTTAACCCCCATGCTAAGGCAAGTTGAGCAACACTTTGTCCTCTTTCTTTGGCTATCTCTGATAGTTTTTTAACCTTTTCAATCCTTTCAGGAGTAATATCACTTTCTTTTAAAAACACACCTGATTTTTTAACCCTCGAGTCATCAGGAATACCCCATAAGTATTTTTCAGTAAGAAGTCCTTGTGCCAATGGAGAAAAAATAGTAGCCCCTATTCCCAGGTCTTCCATTACAGGAAACAATTTTTCCTCTGGATATCTAAAGAACATGTTATACAAAATCTGATTCACAATTATCTTTACTCCCATTTTTGAAAGGGTTTCATAAGCTAATTTTGTTTCTTCAGGTCCATAATTTGATATGCCTACATAAAGAGCTTTGCCCTGTCTTACAATTTGATAAAGAGCCTCCATAGTCTCTTCTATAGGTGTCTCTGGATCTGGTCTGTGATGATAAAAAATGTCTATATAATCTAAATTCATTCTCTTTAAACTTTGATCAAGACTTGCTATAAGATACTTTTTACTTCCCCAATCTCCATATGGTCCATTCCACATCTTATATCCAGCCTTTGTGGAAATCACAACTTCATCTCTATAACCTTTTAGATCAATTTTTAAAATTCTTCCAAAATTTTCTTCTGCAGATCCAGGAGGTGGCCCATAGTTATTAGCAAGATCAAAATGGGTAATACCAAGATCAAAAGCCTTCTTTACCATCTCTCTCATATTTTCAAAAGAATCATTATAACCAAAATTATGCCAGAAACCCAAAGATATCACAGGTAATTTTAAACCACTCTTTCCGCACCTTCTATAAATCATATTCTCATATCTACTTGGATTTGCTAAGTAAATCATAAAATACCCCCATTAAAATTACTATTTTATCGCCACACTTACATTATCAAAGAGAACTGATGGAAAAACTCCCATGCTGTATACATATGCCCTGTTTTCTATACCTACCACATTTTTCATAACCTCATAAATATTTCCAGCTACCATAGAATCTTTCACATGTCCTAAAATCTCTCCATTTTCCACATATAATCCAGGAGAAAGTCCTATAGAGAAATCTCCATTAGGGATATTTCCACTGTGGGCACCTAAAGCTCCTGCCACTATAATGCCTTTATCTATTAATTTTATAAGATCATAGAAGTTTTTATCTCCTGTTTGCATATAGAGATGCTCTAAAGAAGGAGAAGGTCTTACTCTTATACTTTCTTGTCCCCAGTCTCCTGCTCTATAACCATGTCCTGTAGAATTTGTATTCATCTTTCCAGCATAATAAAGATCATAATAGAAATTTCTTAGAATTCCATTTTCAACAATAGGCAATACTTTACATTCAACTCCTTCATCATCAAAGCTTCTTGCATTTGGTAAAAGATCATTCAAAGGATCATCATATATGGTTATTGAAGTATCAAAGATTTGCTCTCCAATTTTTCCTAATAAAGGCGTAGTTTTTTCATAGACATTCTTACCATTAGTAGCAAAAATTAGTCTCCACATTAGTACATACATGGTACTTGGTAAGAATAATACCTTCATTTTTCCACCCTTTGGTCTTACCTCTTTTTTAGAACTATTGTATAAAAAGGCAATATAATCAATGTCTTCTTGAGAAAATTCTCTAAACTTTTTATCTACAACTAACCTAACTATAGCAGAGTAGGAGCCTGGATACATAGCTGCTACATGACAATAATATACAGAAGCCTTAACAGAATAATCTACTCCTTTGCTATTCAATATCCTTAAATTTGTAACTGCTTTATGAAGACTTACATTTATCTGAGTACCAGTTTTATGAGATAATATCTCAGAAATTCTTTTTCCTTCCTCCACCATCTGAGTATTTGTAAGGTTTTCTATCTCTGGATCATAAGTATTCAAACTTTTAATACCTCTTCTTTCTGGAAAATGGAACTCTACTTTTACATCTCCCTTTAAAGAGTGGATTGCATTTTGTATAAGGAGTTCTGGATCTATGAGATTTTTTGTATAAGAAAAACCCAATTTTCCATCTTTTATAATTCTAAGAGATATTCCTGATTGCATACTACTTTCTATATCTTTTAAACTACCATTTTCAAAAGATATATTTGAAACAGAATAATCTATATAATATATTTCCACCTCATCTGAATATTTTTGAGTCATATCCATCAATCTATCTAACATTTTATACACCTCCTATGACCACATTATTAACAAGAATATGGGGACCACCATGACAAGATCTTATATTTAATTGGCCTTTTCCACATCCTCCAACTTCTCCAAGCTCAAAATCATTACCCACTCCCACAATGTCTTTTAAGGTTTGATATAGATTACCTGAAATATTAATATCTCTTATCATCTTCCCTATCTTTCCATTTTTTACTTCAAAGCCATATTGAGCTCCAAAAGTAAAGTTTTCTCCAGAAGTTTGGCCACCCTTTGCATCCAGAATATAAAGACCATCTCCTAACTTTTCCAGTAGCTCTTCAAAGGTCATATCCTTAGGCTCTATAAATATATTTCCCATCCTTACTATAGGAGCATATCTATAATCTTCTGCTACACAATGTCCTGTTACAGGTTCACCAAATTCAGCAGAGGTCCTTCTTGAATGAAGTCTTCCTGAAAGAATACCATCTTTCAAAAGATATGTCCTCCTTGCCCTTACCCCCTCATCATCATATTTATAAAAACCTAATTGTCCAAGCATGGTAGGATCATCAATTATGGTTAAGATCTCATTTCCAAGCTTAGCTCCAATCTTCATTTTTTCTCTCATAGATGGATTATCCTCTATAAGATCTGCTTCTGAAAAATGCCCAAAAGCTTCGTGAGTAAAAACTCCTGCCATATTAGGATTAAGAATCACATTGTATACACCTGCTTTTACTGGCTCTGCCTTTAAAAGATCAAGTACAATCTTTGTTTTCTTCTCAAAAACATCTTCTCTATTTCTTAGTTTATGAAATCCTGTGCTTCCACCTATTCCTACCCTTACATTTTGTACAAGAGATCCTTCAAAGCTTATCAAGGAACCTCTTATTTCACATGTAATAAGATCTTCTCTTATCTCTGTTCCCTCAGAACTAACAAAATACTTCTCCCTTATTACTTCCCAATAATGTAGATTTGTGGTTATATTATCAAACTTCAAAGGAATTTCATTATAGTGCTTTAGAAGTTCTAGTTTTTCATCTATAGATATCTTTCTTGGATCTTCATCAAGAGGTGGAATAAAAATATCTTTGACTACTTCAACCTCTGCTAATTTAACTTTTTTCTTTGAATTCTTTGAAATTAAAATAGCATTCTCTAAAGCAATTTTTAAAACCTTTTCAGCATCTTCTAACTTTGTAAAAGCAATAGAGGAAAATCCTCCATCTTTCAATACTCTTACTACATACCCATCACCAGAATTTTCTCCGAGTTGATATATCTCCCTCTTATTCATAACAATCTTTGTTTCCCACACCTTCTCATATCTTATATCCACATAATCTGCTGAAACTTTTGAAATAATCCCCCTTAGTATATCAAACATTCACTTTTCCCTCCTTTTTTCTTGAAAAATTATCTTCAAACCTATTCTTAAAGAGTATATCAGACTTATAAATAAAAAACATTAAAATCTTAAAATTTTTTCTTATTTATCTTATTTATATTGACACAAAAATTCCAAGTTTTCTCAATATATTAATTAATTTTTAAAAATTTTAATCATAAGAAAATTAGCTGATGTATTAAATTTCATTTCCAACTACAGAAAATTTTTCCTTAAATTCTTTAAAATTCATGCTTGAAGATTATTAAGAGATTTAATAAACTTTTATAAAAAAACAAAATGGGTAAATTAACATGGCTAAAAAATTAATCGTTACAGTTATTATATTATCTATACTAATAATATCTGGATGTGCAAAAACGGAAATTTCTCAGAAAAAAGAGCCGTTATTAAAAATCTTGGAAGAAAATAAAATTAATATTCCTTTACAAAAAATTCTTAAGGACATCTATACCACATTGAACTACTCTTGGAAAATGACAAAATCCGATGAAGGGGCTACTTTATCAACTCCTTCTGAATTACCAAGAATTGCCATAAAATCTCTTGAATTAAAAACTTTTGGATCTTTTACACCTCTTGTTGAAGGAGAAAAAATATTTTTGGCAGATAGAGGTGGAAAGGTTTATGCAATAAATGATTACACAGGAGAAATAATATGGGGAGTAGAAGTATATGATGATAGAACTAACTTAGGACCAAAATGGAAGGCATTAGGACTTTTCAGATTTGTAGAAGCATATGGGTTAGGTAAATATCTTTATGTTGGAACCTCATCCTCTCCCTCTGGAGAAAAGAGCGGTTTCCTTATTGCTTTTGATAAAAACACAGGGAAAATTATCTGGAAGACACCTTTAGAGGCAGAAGATAAAACAACATCAGATCTATCCGTATCTTCAAACCTTCTTGTAGTAAATGAAAAAATATTATTAGGTTCTTCAGGACCAGAAGGATATGTTTTTTGTTTCAATGATAGTGGAAAATTGTTATGGAAAGATAAAATAGGTGGAATTGTGAGAGGTCTTGCCTACGGCGATGGGGTAGTCTATGCAGTTTCAGAGCCAAAAACAGAAATATACGCCTTTGATATAGAAACCGGCAAAAAAATTTGGACTTATAAACATGAGAATATGGTAGGAACTCCTATTTATAAGAACAGCAAATTAATCCTTATTGACTCCTCGGGAAATCTAATAATTTTATCATCTGAAGGAAAATTATTATTGAAAAAATTTTTAGGTTTAGGAGGAGATGTTAATAGTAATTCTTATTTAGCTTGTGGAGATTATATCTATACCCCCAGAACCTTAGGAGAGAGACCATTACATCTTTATGTTATTGACTTTAATGGAAATATTATTGGGAAATTTAAGTTAGAAGAAAATGAGAATGCAGGAGCCCCAGTTATCTCAAGAAAGATGGTTTTATTGCCAGTAGTGGGAAAAGATTATTCTAAAATTTACTTCTTATGGAATGGAATACACAAAATTGATGAATATAAGTTTAAATGTGAGGAAACATACATGCCAAAATTATGTGTTGCATATGGGAAAATATATACAATATTTAATTATGACAGAGCAAATCGCATATTAATAAAATTTGAGGACAAAGAAAAGCCAGAAATTTTAAAAGTAGAAGAAATAAAACAAAATGGAAATATTGAAATTAAAGTTTTAGCAAAAGACAATCAAAGTGGAATAAACAGAGTTTTAGTTTTTTATAAGAAGGACTCAGATTGGAACTACAAAGAGATGGAACTTGCAAGAAAATATTTTATAGAACCTATAGGAGGATACGGTTTTAATGAGGAAGAATATAAGGCAAAAATTCCAGATGTAGAATATTTAATTATTGTAATAGATAATATAGGAAACTTTACTATTTATCAAAAATAAGATTAATTGTTAAGTAACATATTCGCCTATATCTTTTATTTTTATTTTTTCGAAAAGAAAACCTTAAGAAAATATATTCCAGGGTTTATTAAATAAAATAAAAGAATTTGTCATCTCTAAAATTAGACCCTACTGATCTTTTTTGACTCCTTTCTTTCATTGCCCTCAAAACCTTTCTTTAAATTTATCTGCAAAAAAGAAAAAAACATGAAATATAATTAACATACTCCAATACTCAAAAATAATTATACTCCCCAAATACCAATATAAACCTCATAAAAAGCACTTCCACGTGTCTATACAACACAGGAGCTTACAGTACCATACGAGCAATTAGAAGGCCTTGCACTAACAAACATACTCGCAGAAGATAGAACATGAGCACTTACAGATATAACTTTACCAGTGCTATAATCATAATAAAAACTACCAAGAAGAGTTAATGTCCTACTAAACATCCAATATCCTGCATTATTACGATATTCCTTATAATCATATAAACTACCATATCTCATCCCTGAAGAAACATTATATTAGTAATATTTTTTAGCTTTGGTTTATAACTTTTCCATTTAATGAAATTATTATTTTCTTTTCTTTTCCTAAAACTTTTGCAGCATAATATGGGATATGATTATGCATGTCTTATCTCTCATAAACTTCTCTATATATTCATAAATCTTTCTCTCAACTGTCATATCAACTTCCGATGTGGCTTCATCAAGTATTAAAACATGTGGCTTCTTTAGTACAGCCCTTAAAAAGGCTATTATTTTCTTTTGTCCACCTGATATCTTTGCTCCTCTCTCTCCTATTATCGTGTTAAGCCCATCTTTAAATCCTTCCATAAAAATATCATAAAGCTCTGCTGTCTTTAAAAGATTAATGATTTCTTCATCCTTCACTTGTGGTATCGCATAGGCTACATTGTTTCTCACAGTTTCGTTAAATAAAAATACATTTTGAGAAACAATACCAATTTTTTCTCTAAGAGATGACAGTTTTATGTCCTTTATATCTATTCCGTCTATTATAATTTCTCCCTCTAAAGGGTCATACATCCCTAAAAGTAACTTTATTAAGGTACTTTTTCCAGATCCATTGGGTCCTAAAATCACTACCTTCTCCCCTGGTTTTATGTGTAAATCTATCCCTTCTAAAACTCTCCTCTCTCCATCGTAAGAAAAAGAAATATTCTTAAATTGTATGTCTCCTATTAAATTTTTAAGCTCTATATCCCCTTCCTTCTCTCTCTCCGCTTCTAATATCTCTGATACTCTTTGAAGAGAAACAAAAGCTGGATACAAAGATAAACTAAATGTAGCCATACTTTGAATTGGACCATAAAGCTTTTGCAGGTATCCTACAAAAGCTAAATAGCTTCCAATCGTAAAAGAACCCTTTATTATATCCATCCCTCCTACCCATAAAATTAAAAGACCACCTAAAGCGATAATAACAAAATTTAACTCACCAAAAATGGTAAAAAATATACTTTGTAATAAATTCTTCCTGGCAAGACCTTTAAATTCCTTTTTTACCTCTTCAGCTTCCCTTTCCTCAGTCCCAAATAGCCTCACAACCTCTACTCCTGAAACTCTTTCTTGTATCTTTCCCATAACATTTGCTGATCCCTCAAGAACATCCTTTGTCGCTAATACTAATCCCATAGAAAATACCTTTATAACTAAATAATAAGCTGGAAGTATGGAGATTGCATAAAAAGTTAATTTTAAATTAAGATACATTAACATTAAAAGGGCAAATATAAACTCAAAAAATCTTATCATCTGATTTATCACTGTAGATGAAAAGAAAAGACCAAGACCTTACACGGTTTTCACTCTCTTATTTACACTATTTCGTGTAAAAAATATTTTTGATAAATTTTTAGGGATAAATGAAAATTTATGAAAAGGGATATAAATATAGTTTTTATATTTAAGATAAAGACTATACTGGGGAAAATGAAAAATTGGAAAGTCATGTTGATGAATATAAAATTTTATAGCAAAAAGGATTAAAAAGAGTAGCTTTTAGAAGGGGGAGTGAAAAATGGAAGTTATAGTTAAAAATCAAGAGATTAATTCTGTGAGTAGGTGGTGTGTATTTTTATGTGGAGCAGGATGCGGAGGTGGATGTGCAATAGGTTGTATGGGAGATACTCCAGGAATACCAATTGCTGATGTTATTGCTTCGCTAAGAGTTAGTTATTTTTCTTATAATTTAGCACAAAGATTTTAGGGATTGTTTGTTTAAATACCACTGTATAATAACACGAAAGGAGGGTCCTTATGGAAATAATTAAAAGCAATACAGAAAAAGGATTTTGGAGATGCTTTGTAATATGTATGAGTGTTTGTGGGGTAGGATGTGCATTAGTGTTTATTAGATTCTGCATCACCAGTTTCTGATTTAGTAGTGTCCCAAAGAGCATCTCAAACAGGGACTACTGTTGGAGCTACTTCAAAGTAGTTTTAAAGAGTTTAATAAAACAGGGGAAAGGGATAATGGATTCACTGAGGTTTATTGAGTTTTCTACAGAGAATTGTGAGTATATTTATGATGATGTATTGGGAATCATTTTTCCTAAAGATAAGTACGAACATTTAGTAAAGGAATTAAATAATTATTTAGGTAATTGTCTTGACAATGGAGATTCGAAATATAAATATTTCGAAGAGTACTATGGTAAAAATGATATTTTTATAATTGAAGAAATAAAAGATTTTCTAAAACGAGATGGTTTTAGACAACTAATTTTAAATGTAACTGATGACTGTAACATGAAATGTAGATATTGTTATTATCATTCTGGATTTTATGATTATGCCCCTGTAGTAGAACATAGATCTATGAATATTGGGATTGCAATTAGAGCTGTTGATTTTTTTAAATAATATTGAAATTTACAGAAGGTATAATCCTTTCAGAAAGCCAGCAATAACTTTTTATGGTGGAGAACCGTTGTTAGAATTTGAGTTGATAAAAAAATATAATAGAATATATTAAAAGTAAATATCATAATGTCGATGTCTTATATAATATGACTACAAATGGTATTTTGTTAAAAAAAGATATTGTGAAATTCATGGTAGAAAATAATGTTAATATAGCTGTTAGTCTTGATGGATATAAAGAGAATCATGACAGAAATAGAGTTTTTGTAAATGGAGATGGAACCTTTGATATAATAATGGCTAATTTATCGGAAATACGGGAAAACTATCCTAATTATTTTTATAATAATCTTTCTATTTTAGTTTGCTATGATTGGAAAACAGATTTATTTAAAATGGAAGAATTTTTTACGATTCATAAGAATGAATTACCTCCCCTTGGAAGAATTTCATTAGTATCTCCCTTTTTTACCAATTATTACGTTAGAAATTTTAGCAAAGGAGATTTTGAATCATATAAGAAACAATTAAGTGGGATCAAGAAAAAATACTTTAATCTAATAATAGATAGAAAAATATCACCATTTTTAGAAATATTTATAGGTAGTAGTTATAGACAATTATTACTAATTGAAAAAATTACAAGATCAAGGCCTGTATTCTATTATACACATCAACATGTATACCTGGTTCCAAATTGTGTGTAGATGTGAATGGAGAGTTTCATGTTTGTGAAAAAGTTAATTATAGTTTTCCAATAGGTGATGTATATAGGGGGATAGATTATAACAGTATTGTAAAGATGTTAAGGGAGTATAAAAAATGTATAATGGATAGTTGTAAAAATTGTCCTATAACCCGTTTATGTTCTATGTGTTTTGCTACTTTTATGAAAGATAGAACTTTTGATAAAGACCCTCCAGAAATTTGTGATAGATTGATTGACGAAGTAAAAAAAGAGTTGTCAGAATTATATAAGATTTTAGAGGAAAACCCAAGTTTCAATGTTGTTCTAAGTAATTTAAATAAGAAGCATTGGAAGAATATGTTTACTTTTATAGATTGTGAGTTGTAATTATGATTAATAATTACTATTTGAAGCTAAAACCAGAAATACATTATGTTAAGGGAATAAGAAAAGGAACTTTATATGATCTTATCAAGGGTAGGTTAATAAGTCTTGACGAAAAAAAGAGTAAATTTATCGAGTTACTTGAAAAGAATTATAGTTTATCAAAAATAATAGAAATGGGAAATTTTGCTGAATCTGAAGTTGTTAATTTATTAGATTTCCTTTTTAGGGAAGATATAATAATAAAATGTGATAGTAAAACATACATAGACAAATATACTTATGGATTTCCTAAATTTTTGTTGGGCCAACCTTTGTTAAAAGTTCCTACGTTAGCCACAGCATATATTGAAGTATGCAATATTTGTAATTTAGAATGTTATTTTTGTAATGCTCCTAAATACTATGGATGTTTAGCTTGTACCAAATCAAATACTGATGACAATGTTTTAAAAGATAATATCTTTGAAATATTGTCATATTTAAATGATTTAAATTGTAAAAATATCGTTCTATTTGGTGGTAACCCTTTCTTGGATATAGAAAGCTTAAAAAATATTTGCCTTTTACTTATGAAATTTAATTTCCCAAAAATTATTGTATTGACAAATGGTTTTGAATTAAATAATAAGGAGGTTATTGATCTGATAAGATATTATAATTTACATATTTTCATTACTATTTTTTATCCTTTTAATATTTATGAAAGACTCTCAAAAGGTAAATATAGATTTAGAGAACTATTAAAGAATATATTGAAATTAGATGAAACAGGAATAAATTACAATATAAGTTTAGTTTTGACTAAGAGTGTAAACGTTTCTGACATATTAGAACAATTAAAAGAAGATTTTGCAAGAAAAGATATCAATGCAATTCCTATATACTGTTATGATTTTTCATTGAGTAAAGATTTATTAAATCCTCCTTCAATTGCCGAATATGAATTAATGAAAATTTATAATCCATGTTTATATGGTAAAATAACTATAACTTACGATTGTAAATATCTTTTATGTCCTCTAATTAAAGACTATGTTTTGGGAAATATCAAAAATAAAGAGCTAATTGATATTTTAGAGGATTTAGAAAAATATTATAAAATCACAAAAGATAAAATAGAACCTTGCAAATACTGTGAATTTAGATATGCATGTTTGGATTGTAGGGCATATGAAGTTTTGAGAGGGAACTCATTATATAAGACAAATTATTGCAATTATAATCCTTTATTAGGAGAATGGAGGTAGTTGGAAATGCATAATTATGTTGTCTACTGTGAAGGTTTAACCAAAAAATATAAAAGTAAGAATAGTGAAGTATTAGCTCTTAGCAGGGTTAGTTTTCACATAAAAGAAGGAGAGATATTTGGATATATAGGGCCAAATGGTGCAGGAAAAACTACTACTGTAAAGATACTTTTAGGACTGCTAAATTATGAAGGGGTAGCTAAGCTTTTTGGAACAGAGGTTGTTAATTTAGGGAAGCAAAAAGTAAAGATAGGTTTTATGTTGGAAGAGAGAGGATTATATGATTGGTTTACTGGCTATGATATGTTAGAATTTTATGCTCTTCTTTATGATATTCCAAAGTGTATAAGGATAAAAAAAATAAAAGAAGTATTAGAGATAGTGGGTTTATCAGATAAGGCAAAAGATAAAATTAATACTTATTCTTTGGGTATGAGACAGCGATTATGTTTTGCAAGAGCTTTATTGAATGATCCTTATGTGCTTATCTTAGATGAACCTACCTTGGGTTTAGATGTTGATTATCAGAAATTGATAAAGTCTTATATTAAAGATTTAGCAAAAGAAAAAGGAGTTACTATATTTATTACATCCCATAATCTATATGATATATCTCAGCTTTGCGATAAGATCGCTATTATAAACAAGGGTAAAATTGTAGCATATGGTTCCTATGAAGAAATGCAAGATATATTTGGTAAAAAAGAGGTGTTGTTAAGGATAGATAAAAGATTGAATGAGGTAGAGAGAGATTTGAAAAATTTAGATTTTATTGTAGATCTAAAAGAGAGTAATGGTGGTATAAGAATATCTATTTCTAATAAAGAAAAAATACCTATATTAATAAATTTTCTAACAGAGAAAGGTATTAAGATTTTTGGTATAGAAGAGGTAAAAACTCCTTTAGAAGATATATATTTAGCCTTAACAAAGGAGGAATGATATGAAAGCTATATTATATAAAAATTTGAAGAATGGAATTTTTAGGAGATCATTTATATTAGCCTTAATGCCCTTTGCACTATTAATACCAATTTTAATTGAAGATAAGTATTCTATCTTATTCTCTCCCGAATTTAAAAACATGGCTATAGTTCTATGGGAGAAAATGATTTTTTATATACCATTTTTGTTTGCAATATCTTTTGGTAGCTATCTAATATGGGCAAATATATTTTCAGATTATTATTCTAAAAATATCTCAGTTTTTTTGGCAACCCCATTAAGACCTATAGAGTGGTGGTTAGGAGAGGTTTTATCTATATCTATTATAGTTTACTTAGGAAGTTTAATTAGTAGTTGTTTACAATATATTTTATTTTTGATTAATGGGGTTTCTCTATCTATTAACATCTTTACAGTTATATACTTTACCATCATAGTTCCTGTGTTTATATTAGGAATTAATTCATTTATGGGTTGTTTAAGTATAATGTTTGGGGGTTTTCTATTCATGAGATCCATAATATCTTACTTGTTTATTATTCCAATGACTTTCTTTTTATGGTTTTTAAATAATTATGTATTCAATTTTGAGAACCTTAATAATGCTAAGTTGAGTTTTATACCTCAGATGAGTCTAATTTTCTTTATTGTGGGAGTAATTCTTATTGTCATTTCATATATGCTTATAAGAAAAATAGATAATGAGAAGATAGTAACTAAAACAGTCTAAAAATAAGCAGTGAGAACTGAAATATTACCTTTTTTTATCTTTGGTTATCTTGTAGTAATTTCTGCGATATTACACATAGGAAGGACCATTTTTTCAGGGATATCAAGTTATTATTTTGCAAAGGTAAGCCAAGAAGTATTAACAAGTCTAAAGAGTGATTTATTTAGAAAGATTTTAAAGCTACCTTTTAGATTTTATGATGAGGCTCAGACAGGATATATATTGGCAAGAATAGGAGAAGTGGAAAATGAATAGAAAGATCCCTATCGTAGTAGACATAATCTCTAAATATGGTTCTTTTTCCTTGCCTTTTCTTTATTTTTTCCTTGAACATGAGAAAATAACATCTCCTTGTAAATATTATCTCCTTACCCTTAAACATATCTGGAATGGAAAATACCAAAAAGCTCTCTCTACAGTAGAAAGGGGATTAACCCTCTGCAAGAATAATAAAACTCTCTATTTCCTTCTTCTATCTCAAAAACTTCTTATCTTAAAAAAAACTAGCAAAAATAAAGAGGCAGATAATTTGTTTTTAAATCTTAAAAGAAATTTTACCAAAATCCCTAAGCATGCAAGAAAAATTGTTGCTACAACTCTTCTTAATTACTTTGCTTCATATATTCCTTACTCTAAGTTCTCTAAATTCCGTATCTTTGGAAAAATATATGAAGAAGATAATTCTGCAAAAACCTTTATTCTTATGGGAAAAGCAAAGGTGGAAATTAAAAAGAATAATCTTAGAAAAGGTGTAACTTTATATCTCGAAGCTTACAAAATTGCAAATCTAATACCTCATCCTACAGGCATCATTAATACTTTAAATGATTCTTCATGGTATCTTAAAGATTTACATCCTAAAATCTCTTCATATCTTTCCAATAAACTTGCCTATTTCCTTGGATTTTACAAAGAAGATTTACACAGATTTTTATATGTCCTCGATACAATATTTAAAGTACAATACAGAAATTCAGACCTTAATATTTTTGAAACCTCTGATATTCTCGTATCTCTTGAAAAATCTTTAAATAAGCTATACCTCTCTGATGACAAATTAAAATATTATAAAGGTACCATTGAGAGTGCTAAAAATTTTAAATTCTCTTCTAATAATCCATCTTACAATAAATATCAACTTTTTAATACAGCTCTTTTACAAGACTTATTTAAAACTAAATCAGAAAGAATAAAAAGCTCTACTATAAGAAAATTTCTTAAAAATAAGGACTACAATATGATTGACTTTGAAAATTCTTTTCCTATAATCCTTGAATATAAAAAGTTAAAAATAGATGAAGATTTTTACAATATATATAACCTTTTCTATGAACTTTCAGATGAAACTAAAATTATTTTGTTCATCTCATCCTTTATGTCACTTTTTAATAGAAAGAAAATTTTTCCATATCTTACCAAAAATGTTTTAATACTCTTTGAACTTTTTTCAAAAAGTTGGAAAAACTTCTTCTCAGAATTTAAAAATAAATGGGAAATTAAAAGATTTATCTCTTTTATGGGAAAAGACATTCATCCTTTCCTCTTAGCAAGAAGAACCCTTGCTGAAAGTTTCCTTAATAACCTTTCTCCCAAAAATAGAAGTAAATTTATTAATTTCTACTTATCCCTCCCTGAGAAAGATAGAGAAATTATTGATATCTTTGTAAGAAATTATGTTAGATACAATAGAAAATGGGAATTGGATATTCCACTAATATCAAATGGTTTGAATAACTTCATCGAAACTTATAAACTACAGAAAATTCCTTCCTTTCTCTCTTTCTTTTCTTTTGATAAAAAGAAAAGAAAAAAATTTCAAAAAATAATTATTAAGATGAACAAAATTAGCAATTTTTGTTGATTAACTCCACTTTAATTATTCTCCCCTTCTCAAGATAAACCACTTTATCAATTATTTCCCAAGGTATCTCTCTATGGGATATGATTATGCATGTCTTATCTCTCATAAACTTCTCTATATATTCATAAATCTTTCTCTCAACTGTCATATCAACTTCCGATGTGGCTTCATCAAGTATTAAAACATGTGGCTTCTTTAGTACAGCCCTTAAAAAGGCTATTATTTTCTTTTGTCCACCTGATATCTTTGCTCCTCTCTCTCCTATTATCGTGTTAAGCCCATCTTTAAATCCTTCCATAAAAATATCATAAAGCTCTGCTGTCTTTAAAAGATTAATGATTTCTTCATCCTTCACTTGTGGTATCGCATAGGCTACATTGTTTCTCACAGTTTCGTTAAATAAAAATACATTTTGAGAAACAATACCAATTTTTTCTCTAAGAGATGACAGTTTTATGTCCTTTATATCTATTCCGTCTATTATAATTTCTCCCTCTAAAGGGTCATACATCCCTAAAAGTAACTTTATTAAGGTACTTTTTCCAGATCCATTGGGTCCTAAAATCACTACCTTCTCCCCTGGTTTTATGTGTAAATCTATCCCTTCTAAAACTCTCCTCTCTCCATCGTAAGAAAAAGAAATATTCTTAAATTGTATGTCTCCTATTAAATTTTTAAGCTCTATATCCCCTTCCTTCTCTCTCTCCGCTTCTAATATCTCTGATACTCTTTGAAGAGAAACAAAAGCTGGATACAAAGATAAACTAAATGTAGCCATACTTTGAATTGGACCATAAAGCTTTTGCAGGTATCCTACAAAAGCTAAATAGCTTCCAATCGTAAAAGAACCCTTTATTATATCCATCCCTCCTACCCATAAAATTAAAAGACCACCTAAAGCGATAATAACAAAATTTAACTCACCAAAAATGGTAAAAAATATACTTTGTAATAAATTCTTCCTGGCAAGACCTTTAAATTCCTTTTTTACCTCTTCAGCTTCCCTTTCCTCAGTCCCAAATAGCCTCACAACCTCTACTCCTGAAACTCTTTCTTGTATCTTTCCCATAACATTTGCTGATCCCTCAAGAACATCCTTTGTCGCTGATACTAATCCCATAGAAAATACCTTTATAACTAAATAATAAGCTGGAAGTATGGAGATTGCATAAAAAGTTAATTTTAAATTAAGATACATTAACATTAAAAGGGCAAATATAAACTCAAAAAATCTTATCATCTGATTTATCACCGTAGATGAAAAGAAAAGACCAAGACCTTCCACTTCTCCTATTCTTGCCAATATATATCCTGTCTGAGCCTCATCATAAAATCTAAAAGGTAGTTTTAAAACCTTTCTAAATAAATCACTCTTTAGACTTGTTAATACTTCTTGGCTTACCTTTGCAAAATAATAACTTGATATCCCTGAAAAAATGGTCCTTCCTATGTGTAATATCGCAGAAATTACTACAAGATAACCAAAAAATCTAATATCTTTATTTCCTAAGAATACATTGTCAAAAATAATTTTAGAAATATATGGAATGGGAGTCGCAATTAAAGATGTAATTAAAAGAAACAAACTTGCAATAATAAAAGTTCTTATATGCTCCTTAATGTATGGAAAAAGGATCTTAAGCTTTGAGTAATTTATCTTTTCCTGAGATAAAAAAGGAATATCTGAATCCTTTTTATTCATCATTACACCCCTCTTACATTGATACTAACACAATTAATGTGTACTTATTTATGAATATTATACCAAGAAATATATGACTTTTAGATTTTATATGGGTGAAAAAGATTACTTTTATTACTTATAAAGATATAGTTCATTACAAAAAATAAAATTAAGATTACGATTATGTTAAAGAAATTTAACAGATTTTTCTGCAGAAATAACTACGATACTCCCTTAAAAACATAATTATCTTTCCAGCATCTTTCATTACTCTTCTTGCTTCTTTTATCACCTCATTTGGATTTTCTGCAAAACAAATAGTAATGATTAAAAATATATAACCAAATTTCTAATCAGAAAAGGTTAAACTCTCCCCCCTCCCCACAAAAGCTTTATTTCCTTCCTTTTTTCAATACTTAGCATATTTTCAGATGGGTCTATCCCATATTTATACTCAAGAATTCTGCAAATCTTCCTGTTCCAACTCCTATTTCAAACCCTTTTTTTGCCTTCTGCAATAACCTTCTTTAAAACTTCTATCTCCAAAAGGAAGAATCACTTATTATCTTTATACCATATATAACTACTTGGATAGAAGTATCTTATTTATCGCTTCTTGAGCAGCCATAACCACATGGTACACAGTGGGAGCACAAGTTAAATATGGATGAGTTGCCATCTGTAGCGTCTCAAGTTCAGAGGCTGTCATTCTTTGCTGAATAGCAACACCTATCAGATTAGTTAACTCAGCAAAAGATTTTCCGCCAGCCACTTGTCCACCTAAAATTATTCCAGAATGTTTTGAAAAGATAAGCTTAACCTTCGTTTTATTAACACCAGGAAGTGTTCCTGGATGCTTATCGATACCATCCACCGAACCTACCACCACCTCAAATCCCTCTCTTTTGGCACTGCTCTCAGTAAGTCCAGCAGAAGCTAATACTAAGCCATCTATATAAGTTGAATAAACAGCAATAGTACCTTTATTTTCCCTTATCAATTTTATTTGATATAAATTAGCTCCTGCTATCCTTGCCTCTGCAGTAGCAGTTGAAGCAAGCATCACAGGTGTATTTCTACGGGTATAGAAGTCTCTTTTTAAAGCACAATCACCTATGGCAAAAACATCAGGATCTGAAGTTCTCATATATTCATCTACCCAGATAGCTCCATTATTTATAGTCTCTAAGCCCATCTCTTTTGCTAATGTGGAGTTAGGTCGTGCACCTATTCCAAGAATTACAACATCTACCTCAATCTCTCTTTCATCTTCAAGTTTTACCTTTCTTACTTTTTCATCACCAAGAAATTCAATCACCTTAGCATTAGTAAGAACATTTACCCTCTTGGACTTTAATTTTTCCTCAGCTAATATTGAAAATTCTTCATCAAAGGATTGAGCTAAAAGATGTGGGAGTAATTCAACCAAATATACATTAATTCCTTCTAATTTAGATATCTCATCAGCTATTTCCACACCTATAAATCCACCACCAACTATAAGTACATTCTTTGCTTTTCTTACCTCTTCAACTACTACTTTTAGATAGTCTAAATCTTTATAAATAGGAAATATATTTTTCTTCTCAATACCAGGAATTTTTGGAGTAATAGGAAGAGACCCTGTAGCAAGCACTAATTTTTCATAATAATATTTATCACCATTTTTTGTCTCCACATATTTCCCTTCTCTATCAGCCTTTACTACCTCATCTACAATTACTTCTATTCCAGCATTTTCAAGAGATGTAAACCCCATTTTATTATCTTCTGGATTTTTCAAACTATAAAACATATAGGGAATACCGCATGGAACTACACTGTTCTTAACATTTTTTATAATTTTAATCTGCTTATCAGGATAGTATTTTTTAGCAGTAGAAGCACATACAATACCTGCAGGACCACCACCAATTATTAATACATCTGTTCTTTTTTCCATAACTTTAACCTCCATCCCATATTATTTTTTAAATAGTTTACCATAAATATAATTATTTGCTAAATAAATTAATTTTGCAATAAAAATTATATCTAATATTAAACATTTATGTTAAAATATGCTAAAATAAAATTCAAGATGAAAATCTTATAAAAATATATAAAAAGGAGCTTTACCATGCTTTTATCAATAATTAGCAAAATATTTCCTGTATTAATTTTATTTACCCTTGGACAATATATTAAAAGAAGTGGATACTTAAGTCCTAATACATTAAGAGAAATTAAAACGTTAGTTGTTAACTTATTTTTACCCTCTTTAATTTTTCTCTCTTTTTCCCAAACAAATGTGGAATATAAGCATCTTTTAATTGCATTTACTATATTTGTTACATGTGGGGTTCTTCTTTTTATGGGTTATGGGATTAAAAGGGTTCTTAATATTAATTCAAAGTATTATCCTCTATTATTTACAGGATTTGAGGTAGGAATGCTTGGTTACTCAATTTTTACATTATTCTATGGCTCAGAAAATGTATTCAAATTTGCCTTTATAGACTTGGGACAAGTTACCTTTGTATTTTTTGTTATGGTTGGTATACTTACAAGCTTTAAAGATACTCAAAAACAAAGTTTTAAGAACATGCTCTCTTTTTTATAAAAACACCTGTAATAATTGCTATTATCTTAGGAATTATATTTCAAAAAACTGGATTAACAAATATTTTTCAAGAAAATATACTTCTCTCTTCGTTCATAGAAACTTTAAGGCTTTTATCAAATATTACAGTACCTATGATTGCTTTAGTAATAGGATATGAGCTAGGATTCAAAAAGAAAAATCTCACCCTTACCATCTCTACAGTAGTATTAAGGCATATCATACTTTTGATCTTAGCCTTTATTCTTAATGAGATACTTATAATAAGACTCCTTCACTTGGATAAAATTTTTCAATCTGCCTTATTTACTATGTTTATATTACCAGCTCCCTTTATAATTCCATTATATATGAGAGATGAGGATAAAGAAGATGCAGAATTTATAGCAGGTGTTTTAGCTCTTAATACAATTATCTCAATAATCTTGTTTGTATTTGTTAACTACCTTCTAACATGATTTCAAGGTCTTTAATAAAATTCTCAATTTCTCCTTTCTCATATTTTATAAATTTTTCAATTAACTCCCATCTAAGATCAAGATATTAAATATGCTAATATATTTCTCATCTTTGTGATATCTGAGAGAGTAACAAAATTTATATTTTTTAAAAAACTCTATCTCTTTTAGAGAAAGAATTATCTCCCTGTAGGTATCTGGAAGGGTAATGTTAAATCCAGAAAGAATTATTTTATTTATATCTATTAATGCATTGGCAATATTTTCTATAATTCTCTCTATTATCCTTCTTATATCTTTCATTTTCTCTTCTCATTTTGTACAGATCTAAAATAAATTCCTTTAAGTCTATAGCTTCAGATGATAGCTCTAATATATAATCAACATAAAAATCATAATCTTTTATTATTATTTTTTCTCCTCTGATAGCCTCAAAGGCAACAAGAGATTTTGCTATATTCAATACAATAAGGTCTATATCTTTTTTTAATAAATCCTCAAGTTCATTCCATATTTTTTCTACTTCTTTTATGTTGTATTCTTTTAAATAAATAGCAATATCTATATCAGAATGTCTATGAACCTTTCCCTTGGATAAAGACCCAAAAAGAAAAGCCATAATTACATTCTCTTTTTTATTAAAATAATCTTTTAGTTTTTGTAAAATTTCTTCTTTCATAATTTAAGGTAAGAAAAATTGCTCTTTCTCTTCTTTATTTTCTATAAAAAATTCCTTTATCCAGTTTAATATTTCATCCCTTACCTTTCTAAAGGCTGAAAGCTTCTCTTCATATGTACCTTCTACACTTGCTGGATCCATAAAACCTCTGTGAACATATTTTTTTCCACCAGGAAAATAGGGACAATTTTCCTTTGCATTATCACAAACTGTAACTACATAATCAAAGTTTTCTCCTTTAAATTCATCTATACTTTTGCTTTTATGATGAGAAATATCTACTCCTATCTCCTTTAGTACTTCTATAGCCAGAGGATTTACCTTAGAGGGATTAGTTCCTGCAGAAAAAGCTTGAAACCTATCTCCATACAAAGCATTCATAATACCTTCTGCCATCTGTGATCTTGCGGAGTTATGGGTACATATAAAAAGAACACGCTTTTTATCCATTGAATCACCTCTTGTTCAAGATTTTTATAGCCTCCTCTCCCGTACAATGATATGGGATTATATTCTCAATGTCAAATTTTTGAAGGCTATTTATTACTTTTTCTATTTTAGGAAAGGTAGATTTATAAAGGTGAAAACCTCCCATAAGAATCTTTATTCTCTTATTAAATTTCTTTATTGCATATTCTACTATATTAACAATTCCCCTATGAGCACATCCAGTAATCAGTATTAAACCATCCCCTTCATCAATTACTAAGTTCAATTCTTCTTCAAAAAATCCCTCTCTTTTTTGTCTCCTTTTAACACATAAAAATAAGGGTCTGGTTCTTCAAAATTATTTCTAAAAGGTACAGGACCAAATACAAAAACATTATCAAAAATCTCCATAACTTCATCTTTAACGATAACAAAATCTAAAAATTCTTTTAAATTTTCCCAATTTATTCCCGTAAATCTATCATTACTATATTTTGGGAAAAAAGCTTCTTCTCTAAGAATAACTTTATATTTCTTATTAAAAGGCAAAAGATGTTTTAGGCCCTCTGAATGGCCATAATGCCCATGACTTATAACTATACTTTCAACTTTTGATAAGTCTTTCCCTAATATATTTGCATTCCTAATAAATATATCACTTGCACCTGTATCAAAAAGGAGGGCTTTCCCCTCCCATTCAATTAATACGGAGAATCCATGCTCTGAAAAGAGAGGAGAAGAAAGCCTATCATCACATAAGACTGTTATTTTAGTCAAGGAGCTCTGAAACATTTCTAAGTTGACCCTTTAAATAGAGCTCTATAGCTTTATCTACATCAGTCTCATCAGTCACATAAACTTCTATTCCAGCAGAAGTTAAATCATCATAAAGTCTTCTACCCATTCCATGAGATATTACAGCTTTACAATCTCTTAAATTTTCAATAATAGCTACATGAGTGTCATATTGATGATGAAGTCCCCTTTCACGTAAACCTCTTGCATGTCCAGTAAAAGTATTTGGAATATATTCTCTGCTTTTTACCTCACCATTTTCTATCTCAAAAATCACAAAACCCCTTGTTCTACCAAAATGAGAGGAAATAGTCTTTCCATCGTCGGAAGCAACTGCAATCTTCATAATATCTACCTCCCTTTTAAAAAATTTTCAATCTTATCAGTAATATCCAAAAATATCCTTGTAATTTCAGAATTTTTATCTTCTAAAATAAAAGGCATTCCTTTATCACCACTCTCACTAATCCTTGGATCTAAAGGTATCTTACCCAAAAAAGGGACTTTTAAATCTCTTGCAATTTTCTCTCCAGCCCCACTTCCAAGAATATCCACCCTTGTTCCACAATGAGGACAGACAAAACCACTCATATTCTCTACTATTCCTATTACTGGCAAATTAAGAGCCTTTGCAAAGTTTACTGATCTTCTAACTACCCTTTCTGAAACCCCTGAAGGTATGGTTACAATAATAGCACCATCTAGATCTGGAAGTTCTTGAGCTATACTTAATGGTTCATCTCCTGTACCTGGGGGAAGATCAATTATCAAATATTCAAGTTCTCCCCAGATAATATCTGATAAAAATTGCCTAATTAGTTGAGCTTTTAATGGTCCTCTCCAGATAATTGGAGAATCTTCATCTTGCACTACAAATCCAGCAGAAGCTACTTTAATCCCTAAGGGGCCTTCCACAGGAAGAATTCCTTCATTAGCTTGATATAATCTCTCTGCTGTAATATTAAATAATTTTGGGATACTGTATCCGTGTATATCAGCATCTAATACTCCCACTTTTCCTTCATATCCCTTCATAGCAAAAGCTATAGAGAGATTTGCAGAAAATGTACTTTTTCCTACCCCACCTTTCCCACTCATTATTACAATTTTATGTTGAATTTTACTCATTTTTTCTCTCATCTTTTCTTTTTCTTTAATAAAATATTCACTTCTCACTTGCCTTTCTCCTTTCCTTTACTAATCTATGATGATAAGAGCCTTCCCTTAGAAGGGCAGATCCACAATTGGGACATCTCTCATCTCTGCAGGGAATCCCCTGGGTATGTATCTTTCTATACCCGCATTTAGGACATATATAAAAACCCTCAGAACCTAAGCCACTATGATCATGTATATGCTCTTCATGCATAAATCACCTCTCTTCATTTTAGATTTACAAAATATTCAACTATGAAGAAATAAAGCAATTATAAGATATATATCCCCAACATCCATTTCTAAACTCCTCCTTAAATAAGTTAAATGTTTTTTACCTTTTATAAGGGGCGGGATAATCCCCGCCCTTTCTTTTACTTAAGTTCTTCCAAGCGTCTCTTTATATCTTCAAGATCCGCCTCAAGATCCTTTTTCCAAGCTTCCAAAAGTTCCTTTTCTTCCTCCTTGGTAAGCCCAGAGTAAGGATAATATCCAGCACCTCTCCACCATCTACGACCCCAAAAAGACCATGGACACCAAGGAGCTCCATAACCACCAAAACCCCATCCATGACCTCTCCCCCATCTCCACATAATTTACACCTCCTTTCCCTCAGCAAATTCTAAAAATTTATCAATTCTATCTCTCATTTCCTTTATGTAATTTATTAATTCTTTTCTTAAAATCTGTCCTTCAGGTGTGATTGAATAAACTCTTTTAGCAGGACCCTCTCCAGTCTCCCAACGAGATCTTATAAGTCCTTCCATCTCCAGAATTCTAAGAATTCTATATCCAGTACCCATACCAGAAGGTCCTCTACAAAAACAAAACTCCGGAAAATATTCATCAAGCATATTTAAAAGTTCATACCCATGAAGATCCTTCTTAGATAGAGCAGAAAGCACAAAGACTCTGAGCCAAAATCCTGGGGCAAAACCCACATCTCTTTTTCCCATTCCTTGTCTAAATCCTTTCAAATATATTCACCTCCATATATATGCTATATACATATATAAACCTAAAAAATATAAATGTCAATAGTTAAAAATTAAAATTGGAAATATAGATGGTGGGGGTAGATTTAATTACCTTTTAATGAGGCTAAATCAAAATTAATCTTTTAAAAAAAGAAATATTTCTTCTATATCAGGAAGCTCTCTAATAGGATATATTTTAAAAAAGATAATCTCTCCATCCTCATCTACAACTACATTCGCTCTTTCCGAAAATCCATATTCTTCTATGAATATGTTATATTTTTTGGCTACTTCCCCGTGCGGCCAAAAATCCGATAATATTCTCAACTTTTTTATTCCCAAACTGTCAGCCCAAGCCTTTTTAGATGGTACAGGATCCACGCTTATACCTACTGGTATTACATTAAGTTCAAGAAATCTGACATAATTCTCTTCAAGGGTCTGCATTTGTTTTGCACATACAGAAGTCCATGCCAAAGGATGAAAAGAAAGAAGTACCTTTTGCCCCCTAAAATTAGATAATTTAAATTCCTTTTCTTCTTGATCTCTTAATGAAAAATCTGGAGATACTTCACCTATTTTGAGACCTTTTTCTTTCATCATGATACTCTCCCCCTTTAAATTACAATTTATAGTATTTTAGCATGAATTCTATATTAGTAGTAGATATTAAACTCTTACTCCTATTTTAACCCTATCTATAAATTCTTTAATAAGATCTAACCTTTCTAAGAGGGAGTAAAGCTTAAGAATATCTATTTCTATATATGGTCGTTTCAGAAGATCCCTATACTTCATAAGTTCCATAAGTTTTTCAACTATAATTCTATCCAATATTTTCATTTCTCCTAACATGGCAATACATTCTTTAAAATTTGAAACACTTTCAATACCTTTCTCATTTAAATATGCACAGGCAATTTCACCTATTCCAGTAATACTTAAATATATTCCGTACTTTAAAGCATATTGTTTAATTTTATCCAATTTTAATTCATTTATATCAAAGTTTTTCTTCATGTATTCTAAAACTTCTAAGGTTTCATTCAACTTTTTAATTCTTTCTTTTATCATAAAGAATACCCTCCTATACATTTACAGAGTATAATTCTAAGGCTTTTCTTTCGTCATAATCTTTAAGTAGTTCTAAAATAATCTTTTCAGAGCTATCCCATATTTTTCTTTCCACCTTATAATTTCCTTCGATAAAGCAAAAATCTATATATTCATAAAGTACTATCTCAAAAAGAGCGTCTTTCCCCCATCTTTTATTATAATACACATTATAAACTTCTCCATTATATATGAAAATTAATCCCTCATTATGGTTTATAGAAATCTCTAATATTCCTGTTTTATTAGAGTAGGTAAGAAATGAAATTAGGGTTATAAAATCAAGGGCTTCCAATTTACCTTCTAAAAACATAGCTTACTTACCCCCTTTTAATCTCATGGGGGGATAGATACTCTATCCCCCCTAAATTTTTTACTTTGATATAGATACAGAAAGTTCTTTACTTTCAGATGATAGAATATATTCTTTGAAAGGATCTATACCAATCAAACTGCAAAGCTTTTTATATAAATCTGTGTTATCATAATATCCTCTAAATATATGAGAACCAGCACCTATTGCATATACGGGTACAGGAGCTCCAGTATGGGAATAAGATGTAAAACCAATACCCGCTTTTTGATTCAAAATACGTGTAACCACAACTGTCAATGGATCATATCCTCCATATAATATATATGATCTATAGTCCTTAGGTCTTTTTTGAGAATCCATCATAGATACACTAAAGGCTTTTCTGATTTCTTCTATTTCATAATCATTAAGGGATAGTTGAAGCTTAATTTTTGCCTCCTTATCTCCTGACTTTGCCTTTTCTTCTAAAGCCTTCTTAGTGCTCTCATCAAGAATGGAAAGTCCATAATATTTTTCAATAAGTGGCAACAAATCTTCCAATTTAGCTTGATCTCCTGCTTTTACTCTGTAGTCTTGTACTATTTTTGAAAATTCGTCATAGGAGATTTTTTGATAAGAAAGAAGTTCTGGAAATACTTCATATTTTGTACCTGCAAAACCAATACTCATACCTCCAGTTTCATGATCTGCAGTAACTATGATAACAGTCTCAAAAGGATGCTTCTTGTAGAAATCTAAAGCAACTTTTATGGCCTCATTGAAATCTAAAACATCATATATAACACTCGCAGCATCATTAGCATGAGCTGCCCAGTCAATCTTTCCACCCTCAACCATCATAAAAAAGCCTTTTGGATTATCTAATACCTCAATAGCCTTTCTTGTAAAGTCAGCAAGAGAAAGTCCTATATTTGCTCCTCTAAGTCTATTTATTGCAAAAGGTAAAGCTTTGCTATTATCCAATATAGGATTAATAGCTATAACCTTATCATCCCCTTTTCCAATTAATCTGATATTTTCAATATTATCAACGATTTTATATCCTTTTTCCTTAGCTATTTCATATATATCCTTTTGTTTTCCATCTTTTCCTTTAGGCTGTAAGAATCCTCCACCCGCAAAATAATTAAAATTACTGTCCAAAAGTTCCAAAGCTATCTCATAATAATTGTTTCTGCTGGGTTGGTGAGCATACATACCAGCAGGAGTTGCGTGATCTATAGATACACTTGTCAAAACTCCTACTTTATATCCCATATCTCTTGCCATTTCTGCAATAGACTTATATTTTGTCTTGAGGGATGGATCCATATTTAATACACCATCGTAAGTTTTCTTTCCAGTAGCCATTGCAGTAATAGCAGAAGCAGAATCAGTGATATAACTGTCTGCAGCATAAGTAGTCATCCATCCTATATTAGGAAATCTGGTAAAATCAAGATTTTTAATAGATGGCTCTTTACTTTCTCTTTCTAAAAACATTTCTGTAGCATAAACATGATTCATTCCCATACCATCCCCAATAAACCAAAAAACATACTTAACTGGCCTCCCTGAATAAAGGGTAACACTGTTGGACAAGGCATCTACCACATTAGAAGAAAAGAACAGAAAAGTAAAAAGAAAAAAGGAAAATAGCAGAATCTTTGAGAGAATCCTATCCATTTTACTCATATGAAGCACCCCCTTATTTAAAAATTTCTCAGTTTATAATTTAAATCACTGGTTTTAAATATTAGTTAAGGAATTATAAAATATTGATAACTATGTGTTAAAATAAAATTAACATATTTTATTAAGGGGGTTTACTAATGCATAAGAAAATAATAGTAGGATACTTCCCTGAATGGAAAGTAAAAGAGGAATATTTAAATTACTCTATAGAAGAACTTCCCTGGAACCTACTTACTCATATAAATTATGCCTTCATGAAAATAAAAGATGGAAGGGTCTCTCCCATCGATGAAAATCTATTCGCAAAAAACATGAAAACATTTAAAGAGTTGAAAGAAAAGCATAAAAATGTAAAAGTTTTAATATCCATAGGAGGATGGACTGATTCAGGAGAATTTTCAGATGTAGCCCTTACTCGTGAGAGCAGATTAAATTTTGCTAAAAGTGCATTAGAAATTATAAGAGAATTCAGCTTGGATGGTATTGACATAGATTGGGAATTTCCAGTAGAAGGAGGCTTACCTACCAATAAGACAAGACCTGAGGATAAACAAAATTTTACATACCTTCTTAAAGATATAAGAGAGGAACTTTTAAAAGCAGAAGAAAAAGATAATAAACATTATTTATTAACCATAGCAGCCCCTGCAAGTTTTCAAATAATTCATAACACAGAACCAGATAAATATCATATCTATTTAGACTTTATAAATTTAATGACTTACGATTTCCATGGTGTTTGGGATAAATATACCAATCATCACTCCCCCTTGTTTTCCAATCCTAAGGATCCTGATCCTTTAAGTAGAGAAAAAGCTAATTGCGATTTTGCAGTTAAAGAATATTTTAAATATGGTGTACCATCGGAAAAAATAATTCTTGGGGTTCCATTCTATGGGAAGGGATGGATATGTGAAGATGACGGAGATAATGGATTATTTGCAAAAGTTATAGGGATACCTATAGGTATTTATGACTCTGAAGATCATCCTTCAGGTAGCAATCCTTTCTTCTTCATAAAAGGAGTCTTAGAAAACAATCCTAATTATCTCAAGTTTAGAGATGAATATGCAAGGGTACCTTGGCTTTGGAATCCAAAGGAAAAAATCTTTTATACTTATGATGATGAAATATCTATAAAAGAAAAATGCAAATATGTTTTAAAAAATGGTCTGGGAGGAATTATGATATGGGAGATAACTGAGGATTACCCATATAAAGGTAATACTTTATTAAAGATCATACATGAAAACTTTAAGGGGGAATAAATTATGGAAATAGTAAGATTAAATTCTTCATATATAGATGAACTCATCGAGCTTTGGAGTCAATCCTTTATACTTCCTTATGAACAGGTAAGCACTTGGGTAAATGAAAAAAACATCAGAAATTGCATAGGCGCTATCGAAAACGGGAAGTTAGTATCTGCATTAAGCATAAATGCATTAGAAGGTTATATTAGAAATGAAATTTTTTCTTTTTCAGGTATAGGTGGTGTCGCTACATTTCCAGAAAAAAGAGGAAAAAAACATGTTCATTGTTTATTAAAAGAAGCAATAAGAATATCAAAAGATGAGAAAAAGATTTTCTCTTCTTTATACCCCTTTTCTTTCGAATTTTACAGAAATTTTGGATGGGAACTTGGAGGATTTAAAAAAAGATATAAAATAAAAACTTCTCTCATACCAAGATACCAAGAAATAGAGAAAGTCAAAAGAATACCACTAAGTGAATGGAAGATAATAAAACCTATTTATGAAACCTATGCTAAGGGCTTTTCTGGAGCAATAAAAAGATCCGATGAACGATGGGAAAGTATTATCTTTAGGACAAAGAACCTTACCTACCTTTATATATATGAAGATCAAAAAATAGAAGGATATCTACTATATAATGTTGAAAAAACCAATATAAATAAAATTATAGTTAGAGAAATGATCTGTTTAAATAATTCCGCATATAAGGGATTTCTATCACTATTCTCAAGACAAGCTATGAATATAGAGGAAATAGAGATCACAACCCCATTAAACGATATACTTCCCTTTATTCTTCCTAATCCAAGCGTAGAATGTAATATTGAGCCTACCTTTATGATAAGAATTATTGATGTAGAAAAAGCCTTGTCAAAAATAAAATATAATGTGAAAGATAAGATTTCCATAAAGGTTAAAGATGAATATGCAGAATGGAATAACGGCATATGGGAAATAGAGATCAATGATGAGGTAAAAGTTTTGAAAAAAGAAGATTCAAATTATGACTTATCCTTAAGTATTAATACTCTTTCCCAAATAATCTCAGGCATTTTATCACCAAAAACTGCCTATGAGTTAGGTCTTATAGAAATAAAAAATATTCCTATCCTTGAAAAGATGGAAATCCTATTTCCCGAACATCCTACCTTTTGCTGGGATTACTTTTAAAGAGTACTTTTACTAACCACATTAAAAATAGACAACTCTTTTATATCTTCTAAAATTCCTTCGGTATTAACCTTATTTTCTAAATCTTTTGAAATTCCATAAGTAATATTTTCAATTTTTAAAGAAAAGACATCTTTTCCAATTATCCAGGGTACTTTTCTCATATAATCTGGAAATGGTATATTAGCACTTGGAGATAGATCTAAATACTTACCAAAGATTTCTCTGTTTTTACCTAAATTAATACTTATATCTATATCTTTTAAAACCACATTTTTTATATTCTTATTCTTGCCATATATCAATATACCATTTTCTGATCGAGATTTTATATTACTTATACTCACATCCTCTATAGTATTACCATATTCAGGAGCTAATATTGCAATGGGTTCTCCTTTACCCCACCAAGTTCCTGCGAAGATCTTGGTTTCCATAATTATATTATTTATTATGATAGAACTTACATAACCAGATCTACCATTTGCAAAAATTCCTATCCCCCTATTTGAATTCCTTATGATTGAATTAGACAAAATAACATTCCTCACTTTACTATCAAGATGACCAATTCTTATTCCTGCTGATCTTGTTTCCATAAAACAATTACTCACTATTACATTCTCACAAGGTATATCCCAATTAGTAATTCCAGTTATAGCTATACAGTCATCACCGCATACAAAATTGCTATTTGAGACCTTTATATTTCTTGATGAGCAAAAATGTAAACCATCACTATTAGGCACCCTCAAATTATTTACTATCTGTATACCATCCACTCTTATATCTTCTGATGAATTTATTGATACTGTCCAACAAGGAGAATCTTTTATAACAATATCTCTTATAGTAATGTTCTTACAATTATAAAAGAAAATAGGTTGTTTTGGACGATCTTTTGTTTTACATTCCGTTTCTTCAATCTGTTCCTCATTCAATAAGGACAATTCAGGGAAATTATTATGAGTTTTTGAAAAATCCATGAAACTTTCACCAGAAAGATCTATAATCCCCTTTCCTTCTACAGATATGTTTTTCTCTGATAAAGCATATATAAATGATGTAACTTCACCCCATTCATTATGATAATAACCTATATTGTAATAATCATTAATATTTGATGAAGCCTTTAAAATAGAACCTTCCTCCAAATAAAGAGTTACATTGGATCTTAACCTCAAGGGTTTACATAAGTATATACCTTTAGGAATTATAACTTTTCCCCCTCCATTATCATAACAATAATCTATTGCCTCTTGAATTATCTTCGTATTATCTGTTTTTCCATCTCCTTTAGCACCTATTCTTGAAATATTTACTTCCATCAATAAAACCCCCAAACAAAGAAAAATAGAAATATATAAAGAGTACATAAAAAGGTGCCACAGGCTCAACGGACCCCTCAGTACTTCCCATCTGCACTTTACTGAGAACTTTCAGTCTCAGGCTTTAGCTCCAGGTTTCATGAGAGTACCAGGCTTTACCAATACCCTCATTACTCTCTGGCACCACCTGAGTACTCGGTAAGGAGGCTTTCTCCAAACCTTTCCCCAGCCCCTGAGACTTACTCCGTCCCAGCCAAGCGCATCTTGGGATTCCCTACGGACCCCTTGATGCCTGTGGCAATTATAATTTTAACACAATTTTAAATTTTGTCAATATGTTTTTAAAAATTTTATTCTTGGTCTAAATTCTTCTCTCCTTCTCCCTTTATTTTTAATTACTTGCCTCATATCATCAATATCTTGTATCTTATTATTCTTACCCTTAAAACTCAAAAGTTTTAATAAAGAAAGAAAACCTTCTTAGATCTGTCTTTGTATCTATTCTTCCATCCTTCCAATCATCACATATTGCATGGGAAATTCCATAAAATCCTGCTACAGAATCAAGCCTAGGACATTTATAACGATCTTCTCTTTCTTTCCTTGTTAGACTCTTTGTACTCTGAGATATATAATCCTTCACATTAAAATCATCCTTCTTTAAATATAATTTTAAAAAATTGGAAATAAAATATATACATGTTTTATTCTACTATAAAAAGGAGATGATAAGATGAAGATTTCAGCAGTTATCTTTGATATGGATGGAATAATTTTTAACACAGAAAGATTGTACTACCAATTTTGGAAAACTGTTTTAAATAACTATGGATATGACCTAACAGAAGAAATTTATAAAGAGACTATAGGAGTAAATATTAGAGAAACAGAAAAAATCCTTAAAAAATATTATGGCAATAATCTACCTTTTACAGACATCTATCAAAAAGTTTTAGCATTAACCCAAGATCACATAGAAAATAATGGTGTACCAATTAAAGAGGGACTATTTGAATTAATATCTTTGTTAGAAGAAAGAAAAATCCCAAAAGGTATCGCCACATCTACCGAAAAGGCTAAAGCCTTTTATCTACTAAAAAAAGCAAGTATTATAGAAAAATTTGACACCATAATTTGTGGTGATGAGATAACAAAAAGTAAACCAGAACCTGATATCTTTCTAGAAGTTGCTAAAAAACTTAATGTAAATCCTTCTGAATGTATAGTTTTAGAAGATTCAGAAAATGGCATTTTAGGAGCTTACAGAGCTAATATGATCCCCTTTTTAGTATTGGATTTTAAGCACCCCAAAAAAGAAATTATGAATCTTGCTTACAAGGTTTTTAACTCCTTAATAGAAGTCAGAGAATATCTAAAAGAAATTCTATAAAATAATCTCATTTATTTATTTATTTAACATAATCTTAACTTGCATTTTAATTTTTCATATGCTAATATGGGCAAATGGGAAAATCAAGGAGGTGAAACAATGATAAATACAACTGATAGGACTATCGAAGAGTTTAAAAGAATTCTTTCTGAAAATAATAAAAAAGGAGCTTGAATAAGAATATATTGGGTAGATCTTCTTACTGTGGAGGATCTCTCATACTTGAGATTATAGAAGAAGGAGAGTTAGAAGATAAAGTTATAGAAAAAGATGGAATAAAGATTTTCATAAACCAAGATTTATATGAAGATCTATCTTAAGTGATTATTGACTATAATGAAAGCTTCTTTATTGAAACTAAACAAGGTGAATTGCTCCTATGGAAAGATACGAAAGAATTTTTAAGGTCCTTTCTGATAATAAAAGGCTAAAGGTTTTTACCCTTCTTTTAAAGATGGGAAAAGAATATTATGTTTGTGAAATAGCAGATGCTCTTGAAGAATCCCATTACAATATTTCTAAATATTTGAATGAACTTAAAAGAGAAGGTTTAGTTAAGGAAAGGAGAATTGGAAGAGGAGTCTTATATTCTGTAAAAGAGGCAGAAGACGAATTCATGAAAAATATATATAAGGCTATATTAAGTATTCCCGATTCTTTTTTACTAAGAAATATGGAACTTCTAAACTTGAGAGTTTCTCTAAGACAAGAAAATAAATGTGTAATAGGAGTTAATGATCCCCGCTGGCTCGAAATAGTAAAAGGATTGAAATAAAAATAGAGAAAGAGACCACATTAGAGATTAATAAAGAAAGATGGAGGTAAAAAAGTATGTCCAAAATTTGGTATCCTGTAATTGATTATGAAAAATGTATTGAATGTCTCGCTTGTGTAAATTTCTGTCCTCATGGGGTGTATGAAGAAAAAGATGGAAAACCATATGTAGTACACCCAGAAGAGTGCGTAGACTTTTGCAAGGGTTGTTTAAAAGGAGCCTGTCCAGTTGGAGCTATTAGCTTTATAGGTGATAAAGTAAAAATCATACTTGATGGAGGTGAAATAAAATGAAAGGATTACTTCTTTGTGTATGTCAAGGTACTTGTCCATCCTTCAAAAATATGAACATTTTTGAAATTCTAAATACTATAAGAAGAGAGGGAATTGTAGATTTTGTAGCCATACATCCTCAACTTTGTGCAGATGATGGAGATAATTTTCTATCCACTCTTACTAAAATTAATGGGAATATTGAGAAACTTTATGTGGCAGGTTGCGATCCAAAGATGCAAACAAAAATGTTTAGGGATGCTTTTGAAAGAGCAGGATTTGATAGGACAAAACATATAGCAGTAGATATAAGAAACATGAACACAGAACAAGCCCTTGAGACTATAAGAAAACTAATAAATGAATCATAAAATATTATTTTTTTGAAAATCTTTTAAAACCCTCCCTTAAAAGGGAGGGTTTTATTTTTATATCATTCCTCTTTACTTAGAGTTTGCACTAATGTTTATAATTAAATCAAACTTAAAAAGGAGAAGTGATAATATGAATCAAAAAATTCTTATTGTATATTACAGCTGGTCTGGAAATACTCGTAAGATAGCTGAGATTATACATAAATATGTAGATGGCACTCTAATTGAGATCATCCCAGAGAAACCCTATCCAAAGTCCTACAATGATACAGTTCACCAGGCTAAAAAAGAAATCAGAGAAGAATATAAACCTCCTATAAAAAATAAAATTGATAATATAGACGATTATAATATTATATTTGTGGGTACACCTAATTGGTGGAGTACTATTGCACCTCCTATTGCAACTTTTTTATCACAATATGATCTTTCGGATAAAACTATTGTACCATTTTGTACTCATGGTGGGGGTGGAAAAGGAAGAATTGTAGACGATATATCTAAACTTTGTAATAATGCTAAAATTTTAGAATGTTTCTCAATATATGGAAGTGGATCAAAAGATTTAGAGAATAAATTAGTAGAATGGCTTAAAAATATTGGATTATTAAAATAAAGTTAGGAGGGATTTTTTATGAAAATAAAAGAAGTAAGTGAGAAATATGGAATGTCTAAAGATACATTAAGATACTACGAGAAGATAGGATTAATTCCTCGTGTAAAACGTAATAAAAATGGAGTTAGAGAATATACAGAAGCAGACTGCAAATTAATTGAACTTATCAAATGTATGAGAAGTGCAGGTGTAGAAATAGAAGCTCTCATAGAATATGTAAAGCTTCTTCAAGAAGGTGATTCTACTTTAGAAGCAAGAAAGAAAATCCTGATAGAGCAAAGAGAAAAGCTTATAGCAAATCTTGAGGCAATTCAAAAGGCAATAGACAAACTTAATTTTAAGATTGAATATTACGAGAGTCTTCTTTTATCCTTAGAAAGAAAGTTTAAGAAAGTAAAAATAACAGCAAGGTAAAAAAAGGAGGACTTGGTAAATGAAGCTTAGAAGACTTGGAAGAACAAATATTAAGGTCTTCCCTATAGCCTTTGGAGGAATGCCTATCCAGAGAGTAAATGAAGAAACTGCTGTGAAAATTGTAAAAAGAGCCATAGAATTTGGAATTAATTTAACTGACACTGCAAGAAGTTATACCGAGAGCGAAATAAAGATTGGAAAGGCCCTAAAAGGTGTAGATAAAAAAGTATATTTATCATCAAAATCTGCTAATAGAACTGAAGATGGCATATATGAAGATGTAAAAATAAGTCTTAAAAATTTAGGGATAAACAAAATAGATATTTATCATATCCATGGTGTTAATGATTGGGAGACTTTTAAAAAATATTTGAACCAGGTGGGGCCTATTCTGGACTATTAAAGGCGAAAGAGGAAGGATTAATTGACTTCATAGCGATATCAAGTCATAGCAACGATATATTAGCAGAATTGATAAAGACAGATAAATTTGATGTTATACAAGTTAGTTATAATTTTATAGAAATAGAAACCGAAGAGAAAATATTTCCTTTAGCTCTTGAAAAAGATATAGGAATAATAGCCATGAAGCCTATGGCAGGAGGAGTACTCCCGAATCCTCGCCTATCATTGAAATTTGTACTCCAAAAAGAATTTATATTACCAGATCCAGGAATAGAATCTATAGAAGAGTTAGAAGAAGATGTAGAAGTAGCATTAAATCTTACACCTTTAACTCACGAGGAATGGGAAGAAATAGAGAGAACAAGAAAAGAGATGGGAACAACTTTTTGTAGAAAATTCGATTATTGTCAGCCATGGCCTCAAGGAATCCCTATTTCTACAATCATAAGATCTGAGTCTTTTTTAAAAAGACTTCCTGAATCTACTATAAGGCAAGGATCGTTTTATGATGCTTATTTAAAAGCTCAAAATTGTACAAAATGTGGAATATGTACTACAAGATGACCTTATAACCTTCCTATTCCTGATCTTATAGAAAAGAATGTAGCATTAGTAAAAAAATATTTAGGAGAATAAAAAAGGAGGAAGCCAGAAATGGCTTTCTCCTTATCCATATCTTATTAATACCGAACTTTATTAGTTAGTCTTAAGATTTAAACAAGGACAATTTTGATAATTTTGGAATCCTCTTCTACCACCTCTAACAATATTATTCCAAGGAGAATTTTGTAAATTTAGTACTTCTTTTCCATCAACACTCGCTTTTACTGCTTTAAACACATTAGTAACTGGAGATACAAAACCTTCCACTTCTATTTTACTTCCTACTTTCAAATCGTTAATTTGCAGCCAAGCAGGACCTAAAACTACTTCTTTGTCTCCAGACACTGTTTTTATCGTTACTGTAAGCGCTGGAGTATTTGTAATTTTGCTTACTGTACCATATATCTTTGTAAGTTGAATATTTACATTAGCCATATAACCACCAAACTTTGGTCCATATGCATAAGCTAATGAAAAAACACTATGAATCACTAAACTTAGAATTACTAAACCTTTGAATTTCATAATACTGCACCTCCATTTTTTATTTTTTTTCTCAAGGTTATCCTTGAGACTGAAAATAATTTTAAAAGTACAAACTTAGACAAAAATTAGAAAAAACTTAAAAATTGCTTAGAAAATTTTCACTTTATTTAAAAATTTTTCTGTGATAAGTTATTTAAAACAAAAGAAAGAAGGACGAATTATGAGGACATTTTTATTAGCAATACGAGGAGTTTTAGAAATAGTCATAATCTTAATAGTTGGATATTTCTTATCTAAAAAGAGCTGGTTTGATATAAATACTGCAGACCTTTTCGCTAAACTGGTCTTGAACTTATCACTACCACTAAATATGATTGTTAACCTTACTACTTTTTTTAAAAGAGAAGATTTGATCCATTCTGCTAAGTGACTCATTATTCCATTTTTATCTATTGTTACTTCTTATATTATAGGATATATATTAGCCTTCATATTTAAAACCAATAAATATAGAAGAGGACTATTAGCAGGAATGTTTTCTCTTTCTAATTCCATATTTATAGGCCTTCCTATGTCTCAGGCTCTTTTTGGAGAAATAGCCACTCCTTATACCCTTCTCTACTATATGGCAAATACAACTATATGGTGGACTATAGGCGTTTATGGCATTATATTAGATACTCAAGAAAAAATAGATAAAGGAATTTTTAATATGGAAACATTAAAAAGAGTATTTAATCCACCTTTTCTTGGTTTTCTTATAGGTGTAATTCTTATCTTTTCCAATTTAAAAATACCTTCTTTTATCTTTAATAGGTTTAAAATGATAGGAAATCTTACTACTACGTTATCTCTCTTTTACGTAAGTATTATTATTTATCAAATGGGTTTTAAAAAATTTAATCTTGATAAAGATACCATCATCACATTCATAGGAAGATTTATAGTAACACCCTTATTAGTAATAATATTAAACCACTTTATTCCTCTTCCAAAAATCATGAGAGATGTTTTTGTCATAATGTCTGCCATGCCTGTAATGGTAAATTCTGCCATAGTCTCAAGAATATATGGAGGAGACTATGAATTTGCTGTAGCCATGATAACCTATACCACCCTTCTAAGTATCGTAATCATGCCATTTTACATGGTCTTAATTAAAATCATTTAGAGTTTATGATAAAATATAATTACAAAATTTTGGGCGGATGTGGCGGAATGGCAGACGCGCAAGATTCAGGATCTTGTGGGGAAATGCCCCGTGGGGGTTCAAGTCCCCCCATCCGCACCAAATAAAATAGGAGGTATCAAGATGTTAGAAAAAATATCCTACATTATTCTTTTAATCATAGTTCTCACATATATAATGGCTATAATTTTAGGTTTCATTATGGCTTTTCCTGTTGGCATAATAGGTCTTTTATTTATTTTAGCTATGGGACTTCTATTTATAAAAGTATTAAAAGATAAATTTACAAGTAAAGGCAAAGAAGAAAAATATAAAGATATTAAATGGTAGGAGGTGTATATTATGATTATAACCACCACAGATTTTATTCCTGGATATGAGATCACTGAAATACTTGGAATTGTTAAAGGGAGTTCCGCAAGGGCAAGACATTTAGGAAAAGATATTTTAGCAAGTTTAAGAAATATTGTAGGTGGAGAAGTAGTAGAATATACAAAATTAATCGGAGAAGCAAGAGAACAAGCTATAGATAGAATGAAAGAAGAAGCAAAAAGACTTAATGCAGATGCAATAATTGGAGTTAGATTTGGTACAACTCAAATCATGCAAGGTATTGCAGAAATACTTGCTTATGGTACAGCTGTGAAAATAAAGAAAAAGGAAATATAGTTGACAAAATTATTTTAATATTATAAAATTTCAAAAAGAAACTAAAAATGAGGAGGTGAATTTTAAGATAGTTTAAATAACATAAATAAATTATATTCTTTTTAGTTTCTTTCAAGAAGAAATATTTATGGGGGAAGTAAGTATGAAAAAGCTATTAAAAATTATCTTAAGTATTCTCTTAATGATATTAGTAGCTAGCTGTGCTCCAAAAGCACAAGCCCAACCTCAAGTTGAAAATCTTTTATCAAATGGAGATTTCTCAAATCCTCTAATCTACATATCTGAATCCTACCCTGAACTGCCAGATGGTAATTTTGATACACAAGGAACATGGCTATTTAGAACAGGAGATGGTGCTTCCGCAACTGGCACAGTGAAAAATGGAGTATTAAAAGTAGAAATAATAAATGGAGGGCCAAATTCCTGGTCAGTACAAGTGCTACAATCACCAATAAAGATAGAATATTTAGGAATATATGAGGTAAGCTTTGAGGCATGGGCAAGCAAAAATAGAAGAATAGGTGTTAAAGTAGGAGGAAATGCAAACAGAGGATGGACACCATATAACCCGGGACCATCTGGACAGGTAGACCAATCAGGAGGATATGCTATAAATATAACTACAACCAAAAAGATTTATACTTTCCAATTCAAGATGGTATATGAAACCGATGAAAGAGCAAGATTTGAATTTCAATTAGGTCAAGATGATGGAACAATTTATATTGATAATGTAAGACTTGTCAAAGTTGGCACTGCTGAACCTCCTGCTCCTCCACCAGCATTAGGACAAAAATATTGGTATCAAACAGTATGGGAAGAAAACTTTGATTCTCTTGATGAAAATGTATGGAGCTTTGAAATTGGAAATGGACATGCCCAAGGAATTCCTGGATGGGGTAATGCTGAGCTTGAATACTATAAGAAAGAAAATGCATGGGTAGAAAATGGAGTTTTAATAATAGAAGCGAGAAAAGAAAATATTTCTGATGAGCACGGTACATATAACTATACATCTGCAAGAATGAAGACTCAAGGTAAATTCAATGTCAAATTTGGTAGAGTTGAGTTTAGAGCAAAGCTTCCAAAAGGAAAGGGTATATGGCCTGCTCTTTGGATGCTTGGAGAAGATATTACCCAAGTTGGATGGCCTGCTTGTGGAGAGATAGATGTTATGGAGCTTTTGGGTCATGAACCAAACAAAGTATATGGTACAGTACATGGGCCTGGATACTCTGGAGCAAGTAGTAAAGGAGGAAGCTATACTCTACCAAGTGGAGACTTTACGCAAGATTTCCATACATTTGCAGTTGAATGGGATCCGATAGGAATATCCTGGTATGTTGATGATACTAAATTCTTTACCATAACAAGACCTGAAATAGAACTTTACGGGAATTGGGTATTTGATCATCCTTTCTTTATCATAATGAACGTGGCAATTGGTGGATATTGGCCCGGATATCCAGATGAAACTACAGTATTTCCTCAAAGAATGTATGTAGATTATATAAAAGTATATAAAGGTGTAACAATGGAAGAAATAAATAATGGTGACTTTAGCTTTCCATTTACTAATGATCAAGCAAACTGGCCAGATGACTGGTTCTTATGGTATGGATCACCTTATGGAATGGGAGGTACAGCAACAGCAGATATTGATATTACTAATAAGATTGCCACTGTAAGTGTGGAAGATTACGGATGGGAGTCTTGGCATGTACAATTCAATCAATGGATAGGACTAACAAAAGGAAAAACCTATAAACTTACCTTCAAAGCAAAAGCAGATAATGCAAGAGACATAAATGTAAAATTCCTCCATCCAACAACATATGCCCTTTATGCAAATCAAAGCTTCAATTTAATCAATGATTGGCAAACCTTTGAATTACAATTTACCTTTAATGCTGATTATCCTGTAGCAAATCTATCCTTTGAACTTGGGAAAACTCAAAACCCAGCAACAGGAAATGTATATTTTAAAGATGTCAAATTAGAAGCACAATAAGGTTTCTTAGGGGGAGGATTTTATCCTCCCCCTTTATTTTAAGGTTCCACATAAACCCAAAGTTTATTTTTATACTTAGGATCTTTAGGATTTATACCCTTCCTCCTAAATAATTCACTTAAAGTAACAAACTCATACCCTTGCTTCTTAAGTTCTGGTATTATGATATCAAGGGCTTCTGGAGTTGGATGGGGTTCCGGTTGTACATCGTGAAGAAGAATAATTGCCCCATCTCTTACACCTTTTAAGACATTGTTTGCTATATTCTCTGGAGTTCTATCACATCCAAACCAATCAAATCCAATTACTCCACTTACAAAAGGCATATCTATCACATCAAACATGGTCTTACTAATAGCTAAATTGGGTGGTCTAAAAAATGATGGTTTCTTACCTGTATACTTTTCTATTACTTCATTTGTACGAGCAATTTTATCTATTATTTCTTTTGGATCAGCTTTATCAAGGGGATTATAGTCCCAAGAATGATTCTCATATTCACAACCAAGGGAAAGGGCTCTATCAATTACTGATTTTGTAGTATCATTTATCCTAAATCCTACCACAAAAAAGGTTGCTGGTACTCCATATTTTTCCAGCCTATAAAGTACACGTGGTGTAAGTTTTGTATCAGGTCCATCATCAAAGGTAAGAGCACAAATCTTAATAGTATTTTGTACCGCAGAATTCACAGAAAAGAGACTTAAAGTTATTAAAATTAATGAAATAAATAACTTTTTCATAAACCACCCCTTATTTTATAATAAAACATTTGCATAAACATTTTTCTGAAATTCTATAACAAAACTCTTCTAAAGTCAATTCTTCTTTAATTTTACCTTATGTTATCTGGATTATACACAAGAGTTGCTTTACCGTAAGTAACATAAAAGCCTCCAAAATTACCATAAGGGTATGGTTCACCCTTAAGCTCTCCTGATACAACCTTTTCTACTGCCTTTATCAAATAGAGAAGGTAATCACTGGAATAAGGCGTCATATTACACTGAGAAAGATGCCCATTATATATTTTCTCAAATTCATCAATTCTTTCACGTAATTTATATAAACTCTGAAGATATGAAGTTAATGGCAAACATCCCGGAAGCTGTAGCCAAGTATGTCCTGCTCCCAAAGCATCACCACTAAAAAGAAGTTTATTTTCTTTATCTAATACCACAATTGAACCTGGAGTATGTCCTGGTACTTCAATAACCTCTAATTTTCTATCACCTAATTCCAAGATTTCTCCATCTTTCACATCTTTAATCCTATCTGTCTTGATATTCATGCCAAAAATCTCTAATATTTTTAAGTCTTTATGACTCATGTAAACTTCATCAAATTGATCTATCTGCATAATATGGTCCCAATGAGCATGAGATATAATAACCTTTAATGGATTTTTAGTAATATTTTCCACAAAAAATCTAAGATCACCTTCTCCCATACCTGTGTCAAAAAGTACACTTTCCTTTTCTCCCTCTATTAAGTACATGCTATCATTCCTATAATCCGAAATATGCCAAACTTTTGGTTCAACGAGAGTAGAAATATATTCGTTTTTTTCCATCTTCAAACCTCCTCTTAAGACTTTTTATTTATTATAGATCAACGTTTATTTTTCAATTTGACAGAAAAAATTTTTGGTATAAAATATTATTAAAACGTTTGTATAAGCATTTCAATAAGGGGGGTTATATATGAGGAAAATCCAACGGATTGTACTCCTTTTAATCTTGTTAACCTTACTAAGTAATGGGCCTCTTGCACAGAAAAAATATAACGAATCACCCATCCTTGAATCTCTTGTAAAACAAGGAAAACTTCCACCTGTAGAACAAAGACTTCCCAAAAATCCTGTAGTTATAAAGCCTTACGAGGAAATTGGACAATATGGAGGAACTTGGAGAAGAGCTTGGCTTGGACCTGGAGATAGATGGGGAATAGCAAGATTATCAATATCAGCTGCAAACCTATTAAGATTTAGCTCCGATGGTAAAAAAGTATTACCATGGCTTGTAGATAAATACACTATATCTTCGGATGGAAGAGTATATACTTTCCATATAAGAGAAGGAATTAAATGGTCTGATGGCACCCCATTTACAACTGATGATGTCATATTTTGGTATGAAGATATTATTTGCAATAAAGAATTAACACCAACTATGCCAGCTCAATTTATATCTTCCAAAGGAGAGATTGCAAAATTCGAAAAAATAGATACATATACTTTTAGAATCGTATTTCCAGAACCTAAACCCTTATTCATTTATGATATTCCTGCTCAAGGATGGTATATAGATAATACTTATGGTTCTCTATCATACTATGCTCCTAAGCATTATTTAAAACAATTCCATCCTAAATATACATCTCAAGATGAATTGGATAAGCTTGCAAAAGCTAGTGGTTTTAATAAATGGTATGATCTTTTCAAATTCAAGGCTGACTGGTTACAAAATCCTGATCTTCCGATGACATCTCCATGGAAAGTAGTAAGTAAATCTACCAATGATCCAGTATTTATAATGGAAAGAAACCCATACTACTTTGCTATAGATCCTCAAGGAAATCAATTGCCATATATAGATCGTATAGCACATTATTTAGTGAGTGACGCAGAAATGGTAAACATGAAGGCAGTAGCAGGAGAACTTGACATGATGGACAGACATACCAGACTTTCCAATTATACTTTATTCATGCAGAACAAGGATAAGGGAAATTATAGAATAATTCGTTGGAGATCAGCTGTAGGTGCTGATCCAGCTATATACCTAAATCAAAATGTAAAAGATCCTGTAAAGAGAAAACTTTTCCAAGATGTAAGATTCAGACAAGCCTTATCCCTTGCTATAAACAGGGATGAAATAAACAAAATCCTTTATTTAGGACTTGGAACTCCAATGCAAGCTGCAATACCTAAGGGAGCATCCTATTACGATCCAGGATGGGAAAAAGCCTATGCTCAATACGATCCTCAAAGAGCAAGAAAACTTCTTGATCTTATGGGGCTTAAAGTTGGAAAAGATGGGTTTAGAATAGGGCCAGATGGAAAACCTATAGAATTAATAATAAGCTTTACAACATATCCTGGAAATGCCAATATTAATGTGATGGAATTAATAAAGAGCTACTGGGAAGCTATCGGAATAAAAACTATAATTAAACAAATAGACAGAAGCTTATATACCACTAATTGTAACTCTGGAGATATAGAAATTGGAGTCTGGGTTATGGATAGATGTTCTAACTTCATTCTCAGTCCTGGAAGAATTTTAGGTACTATAACCGATGGTCCCTGGGCACCTCTTTATGCTAGATGGTATTGGACAAAAGGAAAAGAAGGAGAAGAACCAACAGAAGATATAAAGAAACTATATGATTTATGGGACGAAATCAACCAAACCATAGATGCTAAAAAGAGAGATCAACTTATTAGACAGATTGTAAGTCTACATAAGAAGAATATATGGATTATTGGTACTGTTGGGGCTCTCCCACAATTAGTAATAGTTAAAAATAATTTTAGAAATGTACCAGAAGATCTAATCAGTGATGCTCCTCTTTTCACTCCTCTAAATGCATTCCCAGAACAATTTTTCATAAAACAATAGTATCTAAATATATAAAACTTTCATCTTGTAGGGGGACTAAGGTCCCCCTCTTTTTTATCTTTACTTTTCAACTCAAAAGATTTGTGTTAAAATACATTTAGATATTTATCTAAATAATAGAAACATTAAAGTATGAGGTTTGATCTTTTATTCAAGGCCTTGAGTGATGAGACAAGAAGAGAGATATTAAAAATACTCTCCGAAAGAGACATGACTGCAGGAGAGATTGCTGAGAGATTTCAAAAATCATGGCCCACTATTTCCCACCATTTAGAGATATTAAAACAGGCAGAGCTTATTACTGATGAAAAGAGAGGAAAATATATTGTCTATTCCCTAAATACCACTGTGTTTCAAGAGATTATTATTTGGTTTATGAACAATTTCATAAAGGAGGATAAAAAAACAAATGTATAGTTTAAAAGGCTCTATAAAAAAGGATATAGCAATTATTATACTAATTACCCTTATGTTTATTATTGGAATCTTTTTCTATCCTTATTTTCCTGAAAAAATCCCAATGCATTGGAACTTTAAAGGAGAAATAGATAGATATGGCTCAAAATTTGAAGGTCTTTTTGGCATACCTTTAATGAGTCTTGGTTTCTACTTATTATTTTTAGTACTTCCTTATTTAGATCCCAAAAAGGAAAATTATCAAAAATTTGAAAAAGTATATCAGATAATAAAATATGCCTATATCTTTTTTTTATTTACACTACAGATGGCGATCATTATAGTCACCTTAGGAGGTTCTAAAGATTTAATACCTAAAATAACACCAGCCTTAGTTGGACTTCTTTTCATCATATCAGGAAACTACATGCCAAGAATAAAGCCTAATTGGTTCGTAGGAATAAGAACCCCTTGGACCTTATCCAACGAAAAGGTATGGAAAAGAACCCATAGATTTGGAGGATATATATTTATTATTGGTGGAGTACTTATTATATTTTCAGGCTTTCTACCACCACTTATGAATTTGATAATTCTCATATTATCAATACTTCTTATAGTTTTAGGTACCACTCTTTATTCCTTTATCCTTTACCAGAAATTAGAAAGAAAGGAGAAAAACTAAAATGGAATCTTTAACTAGAAATTTTCCCTTATTATTACCTCTTATTATTATACAGATAATCTTTCAGTTTACAGCATTAATTGATTTAATAAAGAAAAACAAAGAAGAAATAAGATGGGAAAATAAGATTCCTTGGATAATCATAATCTTGGCCTTGGGTATATTAGGACCAATTTTATATTTTATCTTTGGGAGAAAATCATGAATATAATTGAAACTTTCAACCTCTGCAAATACTACAAAAACAAAAAGGCATTAGATAATCTTAACTTAGAAGTGCCAGATGGAATAATCTTTGGATACTTAGGACCAAACGGTGCAGGAAAAACAACCACTATAAGGCTGTTATTAAATCTGGCAAAACCGACTAATGGTTACGCAATAATTATGGGAGAAAATATATTAAAAAATAAAAATTATTTAAGAAAAATCGGATTTCTACCAGACGTACCAAATTTTTACAATTACTTTACAGCTAAGGAATATTTGGAAACGTTGTCCGAGATATTAGGAGTAGACAAAAAAAGAGTAGATGAAGTCCTGGAATTGGTTGATTTGAAAAATGAGAAAAAAAGAATTGGTACATTTTCAAGAGGCATGAAGCAACGCCTTGGTATTGCTCAAACATTACTCCATGATCCTAAACTCTTAATATTGGATGAACCTACATCAGCTCTTGATCCACAAGGCAGAAAGGAAATCTTAGATCTTATTAAATCTCTAAAAGGCAGTAAAACCATATTTTTCTCAACACACATTCTCTCAGATGTAGAAAAAATATGCGATAGAGTAGCCATAATAAAGGATGGAAAACTTCTTCTTAATGAGAAGATAGAGGAACTAAAAAAGAGATATGCTAAAAGATTAATCACTATTGAAGTAGATAATAAGGATATACTATTGGAAAAACTTAAAGATAAACCTTGGGTTATAAATATTACAACTCACAATAAAAGCTTATTATTAAGTATCAATAATATATCTATAGCACAGAAAGAAATTCCCAAAATTATTTCTGAGAATAACCTTTCCTTAATACATTTCGAATTTCTTGAACCTACCATTGAAGACATCTTTTTTGAGGTGATATCATGATCTGGAAACTAATGAAAAAGGAGTTAAAGGAGTTTTTAAAAACAGGAAAAATTTATGTTCTTCTTTTTTCCCTCCTATTCTTTGGAATTTCAAGTCCTATAATTGCTAAATTTACACCAGAAATAATAGAAAATCTTGTCAAAAATCAAGAAATGCAAGGTCTCATAATACAAATTCCTCCTTCTACTTGGAAAGATGCTTTTATGCAGTTTTTCAAAAATTTAAATCAGATAGTATTTCTTATTATAGTTTTACTTTTCATAGGAAGTATCTCTGAAGAGAAAAATAAAAATACAGCAAGCATCTTTATTGCTTTAGGTATTGACAGAAAAAAATGGATACTTTCTAAATTCCTTTTTCAAATAATAATAACCTATACCTTTCTACTAATCTCCTTTATAGCTTGTACCTATTATACATATTTCCTTTTTTCAAAATTTCCTATACAAAATTCTCTCTCAGCTATGTTGCTATATTTTATCTATATCTTTTTTATTTTATCACTTATCATCTTCTCAAGCTCCTTAGGCAACAATTTCATTCAATCAGCAGGTATTTTCTTAGGAATATTTATTATTTTTAATCTTCTTTCTATATTCCCCAATATGGACCCATACAACCCTATGTCTCTCTCTTCTTTACAAAATGAATGGATCTTAAAAAGTGTAATATGGAAGGATGCATTAAAAAATATAATTTTCACTCTCATATATTCTTTCATCTTATTAATATCAGGAATAATATCTTTTGAAAGACAGGAACTTTAAATGCTATAATCTATCTTACAATGATAGTAGGATTATTTAATGATTCTTTTCCTCCAGTAATAGATGGAGTAGCTATTACAGTTAAAAACTATGCATATTGGATAAACAAAAAATATGGTTTATCATATGTCATTACCCCTGCATACCCTAAATATAAAGATAATGAAGAATTTGAAGTTATAAGGTATTTTTCATTACCTCTCATATTTAGACCCCCATATAGACTCGGAATTCCTTTTTTAGACATTAATGCAATAAAAAAAATTGAGAAAATTCCTTTTGACATAATACATGCCCATTCTCCTTTCTCCACAGGACTCTTAGGGTTATATATAGCAAGAAAGAAAAAAATACCCATAGTAGCTACCTTTCATACAAAATATTATGATGATTTTAAATCCGCAACAAAATCTGATCTTATAAGCAAAATAGCAGTAAAACTAATAGTAGAATTCTATAACCAAGTAGATGAGGTTTGGACAGTAAATCATTCTACCGCAGAAACTTTAAGATCATATGGTTTCAAAAAGGATATAAAAATAATGCCTAATGGGGCTGATTTTATTCCTCCTGAAAATCCTCAAGAATATAGAGAAAAAATAAATAAAATTCATAATTTAAAAGAAGACGAAATTTTATTTCTTTTTGTAGGACAAATAATAAAGCAAAAAAACATAGAGCTGTTATTGAAATCTTTCAAAATACTAAAAGACAGAGGCTATCACTTTAAAGCCATTCTTATAGGGACAGGAAAGGATGAGAAATATTTCAAAGACTTAACACATAAACTTAATCTTGATGAAATTATAATATTTACTGGAAAAATTTTAGATCGAGAACTTCTAAAAGCATACTATGCAAGAGCAGATTTATTTACATTCCCGTCTCTTTATGATACCTCTGCGATTGTCCTTCAAGAGGCTTCAGCTATCAAATGTCCTTCCTTGGTTATTGAGAATTCAAATATAGCAGAAGAGATTATAGATGGGTATAATGGCTTCTTATCCCAGAATGATCCATATATTTATGCTGAGAAAATTTCCCAAATAATCTCTGACAGAAAAAGATTAAAATCTGTTGGTGAAAATGCCCAAAAAACCCTTTATAAGCCATGGGAAAAGATTGTTGACGAAGCAGTAGAAAGATATAAAAAGATATTAAACCTTCAAAAAGAACATATAAACTCATAGACATAGGAAAATTTTTTAATTACGATTAAAAATAGAAAAAAACCTTTTTAAGGAGAAAATTTTCTACAAATAAGATATAAAGATAATCCCCAAAATATTGTAGTAAATATTTTTTTGTATATTACCCCTAAAAATAAATCAAAAATCTATTGAAATTTTTCTTATTTTTTGCTATAAAAAAACTGAAGGTAGATTAAAATAAGGTAGATTAAAATTATTTTAAAGCCTAAAATTTTATAACATACATTTTTTAAAGAATATAGAAGGAATAGAATTTTTAAATAGCATGAAAAATTAGATTTTAAAATAAGGGGGTGATAACATATCCCAAAATCACGAAACCAAAAACTATAAATGGGGGGTTATATCTATGCGCTTAAAAGTATTTCTTGCTATCTCCTTATTTTTACTTCTTCTTTTAAATATTGGAACCAGCGTAGATTATCCCAGAAGACCAGTACAGATAATTGTTCCATGGTCTGCAGGTGGAGCAACAGACGTGCTTTTCAGAGCTATAGCTTCTGTATTTCCTAAATATGCCAATGGACAGCCATTAGTAGTGAATAATATTCCCGGTGGTGGAGCAGTTCCTGGTACTATGGAGTTCCTACGAGCAAAACCTGATGGCTATACCTTACTCTCCTTCGCAGCTCCTATACTAATAAAATCTCATATGGATCCTGTAAATTTTGATGTAAATTCTTTTGAGGCTGTAATTTTAATCGTCAATGACCCATGCTACATATTAGTAAGAAAAGATACTCCTTGGAAAGATTTAAAAGAGTATGTAGAGTACGCAAAACAGAATCCAGGAAAAATTACCATAGGTAACGGAGGAGCAGGTGGAGGTACACATCTTGCAGCTCTTGCCTTTGAAAGTTTTACAAAGATTAAATTAACCCATGTTCCTTTTGAAGGTGGAAGTCCTGCCGTGACTGCTTTAGTTGGCGGACATATTAACTCTTACATGGGGGCTGCTCCAGAAGGTCTTAACAATGTAGATGCTGGACAATTGAGAATATTAGGCATTTTTGGAGATAAAAGACTTGATAAATATCCTGACGTACCTACTGCAAAAGAACAAGGATTCAATTTTAAATTTGGAATGTGGAGAGGAGTAGCTGTCCAGAAAGGTACCCCAAAAGAGATTGTAGATAGACTCCATACTATCTTCTTGAGATGTATGAAAGATCCAGATTTCATAAAGAAAGCAAAAGAACTTTCCTTAACCTTAGAATATAGAGGACCATCTTCTTTCTCAAAATTCATACAAGATTACAATGCTTATTATGAAAATCTGATTAAAACAAACAAATTAGGAACCAAATATAAATATTAAAAACCTTCCCCCTACCCATAGAGGGTAGGGGGAATTTAAGATTTAGGAGGGTTATCTTTTATGAAATTAAAAATTAAATGGGATACAAGAATTGGATTGGGAATAATTATTTTCGGAATTTTCATTCTTATTAATTCTTTTTCACTTCCAAAATCTCCCTTAGGACTTGGAGCTGGAGATTTTCCTATGATTATATCCTATGGCCTTATTATATGTGGTCTTCTATTATCATATCAAGGAATTAAAAAGACAGAAGAAACAGTAAAGTTATATTCTTTTAAAAGTTTAAAAAAGATATTTTTATTGGCTCTTCTATGTTTTTTATATATTTATCTTGTATCCTATATAGGTTTTCTATATCTTACACCATTTTTAATGATGGCTACACTTTATCTTTTTGGATATAAAAAATGGATATTCGGGGTAATCATTAGTATTGCATTTACCATATTAGTTTATTATGTATTTTTTAGCATATTTAAAGTACCTTTACCAACTCCAAGCTTATTTTGATTAGAGGTGAAAGAAAAATGATTAACTATTGGTTAGAAGGCTTAAAAATTGCTATCCAACCTGGTAATTTAATCCTTATGCTAATTGGAACAGTAGGAGGAATCATAGTCGGCGCCCTCCCTGGTGTTACATCATCTATGGGGATAATATTATTACTTCCATTTACATATTACTTAGATCCTAAATCAGCCCTTTTAATGTTAGCAGGAATGTATTCTGGCTCCATGTTTGGAGGTTCTATCTCAGCAATCCTTCTTGGAGTACCAGGGACTCCCTCCGCAGCAGCTACATTAATTGATGGCTATCCTTTAGGAAGACAAGGTAAAGCAGGGAAAGCTATATTTACAGCTTTAATTGCTTCTGTAAGTGGGGGCATTTTAAGTGGCATTATTTTAGCTTTATTAGCTCCTCAACTTGCAAATTTTGCCCTTAAATTTTCTCCCATAGATTATTTTGCCTTAGCAATCTTTGGATTATCCATCATTGCAAGTGTTTCTGGCAAAAATTTACTAAAAGGAATTATTTCGGGATTATTGGGTCTTTTTATTTCAACAGTAGGAATTGAAAATATAAGAGGCTCTACAAGATTTACCTTTGGAATACCAGCTCTTTCTGCTGGATTTGAACTTTTACCAGTGTTAATAGGTATTTTTGCTATAACTGAGATTATGATGGAAATTGAGAAAGAAAAAGAGGAAATAATACCAAAACAAAAAATCTCAAACATATTTTTATCAAAAGAGGAATATAAATCTATAATAATACCTATATTGGTTGGAGCCATAATTGGTATAGCTATAGGTGTAATTCCAGGAACAGGAGGAACTATTGCTACTTATTTAGCATATAACCAATTACGAAGTTGGTCAAGAAAAAAGGAAAAATTTGGAAAAGGGGCTATTGAAGGTATAGCTGTTGTAGAATGTGCTAATAACGCAGTAACAGGTGGAGCTTTAGTTCCTACCCTCGCTCTTGGCGTACCAGGAGATGTGGTCACTGCTGTTATGCTTGGAGCCATGATCCTTATAGGAGTTAGACCTGGACCACTTCTTTTCCAATCTACTCCTGACCTTGTGTACTCCTTTTTTGCAGGTTGGTTTATAATCCAATTTCTTATGTTAATAACAGGATTCATATCTACTCTAATTGCCCCCTACATATTAGAAATTCCAAAGAAAATACTAATGCCAATTATATTGATATTCGCAATTATTGGGTCTTTTGCCATTAGAAATAGCTTATATGATGTTGGAGTAGCAATAGCCTTTGGACTCTTTGGATATTTCATGAGAAAACATGCCTTTCCTTCAACCCCTTTAATCTTAGGATTGATATTAGGACCTATGGCTGAGCAAAACTTAAACAGAGCACTAATCCTATCCGGAAATAATTGGACTATTATGTTTAGAAGCCCCATTTCATTACTTCTTCTTGTATTATCAGTACTCTCAATAGTTTTTACAGTATTTCCTACAAGAAAAGAAAGTAAAAGGTAAGGAGGTTAAAAATGGAAAGAAAACAGGAAGTAAAAATAAAGTTAGAGAAAGTTAGAAAATTTATGGAAGAAAATAAATTGTCAGCTATGCTCATTAAGAAACAACCAAATTTCTCATGGATAACAGCAGGTGGAGTAAATTTTGTAGGAATAGCAACAGAGATGGGAGTCACATCAGTATTAATTACTCATAATGATCAATTTGTAATTGCTAATAAGATTGAGGCACGAAGAATGAGAGATGAAGAAGTAGGAGATATTGGCTTTGAAGTTCTTGAATATGAATGGTATGAAGACAAAGAGATGGAAATAGTAAAAAATATAGTCAAAAATGGAGAAATAGGATGTGATATAGTTCTTCCAGGCACACAATTTGTGGAAAACTCTTTTAGAAAACTTCGCTTTGAACTTACAGAGGGAGAAATAGAAAGATATATATTCTTAGGAGAAAAATTATCAAGAATAGTAGAGGAAGTGCTGATGCATGAAACAAAACCTGGTGATATAGAATTAGAAGTAGCAGGGAAAATATCTGCTAAACTATGGAAAGAAGGGATAGAACCTACAGCTTTTATGGTTTCCTCTGACGAAAGAATTAGAAATTATAGACATCCCATATCCAAAAACAAGAAAATAGAAAAATATGTTATGGCATCAGTAAATGCTCGATACAAAGGCTTATTTGCCACTATTACCCGCATGGTATATTTTGGGGACTTACCAGAAAGTCTAAAGAAACAATATAGAGACAATGTAGAAATTGAATGCATTATGATTGCTAAAACTAAGATTGGTGAAGAAATGAGAGTTCCAGTTTTAGCAGCTATAGAAGAGTATGAAAAAAGAGGATACAAAGATGAATGGAAACTACATCACCAAGGAGGATGTATAGGTTATTATCCTAGAGAGATAAGAGTAACACCATCTACCCCAGATAGAATTTTAAAAAATCAGGCTTTTTGCTGGAATCCTTCTATTTCAGGTACCAAATCAGAAGATGGATTTATAGTAACAGAGAAAGGACTATTAATGATTACAAAACCAATTATTTTCCCCACTATAAATTTGGAAATAGAGGGAATAAATTTTGTTAGACCGGATATTCTGGTAATATTGTAAAGGAGGGGCCTTATGGAAAAGGTAAGGATAGGACTTGTAGGTACAGGTTTTATAGCTAAAATTCATATAGCTGCATATAAAGAAATTGCTCCATACGTACAAATAGCAGGAGTTTGTTCCAGAAAAAAGGAGAACGCAGAGAACTTTGCAAGAGAACATAATATTCCTAAAGTATATGATAATTTTGAGGAATTGTGTGCTTCTCCTGATATAGAAATAGTTGATATATGCACACCTACCAACCTACATGATGAAGTAATAATTTGTGCTGCTAAAAATAAAAAACATGTGATATGCGAAAAACCTCTTACTGGGTATTTTGGAGAAGACAGTGAAAAGGAATTTGTCGGCATAGAAGTACCAAAAAGTCATATGTATAAAAAGGTATTAGAAAAAATAGAGAAAGTAGAAAAAGCTATTAAAGAAAATAATATAAAGTTTATGTATGGTGAAAATTTAATATACGCTCCCTCTATTGAGAAAATGAAAAGAATGATATCAGCTTCTTCCTCTACTATCTTAGAAATTCGGGCAGAATGTAGCCATTCTGGTTCTCATGCAAGTTATGCCAAGCTCTGGAGAACATCAGGCGGAGGAAGTTTGATGAGACTTGGGTCTCATCCTGTAGCTGTTGTTCTCCATTTAAAATATTATGAGGGAATCCAAAGATATGGAAAACCTATTAAAGCAAAATCTGTGTTAGCAGAGATAGGAAACCTTACCAAAATAGAACCTTTTATAAGAGAAGAAAAGCACTACGTGGCTACTGCCTGGGAAGATGTAGAGGACTGGTCAATCCTTATAATCAATTTTGAAGATGGAACAAAAGGAATTATATTCTCTAATGATATTAGTTTGGGTGGACTAAAAAATTGGGTTCAAGTATCTCTATCCAAAGGTCAGATATATGCAAATATAAATCCCAACAATATGATGGTAGCCTACGCTCCTGAAAAGGAAATTTGGAAAAATGAATATATTGCTGAAAAAATAGAAACAAAAGAAGGCTGGAATTTTCCATCCCCTGATGATTTCTGGACCAGAGGCTTTCCTCAAGAATTAAAGGACTTTGCTATATCAGTAATAGAAGATAAAGAACCTATATCAAATTTTGAACTTGCTAAGGAAACTATAAAAGTAATATATGCAGGATATCTATCAAGTGAAGAAGGAAGAAAAATAGAGCTTTAAAAAATAAGGCTGGGAAGAAATCAAGAATGTTCTTCCCAGCCTTAAAATAAATAATAGGGGGTTCTATATGAAGAAATATTTTATCTTAATTTTAACCCTTTGTGTAGTATTTGCCATAAACAATATCAATGCTCAAAACATTACTACTATAAAAGCAGCTACACCTTTCCCCAAGGGACATATCATAACTGATGCTATGGAAAACTTTAAGTCTATAATTGAAGCAGAAACAAAAGGAAGAATAAAAATAGAACTACAAATTGCCCAAGATACAGAAGAAGGCGTAAATGACAAATGTACAAAAGGAGAAGTCGACATGCAATTCACTGGTGGCAGAGCCTTAGAAGTATTTGCTCCACAATACTTCTTTATAAATGCTCCCTTTGTTTTAAAAGATTACGAACATTTCTTCCGCCTAATGAAAGGACCAATTGGAGAAAAGGCTAAAGCAGAGATCTTAACAAAAGGTAAAATGTATACTCTTGGATATCTATATCGAGGCTATAGACAAATGACCTCTAACAAACCAATACTTGGATTAAAAGACTTAGAAGGACTAAAACTCAGACTTCCTGTAGTACCAACTTGGATTAAAGTTTGGGAAGCCCTTGGCACTAAGCCAGTCCCTGTACCTCTCACAGGATTATATCAAGCCCTAAAAGAAGGGACAGCTGAAGCTTCTGAAGGTGATCTTACTCAGATATCTGGATATAAATTATACGAAGTACAAAAATATCTCATAATCACAAATCACCTTGTTTCCTTCGGATGGGTACACATGTATAAACCAACCTTTGATAGGCTAACCCCTTCAGATCAACAATTATTTAGAGAAACAGTTGAAAAGGTATGTGACCAAGCCACTAAAAAACTCCTTGAAAACGAAAATAACATACTAAAGTCTCTTATAGAAAATGGTATGACAGTGATCTATTTAGATTCTAAAACAATGCAACAAATAAGAGAAAAAGCAAAACCAGCTGTTGAAGAGCTCTTTAAAACAACATGGCCTGTAACAGCATGGGAAGAAGTCTTAAAACAATAAAAGAAAGCCATTGAAAATTATGGAAAATTTAAAGAGGCTGGCATATGCCAGCCTCTTTTATAAATAAAAAAGGAGGTGAGCTTATGGGACTTAAAGGAGATATCTCAACAATGTCCATGTGAGAAATATTCCAGTTATTCTCCATTAGCCAAAAAAACGGCAAACTTCAATTAGAGCACAATGAGAATCTGGCAGAAGTTTATTTTTCAGAGGGAAAAATAGTTTATGCAAAGTCTGGAAAATTAGAAGGTATAGATGCCCTAATAGATATATTCTTATGGCCAAAAGGAAATTTTAATTTTTTACAGAACACTAATCCACCTAAATCTACCATGACATTAGATATTTTTGAAGTTTTATTTCAACTGGATACATATGTGGATAAAATGAATTATTTCTCTGATTTTATTTTAGTACCGATAAATATGGAGGATTTATCTGAAGAAGAATACAAAATTGTTTCTATTCTTGATGGAATAAAAAACGTTAAGGAAATTATAGGAGAATACAAAGGAATAAAAACAGAAGGATTAGAAAACATAATAAAGCTCATTAAAGACAAAAAGATCATAAGAATTACTGATGATATTAATATCTTCTGGTTTTATCTCTTTTGGCGTATATGGGACTATTTAATAAAAGAATCCAATAAAATAAAAATTAATGAACAAGAATTAAGAGATTTTGCCAGAAAATTTATAGATAGAAGTAGATCATATCTTAAAGAGATTTTTAAAGAGATAATTTCACCTTCTAAAATCTCACCTATTTATTTTTATAAATACATTAAAGAAGAGACTATTAACCAAGAAGATATAGAAAATGTTTATGAAAACTTGATTTCTGATGAAAGGATCCCTTGGGACCGTATCTATAAAACTATAAAAGATTTTTCTTACAAAGCTATACAAGATTTTGTAAAAGACCTTCTTATAAAACTCTTTTCCATAGTAGAACCTTTATACAAAAAATATCTTGACTTAAATACAAATCACTTATATCAAAACTTTAGTGATAATCAATTAAAAGACATATACATATATAATGGAGAAATCTCATACTTGGAGGACGAAATCCTTTCATGGTTTTTGAATGGTAATAGAAATTTAGAAACTTTTGTAAGAGATTTTATCTTAGACGAGAAAAATAACTTAATTATTTTCAGAAAACTACTTGATGAAGGTAAAATTATTTCCATATTTGATAAAGAAAAGTCAACAATTATACACAAATTTATGGAACTTTGGAAAGATATTAAAAATGAATACAAAAATAATAGTAAATATATAGAAATTTACAAAAAAGTGCGAGAGTTTATAGATAAAGATTCAAGAGATACAAGGTTTATAGTAGAGAAAATTATAGAAGATTATCCTATTAATTGGAGGTATATCTTAAATAAACTCACATTAATTTCCGAGGAAGAGGTAAAATTGTTTATATCTGATATTTTATCTTTATTTAAAGTAAGTGATAATCCCCAATTAAAAGATAAGATATTAACTCTCAAAGCTTTACTATAATAGTAATAAATAAGGGAAGCCTTCGGGCTTCCCTTATTTCGATATGGTAATGGGGGTAGGTGACCTCTATACAATCCTTGTTGTTAAATAGTTTACTACAGGAGATTCAATTATTGAATACTCAACTTCTAAATTTTTTACATTTCTTTCTTCCTTCTTTATACTCTTTACTTCTCTCTCATTTAATGTTGGAATTATATTAACCTGTTTAAGGATTGCTTTCATTTAACATCCCTCCTTTTTCATTGTTTTCGAGTAATATTATAATTTACCCGTGTTAATATAAATTTAAAAGTTAATTAAATTTATTTTAAGTAAATTTAAAGAATTGTTTAAATTTAATCTTGTTAAACATTATTTAACACTTATTTACCTCTTTTTCAAAAGAATTTAACATCTTTTAAATTATCTATAAAGATAATTATCTATAAAAATAACTTAAAGGAGGTAATTTAAAATGAAAAAACTTTTTATCCTCATTATATTAATTCTATTGTCCTCAACAGGTTATTGTAATAATAGTTTCTTAATAGGAACATTAAACCATATATCTGGAATTGAATATGAGTCTGTAACCCAAAAAGGCATCACAGATACATATGGACATTTTAAATATATACAAGGAGAAAAAATAACTTTTAAAATTGGAAACTTAATAATTGGTGAGACTATAGGAAAAGACAATATAACATTATTAGACTTAATACCAAACAGTATTGATAAAAATAATTACCCCTCAATAAAAACTATAAAAACATCAATTCTCCTTTATTCATTAGATGAAGATAATGATCCTACAAATGGTATTCAAATAACAGAATGGCTTAGAAACAAATTTAACAATATAACACAAACTCAAATAAACGATGATTCTGATTTAGACGATTTAATTAAGAAATTGGATATAAAAATAGATCTTATAGACCAAAAAATAGCTTTAGAAAATCTATTAAGTAGTTTGTCTGAAATCTATGGTACATATAATGTAAAATACACGGATAGTCCTATTTCTGAGATTCATATAAAAATAGTAAACACAAATGATTATGATATTCCATTCACTATTGATACAAACACACATAATATTCCAATTTCCATTGGTTCAGGACTTTGTTTAAAATCTTACAATAACGATAAAATCGTATTCTATGCATTAACCGATAGAGGCCCTAATACCCCAGGTCCAAGTGGAACACAAAATGATCCTGCAGTTAAAACTACTAATAATACTTTCATTCAGTCTGTAGTTTTTCCTGTACCAGAATTTACACCACAAATATTAGAAATAGAGATTACTGACAAACATGCTAAAATTACAAAAAGCATTCCTATAAAGAATATAAAAGGAGAGTATACCTCTGGAAGACCTATACCTCCGGGAGAAATAGGTTCTACTCTTGAAGCACCTTTAAGCATTGATCTAAGTAAATTATTAGATTTTGATCCAAACGGTATTGATCCAGAAGGAATCGCTATTGATAAAGATGGCAATTTCTGGATAGCTGATGAGTATGGGCCTTTTATTTTAAAAGTAGATTCATCCGGGAAAATTATTAAAAAATATTCTCCAGGACTAAATTTACCCCATATGCTAACAAATAGAATTCCTAATAGAGGATTTGAAGGTATTACGATAGATCCTAATACAGGTTTAGTTTATGCAATAATGCAAACCCCCTTAAAAGGAAATGATAGTTATATCTGTTTAGTAGAACTTGATCCTAACACTGATGAAGTCAATCTTTATGCAATTCCTTTTGAAAATATATTTAAACCAAATCAAGTTAAAATAGGTGATATTGTATCCTTAGGTGACGGTCAATTTTTGATAATTGAGAGAGATAAAGTTGTATACATTGTAAAAGTAGACATCTCTTGTGCAACCAAAATCACTAAAGATATGTACGAAAGTAAGCAACAATTAAGAGAGATTGAAAATATAACTCCTGCTAAAACCAAAATAATCGTAAATTTAGCAGAATATGGCTTCCCTTTAAAAGCAGAAGGTTTAACAGTAATTGATGAAAAAACATTTGCAATAACTAACGATAATGATTTTGGGATATCAGCTATCTCCTTTTGTACTCTAAACGGAGAAAAGATTTACTTAGATCCTGCTAAATTAAGATTAGAGTTTACAAACAATTCACCAATAATAAAAACTATTGAGAGAAATGATTATGATAAAAATAGTATTAAATACACTATAACAAAAGGTTCTCCTGTAGATAAAAGATCAAGATTATGGATAGTTAAACTTACTAAACCAATAAAAGAATTTTAAAATCCTTATACAAAAAATATAAACATAATATAAGGCAATAGCTTTCCTTTGTATGTTTTAAAAATCAGTATTGACAATATAATTATATAAATGTTAGAATTCCTAAAATTAATTTTTGAAAATTACTTAGGGAGGTGCATAATTTATGTCCTTTTCTAAACCTAATTTCTCAGAAGCCACTTTGACCCGCCTTCGTCTAAAAGATTATTCTCCATTTAGTGGAATGTGTGTAACCTGTTTGGATGGATGTCCTGGCTATTGTGAAATAGCAAAATCAGCTGTAAGAGGAAGAGAATATATTTATCCAAAACCCTATGGAAAAGTAACATCAGCTTCTGAAAAAGACTATCCAATAGACTTTTCCCACTTCAATATCAATGGTACTTGTGTCGGAGCTCAAGGAGTAGAACCAGATCCTGATAAAGCAACTTTTCCTGCAGTAGACATAGAAACAAAAATAGGTAACATTAAATTAAGAGGTCCATGGTTTACTACAGGTCTCGGATCTACCTTCATCGCAAGAGATAACTGGGAAGGCGTCGCTATTGGATCTGCCCTCTTCGGTACAATGGTAGGTGTCGGTGAAAATGTATGTGGTGTAGATCCAGATGCTGAATTCAAGAATGGAAAAGTTGTAAGATCTCCTGAAATGGAAAGAAGAATTAAATTATTTAAAGAATGGCAAAAAGATGGTTATGGTGGAGTTATAGTTCAAGAAAATGTAGAAGATTCAAGACTTGGTACATTGGAATATGTGATTGAAAGTTTAGGAATTGAATTTGTAGAGATAAAATGGGGACAAGGAGCAAAAGATATAGGAGGAGAAATAAAACTCTCTGACATTAAGAGAGCAAAACAGTTAAAAGATAGAGGATATATTGTTTTCCCTGATCCAGATGATCCTGTAATTCAAGAGTTATTTGCAAAGGGTGGAATTAAGGAGTTTGAAAGACATTCAAGACTTGGTATGGCATCAGTAGAGGGGTTTGTAAAAAGAGCAGATGAACTCAGAAAAAGAGGAGCCAAATATATATCATTAAAGACAGGAGCTTATAGACCAAAAGATCTTGCCCTTGCTTTGAGAGCAGCATCTGAAGGTAAGGCAGATTTACTAATTGTAGATGGCGCTGGCGGTGGAACTGGAATGAGCCCATGGAGAATGATGAATGAATGGGGTATTCCTACTGTCTACTTGGAAGCTTTAACCTACAAATATGCAAAGATGTTAGCAGAAAAAGGAAAACATGTACCTGCAATAGCAATAGCTGGTGGATTTACCTTAGAAGATCACATCTTTAAAGGTCTTGCATTAGGAGCTCCATATGTAAAGCTTGTGGCTATGGGAAGAGCTACCCTTACTGCAGCTATGGTAGGAAAAACCCTTGGAAACTTAATTAAGAGTGGAAACATACCAAAAGATTATGCAGAGTATGGTAATGATGTAGAAGAAATCTTTGTAGCAGTTGCAGAAATGAAAAAACTCTTTGGAGAAGATTGGAAAAAGATTCCACCAGCAGCCCTTGCAGTTTATGGATATTTTGATAGATTAGCTGTCGGCTTAAAACAATTTATGGCAGGAGCAAGAAAATTTAAGCTTGAATTTATCTCAAGAGATGATATCGTAGCTCTTACAAAAGAAGCTGCGGAAGTTACAGGTATAACCTATGTAATGGATCTTGATCACGATGAAAGTATGAAAATCTTATTCGATTAAGAAATTAAGAGGGGTAGGGATCTATTTTCACGCCCTACCCCCTTTTATTTAACTTTTTTAGCTTCTTTTTTTCTTCTTTTTTCCTCATACATAAGTTCGTCAGCTTTCATAATAAGATCTTCTAAAGAAACAGGATTCTTAGGATCATAGGTCACAATTCCTATACTTATAGATATCTTATAGGGTCTATCTTGCTTGCTATTGAATTCTTCTATCTTTTCTAAAAGCCTTTTAATAACTATTTCTTTATGATTTTCTTCCCCTATAATACCCATAATTACAAATTCATCTCCACCAAACCTTGCTATAAGGTCATTCTGTCTAAGGGTTTCTCTCAAAATATTAGCTAAATCAATAAGGGCTTGATCTCCCATCTGATGTCCATATTTATCATTTATTTCTTTCATGTGATCAAGATCAATAAACATAACAATTATCTTTTTATTTAGTCTATTGGCTATAGAGAAGGTATGCTCTGCCAGAGTCATAAATCCACGTCGGTTGTATAGGCCCGTTAGAGCATCGGTTATAGAGAGTAACTTTAATTCTTCTTCTAACTTCTTCCTATAAGTTATATCAAGAATTGATAGGAGTATTGATTTTTTACCTTTATAAAAAACATTAACCATAGAGATCTCTAAATATGCTATTTCGTTATTTATTTTTCTTATTCTAATTTCATCTATTATATATTCAAAAGTATTTCCTAATATCTGATTATACCTTTCCAAAAATCTATTTTTGTCTTCTTCATAAACATATTTTGTAAAATCATTTAGAGTTTCAAGTCTTGGTGGGTAACCAAGGATCTCAACAAACCTTGAATTAGTGTATATGAATTTATTATCTTGTAACAAAGAAACCCCAGTAAGTGATTGTTCAGCTAAGACTCTATACCTGGTCTCAGATTCCCTTAATGATTCCAATAGCTCAATATTCTCAAAGATTATAGCAGATTGCATAGTAAGTGTTTCTAAATTGAGAATATCATCCTGTTTAAAAGAATTCCTTTCAAGAGACTCTAAAACTAATATACCTAATATATTCTCCTTACCTAATATAGGAATAGCTAAAACAGTATTTGCTACTGGATTAACACATTTTATATCTGTTTCCTCAGTATAAGGTATATAAATAGTTCTTCTTTCACTAACAACTCTTTTTAAAATACAAGAAAGACTTTCTAAGTCTTTTGAATAATCTAATACACTTTTTGTAGATCTTTTCAGAAGAAAATTACCATCTTTTATCAAAAAAAGATAAACAAAGGGAGCATTACTTATTTTTATAGCTCCTTCAAAAAGTTTATCTAATAATTCTTCCCTATTTAATGTAAAAATAGATTTTTGAATATCATTTAAGATCTTTAAACTTCTTATTTGCTTTTTGTAATTTTCTTCCCTTTTTACCCTATCTGTTACATCTTCAATTATCGCTATTATGCCTTTTTCTACATTTCCCTCTAAAAGAGGAAACATCTGTACAGTTTGTTGCATATATTTATATTCTTCATCCTTTATTTCAATAGGTATAAGGTATTTATGAAATCTTTGAGAAAGAATAACAGAGTTTCCCTGTAAAACTTGTTGGAAATAATTTTCAAATCTTTTAATCTGGGGAACTACCTCAAAAATATTCTGGCCAATGATATTTTCTTTTTTTATTCCTGTATTTACTTCAAGCCACTTATTCCAAAATATAACTTTAAAATTGGTATCTGTAATGAAGATACCCCATATACTGTATTCTTCAAGCCATGTAGTGAGACTACTAAGAAAAAGTTCCTTCATATTTATCCAATCTTTTCAAGGCTTTCCAAAAGTCTTTCTAAGGAAGAGACTCCCAAGATTATTACCAAATATCCCTTTATACTACTATCTCTCACCTTAAACTGAGTTATAGCTATTAAAGCATATTTTAACTCCTCTTGAGATATTACAAGAGTGTCAAGCATCACATTGAGAGATTCCAAATGGATTTTAGGAACAGAAAAGGTAATATGAAGCTGCAATAAGTTTCCAAACATTCCAAGACATGCATTAAGTAGAATATTTCCTACCTCCATTAATACTTCTTTTAAAGATGGGGTCAAATAATCAACTTCCAAATCTTCTCCAGATAATAGATTCGTAAGTTTTACAGCACCCTGATAGTCTAGAAGAAGAAGTGCATCTCCTGCTACAGGTCCTGAGAATATCTGGTGCACTGTAGTCACATCGCCATTAATCTCTTTCATGAGCCCACCCTGCAATTCACCAATAGGAACTATATCTACCTTAGGTGGTTCCAATAAAACTCTGTCTCCTGTAATCTCTGATAAGGAGGCTGCAGCTCTTGAGAAAGCAATATTAATAAGCTCGGAAAGAGCATCTTTTTGATTCTCATTTAAGATCATATCTTATCCTCCCGAAATTTTCTTAAGAATGTTTAAAACCTCTTCCTCAACAACTGGCTTATTTAAAAAAGCAGTAGCCCCTTTTTGCGTGGCAAGCTCTTTCGTTTGTCTTTGTATATCAGCTGAAACTATTATAACCTTCGCAGAGTTATCTATCTCCTTAATTTTTTCAAGAACCTCAAACCCATTTAATCCCTCCATAGTAAGATCCAAAAATACCACATCAGGTTTCTCAAGATAAAATTTTTCCAACCCCTCTATACCACTTCCTGCCTCAATTATTTCATGATTTTCCTTTTCTAATACTCTTTTCAAAATCCTTCTTGCAAGACTTGAATCATCAATAAGAAGAATTTTCATTATTGCTTCCCCCCATAACAAAATTTATTATCTCTTCCGCCATATTATAAAGAGGAATACTTTTATCACTTAATCCTCTCTCTTCGACAGCTCTTGGCATGCCGTAAATTATACATGTTTCCTCAGATTCGGTAAATACAATTCCCCCCTTTGATTTTATTACTTCTACCCCTAAGAGTCCATCATTTCCCATACCTGTCATTATAATACCAAGAGCTCTACTACCAAATATTTCCCCTGCAGATTTAAACAAAACATCTGCTGAAGGTCTATGAAGAGTATCTAAAGGTTTTAAATCCAGTCTCACAAAAACCTTATCATCCCTTTTTTCAAAGAGCATATGTTTACCTGCAGGTGCAATATACACCTTTCCTCCCTGTAAGATATCACCATCTTCTGCTTCTTTTACCTCTAATTCAGATATTTCATTTAATTTTTCTGCAAAAATTTCTGTATATCCTATTGGCATATGAATAACAATAGCTATTGGAACTGGAAAATCCTTTGGAAATTTTGGTATTAAATACCTCAAAGCCTGTGGGCCTCCGGTAGAGATTCCGATAACCACAACATCTACTCTGGTCTTTTTAATTTCCTTTTTAATCTCTAATTTAGGTGTGGGTGAGCTGATAACTTTTTTGACTTTTTCAAGAGATATCATACTTGCATTCTTCACTTTTTCTATAAGCTCATTGGATATCTCGTAGATCTTTTCAGAGGCTAATGCAGTGGGTTTCTGTATAATATCTACTGCACCCAAATTAAGAGCCTCAATAGCTAAATCTCCTGTCTCACTTGCTATACTTACTATTACAACAGGAAGAGGTCTTCTTTTCATTTGTTCCTTTAAGAAGCCAATACCGTCAAGTCCTGGCATAATAAGGTCCAAGGTTACTACATCAGGTTTTAATTCTTCCACCTTTTCAAGAGCTTCTTCTCCATCCTTAGCAGTCCCTACTACCTCAATGAAAGGACTTTTAGAGAGAATATTAGCTAATACTTTTCTTACAAAAGCAGAATCATCTACAACCAGTACTCGGATTATTCTATCTGGATTATTTTTTGACATATACAAAAGCACCTCCAATAATTTGTAAATCAAAGGAATGGGAAAATCTAAGCAAGGACTCTGATAATCCAATAAAGAGATAACCAGGATTTTCCATATTCTCTTCAAATATCCTTATAACTTTCCGTATTATGTCATCAGAAAAATATATAAAAACATTTTTACAAAAAATAATCTTTGACTTCGATAAATCCACTATCTCTTGCTCACTTACCAAATTTGCTTTTTTCCATATAACCTTTTTATGTATATCTGGTATTATTTTATACCCATTTTCTACTTTTATAAAATATTTATCAATTAAATCATTTGGAAAATTTCTAAAAGACCTTTCTTTATAAATTCCTTTTTTAGCCTTTTCTAAAGCAGAATTACTTATATCGCTTGCAAATATTTCTATTCGCATCTTATCAAACCAACCCTTTTCATTTAAAACAATAGCTATAGACAATGGTTCCTCTCCCGTAGCACATGCACTACTCCATATCCTCACATATCTTTCTCCTTTTTCATAAAGGTCAGGAATAATATGTTCAGATAAAGCTTTTAAATGCTCATATTCTCTGAAGAAATAGGTTTCTTGCACAGAAAGAGCATCAGCTATTTTATCCCATTCCTCTTTTCCCTCAGGGTCATATTTTAAGAAATAGTAATAATCAACGAAGTTAGTAAAATTCCTTTCTAAAGCAAGGGGAGTAAGTTTATCTGCTAAAATATCTTTCTTCGAATCATCGTAATATATTCCAATTTTATCTTTGATTAAATCTCTGAGAAGAGAAAAAGAATTTCCTGGAAAATCTAAAGTCTCTTGATAGAAAATCATATTTCCCTACCTTCTAATATATTTTTTACAATTTGTATAATTTCAGAATCCTTCTCTTCTAACAAGAAGTCCTTAAGGATTTTATATTCTTCTATTGAACCCAAATTGTGTAAAGAAAATATAGCTTGAATTTTTACATCCCTATCATCGTCTTTTAAAAATTGAGCAATATATTTTGTAACCCCTTTCCTTTTTCTCTCTAAAGCAAGAATCAAAGCTTTCTTTTCTATTTTTGTTATATTGTTACATGCTTTCAATAAATTTGGGATTTCTTCTAAAGGTATTTGAGAAAGAGTATCAATAGCCATATCTCGCTTATCAGTATATAAACTGAGAGACAATATAGCCCTATAACTTTCTAAGATACCCATTTGTAAAAAGGCCAAAAGAGCTTCTTTTATTATATCCTTATCATTTTCTGTTATAGTGCACCAAAGTATATTTTGTATCACTATAGGATTTTTCTTATTTTTTAACGCTCTTATTGCTTCTTTTTTTAAATCTTTATCTCTGGAGTTAAGAAATTTCAAAAGCAAAGGTATGGTCTCAGGATGATCTATGTTACCAAGAGCAGATATGGAATTTAATATTAAGTCTTTGTTATCAGAGTCTAAAAATTTTTGGATTAAAGGAATCGCTCTTTTATTTCCCATCTTTCCTAAGGATTCAATAATAACAGCCTTTACTAGCTCCGACTCCTCTCTGCGTAATAAATCTTCAAGCAAATCAATGATATAAGGAGGATTATGGAAAACTAAGGATTTTACTGCATAATACCTTACCCAAGGAGAGGAATCTCTTAATGCTATCTCTATTAATGGTAATGCTTTTTCTTTTTCTATATATATTAAAGATCTTGCTATCACTTCCCTTATTTTTCTTTTCTCTTTTTCTAAACCACTTTTAAGAATCTCAAAAATTCTTTCATCATCAAAAAATACTATATTCTCATATACTGCTTTCCTTATCCCTTCATTATCATCCTCTAAAAGTTTTATTAAGTCGTCTTTACACTCTTCATATCCAAAATATCCTATTATCTTTATAGCAGATTCCTTTTCATAACAATTATTACTTACTAAGAGTTCTTTTACCCTTTCTCTCATTTCAGGATGCCCCAAAGAATTCAAGGCAGATATTATTGACTGTCTTATATAGGGATTAGGATGTCCCAATTTCTTAATTAATGGTTCAAAAGCTGTTTTATCTCCTATTTTTGCCAACGCTCCCGCACAAACAATTGTGAGCTTCTCATCCTCTAATTGCTCTAATATATATGGTACCGCTTTTCTACTCCCTATCCTTCCTAAGGATATAATAGCCAAGGTCTTTACCTCTATATCTTCATCCTTTAACCTTTCTATAAGCAAATCCTCTATTTCTTTTCCATACTTAATAAGCACCTCAATAGTTTCATTTCTCACGTTTGGATTTCCAATAAACTCTATCAAATATCTTTCCACAGTAGGATCCTTAAGGTAAGCAAGAATAGGTACGATGTTTTTTAGAGTTTCCTCTCTAAGCTTAAAAATAGAATCTAAAACATTTTTTAACCCTTGGGGCTTTAAATTGTTCTTTATCTCTTTAGCAATATATTCACCCTCTTTGTATATGTTCTCATATCTTCTATATATTTTTCCTAAGGCATCTAAAATATCTTCTACATATTCAGGAGATTGATTTAAATGATTTACAAGTATTTTTACTGAATTTTCATCTCCTAATTCTCCTAAAATCTCTATTACATGAGGTTTAAAGAGTTCATCTTCAAAATAGTGATATATTTTCTCAATTATAGCTGGATCATTTATTTCTTTTAAGGCATTTAAAACCGCTACTCCTAAATAATAGTCTTTACTTTCAAGAAATTTCAAAAGATAAGGTACTGCTTTTTGTGACTTCTTACTACCCAATCCTTCTATAGCTGAAAACACCACATTAGAATTATTATCTGAAAGGGCAGATATCAAAAGATCTTCTGCTTCTTTAAAATTAATATTTGAGAGTATTTGAACCGTATAGAGTCTTAAATCTGGATCTTCATCCTTCAACATTTGAGATAGGGCATATAAAATATCTATATCAGTAGTGGAGGATAGAATTTGAATCACACTATTCAATACACTCAAATTTTGGTGTTCTTCTTTCATTTTCTTTAAAAGTTCATAAGCAAATTTTCCACTTTTTTTCTTTATCTCTTCCACCGCAATCTTTCTTACTTTCCAACTTTCATCATTAATAGCTTCTACTATTCCTTCATCTTCCATTTGACTTAACTTCTTTAAAGCCAAAATTCTCTCCTTTTCATCAGAGCTTTTAAGTTTTTCTTTCAAATACATTTCTTCTTCTAAAATCTGAGTAACATCTTCAATAGTTATTATCAAACCTACAACCTCTTTCTCTGTCTTTAGCGGGGCAATAGTAGCTCTTTGTCTCATTTTATCAAAATATTTCGAAGAATAGGATAGATCAATAGGTATAAGATACTTATGAAATTTTGTAGATAGAATTCTTATCACATCATTTTGAAGTACTTCTTCAAAGATTTCAGTGATACCTCTATCTATTAAATCAGGATATATCTCAGTGATTAATTTCCCTACTATATCTTCTCTTGGAATTTTTGTTTTCTCTTCTAACCAACTATTCCAGTAAGTAATTATAAGATTTCTATCAGTAGTAAGAATTCCATAATTTTCTTTATCCTCCATTTTCTTTTTCCTCCATACCATCTATACCTTCTTGTATCTTATATAAATTCTTCGATAAAACTTCTAAATTACCAATATTCCTCTTATTAGCTTCTGATATTTCCTTTATTTGTCTTACTATTTTAGTAACATTTTCAAGTATATTTTTATTAGCCATAACCTGCTCACTCATACCTTTCTTCACACTATCAAATTGCTTCCTTACCATATCTATAGCCTTTACAATCTGAGATGATGCAACAGCTTGCTCAGATATAGCCTTACTTATACTATTAATTAATTTACTTAATCTTTCCGTTTCTTTAGCTATTTGGTCACTGGCAATAGACTGTTCTTGCATAGCTCTTGCAGTGTTTAAAGAGGTTTTCCTCATCGAATCCACTGCTTGTACAATCTGGTCAGCCCCTTTTGCCTGTTCCTCTGTAGCCTTTTGTACTAAGCTTGCAAGTCTTGACGTTGTCTGTCCTGATCTTAATATCTCCCTAGCAGTTTTTGATTGTTCCTGCATAGCCTCAGTTATTTGTTTTGTTATTTTTCTAATATTGTTTATATTTTGTACTATAGAATGGGCTGTTTTAGTTTGTTCTGAGGTTGCCTTTGCAATCTCTTCTGATTGTTTAGAGGTAATATTTACAGTATTAACCATATTTTGACCTGCCACCAACTGCTCCTCACTGGCTCTTGCTATCTGAGAAATCATAAGAGTTGTCTCCTCTATTCCAGAAAGAATTCTCCTCAAAGCATTAGCTCCTTCTTCTGAAAGACTTGTGCTTTCTTCTACTACTCTTAGTCCTTCCTTAGAAGCTGAAACAGCATCTTCTGCCACTTCTTGCAAGTTTCTTATAATCTTTCCAATATCAGAAGTAGCTTTTGTCGCTCTTTCTGCCAAATTTCTTATCTCTTCAGCTACCACAGCAAAACCTCTTCCTGCCTCTCCAGCCCTTGCTGCTTCTATGGAAGCATTCAAAGAGAGAAGATTTGTCCTCTCAGCTATAAGATCTATAGTATCTACTATTTCAGTAATTTCACCTACCCTTTTACCCATTTCCTTAATTACTGAAGATATTTGTTCCATCACATTTCTTATCTTATTGATACCCTGAATAGCTTTCTCAATTGTAATTCCACCTTCTTTTGCCTCCCTTTCAAGTCTCTTTGAGGTTTCATCAGCTCTTTTTGTAATATCTACTACCGATCTTATAGACTTATCAAGCTGTATAGCACTTGTGGCATTATTTTGTACTGCTGAAGTTATATCTTCAGCACTTTTTGCCACATTCTCTATAGATCTTGCCATTTCTTCTATAGCAGTTGCTATTTGTTCTACAGATGAAGATAAATTTTCCACTGAAGCTGTTACCTCTTCAATAGAAGCTGCCATTTCATTTATAGAAGACGTTGTTATCTCTGCTGCCTGAGAAAGTTCCTTTGCATTATCAGCCACTTGCTGAATAGAACGAGATATTTCCTCTATAGATGAGGCTGTTTCAGTAACTGCAGAGGCAAGAGTGTCCACATCAGCTGTAACTACTTTTATAGATTGGGACATTTCTGTAATACTTGTAGATATCTCCTGAGAAGATGTTGCCATATCTTGGGACATCTGATTTATACTCTGGATTGAATTAGATAACTCCTCTATACTTGCTGATATCTCTTCAACAGCAGAAGAAAAGTTCTCAAAATTTTCTTTTAATTCCTCAATAGAAGCAGAAATCTCATTAATAGAAGATATAATATTTTCAGTTGCAGTGCTTATATTTTCAGATTCTTGCGATATGATCTCAAAATTTTGAGTTAATTTTTCTAATTTATCTAAATCTAATGCCTCACTTTTTCTCTTTTTCATCACCCATACCTCCTTCTTTTAAGATCTCTTTAAGATTCAATATTAAAATTAATCTATCTCCAAGATTTGCAATTCCTTCCAAAAATCTTTCTGAGATACCAAAAATATTTTCAAAAGATTCTTGAATCTTATCTAATGGTATAGAGATATATTCACGAGCAGAATCTACAATAAGACCTACCTCTCTATCTTCTATTTTAATAACTATCATTCTGGTTTTTATATCATATGGAATTCTCTCTAAGCCCATTCTTGCCCTTAAATTAATTACTGGTATTACTTTTCCCCGAGAGAGGGTAACACCATCAACATAAGGTGGTGCGTTAGGTACAAGAGTAACATTCTCTACCATTTCTATCTGCTGAATATACTTACTTTTTATACCATAAAAGGTCTCACCTATTTTAAAAATCACATAAGAATTTTCTTCATCAATATTGTAAAACACTTTTTTCACTCCTTCCCTTTAGAAGTCCATCTATATTTAAAATCAGTACAACCTTTCCATCTCCAAAGTCTGTACCCCCCATAATAGCAGAATTTTTAAGTATAAAAGGATCAGTAATAGGTCTTATTACTGCTTCTTTTACACTTATTACTTTATCAACCCCTATTCCAATATCTTGACTTTCTTTCGTTACAATAAGAAGATGATATTTTTCTTTAATCTCGGTTGGAAGATTAAAAATCTCAGAAATGAAAAATACAGGAATACTTTTTTCCCTATAAGGAATCATTTTTATCCCTCTAAATCTTATGATATCTTCATTTTTTACTTCTATAATCTCCTTTATATAGGATTGAGGAATAGCATACCTTTCACTCCCTACCTCTACCAATACTGAATCTAAAATAGCAAGAGTTAACGGAAGTTTTAAAACAAATTTTGTACCTTTATCTTTTTCACTACTCAGGTAAAGATTTCCCCCTAATTCTTGTATGGTATTTTTCACTACAGACATACCTACCCCTCTTCCGCTTTCTCTATCTGCCAAATCACGTATGGAAAAATCTGGAGAACATATAATTTCTAACACCTTTTCCTCCGAATTTAATTCATCTCTACTCCTTATCATTCCAAGCTCTAACGCCTTATCCGCTACTCTATCTCTATCTATTCCTTTACCGTCGTCTTCTACCTCAATAATCACATTATCTCCAGAAGTATAAGCTCTTAAATATATATTCCCATAAGGATCTTTACCCTTTTCTAATCTATCTTTCTCTTCCTCAATTCCATGACTTACAGCATTCCTCACCAGATGTAAAAGAGGATCTATTAATCTTTCCACAATATACTTGTCAAGTTCTGTTTCTTTTCCTAATATATGTAGATTTATCTTTTTCTTGCTCTCTCTAATAAGATCTCTTATAACAAACTGCATTCTTTCAAAAGCTTCTCCTATGGGTACTAATCTGACTTTCATAAGACTTTCTCTTAAATTTCTTAAATTCTTATCTAAAAGTCTTATGGTCTCAGAAAGTCTACTTTGCATTATTGGTGAAACTACCGATTCTATTTCTTTAAAATCTTCCTGTAATCTTGACTTTGTAATTACCAATTCACCTACAATCCTCATAAGTTCATCTAACTTAGAAAGATCCACTCTTATAAATGTGGTAGGTGAAAGAGTAATTGGAACAGATTTTACTTTTTCTTCTAATCTTCCTTTTTCTTCTTCAGGATAATATTGAATATTCAACTCTTTAAGAAATTCTAAATTTGATTCATCATCACAAGAGAACAAAAACTCAAAATATATCCTTTTATCCTTATCCACTTGTGGTATGGCTTTAAGTAATTTTGTCCTCTCTTGAAGATTTTTTCTCAAAAATTCTACATTTATACCTTTTTCAGATAGTCCTTGAGAGGGATAAAAAACAATTCTATATACCCTTTCTTCTTTTTTCTTTTCTACCTCTTCCTTAGTTCTCTTAGAAGTCTCATCATGAGTAGTAAGTACCTTTAACTTGGAAAGTGCCTCTTCTATATCAGGAATTTCTTTATTCTCCTTTTTGCACAAAATGACTTCTTCCAATAGCTTTACACCATCTCTAAGTAATAAAAGATCTTCTTCTTTAAAACTCTTTTTTCCAGTCTTCAGCAATTTAAGATAACTTTCCAATTGATGTGATAATTTTTCAGCTTGCAATATACCTACCATGGCAGAAAGACCTTTTATGGTATGAAAACTTCTAAAAAGCTCATTTATTATCTCCTCATTAATTACTTCTTTCTCTAAATAATCTTCTAAAGCAATAAGATTTTTCTTTATTGATAATAGGTGTTCATCACATTCAGCAAAATAATCTTGCAATAAAGAATCTAAAAACTCCTTATCATCTTTCATCTAATTTCACTCCTTAAACAAAAACCTCCTAACATTATCCAAAAGTTCCTGGGGATTAAAGGGTTTTACCATATACAAATTAGCTCCTTCTTTTATAGCTGTTTCCTTCATTTCTTCGTCCCCACGAGTAGTTAATATAATTACAGGAATATCTTTATACAGATCATGTTTTCTCATAAATTTCAAAACATCAATTCCATGCATATCTGGCATATTAAGATCAAGAATCACTAAATCAATCTTTTTTAATGCAAGTTTTTCAAGAGCAAATAAACCACTTTCAGCTTCCTCAAACTGAACCTTGGGAATCTTTGATAATACAGTCATAAGCATTTTACGGATAGTTTTAGAATCATCCACTAATAATATTGTCTTCATATATTCTTTTCCCCCAATTTTTTCTATTATTTCGTCAATATGAGAAAACAGCTCTGACTTTGAAATAAAGCCATCTGCTCCTACTTCATTACTTGCCTTTCTGTATTCCTCGTTATCATATAAAGTTAAAATAATTGTTTTAGGTGGATTCTCCATTTTTTTTATTTCTTTTATAGTGGAAAAACCATCCATATCTGGCATAACTATATCCACAAAAACAAGATCAGGTTTTTTTTCTCTCACAATTCTTATTCCTTCTTGGCCTGAATTAGCAAAACCTACAACTTCAAAATTCTCTTCTTCCAAAATCTTTACTGCAGAATTTATAAAATCTTTACTATCATCAATAAGCACTACTTTATACATTTTTCTACTTCATCCTCCTTGTAAAAGGATAGAATAGATATGGATATAAATCTATAAGGATTTTCCTTAAGATTTTTTAGGGAAAGTTCTTATGGGTACATATAAATTAAATATCAGTTAATCCATGTTTAATGGCATATTTTACAAGTCCTGGAATATCATATATTCCTAACTTATCCATAATTTGAGATTTATGAGTTTCAACGGTTTTCACGCTTATATTCAATTTATTAGCTATTTCTTTAGTAGAATATCCCTCTGCTATTAACTTAAGAATCTCCTTTTGACGTTCTGTAAGAACCTCTAATGGGTTTTCAAGGAGATCCAAATAATCCTTTACTAACATTTGAGCTATCTTAGGACTAATGTATATATTACCTTCATATACTGATTTAATTGCGAATTCCAATTCAATGAAGGAGGAATCTTTTAATATATAACCTTTAGCCCCATATCTAAAGGCTTCTCTTAAATATTCTTTAGAAAAATGCATAGATAAAATAATTATCTTGGTTTCAGGTGAAATTTCTTTAATCTTTTCACAAAATCTTATTCCAGAAACCTTTGGCATTGAAATATCAAGTATTAAAACATCTGGTTTAAGATTGGATGTTTTTAATAATGTTTCTTCTCCATCCCCTGTCTCTGCAATTACCTCTATACCCTCAACATCCTTTAAAAGAGATTTAATACCTTCTCTTACCAAAGTATGGTCATCAGCAATTATAACTTTTATACTCATATATTTTTCTCTAAAGGAATATTAATTTTTATTTCTGTACCCTTTTGGATTTCACTTTTAATCTCAATTCTTCCGTTAAGAAGTTCAACCCTTTCCTTTATACCAAGAAGCCCCAAAGCCATCCCTTTACTAATATCCTTAAAAACCTGCTTTATATCAAATCCTTTTCCATTATCTTTAATAAATATCTCAATTTCATCATCTTCTTGTATTACTTTTAATAAAACCTCTGTAGCTTCAGCATGTCTCACAACATTAGTTAGACCTTCTTGAATTATTCTGAAGATGGTTATAGAAAAATCTTTAGGAATATCCTTTTGTTCAAATTTCAAGGAGAGTTCTATATTCAGATTACTTTTTTCCTTAATTTTATCTACAAGCCATTTTATAGCCGAAAGTAGTCCTAAATCATCAATAAGGGAAGGTCTTAAGTTTAAAGAAATATCTCTTACCTCTTGTATAGCTCTATTTATTAAATTTATATTTTCTTCTATTTGTTCCTCAAACTCTTTATTTATTTTTCTCTTTAGTAATTCCAGGTTAATCTTTATAGCAGTAAGTATTTGCCCTATTTCATCATGTAACTCTCTTGCAATCTTTTTTCTCTCTTCTTCTTGAGCCTTGATTAAATATCTGCTAAGATTTACCCAATCACTACTGTACTTTGAGTTTTCAAAAGATTTTTCTTTATCTGAAGTTATAAGTTTCACCCCTTAATTATTTATTTCTTAAAAATTAACTTATATAATAAATTATAACTAATTTCAACTAAGTATCATTATCAGAAATAATCACTATAACTATATCATTTACATTTGTATGCGTAGGTCCAACTTTGATTAAATCACCCAACTTATCAAAAAAACGATATGAATCATTATTTAGAAGATATAATACTGGATCTAATCCTAATTCTCGTGCCCTTTTAAGAGTAGTAGTATCAGCATATGCTCCAGCTGCATCACAAGGACCATCTCTTCCATCTGTGGCAAAAGCCATCATATAAACCTTCTCAAAATCATCTATCTCAATAGCAAAAGATAAAGCAAGTTCTTGATTCCTACCCCCTAAGCCACTGCCCTTTATAGTAACTGTTGTTTCACCCCCAAAAATAAGAGCACATGGTGAAGAAATAGGATTTCCTGAATATTTTATCTCTCTAACTATACCTGCAATTACCTTAGCTACTTCTCTCGCCTCACCCTCTAAAAAACCTGAAACAAGAATAGTATTGAAACCTAATTCCTTTAACCTCTGCATCACTTTCTCTAAATAATCCCTATTAGAAAGGATAATCAAAGCATAATGCCTACTGTCGATAGATTTTGGAGTCTCTGGAATATCTCCTGCCATTCCCTTCTTTATAAGCTCTTTAACCCTATCTGGTATCTTTTCCCATAAATCATATTTAATAAAAATATTGTAAACATCTTGATATGTGGTAGGATCAGGAACAGTAGGACCAGAAGCAATACTATCCAATGGATTTCCAAGAACATCAGATATTATTAAAGTAACAATTGTTCCTTTACATATATCAGCAAGTTGTCCACCTTTTATCTTGCTTAAATGCTTTCTGACAGCATTTATCTCTTGTATTCTGGCAGAACATGATAACAAAAGTTTAGTGGTCTCTATTTTATCCTCAAGCAATATCCCATCTCTTGGTAATGGAAGAAGAGCAGACCCTCCACCCGATAATAAGAATACTAATATATCCCCTTCCTCCATACTTTTTACAAAATCATAAATTTTTTCAGCAGCTTTAACCCCATTCTCATCGGGTATAGGATGAGAGGAATGTATAACCTCAATATTTCTCTCAAAAGATCCCTCATATCCATAAGGTACTACTACATATCCTTTATTTATCAGATCTCCTAAGATTTCTATAATCCCCTCGGTCATTGTAAAAGATGCTTTACCAACAGCAAGAAGATATACTTTGCTTTTTATTTCAAACTTTCTCTCCTTTACCTTTAACAATTTATATTCTGGATCATAGGAAACATATTTTTTAATTGCATCTTTTGGATTCAAACTTCTTATAGTATCTATAATGATATTTTGTAATAAATTTTTCATATTCTTTTATTTCATGACCTCCTTTTTCTCAAAAAGATTAATATAATAATATTTACTGCTAAAACTATTATAAATACTGCAAGATAGAGAATCGAAGGTCGGAATTCAAAAATAGATATAAATCTTTCTTTTCTTTCCACAAGAGTAAAAGATGATGTATTTCCAAGTTTTGTCATTACGAAAACTTGTCCATAAATCTTTCCTATATTCCTTATATCATCTAAAAAATTATTAAACTTAATAAGAGAACTTTCGTCATTGTATAAGATAACATATAGTTTCCCATTTCCTCCAAGAGGAGAATAATCAGATTGCATAACTATATCTGTTGTAAAACCATCGAAGAATATACCTAAATCTTTTTTAAATATAAATTTATTACCTTCTGGTTTTACCCATAGATTTTTCTCAATTTTCTTTAATCTATCATCATAGAAACTACCTATAAAGAAGATATCCTTATCCTTCATTTCCTCTTTCAATTCATTCCCTAAAATTACTTTAAAGTTATAAATATTACCTGTGTTTTGCGAAATCTTTCCTATCAATGTAGCCATTAAAGATATTTCGTAAGGAGTTGGATTTTGAGGAAACCATATATAGATATCCTGGTAATTTCCACTCCATATGTTCCTCAAATTAGGATATTCTTCCGCATAACCTTTATTTAAGTAAATAACAGAATCACCATCTATCCTTGTCCATGCAATCTCATCATACCTTTTATCACAATTCACATCTTTCAATGCATGATAAACTTTTATTTCAATATTCCATTCCTTTTCTTTCAAAAGACCCTTAGGAAAATATGCTTTTAATATTCCATTTTCTATATTTCCACCATATAATCTTTCTGCTTTTACAGGAATCCCGTTAATATACAGAGTTATACCTGATTTCTCGGGATCTAATACAGGAGAATGGGAAAATTTTAGCTCTATATAAGAACCTGTCTGTATTGATTGATAACCTATAGGTAATTTTAAGGAGAAAGAAAAACTTTGATGATGGGCTCCTGAAATTACCACATTACTATAACCAAGATCCTTTAAAGTCAAAACTTTCTTACTTTCAATTTCTCTTTCAGATAAAGAAGGCTCCGAGGTTATGATAACAGGATTTGTCTCTGTTAATTTTACCTGCTCAGGATTCAATAGATATTTTATAGACTTTTTAATACCCTTTCCTTTACCGGAAATATATATTTGCAAATTATCATTGTATTTAGCTAAATATAATAAACCTGAATCCTCATCTATGTTAGTAAAACTTTTATCATTAAAAATTCTCCATCTTTCTAAACTTCCAATTAATATTTGATTTTCTCCTTTTTTAACATAAGGATCATCCAAAAACACCCTAAAAGAAAGCCTTTTATATCTCTCCTTTATCGAAAGATTATTTACAAGCTTAAAGAGAATATCTAAATTTTGATTTGATACCTCATTTAAATAGATATTGGAATTAACCACTTTTAGAGATAATAAATCCATAAAGGGATAAGGGAAATAAGAAATTTTATAAGGCTTATCTGATGTTTCAAGATGTAAAATAGAAGTATTGTGAATAATGAACCAATTAGCATCATTATCCAAATCTTTACAAGGTCCCTCAATGCTTCTTTGTCTTGTAGAAATTGTTAATTCATTGAAGCCGTGCTTTAATCTCCTTACAGGAATCTTAACAGTAAGTTTCACATAGTTTCCTTCTTTTTTTACAATAGAACTACTGGATATAGGATATCCATTTATTAAAATGGTAAAAAAAGACTCATTAGACTTTATGGTCTCCGAATAAAAGTAATTTAGATTTAAATAACACTTGTCTAATATATTTACTCCCTCTGGAATATAAAACCAAAAAGAGTACCTATTTAAAGGTAAATTAAGAAGAACATCTTGAGAGGTTATAGGTAAATTGTACACTTTTATATTATCATAGCCAAAAACAGGAACCATCATTAATATTATGAGAAAAAGAAACAAACATCTCCTCATTATTCTGAACTCCTTTCTGTTTTATACCATTTCACAGTTTTACCTGTTATTCTATCTTTAAGAGTAAAATAGATTGCTCTGATAACAACAAAAAGCCATAATTGACAGTATGTAAAATACATAAAACATATAAGTAGAAGATTTTTTAAATTACCTTCTCCCCTTTCCAAGCTCAAAGATATAAAAGTCTCAGTTATAAAAAGTAAATATGCTAATATCCATATAGTAAACAGAGGCCCTCCCACATTAAGTTTTATAACTTTTAAAAGCCCCAAACCAAAAATAATATCTGAAATTAAAATAGCAGAAAAAGCTACAAGATAGATGTAAGAGAAATAAATAATATCAAAAGAAATTTTGCTTCTTAAACTAAATATATTCTTCAAATGCTGAGCAATAACAGAAATATTACCTCTTGCCCATCTTGTTCTTTGCTTTATCCAAATCTTTAATCTTTCTGGCTCTTGCTCCCAAGTTACTGCTTGCGGTATCCATTTTATTCTATATCCCTCCTTATATATCCTTATAGTAAGCTCAGTATCCTCAGTAAGAGAATAAATATTCCATCCACCAATTTTCTCCAAAAGATCTTTTCTAATTATAAAGTTAGTACCAGGAATAGTAGTAAGACCTAAAAAATAATTTCTTGAAGCTTGAATAAGCCATTGGAAACTAAGGGTTTCTATATTTATAAACCTTGTAAGAAGATTTTTATCTTTATTTCTCGTTCTAAATTTTCCTACCACTGCTCCAAGATTATCATCCTTAATTATAAATCTCACTAAATTATAAATTGCTTTTCTTTCTGGAGTATTATCAGCATCATAAACCACTATATAATCTCCCTTTGCTATCTTTAATCCCTGATTTAGAGCATTTGATTTACCCTTAGCTCCTAAGGGGGGCTTAATCTCAAGTACTTTAAGATTTGGATATAACTTCTGTTTCTCTTCTAATACTTCTCCTGTCCTATCAGTAGAACTATCATTAATCACTATGATCTCAAATTTATCTTGTGGATAATAAGACCTGGCTATAGCATCTACTGTATTGCCTATAACCTTTTCTTCATTATGAGCAGGTACTAAAACAGAGATAAAAGGATACTCTTTTATCTCTTCATCTTCTTCAAAGTCTAAACTTATAAGAAAATAGCGATATCCAAAATAGGTTAGCAAGATATGATATAAAAGAACAGACCAAGTCATTACCATGGATATTACAAAAGCATAATCCCAGAAAGTCAGAACTTTCACTGCCTTTTTCCCCTCTCATATAATCTGATTCTGGAAAACACAAGATAAAGAATAATAACAATAAAACTTGTTACTACGAATATCAATATAATTCTTAAATATTCAACAAATTTCTCAAAAAACCTTTCTAATCTACTTTTTGAATACGGCAATACATTGCTTACAACAACTTTTTTCCCATTTTTATTCATTATTATTAAATTATTATTCTCCACATGATATGGCTCTTTTAAAAGATCAAGAAAATCATAACCCAAATCTTTCAAACCCAGTATAAGCCTTTCTATGTCTTCCCTATCTAAATATATAGGTATAGAAATTCCTAATATGGCATCCCTCAAAGCCAAAAAATCTTTTGCTTTTCTTAAAATTAAATTCACATTCTTTGGATCCTTTGGATTATAAAAGCCTGCATTTATTGGATAGATAAGTGTATACAATCTTTTTGTAAAGACCAGATCATCATCGAGAAGGATCCTAAAGAATTTTGCAGCATCAATATATCTCTCTTTATAAGGTACACCGTAAAATTTAAAAGCAATGGGGTGTATTCCATAACTTGCCAAAAGATTTAAATCACTATTTATCTTTGAATCGTAGTTTTTCTCATAATAACTTCCCTGTATTATACCAATATTACTATTTTCTATTTCCAATAATACCTTACTAAGCTTTTCATTATCACTAAGATAATATAATTTTCCATCTTTTTTTACTGTGGGATACACCACTATAGAATAAGGAATCTGATGACAACAGACCGTCTGAAGTTTTCCTTGAAGGAGAGATGCATCAGTAAAAGGATTTATTTCATCAATAATTATAAGAGCTTTTTTAAAAGAAGGATGCTTAATTCCTAAAATATCATGTAAAAGATCTAAAAAAACTATTCCAGTACTATCTCTAAAATCTAATCTCCCAAAATAATAGAGATTGCCCTTTTGAAATACATAAGGAAAATTATTTAAATCATCAGATACATAAGACAATACATTGGCTTTTTTAGGAAAAACTATATGAATAAAAGTTTGAGGATCAAAAGAAAGTTTATAACCCTTATAACTTAACTCTATAAAGCCGTATCTTTTTCCTACATCCTTGAATTCACTACATCCTATATATTTTGCAAACTGATCTATATTTTCCTCAATCCAAACAATCTTTTTACTCTTTGAAATCTCTTTTAAAAAATCCCTTTTTAAGAGCTTCTCTTGAAACCCCAAATATATAACAAGATCATATTGGGTTACATCAGGTAAAAGCTCTTCACTATTTACAGATCCTACATATACTCCATAGTGGGACAAATATTCTTCCAACTGATTCCCAATTGGATAGTCTTCTCCTATTCTTGAAAAACTGTCATAGATTACTAATACTCTCTTAGTCTCCTCTGCAAAGGAGAGGGTTAAAATAATTAAGATAAGAAAGATAAGAATTATCTTAAACTTATACATCATATTTACTACTATCTTTTGCTCTTTCCCAAATAATCAGTGCATCTTCACCTTCCTGGAATCCTGCCTCACCAATTTTAATTTTTAATGATATAACCCTTCTTTTTCCTCCTATTTCAACAATGATCTTATCCAAAGCTCTATGAAGTTTCTCCTTTACTATTTTTACGGAATTGACATCAGTATCTGGCAATATGATGCCCAAAACTCCATCTTCTATTCTTCCTTTTATGTCTGTAGTCCTTGTATTCTTTAAGATTTCATTTGCAATTACCCTTAAGATACTCTTATATCCATCCTCTCCATATATATTCTTCAATTCCTTCCAATCCACAATATTAATGTAAAGTATAGAAAAAGTCTCCTTATACCTTTGTGCCCTCTTAATCTCTTCTTCTAATCTCTGAAAAAACCCAAAAGGATTATAAAACCCAGTAACATCATCTAATAAAACCAATTTTTCTCTTTCCTCAAATTCTCTAAGCCTTTCCTTTAAAACCCTAAATTCCCTCTCCAAACTTCCCGAAAGAAAAGCTCCTACAGGAAACGAAACTAACCAAAAAGCATATTCCAATTTAAACTCAGAAATAGTATTCAATACTATAATGGAATATAAGAGATAGGATCCGTACCCAAAAACTAAAAATAAAGAAGTAATTAATCCAGCTATTATCCCAAGATTATAGGCTATCAACATGTTCAAAATAAGAGCAGAAAACAATAAGTAATTAATAAAATTTACATTATAGCTAGTACTAAATATTAATATTAGAATTAGAAGCCAAAAAATTAACAAAAGGCTAAAGATAAGATTATCTTTCATAAAATTCCTTTCCATCTACTCCTCCATATAACTTAATGTCAATAATACTTCTAATTGATCAAAGGCGTAAAAGTTTTTTCCCAGAAAATCCCCATAACCAAAGTGTTTATCCCCCTTAAATTTTTCAACAAAAGGCAAGATTTTTTTAGCCCATAATTTATCATCATTAAAAATAAACAATTTCGCTAATATAGCATATAACCCTACATTTTCCTGATCATCTATCCTTTTATGATCCATATAGAATGTATTTAATTTATTATAGTTATTTATTTCATTTTTTACAAACTCTAAAAAGCCTTTTATTTTATGCGTGTCATCAAAATTTATAGCAGTAATTACCTGTTCCAACATATTTAGAGGATAATAGGTCTTATACGAGAAAGTAAAGAAGTCAAATTCCTTAGGGAAAAAAGGACTATTTATGGGTACGGAGTTTTCAAGGATCTTTTTTGATGTAATGTAGTATTTATTAAAGGAGGACAATATTTCAGCTATCTTTTTTAATTTTCTAAGATCTAAATAGAATAGAGAAATTTTATTAGCTTTTTCTCTCATATTTCCATCATAATAATCTACAAAAAATCCTCCTGATGAATTAAATTTCAATATTCCATCTGCCACTTTTTCTCCCATTTCCATATATTTTTTATCCTTAAAAGTATCATAAGCACATAAGAGAGCATACAAGATCCTTATAGAGTCTATTAAAGCAGTACTATTATCAGGTTTCAAGTTTAACCTATTTATCCTCCAATATAGATATCCTTCTTTACTATAAAAATATTTATTTACTATTGAAAGAAGAATATCAAAAAGATTTTTGTCTTCCCTTAATAAAGCATATTCCATTAATTCTCCATAAGATTCCAGAAGGGAATATTCCAAAGGCTTTCCATTTTCTATTTTTGATATGATAAATCCCCTGTTATCAATAAGGTCTCTACTAATAAAACTTAATAGTTCTTTCTCTTTATATGATACTCTCCTTTCCAAAGCTTTAAGTTCATTTTTTAATTTAAATCCATAATAATAATCTTTTATTTGAAAAATAATAATAATCAATACAATAGTAAATAGGAAAATTAAGAATAAATTTCTTATTTTATTTACCCCATAATTTTAAATACTAAAGGATAATCTAATTTATCATAATTTGAAATATGTATTCTAAGCCCCTTCTCATCTCTTTCAAATCCAATCTCTCCTATTCCCAAAATCTCTACCTTCTTAACTTCTTTATTATATAAAGTTAGATTTGTACTAAGAGACTTTATTAAGGCTTCTCCTTTTGTAGGCTTCTCCATTAAAATAGCATAAAGATCATCTCCCTTTGTAGTAAACCTAAAATCTTCTCCTGTATAACTTATTTCCTTTTCACTAAAAGGCCCATGAGCTACTTTTGTAGGACCTTCACCATAAATTTTCCATGGTCTTGTACCATAAATAGCAGAACCATTTTTAAGAAGCCAATTGCCTATTTCTAAAAGAATCTCACGAGCAGGATCAGGTATAGTTCCATCAGCTTTAGGACCTACATTCAAAAGAAAATTCCCATTTTTACTTACAATATCTATAAGTTCCCAAATAAGTTCTTTAGCTGGTTTATAGATATCATTTTCAATATATCCCCAAGAGAGACGAGAAATAGAAGTATCTGTCTGCCAACATATGGGATCAATATCTCCCAGCTTTCCTCTTTCTATATCCCATACTGCACATTCTCTTGGTACTGCATAATTTTTATAATTTATTACTACCTCTCTTCCCCACTGATAAGCTCTATTGTAATAATAGGCAAAAAATTTCTTTAAATAAGGTTCAAAAGCTGGTTGTTCTATCCACCAATCAAAGTAAATAAGCTGAGGCTGATATTTGTCTACAATCTCAAAAAGCCTTAAAAGCCAATCCTCTAAAAATTCTTCTGTGGGTTGCATACTTTCAGGCTGTGCAGGTCCATATAGGTCAAAATAATTCCTATCTCTTACATCAGAGTCAAATTTCATTCCCTCATGTAAAAACCACCAGTGTTCTGCCCTATGATAGGAAACTCCAAAGGTAAGATAATTTTCTCTCACTGCTTTAGCAAGTTCTCCAATAATATCTCTTTGAGGTCCCATTTTACTGGCACACCATCGGGTATAGTTACAATCATACATAGCAAAACCATCGTGATGTTCTGCAACAGGTACTACATACTTAGCACCTGCTTTTTTAAAAAGATCAGCCCATTCATATGGGTCAAACCTTTCTGCCTTAAAAAGAGGAATAAAATCTTTATATCCAAACTTTTTATGGTCTCCATATGTTTTTAAGTGATGTTCATATTCTTTTGTACCCTTTATGTACATGTTCCTTGGATACCACTCATTACCAAAAGCAGGTACCGCATAGACCCCAAAATGTATAAATATCCCAAATTTAGCATCCTTATACCAATCTGGAATCTTATAATTTTTCAAGGATTCCCAAGTAGGCTCAAAAGGTCCCTCTGGCATTTTATATTTCATATGTTGACCCCCTTAACAATTTATTTAAATAATCTCTTTAACTGCTCTCTCAATCCTTCTAAGACCTTCTTCAAGAATACTACGAGGACAAGCAAAATTAAGGCGAGCAAAACCTGCTCCAGACTTTCCAAAAATATGCCCATCATCAAGACCAACCTTCGCCTTCTTTCGGAGAAATTCGCTTAAAGTGTACTCATCCATACCAAGCTCTCTAAAATCAAGCCATGCAAGGTATGTACCTTCAGGTTTTATAACTTTGACCTTTGGAATTCTCTTCTCCACGTAATCCATAAGAAACTTGAGATTTCCTTCAAGATATTCAAGAAGCTGAGAAAGCTATTCATCTCCGTAACGAAATGCAGCTTCTGTTGCTATAAGTCCAAAGGGATTTGGAGTTGATAAAAGTTTTCCTTTTGCTTCAATAAATCTCTTACGTAGTTTATCGTTTGGAATTATTACAATAGATGTTTCTAACCCTGCAATATTAAAAGTCTTACTCCCTGAAATAAGAGTAATAGAGTTATTTGCAAAATCTTCTGAAATAGATGCAAAAGGAACATGTCTATGAGCACTATAAACTATTTCACAGTGAACTTCATCTGATATGACAAACACCCCATTTTTAATTAAAATCTCGCCAATCTTTGTTAACTCCTCTTTTGTATAAACTCGTCCCACAGGATTGTGAGGATTACACAAAATTATTGCCTTAATACGATTTGATCCTGTAAATATCTCATTCTTAATTAAAAATTTACTCTCAAGATCATCAAAATCAACCTCATAATGATAGTTTACAAGTTTTAAATCATTACTTACAATATGAGCTCCATTATCCCTTATTGCACTGAAAAATGGATAATATACTGGTTCTTGTACGAGTACACTGTCCCCAATAGAAACAAGCGCCTTTATTGCTGTATATAAAGCAGAGACTGTACCAGGTGTAAAAATAAGCCACTCAGGTTTAACATCCCAGTTAAACTTTGACTTAATTCTTTCAATCACTGCATCTATAAGAGAATCAGGAATAGTAGTATATCCATAAATTGCATGCTCAGCCCTTTTAAGGATCGCATCAGTTATTGGCTTTGCAACTTCAAAATCCATATCTGCAATCCACATAGGAAGGATATCTTCATCACCAAATATATCTTTTACAGCATCCCATTTTAAGGAAGCTGTATTACGTCTATTTATAACCTCATCAAAATTATATTTCATAACTTTCTCCAACAAATTTTATTGTACAACATCATTGAAAAAATTTTTCTAATAATTTTTGACTAATTTTTTACAATATTGCGTCATAACTTAAATAAATTCCATCCTTAAATTACTACAAAATACAGCATTATTTTTCATTTTTCAAGATTTCTTTTTTTATTTATAATATAAATCTATCCTAAGAAAATACTTTCAGAAAGAAAGGAGAAAATTTTTATGTTAAAAGATGTGATAATATTTATAATAAGCTTATTTTTCCTAATAAAGGGATCTGACAAATTTACTGCATATCTGAAAATAATAGGGATAAAACTAAGAGTAAAAGATTTCGTTATTAGCCTTATATTAGCAAGTCTTGCCACAACATTTCCTGAAATCACAGTATCTACAGTTTCGTCATTAAAAGGAAACAGTAATTTAGCCCTTGGCAATGCTTTAGGAAGTGTTCTTGTTAATACCGCCCTAATTCTTGGTATATGTTCTCTCATATCTCCCATGAAAGTGGACGATTTAGGATGGAAAAATTCATTTTTTTTATTATTTATTAATTTCCTCTTATTTTTATTAATGTTTGATATGAAAATATCAAGAATAGAGGGTTTTATTCTATTAATCATATATGCCGTATTCATCTATCTAATTTATAGAGTTAAAGGAAGCAGCAAATCTGATAATTACCAAGACCAAAACTCAACTATAAAAATTTTTATACTTATGATACTTAGTATAGGAGTAGTTATTGTTAGTTCAAGATTTTTAGTAGAGAGTAGTATAAATATTGCTCGCTTTCTCAATATTTCAGAACTTATAATAGGACTTACATTATTAGCATTAGGTACTTCTCTTCCAGAACTTGCTAATTCTGTTATTTCAACAATAAAAAAAGTGCCAGATATAGGAGTTGGAAATATAATAGGTGCAAGTATACTAAATGTATTAGTGGTGATAGGAATAGCATCTATAATAAATCCCATAAAAGTTGATCAAAAATTTATCACTTATATAATGCCAGTAATACTAATCACCTTACTTGCATTGAGTATATCTCTTAAAAGGGATAACATTATAGGAAAGAAAACAGGGCTTATCCTTCTTTCTTTATATTTCATTTCTATAATACTAAATTTTATTTTTTAAAATTAGGAATAATTACAAAATTTTTACATCTAACATATTATGGGAAGAATCTAATCCATAAAAATGGTGGTAGAAAAGATATGAACAAGAATCTTCCAAAATGGTTTCCTTACGTAATTGTGGTAATTATCATGGTAATAATTATAGGAGTGATTATCTCAACCACAGGGAAAAAGGCTCCTGAGCAAGGATCCACTCCTGAGACCCCTGCTGTTACTTCTCCTGTGGAGACTGTAAAGGAAAAAACACCAGATGAAGAGGCGTATAAAAAGGCAAGAGAATTATATTATGATGCTAAATATAAAGAAGCTATTGAAGCATAAAGAAAGTTTATAAAAGACTTTCCTGACAGTGAATACGCAGACGATGCCCAATATGAAATTGCATTAAGCTATGAATTCCTTGAAGATTACAAAAAGGCTATAGAAGAGTATGAAAAATTAATTAAAAATTATCCTAATAGTGAATATGTGGAATCTGCAAAATCATCAATAGATTATTTAAAGGATTATTTGAAACAATAAAAAAAATAAAGCCCCCTATTCTATTTAGGGGGCTTTTCTCTAAAATCTAATCTTTATTTCTTTTATACCTTTATTTGGCTTAATTAATATACCTTTATCTGTCTTTTCTAAACTACCGCCTTCTACCTTTTCTATCTCATATGTATTAAATAAAAGTACAGAAAACATCTTTCCAGAATCCTTTTCTACATTTATTACTATCTCATCTTTATCTTCTGATAAATTCACCTTTAATTCTACCTCTTTTTGCTGATTATATACCTCACAGACTGATACTTTCCCATCTTGAGGTTCAAAAACATACAAAGTCACACCATCTGCATAGTCATAATCAGTTCTTTCCTTATTATTCCCAATAGCAATTATGCTTCCAGGTCTTGCCATAAGAGGTAAAGAGAAATAATCATACTTTTCTTTGTACCACTTACCCCCTTCTTTTCTCTCTCCTGTTATAAGATTTGTCCATATACCCACATTAGGAAGATAATATTCTACTTCCCCAGTTTCTGAGAATATGGGAGCTACAAGTAAAGAATCTCCAAGCATATATTGTCTATCTAAGAAATGACAAGTAGGATCTTCTTCAAATTCAAGAAGCATAGCTCTCATCATTGGAATTCCTTTATTTACTGCTTCTACCGCTTTTGCAAAAAGATAAGGCATTAATTGGCATTTTAAATTTACAAAAAATCTCAATACATCTACAGCTTCTTCATCATATAGCCATGGAACTTTATAATCATGATTTCCATGAAGCCTTGAATGGGAAGAAAGAAGTCCAAATGCTATCCATCTCTTATAAAGATCAGGAGTAGCAGAACTATCAAACCCTGCAATATCATGACTCCAAAAACCAAATCCACAAAGACCTAAGGAAAGTCCTCCCCTCAGTGTCTCTGCCATGGACTCATAGGTAGATAAACAATCTCCACCCCAATGTACTGGAAATTTCTGACTTCCTGCGGTAGCAGACCTGGCAAATACTATGGCATTTTCTTCTCCAAGCTCCTCCTTTAATGTTTCAAAAACAGTCTTGTTATATAGGTATGTATAAAAATTATGCATTTTTTCAGGATCTGACCCATCATAATAAACCACATCTGTGGGTATCCTTTCTCCAAAATCTGTCTTAAAAACATCAACACCCATTCTAATAAGCTCTTTTAACTTATCTGCATACCATTTTCTTGCAGATGGATTTGTAAAGTCCACAATTCCCATGCCCGGTTGCCACTCATCAGTTTGCCATACATCACCGTGAGGCTTCTTTAAGAGATAACCCTTCTCTTTTCCTTCCTCAAAGAGTTTTGATCTTTGAGCTATATAGGGATTAATCCACACACATATCTTTAAGCCTCTATCTTTTAATCTTTTTAACATATCTTCGGGATTTGGAAACACTCTTTGGTCCCATTCAAAATCTACCCAATGATATTCTTTCATCCAAAAACAATCAAAATGGAAAACATGTAAAGGTATATTTCTCTCCTTCATCCCATCGATAAAACTTGTTACTGTTTTTTCATCGTAATTGGTTATAAAAGATGTTGTAAGCCAAAGTCCAAAAGACCATGTGGGAGGAAGAGCAGGTCTTCCTGTAAGAAGGGTATAATTTTCAATTACTTCCTTTAAATTTTCTCCTGCAACTATAAAGTAATTTATCTTTTCACCCTTTACACTAAATTGCACCCTTTCAACATTCTCTGTAGCTATCTCAAAAGAAACCCTCTCTGGATGATTTACAAAAACTCCATAATCTCTATTTGTTATATAAAAAGGTATATTTTTATATGTTTGATCTGAAATAGTTCCTGCATCAGCATTCCACATATCCACCTGTTGCCCATTTTTTATAAAAGGACTAAATCTTTCTCCAAGGCCATATACCAATTCCCCTACAGAAAGATCTAATTGCTCTACCATATAAGGAGTCTTGTTTTCATCAATAGCATAAGCCATATGCTTGAATCCAGAAGACGTCAATTTCTTATCTTTCCAGAAGAAGGTATATTTGAAAACTCCTTTTTTATTAATTTCAACCGTAAGATTTCCAGACTTTAATATGATCACATCCTCTTTATCTAATATCTCAGGTTTAAAATTTTTATCTTTATTTAACTCGAAAGATGGTCCTTTCTCTACCACCCCTTTAAAATGATATGATATCACCTCTATAACATTAGGAAATGGAGCTGAAAAATGAATTTCTAAAAGAGGACCAAATAGAGTTTCTCCCCTATTTCTAACAAAGGTACAAGGTGCATATACTATAACTTCTTTTTCCTTAACTTCGTAATCCCAAACCATGGAAGGATAATGTATTCTTATACCTTCTCTAATACGCCAATGCCCATCAGTAAATCTCATAAAATCATCCTCCTCACTCAAATTTCAACCAATTTATTTTTACTTCCTTTTCTCCTCTTATATACATATCTTGTTTACCTAAAATATTCTCATCTAAAATAAAAACAATTTCTCTCCATTCATTAAAAGTATCTATTACATCAAAAGAAAATTCTTTATCAATTTTGCTAAAATATAAAAACATTTTGGAATTTCTCGAAGTAGATATCTCCATCTTTATCTTTCGAGAGGGTTTACTAAAATTCAAATCTTTAAACAGTATCCATGAGTCTTCTTGAGGAAAAATTACATAAGTCTCTTCCCAATTTCTTTTTGTATTGAAAACTAAATTGTATCCCTCATCAAAATTAAAAGCTTTTATTCTCTCAAAAGGATCTCTATCTTCAATTTCCTCTCCCTCCAAATAAATTCTTCCTCTTAATCTTATATCCTCTGATGAAGCACCAACTAAAATCTCGTATTCTCCTTTCTCAACTAAATACTTCTCTTTTCTCACATCCCATATAAAAAGCTCCGAAACAGGTACTGTAAATTCAACCTTAACCTTTTCTCCCTTTGGAATAAATATCCTTTGAAAACCTTTTAACTGAAGCTTTGGCCTTTTTATCTTTGAATTAATAGCTCTAACATAAACTTGTGGTACCTCATCAGAATCCATATCTCCGACATTTCTAATCTCAAAACTAAGCTTTATTTCATCTTTTATTCCATAATTTTTAGAATTTAAAAATAAATTACTATATTCAAATTCAGTATAAGAAAGTCCATGTCCAAAAGGAAAAAGTGGTTCTCTATCAAAATACATATAGGTTCTCTTTCCCCTTATTACATCATAATCTGTCATGGGAGGTATATCATTTACAGATTTATACCATGTAATACATAATCTTCCTGCCGGAGAATAATTTCCAATTAATACATCTGCTATAGCATTTCCCATTTCTTGTCCCCCATGGGAAGACCACAAAATAGCAGGTATATTTTCTTTTGCCCAATTAATAGCGTAAGGATAACTGCTAATTATTAAAAGCACTGTGTTGGGATTTACTTTATAAATCTCTCTAACAAGTTTCTCTTGGTGATCTGGTAGAACAATGTCTACTCTATCTTCTCCTTCTCTTCCATTTACTAAAGGATTATTCCCTACACATATTACTACTAAGTCTGATTCTTTTGCTATACTGCAAGATTTTTCTATACCATCTTCTAATTTCTCAATTATAAATTTTTCCTCTGGAAGGTTTTCAAAACTATCTTTGAATTTAATCAAATTTCCATTCTCTTCATCTATATAAAGATATTTTCCATGCCAAGTCTTAATATAGAAGGTACCATCTCCTAAGGAATCTATTTGGAAAAGTTCCTTTACAAACCACCCAAATACTTCTTCTGATGCAGATAGGATAGAAAAATTAGAATCATCACAAGTTAAATATTTGTTATTTGCTAAAGATTGCAGACTTTTATTGCCCCATCCCCAATCTATAAATTTAAATTTTTCCTTTGGGCTAATTTCTTCGCTTATAGCCCATACAGGACTGATCTCTGATTCTATAACTCTCAAATATTTATTATTTTTTAACGATTTTATTGCAATAATATCATAGGAATCGCAATATTTTATTTCCTTATCGCTTAGTCTATTTACTATTCCTTGGAGAATAGAAACTTTATATGGATAAGTACCACTATACCAATCATTATAGTTTTTGTTTGCTAAAGGACCTATAACTGCTACTTTATTAATCTTCCCTTTAACTATAGGAAGAAATTTATTTTGATTCTTTAAAAGAACAATAGACTCAAGAGCGGATTGATACGCAAGCTGGGAATGTTCTTTATCACATATTTTGTTAGGAGATACATAAAATTTTTTACTTATTTCTTCATCAAATTCACCAAGTCTAAATCTTACACGAAGAGTATTAAAGACAGCCCTATCAATATCCTCTTCAGTTATTAAGCCCATCTCAAGAGCTTTCCATGCAGATTCAATAACAAGATTAGGATCATCAGTAAAAGCATCAATTCCAGCTTTCAGAGCATAAGCCATTGTCTCGTAATGATTATCAAAAGTTTTATGTGAGGTAACTGTTTGGCTAAAATCTGCAGCATCAGTTACTACATATCCACTTAATCCAAATTTTTCTTTTAAAACCTTCTTTACTATTGGATTTACTATACAAGGTATACCATTTACAGCATTATAAGCGGTCATTATACCTGTTGCCTTTCCCTTTTCTATAACCCTTCTAAAAACATCTAAGTAATACTCATACATATTTCTGAGATCAATATTGGCAGAAAATTTATCTCTATCCTTCTCATTATTATTAGCAAAGAAGTGCTTAGGAGTCATTGCGGTTTTAAGATATACTTCATCATCTCCTTGCATACCCTTTATATATGCGCTTGCCATTTCTCCAGCAAGATAAGGATCTTCACCATAACCTTCTTCCATCCTACCCCATCTTGGATCTCTCTCCATATCTACAGTAGGAGCCCAAAGCATAAGTCCCCCAATCTTTCCCCTCATATAGTAGTAGGCTCGAGCTTCTAATGAGACCACTTCTCCTATCTTTTTCATAAGATCTCTATCAAAAGATGATACAAGACCTATAGGCTGGGGAAACACAGTGGCTTTTCCCATCCAAGCTATACCATGAGCGGACTCTCCACCTATATGAAACTCTCTTATATTTAATCTGGATATTTCAGCTTGCCGAGTAGGAAGCAATTTAATCTTTTCTTCAAGAGTAAGTAGAGAGAGAAGATTTCTTACTCTCTCATCGATAGGAAGAGAGGAGTCTTTAAAAATATATTCATCCGCCATAAAATATTTAAAGCCTCCTTAACAAAATAATTTTAATTTAGGATTATATAATGATAAATGAAAATAATAAATTGCAAGATTTTACTAATTTGAGTTAAATTTATAGTATAAATAACTATTCACCAATTATTTTTACAAGTACTCTCTTTCTTCTCATCCCATCAAACTCACCATAAAAAACCTGCTCCCAAGGTCCTAAATCAAGCTTACCATCAGTAATAGCTATCACTACTTCTCTTCCCATGATAGTACGCTTTAAATGAGCATCAGCATTATTTTCACCTACATTGTGGTAATATTGATTATATGGTTTCTCAGGAGCAAGCTTTTCTAACCATATTTCAAAATCTTTTAAAAGCCCTGGTTCATCATCATTGATAAAAACACTTGCAGTAATATGCATAGCATTACAAAGAAGAAGTCCCTCTTTAATTCCACTCTCATCTACACATTTTTGCAAGGTATCTGTGATATTCACAAACCCCCTTCTTGTTGGAAGATTAAACCACAATTCTTTTCTATAGGTCTTCATACCTTTGATCCCTCCTTAAATTATAAAAATGCTATAATTATATTACAAATTTATAAAGGAGTATTGGGAAATGAACAAAACCTTTAGAGATTTATCCCTTGAAGAAAAAAGAAAATATATAGAAGCCCGAAAAAAACTCGAGGAAGAAGAAAAAATACTATTAGAAATAAGATATGAAAAGGCATTAAATTTAGCAAAAGAAATCTCCGAAATTCTTTATAAAAAATATAAAGCTAAAAAAGTATTATTAGTGGGATCTCTTAAAGATAAAGAATTATTTACAAAATGGTCTGATATAGATTTAGCTGTAGCAGGAATATCTGATAAAGATTATTTTAAAGCAATATCTGAAGTTTTATCTTTAAACACAGATTTTAAAATAGATATTATTGATTTAGATAGCTGTGAAGAAGAAATTAGACTTAGTCTTGAGAGAGAAGGTATATTACTATGAAAAAAATGTATTTATTAATTTCAAGTAGGATAAAAAATGAAATTATAGAAATAAATAGAAGAAACAATAAAAAGAGCACAAAAAGCATGGGAATTAATTAAAGAAGAAGATTCGCTATATATAGATAGTGTAGCACTAAACCTTTATAACTTTTATAGTGGTTTAGAGAGAGTTTTTAGTTTAATCGCTAAAGAGATAGATGGTAAAATCATAGAAACACCAGATTGGCACAAAGAACTTTTACTCCAAATGTCTATAGAAATTCCTTATGTAAGACCTGCAATTATTTCTAAAGAGCTCAGAGAAAAACTTGAAAACTACAGAGCTTTTAGACATGTTGTTAGAAATATATACGCCTATAAGCTAAAACCTGAAAAGATAAGAGATCTTATAACAAATCTTCCTATAATATGGGAGGAAACTAAAAAGTATCTCTTAGATTTTTGCAATTTCTTAGAAATGCATTAAGTTTACCACTCTTTCTATAATATTTTTTGCCTCCTCAATATCATCAAAGGATACATCCTTGTGAGTCACAAATCTTAAAGTCTCTTCATCAAAACTTGAAGCAAGTAGTCCATAGTCTTTGAACCTTTTAATCAAATCAGAAGCCTTAAAACCATTTTTTATTTTTACCTTTAAAATATTGGTTTCTGGCTTTTTAATGTTAAAAATTGGTATAGTTTTGAGAAACTCATATAAATCATAAGCCTTTTTATGGTCTTCCTCTAAGCGATCTATCATATTATCTAAAGCCCAAAGACCACAAGCAGCAACAACTCCAGCCTGCCTTAAACCTCCACCCAATCTTTGCCTATTTTTTCTTGCCCTTTCAATAAAATCAGATGGCCCCACAAGAAGAGAACCCATAGGGCAAGAAAGTCCTTTGGAAAGGCAAAACATCACAGAATCAGCATATTTTGCTATCTCCTTTGGTGGAATTTTTAAGTATATAGAAGCCTTAAAAATCCTTGCTCCATCAAGATGAATAGGTATGTTATATTCTCTACTTAATTCATATAATCTAAAGAAAGTACCTTTCCTCAAGTCCTATTGTGAGTATTTTCTAAAACAATTAAAGAAGTTTTCGGAAATAAGAAGTTTTCGGAAATACCTTTCCTTGTGGTCTGATCGCTTTCCTAATCTTTTCTATAGGCATGATTCCATCCTCACCTTGAATGAGAAAGGGTTGCACCCCAGCATTTCCTGCCATTCCTCCTGCCTCATAATAGTACATATGAGATTCTGCTTCAAGTATAACTTCGTCTCCTCTTGATGTCCAAGAAAGAAGAGCCACTTGATTCCCCATAGTTCCTGAGACTACAAAAAGAGCAGACTCCTTACCTAAAAGCTCTGCAGCCTTTTTTTCTAATAGATTTATTGTAGGATCTTCACCATACCCATCATCACCTACTTCAGCCAAATACATAGCCTTTCTCATCTCTTCTGTAGGCTTTGTAACAGTATCACTTCTTAAATCAATAATCTTCAAATTTTATTCACCTCTCCCTTATATGTTATTCTTTTAGAAATTTATAACTATTATATTATCTTGAATTTTAAAATGTAAATAAAAAATGATGTTCTGTTTCCAAATAAGGAACAGAGATTTACATAAAAAGCAAGAGAACTTGTGAAAATTGTATTTGAAAAAAATAATTGAAAAGATGGTAGGATACTTGGAACTTCTTTACACCAAGCTTTAGTATAGGTATGAATGGAAAGATTCTTGTTATACTTTTAGAAGACTTATCAAGACTTGCAGGACTTCTTACCAAGATATTATCCGCCTTTTTAAAAGTGGTACCTATCTTACTAAGAACCATAGCCTTAGGATATATGAATAATTACACTTAAAAAATTTTTATAAATATTTCTATTCTACTCGCATTACAAAACTTACTTTTTTAAAAAACTCTCTTTATTATTTTCCCACCATTCCATCCATTTTTCATAATATTCTCCAAAATCTTGTTTCGTTATTTCTTTCAGAACTTCCACAGCTGTTTTTCTCACTTTCATATCTTTATCTTTTAAATGATTAATAAGAACTTCTATAACATATTCATTAAGATTTTTTTCTCCCTTATATCCCAAAAGTTTTGCGGAATACTCTACTATTTTTCTATCCATACTTCCTAATCCCTTTAATAGTGATATTTTTTCCTTCACTATTCTTTTTTGATTAACATCAATACCTGCTTTCTCAATCAAATCTATAGCTAAAATCACATCCTCATTTGAGGCTGCAGGTTTATTAGCTATAAGTATTCCTAACCTATAAATATTTACTCTATAAACTTTGTCTAATTCTTCTCTTGATATATTATTCCTTACAATCCATATAGCAACTTGTGCCACAACCTTTGAGGTTTTTTCCTTCTCTATGATTTTCATGAGTTTTGCCAATTCATCAGTTCCAGAATATATCAAAATATTAAAATCTTGATCACTGGCAGGCACATCTTTCTCAAAGTCAACACAAGAAGCTGAAATTTCTATTGTTGAATCTTTTTCCCTTCTTAAATCAACAACCTTTTCATCTATGGAAATCATACTTTGATAATCTCCTTTACTCTCAAAAAATGTTCCTACTGGTATCACTATTAAAATCGGTTCTGTTGTTTTCTTTCTTATATAAATTTTAACCTTTTCAAGCCCAGCACCTTTCACATCTACCTCAATTAATCCTTTTCCTAATGCTTCTATTATAGTATATGTTTTATCATCTTTTGTTTGGCTAGTACTCTTGAAGAAAACTTGCATAATTAAAATTTAAAGATAGTAAAAATAAAAAGAGAATAAAAAGTTTAAAAAATCTAATTTTCTTCATGTTAACCCCCCATTTTTAGTTTTAAATTCCTAACATATTAAATTATAACCCAAAAAAATATATGGATATCATTTCATCCTTAAAATTTATACCAAAAATAGAGTAATGAATTACTATAGCATTAACTCCTTCCCCAAAAGTTCTATCATCCTTAATGAGTATTTTATTTCAAAGTCAAAATCAATCTATTTTATAAAACTAATTACACCATCATTAAAGAAATCACTAATGTACAATCTTAAAGATGTGGCACCATAACGAAATTTAATACTCTACTATAATAAAAAAAGATAAAAGACCCATTTACTTAACACTTTATCATATATAATTTTTATCTTTTATTGTCATAATATCTGCTATTCTAAAAAATGTTTCTGTAAACATAATTAGAACGTCTGGATTATTGTTTTTTGTATATGTGAAGAATACTCAATATTCACTTTCTCTTTCTTGCGTCTTAGTGAAACTTCTTAACAAACAAAAAAAATAACCAAGAAAATTAAAGGATTTTATCAGTTATATTCATATTTAAAAACTCCTTTCGTATCTATATTTGCGTACATTTTTTGTTAATTGTTATACCACATATTATTTAAGTATTAACTCTAATCGAGAGTGTTAAAAAAATAAATGGTGTTTAAAATAAGAGAGCCTTATGTGTATAAAAAATAAGAAAGAAAAGAATTGATAAAAAGGTAGATTTTCCTTCTTCTACAAAACATTGCCAGACTATAAATTTATAAGTATAATTAAAATAAAGCTTAATTAGGGGGTGAAAGGATGAACATCGGGAAGACTGACGCCATCATTAGGGTGATCGTTGGTATGATTTTACCTCATCTTACAAAATGGGGAGTCGTTTCAGGAACCGCATGGGGTGTAATCTTACACATAATAGGTTTTATTTTAGTATTTACTGCAGCTATAAGATATTGTCCTCTTTATAAGCTAATAAACAAATCAACTGCCTAATAAGTTAAGAGGGGAAAAGTCCCCCTCTTTTAAAATCTATTTATAACTATCTTTCCTGCCTTTTTCTCTTTTAAAAGTTTTAATCCTTCATTTATTTCTTCTAAGGATATCCTATGAGTTATCATTTCTCTGAAAATATCCTCATGTTTTTCTATGAATGTTACAGCCTTTCTAAAGTGTCTTGCATCACTTACCCATACCCCTTGAACATTCAAATTCTTTGAAGAGATATTATAAAAATCTATGGATATTTTATCTTGAGGTGTAGCAATTCCAATTATTAAATATGTACCACCTTTTCTAAGTAATTTTATTCCTTCAGTTATAGCACTATTAAAACCAGTAGCCTCAATTACCACATCTGCACCTTTTCCGTATGTTATATCATATACTTTTTTTATTCTTTCTTCCTCAGTAAACTCGTCTCTTTTTATTATGAGATCAATACCTATCTTTTGAGCTACCTCTATTCTTTTTAGGCTTCCCGTTATAAGCACTACATTTTTAGCTCCCCGATACTTAGCTAAAGCAGCAGTAAAAAGCCCCAAAGGTCCTCCACCTTGAACCACCACAGTACTATCTAATAGGTTATCCTTCAAATAGTCAAAGGCATGAACTGCTGTAGCTCCTGAACAACCAGCTATCACCATTGTTTCTAGATCTACTTTTAAAGAAAGTTTTATGACTTCAGTTTTTTCTTCTAATATTATGTACTCACTAAATGCTCCAAAAAGATAGGGGTATTCTAAAAAAGATCTATTAATTCCATAAACTTTTCGGTTTTCACATAAAAATGGCTCCTTTATCACTTTACAATAGAAACATTCTTCACACACAACCCCTCTATTCCAAATAATTAGATCTCCTTTCCTTAAGGATACCCCATTAAGATCCTTCTTTTCTCCATTAATTTCTACTACTTCTCCTACCCCTTCATGACCTAAAATTATAGGCAAAGGCACTCTGGGATCTTTCCCTTCTATGATGTGCAGATCTGATCCACAAACACCTGATGCAACTAATTTTACTAAAAGTCCACCAGAAGGAATTTCAGGTATCTCTATACTTTTCAAAACTAAGGGTTTATTAAATTCTTCCAGAATTGCAACCTTAGCCTTCATAGTCTTTAGGTCTTATAGGTTCTTTTATTTCATATTTTAACTCTCCATCTTTTTTACAAAATATTATGTACTTATTCCATTCAGGTCTTTTAGGAAGGAACTCCATAATAGGGGGATTGAATTCTTTAAATCTTAAATGAGGACCTCTACTTTCATCCCTTATTAAAATAGCGTTTAATATTAATTCCGCAATATCTAACATATTTAAAGTCTCATAGTAATAGAAGATCCCATTCTCATCCAAGGAAACACCCTCTTTTTTAATTTCTTTTATTAAAGATATACCTTTTTTAATATCTTCTTCCATTCTAACTAAAAATCCATATTCAGATACAATATCTCTGATCTTTTCCCTAACTAACCTTGAGGGTAAACCTCTTTGAGAAATTCTATCTTCCACCTCATCCAAATTAAAATCTACAAAATCTACTTTAGAAGCATATTGAACTGCATTTTCCCCAGCTATTTTACCAAATACTTGAGTATCAAGGAGTGAATTTCCCCCAGGACGATTGGCACCATGTTGCCCCCCTGCTACTTCTCCAGCAGCATAAAGCCCTTCCAAACTTGTTCTTGCATCTTCCCTTATTTTTACCCCTCCTTGAAAATGTTGAAGAGCATTTTGTATGGGAAGTAATTCCTTAGAAAGATCTATGTTATAATTTTTCAGCCATTCAATAATTGAAGGATTTATTAATCTAAGCCTTTCATAGGGGGTAGTATCTTTAAAAATCTCTTTTCCAATCTTTTCACTCCACTTTAATATTTCTTCTGGAATACTTTCATAAGATAAGTAAGATGGATTTTCCATAAAATTCATATATACTTTGTGGCCTTGTTTTATATGATGAGAGACAGCCAAATCAATTACCTTTGTAGGTGATTCGTAAGATACTGGCCAATGAGCTCCCTTTTTAAACTCAAGAACACAAAGATTAGTTTTATCTTCATCTGAAAGATAATCTAATAAAAACTCTCTACCATTTTCATCTACTATTTTAGGCAATGCCCTAAACATACTTCCTGATTCAGCAAAGAGAATCTGAGGATGGCATATACCAATCTGCATAAACTCCATATTAACCATTTGAGCCCCAGCTCTTAAAGATATTGCATATCCATCACCTGTCATTTCTGAAGTAAATACATTTTGACGATATAAAGATCCTGCTCCACCTGTAGCAATCACAAAAGCCTTTCCCTTAATAATTATTTTTTCTTGCGTACTCATATCTATAGCTTTTGCTCCAACAACTCTATTATCTTTGACTATAAGATCATAAACCATTACATTTTCATAAGTCTCAATATTTGTTTCTCTTATCTTCTTAGCTAACGCTTTAGCTATCTCAATAGAAGTATTTGGTCCTACATAACATGCCCTGGGATATTCAGAACCATCGGTAAGAAATTGATCAATCTTTCCATCGTGGGTTCTCACAAAAGGTACCCCTATAGATATAAGATAGTTAACAGCTTCTTCGCTATTTTTAGCTAATATTTCAGCCAGATTGTAATCCGATACTTCTCCTCCAATCTTGTATATATCCATAGCATGATAAATATAATTATTTTGTATAGGTAATGTATAGGATAATGTAGCATGAAAAGACATTCTATCTGAAAAGGCATTAGCAGTTACGCCACCTTTGCCGATTGGTTTCTTAGATAATAAGATAATTTTCAAATTTGGATTTTTTTCATAAGCAGTTAAAGCAGATCTAAGACCTGCCCCTCCAGCACCTATAACTATCACATCACCCTTAATTACTTTCATTGTCTTTCCTCCTTGGTATCATGCGTATTGCTTTTACAGGGCAAAGCTTTACACATAAACCACAACCATCACATAAATCAGTAATAATATATTTTCCATTTTTATCGATTGGAGCATCATAAATACATACCTTCTTACATATCCCACAAGATGTGCAAAGATTTTCATCTATATATGCTTCATAAAGATGTCTTCTATCAATATCATTATTCCCAAGAATAACCTTCCCTGAAACTTTCCCCCTAAACTCTGAAGGACTTGTATAATTCTTTTTCTCCATGAATCTCTTTAATCCTTCTAATATTTTTGAAATGATTTCATAACCCATAAGATAGACCACACTGCATATTTGAACAACATCAGCACCAGTTAGTATATACTTAGCCACATCATCTCCACTCCCCACTCCTCCAGAGCCTGCAATTGATAATTTCAAATGAGGACGAGAGGTTGCAATCCATCTCAGAACATAATTAAATGCCCAAGGACCACCATGTCCAGCATAACCACCATGTAAAATAGGCTTTTCTGTATCAAGATCTATATCAAGACCCGTTAACCTATTAAACATAACAACTCCGTTAACCCCAATATCTTCCAAAATTTTAGCTATTGCCAGAGGAGATGAAAGTTGCATAGGCAGTTTTACAATTATGGGAATATTTACATTTTCTCTTACCATTTTCGCCACTCTCAAGATAGTATCATCCACATCTTGTCCTCTAAAGGATATGGATGCATGAGGACAAGAGACATTAAGTTCAAGAGCAGGAGCACCTACTTCTTCCGCCATCTTTGAATATTTAAACCAACCCTCATCGGTTATACAATTTATACTGGGGATTACTGGTATGGATAAGGTATTTAAGGCCTTACTAATCTCCTTAAAATATTCTTCAGGACCAAAAGGGCTTGCCTGCTCAAAGGAATAAAATGTCTGAGATCTAAGAGGTCCCATGGTCCTATTTATTATATCAAATCGAGGAGTAGGTGATATCCTACATATTTCTTCCTCAAAAAGAGATTTTACCACCACCGCTCCTGCTCCATTTTCTTCACATTTTTTCATATTTTTAACATTTTCTGTAAGTCCTGAAGACGCAATAATAATAGGATTTTTAAGCTTCAATCCTACATAATTGCAAGATAAGTCCATACAAATTTCCTCCTTTATTTCTTACCCCTTAAAGCATTAGATATTTTCTCGCAAGTTTTCAAAAGTTCAGAGAGATACATATCTTTATTTTCCTCTACCGATAAGTAGTATCCAGATATAGAGACTGCAGCTACAACCCTCTGAGAAAAATCAAAGATAGGAGCACCAATACACTTTATTCCTCTTTCATTCTCCTCATTATCAAAAGCATATCCTTGTTTCCTAACCTTCTGCAATTCTTCTCTTAATTTATTAGGGTCTGTAATAGTTTTATCTGTTCTTGGAATCAAAGGTACCTTCTTAAGATAATCCTCTATATAATCGTCGGAGCTAAAAGCAAGAAGAACTTTACCAAAACTTGTTGAATAAAGAGGCATTCTCATACCTATTCTTGACATCATAGGAAGAGTCCCTGGACCTTCTACTTTGTCAATATATACTCCTTCATATCCATCTTTTATAGTTAAATGTACTGTCTGCTTTGTGTTCTCCATTAACTCAATAAGGTAAGGACGAGCAATATCTCTTAAATCAAGACTTTGAAGAATATAGGAAGAAAGTTCAAGAATTCTAAATCCTGGCTTATATAATCCAGAAGGTGTCTTTCTAACATATCCCTTATCAATTAAAGTTGACAGATAACGATGTACAGTAGATATGTGAAGCCCAATCTCTTCCGATATCTCTTTTAAAGAAACCTCTCTTCCAGCCAAAATTATATATTCAAGAATATCTAAAGTTTGCCCTGCAGATCCAATACCTATTTTAGATTTCATCTTTCTACACTCCATTCATTATTAAAAGATTCTAAAAACCCTTCTAAAGTCTCTTCATCCAATGCTAAAAAGTCACCAAATACACTCATCTTTAGTGATGCTAATATATTTCCATATTTGGCACATTCTTCAAGAGTTTTACCCTTTAAATACCCATAGAGAAAACCAGCAACAAATGCATCTCCCGCCCCAATTCTATCTACCATATCTGTAGATAAAGCCTTTTGAAGAAAATATTTATCCCCATAAAGTACAGAACATCCTTCTTTCCCTCTTGTAAGGACATAAATTTTTTCCTTTCCAAACCTCTTCTGAAGATTATATAAAATTTTATCATCTTCTACATTATTTCCAAAGAGTAACTTGTAATCTTCTTTCTTAATAAAAAGTATATCTACAAAGGGAATCACTATATCTAAGAATCTACGACATTCTTCTACACCCCATAACTTTTGTCTAAAATTTACATCAAAGGATAATTTTTGACTCTCTTTTTTGGATGTACAGATCTTTATCACATTATTTTTACATATCTCACTTAAACTTGGAGTTATTCCAGTAAGATGAATAAGTTTGGCTTTTTTTAGATAATCAAGATCACTATCAGAAAGAGGAGTTAAGGAAAAAGAAGAATTTTTTCTATCATAAAGCACTTTTATGCCTTTTGTTCTATGATGAAGCTCCACAAAATACATTCCCATTCTTCCTTCTGATATAAGCCTAACCCTATTTGTTCCAACACCATATTTTCTAAGCTCACTTAGAGCCCTATATCCTAAAAAGTTGTTAGGAAAAAATGATATAAACTCAGTCCTTAATCCCAACAAAGAAAGAGAGATAAGAACGTTAGCCTCTGTACCGCCTATCTCCACATTCCAAGTATTGCTACTTAGAAAAGTACGATACCTCTCGGGGGTGATTCTTACCATCACCTCACCATAAGAAATAATATCCACCATATTTCCTCCCTCTTTCTATGGATTTATTCCCTAAACTTTACTACATACATCTCACTATTAGCAGTACTAAAAGACTCAGATCTACCTACGATCACTACATAATCAAGATCATATATAGCTCCCCAACCCTCATCCAAATCCGCTCCACCAAAAAACTTCTCCCAAATAAGATCCCCATCCTCATTAATCTTCACCACATATACATCACTATTTCCTGCCCCTTTAGAATTAGATCCGCCTACTATCAAATATCCCTTTTCATCTTTAGAAGGCATAATAAGGAAGCCCGTCTCATAACCTTTACCACCATAAGTTTTCTCCCATATTTTGTTTCCATTTTTATCTATCTTTATTACATATAGATCAGGATTATCAGAAAAAGAATTGGAGTTTCCAACAATCACATAACCATCCCTGCAAGAAGTAATACTGTATGCATAATCAAATCCCTTTCCCCCAAAAACCTTCTCCCAAACCAAATTTCCCTCTCTATCTACCTTAACCACATAGATATCCTGAGATTCTGAAAATGAATTTGATATTCCTACAGCCACATAACTATCCCTATCTGACACCACATCATATCCATATTCGCTCATTTTATCTCCAAATGCTTTTTCCCAAAGCTTATTACCCTTACCATCGATTTTTAATAGATAAAGATCATATTGCCCTTTTCCCATAGAATTAGTTCTTCCAACCATTACAAAATTACCATCAGAATCCTTTGACAATTTCCAAACCTCTTCAAAACCTTTATCTCCAAAAGTTTTCTGCCATAAAAGATTTCCATTTTCGTCTATCTTTAACACATATACATCACTATTTCCTGCTCCCAAAGATCTGGTACCACCAACAACAAGATATCCATCCTCTGCCTCATTTATAGAATAGGCACAATCATCCTTAGACCCGCCATAAAATTTCTCCAAAACTTTTTCCCCTTTTCTGTCTATCTTAAGAATATAAACATCTTTCCCTCCACTACCAAAAGATGAAGTCTCTCCTACAAGAATATATCCATCTTTACCTTTAACTATTCCATAACCTTTTTCACCTTTCTCTCCACCATATACACCCTGCCCAAAATCTAACTTCTCATTTTCCTGAGAAAAAGAAATGATAAAAAGCATTAAGAAGAATAAAGAAAAAATGAGAAAATTTTTCATAAAAATCATTCCTTTAAGGTAAAAGCACCCTCTTTCCTGCCCCTGCACCATTTTCCAATAAATATGGAACCACATCAGCTTCATCTAATTCATATTCATAAGGAATATTAAAGTCCTCCAATTCTTGAGTTATATTACTTTCTCCACATTCCCAGTAAAAATTATTAGACTCTTTTATATACCCATCCTGTGGACTTTCAAACTGAGTAGTCATTGGAATTTTCACATTCTCAAAATAGTTATTTTCTACAATAACTTTTGCCCCCATTCTGGATGCAATACCATAAAGAAGTATATTTTTATAATAGTTATTAAAGATATGGACAACCCCAAATCTTACAGAAGGATTTCTTGAATTAGTATTTCTAAAGATATTATGGTGATAAGTTACCCTTGCATCTACATCTACCGTAGAGCTATCACTACTACCTACTTGAGTACATTTCCAACTATTCTCAAAAATATTCCATGAAACAGTGACTCCTTGAGATCCTTTGATAATATCTAATAATGCATCAACCTTATCCTTTTCTTTTTCTCTTTCTGGTACCACAATCATCTCACTAGATAATGTGCAGTGATCTATCCAAACGTTTTTAGAGTTTTCAACAGTTATGGCATCATTTTTAGGATTTTCAAAAGTATTTTTAATGGTTAAGTTTCTGATAATTACATTACTTACTCCTTTTAAATATAAGCCCCAGCCAACAATACCTGCATCTTCTGTTATACCAATAATAGTCTTATTAGATTCAATAGTAATCTGACCCTGTTCTTTACTAGTATCTATAATTCCTTTTACAAGAATAATATATGGATCTTTATCTTGTGCATACTTTTTAAAATCATTAATATTATCAACAGTTACAACTTTTCCACCTTGCCCACCTGTTGTTCCTGCTCCAAAACCTACTGGATTATCATTAAGAGTAAGTATAGTTTCATCTATATTTTCTTGAGAAAAACCAAAACTCATTAATAAACCAAAGATTAGTAATAGAATAAAAAGCTTCTTCATGACTCTATACCTCCTTTATTTTTCTTCAAAATATTTTAGAAATCTTTTTGTACCATCAATCATTCTATCAAAAAGTTCTTTGGCTTTAGAATGATTCAATCTTGACTCTACTAATGGATCATTATAAAAAGCCCTAAAAGCAAGTTTTAGATCTTTTTCCAAAACTGCTTGAAGGATCATTTCTTGATTCATAATATGCCTCAAAACCCATGAATTTACATCATTTGGTAATTTTCCTGCATATATAGGTAGTATATCATCTCTTGTTATATATACATTAGTTTCAACTATCACATCTCTTGGTACTCCATCCATCTGTCCCACATTAGGATAATTAACATTAGTTATAAAATTGGAAAGCCCAAGAAGAGCTTTCATTATTTGGACTCCTACCTCTCCAGAAGGCTTAATAGGAAATTCCATCTCTCCTTTAGCAAGCTTTTGACTCATCTCATAAAGTTCTTTTGCTTGCTGTCTCCTAAAGGATACAGGAGTTAAAGAGAACTTCCATTCTTTTACCTTTTCAGGATTTTCCAAATACCAGTAAGCAGGGAAAAATTCAGCTAAATGCCTATCACCAGCAGCTGCAATTATTCCATATCTTTTATAAAGATCAAATTTTACCCTATTAGCAGAGGCAAAATAATCCCAAGTCCATCTACCTTTCTCTTCTTCATAACCTTCATAATAATATTTTTCGGCAAATTCCCCATAAATGGGTAATAGGTCCATATTTCTGTAGGAAATCTTATCTACCCATGTAAAATGATTAATTCCTAAAACATTTTGTTTTATCTCAGAAGGTGAGACATCAATATTCTCCTTTTCCTTTAACATGAGAGACAAAATCTTAGGGATTTTAAAAACTTCATGACAACAACCTATTGCTTTTATCTTAGGAAATACTGTATATAGAGTCCTCACACAAAGAGCCATAGGGTTTGTGTAATTAATAACCCAGGAAGTGGGAGAATATTTTCTAATAGCCTCAGCAAATTCCATATATATAGGAATAGTTCTTAAAGCTCTTATAACCCCTCCAGGTCCAGGTGTATCTCCTACTGATTGATAAATACCATACTCCTCTGGAAGATGCACATCTATTTCCATCTCATCCAATGTACCTGGAAGAATGGAAATAACTATAAAATCTGCACCTTCTAATGCTTCTCCTATCTCCTTTACAGCTTTATATCTCCATTTACTTTTAGCAGATTTCTGTTCGCTTATTCTATTTCCAATAATCTCATTAGTTTTTGCAGACTCAAAATTTATATCATAAAGTCTCACTTCTCCAGAAAAACTCTCTTCAAGAGCAAGATCTGTCATAAACTTCCAAGCCCAACCCTTAGATCCTCCTCCTATGTATGCTATCTTTACATTATCCATTTTTTTAATTTCTCCTCCCTTCTATCCTCTAAGCCCTGACGTGGTTACACCTTGTACAATATATTTCTGGAAGAATACAAATAATACAAGCACAGGAAGTAAGGATAACGTAGACATAGCAAAAACTGCTCCCCAATTAGTTACTGCCGAAGGATCTGAAAAAGCTCTTAACGCTACTGAGACTGGATATTTTTCAGGACTATTTAAGTATACTAAAGGTCCCATAAAATCATTCCACGCCCAATAGAAAGAGAATATGGTAGCGGTAGTAATTACTGGTTTTAAATTGGGAAGAATAATATGATAAAAAATACCAAATCTTCCTGCCCCATCAATAAACGCAGACTCATCAAGTTCCTTAGGTATTCCTCTAATAAATTGCATGATCATAAATATAAAGAAAGGACCCCCAAGAAAAGCCGGTACTATAAGAGGTTTAAATGTATTTATCCATCCAAGCTTAGAAAATAAAATATACCTGGGTACAATCTGAACCTGCATAGGAAGCATCAATGTAAGAATTACAGTAGTAAATATGATTTTTCTTCCTGTAAAAGGAATTCTGGCAAGTCCATATGCTACAAGAGTTGAAGATATAACTGTTCCAATAGTATTAAGACCTGCCAATATAAAGGAGTTTTTAAAGAATGTAGCAAAAGTTATACCACCAAATCCTCCCCATCCTTCTATATAGTTATTTATTGTAGGTTCCTTAGGTATAAGATTTAAAACATCACTAAAAATCTCCCACGGCTGTTTAAAAGAACTACTTAACATCCACAAGGCTGGATATACCATAATGAAGGCAAGAAAAGTAACAAAGGTATAATAAATTATATTATTCAAAGTTTTCCTTTTCACTTATACTCCCTCCTCTGCTTCATAATAAACCCAACGATTAGAGGTCTTGAAAATGATAATAGTAAATAAGCCAACTAAAGCTAACATAAACCAGGCAAGGGCTGAAGCATAACCCATTTCAAAATCATTAAAAGCCTTCCTATACATGTAAACTGCATAGAACAAAGTTGAATCTAATGGACCTCCCTGAGTAATAATATAGGACTGTGTAAAAGCCATAAAACCATGTATCATCTGGTTAATAAGATTAAAAAGAATAACTGGTGTAATCATAGGAAGAGTAATAGATGTGAGTCTTTTCCAAAAACTTGCACCATCAATAGTCGCAGCTTCATAAAGCTCAGTAGGAACCTGTTTTAACGCTGCCAAAAATATTAACATGGGAGATCCAAACTGCCAAACTGCAAGTAAAATAAGAGTCCATATAGCAGTACGAGTATCTCCAAGCCAGTTTATACCATGAATTCCAAAAATAGAAAGAAATGCATTAATGATTCCATCATATCCCCATATCTGTCTCCAAACTACCGCTATAGCTACACTTCCTCCAATAAGAGAAGGTATATAATAGATAGCACGATATAAATTAAGAATTTTACTTTCTTTCATACTAAATATAAGAGCAACAATAAAAGCAAAAATAAGCCTCAATGGCACCTCGAATAAAACATATTTAAAAGTTGCTTTTGTAGCACTCCAAAATCTGGGATCTTGAGTAAACATTCTTATCCAATTCTGAAAACCAATCCATCTTGGTGATGTCAAGATGTCATATCTGGTAAACGAAAGGTATAAAGAAGTTACAAGTGGAAAAATTATAAAGGCAATAAAACCTATCAACCAAGGACTTACAAAAATATATCCCATAAGTAGATCATGTTTTTTCTTTTTAGTAAGTTTTTTCATAAATCTCGCATTACCTCCTCAAAATATAATAGGGAAGGGAGTTTGCCTCCCTTCCCTAAATAAAATTTACTTACCTCTTTAATATCTGCATTACCTGCTCTCTAAACTTCTTTGCTGCTTCTTCTGGGGTAATCTTCTTATACATAATCTGGTCATATAGAGGAGTGTAAACATTATTATAAATCTCTTGCCATCTTTCAGGATCAGGTGCTGGAGTTGGAGCTCCATATTTTTCAACTATAGATATGAAATTAAACATTTCTTTCTCTACTGGAGTGAGAAGTGATTTTAGTGCAAGTTGTACTCTCTTGGAAATAGGTACTCCTCTTTCTGCCATTAATATCTTTGCCGCTTCAATATCATTGATAAAAAAGTCTATAAAAGTTGCAGCTTCTTTGGGATATTTAGTTTTTGCATTTATTGCGAAAAACATAGAAGGCTTTAAGAAATTACCCACTTTTCCATTTAGTGTAGGAAGCATATAAAGTCTTAATTGTTTTCCTTTTAAAGCTTTACTCATAGCAGTAAGCTGGTTACTCCATGTAAATTGCATAGCAGATTTTCCAAGACAAATAAATCTTTGTTCAGGGCTTACACTTCCTCTTGCTATTTCTACATCTCTCGATGGAATTACACCTTCATCTTGTAATTCAAGAAGCATTTTATAGAAACTAGCATAAACATTATCATCTTCATATCCAAGAGACTCACCATCCTCACTAAATAGATAACCACCATTCTCTATAGTCCATACTCTAAATACATTATGATCTCCTAAGTTTTCTGCTGCTCCATATATTCCAAGTTTTCTATGAATTATTCTTGCAATTCTCTTGAAATCTTCCCATGTCCATAAAGTTGGAGGTAAAGGTACACCTGCTTTTCTGAAAATTTCAGGATCAATAGCAAATGCTTGAGAGTTATTACCTAAGTTTATAGCATAAAGTTTTCCCTTTAACTTTCCTGAATCTACTATACTCTTTGCTACATCTTTTAGATTTATTACTCCTTGGGCCACTAAATCATCCAAGGAAAGCAAAAATCCTTTTTCTACCCATCCCCTTAAATAGGCATGATCCTGTTGCATTATATCTGGTAAATTACCACCGGCAGCCATTGTTGTAAGCTTAGTGTAATATTCAGACCATCCAGTATACTCAGCTACTATCTTTATGTTAGGATACTTCTTTTGGAATAAATCAATAACTTTTAAAGTTCTATTATGTCTATCCTGAGAGCCCCACCAAATAATTCTTAAAGTAACCTGCTGTTGAGCTGGAGAAATGGCTAATAAGAAACAGACTAAAACTAATAAGATCATTAATAATCTAAAATTTCTTCTCATTTTTAATCCCCCCAAACTAAGTTTTTTAATAAAAGAAAATCAAAGCAAAGCTAAAAATTTTTTTATTTCTTTATACACCTCCTTTGTATATTATGAAATTCATTTGTATTATATTATAACCATATCATTAAAATTTTTCAAGCAAATTTTAAATTAAAATTAAAAACTACCTTGAGAATTAAGTTTCATAATTAATACATCTCCTAAGGATGCTCCCCAAGATCTGGTTAGTCCAGCCAAAATATATCCATTATCCTCTGTTTCTATTATTGTTTTACCATCATCATCTCCGTCTCCATCGTATACTTTTTGCCATAACAGGTTACCATCAGAGTCTAATCTAATTAAATATACAGCTGTTCCGGTAGTTCCAAATGATCTTGTACTTCCCGATATTATATATCCTCCATCTGATGTTGTTCTTATACATTCACCTTCATCTCCCGAATCTCCACCATAATACCTTTCCCAAAGCATATCACCATTAGGATCAACCTTGATAATATAAACATCACTATAGTTACTATAAGAAAGTGTAGATCCAACTAATATGAAGTTTCCATCCTTTGTCTTCTCAATTCTATTTCCCACATCATCTTTTGTTCCTCCATAAGTTTTATACCAAATTACATTTCCATTCTTATCAAATTTTACAAGTACTACATCCTTACTCCCATTACCAAAAGACATAGTATATCCTAACACCAAATATCCGTCTTCTACTTCTACTACCGAACTTGCCTCATCAAAATTCCTTCCACCCCATGTTTTACTCCATATAAGATTTCCATTAGGATCTAATTTGAGAACATAAAAATCAGAGTTTCCTTGCCCAAAAGACCTTGTCCATCCCACAAAAATATAATTTCCATCACTATCCTCAATAACCTGTCTTCCGCCATCCATATCTATTCCACCGAAATTTTTAGCCCAAGCAAGATTTCCTTTTGCATCATACTTTATTGCAAAAAGATCCTTTGAAATTCCTGTAGCATAAGAGTAACTCTCACCCAAAAGCAATACTCCTCCATCACTAGTTTCTATTACACTTTGAGCATTATCATCTCTTTCACCAAAAAAGAAAACTTCCCAAAGAATATTTCCCCATTTATCAATTTTTAAGAAATAAAAATCATCCTCACCATTAATATTCTTAGAATTACTCATTCCAGCAAGAACATAATTCCCATCTTTTGTTCTGATAATATCGTTAACATATTCATTCCCTGAATATCCATGAATCTTTCTCCAAGTAGTCTTAGGGGCAAATGAAGTACAACCTGATATAGAAATAACTAGTAAAACTAAAAATAACAATCTTAAATACAACCTTAAATATGGATATTTCTTCATATTATTACCTCCCTATTGTCACTAAAAGGCAAGGTGGAGTCCTTAAAGGACCCCACCTATTTCTTATTCCCACTTCACTCTAATCTTTCCAGCTCCTGCCTTCTCTAAGATTACGCTTGGCAGGTTAATAGGATCTTCAGGTGAGTAGTTATAAGGTATCCAATTGGATATATTTAACCACTCATCTGCTCTATCCCTGAAATCGTAATTTGTACCATCTGTTAGTTGATCTAAAGTAGGTAAGTTTTTTTGAGGAGTACCACTCTCTATATAGATATTTGTATCTCCGTTTTCTGGATCCTCTTTAGAAAAAACAATAAACCCTGGAGGAGAATTATATGTACCTGAGGCAGGAATCTGAACTCTCTCAAAGTAATTATACTCAACAAGAGCTCTTACAGCACATGTACCATTAGGACCAAGCTGAACATCAGTATAATAATTATTGAAAATATGCACTATCCCATATCTCATTCTGGGATTTCTTCCAGCGGTACTATTGAAAAAGTTATGATGATAAGTAACCCTTAAATAATCAGCATCATCTGATAATTTATCATCACTCCCTACTATACTTACGCCTTTTGCACCTACATTTTCAAATCTATTCCAAGATAAGGTTACATAATTTGCTTGTCTTGTTATATCCACATTACTATCAACGGCTGATTTGAAAGTACAATGATCAATCCAGATATTTGAGGAACCCCACCATATAGATATATTATCATCAGGAGCATTTTCAAAAGTTATATTTCTTATAACAATATTTTTTTCTGGATCTCCCTGTCTTCCAATTCTTATACTTATTCCAGAAATAGTTGCACCATCTCCAAGCCCAAGTATAGTTTTATTAGATGCAATATTAATTGTATTTAAATATTTGGGATCTATAAGATAATAACTTGGAGTATATGTTATAGTACCATCCACAAGAACAACTCTTGGAGTATCATCAGCATGATAAACAGCATCAAAAAATTCAAAGTAATCATGTACTACAACAACTTCTCCCCCAGCACCACCAGTAGTCCCCTGCCCAATAGTTGCAAAACCAATCATAGGTTTATCATATCCTTCAATTGTTATCTTTTTAGTTGTAGGTTGTCCTCCAGTAGATGGAGCTCCACATCCTGCTATTACTAAAATGAAAAGAAATATTAAGATTAAAATTAGATATCTTTTTAAACTTCTCATTTTGATAACCCCCCTTGTTTTCAGAAACTTAGTGAAACTACATCCTCAAAAGTTAAAGGAACAGTAGTATCAAACCATCCATACCCAAAGTTCCAATTCTTATAGATTCTCAAGGTATTAGAGATTTTTCCCATGGTATAACTTAACCTAAAATAAAACACATCGTAATCTCTGAAAGAGGTATATCTTCCATACAAAGTATCTATATTACCAAAATTCTGAGGAGACAAAGCAAGTGAAAGATACATATAGTTAGCAGAATCAGGAGCCAAGAAATAAGCACCATTTAAAGTCATTTTAGGTACAATATCTTTTAAATCAAACTCTAATTTATATCCTCCATCACCTCTATAATATCCTGACAAAGTTAAATTTGGTATAGGTTTCAAAGATCCACCAATAGCCCATTGTCTTGAATTATTCCCATATTCAAAGAACAAATTTAATAATGATAATAGAGATACTTCAGCTCCCACAACATATGTTTCAACCATGTTAAGCATATCTTTGTCGTATAAACCATAAATATTCAATCCCATCAACTTCGCAGAAATAGGGAAAGTCTCAATCTTAAGGGTTAATCTTCCAAGATTAAAATCTACATCAGATTCAATTTGCTTTGGAATATAGGTGGCAGTAAATTTTATGGGTTTATTCAAAGATACTTTAACTCCATTAATTCCTCCTAACCTACTGTATAAAAGAGAATCAAAAAGTGCTCTTGTTCCCTCTACATTTAAGTAATATTTAGTAAAATACACATTTAAAGCTCCTAATAAATTTGAAATATTTAAATAGCTTCTCCAACCTCCATCTCTTATATCAAGATAAGCATCAATATTAGTTTCTTTATAGCTAAATTGTAGAGAATAATTAGGATTAAAATTGAGCTTTTTAGAATCAGGATAATATTTTGTAGAAAACTCTACTTTATTAGAGATATTAACTTGGGCAAATGCAGGTACCAAAAGCATTAATAATATTACTAAAAATATTATTTTTCTCATATTTACCCCCCTTTCATTAGCCTTCCTAATTCTCATAAAGATTTAAAATAAAACTTTCTACATCCCAATTTCCCAAAAAATTCTCTTTTGAATATAGAGTTATATCATCTCCTTCAAGCTGTCGCCGTTTATTATTAACAACAGCACCCGGACCATAATTTTGATACTCAAAGAATCTCTCTGTATCTGGATAGAACCAAATAATCTCACCTGTATTAGGATCCTTAGAACTCATCGCAGTCCATCCATCAAGATGGATATGTTGATCTAAATAGCAATTTCTAAATACCACATTTGAATTAACACTATAAGGATCTGAACTAGGGTGCCATGGTCTTCCCAAATATACTGAATTGGGTTCTGTAATATTTGTTAACAATTTACAGTTAATAAACAAAAATCCCAGATTTCCAATCTTTGTACTTGCTGCCGTAATGTAACCCTTTGGTGTTATTCCAGGACGATCTATAGAGAAAATTACACAATTTTCAAAAACTGCTTTTCCATCTCCAAAAATAAAATCCACATCTCCTTCTATATAACAATCAAAAAAATAATGGATTCCTCCTCTTACATATAAAGTATCTTGATTTCCAATAAATTTACAATTTTTAAAAACAGCTTTATTTGATTGGGTAAGAACAGCTACCGCCTGCTTACTTGTAATAGTAGTATTAAGCTCATCAAAAGAATTTTCAAATGTTATATTTTCTGCTGTAAAACCAGTTGCACTACTATTTATAGTAACACTTGCACTATTTGATGTTCCTACAGTACCTCCCCCCGGCAATGGTGTTCCTGCAGCAAGATCATAATAAATTTTTGTTGTATTAACATCTTCACCTATCAAACTAACATTGGGAAATCCAATATTAACTTTTTCATAATAATCTCCGCTTCTGACAAATATATATACTCTTTGGTTATTGTAATTACTCTGATTTAGCATTATATAAGTAATAGCATTTTTAACACTCTTAAAATACTTCCTTCCATCTATTTCCATTCCTTCTTCACCTTGATAATTCTTGTCAACCACTATTTGAACTTTCGGAAGAAATAGAATATTTTCATATTTATATTCCAATATTTCCCCTTTCTTATTTCTTATCTCAATTCTCAAAGAATTACCCCTCGACTTTTCAAATGAAAATTGAATAGAGTTACTTACTTTTCCTTTTATTTCTTTATCCTTGTATACTTCCTTGTCATTCAAATAAAGGCTTAAATAAGCATCTTGATTAGATATAACTTCTATAACATATGGATTATCTATCACCACAGATTTCGGAGAATTATTTATAATTACATTAAATTGCTCCTCAATCTGTCCAGCAGAACATCCAGTTATTATAAAAACAGAAATTATAAATATCAATAAAAAGATTCTTCGAAACATGTTATTTTTTACCTCCTGTAAAACCTTCTAAAATGGAGAGGGCTTATTCTTGAGCCCTCTCCATATACTTTTTTTAAGGATTAAAATTGAAACCTTCAGGAAGTTTTACCTCATTTGGAGCAAAGGCCCCATCAAAGGTCCAGAATATCCAGTCAAGCTGACCTTTATACAAGTTAGAAGCTGAGGTTGAAGTATCACCAAGCCTCATAAACTGAGGATCAGGTATAGTAGAAGGAGCAGCATTTATAATACCTTCAAGAACTGGAGTAGAATTATTATCTACATATAATTTGGCATATAAGCCATCTACAGTGTAATTTACAGTAAACCAATATATATGCCAATCGGTAGTAGTCATGGTATAGGAAGCTAAAGTTGATGTCCCATTTAATATTCTCACTTGAGTTGGATTAGTTTGAATCTCAAAACCTCCTCTATATAAAGCGGTCTGAATATCGAGGGTCCATGCTCTTGTCACATTTGTTCCTACATCTCCTTTAGCTTTGAGTACTATTGTCATACTGAAGGAATTTGGAGCACAAGCTTCAAAATTACACCTGAAACTTGGTGTTGCACCAGCAATATATGTAGTATCAAATATTAAGATTCCATCCTGTACTGTACAGAAGTTTTGCATCGGATAATTTGCATTTCCATCTATCCATCCACTTGGAAATTCAAAAGTGTTAGTCCAATCATGAGTGCCCCATGTAGGTGAGTATAATGGTACTATAGAAACTTCATTGGAATAATCACTATCTCCTGCAGAGTTATATGCCTTTACTCTGTAATAATAAGTTGTACCTGGAGTTAATCCTGTATCGTTATATGTATTTACATTTGCACCTACTGTTGCTATTTCAGACCATTCTCCATCTAATGTTTTTCTTTCAATCTTAAATCCTTCTTCATTATTAGAATTATCTTTCCATGCAAGTCTCACTTCGGTACCTGAAATAACTTCTACAGTCAAATCTGTTGGAGCATTCGGTTTAGTAGGCTGTGGTTGAGGCTGTTCTGTTTTAGGAGTACATCCACTTACTAACAAGATTATTAAAATAACAATCAAAATAAGACTTAAATTTCTTACTTTTTTCATAACTTTTGCCCCCCTTAAGAATTTATTTTTCAATAAAGAAAATATTTAGTAATTCACACCCCCTTTCTTTTAAAAGTTAATCTTTCCAACACCTGCATATTGAATAACAATTTCTTTTACCTTATCAGCTGGCGTAATAGTATAGTTATAAGGAGGAGTATAAGAACATGTAGAAGTTGTAGGCATACTACCTGAACAGTTAACAAAAATATTACCTACTACATCCCAAAATCCAATTTCTTGACTGTCCCAAGATCCTATAGGATTTCTTACATTTTCAAAATAGTTATGCTCTATCCTTAATTTTGCACCCATTCGTGAATTAATAGCTGAACTTGAAATATCTTGATAATAATTACTATAGATATGCCCTTCCCCAAATCTAAAACTTGGTAATCTCGAATTACAATTTCTAAACCAGTTATGGTGGTAAGTAATAGTCCTATTGTAATTATCAGAATCAGAACTTCCTATTAGACTTGTCTTCCAACTATCATGAAAATAGCACCAAGAAATAGTAACATAATCTACAGCCCCATTAATATCTAAAAGCCCATCGTAGTAATCTTTATCAATCCCTTGGAATTGATTATAAAATTCACAATGATCAATCCATATATTTCTTGAAGGACCCTCAATTGTAATACAATCTGGTCCTTGACTTGCTATATTAGGGTCTCTAACATGATGAATCCAAAGATTACGAATTATTATATTGTTAGCATTATTAATTTTTATTCCAACTCCATTTAGTTCACCATTTGTACCTACTCCAATAATTGAAATTCTTGATACGTTTTTTACATATATCACATACTTTCCTGAACTATTTTCTGGAGTTATAGTTCCATTAACATATATTATTCTTGGTCCTCCTTTATTTATTTCATTTTGTAAGCTAACTCCATCATTTACATAAACAACCTCTCCCCCTTCGCCACCTGTGGTACCTCCACCCAAGGTTGCAAAACCCATTAAAGAGAAATCAACATTATTAATAATTGGGGCAACAAAAACTGAAGCCACATTAGAATATTCACTCTCTACATTTGAATAATATGCCTTTACCCTATAAGAGTAAGTATTTCCATAGGTAACATCATTGTCAAAATAAACATTAATATCTGAAGGTACAAACCCTATTTCTATCCAATTACCATTATCATTTTTCTCTATCTTATATCCTTCCTCTATCTCAGATCTATCTTCCCAAATTAACTTAACCTTTCCATCCGATGTTACACCAGCCGATAGATTAGTAGGAGCAATAATAACGGGAGTAATACAAACAAACTCATTTGAATACGAACTACTACCATAAGCATTATATGCTTTTACTCTATAATAGTATTTCCATCCTGGAGTTAAACCCACATCAATATAACTTGTAATATTAGCTTGAATATTCTTAACCTCTTGCCAAGTATCTCCCTCTTTTTTTCTTTCAAGAATAAATCCTAATTCATCATTAGATTTATCTTCCCACATTAATCTAACCCTTACCTCAGATAGAACTAAACCAGTTAGATTTTTAGGTGGATTAGGAACACTTGTAGAAACATTATTAACTTTTGGTGAACATCCACTTGAAAGAATGAACATGAAAAATAATAGTAAACCAACTTTTATATTTAAATTAGCAACTTTAAACTTCATTATAAAACCTCTTTGCACATTATACAATAACATTGCATTTTAGTAACAAAATTATATACTTATGAATTTTTTAAGTCAAGAAAAAAATAAAAGATATTCAGAGTAATATATGGATATATAAAATATTTTAATTATAAGTTTATAAAAAATTCAATATTTTGTTATAGCAAAAAAAGGAGAGCCCAAAAGGCCCTCCTCTAATAAAACTATACTCTTTTAAATCAAAATATTAGAACTTTAATTCTACAGATCCTTCCCAAAGTCCGTGAATATTACAATAGGATAAAGCAAAAATCTTTCCATCTTTTTGAGTCTTAAAAACAAATTCTACTATTGGATCTGTGTAAACAGTACTTGTATCTGGACCCTGTGTGGATGCCCCATGAGATGTAAATTCAAATCTTCCAAGCTGATATGGATACTTCTCTCCCTCTGGCAAGAAATATACTTCAATCCAAGCAATAAAATGAGAAGATGTATTGGGATGTGGAATCTCTTTCCCTACAGAAACCCTTACTTTAACCCCTTTTTCTCTATCCTTTTCAAGTATATCTATCACAGGAACATGTTTTTCTCTTGTCCAGTCGGCTTCTTGTAAAAGTTCCTTCAATTTTTCCATGATTTATCCCTCCCAATTTAAAATTATTATATTTTATTTTATATCTTTTTGAGAGGGATTTCAATCTAAAAGAAAAAGATTACTTAAATTATATTTGTAATCTCCTTATATCTCTCATACATTTTTTGCCATTTCTCAGTATCCTTTGGATAATAAGTTTTCATATCAGAAGAGGATTCAATAATTTCTCTTGCCTTTTTTATATCTTTTATTGCTCCCTTTGTTATAGCTTGTACTACTATATTCCCTAAAGAAGTTGCTTCAACAGGTCCAGTAATAACTTGTATACCAAGAACATCAGCAGTAAATTGTGAAAGTAATTGGTTTTGTGAGCCTCCTCCCACAATATGTAAAACTTTGATCTTCTTCTTTAAAATTCTCTCAAGATCATCAAAGACCTCTTTATATCTAAAAGCAAGAGATTCCAATATACATCTTGCTATTTCTCCTTTTCTCTCAGGTATACCTTGATGGGTTTTATAGCAATAATCTTGAATTGCTTTCACCATGCTCGGTGGATTTAAAAACGATACGTCATCAGGATTTATAAAATATTTAAAGGGTTCTTCCTCTTCAGCCAATTTAGTAATCTCAGAATATGATAGGTCACACCCTTCTTTAGCCCATTCTCTTTTTACTCTCTGTAAAAGCCAAAGCCCCATTATGTTTTTCAAAAATCTATAAGTCTTATCATAACCACCTTCATTAGTAAAATTTGCCTTAAAAGATTCTTCATTTATAATAGGTTCTTTAAGTTCAACCCCCATCAATGACCATGTTCCTGAACTAATATATGCCCAATCTTCACCTTTTCCAGGAACTCCCACTACAGCACATCCTGTATCATGTTCACAAGGAGCAATTACAGAAACATCCTTAACCTTTAATTCTTCTTGAATCCCTTTATATAACTTACCTATTTCTGTTCCAGATGGAAATATGGGAGGCATTATATCCTTAGGTATACTAAATTTCTCTAAGATTTCTTCCTCCCAACTATCTTTAAAAGGACTATACATCTGAGAAGTAGTTGTAATAGAAAATTCAGTTAACATCTCTCCCGTCAACATAAAATTAAATAGATCAGGCATAAATAACAGTTTATGAGCAGAATTAAAGAGAGAAGATTTTTCATGCACCATACTATAGAGTTGAAATAAGGTATTAATTTGCATTATTTGTATTCCTGTCAATTTATAAATTTCTTCTTTAGACATTACTCTAAAAGCCTTTTCAAGAATCCCATCTGTCCTATGATCCCTATAGCATACAGGAATCCCTGCTAAATAACCTTCCTTCGTAACCAATCCAAAATCTACACCCCATGTATCTATCCCTATACTTTCTATATCTTTATATTTAGAAAAAGCCTTACCCAAACCCTCTTTAATATCTTGAAACATCTGAGTAATATTCCAGTAAAGTCTCCCAAGAATATCAACAGGCCTATTTACAAACCTATGAATCTCTTCAAGAGTTATTCTATTATCCTTCAAGGTTCCCAACATAATTCTTCCGCTTTCTGCCCCAAGATCAATAGCAATAAACCTTCTCTCTTTCATATTTATCACCTCATACTCTCTCTTTAACAACCTTTTCCATATAACCACTTTCTCGAAAAGTCTTCAATGGATCAAGAGGAACTCCCATTTCTTCTCTTACTTTATAAATTAATGGCATAACATCAGTATCAAAGGCTCTTACCAAGGTATTTTCTGCCATGACAATATCACATTCCTCTTGATATTTTCTTAACAATTTTCTGTTTACAATTAAAGCTTTTGCATAAGTTTTAAATATATTTTCAACACTTTGTATCATCTCTTCTATTTTGTTCTTAAGGTTTTGAGACTCATCTATCATATATGCAATATTCATCTTTAAACCATCTTCTTCCGCAGAAACCAGTTCATTAAATATCAAAAATAATTCATAAGGATTTATAGAGCCAGTAGTAAGATCATCATCTGCATACTTTTTATTGTTAAAATGGAATCCCCCAAGTTTTCCTTCATCTACAAGAATAGCAACAATCTGCTCTATATTTGTCCCGAGAGGATGATGTCCTAAGTCTACAAGTACATAAGCCCTATCTCCAAGCTTTCTTGAAAGAATCATTGCTGTTCCCCAGTCAGGAATATCCGTATGATAAAAAGCAGGTTCAAAAAACTTATACTCTATAAGAAGCCTCATATCGGAATCCAAACAAGAATATACTTCTCTTAAGCTTTCTTCTAATCTATGTTTTCTCTTTCTAAAGTCATCTTGCCCAGGATGATTAGTACCATCAGCAAGCCAAAGGGAAATATCTTTAGAGCCAAGTCTTTTAGCTATTTCTATGCATTCTTTAATATGATTTATAGCCTTCTCCCTTACTTTTTTATCAACATGAGTTAAACTTCCTAACTTATACTCATCATCTTGAAATAGATTTGGATTAATTGCACCTGGTTTAACTCCAAGAGATTCAGCATATTTTAATAGTTCATCCCAATCATCATACATATCCCATGGTATATGAAGAGCAACTGTAGGGCATATTCCAGTTAATTTATGCACCATAGCAGCATCTTGCAACTTTTCCTTTACATTCCTTGCAGATCCTTTTTGCTTAAATACAGCAAATCGGGTTCCAGAATCAGCATAACCCCAAGAAGGAGTTTCGACCTTAAATTTCTTTAACTTCCTCTCAACCCCCTCTACATCTATACCTTCATCTTCTAACATATTCCTTAAAATCTCATACCTTTTTTCATAATTTATCATAATAATACCCCCTATATATTTTTATTTTCCTATTTATTTTTTCAAATTTAATTTTCATTTTTTATTGTTTTTATGTCTTATTTTTATCACAAAAAAAAGTTATGGTCAATAATAAATAAAATCAATCTCTGATGTAGATTTGTGTAATATTGCCATCATTTTTCTATTGTTGAGAGTATAAAAACTATGAATTCAGAAAAAACCTTGGTAACCCTCCTCTAAATTGTCGAGAAGGATTACCAAGGTACTTAAGTGGCTTTTTTATGGTAAAGAAATAAGTACTTACTGGCTCTTAGTGGGAATAGTGCTCTTTCATCTCTTTATTAAAAGGTAAATTTAAAATTTCATCTATAACTTCCTTTACTTGTTCATATGATCTTGTTCTTGGATCTCTTATCAAAACTTCTTCAAATACTCTTCTATCCCCAGTAACAAATGCTTCTATAGCAAATTCCATTCTCATAATTCGAGGTGTTAAATAAAATTTCTTAACTCTATCTGTTAAATCAGGCTTAATCTCTTCAGGATGTATTCCATTATCATCTACTATTACTGGCACTTCCACCACCACATCCTTAGGAATATCAGAGATAATTCCATTATTAAGGATATTTAAAACTAATCTCTGTTTTTCACCATTTACAATTGCATTAATAAAAGGAATTTGTTGTTCACCACTCAAACTTTCCCTTTTAAGCTCAGGAAAAACATCCAAAAGATTTTCTTTATCATCTTTTGATAATTCAATAAGCCTTCTCTTATAGGCTCTTAAAGCTTCATAGAATTTAGGCCTTTCTATCTCATTATCTATGCATCCAAATTTACCATACCATTTCTTTTTCGTCTCTAAATTATAATGATATTTCCAACTTCCATTTCTACATGTATCTCCAATAGGTAACATTCCATAAAATCTATACATATCTATAGATGCAGGACTTAATTGGGCATCCCATGGATTTTTAGGTTCCCATTTTGATGAATTTTCTTCTATCCATTTATCAAGAATAGGATATGCATTCTCACCATTGTATAAAAATCTATTTAGCCAAATACCATGATTTACTCCAGCAACTTGCCATTCCACTTTTTTAGGATCCAGATTTAAAGCTTCTATCACATCAAAAACTCCACCATAACCATGACAAAAACCTATAATTTTTGTATTAGTCTGACGTAAGACAAGCTGAGTAACCTCAAAAACAGGATTTGCAGTCTGCATCATATAAGCAGAAGGAGCATATTTTTCTATCACTTTTGCTATATCAAGAGAAAGTTTTAATTGATTATAGCTAGTAAAAGTATAATAGTCAGAAACCATATTAAACTCTTGACTATCTATACCCCGATAATATCCATGCTTCTCTCCAACCTCTCTCATAATTTCATATTGTACATATCCATCTTCATGCCCCTCAGCCCTTGCAAGAGCAGTATTAATAACAAAGCTTGCTCCTTCTACAGCAAATCTTAAGTCTGTAGTTTTCTCTATCCTAAGATTTGCTCCAAATACATCATTAATTTTTTTTGCAAGATTGTATACAGCATTCAATCTTTCTTCATCAATATCCATTAATGATACAGAAGAATCATTTAATCTCTTTACTTTACAAAGATCCGAGATAAGAGTTAAGGTATACCTGACACTTCCTGCCCCTACAAAAGCAATCTTAATATTTGCCATTTTTAGACCTCCCAATTTTAATTATTAAGAATTCTATAACTTTGATATAGAGGTAGTAGCAATACCTGTCTCCATATACTTTTGGAAAAATATAAAAATAATAAAAATAGGAATAAGCGATAGAACTGACATAGCAAAAACAGCTCCCCAATTTGTAATAGTTGTAGGATCAGCAAAAGCCTTTAAAGCAAGAGCTATAGGGTACAACTCTGGTTTATTTAAATACAATAAGGGTCCCATAAAATCATCCCATGTCCAATAAAAAGCAAAGATTACACTGGTGATTAAAGCAGGTTTTAATCCTGGCAAGATAATGTACCAAAATATTTGATATTTACTAGCCCCATCAATAGATGCAGCCTCATCATATTCATAGGGAATTCCTCTTATAAACTGCATCATCAAAAAAATAAAAAAAGGACCCCCAAAAAAGGCAGGAACAATTAAGGGTTTAAAGGAATTAACCCAACCAAGTTTATAAAAAAGTATATATCGTGGAACAATAAGAACTTGTCCTGGAAGAAGTAAGGTTAACATTATAGTTGTAAACCAAAAATTTCTTCCCGGAAAAGCGATTCTTGAAAGTCCATAGGCAATCATGGTTGATGATATAACTATACCAATAGTTACTCCAGTGGATAAAATAAAAGAATTTTTAAAAAAAGTAGCAAAGGTTATACCTCCAAATCCTTCCCAGCCCTCTATATAATTCTCAATCGTAAATTTTTTAGGAATAAGTGATGTCATATCTGAAAATATCTCCTGATGCGTTTTAAATGACGAACCTATCAACCAAAGTAGTGGATAAATCATTACAAAGGCAAAAATACTAATTATGATATAATAAATTACATAAAAAGTTAAAGTTTTCTTTATCATAAATTACTTAACCTCCCCTGCCTCATAATATACCCATTTTTTAGAAGTTTTAAACAAAATAAAAGTCACGACTGCTACCTCAAATAATAAGAACCAAGCCATTGCAGATGCATATCCCATATCATAATCTCTAAAAGCCTTTTGATATACATAAAGAGCATAAAATAGAGTAGTATCTAAAGGTGCTCCTCCTGTTATAATATAAGCTTGTGTAAAAACCATAAATCCTCCAATTGTTTGCATAACAAGATTAAAAAATATAACAGGACTTAAAAGGGGTAATGTTATTTTAAATATCTGTCTCCAAAATCCTGCCCCATCTATACTTGCAGCCTCATATAGTTCTACTGGTATCTGTTTTAACCCTGCTAAAAATATAAGCATAGGAGATCCAAATTGCCACATTGCAAGTAAAATTAAAGTCCATATTGCAAAACGAGGATCACCAAGCCACATAATCTCTTCTGAATACCCCAAAATATTCTGTAATATATAATTTACAAGTCCATCCATACCAAAAATTTGTTTCCACATTACTGCTACTGCAACACTTCCCCCAACAAGAGAAGGTACATAATATATAGCCCTATATAATCTAATTATCTTATGTTCTGAAAGATTTAATACCAAAGCAACGATAAAAGCAAACAGTAATCTAAAAGGAACAGCAAAGACCACATATTTAAGAGTTGCTCTCAGTGCATTATAAAAACGCCTGTCCTCAAAAAACATTCTATACCAATTATCAAAACCTATAAATTTAGGAGTACTTAATACATCATACTTAGTAAAAGATAAAAGAAAAGAAGCCACAAGTGGAAACAAAATAAATGCTAAAAAACCTATAATCCATGGAGAAATAAAAAAATATCCTGCTAAGATATTGGATCTTTTTTTCTTAGATAGCCTCATAATATTATCTACTCCCCTTATAAAGTATAAAAGGGGGAGAATTTTATTATTCTCCCCCTAAAACATTAATTACCTATTCAATATTTTCTCTGCTTCTTTCTTAAGAGTATCATAAGCCTCTTCTAATCCAATCTTCTTGTATCTAATTTGTTCCCATATAGGAGCTATAACATTATTTGATATCTCTGCATGTTTAGGAATATCAGGAGGAGGTGTAGGCGATCCTTCTTTTTCAGCAAGTCTTACAAAAGCAAAAGCCTCTTTCTGAGAAGCCTCAAGATATGGTTTTAAGAAAGTTTGTACTCTACTTGAAATAGGAACTCCTCTTTCTGCTTTCATAATCTTATGAGCATCTAAATTGTTAGTAAAGAAATCAATAAACATAGCTGCCTCTTTAGGATATTTTGTCTTGGAATAAATAGAGAAAAACATGGAAGCTTTAAGATAGGTACCAGATTTTGATTTTCTATCAAGCCTTGGGAAAAGAACCATCTTTAAAGGTCTGCCGGCAGCTTTTGATATAGCAATAAGCTGATTACTCCAAGCAAGAGACATAGCAGATTTCTTTTTAACAATAAATTGATCTTCAACCCCAAGACCAGTCCTTGAAACATCCACTGATATATCTGGCGCAGCTCCAGCATTCTCTATATCAAGCATCATCTCCCACCATTTTACAAATGTATCTTTACTAAAACCTATGGACTTACCATCTTGAGAATATAACCATTCTCCATTCTCAATTAACCAAATTTTGAAGCATTCTATTTGACCTGTAAAGCCTTCAACACCATAAATACCAAGTTTTTTCTTTATTTGTATAACTGTATTTTTAAATTCCTCCCAAGTCCAATCATTTTTTGGAAGAGGAACACCAGCTTGTTTGAATAATTCAGGATCATAAACAAGACCAAGAGCATTAACACCAAGATTTATACCATAAAGTCTACTATTTACTATTCCAGGCTTTATATAATTAGTAGCCACATCTTTTAGATTTATTACATTATCCTTAACAAAATCATCAAGAGGTAAAAGTAATCCTCTATTTACCCATTCAGTAATATATTGATAATCATGTTGTATTACATCAGGTAAGTTTCCAGCTGCAGCCTGTGTATTAAGTTTCGTCCAGTAATCACTCCATGATGTATATTCTGGCGTTATTTTAATATTGGGATATCTTTTTTCAAACAGCTTGATTACTTCAAGAGTCTGATTATGTCTGGTTTGGCTTCCCCACCAAGCAACCCTTAAATTTATAGGCTGTTGAGAATAATTAACTGTCAAAACAATGAGAAGAAGTAACAAAGAAACTAAAACCCCTTTAAACTTCATAAATCTAACCCCCTTTTAATATTATTTTAGGAGAGATTTTTTAAATTTACAGATCACCCCCTCATTTTATATTATGCAAAAATATTGCATAAATCAATATTTATATTCTATTTTTATTTTTCATTTCTGTCAAGATTTTTTTCATTATCAATGTCATGATATAATAAAGCCATGGTTAACCTTGCTAAAAAGATAGCATTATTAACAGGAGCCAGCAGAGGAATTGGAGAAGAAATTGCAAGAAGGCTTGCAAAGGAAAAGGTTAATCTTGCTCTTATAGCAAGAGATGAAAATAAATTAAAAAAAATAAAAGATGAATTATCAAAAGAAAATATTGATATATTTATTTTACCAATAGATTTGACAGAAAATAATGCTCCAAAGTTTGTTATTGAGAAAGTAATTGAATGTTTTGGAGGATTAGATATATTAATAAATAATGCTGGAACAGCTCTTTCCAAACCTTTATTAGAAACATCAGAGGAAGAATGGGATAATTTAATGACAATTAATGCAAAGGTTCCTTATTTTTTATGTAAATATGCCATACCTTATTTGAAAAACTCAGAAATTCCAACTATTATAAATATATCTTCAGTAGTAGGGTATAAAGGATATGTAAATCAAAGTGCCTATACTGCATCAAAACATGCACTTCACGGATTCACAAAAGTCCTTGCTCAAGAAGTGCATGAATATGATATAAGGGTACATTTAATATCTCCAGGGGGAGTTGCCACTGATCTAGTTAACAAAGTTAGACCTGATCTTGAAAAATCATCATTAATACAACCCTACGAAATCGCAGAAATCATTATATTTCTATTAAGATTTAGAAATAATGCAGTTATTGACGAAATCCAAGTAAGACGAAAAGATAATATCCCTTGGAAATAGTTTAAAATCTATCCTTTAATAATTTTTTTCTATATTTTTCAACCTCTAAATTATCAATTTCATCTATTTGTTCTTTTGTAAAGAAGCGCATCTTTCCAAAGAGTCTTGCCACAAAAATTACTTTAATTGAAGATTCAATAAGTAAAGTTCTATATAATGCTTCTTTTAAATTACTCCCAACTGTAACAAGGCCATGATTCTTTACTAAAACTCCATTATGATTTTTTATAATCTCCCCTACTGCTTCAGCAAACTCTTTACCTCCTGGTACTACATACTCAATTACTGGAATCTCTCCTCCAAGGAGAGCAACCATATCAGGGGTAAAGGGTTTTAAAGATTCATCTTGAAAAGCATATGCAATAGCATATACAGGATGGGTATGAATCACTGCCATTACATCTTCCCTTTGCTTATAGCACTCAAGATGCATCCAAATTTCTGAGGAAGGCCTTTTATAACCGTCTACAACATTTCCAGAACCTATTTCTACTCCTATATAGTCTTCTTCTGTAGCATCTTCAAAGGAAGATCCACTTGCTTTTATATATATTCTATCTCCAAGCCTTGCACTTATATTTCCTCCAGGCCCAACAACTAAGCTTTCCATAGAAATTCTTTTTCCTATCTCTATAAGTTCTTTTTTAAGTTTTGCCACATCAGAATTCATAATAAATTCCTCCCTTAGGAATATAATTTCGTAGATAATCAGAGGTCTTTTTAAGCTCTTCTAATACCTTTTCCTCAGTTTTTGTGGAAGGTGGAATAACTTCGACTATAAGTACTATTTTATCTACTGGGTTTAAATATTTAGATACAGGATTTTCTTTATAATTTTCAAAAGACGACTTTATTGCAGAAAGCACCTTCTCAATTTTGACATGTCCAATAGAATTATATTCTTCTGTAAATGGCCAATGACTACTTGAATCTGGCTTCGTCTGTTGTAAATGAATAATGGGAGAAAAACAAGCAAATCTTCTTAACCATTCTTCGTAGGAAAGATCTTCTCCAGTAAGTCCGTAATGCATACCAGCCTGGTGGCCCACATCAATAGTTAAGTAAACAGGAACCCCTTCATTATCTTTATTTACTTCAATAAGAAATTCTTCAGCCTCTTTTAATGTCCATGGTTTTTCACTTGGTATATACATCTGTTCATTAGAAATACCCAAAATTCCTTTATCTTTAGCAATCTTAGCAAGTTCTTTAAAAGTATTATAAACGTAATTAATTCTTTCTCTTTTTTTGCTATTATCTTGCAATACTTCCACAGAAATAGCATCCCAATGTCCTCCAAGATATTTTGCCCCCATCTCCCTTACAATATCCATGGCAGATATAATCCATTCTTTCATTCTCTTCCTCACTCTTTCATCACTATGAGACAAACCATGGAACCTATGGGTCGCCATCCCCGTATAGTAGTCCCATATATCTACATCATATTTCTCTGAATACTCCTTTATTTTCTTTGCTGTCTCTATTTGATATTCCTTATCGCCACTAAAGAAGGGATCTAAAACATCACTACAGAAAGAATGGTAATCATACCCAAGTTCTTTTGTAAGCCTTATAAAATTTTCAGGTTCTTCCCACCTTCTTGTTAAAAAGGCTCCATTAACACCAATATCTATATGTACTCTCATTTCTTCACCTCATCTCTACCCCACCACTAACATTAACAGCATCTCCAGTAATATAGGAGGCCTCATCACTGGCAAGAAATACTACCACATTTGCCACATCATCATAAGTACATGCTCTTCCAAGGGGAACCTGTTTTAAATACCTTTCTCTTACCTCTTCTTTGCTTATCCCTAATCTCTTTGCATATTGATCATATAGACTTTCTTTCCACAAAGGTGAATCCAGAAGATCTCCAGGACAAACAGCTATCACTCTTACATTATATGGAGCCAAATCTAATGCAATACTCTGAGTAAAACCTATTCCTCCAAATTTAGATGCAGAATAAGCAGAATTCCTAAAGCTTCCTTTCTTACCAGATTTTGAATTAATTTGTATTATGACACCTGATCTTTGTCTCACCATAACTTTTGCCGCCTCTCTCGCACAGAGAAAATAGCCTGTCAAATTCACATCAATAACCTTCTTCCAATCCTCAAGAGGAAATTCAGTAACATCATGAGCCATCAATATTCCAGCATTAGCAACCATTATATCAAGTTTTCCAAAAACCTCAACCGTTTTTTCTACCATATTTTTCACATCTTCCTCATTAGTTACATCACATCTTATAGCTAATGCCCTTCTTTTATATTCCTCTTCAATTCTTCTTACCACTTCTTGAGCCTTATCTATTTTTATGTCAGCAACAGTAACATCACAACCTTCCTTAGCAAGCCTATAAGCAAGAGCCTCACCAAGCCCTTGAGCTGCTCCAGTAACAATTGCTACTCTATCTTTTAATCTTTGGCAATCACACATCTATTTTCTCCCCCTTTTTCAATATATAATCTTCTGCTTCTTTAGACCACCATCCATTATTCTCTTTAACAATTTGATATAGATCTCTATAAATATCTCTTAATTCGGTAGGACCTTCAATACTTAATCTTTCAAAATCATCAATATCTGACAAAGGAAACTTTATGTGGGTGTAGATTAATTTCTTTCCTCCAGGAATATTGGGAAAATTTAAAAGCACATCCCTTGCCACATTCAAACCCCCAACATGTGTAATCATAGGAGAAGGATCTATAATGCCTTTCTGAATAAGATCTAAAGCTATCTTCATATCATTAGCATTTCCCCCAGATGTAGCCACAAAATGATGCTTATCATAATGAACCTTATAGAAATTAACACATGCGGTAAAATTATGGTCTGTTGGTCCTGCAAAAAAGTTTAGACATCCATCTCTGTCAAGTAGAGAGTCTGCTTCCTCAACTAATTTAGGATTGGGATATAATACAAAGATATCATCATATTTCACTTCTTTATATGATTGATCTTTTGTAGGATTAATAAATCTAATATCTATGCCCTTTTCTTTAATCTTATCTACAGGAAAAGCTCTAATAGCCCTTTGAAGCTTAGAATCATCAATATCAGTAATAATTAACAATCCGGGATTTTGAGGACCATAAACAAGATAAGCAAGAAAAGCAAGACCCATAGGACCTGCTCCACCTAAAATCGCAGTTTTACCTCCAGGCTTTATACCCATTATGTGCTCATATGAATTTTCCTTTGTATGATATTGAGCATTAACAGCACCAACCACACAAGACAAAGGTTCCACTAAGGATGCCTTATAGAAAGCATCTCCTTCATATATTAAAAGACAATCTTGTTCCATCACTTCATTAGGAATAATAACCCTTGTAGCAAGCCCCCCTAAATATTTGTATGAATAACCAGGAGCACTTAATACACCTACAGGACCTTTTTCATATAAAAGGGCAGGTTGAATAGTAAACTTTTGTCCTTCTTTATATTTATCTTTCCATTTTTCTCCAATTTTTAAAATAATACCTGCCATTTCATGTCCCACAATAACAGGGTTTTTATCAATATCCTTTGGTACTCTCGGATGCTCTGACCCCTGCACTATCTCTTTATAAGTAGATGGACAGCTGGTATCTGAAATTATCTCTGCAAGTATTTCATCTTCTTTAATATCAGGAAGCCCAAATTTTTCAAGCCTAAGATCCATCTTTCCATACATTCTTAAAGCTATGGTTTCCATTTTTATTATCCTCCTAAATTAATAACAGGTTAGGATTCTCAAGAAATTCTTTTATCTTTACAAGAAATTTAGCACCATAAGCCCCATCTATTACTCTATGGTCTGCTGAAAGTGTAATATCCATCATTTTCCTAATCATTATCTCACCATTTACAGGAACCACTCTATCTTGAATAGCCCCAAAAGTAACTATAGCAACTTCAGGTGGATTAATTATAGCTAATATGGACTTTATTCCAAAAACTCCTACATTATTTACTGTTATACTTCTGTTAGATATATCTTCAACTCTCAGTTTTCTATTTCTTACCTTCTCTATCAATAAAATCCTTTCTTCATATATCTGAAGAATGTTTTTCTTATTAGCATTTTTAATTACAGGCACTACTACACCTTCATCCCCTAAAGCAACCGCAAAACCAACATTTATCTCCTCTAAAAGTTCTATTTCTGTTTCCTTAAAACGAGAATTTATTAAAGGGAAATCCTTTATAGAGGATGCTACAGCCTTGATAATAAAATCATCATAAGATATTTTTACATTATTTTTATTTATAAACTCTTCTCTCGCATTCACTAAGTTTGTAGCATCCATTTCTAACTCAGCATAAAAATGAGGTATATTTTGCTTACTCTTCAAAAGTCTCTCAGCTATAGTCCTTCTTGTAGTACTCAAAAGTATCTTTTTAATCTCATTATCTCCACTCAAAATTTATGCCCCCTTACTCTGGAATTTCCTCATCTAAGGTATCAGTAACATAAGCAAGAACAGTACCTACAGGAACTGTCTCTCCTTCTTTTACTAATATTTTTCTTAAATAACCATCATATTCACTCTCTATCTCCATTATTGCTTTTTCCACCTCTATCTCTAATAATGGTTCTCCCTTCTGTATTTTTTCTCCTTCTTTCTTAAGCCAAGTAGTGACAGTTCCATTTTCCATTACATCACTAACCTTTGGCATAACAATGTTCTTCACCATCCTTATCCTTCCTCCTTTCTAAAATAACTGTTTAATCTCATCTATTATTCTCTTATCATTGGGAAGGTAAGCCTTTTCAAGAACTGGAGAGGCTGGGGGTGGACAATAAGGAGCCCCTATCCTCAATGGTGGTCTCTCCAAATATGAATTTGCTTTTTCAAAAAGTTGAGTAATTATTTCAGCTGATAATGACATAAACTCTACTGCTTGAGTTACAATCGCAAATCTTCTTGTCCTTTTTACCGAATCTATTATAGTATCCATATCCAAAGGATAGAGACTTCTTAAATCTATAACCTCTAATTCAATTCCTTCCTTTTCCAATTCTTCTGCCGCCTTCAAAACAGCATATAACATGGCTGACCATGAAACTACCGTTACACTTTTATCGTAATTCTTAGCTTTTCTTTTAATATCTGCCTTCCCTAATGGAATTATGTAATCCTCTTTTGGTACTTTTCTTTTTGAAAGAGACAAAAGTAATGGATCTTGAAGAAGATTTTGATGCTCAATGTAAATTACAGGATTTTTATCTCTTATGGCTGATATTAAAAGCCCCTTTGCATCATAAGCATCTGATGGTGCAACAATTTTCAATCCTGGAAAATGGGTTAATATGGATTCAATACTTTGAGAATGCTGTCCTGCATATCCTTTACCACCACCAATAGTAGTTATTATGGTTAAAGGTATTTCTGCTTGACCACCAGTCATATAACGCATCTTAGCAGCTTGGTTTGCCACTTGATCTAAAGCAATTAAAATAAAATCAATATACATAATCTCAACAATAGGTCTCAATCCTCTCATAGCCGCACCAATTCCTGTTCCTACTATTGCAGCTTCCGATATAGCAGTGTTAAATATTCTATCTCTACCAAATATTTCCAATAAACCTTTTGTCTCACCAAAAGAACCACCATAATCAGCAATATCTTCTCCCCACATTAGCACCCTTCCATCTCTTTTCATCTCTTGATATAAAGCTTCAATTATAGCCTCTTTATAATTTATCTCTAACTCTGGATCCCTATCTTTAAAGGCTGGTTCTTTTAACACAGTAACGTTTCTAAACTTTTCAGGTACATAATCGTCAATAGGAGCATCATTGAATACATATAGAGTCATTTGTTTAGGATCAGGATTGGGTGATTCTATAACTTTTGCTGCTATTTCTTCATTCTTTTTGCGAGCCTCTCTCTTGAGATTTTCTACTTCTTCCTCCGTAAGTACTTCAGCCCTTATCAATTCCTTAGCAAAATTTTCTATAGGATCATATTTTTTCCATTCTTGAAGCTCATCATATGTACGATAAGTACCATCTTCTGGTTTCTCTAATGTATCACTTAAAGAATGTCCCACAAATCTATATCCCCAAAACTCAAGCAAAATAGGTCCTTCACCATTTCTTGCCTTTTCCACTGCTCTTTTTACCGCATCTCTTACAGCAAGCACATTCATAGCATTTACAACTTCAGCATGCATTCCCTTTTTGTTATAAGCAAATCCTCTTTCTGCAATATAATCTATTCCCGTGACCTCTCCCTTTTGTTGACCTGATTCTCCATATTGGTTATTCATAACCATAAATATGACTGGTACACCAAACTTTTTCTTCATCAACCCATTAGTGAATTGGGCCATACAAGCCATATTCAATGCCTCATGAGCTATACCCGTATTCATAGCCCCATCTCCAATAAAACATAGGGTTACCTTTCCATCCCCCATATATCTTGACGCCATAGCGGATCCCACTGCAATTCCCATACTACCTCCAACTATGGCATTAGCCCCTAAATGACCTACACTGAAGTCCGCAATATGCATGGAGCCTCCTCTTCCCTTACATGCCCCCCATTCCTTTCCAAATAGTTCTCCTATAGCCTTAAAGAGTTCTATATCAAGAGCGTATTGATATAATATATCTTTATTTTTGTTCTTCCAGTTATAACCTAAAAAATTGGCAATCTCTTTGTTACTTTCTACAAAAGAAAAAAGCTCCTCTTCTGACATATCTTTTAATCCAAAGTAACTTTTAGCTATTGCATCCCCATGTCCTCTATGAGTACTTGTTATATAATCATCCTTTTTAATAACCGATATTCCACCCGTTGGTACTGCTTCCTGTCCTATAGATAGATGAGTGGCTCCTATATATAAATAACGTATATTCCCATACTTACCCTTATTTGCCCTCAATTCATATATCATCTCTTCAAAATTTCTAATCATAAGCATACATTTAAAAAGATCAATACTTTCTTCCCTTGTTATTGTTCCCTCTTTTAATTCATCCTTAAGGGATTTATTATATTGAAACTTTGGGACTTTCCCGCCAACCTCAATATATCCTGGTTCAAACTCTGGGAATACATTTATCTCTTTTGGCAACTTTAGCACCTCCTTTTTATTTTTCTTTTATTTATTTTTATTTTTTATTTTCATTTCTTTTTCTTTTATATTAACATTACGCTCTTAAATGTCAAGCATAAAAACATTAAAGAAATATTAATTAATCGATATTCCAAGGAATAGCAGTCATATAGGCAAGATTGGGTTGTCTTGTGTCTAATCTTGAATGTTGCACCACAATTTTTATATTACTCTCCACTTTAATTGCAAAAGGTACATCTCTCTCAAGCTTCACCCCAAGAATTTCTTCTGACCTATCCAATCTTACATGCCATGTTCTCTTTGCAGGCACAACTATCTCCTTTGACTCTATTGGATCTCTATCTTCAAAATAGAAGGTGAATTTAACAGTAGCAGGTTTATCATTTACATTTAAAATACATGTAGACTCATGACTTGGTAAATTAACATCACCCACATCCGGTAAATATGCATCTGGTATAAGCCAAATCTTAGCACCAAGTTCTCTCTCCATTTATTAAACACCCCTTTCAAAATTTTACAAGTTTTCTTCTTTGCTCTATAAAGTTAGAAATTAAAATCGTTGATACTAATAATAATCCAAGTATAATAGTTATCACTTGGCTTGGTATATTTAAAAGATTAAGACTATAAGTGAGACATCCAAGTAAAAATAGAGAAAGTACAACCCCAATCATATTTCCAGATCCACCCAATATGCTTACTCCTCCTAAAACCACCGTTGCTATAACTTCAAGTTCTAAACCACTACCTATGTCAGGCCTTATACTGCTTAATCTTGATGTTAAAAATATAGTTCCTAAACCTGACATAAAACCTAAAAGAGTGAATAATATTATTTTTATTTTTTCTACTGGTATACCTGAAAATTTACATGCTTGCTCATTGTTCCCTATAGCATATATGTATCTTCCAAAAGTGGTTTTATGTAATATAAAGCCAAAAATAAAAGCAAAAATAATATATACTACTAATGAAAAGGGGATAGGAGTGTTTCCTATATACCCTTGTCCTAAGTACATAAAACTTTCAGATTCAATTCCTACTGCTGTGTCTTGTAATAAAATATAAGCTATTCCTCTATAGAGAGCATAAGTACCAAGAGTTATAGCTATAGCAGGTAACCTAAATCTAACAATTAGATAACCATTTAAAAATCCTCCTAAAGTAGATATTAGTAGCCCTATTAAAACACAAATCCAAATATTAGTACCGGCTCTATGAAGGACCCCCATAAAAGCAGATGTCATTCCCATATTTGATGCTACTGAGATGTCTATATTTCCACTAATAATGATATACGCCATAGCAAGGGAGATTAATCCTTTCTCCATAAAATTAGTGGTGTTATCAAGTAGGTTTACTATATCTAAAAAATAAGGAGACAAAATACTGCTTATTACAAATACTAATATAATCAATATAAGTAAGATTATTTCCCAAGTAATTTTAATTTTTAATTTCATGATCTCCTCCTATACCTTCTTTGAGTTCTTTCTGCTATCAAGGAATCTACTACTATTGCAGTCAAAAACATAAGTCCTTGTAGAGCAAGCTTATAGAAGGGAGAAATTCTCATAATATTTAATCCATTTACTATCATGGTCAACAATAATACCCCTAAAACAACCCCTCCTATTTTACCTGATCCTCCAGTAGTTTTTACTCCACCTATAACTACAGCCGAAATAGCAGATAATTCAAACCCTACAGCAGCACTACTTTCGGCAGAGGCAAATCTTGAAGTATATAAAACACCACTTAGACCTGATAAAATTCCTGATATTAGATAGACTAAAAAAAGCAATTTTATTTTATCTAAACCAATATAGACCGCAGATTGTGGATTATTACCTACTGCATATATACTTCTTCCTATAGATTTGTAGTTAAGTATATAGTAAAAAAGAAGAAAAACTATAAAAGCATAAATAATCAATATAGGAATACCAAAAACTTCCACCCTTGTTAAGAGCTTATAACCTTCAGGCATTTCATGAGCATTAACCCACTTTCCCTGACTTATAATATAAACAATTCCTCTAAAAATATACATGGTAGAGAGAGTGGCTATAATCGGGATTACCCTACCTTTTGCCACAAATAAACCGTTTATAGTCCCACATATACCCCCGATAATAATACCTAAAATTGGTGCTAAAATAACCGGAAGATTAGGCAAATCTCTATATAGCATAGAGACAATCATACCTGTCAAGGCAAGATTAGAGCCAACAGAAAGATCTATTCCCCCAGTCAAAATTACCATCATTTCTCCTATAGCCACAATGTTCAATATAGATGCATCAAGAAGAATATAACGAATATTCTCCCAGGTCACAAAATATGGATTTCTTATGGCTATAATTAGACCAAAAAAGAAAAGAGGAAATATTATGCCTATCTCTCTCAATCTCGATATATTACTATCTTTTTTTATTCCAATCATAGTATCTAACTCTGTCATAAACAGCCTCCTTTAATCATTAACTCTTTACCAGATGTCCTCTTCCCAAAGCTAATGACAAAATCTTTTCTTGAGTTGCTTCCTTTCTTGAAAGACTTCCCACTAATCTTCCCTCATGCATCACCAAAATCCTATCACTCATACCTATTACCTCAGGCATTTCTGAAGAAATAAGTATTATTCCATAACCTTCTTGAACCAATTTATTGATTAGGTTATAAATAGCTACTTTAGCTCCCACATCTACACCTCTTGTAGGTTCATCCAAAATAAGAATCCTTGGATTTGTAGCGAGCCACTTAGCAAGGACAACCTTTTGTTGATTTCCTCCAGATAAATTCATAACCTTTTGCCTGAATCCAGTAGCTCTAATATCCAACAATTCATAGTATCTTTTTGTAAGAGTTTCTTCTTCTTGTTTATTAATAACTCCTTTATTGGCTAAACTTTGTAAAATAGGAAGAGTAACATTACATACAATATCCATAGGTAGAAGTAGTCCATGCTGATGCCTGTCTTCAGGAACATAGACTATTCCATGACTTATAGCATCTTTAGGACTATTTATTTCTACCTCTTTTCCTTTTATATATATCTTGCCTTTATCTTTCTTTCTTATCCCAAATATGGTTTGAGCAACCTCTGTTCTTCCAGAACCTACGAGTCCTGCTATTCCTAAAACCTCTCCTTCATAAAGTTCAAAGGAAATATCATAAAATTCTCCATGTTTTGTTAATCCTTCTACCTTAAGCAGAATATCACCCTTTTTAGCCTCTACCTTAGGATACATATCCTCTAACTTTCTTCCTACCATCATTTGAATCAACTCATCCATATTTGTATCTTTTACATCTCTTGTTCCTATATACTGTCCATCTCTTAGTACTGTTACTCTATCAGCTATTTCAAAAACCTCTTCCAACCTATGAGAAATAAATATAATAGAAGTGCCCTTATGCTTAAGATTTCTTATAATATTAAAAAGTCTTTGGGTTTCTTCTAAGGTCAAGGAAGAAGTAGGTTCATCCATAATTAAAATCTTAGGATTTATGGATAAAACTCTTGCAATTTCTACCAATTGCCTTTCAGCTATACTGAGATTTTTTACAGGAACCTTAGGATTCAATTCTATTCCTAAGGAGTTTAATAAATTCTCAGCTTCTTTATATAGGTTCTTCCAATCAATATTTTTAAAAAATGGACTATATTTATAATGGCCTATAAATATATTCTCAGCCACACTCAATTCCGGAAATAAAGCAAGCTCCTGGAAAACGGCAGCAATACCATACTTTTGAGCATCCATAGAATTTTTCAGATGGATTTTCTTTCCTTCTAAAATAATCTCTCCACTATCAGGTTGCAATACACCACTTATAATTTTAATCAAAGTAGACTTTCCAGCCCCATTTTCTCCCAATAAAGCATGAATTTCTCCTCTTTTTAAATTAAAATCAACATTTTGTAAAACTGGTTTTGTTCCTGTATAAGTTTTATATATTCCAAAAACCCCTAATATATAATCGCTCATATACTTTATTAACCCCTTCTTTCAATAAATAAAATATAAGAGGGGGAGAGATTCTCCCCCTCCTTTTTAATTAGTATACTTTTGACCAATAATCTATATTAGATGCATCAAATACAAATGGAGGTCCAAGAATTATCATTCTTCCACCATTGCCTTCATCCACTATTTTTCTTTCTCCAAGTCTACCCAAATTAACTTTCTCTCCTACATTACCCTTTATCTCTTTTGTTAACAAACGATAAGTGGCATATATTGTTGCATAACCTAAATCTATAGGATTCCATAAAGCAAAAGCTTTACATGTTCCTCTCTTCACATATTCTGCCATTTCACTTGGTAAACCAAGACCTGTAAGCTGTACTTTTCCTGATAGTCCTGCATCCTCAATAGCACGAGCAGCAGCTGCAATACCTACTGTTGTTGGTGCAATTATTCCCTTTAAATTTGGATAAGATTTAAATAATCCCATTGCTTCATTATAACTTTTCTCTCTAATATCATCCCCATACACTATGGCCACAAGTTTCATCTTACTATATTCTGGTTTTTTAAGTTCTTCTTTCATCCATGCTATCCATGTATTTTGATTAGCCATGGTAGAGGCAGCGCTTAGCACAGCAATTTCACCCTCATAATTTATCATCTTAGCTAAAAGTTGAACTTGAATTCTTCCTATTTGCTCCATATCTGCCTGATTTACAAAAAGCTTTCTTCCTTGAGGTTTCACAGCAGAATCAAAAGTTACAACTGGAATACCTCTGAGTTGAGCCTTTCTACATACTGGAACTAAAGCATCGGGATCATTGGCAGAAACACAGATTGCACTAACTTTTTGAGCAATCATTGAGTTAATAATATCAATTTGCCCTTGAACGCTTGACGCAGCTGGAGATTGATATAAAACAGTAATTCCTAATTCTTTTGCAGCCTCTTGAGCTCCTTTATTTACTGCTTCAAAAAATGGGTTACCAGCAGTTTTACATACTAATCCAATAACAAATTTTTTTTGAGCAAATCCTTGTGTACCTAAGGTAAGAAGAATAACAATTAATAAAACGATCAAAAACTTTTTCATAAATAATCCCCCCTAATTAAAAAATTTTTATATATCCAACTTGAAATCTTAGATACTTAACTACTCACCTCCCCTCTTTAGCATAAATTTTCATCTTCTTTTATCTTTTTCTTTCATTTATTTTTATTTTTTATTTTACATGTAATATGTATTTTTGTCAAAAAATTGAAAGACATCAAAAAACAGTAAGAATCTTAACAACAGGAATATATTTTTTATAGAAAAGAAAAAACAAAAACATTTAGATTAATTTATCTATTTTATCTATAAAGTTTTTATATTCATTGACAAAATAAGTTAAAAATGATATTAAATAAACAGTATAATTAAAAATAATTCAAAATATATAAAAACATATTGTGGAGGGAAAAATGGAGATTAAAGTTAAATACCCTAATCAAGAGAATTTCAAAAAATTTGGAACCTTAATAGTTCCTCCTTTTAATAATCCTCCTGCAGCAAAATCAGAAGTCTTTAACTATTATCACAACATAGCTGACATTTCATCTCTTGGAAGTGAGGGATGTTTAGGATATTTAGAAATCAGAAGAGATTTCAATAGAGATTTTATCTTAGAAAAAATAGAAAGACATAAACAAACCTTGGAAGCCTTTATTCCCATATCGGGAGCTGGAATAATTTGCCTTGCTCCTGCAACTCCTGGGAAAAATATACCTGATTCAAATTCCATAGAAGCTTTCTGGATAGACGGCACAGCATCTTTTGTCCTTAATGAGGGAGTATGGCACTGGTTACCTTATCCTATTACTCCTGAGCTAAGATTTATATTGGTATTAAAAAAGCCAACAGTAGAAAAAGATATTGAAATTGTAGATTTGCCTAATAAAATAAAAATAAATCTCTAAAAAAAGATAGTAATAAAGAAGAGGAAGGCTTTTTTGCCTTCCCCTTCTTTATTTACCTTTTTCTATCTCTTACTCGTATAGACACTCTCTTATCTTAGGATCATCAATATTTGTCTTATCATACCAATAGAAACCACTGTCTATGAATTTTGGTAACTTTTCACCCTTAATCGCTTTTACAGCAGCCTCAACAGCCATATAACCCATTCCAACTGGATTTTGGGTTATAGCACCTTTCATTAAACCAGATTTAATTGCTTCAATCTGTAGTTTTCCAGAGTCATATCCTATCACTACTATCTTTCCTACCTTATTCATCTCTCTAACTGCATTAATTACTCCAATAGCAGACCCTTCATTCGCTCCAAAAATACCCTTCAATCTTGGATGAGCTTGTATAATAGCTTTTGTTAGATCTGTAGATTTAAGATGATCACCACCACCATATTGAATATCAACTATTTTTATTAATGGATACTTTTGTTTAATCCTATTTACAAATCCATCTCTTCTATCAATTCCAGTTCTACTTGTTTGGTCATGTACTACTAAAGCAACTTCACCAATCCTTCCTATAAATTCTGCCATCTTATCAGCAGCATAACCCGCAGCCTTTATATTATCTGTTGCAACTGTTGTTACAGGAATATTACTATCTACTCCAGAGTCAAATCCAATTACAGGAATACCCATTTGACGTGCTTTCTCAAGATATGGTATAACTGCTTTGCTATCAAGAGCTGCAATACAAAGAGCTGCAGGTTTCTTAGCAAGAGCTGCTTGAAGCATTTCAATCTGTTTATCTACCATTGCTTCAGATTCTGGACCTTCAAAGGTTATAGTTACTCCTAAATCCTTTGCTGCTTTTTCAGCACCACTTTTTACTGCTTGCCAGAACTGATGCTGGAACCCTTTGGAGACCATAGCAATGTATGGTCTTTGGGCAGACGTAATGGAAAGCCCAATAAGGAAAATGAACATTAAGGATACAATTAGGAAACGCTTCATTTTTTAAACCTCCCCCGTTAAAGGATTTTTTATAATATTTGCCTTTTGGGCAAATATTACCCAGATTATCATATCTCTCTACTCCTTCTCATCATATCAAGATAAACAGCACCAATAACTATAATTCCACTTACTACAATCTGCCATTCTTGAGGTACAGAGAGAATTCTTAAACCATTAGTTAAAGTACTCATAATTAATGCACCTATGACTGTTCCTATTATAGAGCCCTCTCCACCCCTCAATGATGTGCCTCCTATTACTACAGCCGCTATAGCATCCAATTCATATCCTTGACCTAAAGCTGGTTGTGCAGAATTTAATCTTGAAGCCATTATGACACCAGCAATACCCACAAAAGTTCCACATAAGGAGTATATTATTATCTTCCATTTATCAACATTCAGACCTGATAATCTTGCTGCATCTTCATTGCTTCCTATAGCAAAGGTATATCTTCCAAGAGCGGTTCTGTTGAGAAGAATATTCGCAATAATTATGAAAAGGATAAACCACAAAATCGCATTAGGGAATTCTCCGATACCTGGTATTATTTTTCCTATAATAGATCCCATAGCAATCTTATTAAATATAGGAGCATCCATAAAGTAAATTGGTTTACAGCCTGATATAACCAAAGCTAAACCTTTTGCAATCATCATCATACCCAGAGTTGCAATAAAGGGAGGTAATTTCATTTTTGATATAACAAACCCATTAATAAAACCAGCTAAAGTACCTGTTAATATTCCCCCTAAAACACCAATAAATACTGGTAATTTCCAAAAAGCTATAAAAACACCACTCATCACAGAGGATATAGTCATAACAGTACCTATAGAAAGGTCAATACCACCTGTTATAATAACAAAGGTTACACCAAGAGCAAGAAGACCATTTACACAAGTAGCAAGCAAAATTGCAACCACATTTTCATAGGTCAAAAAATTAGGTGATGCAATTGAGAAAAAGGTAAAAAGCAAAAAGAGACTTGCAAACATTAAAATTTGTCTTAGTCCACTCTTAGAGAAAAGAGCTGATAATTTATTAACCATTTAAATTAAAACCTCCTTTTGGTCTTCATACATGGTAGCATATTTCAATATTTTCTCCTCAGTGGCTTCTTCAGCATTCAGAATACCTGTTATTCTGCCTTCACACATAACCACAATTCTATGACTCATTCTTAATATTTCGGGAAGCTCCGAGGAGATCATTATAATTGATTTTCCTTCTTTTATTAATTCATTCATAAGCTTATATATTTCATTTTTCGCTCCCACATCTATACCTCTCGTAGGTTCATCAAAGATGAGTATGCCACAATTTCTTAAAAGCCATTTTGCGACTACAACTTTTTGTTGATTTCCTCCAGATAAATTCATAACTTTTTGCCTAATAGATGGTGTCCTTATCTTTAACCTCTCAACATATTCATTTGAAACTTTCTCTGCCTTTTTATCATCAACAAAACCTAATGCTTTTAAAAATTCACTCATGGAAGGCAAAATTATATTTGTCTTCACATCCAAATTGGGCATTAAACCATATCTTTTCCTATCCTCAGATAGATATCCAATACCGTGCTTTATAGCATCCCATGGATTTTTAATATTAACTTTTTTAGACTTTACATATATTTCTCCGGAATCGATAGGATCAGCACCAAATATTGCTCTTGCTAACTCTGTCCTTCCAGCTCCTATTAATCCTGCAAATCCTAAGATTTCCCCTTTTCTTAACTCAAAATTAATATTTTTTAATATCTTTCCTCTTCTTAAGTTTCTAACAGCTAAGACAACTTCAGCCTCTTCCTCTACTTCTTTTTCTCTAAGAGTCTCATAAATCTCTCTACCCACCATCATGCTTATAATCTTATCAATGGTCACATTTTCTATGTTTTCTGTTCCTATATATTGTCCATCTCTCATTACAGTTACTCTATCAGCTATTTGTTTTAATTCTTCCAATCTATGAGAAATATAGATTATCCCTATTCCTTGAGATTTTAACTTTCTTATGATACTAAATAACTCTTCTGTTTCCGCTTCACTTAAAGCAGCTGTTGGCTCATCAAAAATTATTACCTCTGAATTAAATGATAAGGCTTTAGCAATTTCAACCATTTGCTGTTTACCAACAGTTAATTCTGAAACTTTTACTTTTGGATCCACTTTTAAATGAAGCATATCTAAAAGTTCTTTTGTTCTTTTATTAATCTCGTCATCATCTAAGAATATTGGTATATTTTTCTTTTTTGGTTCTCTACCTATAAAAATATTTTGAGCTACTGTGAGATGAGGCATTAAATTTAATTCTTGGAAAACCATACTTATTCCCATCTCTTGTGCAACACGAGGATTAGGAATGTCTACCTCTTTTCCTTTATATACAATCCTTCCTGAATCCTTTCTATAAGCGCCAACTAATATCTTCATTAATGTAGACTTCCCCGCTCCATTTTCTCCAACCAATGCATGTACCTCACCACGTTTCAGCTCAAAATAAGCATCCTTTAAAGCTTGAACCCCTGGGAAACTCTTATTTATATTTTCCATAAAGACTAAGGTCTCAGTATTTATAGTTTCATCCCCCTTATTTAAAATTTATTATCCTCTTACTTTTTTATAGAGTGGTCCAAAGTTTAAACAAGCTCTATAATCAGCTCCTTCTAAATCTTGAGTACCAAACATAGACCAAGCACTTGGTCTAAATATTCTATCTTCCTCCACATTATGCATACAAACAGGAATCCTTAAAATGGAAGCAAGTGTTATGAAAAGATCACCCACATGCCCATAAGTAATAGCACAGTGATTTGCCCCCCAATTTTCCATTACTGAGTAAACACTTTTAAAGGCACCCTTTCCAGTGAGCTTAGGCACAAACCATGTAGTTGGCCAAGTTGGATCTGTTCTTCTATCCAGAATATCATGAACATGGGGAGGAAGTTCCACTGTGTAACCTTCTGCAATCTGTAAAACAGGGCCAAGCCCCTTAACTATATTTAATCTACTTATAGTTACTGGCATGCCTCCTCTTGTAGTAAAGTCAGTAGAAAAACCACCACCCCTAAAATATCCAAGGTTAGCATAACAGAATTTAGTGACATTAATACATTTCAAAACTTCCTCATCAGTTATCTCCCAGAATGGCTTTATAGCTGGTTTTCCATCTATTTCTTGTTCTCCTGTACCGTCAAGAGCAGCAGGTCCAGAATTTATTAAATGAATTATTCCATTTTGGGCTAAACCTTCAGGCTTCCATCCTGTAACCCTATATATTGCTTCAGGGCTCCAATAAGTTCTAACATCAGCAAAAATCTGAGCAGTGTTAGTTAGAAGATGACCAAATAACATACATACTCCATTGAGACTATCATTCTCTGTTGCCAATATATAAGGTTGTCTTAATCCATTCCAATCAAAAGATGAATTTAAAATAGCCTCTGGAAAATCACCATTTGGAAAATGATCTGTCCATTGTCTTTGCCCTTGAAATCCTGCTACAATAGCATTATGTCCTAAACTCTCTTCAGGATAACCAAGTTCTTCTAACTTTTTATTTCCAACCATTAAATCTCTGATTATTAACGTCATCTTCACTACAAATTCCCATACTTCCTGCTTTTTCTTCTCATCAACCCTTTTTTCAGGTGGATTAGGATATTCTCCCTCTTTCAAATATTTTTTAACCCACTCCATTGCTCTGCTGAATTCTTCTTCATCATAAATCTTTCTTTCAATCCTACGAATTATTTCTGTCATATCTACATACTCAACCCTCATCCCTAAATAATCCTCAAAGAAGTCAGGATCAACAATAGATCCTGCAATTCCCATAGAGACACTACCTATAGAAAGATAAGACTTATTTTTCATAATAGCTACTGCTAAAGCACTCTTTACAAACTTAATTATCTTTTCTTTTACGTCAGAAGGGATAGTGTAATCATCTCTATCTTGAACGTCTTTTCCATAAATCTTAAATACTGGAAGCCCTTTTTGATTGTGAGCAGCTGAAACTGCTGCAAGATAAACTGCTCCTGGTCTTTCTGTACCATTAAATCCCCAAACAGCCTTTGGAATATCAAGGCTCATATCCATTGTTTCCGCTCCATAACACCAACAAGGAGTAACAGTTATAGATACTCCTACTCCTTCTTTTCTAAAGAGCTCATCTGCCATTCTTGCTTCTGCAACTCCTCCAATACACCTTTCTGGGATTACACATTTAACTTTTTCTCCATTGGGAAGATAAACAATATTTTCAATAAACTCTGCAACTGCCTTTGCAAGATTCATAGTTTGATCTTCTAAAGTCTCTCTTACACCCCCATATCTTCCATCTATAGTTGGACGAATTCCTACTTTGGGATAATCCTCTATAAACCTTTTTTCACCAACTCTAATAGGGAATAATCTACCCATAGAAAATATCCTCCCTTCTTAATTAATTCTTAGGTGGAGCTGTAGACTTTCTTATAATTAATTCAGGAGTCAACATAATCTCTCTTTTTTCTTGTATCTTATCTTTATTCTCTATTCTCCTTATTAAAAGTTCCGCAGCCAAAACTCCCATTGTATAGGCTGGCTGTTTTACTACAGTAAGAAAAGGATATACCTCAGACAAACTCTCAATATCATCAAAAGAAACAAGAGAAATATCATCTGGAATTTCCAATCCTTTTTCTTTAATTGCCAACATAGCACCAATAGCCATTAAATTGTTACCCCCAAAAACAGCTGTTGGAGGATCTTTTATCTCTAATAACTCTTTTGTTAATCTATATCCATCTTCCTTAGAGAATTTAGATCTCTCGCTAATTTTTATTAAACTATCATCAATAGGAATTTTTGCCTCGTTCAAAGCCTTTTTATATCCTTCTACTCTATCTCTTGCTGTAGAAATAAACGTGCTTCCTACCACAATTCCTATTCTCTTATGCCCTAATTCAATTAAATGTTTTGTCAACAAATATGCCCCATATACACTATCTCCTCTTACAATATCTAAGTCATTAACACCTTCAATCGTTCTATCAATCAAAACTATAGGTATATTTTTAAGGAATAAAGATTTTAAGGGAGTTTTTTTCCCAGATGCAGAGGCATAGATAACACCATCTACTTTACTTTTAGCCAAAACTTCTACATACATTAATTCCTTTTCAGGATTTTCATCTGTACTGCATATTATTACTGTGTAATGCTTAGAGATTGCAGTATCCTCTACGCCACGAGCAATTGTTGTAAAAAATGGGTTTGTTATATCAGAGATCACAAGTCCTATAGTAGAAGTTTTATTTAATACTAAGCTTCTCGCGATAGAATTAGGGACATAACCTAATTCTTCAATAGCTTTTAAGACCTTCTTTCGGGTACTTTCACTTACATTCTTACCCCCATTAATAACCCTTGAAACGGTCATTACTGATACTCCAGCCTTTTTAGCCACATCTTTAATAGTTACCAATCTTAGATCCCCCTACTTACTTATATTTTTATGTTAACGATAACATAATACTATAAAAATTAAAAATCGTCAATAAGATTAAAAAATTAAAAATTAGCGAATCCTTGAATATAGCTTATTTAAAGCTATAATAAAGATAAATATTATTCTCCATAAAACATAACTTAGATGGGACCTATACATCTAAATATACAAGATGAAATTATATAACTTTTGAACAAAAACTTTTTATAATTTATTCCAGAAAAATATGGCTAAAGGTTAAGAAGAATCTGATACGTGAGGGAATTTCCCCTTTTTTGACAATCACCAATTTTTTATGTTATTATCCAAAAATAAAAATAAATAAAATAATTAGGTGATATAAATTATGCTTCCTGATGAAAGAAGATCTAAAATACTTGAGCTTTTAGAAAAAGAAAGAAGTATCAAAGTTAACGACTTAGTTAAATTATTCAATGTAACAGGAGCAACTATAAGAAGAGATTTAGAAGCCTTGGAAAAAGAGGGTTTCCTTAAGAGAACACATGGTGGAGCAATACTACCTCATAGTTTTTCCTTTGAACCTCTTTTTACTACTAAAAAAAGACAAAACCTTAAAGAAAAAATGGCTATTGGGAAAAAGGCTGCAGAGATCATAAATGATGGTGAATCCATATTTATTGAAGCAGGGAGCACCACATTACAAATAGCAAAAAATATAAAAAATAAACATGATCTTACAGTGCTTACAAATTCGATAGAAGTTGCAAGAGAACTTCTTAACGCAAGAGGTGTAGAAGTAATATTAACAGGTGGTGTTCTTAGAAAAGAGACTATTGCTCTCATTGGGCCATTGGCAGAAAGAGTTTTAAGAGAATTTAGAGTTGATAAGGTATTTTTAGGTATATCTGGAATTATACCTTCAAAAGGTATGTATACTGCAAGTATAGCTGAATCCCAAATTAAAAAATTAATCATAGAGATGGGAAGAGAAATTATAGGAGTTGCAGATCATAGTAAATTTGGAAAGGAATGTTTTTCTTTCGTAGCACCCACAAATGTTATGCATAAAATTATCATTGATGACAATGTTCCATCTCATTATATAGAAGACCTTAAAAAAGAAGGAGTAGAAGTTATAACTGTACATCCCGAAGAAGAATAAACCTATAACACCCATTATGGTATAATTTTTTAAAATAAACCCTAAAAAGAAAGGAGTATGTATTATGTTAGAGGGGAAGAAATTTGCTGTTTTTAATGTAGCAAATAAAAAAAGTATTGCTTGGGCTATTTCTCAATCAATAATGAAATTTGGAGGAGAGGTTATTATTGGTTACCAAAACGAAAGATTAAGGGAAAATGTAGAAGAATTGATAGCTAACTTAAATCCAAAGCCACTACTTGTAGAATGTGATGTATCAAAAGATGAAAATATTGAAAAGGTAGTTGAAGAGATTGAGAAAAAAGTAGGTAAAATAGATGGATTTGTACATTCTATAGCTTATGCTCCATCTGACGCCTTAAAAAATCCCTTTATTGAAACTTCTAAAGAAGCATTTTTAACTGCAATGGAAATAAGTGTATATTCTTTTGTTGCTATGACAAGGATATTCAAAAGAATATTAAATAGACCTGCCAGTATACTTACCCTGAGCTATTATGGAGCTGAAAAGGTAGTTCCTAATTATAATGTGATGGGAGTTGCCAAAGCAGCATTAGAAGCTTCAGTTAGATATTTAGCCTATGATTTAGGAGAAGAAAATATAAGGGTAAATGCTATCTCAGCAGGACCATTAAACACCTTAGCTGCAAGAGGTATAGCTAAATTTAGTGACATGCTTGAATATCACAGAGAAAAAGCACCTTTAAAAAGAAATATTGAACATAGAGAAGTAGGAGATTCTGCAGTTTTTCTTTTAAGTGATCTTGCATCTGGAATAACAGGAGAAGTTCTCTATGTAGATGCAGGATACAATATTATGGGTATATAAATTTTGAGGAGGAAATAAATGAAATTACCAGAACTTAGAATTGGGGATTTAGTAGCCAAAATACCAATAGTACAAGGAGGTATGGCTGTTGGAATATCTCTTTCAGGACTTGCATCAGCTGTAGCAGAGGCTGGAGGTATAGGTGTAATAGGTACAGCAGGTATTGGTATGGATGAGCCAGATTTTTTTGAAAATTTTATTGAAGCTAATATTAGAGCGTTAAGAAATGAAATAAGAAAAGCAAAAGAAAAAACAAAGGGTATAATTGGAGTAAACATAATGGTAGCCCTTTCTAATTTTGTAGATATGGTAAAAACTTCAATAGAAGAAAAGGTAGATATTATTTTTTCAGGAGCCGGTCTTCCTTTAGACCTTCCTAAATATCTTATAAAAGAAGCAACCACAAAATTGGTCCCAATTGTCTCCTCGGCAAGGGCAGCTAAAATCATTGCCAAAAGTTGGATTGAAAAATACAATTATGTACCTGATGCTTTTGTAGTAGAGGGACCATTAGCAGGAGGTCATTTAGGATTTAAGAAGGAAGAATTAGAAGATCCTAATGTAACCTTAGAAAACAGATTAAAAGAAGTATTAGATGAGGTAAAAATCTTAGAAGAAAAATATGATAAAGAAATTCCTGTAATTGCAGGTGGCGGTATATATGAGGGAAAAGATATAGCAAAATTCATTAAATTAGGTGCGAGTGGAGTACAGATGGCTACAAGATTTGTCGCCACTCATGAATGCGATGCTGATGAAAAATTTAAACAAGAATACATAAGGGCTAAAAAAGAAGACATCGTCATTATAAAAAGCCCTGTGGGGCTTCCTGGAAGAGCCATAAAAAATGAGTTTTTAGAGGCAGTTGAAAGGGGAGAAAAGAAACCATACAAATGTGTATTTCAATGCATAAGGACATGTGACTATAAAAATACTCCATATTGCATAGCCTTAGCATTACTAAATGCCAAAAAGGGAAACTTAAAAGCAGGATTTGCTTTTGCAGGAGCTAATGCTTATAGGGTTGACAAAATTGTAAGTGTAAAAGATCTGATTAATGAATTAGTAAAAGAGGCGGAAGAGAATTTATGAAAGCTATAGATTTTACATTAAAAAATCAGAATGGTCAAAATTGGCAACTTCCTGATTATAAGGGTAAATGGGTAGTACTGTATTTTTATCCAAAAGATATGACATCAGGTTGTATAAAAGAAGCTGTAAATTTCTCAGAAAAGATCGAAGAATTCAATAAAAGGAATGTGGAAGTCGTGGGAATAAGCAAAGATTCTATAGAAAGTCATAAAAAGTTTGTGGAAAAATATAATTTAAAAATTACTCTCCTTTCTGATCCAAATATAGAGGTAATTAAACAATATAGGGCATGGGGAAAGAAGAAAATGTATGGTAAAGAGACGGAAGGCCCAATAAGAAGCACCTTTATTATCTCTCCAGAGGGAGAGATTGTATATTCATGGAAAAATGTAAAAGTAGATGGACACGTAGAAGAGGTACTCAGTAAATTAGACGAACTGATAGAAAAGAAATAACGTTATAATTTTTCCTCTACTACTTTATTCCTTAATACACCTACTTTTTCTACCACACACTCCACCACATCTCCAGGATTTATAGGAGCAATACCTGAAGGTGTACCAGTAGCTATAATATCTCCAGCCTCTAAGGTTAGATGTTTGGAAATGTAAGAAATAATTTGGGGAATTTTAAAGAGCATATTTTTAGTATTATCCTTCTGTCTTACTTCCCCATTTACTCTAAGTTCTATATTTAGGTTATGAGGTTCTTTTAAATCCTCTTTGAATACTAAAAAAGGACCTATAGGACAAAAAGTATCAAAACTTTTGGATCTAAACCAAGGATTAGTATTTTGAAAATCTTCTGCCTGCATGTCTCTGGCAGTAACATCATTTACAATAGTATAGCCAAGAACATAGTCCCAAGCATCCTCTTCTTTAATATATTTAACTCTCTTCTTTATTATCACTCCTAACTCTACTTCAGGATCTACCCTTGTAAGGAATGAGGGATAAACTATTTTATCCTCATGTCCAATAAGAGAAGATGGTGCTTTACTAAAAAAGACGGGCTCCTTAGGTATTTTATGTCCCAGTTCTTTAGCATGCTCAGAATAATTTCTGCCTAAGGCAAGAATTTTCTGAGGCTTTAATATGGGAGGAAGGTACTTAAATTTCTCTTCCGTAAGGGTATAAATAAAATTATGCTCAAGAATAAAATCAAACACTTTACTCAAATACTCACGAAGATCATCTATATAAAGAAGATCATCAATTTTATCCACATTCTTAGGAGTCTTTTCATATATGGACGAATATATATGGATAGCTTTAGAAAAATTTAACATTTTATCTTCATAAAAAAGGCCAACAAAATTTCTCTCTCCAGCCTTACAATTGGCAATCTTCATAAGCCTTCCTCCTTTTTTATCTAAAACTTGAAGATAATTATATCATATACTTTACATTTATAAATTTATATGGTATAGTTAATCCTATAATTAAGGTTATCTATATGTTTAGGTTTTTGAAAAACAAAGATAAAAGTGAAAGAAAATGCTTGAGAATCCTTTGGACCCACCAAATGAATTCTCAAGCATTTTTATTTTCCAGAAAGAGAGGTGAAGTGTACCGAGCAGTATCCTATTTGTTCCAAGTTCTCAAGGGTTCTGGAAATGCTCCCGTAAAAAGCTTTCCCAATTTAAAAAATCTAAAACTTTCCATGAGGTGAAAAAATGAGTAAGACTTTGTATGTGGGTAATTTACCTTGGTCTACAACAGAAGAAGAGCTAAAATCTATATTCTCAAATCACGGTACTGTATATTCTGCAAGAATTATCTCTGACAGAAATACAGGAAGATCTAAGGGATTTGGATTTGTTGAAGTAGATGACAATTCTGCTGCAAAAATGATAGCTGAACTTAACAACACAGAAGTAAAGGGAAGAAAAATTGTTGTTAATGAAGCAAAACCAAGGGAAGAAAGACCACGCGAAAGAAGAAATCGTGGTCAATAGTTTAGACTAATCTAAAATATTAAAATAAAAAGACCCCTCCTTTTGGAGGGGTCTTTTGTTTAGGTATATAATAATTAATAAAAGAACCAAAAGCTGGAGGTAAGATATATATATGAAGAAGTGGAAAATATTTGCAATAGGAATTTTAATACTCCTATTAGTACTTATAGCAGTAGGAGTTGGTGGATATTATTACATCCAAGGAAGTTATAACTACACTCCTACTAAAAATTATCCTTCTTTGGATAAAGTAGATCTCTTAGATGTAGCTCTAAATCATGTGGATAAAATAAATGTGGTTCTGCTTGGTGTAGATGAAAGAAAAGATGATCCTGGAAGATCAGATACCATAATGATTTCTTCCTTAGATCTTAAAAATAAAAAGGTATATATACTATCTATTCCAAGAGATACAAGGGTAAATATACCTAATTATGGATATACAAAGATTAATCATGCCTATGCTTATGGAGGAATTGATCTATCTCTGAAAACCATTGAAGAATTTACCGGTATTCCTATACATTACTATGTAAAGGTAAACTTTCAACAATTTGAAAAGTTTATAGATGCCATAGGCGGTGTAGATATAGAAGTAGAAAAAAGGATGTATTATAGGGATAAAACAGATAAATTCCTTGTAGATCTTAATCCTGGTCTTCATCATTTAAATGGTAAAGAGGCTTTAGGATATGTGAGATTTAGACATGATTTAACGGGAGACTTAGGAAGAATAGAAAGACAACAAAAATTTTTAAAAGCCTTATTTAAACAAGCAAAAGAGAAAGTAAACCTTATTAATCTTCCATATTACATATCACTTGCTGGCTCTATTCTTTCTACTAATATCTCACTTATGGAGGGTTTAGTGATAGCAAGTAAGTTTTTGGATATAACTGAAGAGGATATTAATACTTTTCTAATGCCAGGCATTCCCGAAAATATTAATGGAATAAGCTATATAATTCCCGATAGAAACAAGTTAGATGAGATATTAAATCAATATTTTAGAGTTAATAATACAAAGGAGGGGTGATGAATTTCTTGGAAAGTAGAGAAAAAGCCTTAAGAGTTGCTCAGATTGTATCGGAGAAAAAGGGAGAGAATATAGTAATTATTGATGTCTCAAAAGCATTAGGTATAACTGACTTTATAATAATATGCACAGGTACTACTCCACTTCAAAGAAAAGCAATTCAGAGAACTATAGAAGAAGAAATGGAAAAACTTGGATTTACACCAAGAGGAGTAGAAGGAAGAGAAGGTACTGGATGGACCCTTCTTGATTACTACGATTTAATAGTTCATATTTTCTCTCCCAGAGCAAGAGAGTTTTATGGTCTTGAGGAACTTTACCAAAATTTACCGAAAATAACAGAATTTTAGAATAAGAGACTAAATGCTTCATATCCCTATAGAATGGGAAGAGACCGCAAGAGAGCTCCTAAATGAGAAGGGTACTATTCTTGTCTTAGGACTCACAAATGCTGGTAAAAGTACATTTGTAAAATATCTTGCAGATTTGGGAATTCAGAATGGATTAAAAGTAGCAGTAATCAATTCCGATTTAGGACAAGCGGATATTGGTTTACCAGGTACCATTTCTCTTATCTATCCAGAAGGAGAAATATCAAGCTCAGAAAATATATTTGTAGATAGTTGGTACTTTGTAGGGGAAATTACCCCTGTAGGAAAATTTTTACAAGTAATAACAGGAGTAAGAAAGCTTCTTGATGAAGCAAAAGAAAAGGCAGATTTGATAATTATAAATACCTGTGGCCTTGTACAAGGAAGATTAGGAAAAATTTTAAAATACTACAAAACCTCTCTTATTAATCCAGATTTTATTGTAGGAATATACTTTTTAAATGAATTAGATTCATTATTAAAAGTTATAGGAAGATTTGCAAAAAAGGTTTATAAATTACCAAGAAGTCCATATGCAAGAGAAAGAGGACCAGAAGAAAGAAAAGAATTCAGGGAAAAAAGATATGAGAAATATTTTCAAGATAGTAAAATCTTAGTTTTTCCTCTTTTCTTAGTTTACTCTATAGATAAACACGTAGATTTCACAAAAGAAGACTACAGAGGAAGATTAGTTGGTCTTTTAGATAAAAGAGAGAGATTACTTTCTTTGGGAATTGTGGAGAACATAGATCTGGAGAAAAGAATCATATATATATTTACACCTTTAAAAAATCCTCAAGAAGTAAAAAGAATTGAAATTGGAGGGATAAAACTTAATATCATTAAAGAAACACAATAAAGGAGGAAGGTAAAAAGCCTTCCTCCTTATATTACTTATCTTCTTAAAGCAATATGTACTACACTTCCTAAAGGTACCTTTACTGCTTCCATGATAGCCTCTGGAAGAGTAGGATGGGTATGTATAGTATCTGCCACATCATCAAGGGTAAGATTGTTCTTAATAGCAAGGGCAAGTTCTGCTATCATTACAGAGGCTTCTGGACCCACTATTTGAGCTCCTATAAGTACCTTATCCTCTTTTCTTGCAACCACCTTTACAAGTCCATCAGTAGCATTCATGGTAACAGCCTTACCATTAGCAGTAAATGGAAATTCTCCTACTAGTACTTCCATACCTTGTTCCTTTGCTTCTTCCTCAGTTAAACCACAAACTGCAATTTCTGGGGTAGAAAATATAGCCCATGGTAGTACTCCATAATCCATTTTCTTTTCTTCCCCTGCAATAATCTCAGCCACTACTTCTCCTTCCTTCATAGCCTTATGAGCAAGTAAAAGACCACCTATTACATCTCCAATAGCATATATATTATCTACATTTGTCCTTAGATATTCGTTAACTACTATTCTACCTTTTTCAGTATTTATTCCTACATTTTCAAGTCCTATATTATCGGAATTTAATTTTCTCCCAATAGAGACAAGCACTTTCTCACTTTCTATAGTTTCTCCTGTGGATAAAGTAGAATATACTTTACTATCCTTAACCTCTATATTCTCTATTTTTGCCCCTGTCTTAATCTCAATTCCCTTTTTACTTAAAATTCTTTGTAGAAGAGCAGCAATCTTCTTATCCTTCAAAGTAGGTACCACTTGAGGCATCATCTCCACAATAGTTACTTTGGTACCAAAAGCATTATAAAAGTTTGCAAACTCTATACCGATAGCTCCTGCCCCTACAATGAGTATATCCTTAGGGATTTCTCTTAATCTTAAAGCATCATCGGATGTGAGCACATTTACCCCATCAATCTTAAAAGATGGAATTATAGCAGGCTCTGATCCTGTAGCAATAACAATATTATCTCCTTTAATTAATTCTTTTCCTTCCTTTGTTTCTACTTCTACTGTAGTATTATCAAGAATTTTCCCCTTTCCTTTTTTCAAAGTAATTTTTCTTGACTTGAATAGGTATTCTATACCTGTTACTAATTTCTTAACTACATTTTCTTTCCAATCATATATTCCATTCACATCATATCCAAAAGAATCAACCTTTATTCCAAATATATGTCCTTCTTTAATACTGTTATAAATCTCTGCACTCTTTAAAAGAGCTTTTGTAGGTATACAACCTCTATTTAAGCAAGTTCCCCCTAAATCTCTTTCTTCTATCACACATACTTTCTTTCCTAAATCTGCTGCTCTAATTGCTCCTACATAACCTCCAGAGCCTCCGCCTAAAAAAATTACATCATACTTTTCCATTTACTTGGGCCTCCTTAAGATATAATCAATTCGTTCTTTTCAATTAATTCTACCCAACCATTATAATCTATACAACTGTATATGCTATCTTCTTCCCTATATCCCCTGGCTTCTAAGTCTTCTTTTAATGTATACACAGAAACACCATCTTTTAAATATTCTTTACTCTTTTCATTTATAGCCCAAAATATTCCATCTTGCACCAAAATAACAACATCTCCTGGTTTTGTAATTTCCCACATCCTTTTGCTTATATTTTCAACAGGACTTTTCTTAATTACTATAAGTGCCATTTTTTTACCACCTCATTTAGAAGAAAATTACTCTATCAAAAGAATGTATAAAATCAGAAAGATTATCCTTCGAAATGATATTTGCCTTCCATTTAGGTTCCATATCTTCTTCCTTTATCTTTCTACTTTCCAAATCTTCCTTCACTACATATACAGGAGTTCCATATCTCTCCAAATATTTAAAAGAGAGAGAAAGAGAAAGACATCCAAGATTCTCAGGGTGAGTATTTTGGTTGACTGCAACCACAGCATCTTCCATTAATAAAATAGAAGGCTCTAAATCTTCACCATACATACCAAAAGCACTACGAAGAGCTTCGTTTACCCAAATAGATCCTCCTGGACTTTGATATACAACAAATAAAACTTTTTTCATTTCTGTTCCTCCTACGGCATCAAATTTATATATCTATCTGCATTAAAAATTAAAGATGCCATTTCAGGAACTCCAGAAAATTTAGGACCTTCTACAGTATTCTCAGAAGATATACCTCTATACTCAGCACACAATCCACAAATATGAATCTCTACTCCTTTTTCTGACAACTCTTTCATCTTTAAAGGAATATTTCTATCTACTCTAAGAGGTTTAACTTTTGAATTTACAGAAAGAACTGAATCAGCAAAAAGAAATATGGATACTTTATGCCCTCTATTCAAAGCTGCTTCTGCTAAATGGATTGCTGTATCTAAATCCTCATATGTATAGGGAGGAACATTTACTTGTATAGCAATTTGCATAGTATTTTATTCACCTCACTCATTGTTTCTTTTGATATAGATACCAATACATAAACCAATTTCCTAAAACAAAGAAAATAGTAGCCAAAATAGAACTTAAAGCAAGATGAGGAAGACCAGAAAGAACATGACCTATATTACACCCTGCAGCAACTCCTGCTCCAAATCCCATTAAAATACCACCCACTATAACCTGAACATAAGTCTTAGGATCTTTTGGAACCCTTAATTTGAACTCCTTATAAGCTAAAGCAGATATAAATGCTCCAATAATTATACCGAGAACTTCCATTCCAATCCAGTTATAGCTTGTTTCCGTTGTTGTTGCCCTTAACAAATTGATCCATCCTCCAGTAATACCTAAGGCATATGTCTTTTGAGAAAGATAACCAATGATTCCTACTATTCCAAGAGCTATACCACCTGTAATATAATTAAGCCCTGTAGTTTGTCTTTCAGTAGTCTTGGTACCCCATATATAGATAGCTAAAATAATTGCCCAAATTATAGCTATAATCCATGGATTAATCCCCAAAAGAGTTGCAAGAGTGGGATTTACCTTTCCATCTACTGCATTATATATACCTGGATCTTGTAAGTTAATAGTTATGGGCTTACCAAACCATGAATTCACAAAATTTAATTTTCCTCCTCTTACAGCAGAAGCTGTTATTCCAAAGGAAAGACCTGCTAATATAGAGGTTATATAACCCTCTCCAACTCTATATGTAACACCACTTGCACAACCACCAGCCAGTACCATTCCCATTCCAAATAAGAATCCACCTACAATCTGAGCAAGTGGGATAAAGGGTAAGGGATTAAGTTTAATAAATCCTAAGGAAGCTACCAAATGAAATCCTATAGTTTCTACTAGTATAGCTAATGCTGCCATTTTAAGTAGATAATTATCCTTACTAAATTTAACATCCCTAAAAGCAGAATTAAAACACATTCTTGATCTCTGTAAAACAATTCCAAAAAGTATTCCTACTAAAAGCCCTTGCCAAATCATAATATCACAACCTCCTTTTATAGTTTTTTAATAAGAATTCTCCATTCACTGGGACCTATCTCTTCAATTGCAAGAACTTCTCCTCCTACCTCTTTTACCCCTTGAGGAATTCTCTCCTTTGAAAGAGCGTAATCGATAAGTACTTCAAGGATCTCTCCAGGCTGCATCGTCTTTAGTTTTCTCTTTGTTTCCACATCTGGTACAGGACAAACTTCTCCTCTGACATCCAAGGTATAATTAGGTTTTACATCCATTCTAAAATCCCTCCTTTAATATTGTTAAAAATTTAACAATACATATATTACAATAGAAATTATAGCATTTCAATAATACAACACTTATTAAATTTCACAAATTCTATAGAAATATACCTTTATTTTTGATCTTTTATCCACAAGGCTATATCTTTAATTACATATTCTGGTATGTTCCCTACCTTGTTATATTCATCTGGCGTACTTTTTCCCGTACCTTCCATGAATAAGTGATTTAATTTAGGATATAACTTTAATGTAATATTCTCTTTGTTAGATAATACACTCCAACCCTCAAAGTCTTTTATAGTTACTTGATAATCCCTTTCTCCTTGCATAATTATGGCAGAAATATTTAATTCAGAAAGAGTTTTAACTGGGTCATGATTTTTTAAATCCAAAAAGTATTTAACAGGAGCACCTAATATATTCATGGATAAAGGGTATTTTGTTGCTAATTCTGGATCCTTTAGTTTTTCAATTTCCTTTTTTATCAATTCAAGTTGCTCCCTCTCCTTCTCATCCATTTTGCCATCTAAATTAGCAATATAATTAATCTGTTCCCATATTAAATCTTCTAATGGTCTTGTAGGTCCTGCCATGATAATAATTCCCTTCACATCCTTACTTAGGCTTGCTATTCTTGGTGCAAGCATTCCTCCTAAGCTATGTCCTAAAATAAATATCTTTGATTTATCAATTTCTTCTTGAGTCTTAACAAACTCTATGGCATAAAGAACATCTTCTATCACTTCTTCCATTACTGTGAAACCATCTTCATACTTAGAAAATTCTCGAGGATATACCTTTGTTCTTTTATCATATCTCAAAGTAGCAATCCCAAAACTTGAAAGCCCCCATGCCAAATCCCTAAATATCTTATTAGGTCCTATCGTCTCATCCATATCATTTGGACCACTTCCATGGACAAATATGACTACTGGGAATGGCCCTTCTCCTTTTGGTATAGTAAGCTTTCCAGGGAGAACAAAATCTTTACCAATTTTTAAATCCTTTTCTTCAAAAGCCTCAAGATTTACATATGGTGGTGGAGTGTTAAAGCTTTTTATTTGGGCGGGTAAAAAGAATAAACCAACAATATTTTTATTTAGAAAAACCATCTTGATATCTATATAAGCATTAGAAAATTTTGTTGTTAAGTATATAATTTTATAATTTCCAGATTCTTCAGTTCTTTCCTCAATTATACCCTCATAATTTCCTACTCCTTTTATTAGACTCTCCCATATATCTTTCAACTTGGAAGAAGAGATAACAGCAGATACTGAAGAATCAAAATATCCTACCGTCTTTTCATAATCACCTTGAGACATAAGATATACAAAATCCTTGGCTATGGATATCTCTTCTTGGGCAAAGGTCATAGTTATAATAGTAATAAGAGAAAGAATAAGGATAATATATCTTCTCATAAAATATTCCCCTTTAAAATTATATGTTCAATAATCTACTATACTCCTTATAATACTCCTTACAATTTTTTCCCTCTCACCCCAAATAAACTCTTTCAATCAATTATTAAGGCCCTCTATTAATTTATAAAAGAGTTTTTCCACCTCTTCTGGATCTGCCCCTCTTCTTACATAATAGAATATCATTCTTCTCAAACAATCATTTCTTAAATAATTTTCTGGCCTATTTATCGCAGTTATATATGATGGTATAGAAAATCTATTTTCAAGTTCCAATAAAAATTTTTGAAGTTTCTCCCATGCTCCAGGATCATCTAAGATATCACCAATGGTAGAATTAATATGATACTTTCTCTTAATTTGCTTTGTAGATTTCATAAATACTTTATCCTTGAGTACTATATCCCTGGATGATCTTCCTATTAGTATCTTAAACTCTCCTGTCTCTACATACCAATCCTTTATCTCCACATTGTAGTATGCAAAGGCCCTCTTATCAAGCTCAAAAGTAACCTCTTTTTCCTCCTTTGGCTCAAGCTCTATCTTTACAAATCCTTTTAATTCTTTATCTGGTCTTATTACACTACTTTTTACATCTCTTACATAAAGCTGCACTATCTCTTTACCTTTCATCTCTCCTGTATTCTTTACCTTTACCCTTACCTTTAATATCTCTTCATCAGTCATCTCTTTCTTGTCTAAAATTAGATCTGAATATTCAAAGGTGGTGTAAGAGAGGCCATGTCCAAAGGGAAAGAGTACTTCTATCTCCTTCTTGTCATAGTATCTGTATCCTACAAAGATCCCTTCTCTATACTCTACCTTGTCTCCTTCCCCTGGGAAAAAGAGATAGGAGGGATTGTCACTTAATTTCTTTGGAAAGGTTTCAGGAAGCTTTCCTGATGGACTTACAACTCCAAAAAGTACATCTGCCACTGCTCCTCCCCAGGCTTGTCCTCCTCTGTAGGTCTCAAGTATTGCCTTTACCTTATCTACCCATGGCATCTCTACTGGTGCTCCATTGCTGAGTACCACTACTACATTTTTGTTTATCTTTGCTATCTCCTCTATTAATCTGTTGTGATTCTCGGGTATCTTCATGTTAGGTCTGTCAAATCCTTCTGATTCGTATCTTTCAGGAAGTCCTGCAAAGATTACTACTACATCTGATTTCTTTGCTACTTCTTTTGCTTCTTCTATAAGGTTCTCATCTACTTCATCAGTCTCTATTTTGTACCCATCTGCATAAAGTATCTCTGCTTTTCCTTCTACAAGCTTTTTAATCTCTTCTACGGCATCATCTACCATGGTTGGGTTTACGTGGGCACTTCCTCCTCCTTGTATTTGAGGTTTTCTTGCAAAGGCTCCTATTAAACCTATCCTTACTTCTTTCTTTAATGGTAAGATCTTTTCTTCGTTCTTAAGAAGAACAAAGCATTCTCTTGCCACTTCTCTTGCAAGCCTATGATGAGCTTCTTTGTCATATGTGGCATTTTCCTTTTTATTCTCTATAGCTTTGAGGACAATTTTTAGTATTCTTTCTACTGCTTTGTCCAAAATCTCTTCTTTTAGTTCTCCTTTCTTTACTGCTTCTATGATCTTTTTGTCTCCCCAACCTCCATCATAAGGCATCTGTAAATCAAGTCCTGCTGATAGTCCTTTTACTCTGTCATTCACAGCTCCCCAGTCTGATACTACAAAGCCTTCAAATCCCCATTCTTCTCTTAATACCTTTGTTAAAAGAAATTCATTTTCAGAGGCATATACTCCATTTACTCGGTTGTAAGAGCACATTACTGTCCATGGTTTTGCCTCTTTTACTGCCTTCTCAAAACTGGCTAAGTAGATCTCTCTTAATGTTCTTTCATCTACTTCTGCACTTACTGTAAGTCTTCTATGTTCTTGGTTGTTAGCTGCAAAGTGTTTTATAGATGTTCCTACTCCTTCACTTTGTACTCCTTTTATGAAGTGTTTAGCCATCTCTGATGAGAGAAGAGGATCTTCAGAATAGTATTCAAAGTTTCTTCCACAAAGGGGAGATCTTTTTATATTTACTCCAGGTCCAAGTAGAATTTGTACATTTTCTGCCTGGCATTCTTCTCCAATAGCTTTTCCTACTCTCTCAATTAGGTCCCTATCCCAAGAGGCTGCAAGGCATGATGCTGGTGGAAAACAGGTGGCAGGTACAGTCTTGCTGAACATGGTTTCTTCTTTTCTTAGTCCATGAGGACCATCAGACATTCTTATTGATGGTATTCCAAGTCTTTCAATGGGTTTTGTGTGCCAGAAATCAAGTCCAGAACATAAAGAGGCTTTTTCTTCAAGGGTTATCTGTGAGATAAGTTTTTTTATATCCCTCTCCATTTAATATACCTCCTTACAATTTAAACTATTCTTTTCTTGCTAACTTTAAAGGTTTGCTCTTTTCTTTTTTCATTAAAAATATATTGATCATAAATAAGCTCTACAAAAGATCTATCAATCACTTCAACATACTCTGGGCTTATACCTTCTTCAAAAGATACTAAAACTTTATCAATAGTCTCATAGTCAACTCCCAAAGAAAATTCATCTGTAATTCCTGGTAATAGATCTGGAGAAGGAGTTTTATTAATAATCTTTTCTGGGACCTTCAACAACTTTGCAAGCTCTCTGACTTCCGTCTTATATAGATGAGATAATGGTGCTACATCAGCGGCATCATCTCCATACCTTACATAGTATCCTAAAAGTTCCTCTGTAAGATTAGTACAACCTACTACGAGAAAATTCTTTTTTTCTGCATAAAAATATAGGAGAATCATCCTCAATCTATGCTTTATCCTATAGTACGCAATACCCTCATAAAACCACCTAAATCTTTTACTATTCACTTTACCTCTTTGGGCAAAAAATATAGGTTTACCTAAGGATTTAGAATATTCCTCATAGAGATATCTTACCGCTTTTTTCTTAAGTGGTCTTAAAAGAAGCCAAAAAAGAGGAATAATCTTGTATACCCCTAGCACCCAAAGAGTATTTGTCAAACTAAATACTTTGTAGGGAACATCTAAGTTTCTAACTAAAAATAAGGCATCTCTAATGGAAGAAGGCTCAGAATCCATTTCAGGCATAATAAGAGCAAAAATCTTATCTTTGCCTACAGCTTCCAATAAAAGATACAATACAACAGCAGAATCAAGTCCTCCACTAACCCCTATAACATATCCATTCTTTCCCTCTTCGTCTAACTTTTCTCTTAAAAACTTTATTATTCTGTTTTTCTCTTCTAATAAACTCATTTTAAGAAATCTCTTTATATCTTCCCTTTAACAATAATATAATATTGAAAGTTCTTAACCACAATAAGGAGGTTTGGAAAGTATGTATAAAAAAGTTGCTATTGTAACTGGAGGAGGGCAAGGAATTGGAAAAGCCATAGCCAAAAAATTCTTGGAAAATAGCATCTTAGTAGTAATTGCAGAGATTGATGAAGAAGCAGGAAGAGAAACAGAAGAAGAATATTCATCCTTGGGAGAGATAAAATTTATTAAGACTGATGTATCCAATGAAGAAGAAGTCAGAAATATGATAGAAGAAACAGTAAATACCTTTGGGAAGATAAACTATCTTATCAACAATGCTGGGATTGGGATAAATAAACATATATCAGAACTCACCCTAGAAGAATGGAATAGAGTTTTAGGAGTAAATCTAACAGGAGCATTTTTGTGTAGTAAATATGCCTATCCTTACCTTAAAAAGGAGAAAGGAGTAATCATAAATATTGCATCCACAAGAGCTTTTATGTCAGAGCCAAATACGGAAGCTTATTCAGCATCAAAAGGTGGAATTTATGCATTAACTCATGCCCTTGCTATAAGTCTTGGCCCTGATATAAGGGTGAACTGTGTAAGTCCTGGCTGGATTGAAGTATCAGAGTGGAAGAAAAAGAGCTTAAGAAAACCCGCAGAACTTACAGAACTTGATCACAAACAACATCCTGTAGGAAGAGTAGGAAGACCTGAAGATATAGCAAGTCTTGTCCTATACCTAATATCAGATGACGCAGGATTTATTACAGGAGCAAACTTTATAGTTGATGGCGGAATGACAAAAAAAATGATTTATTTATGAACTACTTTAACAACTTATCAATGGGAAAAGGTATCTTGTTTTTATTTTTCAAAATAAATTCCCTATTTTTCCTATCTCTATATTGTACCAAAGCTCTTTGAAGTCTTCTTTCTTCATAGGTTTTTGCCACATATATTCTTTCCTTTCTATCAGGATGATACCCCGTATAAAATGCACAAGATGCTGGAGTTAGTGGCAATGGAGTATAATCCTGAATTTGCTCTAAATAATGGCCCAATCCTTTCACATAAATAGCAAGATCCCATGCATCTTTCAGTGTAGCTCCAGGATGAGAAGATATAAAATATGGAATAGCATATATCTCTTTCTTCAATTTTCTTTTTATTCCTTCAAATACTGCCATAAAACTTTCATAAACCTCAAACTTAGGCTTCTTCATAATCTCAAGGACATTATTCTTCACATGTTCTGGGGCTACAGACATATGTCCTCCTATATATCCTTCTTTTATGATCTCCCTTATATAATCAATATCTTTTAAGGCAAGATCATACCTTATACCTGAAGCGATAAACACATGCTTTACTCTTGGGATTTCCTTTATTTTTTTCAAAAGTTTAAGCTGGGGAGAAAAATCTATAACTAAACTTGGGCATATCTCTGGAAATAAACAATCTCTGTTAGTGCAAGATCCAGGTATACCATAAACCTTACATCTCAACCTATACATATTAGCAGTAGGTCCACCCACATCCGAAATCGTTCCATTGAATATCTTATGTTGAGAAAGGTTATATGCTTCTTTTAATATAGAGTCTTCACTACGAGATATTACTTGCCAACCTTGGTGAAGATTAAGAGAACAAAAAGTACAACTTCCAAAACAACCTCTATGGGAAATTATAGAAGTTTTTACTGTTTCAAAAGCTGGAATCTTTTCTTTATATAAAGGATGAGGAAGTCTTTGAAAAGGTAGAGAATATATTAAATCTAAATCTTTCTCAGAATATTCCATAGGAGGATTTTGTACAAGATATCTTTTTCCATCTCTTTGTATCAAAGTCTTTCTCTTTTTCATTCCATTTAGTAACATTCTACTAAAATCATGATATCTATCCTTATCTTGAGATACCTCTTCAAAGGAAGGAAGCATTACATAATCTTTTAATATTTCTTTTTCTACAAACTCTTTAAACTCTTTCTCACTAAGAGAATAAAGAATTCCTGGTACATTATATATGTCATACCAAGATTTACCCTTTGCAATAAGTTTTGCAATCTCTACTACTTGTTTTTCCCCCATTCCATAAATAATAATCTTTGCCCTTGAATCTAAAAGAATAGAATGTCTAATCTCATCATCCCAATAATCATAATGAGAAAATCGTCTTAAGCTTGCTTCAAGTCCCCCTAATACAATAGGTACATCAGGATACAATTCATGCACCACATTAGCATATACAATAACTGCTCTATCAGGCCTTTTACCATAAGTTCCCGATGGAGTATAGGCATCTTCCTTACGTCTTAATTTATTTGGAGTATAATTAGCCACCATAGAATCTACAGAACCTGAAGTAATACCAAAAAAGAGTCTTGGTCTCCCAAGTATTTTAAAAGAGTTTTTATCTCTCCAGTCAGGTTGAGGAATTATACCCACTCTAAAGCCATGATACTCTAAGACTCTACCAATCACAGAAGATCCAAAAGAAGGATGATCCACATAAGCATCTCCTGTAACGATTATTACATCCAATTCATCCCAACCTTTTCTCCTTACCTCATCCAGATTTATAGGTAAAAAATTAAACATCAGTACTCACACCTACAATTCTTATCTATGTTTCCCTCTTCAGTCTCAAGTTCGATAGTTGAATGATCTATCTCAAATTTGCATTTTAAAAGCTTTCTTACCTCTTCCACAATCCTCTCAGCCTTAGAAAGCATTTGATCCTCTAATACCACATGAGCAGAAAAAAGCAAATCTTTACTTGATATCTGCCATAAATGAATATGATGTACATTCTTAACTCCTGGTATCCTTGATATCTCTGAAACAATACTTTCTATATTTACGCCTTTTGGAGTACCTTCCATCAAAATATGAATAGTATCCTTTAAAAGATCTATTGAATTATAAAAAATGAAACCTGCTATGAGAAGAGAGATTATAGTATCTATATAATATAGTTTATAAAAAATTATGAAAATAGCTCCAACTATAACTCCAACAGAAGACAAAGCATCAGATAAAAGATGTAAAAAGGCCCCTTTAACATTTAAATTATGATGGGAATCCTCATGAAGAACGTAAGCCCCCAAAATATTACCTACAAGTCCAATCATACCTATGATAAATGTTTGTAAACCCTGCACTTCCTTAGGAGACCTCCATCTATGAAAAGCTTCTACAATCAAAAATAAAAATATAACAAGTAGTAAAATCCCGTTTAAAAGAGCAGCAAGAATTTCAACCCTTCTATATCCATACGTATGGTATTTGTTACTCTTTTTATTTTTTGAAATAAGTTCTGCAAGATAACTTATAACTAAGGCAAAAAAATCATTTACATTATGTAAAGCATCACTTACTAAAGCAAGACTTCCAGAGATAACACCCCCTATAATCTCTAAAAATGCCATGGACAGATTTAAAATCATAGCAATTAAAATCTTCCTTGCCATAAAATTTACCTCCAATATTGTACATATTCCTTAGTATTATCTACAAATATTCTCTTTATGGTCAATAGAGTCTTTTATTATATACAAATTTAATTTTTCATAATTTAAAAAATTATGTTATGATAGTATTAAAAATTTTTGGGGAGGGAAAAATTAATTTTCCTTCTCTCATTAAAATAACACTGTTGAAAGGAGAAATTTAAAATGTTTAAAAAATTATTTACTTTAGTCTCAATCATTCTAATCTTGTTTTCCCTATCGTTGAAACTTTCTTCAGCTCAGACACAAGAAATAAATAAAGGGAATTTACCTTTAAATGGAACTGTTACAAGTAACTTGAAATCTCCTATAAAATCTGACATATGGGAAATTTCCCTAAGTTCTGATGGCCTCCTTGTATTAACACTAACATCGGACAAAAATCTAAATGTAACACTACTATTATATGATACGGATGGGAAGAAAGAAATTGCTCGGGCAGAAGATAGTATAAGAAATGAAAAACTGGTAATAAGAAAAGCTTTAAAACAAGGTAAGTATTATGTAAAAGTAACCCGATGGTATGAAGAACATCAAGGAAATTACACGCTAACAAACAAATTTGAAAAGGATCCTTTAAAAAATGATATTGAGCCCAATGATAATGTAGACCTAAAACAAGGAATAGACGAGGCAAAAAATATTGAAATAAATTCCGAAATCACAGGTCATTTAGGATATTATGGAAATGGTAGTCAAGATAGAAAGGACTGGTATAAGATCACCGTACCTTCTAATGGAACCTTAAACATAGAATTTACAAGATCACCCTTCTTAATGATATCAGCTTATATTTATGACGTTAATATGGCACGAGAATTGACAAGAGATGAAAGCAGAAGAGGTAAATTTAACATATCATTAAATTTAAAACCTGGCACTTACTATGTATTAATACAAAGCTGGTGGGATGTACATTATGGAAACTATAAAATAGTGAATAAATTTAATCCTAATCCTCTTAAAGCAGATAAAGAACCAAATGATAACTTAGATTTAGCAAATAATATAGATCAATCTCAAGTTATAGAAATAAATTCTGAAGTTACTGGTCATTTAGGATATTACGGAAGTGGAAGCCAGGATAGAAAAGATTGGTATAAAATTACTATTCCTTCTGATGGATATTTAGAATTTACTGTAACTAATGATAGCACTCTCGGAACCAGTATTTTCCTTTATGATGTAGATGGTAAAAGAGAAATAATGAGAAATGAAACCTCGAGAGGTAAATACAACATGATATTTCCAAATATAAAAGCAGGCACTTATTATCTATTAATTCAAAGCATTTGGGACATTCATTATGGTGGTTACAAGATAGAGAACAAATTCATAACTAATCCTTTGAATAATGATGTTGAACCAAACGAAAAATTAGATTTGGAAAAAAATATTGACCAATCTCAAGAAATTCTGGTTAACTCAAAAGTTTCAGGACATTTAGGGTATTATGGAAATGGTAGTCAGGATAGAAATGATAGATTTAAAATAACCCTACCTTCAGATGGTTATTTGGAAATAACTATCACAAATGATGATTCTTTAACTACTTATGCTTTCCTCTATGATATAAATGGAAAAAGAGAAATTTTGAGAAATGAAACAAGAAATAGGAGTTATAAACTAATATATCCCAATCTAAAAGCTGGAACATATTATTTATTAATATCAAGTCTTTGGGACATCCATTACGGTGGCTATACTATAGAAAATAAATTTATACCTCAAAACATTAAAGGAGACAAAGAACCAAACGATAACATTAATAATGCTGTAGATGTAAGTATTCCATCTGTAATCTCAGGAACTTTAGGATATTATGGAAATGAAAAACAAGATAGAGATGACTTCTTCAAATTCCATATTCCTCAAGAAATGGACTTAGATATATATCTTACAGAAGAACCCACATTGATTACTTACATCTTCATTTATAATGAAAATAAACAAGAAATAGCAAGAAATGACATAGGAGTTTCTGATTACCAAATCTCTTTAAAATTAAAACCAGGCACATATTATATACAAGTAAATAGCATAGGAAACCACCTTTATGGTGGATACTACATAGGGTTAAACAAACAAGTTTCATCCCTTTTTATAGAAACCCCTAAAAAAGTAGAAGAAACAGTTAATATAGTAAAAATAACAAATCCTATCAACAATCATACTTATGCAGTTATAGATAAAAATCTAAGCTGGGAAGAAGCAAGAGATTTTTGCGAAAATATGGGAGGACATCTCGCCACTATTACATCCTTAGAAGAACAAAGATTTATTGAATTTCTCCTATCTATTTATGGTAAACAAAATGATTACTTCTTAGGAGCTAAATATGAAGAAGGGGAAAGAAAATTTAAATGGGTAACTGATGAGCCATTTGTATTCTACAATTGGGACGCTGGAGAGCCCAATAACTTGGAAGTAGAAAAATATTTAATAATATATAAAACGTTAGAAAAATTTGGAAAATGGGGAAATGTGCCAACTATTCAAAAGGGCTTTATCTGTGAATGGGAATAGTTAATAAGCAAAATTTGTGATCATTATAAAGCCTCGGATTTGAATCCGAGGCTTTCTTTTTATAATAACGGTTACAATTATATAAAATAAATACTTATTGTTGCATAAATGTATTATTAAATGTAAAATAATTACAAAAAATGAAAGGGGGTATTTTATTGACAAAATATATCACTATTACACTCTTTATACTGTTCTTAACTATCTCCATATCTGTCTGTCAATCAGAAATAACTATCCAAGCAGAAAACGGAATACTAAAAGGTACCTTTGTAGCAAAAACATTTCCAGGATATCAAGGCAGTGGATATGTGGATGGGTTCGATCAAGATGGTGATTCTTGCACCGTCATTGTAGAGGTACCAGAAGATGGTATGTATGAGATTATAATTGGATATGCAGCTCCATATGGATATAAAGAAAATTCCCTTTACGTAAATGGAGCCTTCCAAACAAATATAAAATTTAACCCATCTCAAAGCTTCAATACTGTATCAGGAGGATTAATACCATTGAAGAAAGGGAAAAATACCATAGGTATTGTAAAAAGTTGGGGATGGTTTTTGCTGGATTATTTTAAGATAAAAAAGGCGGAAATCCCAGCATTAAATCCTACTAATAAGCTGGTAACTCCAAATCCATCTCCTGAAGCTCAGAAATTAATGGATTACCTAATAAATATTTATGGAAAATATACCTTATCAGGACAACAAGGCTATAAAGACTCCTTTTATATCTGGACCTTAACTGATAAATTTCCAGCTATATGTGGTTTTGATATGATAGATTACTCTCCTTCAAGGGTTGAAAGAGGAGCCTCTTCCCGGGATGTTGAAGATGCTATAGATTGGTGGAAAATGGGAGGAATTGTACAATTTCAATGGCATTGGAATGCTCCAAAGGGACTCTATGATGTACCTGGAAAGGAATGGTGGAGAGGCTTTTATACGCAAGCCACAAGTTTCGATCTTGAATATGCAATGAATCATCCAGAATCTGAAGATTACAAGCTTTTAATAAGAGATATAGATGCTATAGCAGTACAACTAAAGAGACTACAAGAAGCAAAGGTTCCCGTCCTTTGGAGACCTCTCCATGAAGCTGAAGGAAGATGGTTTTGGTGGGGAGCAAAAGGTCCAGAACCATGCAAAAAATTATGGAGACTTCTTTTTGATAGACTTGTTAATTATCATAAAATAAACAATCTAATATGGATCTGGACCACTACTGATTCTCCTTCTGCCCTTGACTGGTATCCTGGAGATGAATACGTAGATATAGTCGGAGCTGACATATATCTAAAAGACAAAGATTATTCACCCTCTACAGGCATGTTCTACAATATCGTAAAACTTTTTGGTGGTAAAAAATTAGTAGCCATGACGGAAACAGGAACTATACCAGATCCTGATGCTATGGTTAAGGAGAAAGCTTACTGGGCATGGTTCATGACTTGGAGTGGATTCGAAAGTGATCCAAATAAAAATGAGCCCTCTCATATCAAAAAAGTCTTCAATCATCCTTTCGTTATAACAAAAGACGAGCTTCCTAAATTTATAGAAGAATAAAAAAATCCCCAAGGCTAAAAAGCCTTGGGGAACTTTTTCTTAATCTATTTTAATCTAGAAAGTTCTTGTTTTGCTAAAGATACTGACTCTTCATGAGTTTTTAAGAGCCATGGATGAGGAGGGCTATCTATAACCTTTTGAAACATTTCTTTTGCCAGATCCTTTTTATTCATTTTAAGATACAAATAACCAAGTTCTAAATAAACATTAGGATAAATAGGTGTATATTTTAAGGCTTCTTTCATATAATATTCTGACTTTCCATAATTATATAAGGGAAATGGTACATCCCTATATCTCATTCCCATAGCAAGAAGGGCAAAAGTTTTATATAAAGGATCTTCAAGAATCTCTATAGCTTTGCTTATATACCTATCAAAGTCTCCCAACATAAAAAGGCTTTGTATAATACCTTTATATTGGGCAAGTCTACCAATAGCTGCACCTGCAATATACCAAGCCCTTCCATTTTTGTCATCAAGTTTTATTGCTTTTTCCGCATAACTCCTTGCTTTTTCATACATTTTTTCTTTATCCTTACCAATAACTCCCCAATGTCCATACTCTAAATATGCATCTGCAAGTACCGTAAGAAGATAAGTATCTTTCTGAAGATTAGAGTCCTTTTCAAGTTCAGAGATAAGAGATATGATTTTGTTTACATCTCTATCTCTTCTTGCCTCATAAAAAAGATTATTAGCAGTCTGAAAATCCATAGAAAGTAAGATATTAAAAAGTAATATTAAAGAGAGACTTACAAAAAAGATCTTTCTCATAAACTACCTCCCCCTAAACTATTTTTCAGAGATAACAATCATTCTACGGGAAGAAATAGAAAGAGGACTACTATCATATCCCCCCAAGAATTTTACTACTTTTAATCCTACCATCTCTAAAAGTAGTTTAATCTCTGTAGGTGTATATACTCTTATAAAAAATGGCTTTTCCTTTATCCTACCATCTCTCATTATTATTCTCCTTGCATAAATTCTACTCTCCGTAATATCTATAAAATTAAAATCAATCATATAATTCCCATCTTTTTCTATAACAGTATAAGGTAAAAAATTCCTAAGAATAAAATCCCTATTACTTATATCAAGCAAAAATTTTCCACCTTTTTTAAGGGATCTTGCAGTATTTTTAAGAATTTTAAAATTTTCCTCATCTTCATAATATCCAAAGGAAGTAAACATAGATATTACCACATCAAACTCTTCATTATAATCCATATCTCTAACATCCTTTAAAATATAATTAACCTTTACACCCAACCTTTCCGCATCCTTCCTTGCCATATCTAAAAACTTGTCATTTATATCCAATCCAGTAACATCATGCCCTAATAATGCAAGTCTATTTGCATGCCTTCCATATCCACAAGCCATATCAAGAATTTTTTTTGGCTCTTTTAAATCAAGTTCCCTTCTTATAAAATCTACCTCTATTTGTGTCATTTCATCATTAAGCATATCTTCGTAAAAATATATGTAGTCTTCTGGGTCAAAAATTTCCTCCCAGTTGGGCTTAAAATCTTTCTTCATAAAAAATAAATAACCTCCTTTGGAAGGTTTTGATTTAAAAAAATTATACAATAAAATATCTATAATGAGTATTAACTATCAATAGGATTATAGTAGATAAAAGGTTCTTTATAGAGAGGCAAAAATAAAAAGCCCCCCTTTCGGGGGGCTTATTTTTTACTTCCTTCCTGTTGGCTTCAAGAATGGTAACATGTACTTGAAGTTAGGCCAATGATGATATGGTATACAATATGGATTTTCTGCTGTTGGATAATTGGTCCAGTAGTATTCATCATACCCTACTACTCCTGGATATGTGAATGTTGGAATTGTTGGCATATCTTGAGCTACTATCTTTAATCCTTCCATTCCTAATGCCTTGTTCTTTGGAGAATCCCAACTTACTTTTTGCATTTCTTTTATGATTTGGTCAAGTTTTGGATTAGTCCATCTACATTGATGGCCTGGATAGTATTCACCAAGTGGTCTGTAATATGCTGAATCAAATTGCTCAAGAGTTCTGTATAAGTCTGGATGTCCACCCCATGGCTCTCTTGCTGGCCATTGTCCTGATGTGGATACTTCAAAATCACCTACGTTCATCAATGTTCCGTCATTTTCTGTAGCATATACCTCAGTATCTATTCCAAACTTCTTCCACACTTGAGATAATGCAAAGGCATTCCTGAAGTTAACTGATGCTGGGTTGGGTGGTGTTAATATGGTGATCTTCCATGGTTTACCTTCTGGTGTTAACCATTTTCCATCTTTATCTCTCTTGAATCCATTCTTTATAAGTAACTTCTCCGCCACATCTGGTGCATACTTATACCAACCTAACCCAAATATCTTTCTAATTTCATTAGGATCACTTGGTACATTGTATCCTCTCTTCTTTGCATATTCTGCTATCCTCATTGGCACATCTGGATCATATACTTTAAATGGTTTTCCATCTACTGTAATTGTTAGATTCTTTAACCATGGTTCAAGTGGCTTGAAGTACCATTCCATATAAGCTGGAGTTGCAGGTATATGTAAGGCTGATACTGTTACTGCTCCATCATAAGCAAGTCCTACATACTCTACTATATCTATTGCTAATGTTAATGCCCATCTCACTTCCTTATTATTCCATGGAGCCTTTGCATTGTTAAATATTACTCCACTTACACATGGGTCTACGTTCACTATGTATGGGAATTCTTTTCTATATGCCCTTGCATATTTATTTGTTGATAATACTGATCTCAATCCTTCCATAGTTAGATCTGCCATGTCTAATTGATGGTTATTCATTGCAAGTACTTGTTTTTCTGTTGGTCCATAGTAATAGAAGAGTACATATTTAGGTTGTGGCATTCCAAAGAGTTTTCCTGTTGGTGTCCTTTGCCAGTCTTCTCTTCTCTGCCAGAGTACCCAGTATCCACCTGGATCATAGCTATGTAATACATATGGTCCAGAACTTATTGGTGGTTTGAAATCAAAGGATATAGGATCTTTTACTTTCTCAAATACATGTTTTGGTAATGGCCTACAAGCTCCCCATCTATCTAAGAAATAGGCATGGAATCTGGCATTGGGCTTCTTCAATTCAAATACTACAGTATATTTGTCTGTTTTGTATACTCTTTTTACATATTCAGTAAAAGTAGCATTGTATCCTAATTCCTGATATTTCATAATAAGTTCTACAGTATAAACCAAGTCATCAGCTGTGAATTCTACTCCATCACTCCAGTAGCATCCCTCTCTTAATTTTACTACCATCTTTGTAAAATCACTGTTATATATTGGCTTTTCTTTTGCAAGAGCATTTATAACCTTTCCAGTTGCTGGATCTACTATCCATATTGGTTCAAGCATTAATTGTTGTATTCCTCTATCGGGTGATCTCCATGTGGCTGGCCATACATTAAAGTTGTCTGGTGATCCAATTCTTCCACTTAATATATTAGCTACTATAGTTTCATTTCTTGGTACATTTGGTCCTAATTGTGAAAAGGCTGTTTGAGATAATGTGAATACCATTAACAACACTAAACTCAAGAAAACTAACTTCTTCATAAAATCACTAACCCCCTAACTTAATTTTTTGAGAAACGTTTTGATACATAGAGAAAAAACCTTTTTCTTCTTTTTCCACCTCCCTTTAAAAACTTATACGCAATCGTTTGTAGAATATTATATACCTAAAATCAAAAAAATACAATAAAATTTTTAATCAAAAAATACTTTACTTATTTATATACAACATACTCTCAATAATTACAGAAAAGGAAAGTAAAAGAAAGGATAAAAGATAAAAAATATCTACCCAATTAGATATACCATAATTCCCAAATATATATGAAAAAACAATATCAGCAATTGTACATGCAGATATACCAAGAATAAAGTAAGCATAACTCTTCGCTACTTTACCACCCCAAAATTGAATCATAAGCACAAAAGCTAAAACCAGTAAAATAAAATCACCAAGAAGATAAAAAACATTTAAGGTCTTCTCAAGCCAATGAGTGTTAGAAACTAAAATCGGAAGTACAACTTGCTGAATAAGAAGGCCTAAAAATACCAATGATATTATTATAATCATAAACTTTTCAGAAGGATTTAACTCAATCCTCAAAAGCCTTATAAAATAGGAAAGAAATATGAAAGCAAGAAGATAAAAAAGAGCATAAAAAATATCAGATATACCAGGAAAAGGAGCCTCTTGATTCAAAAATATGGCATAAAAATTCCAAATTGTATCACCTACGAAGAGAAAGATTAAGCTCAAAACCAAGAAAAACCAGCCAATCCAACCTTTCCATCTACGGTCCACTTTAAGAAAGTAATAAAGGGCAATTCCCAAAGAGAGAGTAATGGAAAACTGATAAAGAATTGGATAGAATCTTTGTTCCACCAACAAGAAACTTACACCTAAAAATACTAAAAATGGAAGTAAAAAGAGAATAATAAATAAAATACTAAGCCTTTTATATGTCGTATTCAAAATCCCTTCCCCCTTTCAGAATTCAATATTCTCTGGATTCAATCGATCAAGAAGCTCAATTATTACCTTATCATTCTGATTTTCCTCCAAAAACTTCTTATAAGCTTGCATATATTTTTGCTTAACGAATTTCTCACCCCATATACCAGCAAGCTCTCTATTTATTCTTGCTATAAGTTCAACAACCTCCTTCTCTACCTCATCATAACTTTCCATAATTTCATTTTTAACTGTAAAATTGTTATTTGAACATATTAATGATTTCTCTAATATCTTTAAATTTTTTAATAAACTTTCCATATTTTTAATATACATTCCAAATTCAGTGTAGTAATTAATCACGTAATTAACATATTCCAATAACTTTTTTGTCCAAGAAGTTATATCTTCTTCTATAAAGCTAAACTTCAAAGAAGGAATATTTAATCTTTCAAATTCCTCTTCTCTTACTTGATAGAAACTAAGAAGATTTTCTTTATTCTCAAAAAACTCAGAAATAGAAAGTTCATCTTTTAAAATCCCATCCCTTTCTTGATAACATCCTAAAAATTTACCTTTACTAAATAAAAAATGAATCTTATCAGAAGGACTTTCAAGCAATATATGAGATATGGTGTTTTCTTTTTTAGCTTCCTCCACTAATTTATCGGCCACAAAGAGATAGGTTTCTTCCTGAAAAATTTTAGGAGTAGAAAAATAACTTATTAAAATAGACAAAACTATCTCTTTTTCAAGAGAATAAAGAGATATTAAATTGGATCTTGCAATAAAATCATTTACAAATATCTCAATAGAAGCATTATCTTCTGCCAAAATCTCTGTTTCTCTAATAGTGTATGATTTAGGTACAACACCATTATAAATTAATATCTCTGTTATAAAATTAGAGCTTTCCCCCCAAAGCACACCATTAAATTTTTCCAATCTAAACCATGAAATAAGTTCTTTAATATTTATCAGAGATGCAGGGGTCTTAATATAAATCTCTTTCCCAATAGGAAACTTCACCTTAATACATCCCCTTCCCCTTATTCAATAAATATCTACATACTAAAAGGGAATTTCCTTACCATCTTTGAAAAATTTTCCTGTTACTTCAAAAGGCATAGTAACAAGAGCCAAAGCTCCCTTTGCAGATTCTTTTGGGCTTCCAGGGGCATTAGGCCCACCCATATCCGTCTTTACCCATCCAGGATCTAAAGCATTGACAGCAACCTTTCCTTTCAATTCGTTAGCAAGAAGCATGGTAAGACCATTTAGTGCAAATTTACTTAATCTATAGCTTTCAATATCATACATCTCTCTTAAAGCTGAAAAAGTACCTGCTCCAGAGCTAACATTCACTATTCTTGGCTCATTACCTTTAAGAAGAAAAGGTACCATAGCCCTTATAAGATAATACGGAGCATAAAGATTCACCTGAAAAGTTTTTTCCAATATATCCTTATCTTCTTCTAAAAATCCTCCATAAGCTAACATTACCCCAGCATTATTAATAAGAATATCCAAAGCATTCCATTTATTTTTGACAAACTCTACCACCTTTTCTTCAAAACCCATTTGGGATATATCTAATACAAGACCTTCAAAATCCCCCAATTTCTTAAATTCTGACTCTGCTTCTCTTAATCTCTTCTCATCCCTCGAAATACCAATTATACTTGCCCCTTCTTCTAAAAATAACTTTACAATCTCATAACCAACACCTCTGGAAGCTCCTGTTATCAATACCCTTTTCCCCTCAAGTACTCTACCCATTATATATTTACCTCCAATCATTCTCTAACTTATATTCTAACATCATTATAACACATTTCCTTATAATTTCTTTTACAATTGAAAAAATAAAATCTTATTGGTATAATTACTAAAATTCAAAATGGGTTCTAAGGAGGATAAGGAGCTTTGCTTAGACAGAATTTCTTAGAAGAACTTAAAAAATTAGAAAACTCACTTGTAGAAATGGGCTCTACTGTAAAGGATATGCTTGAAAAAAGTAAAAAAGCCATAATAGATAAAGATGAGGCTTTAGCAAAACAAGTCATTGATATGGATGATATTGTAGACAAATACAATTGGAGTATAGAGAACAACTGTCTCAAGCTTCTTGCTCTTCAGCAACCTATGGCTCATGATCTTAGAGTAATTGCTGCTGCAATGAAAATTATAAGTGATATAGAAAGAATGGGAGATTATTGTGTAGATATAGCCAAATTCACTATTGAACTAATCAAACTACCCCCATTACCACTAAACAAAAATTTAATAAACATGTTTGAACTAGTTGAAAAAATGCTCTGTGATTCACTGGATGCCTTCGTTAACAGAGATATTAACTTCATACTAAGTGTGGTAGATCAAGATGACGCTATTGATAGAACATATTACCGAATATATGATGAGGTTATAGAAGAGATCGAACATGCACCTGAGACTGCTCCCCAGCAAGTAAAATATCTTATGATTGCAAGATTCTTAGAAAGAATAGCAGACCATATAACCAATATAGCAGAAAGAATATATTACATGGAAACAGGAGAATTAAAAGAGCTTCACGAATAAATTATCCAAACTTTCCTGTAATATACTCTTCAGTAAGCTTTTTCTTTGGATTTGTAAAAATTTCAGCAGTAGGTCCTGTCTCAATAACTTCTCCAAGATACATGAACACCGTTTCATCTGAAACTCTTGCTGCTTGCTGCATATTGTGAGTAACAATTATTATTGTGACTTCCTTTTTTAATTCTCTTATGGTCTCTTCTATTCTATATGTAGATATGGGGTCTAAAGCTGATGTAGGCTCATCCATAAGTAATACCTCGGGTTGCACAGCTAAGGCTCTTGCTATACAAACTCTTTGTTGTTGCCCGCCTGATAGGCTAGAAGGATACTCCCTTAATCTATTCTTAACCTCTTCCCAAATTCCAGCAAGTCTTAAACTTCTTTCCACAATTTCATCCTTTTCTGATTTTGAAAGTCTTTTATTGTTCAAGATATATCCTGCAATTACATTATCATAAATGGTCATATTAGAAAAAAGATTTGGTCTTTGAAATACCATCCCAATTCTTCTTCTTACAATAACAGGATCCACATCCTTACCATATATATTTAAATTACCCAAAAAGATGTTACCTTCAACTCTTGCACCAGGAGACAATTCATGCAATCTATTAAAACATCTAAGAAGAGTGGTCTTTCCACAACCTGATGGTCCAATAATAGCTGAAATATATTTCTCTTTAATAGAAAGATTAATATTTTTAAGGACATGCATAGACCCAAACCATGCATTTAAATTTTCGACCCTTATCTTATCCAATTTACATTCCTCCCTTAATGTTTTCCTTTTTTACTCGCATATATTCGGGCAATTATATTTAAAATCAAAATAATAGTAACAAGAACAAGAGCTGATGCAAAAGCTTTATTTCTCCAATCATCATATGGAGATGTGGCATAATTAAAGATGGTTACAGTAAGGCTTCCTATAGGCTTAGTCAAGCTAAGGCTCCAATATACATTATTAAATGAAGTAAAAAGCAAAGGTGCAGTTTCTCCCATAACTCTTGCTACTGCGATCATTATTCCTGTTACTATACCACTGGATGCAGAAGGAATAACCACTCTCAAAATTGTTTTCCACTTTGGCACTCCTAAGGCATAAGCTGCTTCTCTTACAGAGATAGGCACCATTTTTAAAGATTCTTCTGTAGACTTAGCTATAACAGGAAGCATTATTATAGATAAAGCTATACTTCCAGCAATAGCTGAAAAAGTCCTCATAGGGATAACTATTATAGTATAGACAAAGACACCGATTATTAAAGTTGGAAAACTAGTAAGTACCTCTGTTAAAAATTTTGACCACCATGCAAGTTTCCCTAAATGATATTCAGTAATAGCAATAGCAATCATCATACCTATAGGTACTCCAATTAAAGATGCCACTAAAGTAAGAATTAATGTACCTACAATAGCATTTGCAACTCCACCACCCGGAACACCTGGAGGCTTGGGAAGCTCTAAAAAAAGACTGAAATTTATATATCTAATACCCTTTATAAATACATCCCCTAAAATCCAAAAAAGAAATGAAGATCCAATAAGGAAGGTTATCACACTTATGGTCAACATTATTCTATTTATTATTTTTCTTGTTCTATAACTCATTCTTTAACAATCCTCTTCAATATGTAGTATCGAGCAAATCCCATTATTAGAAAAGTGATTAAGAATAAAATTAAAGCGAGCTCCATAAGTACAGAAAGCTTTAACTCACCTGTTGCCTCTGCAAACTGATTTATAATTACACTGGTTATAGTAACTCCAGGAGAGAAGAGGGATACAGATATATCATGAAAATTTCCAATCACCATAGTTACAGCTACAGCCTCACCAAGAGCCCTACCAAGTCCTAAAATTCCTGCTGCAAAAATTCCTGACTTTGCATTACCCAAAACTACCTTTGATATAACCTCCCATTTAGTCATACCAAGAGCATATCCTGCCTCTCTCTGATCCATAGGAACTGCCATTAATATCTCACGAGATAAAGAAGATATGGTTGGAATAATCATAATAGAAAGAACAACTCCAGCAGTAAGATAACCTACTCCCATAGGATATCCTTGGAAGAATGGTAAAAATCCAAGGATTCTTTGAATAAAAGGACCTATCTTAAGTTGAAGTAAGGGAGCTAAAACAAAAAGTCCCCACATACCATAAATTAAGCTTGGTATTGCCCCTAAAAGCTCAATAATAAAAGAAAAAATACGTTTTAAAAAGATAGGAGCAAGCTCCGAAATAAATATGGCAATTCCAATACTTATAGGAAAGGCAATAAGAAGAGCAAGAAAAGATGTGATCAATGTACCATATATAGCAGGTAAAGCACCATACTTATCTGCCACAGGGTCCCATATCTTATCTATTACAAAATTAAATCCAAACTTCTTTATACTGGGGATAGAATAAATAACTAATGATATAAAGAGGGATATAACAAGAATAACAAGTAGAAGACTTGCAAAAATGGCAAGACCTTTAAAAATTTTATCTCCTATACTTTTACTCATATATTTCTTCACCCATAAAAACTAAACTACCCTTATTTTAATTTTAGAAAAATCAATCGTAAAGTAAATTAAAAAAATTTTAAAGTAATATCATCTAATATGTTAAAAAACAAATCCATTGTCTCCACCAAATTTTCTCTTGAAATCTTCTCTCTCGTATCAGACTTTTGATGAAGATCAGGAATGTATCCTCCTGAATCAGTTCTGATAAAAAAGAGAACAGGAATCTCAAGAAGATGAAATATATATTGATCTGAATCGGATAGATAATAATCCTTTACAAAATTTGCAGGTACACTCAATTTTTTAATATATTTCTCAGCATACGTATTATAACCTACTATTAAGAATTTTCCCCTTCCTACACAGTCTAAATTTACATTTAAAAATATATTTTCAAGAGGAATAGGAGAATTTTCCACAAAGTATTTTGCTCCTAAAAGTCCCTTCTCCTCTGCATTTGTCACTAAGAATAATATATTAAAAGGATAATCATTACCTTTTTCCAATATTAATTTTGCTATCTCCATTAAAACCCCAACGCCTGAGGCATTATCATTGGCACCTGGAAAAAAGGTGTTATCAGGCTCTTTTCCCACATGATCTACATGGGCAGAAATTAATAAAACTTTATCACTTTTTATCTTTGATGGTACATAAAAAATAAGATTATAGGCTTTCTCTAATCTTTTATCATATTCAATCCTATAATAACCTATTACTTTTTGTTTCTTATCTAAAAGATCCTTTATATTCTGAAATATTTGAGAAGAAATATAGATTACAGGTAGATTACTATTTTGAAAGAACAAAGATTTTTCAAAAATCAATTCCGTCATATCCTTTGGTATACCCAATATTACTCCCTTTGCACCATAAATAGAGGCAACAACCTGAGATTTCGTAACTCCATTCCTATAATCTGTAAGCCAAAAACTATCTTTAATATTTTTAACATCCCCTTCAATAGGAGCTTCTACTTTCCAGCTTCCCGAAAATCTATCTCTAAAATCTTCCCTATATTTAAATTTCTTTAACTGCTGATTATACTTTATAGCAAATTCGGGCATATCCCTTAGCTCATAAACTTCCACAGGAAAATCTTGCAAAAAATAATTACTAACATTTATCTTATCTAATTCCGAAGACAAAAAATTAATAGCCTCCCTATTTTCTAATGTACCTGCTTGTCTACCCATATATTTTTTATCAGAAAGTTCATAAATCACATTTAGTGCATAATCTCCCTTAACATAAGAAGATAAAGAGGAAATAAAAAGAAGAAAAAAGGATAAAATCAAGATTATAATTCTCATGCGTTTGTACTCCTTTTATCTATCTCTTTAAGAAGTATCAAAGCAGAATTTAAAAGAGAATAGGTATCCATATCCTGAGGAATTGTCTGAGACTTAAATTTTTCAATGTAATTCTCTAAATCAGAGATCAAAGAATACACATCAATTTTAGGAGTAACCCTTGGAGTTATAATTTCTTTCTTTTCTAAATCTAAGGTTTGGGCATAGGTGGGAATAATAGTCTTTCTTCCTCTAAGTTGTAATAACTGTCCAAGGGTTTGAGAAGCCTTAGGCTCTCCATGAACTATGATAAAAGTAGGATCACCTTGAAAATTATCTGTCCAAGTTAAAAGATCCTTTTGATCTGCATGAGCAGAAAATCCATTTATGGTATGAATTTTAGCCCTAACTGTTATTTCCTCTCCCATCACATGTACCTTCCTCTCGCCATCTACAATCCTTCTTCCCAATGTCCCCTCTGCCTGATAACCTACAAAAATCAAATGGGTATTTTCTTTCCACAAATTATGTTTCAAATGGTGAAGAATTCTTCCTCCCGTACACATTCCACTTCCTGCAATAACAACTCCTATATCAAGATCATTTATACTTTTTGATTCCTCAGGGGTAGACAAAAATTTTAAATTTTTTAATTGAAAAGGGCTTATTCCTTCAAGAAAATATTTCTGAATTTCTCCCGAAAGAAGATTACTATGCCTTTCATAAACTTCTGTTACCTTTTTTCCCATAGGACTATCAAAAAATATAGGAATTTTTGTTAAGATTGGGTATTTATAGGATAAAAGCATAATTTCATATATTACCCTTTGAGCCCTATCTACCACAAAGGAAGGTATAAGTACCTTACCTCCACTATTTAAAGCATCTAAGATAACTGATTCAAATTCTTTTCTCGTATCTTCCAAAGACTTATGGAGTCTATCACCATAGGTAGATTCAATTACTACATAATCTGCTCCCTCAATAATAGGGGGAGTTCCTTCCATTACATTGTTTTGTGGCCCTATATCTCCAGAAAAAACTATCTTAGTATTATCTCCCCATACCTCTAAGGAGGATGCGCCAAGAATATGGGCAGAATCCCTAAACCTAACCTTTATATCATTAAGATCTAACATTTCATCATAAGGGACTGGTTCAAAAAGTTTCATAGCCATTTCTACTTCCTTTTCCGTATAAAGAGGCTCTATAGGAGGCTTACCAGATCTAAGATTTTTCCTATTTATTCTTTCCACTTCCTCTTTCATAAGTTTTACAGTATCCAGCCATAGAATTTCACAAAGTTCTATAGTAGGATAAGTAGCATATATTTTACCCTTGAATCCTTCCTTTACAAGCTTAGGTATCCTTCCCGAATGATCCAAATGGGCATGAGTAAGAATCACTCCAGAAATCTCCTTAGGATCAAAAGTAAAAGGTACTGCATTTTCATTTTCAGATTTTCCCTGAAATATACCACAATCTACAATATATTTCTTATTATTCTCCAAGAGAAAGCAAGAGCCTGTAACCTCGCCTGCAGCCCCTAAAAAAGTTATTCTCAAAGTATCACCCTCTTTACTATTTAATTTTCCATTCTACCTGTCCACAAATGAAACATTCATGACATCTGATACAATGAGGAGAATTAGGATCTTCATTAACTTCTATATTTACAGGACATTTCGTCTTACATAAACTACAAGAAGGACAGGTGGGCTTTACTTCTAAATGATAAAAGGAAATTTTATTGAAAACAGAAAGGATAGTACCAAGAGGACATATAAATCTACAAAAAAGACGAGATATAAACATGGAAGAAACAATAAATAAGATAAGAAATAGAATCTTAATAGCAAACAAAAAACCAATAAGATTTCTAAGAGGTGGATGTATTAAGACTTGAGGTATTCCTGCCTCCAAGGTGCCTGCAGGACAAAGCTTACAAAACCATGGTTCAAGAGTAAAATAGGGGATCAAAATTACAAGAATAATAAGAATACTCCATCTTATAAAAGTAGCAAATCTATTTTCTATCCTTATCTTTCTCACTGGAATTTTATAAAGAAGGTCTTGAATAAAACCAAAGGGACAAAGCCAGCCACAAAAATATCTCCCAAGAAGCAAACCCGAGAGAAAAAGAATACCAAGAGTAAAAAAGGGAAATTGATGAAGCACTATAAAATGCTGAAGAGTACCAATAGGACAAGCAAAACTTGCTAATGGACAAGAATAACAATTAAAAACTGGCACAGGTATATGCTTACCCCAAGGAGCTAAAAAATAGGAATTCACAATAAGAAGACTTATTATCTGCCAAAGACTCCGTTTTTTAGATATACTCTTTTTCTTCATGAGATAAATTATACTACAAAAAGTCATTATCTAAGCCTTTTTGAAGTATAATTATAAATCAATGTGGCAGAACTCTCTCCCTTCACCTTTACATAAAATACAAAAGTATTTTTATCTATCTTCTCATAAGAGAAATTAGAAGAAACAATCTCCACACTATCTTCATAAATATATTCCTTTACCTCTACAGTCACATCCTCCTTTTTACTATTTCTTATCTCTACTGAAACCTTCGATTCTTTTATCTCATATTTTCCTTCAACTCTCTGCTTACTCTCCAAAACCTTTCTCTCTCCTTTTATATCAAAATCAATTCCTTGTATTACTTCTATTTTTTCTCCAACTGCTATATTGGGTATACTGCTTTCCCCTAAAAAGATTACCTTATTTCCTACCATTTCAAAAATTTTAAGACTTCCCATAGGTATAGGAATCCCAAGCCCATTCTCTTTTTTATTCTCTATATTCCATAAAATATAAACTTTTCCATTTTGAAAAACATATCTCTTAATAGCATTATTTATCTCTGCATCTATAATAGGGATAATTTTCGTACCTCCTTTAGCTAAACTATATTCACCTGAAAGATCAAATAATTTATAACCTTCTACTTCTTTTAACTCTGTCTCAGAGGGAACCCGCATAGCAAGAACGCTTAAACCTTTTTCCTGTAGCATTTCCTGAGGTCCTCTCTCTATATTTATTTCCCCTGCCAAAACAGAAAGCTTTATTTTTTGAAAACTCATATCAGATTTATTTTGTAGATAAATATCAGAAGAAAATCTTAATTTATCTTTATCAATAAAAAAGGAATGAACAGCATTCCAATTAATATTTGGAAGAATATAAACAATCTTTAAAGTATCAATCATATCTTCAGAAGAATAGATAAAAATACCAGATGGAGGATACAATACCTCTAAAATTCTATTTCCCTTACTTGAATATATAAAAAAGTTCCCCGCACCTACGCTCTGAGGAACTTCATCTAAGGCTATAAAATTGACTCCTTTTGTTAGTTTTACCTCTTTTTCAAGAGATACTACAGCAAAATTTTTCTGATAAATAATTAAATTCTGAGAAAAGGAAAAGGAGAGAATAAAAAGCATAAAAATAATTAAAAACATAGATGTTTTTATCATTATTATTTACCCCCTATAAAGAATTTTTCTAAATTATATCACATTTTATGTCACCCACCTTCATGACTTATTTAATAGAAAGCCAAAAGAAGGGAGGTGAAAAAGATGGCAGTACAGAGTTTGGCTTATAATTCACGTCTTATTATCCGAGTACAAGTAGGAATCCAGCAGGGAAATCCAGTATTAAGAAACAGAAGCTTCAACAATGTAAAAGCAGATGTATCAGATGAGGCAGTATATACAGTAGCTCAAGCTTTGGGAGCCCTTCAAAAATTTCCAGTAGTTAAAGTTGTAAGAACCAATGATGAAGAGTTATCTGAAATCTAAAAATAAGGAGGTATAAAGATGGCCACTTATTCCACAAGAAAATATGTGAGAATGATATTTAGAGACAGTGGAGGAAGCAATTTTACCATAAGAATCTCTGATCCCAAGGATGATTTAACAGAAAACCAAATTTTAAGTGCTATGGATACCATAATAAACCAAAATATATTCCAGGGAAGAACAGGGGATCTGTTAGAAAAAGTTGACGCAAGAATAATAGAAACAAATATTAGTGATTACTACGACTAAAATTAAAGGGTGGAGGTAATACCTCCACCCAAAAGAAAGGAGATTTAAATATGTTTGAAAACTTAGTAAAAAGAGTACAATTTAAATTTAGCTTCTTATATCAAACCTTTCCAAGCTATACATGCAAAATATGTGGCCAAAAGAAAAATTTTGTATTTTTCATAGATGAAAATCCTGTATGTCCAGAATGTTTACCCATATTTTTTGAAAAACATCTAATCCCATTGATTATTTCAAAAGTAATAATAGGACTTGAACATAAGGAGGACAAAAATGCCTGAAATAAATGATATTAAAATATCTAAAAACTTTTATCTTAAAGATTTCCAATGCCCATGTTGTAAAAGGGTAATGATACATTCATCTCTTCTTGATGAAATGGAAAAATTATATGCCATGATAAAAGGGAAAATAAAAATTACAAGTGGATATCGTTGTGAAAAGCACAATAAAGAAGTAGGAGGAGTACCAAATTCCAAACATATGAAAGGACTTGCTTGTGATATCACAGCCATAGACCTTCAAGAAGTATATAACATAGCAAAAAAATTAAAATTCTCCTTCGTTAAACTTGACGAAAAAAAGAAATATATCCATATGGAGGTGTAAGCCTTGGAAGATATATATCAATTAATAAGCAATCTTGGATTTCCTATAGTTGTGTCTTTAATACTTTTATTAAGAATAGAGACAAGACTTGAAAACCTAACAAAAGCTATCAATGAACTATCTCAAGCAATATTTAGCTTATCTAAAAATTAAAACAAAAAATCAGCCTGGGATTAATTAAATATCTCAGGCTGATTTTTTGTTACATATAAACTTAAAGAAAAATAAGATTTCTCAAAAACTCTTTAAGATCGACAAAAAATGTAACAATTAAGAGCAACACACTTTTATTGCTAGAATTGATATTTACTAACTTCTTAATGATTTTTAACCTAAAAATTTTTCATAAATAGTTCTTTACTCTATTAGAAAATATTTTAGCTTATTCTTAAAAACTATTTTTACAGTCTGCCCCCGATAACCCCAAAACCCTAGGGGATCGACAGAAATATAAATTTTCACATCAAAACCTATTTACATCTAATTTTTCTCATGCTATACTACAAACAAAATTGTAGCGTACCTATAAGGGTAGTGATTTTTAGAGAGATCTTTTTTGGCCCTTTCCACGGGTTTGTAGCGTACCTATGAGGGATTGAAATTCCCTTCCTCGAGCCTAACGAGGAGCTGGCACACAAGTTTGTAGCGTACCTATGAGGGATTGAAATTAGCGCCTAAAGATGTAGCTTCAGTTGTAACAGAAGCGGTTTGTAGCGTACCTATGAGGGATTGAAATGATTGTGGAAGAGCTATCAAGATTTTAAAGCTCTTCGTTTGTAGCGTACCTATGAGGGATTGAAATTGGTGAAGTATGTGGAGGTTTCAGGAGCTACATCTGGTTTGTAGCGTACCTATGAGGGATTGAAATTTGTTTCGAGCTCATTTTTTAAAGTTTTTTTAAACTTGTTTGTAGCGTACCTATGAGGGATTGAAATCAAAGCGCGCACACATGCACGATGTTTTCCTGTATCGTTTGTAGCGTACCTATGAGGGATTGAAATTTTTAAGAAGGCGTAGAGTTTGAGGGGTAAAAGGATCGTTTGTAGCGTACCTATGAGGGATTGAAATGGCGATTTTTGGGGGGTATATGTGCAAGCGCAGCAGGTTTGTAGCGTACCTATGAGGGATTGAAATAGGGCTCGGGAAGGCTATCCGAGCTCGCGCAAGACTGGTTTGTAGCGTACCTATGAGGGATTGAAATTCGTGCCCTTTTCGGGCACGAAATAGTAGTTTGAAGGGTTTGTAGCGTACCTATGAGGGATTGAAATAAATCTTTTGCAAATACAATTCCAAAATAATTTATCGTTTGTAGCGTACCTATGAGGGATTGAAATCAAGATTTTGCAGTACTGAGTGCCTAAAGAAATACGAGTTTGTAGCGTACCTATGAGGGATTGAAATTTGCATAACCAGATCATTTTTCCACCCTCCTTTCTTGTTTGTAGCGTACCTATGAGGGATTGAAATCTGGATGCCTACCCTTCTACAACACAAACCCCACTAGTTTGTAGCGTACCTATGAGGGATTGAAATTGAATTGTGCTAATGTAGGTCTTTCAGTTTGGTATATGTTTGTAGCGTACCTATGAGGGATTGAAATCTTTATACCATCCATCTCCTGTATTCCAGAAAGAATGGTTTGTAGCGTACCTATGAGGGATTGAAATTATGGGCAAAGGGAAAGGAAAGGAGGGTAGAGGGAAAGTTTGTAGCGTACCTATGAGGGATTGAAATTATAGACCTCTCCTGAGAGAGGAAAGACAAAAAAGAAGTTTGTAGCGTACCTATGAGGGATTGAAATTCTGGCGATTTTTTGGGGGTATATATAAAAAGCGCAGGTTTGTAGCGTACCTATGAGGGATTGAAACGGTCTTGCGCGAGCTCGGGTAGCCTCTTCCCGAGCCTTGTTTGTAGCGTACCTATGAGGGATTGAAACGATAATACGTCATCAACTCCCTGTTCCTCGCTTCTATCGTTTGTAGCGTACCTATGAGGGATTGAAACGAAAACAAAAAGGAGGTGCAAAAAAAAATGAGAAAAGTTTGTAGCGTACCTATGAGGGATTGAAACCCCCTCTCGCGGCGTGATAGTAGTAGAAATCCCAGAGTTTGTAGCGTACCTATGAGGGATTGAAACTTTCTATATATGTATATGTATTTTGTATAAAGTCTCGTTTGTAGCGTACCTATGAGGGATTGAAACCAAGCTCTTTTGTGGGCTCCGTTCTACCCACATTCCCCCGTTTGTAGCGTACCTATGAGGGATTGAAACTCTTTTGCGCTTTTTCTTTTAGAAGTATAAATATTTGTTTGTAGCGTACCTATGAGGGATTGAAACCAGGTAGACATTCTCTACGACTTAGAACAGGGAATAGTTTGTAGCGTACCTATGAGGGATTGAAACCTTCTTCAAAAGTTTTTCCTTCTTTTACAAGTTCTAGTTTGTAGCGTACCTATGAGGGATTGAAACAGGAAACTAAGGAGGTGGAATAATGAGATGGCAAACGTTTGTAGCGTACCTATGAGGGATTGAAACCTTTCTTTCGCCAGTGCGCGCGTTAGCGCACTGGCAAGTTTGTAGCGTACCTATGAGGGATTGAAACTATAGAATGTAGAGAGTGGTACAAATGTGTACAAGTAGTTTGTAGCGTACCTATGAGGGATTGAAACAATAAAGATTATAAAAGTAGTATTAAAAATATATAATAAACTGAATTGTGAAGAAGGTTAAAAAAGTACCGAGAAGAGACCAAAGAAGAATTTAAGCTTCGCTTTATGGGCAGTATTTCCATATGATAGCTTGTTAAAATATTGAAGAGGAAATCAAGAGAATTAAAACAGAAGGTAAGAAAAAGAAACACAGAATGAAAATTAATGATTGGTTAGAAAATAAGGAGAAAAAGAATAATAAAAATATTGCATTTAAAAATAGTTATAAGTTATTATTATTAAAAAAGTTGTGGAGGTGTGCTTCATGGATAAACCTTTAGTAGGAATTATTATGGGAAGTGATAGTGATCTTCCTGTAGTTAGAGAGACTGCTGAGATCTTAGAAAAATTTGGAATACCTTTCGAAATAACTATACTTTCTGCACATAGAACTCCAGAAAGAGCTTTTCAATATGCAAAAGAAGCAGAAAAAAGAGGTATAGAAGTAATAATTGCTGCTGCAGGAGGTGCAGCTCATCTCCCAGGAGTTATTGCTGCCCTTACTCCTCTACCCGTAATTGGTATTCCTATAAAGACCTCATCTTTGAATGGTTTAGATTCTCTTTTATCTATAGTACAGATGCCTTCTGGAATTCCTGTAGCTACTGTTGCCATAAATGGGGCAAAGAATGCAGGACTTTTAGCAATTGAGATATTAGGAGTGAAATATCTAGAATTAAGAGAAAAAATGAAAGAATACAAAGAAAAAATGAAAGAGGAAGTAGAGAATAAAGCAAAAGAATTAGAAACTTTAGGATATAAAAAGTATTTAGAGAAGAATAATTAAACATGCTAAATAAAATAAAAGATCTATTTAGAAATCACAAACCCAGTCTGGGTGCTTTAGAGATATTAAAATACATTGGACCAGGCTTTCTTGTAACAGTAGGTTTTATTGATCCTGGAAACTGGGCTTCTAATATGTCAGCAGGTTCTCAATTTGGATATACTTTACTTTGGATGGTAACCCTCTCTACCATCATGCTCATATTTCTACAACACAATGCAGCTCACCTTGGAATTGCTACTGGACTATGTCTTTCTGAGTCAGTGGCTAAATATTTTTCAAAGAAAACAAGTTATTTCATACTTATTACAGCAATGCTTGCCTCTATATCCACCGCTCTTGCAGAAATCTTAGGGGCAGCAATAGGCCTCAATATGCTTTTCAATCTTCCCATCAATATAGGTGCAACCCTTACGACACTCCTTGTAATATATATGTTGATATCAAATAATTATAGAAAACTTGAGAAATATATTATAGGATTTGTATCGCTTATAGGTCTTTCTTTCTTATTCGAATTATCATTAGTAAAAATTAATTGGAAAAGTGCAGTTATAGGTTGGACGGTACCTTCCTTTCCTCCTAATTCTATCCCCATAATTATGAGTGTTATGGGGGCTGTAGTTATGCCTCATAACTTATTCTTACATTCGGAAATAATTCAAAGTAGACAGTGGAACTTAGAAGAAGAAAATATAATAAAAAAGCAATTAAAATATGAATACCTTGATACCATATTAGCTATGATTGTAGGATGGGCTATAAATAGCTCTATGATTCTTATTGCAGCAGAAGCCTTTTACAAAAATAACACTATAATTACAGAACTTCCGCAAGCCTACATTACTTTAAAACCCCTCCTTGGGAATTTAGCCTCTACCATTTTTGCAGTAGCTCTATTATTCTCTGGTTTTTCATCCTCTATAACAGCGGCCATGGCAGGTGGAAGTATATGGGCAGGAATATCCCATGAGCCTTTTGATCTAAAAGACAATCATACTCGTATAGGAATATCCATAACCCTCATAGGTGCTTTACTTATACTTTTCTTTATATCTGATCCTTTCCAAGGACTTATATGGAGCCAAATAATGCTAAGTATTCAACTTCCCTTTACCATCTTTCCCCTTATAAAATTGACCTCATCAAGAAATGTGATGAGTAAATTTGCGAATTCTAAGTGGGATAATGCAATACTCATTTCAATCGGTACAATAGTTACAATTTTGAACCTTATTTTACTTCTTAGCTTGATTGGTATTAACTTATTTTAATAATTAATGACAAAAAAGGATTTAAAGTTAACAATAGAGCCCGTCCCAGAAAGTGCTTGGGGAGAAAATCTTAGAAAATATCTACCTAAGGAAGTATGGGATAGAATAAGAAAAGAAGTATTTAGAAGGGCAAATTATAAGTGTAGCATATGTGGTAAAAGAGGTAAACTCCACTGTCACGAAGTATGGGAATATGATGACCAGAATCATATCTTAAAATTAAAGGGATTTATGGCTCTTTGTGAAAATTGTCATCTGATAAAACATTGGGGAATGGCCACTATACTTGCAAGCGAAGGTAAAATAAAACTAGAAGATCTTATAAATCATTTTATGGAAGTAAATAATTGTGATAGAACAACTTTTGAAGAACATAAAAAAGAAGCAATTCAAAAATTTAATGAGAGATCAAGATATGAATGGATCATAGATATAAGCATATTAAAATCGAAAGATTAATAAAAATATGGATAAAGAGAGAATAAGAAAAATTAACAATAAAGATATAAATAAAAATGGTAAATTTGTCTTATATTATATGTCATTAAGTCAAAGAGAAGATCAAAATCACAGTTTAGAATTTTCAGTATATCTTTCTAATCAACTGAAAAAGCCTTTAGTTGTATATTTTCCGATTTCTGACATGTATAAGTTTTCCAATATCAGATATTACAGATTTATGTTAGAAGGTATATTAAAGACAAAGAAAAATATAGAAGAAAGAGGCATTCAATTTATCATTGAAAAGATTAACCCTCCTTACAAGAAAGTAATAAATAGCTCCCAGAATTATGTGGCTGTCATATTAGATAAAGGATATTTAAGGCATCCTCGAAAAATAAATAAAGAGATAGCAGACAATTCTGAAGTCTCAGTATTTGAAATAGAAAGTGATGTAATTGTACCTATTGAAATTGCCTCTTCAAAACAAGAACCCTATGCTTCGACTATAAGGCCTAAGATTTTTAATTTATTAAATATATATCTCAAACCCTTAGAAAAGTTAACACCAAAAGTTAAATCATATGGATATGAATTTGGCTTTAATCCTTTATCAATTCAAAATGTAGATGAAATATTAAAGATATTATCTATTGACAATTCAGTATCAACAGTTGAGAAATATTATAAGGGCGGAAGCGATGAAGCAGAAAAAAGGTTGAAAGATTTTATAGAAAACAAACTATATAAATATAAAGAATTAAGATCTAATCCCGCATATGATTATCAATCAAATCTAAGTCCATATTTACATTTTGGACAGATATCTCCCATTAAAATTGTCCTTGAAGTTCTTAAAAATTATGATTTTAATGACGAAAATGTCCAAAGCTTTTTTAATGAATTAATTATCTGGAGAGAGCTTGCAAGAAATTTCTGTTACTACAATCCTTTTTATAACCAATATCAAGGTATTCCAGAATGGGCTAAATATACCTTGGAGCAACATCTCTCTGATAAAAGAGATTATATCTATAATTTGGAAGACTTGGAGAAAGCACAAACTCACGATATATATTGGAATACAGCACAAAAAGAATTATTGAAAACAGGAAAAATGCATGGCTATATGAGAATGTATTGGGCCAAAAAGGTTATCGAATGGACCTTACATCCCAAGCAAGCCTTTGATTTCATTTGTTATTTAAATGATAAATATTCCTTAGATGGTAGAGATCCTAATGGATATTCAGGTATATCTTGGTGTTTTGGATCCCATGATAGACCTTTTCAAGAAAGAAAAATCTTTGGGAAGGTCAGATATATGAGTAAAAGAGGATTAGAGGAAAAATTCGACATAAAAAAATACATAGAAAGAGTAAATAATGTTTAAATTCCCTTATATTTAATAACCCACTTCATCTTTTATTGTCTTTAAATGTTCCATAGCAGACTTTTCCCAAGAAAAATTTCTTACTCTTTCGTATCCTTTCCTTTTTATTTCCTCTCTTAAATTCTGATCTTTTAAAACCCTAATAATTCCTTCTGCTATATCTTCTACATCATAAGGATTCACATAATATACCGCATCACCACAAACTTCTAACAATGGAGGAATCTTAGAAACCACAGAAGGACATCCACAAGCCATAGCCTCAAGAGGCGGTAGCCCAAATCCTTCATAAAAAGATGGAAAAACAAAAAGATCAGCAAGATTATACAAAATAGGAAGATCTTCATTATCAACATATCCAGTAAAAATTACCTTATCCTTGAGATATTTATTATTTAATATTTTGAAAATCTCTTTATCTCCTTTTATAAAACCTTCTTTTTTACCCGTAATTACCAAAAATATATCCCTTTCATCTCTTATAATCCTTTCAAAAGCTCTCAATAATCCTTTTAGATTCTTATGAGGTTTTACATTTCCCACAAAAAATAGAAATTTATCAGGTAGATTATACTTATTCTTTATCTTTATTTTTTCCTCATTAGGACATACTTTAAATCTCTTTGTATCTATCCCATTATATATTACCTTTATCTTTTCTTCTTTTACCTTTGTATATTTTAATATCTCAGATTTTGAGAATTGAGATACTGTAATTACCAAATCTGAAAATCTGACTGCGGAGTTTATAAGAAGCTTAGCATAATTTCTTTCAAAAAGATTATATAAATCCTTAAAAACTAAATGAAAAACATCATGTACAGTAACAATTCTTTTTTTTGTCCTTACAGGAAATATAGGTACATTAAAATGGGGGGACCAAAAAACATCAACATCCTTTACTTTTAAAATATATTCTATTTGCTCTAAAGGGAAATATATAGAAGATTTTATAGAAATTACTTTTATATCAGAAATATCAATATATTTATTTATCTTCTTTTTGTCTCCTAAAAGATATAAACTTATGTGTTCCTTTAAAAAAGGAATTAAGTTTTGTAGATAAGTGCCTATACCTGAAGAATCAATCATTCTTGCATCAATGAGAAGTTTAAGCATCTCTATAATCTTTCTCTAATATAGCTCTAATTATCAACCTCAATCTATCTATTTGTCTCCTCTTAATTCTATTCAAAATAATACCAATAAAACTTAAATAAACTAAGGGTAAAAGTAACGGATAAAATTTCTTGGTAAAGAGAATCCTATTCCTAATACCATAAAAATCAGATAATTTACTCTTTTTAAGTCCCTTTGAATCTGAACCAATACTTCCTCCCTCTTTATGGTACACTTTACTTTTCCAACAATATACTATTTCATACCCTTTTCTTTTTGCTCTCTCTGACCAGTCCAGATCTTCGAAATATAAAAAATATTTTTCGTCCATTAAACCTACGTCTTCCAAAAACTCCTTAGTAACAAACATACTTGCACCTATTACATAATCAATCTTAATCCCATCTCTGTCATATTGACCCTTATCTTCTTCAAAACCACCTATATGCCTTGTTAATGCAAAAAACTTATTATATTTTCCACCTATTCCCTGAAGTATGTTAGGGTTATAGTAATATAGAAGTTTGGATCCAACAATCCCTACCTTCTTTCCTTTATCCTTATATTTTTCAGCACACTCCACTAGATATCTTAATGAGTCTTTATCTAATATAATATCGTTATTTAATATCCATATGTAAGAAAAATCATTCTTACTCAAAGCGTATTTAATACCTCTGTTTACACCATTAGCATATCCCATATTCTTTTCAACCTTAATATATACCAAAGGATAAAGAAATGAATCTAATTTAAACTCCTTAGTTTCCTCACTAACTAAATACTCCTCAATCAATCTAATGTTTCTGCTTTTCAGCCAATCTCTTATCGAAGACTCTAAATCTGACTGGGGATTATTGTTTACAATGATTAATTGAAAATTTGGATATGAAATGTCTAAAAAATTCTCAATAAGCTTTAAAGTATCATAAGTACCAGAATAATGAATAATATTGACATAAACTTTTTCATCATATTTCATATCTTAGCCATCCTTTCCACTTTTTAATAAAATCCTCTATAACTATTTCCTTTTTAAATCTTTTACCCAGCTCCCTAGCTTTCAGAGATAAGATGATCTTTTCATCCTTAGGTAAGTTAAAATACTCTATTATTTTTTCAGCTACTTTTTTTGATTCCAAAGGTAAAATAAAATCTTCCCTTAATTCTTTTATTATTTCCTTTGTGCCAGTATATTCTGAAATTATACATGGAATTCCCCCTAGTAGAGCTTCCAGATTACTGACAGGAAAAGTATCTCCTCTTCCTAAATGTACATAAAGAGATGATTTTTCTATGTACTCGTAGATATCAGAAAAGCCAACAAAATTAATCCCTTCATAATTAAATTTTTCTCTAATATTTTTATTCCAATTACCTAAAATAAAAAGCTCAGAGTCTTTTACTTCTTTTTTTACAATTTTAAAGGCATCCACCAAAAGATCTAAGCCTTTATAGTAGTAATCTGGACCATTTCCTATGAATAAAATATTATGATTAAATTCACTTTTTATAGGAATGCTCAAAAGGTATTTATATCTCTCTTCATCAATAAAAGGGTATGCAACTATATATTCAGCGTCAGGATATATTTCCTTTAAAATATCTTTTTCCATGTTACCTATACATATAAACAAATCCACCTTAGGTATTCCCAATAGATGCAAAAGCCTTTCCAAAAAATTAAATCTTTTTATTTTTATATAAAATAACTTAGGGTCTGCTGAAATATTAATAATAGTCTTCTTAAATCTTTTGATAGGAAGAAGCTTAAATAATGATGGTATTAAAAAAGTTCCTTCACAAAATAAAATATCATCTGATACTGAATTAAAAGCATAATTCAAATATAAAGAGATTCTTTTAAAAATACTATTTTTATTACTTGATATACCTAAATCTATAGCCCCCACAACATCGGCCAAACTTTTATGGAAAGGGTGAGGAGCATAATATAAAAAATAAATATTCCTGTATCTACTCATAAATTATTTAAATAGAGAAAAAGGAATAATTTCCATATGCTTTATTATTTCCTTCTCCCTAACTTTTCTTTTACTCTGTATTACTACTCTTTGCTTTATAGTATCTCTAAACTCTCTTATATTCCACATTAACGCATTTATGTAAGATCTGAAATATCCAGAATCAAAGGAGAAAAATGTCTTAAATGAAACAGTAAGAAATTTTATTAATATATTCAAAGACAAAAATATAATGATACTAATTAATGAATAATTTTTAATTAATACTCTAAGTTTATTTCTATAGTCCAAATAAAACGTATTTAAATTAAACTTTTTAGTAGTTAACGATCCCTTATGATAACATATTGCATCTAAACAAACTTTAATATCATATCCTAATAACCTTGCTTGCCAAGACAGATCTGCATCTTCAAAGTATGCATATAATTTTTCATCAAATAATCTTCCATCCTTATCAATCTCTAAAATTAAGTCTTTGCTTATTAGAAGACATGCACCACTTAAATAAAAAAGTTTTCTCCTTTTTATATTTTTTATAGGTCTTGTATTACCTATGACATCACAAGAAAAACCTAAATTATCTATTGAAAGATAATAGTAATTATAAATTTTGGGTTGAATTAAACCCACATCCTTTCCTGCTATCTTTATCAAATTTGTCAAAAGATTCCTATCTACAACTACATCATTACTAATTATTAGAATATAGTCTGGATCTAACTTTCTAATTGCAAATTGAATACCTATGTTATTTCCCTTATCAAAACCATAATTTTCTTTGGTTTTTATTAAAAATAGCCTTTTGTTATGTGTATCTAAAGCAACAATATGCTCTAAATTCTCTATAACTTCTTCTTCACAATACTCTAAGACTTCGATAGGTTTATCATCAGTATTGTAATAAAAATAATTCGAGTTAACTTTTACTTTACCATTACAATATTCCTTTATTCTTTCTACAGAATCATCAAAAGACCCATTATCTACTAATATAACATTATAATTAATGTAATTTAACTGAAAAAGAGATTCTAAGCATTCAATAGCATCTTTCCAACCATTCCAATTAAGTAAAACAATAGAAATCTTTGGTTGTTCTTGAAAATTGCTTTCTATATCTTTATTCATTACTTCTTTTATTAATAAATTCTTTAAACTTCTCTATTATATATTCTATATGCTCTTTATTTATGCCTGGCCAAACCCCTATCCAAAATGTATCCTGCATAATTTTATCTGTATTCTTTAATTCTCCTACAACCCTGTATTTAATTTCATTATATACAAAGGCTGGCTGTCGTAAAATATTTCCAGCAAAAAGTAATCTTGTTCCTATACCACTTCCTTCTAAATACTCCAATAATTCCTTTCTCTTAAATGGAGCATCATCTTTTATTGTTAGTATAAAACCAAACCAACTTGGTTCTGCATGATCAAGCCATTGAGGAAGTATAAAATATTCATCTAAATTCTCCTTTTTAAATCCTTCATATAACATATTAAAATTCTCTTTTCTCTTTTCAATAAAATAAGGAAGTTTTTTTAATTGAGATAATCCTAATGCTGCTTGAAAATCCGTTGCTTTTAAATTATAACCCAAATGTGAATATATATATTTATGATCATATCCAAAGGGAAGATCACCAAGCTTCCAGCCAAATCTTTTTCCACATGTATTATCTTTTCCAGGTGGACACCAACAATCTCTCCCCCAATCTCTATAGGACAATATTATCCTGTATAAATTGGGATCATCTGTTAAAACTACCCCACCTTCCCCCATCGTCATATGATGAGCAGGATAAAAACTTATTGTTGCTATATCTCCAAATGTTCCAGTATACTTCCCTCTATATTTTGATCCCAAAGAATCACAATTATCCTCTATAACCCATAAATCATACTTATCTGCTATTTCTTTCACCTTATCCAAGTCAAAAGGATTACCTAAGGTATGAGCCAGGAATATAGCTTTCGTCCTATCCGTAATCGCATTTTCTAACTGTTCAACATTTACATTATAGGTTCCTAAATCTACATCTAAAAATACAGGTATAAGATTATTTTGTATAATTGGAGCAATAGTAGTCGGGAAACCTGCTGCAACTGTAATTACTTCATCTCCAGGCTTTAATCTTTTATCTCCCAATTTATAAGAAGTAAGAGCAGATATGGCTATTAAATTAGCAGAAGATCCCGAATTTACTAAAGCACAATATTTCCTTCCTATAAATTTTGAAAACTCTTTTTCAAATTCATCAGCAAATCTTCCTGCTGTTAACCACAGATCTAAGGAAGCATCTATAATATTGTCCAAATCATCTTCATCTAGTACTTTACCCGACGGGGGAATTGTTTTGAGTATCTTATTTTTGTGAAAATTAGAGAAATATATATTTCCCGCGTATTTTACAAATTCTCGCAAAATCCTATCAAGGCACTCTCTTTTGACACTACCTATTTTTTCACATGACTTTTGGGGCACACTATAAAGTCTATCTAACCTTACAAAAAAATTTCCAGACAAATTACTCTCTTCTATTTCCTCTTGCCTTACATGTATACCCCCAATACCTTCTTCAGTAGATATCAAAGCACCTAAAATATTATTTTCTTTATTATCTATAATAAATAAAATACTTCCTTTATCTTTATCATTCTTTTCTTCTAATTGCAGACTACAAAAACAAATATCTCCAGCTTTCAAAATACAATCTCCTCCTTTATCCTCCTTTTTCTCGTCTCTTCCTTACATAGTCCTGTATTTCCCTAAGAGAATATGCATACATATCCTCAGCATATCCATCATAATATCTTTTATACCACTTTACCGTCCTTTTTAACGCTTCATTTATGTCATACACAGGATGCCAATTCAACAAAAAGTGAGCCTTACTACAATCAAGTTTTAAAAGCGTAGCCTCATGAAAATCATCTTCCTTTTCCAAAATCTCATATTTACCTTCCCCCCAATACTCTATTACTTTCTTTGTAACCTCCTCTACTGTTAAAATATCTGTATCAAAAGGTCCAAAATTCCATGCTCCACTAAATTTTTCTCTATTTTCTAACATTTTAATACCCAAAAGAAGATATCCATAAAGAGGCTCTAAAACATACTGCCATGGTCTTATTGCTTTTGGTTTCCTTATCTTTATAGCTTCCCCTTTTGACAATGCCCTTATGCAGTCTGGAATTAGTCTATCTTCTTGCCAATCTCCTCCCCCTATAACATTACCTGCTCTAACAGAAGATAAAGCAATTCCTAAATTATCCATAAAACTTCTCTTATAAGCTGATACGATTAGTTCAACACATCCTTTACTTGAACTATAAGGATCATAACCCCCCATAGGATCAATTTCTCTATAGCCATAAAACCATTCTCTATTCTCATAACACTTATCACTTGTTACTATTATAACTGCTTTAACCTCTCTAATCTCTCTTACCGATTCTAATAGATTTACTGTTCCCATAATATTAACTTCATAAGTATAGCGAGGAGCAATATAGGAATACCTTACTAAAGGTTGGGCAGCTAAGTGAAAAACTACATCTGGTTTATATTTTTTAAATACTTTTCTAAGACTTTCTTCATCTCTTATGTCACCTACAATATGAATTATTCTTTCTTTTAAATTTAAAATCTCAAATAGTGAGGGATTAGTAGGGGGTTCTAAGGAATAACCTATTACCTCAGCACCTAATTCACTTAGCCATAGTGTAAGCCAAGACCCTTTAAACCCAGTATGTCCTGTCACTAATACTTTTCTGCCTCTATAGTTTTGAAAAATATTAGCCATGTTTCAATGACCAATCATAAGGTATTTTATCTGTAAAAGGATCTAACCTTATTATTTCTTCTGGATCATGGGGTATAGAGGCACAATTTGCAACTATAGCAGTTTTAGTACCTATTCCTTTAAAACCATTCCATATCATAGGAGGAATTTTTACTAATAAATAATTTTCTTCTCCCATAAATATCTCCATCAAATTACCTCTTGTTGGGGAATCTTCTCTATCATCATATAAAACAAGTTTTATCATCCCTTGAATCACAGCATAATTCAATATCATCTTTTTATGAAGGTGCCAACCTTTTATAACCCCAGGATATACTAAAGAAAAGTATATCTCTCCAAAATTTTCAAAAATAGGGTCATCAGCTCTTAACATGTGGTATATTACTCCTCTTTCATCCGGAATCTTAGTTAACTGTTTTATATATACTCCTTGGATGTAATTACCTTTTACTCCTTTAATTAAGTCCTTATCTCCAAAATCCATTTTTTTCACCTTCCCATACTATAACATTCAAAAGTTTCTTCTAATCCCTTTTCTAAATCGTATTTAGGTATCCACTTCAAAAAATTTATAGTACTTGATATATCTGCTTTACTATAAAAAACCTCATTATTTGAATAAGGTATTTTTCCCCAATTAACTTTTATCTTTTTACCAGAAATCTTTTCCAGCAGACATATTAATTCACGTAAAGTATGCGTAATTCCTGTCCCTATATCAAAACTTTGATATATACCTTTCATGTTAATAATATAGTTCATAGCTTTTATATATGCATCAACAATATCTTTAACATAAATAAAATCTAAGGATTGAAAACCCTCTGTCATATCTATTTCTTCATCATTAATTATCTTTTTTATTAAGTAAGGTATCAACTTATTAGGATTATCTTTATAACCATAAGGAGAAAAAATTCTCAAAGTTATAGCCTTAATACCATAATTAAAAGCATAAAATTTTAGAATTTCTTCAAAGGCCAGCTTAGTGGAAGCATATAAATTAAAAGGATACGATATATTCTGAAAACCATAACTATAAACTTTTTCAAAAAATGTACCGGTATTTATAAAATGCCTAACCCCTACCAAGGACATACTTTCCAGTATTTTAGTTGGAAATTCTATATTTGATTCCAGCATAAAAGGCAAATCAACATAACTGTGATATTTCTTATAGTATGTTGCCAAGTGAATTACTACATCAGGTTTTACACTTTTTATTACTTCCATTATATCTTCTTTATCTACATCAAAAGCCTTTATTTTATCTATATATTCCTTTATTCTCCATACATCTGATGTGCTTCTCTTTAATATAAATACTTCATGTATATTGTTTTTTATCAAATCTTCTACTAAGTGAGATCCTATAAAACCTGTAGCCCCTGTAATTAAAACTTTCACTCCGCCCACACCTTCCAAGGAGGATTACCACTATTCCAAAGTTCTTCCAACTCTCTTTTATCCCTTAATGTATCCATAGGCTTCCAGAACCCATAATGTTTATATGCTACAAGTTGTCCATCCCTGGCCAAGTTTACTAAGGACTCTTTCTCCCAAATAGTATCATCACCACTTATATAATCAAAAACTTCAGGTTCTAATACGAAAAATCCGCCATTTATCCAAGCTTTATCTCCCTTAGGTTTTTCTTCAAAACTTACTACAAGATTTTCATCATTGATATCTAAAGCTCCAAATCTACCCGAAGGTTGTACAGCAGTCACAGTAGCATATTTACCATGTTTTCTATGAAAATCTAAAAGTTCTCTTAAGTTAATATCTCCAACCCCATCACCATATGTAGCCATAAACGTTTCATTTCCTATATACTTTTGTACTCTTTTTATCCTTCCCCCTGTCTGTGTATTTAATCCCGTATCAACAAGAGTTACTCTCCAAGGTTCACAATAGTTATTATGCACTTCTATTGTATTTTCCTTTAGAGAAATAGTAATATCACTATTGTGGATAAAATAATTTGCAAAATATTCCTTAATCATATATCCCTTATATCCAAGGCAGATTATAAAATCATTAAATCCATAAGTGGAATATATTTTCATAATATGCCAAAGTATAGGTTTACCACCTATTTCAACCATAGGTTTTGGCCTTAAATCTGTTTCCTCACTTAACCTTGTCCCAAATCCCCCAGCTAAAATCACTACTTTCATCTTAAACTTCTCCTTCCCCCAATTCTTTCCTTAATTTACCAAAAAGTTCCCCTTCATCCTCATATCTTATTATAGTAGCATCTTTTATTCCTTCCAAAAGGGCCGAAAGTTTTACATCCTTTTTAGCCAAAAGTATTATTCTTTTCCCTTCCATATAGGCAAGCATTATCTCCATTCCTACTCCATGGCTTGGTTTGGAAACTTCTGCCAAAATTATATCCGAGGCCTTAACTCCCATAGTATCTCTGATAAGTACATCTTGGGGAGATATATCTGTATCAACTCCTGAAAGCACCCAAGGAGAAGTAAGTTCAAAGCCAAGATCTTGTATTAAATTAGCCAATTTTTTCGTAAGCTCATTATTGTAGTAATTTATGATAGGTACAGCAAGATATATCTTTTTCATATTTACATCTTCCAGCTTATTAATTCTAACAAAATTCCCTCAGGACCATAAAAATATGCATATTTTCCATTAGGAAATTCCAAGGGGCCTAAAACAAATTCAATGCCCCTTGATCTTAAATATTCACAAGTTTTATCTATATCATCCACAAAAAAAGCAATATGTTCTACTCCTGTCTTTTTCCTATCTTCCCATTTTTTCTTTTCCATATAAATTGGGAGGTCATCTGGTGCTATTAATTCCAACATTGAACTACCCATATTTAAGAAGATAATTCTTGCCTTTTCTCCTTCATCATAAAAATCCAACTTTACATTAAAACCTAATATATCGCGGTAAAATCTAATATTTTCCTCTATATCCTTTACAATGATGGATACGTGGTCAAGCTTAATATTCACAGTACACCTCCCCCAAATTTTATTTTCTTTCTACGTTATTAAAATATTTATTTTTGTTCCTTCATATTCTAAGGATAATATTAACATTTTATCAAAAGTATCATCAAGCTTTTTATTGTATAGGTAAATTCTTATTCCTTAATTAACTTGAGGATAAGGGATATTATTTTAAAAAATTTAGTCAACTATATTGACTAAATAAAAAGTTAATGATATAATTCCCCAAAAGTCAACTTAGTTGACTAATTTATAGGGAGGTGTTTTAAATGTCTTTCTCAAAACCTAAATTTAGGACCCTTCTATTAGTAATTGCTGTCTTACTCTTACTCGGTACCTTTATGAGTTTTGCTCAAAGCACAGTTAAATTAAGAGTAGTTACATATTTCACAGGAGAGGACCCCTTCTCCCCTGCTTGGAAAGAAGCAATAGCACTTTTTAAACAAAAGTATCCAAATGTGGAGATTATAGATGAAGCTGTTCCTACCGCTAATGATGCTATAAGAACAAAGGTAAAAACAGATTTTGCTACAGATAACGAGCCCGATGTTATGTTCTTCTTCACTGGTGCTGATGCTGTACCATTATTAAAGACCGGGAAAGTATATGCTTGGGATGAAGAAATAGAAAAGGATAAAAAATGGAGCGATAATTTCAATAAAGCCGCATTAAAATTCACCACTTACAAGGGGGACATAAAAGAGTACGACGGAAAAATCTATGCATTACCTACCATAGGTTTTTATGAAGGACTCTTTGTTAATAAAGATCTTTTTGAGAAATATAATCTTGCTCTTCCCACAGATTGGAACAAATTCACAAAGGCTATTAGCGTTTTGAAATCCAAGAATATTATCCCAATTGCTGGATCAATCCTTGAATCCTATTACTTAATTGAGACTTTTGTTCTTTCCGCTGGGGGTCCAGAGGGCCACGATACTCCATTCCATCCATCTTGGGAGACAGGATTAAACTACATTAGACAAGTATATAAATTGGGAGCATTTCCTAAGGATGCACTTACTATAAAAGATGATCAAGCTCGTGAACTTTTCTATACTAAGAAGGCTGGTATGATGGTTAATGGATCATGGTGTGTAGGAGGCTTAAAAGATAAAGAAAATACTGTTATTATGCCTCTTCCAGTAGTTCCTGGTGGAAAAGCTCATCCCACTGACATAATCGGTGGTTTTGGATCTGGTTGGTATGTTAGCAAAAAGGCAAATGCAGAAAAGAAAGGTCTTCCTGTTGAATTTGTAAAATTCATGACATCTCCAGAGATTGTAGCCAAATTTGTATCCATAGCAGGAGTTCCTGCAGTAAAAGTTAATCTTACTGGGCTTTCACCTGCCGCAAAAAGTGGATTTGATATGATGGCAAAAGCAAGAGCCATCTGTATGCCAATTGATGCTCAAATTGTACCAGAAGCCTTTACAAAGATAAGATTAGGACTTTCCTATGTAGTTACAGGAGAAAGATCAGCAAAGGACCTACTGAAAGAAGCAAAAGAAATTCATGAAAGAGCACAAAAGTAATACTTACTCCCCCTTTATATAAATCTTTTGGGGGGAGGGGGACAAAAAGCCCTCTCCCCCTTGATTTTTATTTACAGGGAGGTATCCAAATGCAGGAAAAATATACAAAAAAATATAAATTGTTATTTCTTCTGCCAAGTTTAATCATCATAGGCATATTTATATACTATGCCCTTTTTGCCACTTTTTATTATAGCTTATTTAATTGGAGAGATTTTTCAAAATATAAATCTTTTATAGGAATAGAAAATTATAAATATCTTTTCAGAGATATATCTTTTATTAAAGCCATAAAAAATACTTTCATACTGCTCCTTTTTGCAGTTGTCTTTCAAATAGGAATAGCTCTTGTCTTAGCCCTTATTGTGGACACCTTAAGAAGAGGATATAAATTTTTTAGAACCATTTATCTTTTTCCAGTAATAATTTCAGGAAGCGCAATAGGTCTTTTATTCTATCTTATGTATAGCTATGATTATGGGCTTCTTAATTCATTACTTTCCCTCTTAGGTAAAGGAAAGGTTTTATGGATTACACCAAAAACTGCCTTATGGGCAGTACTTATACCTGTCATATGGCAATATGTAGGTTTCTATTTTGTCATCATTTTAGCTGCCCTATATCAGATTCCTCAAAGTATTCATGATGCTGCAAAAATAGATGGATTCAGTGAGTTTAAAAAAGCCTTTTATATTTCTATTCCCCTTATATGGGATGTCTTAGCTGTATGTATTTCTTTAGTAATTATAGGTACATTTAAGGTTTTTGATGTGGTCTATGTGATAACAGGAGGAGGCCCTATGGATGCAAGTCAAGTCTTAGGTACCTACCTTTATACTGTGGCCTTTACAGGACAAAATCAAGGATATGCAAGTGCTATAGGTACTGTTATTATATTCCTTGGTATAATTCTCTCTCTTATAGCCCAGATAATAACCAAAAGAGAAAGAATTATATATCAGGCTTAAGGAGGAATCAAAATGAGAAAATTATATTCTCTTTTGAAATATACATTATTAATCCTATGGGGACTAACCACATTATTCCCCATATATTGGGTAATGATAAATTCCTTTAAACCCACAAGTGAAATATTGCTAAACCCATTATCTTTTCCTAAGAATTTTCATATAGAAAATTATCTTCAACTCTCAAACTATGGAAATATAAATTTCTTAAAGGGATTTAAAAATAGTGCAATTATTTCTTTTAGCACAACTTTACTGGTACTATTTTTAGGAAGTCTTGCATCCTATGCTATTGCCAGACTTAACTTTAAAAGAGCAAATTTAATAAATTCCTTCCTCGTAGGAGCCCAATTAGTACCTGCCTTCTCCATAGTAATTCCTGCCCTTATTGTTTTCAAAACAGTTCATCTTTCTGGAAGTTATCTTTCCCTAATACTTCTTCAAACCGCTTGTTTTCTCCCCTTCTCCATCCTTACTATTACCAGCTTTATGAAATCTATACCAGTAGAATTGGAAGAGGCAGCATATATAGATGGAGCATCTGTACTTCAAACCTTTCTAAAAATCATATTACCTACCTCCATACCTGCCCTTGTCACAGCCGGAATATTTGTATTTCTTTGGTCTTACAATGACCTCTTTATGTCCCTTATTCTCCTTCCCTTAAGAGAGAAACAACCTATCTGTGTATTACTCTCCCTGGTATCCAGTGCTTACGGAACCAATTATGGTGCTATGATGGCAGCCCTTTTTGTTACTATTATCCCAGTAGTTGTTATTTATACTTTTCTACAAGAATATATTGTAAGGGGACTTATGTCAGGAGCTGGAATAAGATAAAGGATTTGATATACTAATATATATCTTTCTTTTTGGGGAGGTATAAGATGGTAAAATATGAGTTTCCCAAGAAATTTTATTGGGGTACTGCCACTTCATCTCACCAAATAGAAGGGGGTAATATTTACAACGATTGGTGGGAGTTTGAAAGTCAAGGAAAAGTCAAAGATGGACAGATATCAGGATCTGCTTGTGATAGCTGGAACAGATATGAAGAAGATTTTGACCTAATACAAAAGTTAAATAATAATGCCTATAGATTTTCCATTGAATGGAGTAGAATAGAGCCTGAAGAAGGAAAATTCAATGAAGAAGCATTAAACAGATACAAAGATATGATCATCTCTTTAAGAAAAAGAAATATAGAACCCTTTGTTACACTTCATCATTTTACAAATCCCCTATGGATAGCTAAAAAAGGAGGTTGGCTAAATCCAGAAACTATTGATTATTATTTAAGATATGTGGAAAAAGTAGTAGGTGAATTTAAAGATCTTGTGAAATATTACATGACCATAAATGAGCCTAATGCCTATGCCTTTATGGCATATCTTTATGGAGAATTTCCTCCCCAGGAAAAGAGCCTAAAAAAGATGTTAAAAGTACTAAATAATATGGTAAAAGCCCATGCTAAAGTCTACAAATTAATCCATGATATAAGAAAAGATGCAGAAGTAAGTATAGCTTATAATGTACTCCTTATTGAGCCTTTGAATTCCAAATCTTTTATAGACAGGAAAATTGCAAGTTTTGCAGACAGAATATATAATCGGGTTTTCATAGAAACCCTTATTACTGGTAAATTCTCCTCCCCTCTCTTAAAAGAAAATATCCCATATGCAAAAGATACATTGGACTACTTAGGAATAAATTATTACACAAGAATTTTAATGGGAATCAAGACCTTTTTTAACCCTTCCATAAATACAGCTACCAATAATGAAAGATCAAATTTTGGATGGGAAATCTATCCAGAAGGCTTCTATAAAGTAGTTAAAAGATTCTGGGAGCTTACAAAGAAACCAATTTTTATTACAGAAAATGGTATCTCAGATGCCCAAGATGACAGAAGACCAAAATACTTAATATCCCATTTAATAGCATTACATAAAGCAATAAAAGAAGGAGTAGATGTAAGGGGATATTTTCATTGGAGTCTTATGGATAATTTTGAGTGGGCAGAAGGATTTAAACAAAGATTTGGCCTTTTTGAGACAAACTTTGATACAAAAGAGAGAATCTGGAGAAAAAGTGCAGAATTATACTCTAAAATAGCGAAAAATAATGGAATTACAGAGGATATGGAATCTCTCTATTAATATCATATCTCCAAAAATCTTTCCAGAAGTTTGGAACTTTAGCTTTAAAATTCATGTTTTCCTTCTTTACAGGATGAGGGAGGGTTAATTTATAACAGTGAAGAAATATCTTGTCTTTAAAGATTTTACCTCCTCCATATTTTTCATCTCCCAAAATAGGATGACCTATTTTTGAAAGCTGTACTCTTAGCTGATGCTTTCTTCCTGTCTGAGGTATAAGCTTTACTAATGACATATTTTTATCCTCATCTATCACCTCATAAAATGTTACAGCCTCTTTACCCAAGGAACCATCTGATACAATCTTAGCCTTTCTCTCAAGTTCCTCCCAATGAATATAACCTTTTAAGATACCACTTTTTTCTCTAAAAATGCCTTTTACTAATGCTAAATATATCTTCTCTACTCTTCTTTCTCTAAAAGCCTCCGAAAGCCTGCCCGCTGATTTGCTATTTCTGGCAAAAACTATTACTCCAGATACAGGCTTATCTAATCTATGCACTATAGCTAAAAAGACATTACCAGGTTTTTGATATTTAATCTTAATATATTCCTTTGCAGCTTGTAAAAGTGTCTTCTTTCCTGTAATATCTCCTTGTACAAGGATACCTGCAGGTTTATTTAAAACAAGTAAATGATTATCTTCAAACAATATATCAAGATTTAAAAAGTCTGCCACTTTAAAACCTCATGGAGTTCCTTTTTCTTTGGCCTTTGGGGTATCTCCGCAGGATAACCTACTGCAAGCATAACCATAAGTTCTAAGTTATTTGGACAGTTAACTAACTTCTTAACATCCTCAGAATGAGGCTTCTTATATGAATTTATCCAACAAGTACCCAATCCATAAGCTTGTGCAGAAATAATAATATTTTCTGCAGCAGCACATGCATCCTCCAAAGCTGTTTCTGCATCCTTTTCACAAAAGATCAAAATTCCAGCTCCCGCCTCCTTCAAAAACCTACCCCATGGTGTCACATCTGCCAATTTATCTTTAAGAGTTTTATCTGTTACTACTAAAAAAACCCACGGCTGTCTGTTATATCCAGAAGGTGCCAATCTACCACAATCCACAAGATCCTCTAAAATTTCTTTTGGCACTTCTTTATCTAAATATTTCCTTACACTTACCCTCGATTTAATAACTTTAATAATCTCAAGCATAATAAAATCCCTCCCAAATTTTATTTTTTCCTATTTTATCATATGATAAAATAAAACATGACCTTGAAGCTCACTTTCTTTGATGGGGTAAATTGTATAGGAGGTAACAAAATACTTTTAGAAGAGGATGAATATGCTCTTATTTTAGATTTTGGTATTAATTTCAATGAAGAGAATAATTACTTTGACGAATTCTTAAGACCAAGAAGTTATTTTGGAATTTATGATCTTTACAATCTAAATCTTATACCCCCTTTGGAAGGAATATATAGAAAAGATTTAACAATCCCAGAAATTTGGGAAAACTTTAAAAATCATCCATGGCATCGGGAAATAAATCCTATAGCCATCCTTATATCCCATGCCCACTTAGATCACGTAGGATACCTTTCCTATCTCCATGAGGATATACCTATTATTACATCCCTAATATCATCCCTTATTATGAAAAGCTTAGAGGACACAAGTAGAATAATATCTGATCTATGCTTAGTAAGGAGAAAAACCCAAGAAAACGGAATCTTAAAAACAGAAAGAAACAAATTTATAAAAAGACCATATATTACCTTTGGCAACGGAGCAATATCTAAGATAGAAGAGTTTTGGAATAAGCTTGAAAGAAAGGGCCAAAAAAACATTGATATAGTAGATAAACCAATTAAGATAATAGACCATGAAACTTATAAGATAGGTCCTTTTGAGATTATTGCCTTTCCTGTAGACCACTCTATACCGGGAGCAGTAAGTTTTGCCATAAATACAAAAATAGGCTGGGTTGTATATACAGGAGATCTGAGATTACATGGAAGAAACAAATATCATTCAGAAAAATTTATTGAAAAATTAAAGGAAATATCAATAAAAGTCCTAATATGTGAAGGTACACATCCAAAAGTAGATCACCTATATACTGAAGAAGATGTTAAAGAAAATATCTATCACATTGTTAAAAACTCAAAAGGATATATAATTGCTGATTTTGGAGCAAGAAATATTGATCGATTAATGAGTTTTCTGGAAATAGCAAAAGAGGTAGGAAGAAGACTTGTATTAACCCTAAAGGATATATATCTCTTGGAAGCTCTATCCTTGGTTGGATATCCTGATCCTAAAGAAGATGAGTACATAACCTTTTACAAAAAACCCAAAGGCTCCTATGAAACGTGGGAAGAGAATCTCTTAGATAGATATGATATACAAGGAAAAGGAATCTCCGCAAAAGAAATAAGAAACAATCCTGATGATTTTATCCTCTGTATGTCTTACTATGACTTTCATATTTTACTTGACATATTACCTAATGGGGGTACCTATATATTTTCCTCCAGTGAAGCTTTTAATGAAGAGATGAAAATAGATCAAAAAAAGATAGAAAATTGGTTAAATTACTTCCACATAGAGATAAGGGGAAACTTGGTAGAAAAAAGAGAAGAATCTCCTTTTCACGCTAGTGGACACATTCATGGTGATGGAATAATAAAGCTTGTTAACTATGCAAAACCAGAATATTTAATACCTATACACACAGAAAAGGATAAAAATATAGACTTTTTTGATCAATTTAAGGATTTTTGTAAAGTAATTTACCCAAAGAAAGGAGAGACTATAACAATCATATGAACGAGAAGGATAAAGTCAAAATTATTCCTAAAAATTTTTACAAAAAATTGTTAGAGCATATTACTGATGGTATTTATTTTGTAGATACTAATAGAAAAATCATATATTGGAACAAATCGGCAGAAAAAATTACAGGATACAAAAAGAAAGAAATTATAGGAAAATACTGCCATGATAATATCCTAAGACATATAGATGAAAAGGGAAATGAGCTATGTCTTTCAGAGTGTCCCTTAGTTTATGCTATAAAAGAAGATAAAATTGTAGAAAAACAAGTTTTTCTTCATCGTAAGGACGGAGTAAGATTACCAGTACTTGTAAGTGTAAATCCCATAAAAGCTAAGAATGGGGAAATTATAGGGGCAGTTGAAATTTTCAGAGAGACTTCAGAAACTTTACATTTAAAGAAAATGGTAAGTGAACTTTATCGAAAAACTTATATGGATGAACTTACAGAAATTCCCAACCGAAGATTCTTAGATTACTATTTAGATTTGAAAATAAATGAATTCCAAAAATATCATCATATCTTTGGAGTACTTTTTATAGATATAGATGATTTTAAGAAAATTAATGATACTTATGGACATAGAATAGGAGATATGGTATTAAAAACCGTTGCTGAAACGTTAAAAAATAATATAAGAGCTACAGATATGGTAGGAAGATATGGGGGAGAAGAATTTATTGTGGTATATTCTGATTTGGAAAAAAAGGATATTTTATATCAGCTTGCTGAAAAATTAAGAATCTTAGTAAAAAATTCACATATACATTTGGAAGAAAAAATTCTAAATGTCACCGTATCCATAGGAGGAACCTTAGTAAAGGAAGATGATAATAAGGAGAAAATTATAGAAAGAGCAGATAAATTAATGTATCAAGCCAAAAAAGAAGGGAAAGATAGAGTTATTGTTAAATAAAAAATAAAATAAAAATCAACTTTTTGGGGTAAAATTTGTAAAAAGATAGAAATTATAAGGCTTAACCTGTTTAAAAAATTTTTTAAATAATTTAACAAAAGTTTTTTTTGACAAAAAAATTTAGATTGTGTTAAAATTTTGGAGATTATGGAAGGAAAAGTATCACTACTTGGATTTTTGCTTGCTTTTTCTGAAAACTTAGATAATCAGGTACCTGAAAAAAGGAGACATTCCTCTCGGGTAGCTAACATTTCTTTCTTCATAGCAGATAAACTGAATTTATCAGAAAAGGAGAAATATAACCTAATAATATCTGCTCTTTTACACGATGCTGGAAATGGTAACAATAATTTTAAAAACTCTTCCAAAGAGATAGACGAGCATGCCTTGAAAGGAAGCCTTTTTATATCTGATATACCCTTCTTAGAAAATATTTCCAAAATCATAAAATATCACCATATAGCATGGGATTTTGGGAAAGGAAATATATATAAAGAAGAACCTGTACCTATAGAGAGCCAAATCTTATTTCTTGCTGAATTTATAGATCATAAATTAAATAAGCAAAAATACATATTAAAGGAAAAAAACAAGATTATCAAAAGGGTAAAGGAAGAAGGAGAAAAATTATTTAACAAAGATGTAATGGAGGCTTTCTTATCCCTATCTAATAAGGAATCTTTTTGGTTTGAGGTAAATTATAATACTCCATCTCCTGAAGATTTCTCCTGTGATTTAAAATTAGATATAGATGGTCTTTTACTACTTTCGAAAGCTGTAGCAAGAATCGTAGACTATAGAAGTAAGATTCAGGTTAGACATTCAAGAAATGTAACCAATGCTACCTCCTATTTATCAGAAAAATTAGGCTACGATTCAGAAATGATTAAGAAAATAAAAATAGCAGGATATCTACATGACATAGGAAAGGTAGCATTACCCTCTTCCATACTTTTAAAGCAGGAAAAATTATCTAAAAAAGATATCGATTATATTAAAGTACATCCTTTTAAAACCTATCTTACCCTTAAAAAGGGGCTTCCATATGAAGATATTACTATATGGGCTTCATATCACCATGAAAAATTAAATGGAAAAGGTTATCCTTTTAGAGTATCAGGAGAGAGTATCCCAATTCCTGCAAGGATAATCACTATATCTGATATTTATTCAGCCCTCTTAGAAAATAGACCCTATAGATTGGGACTTTCAGAAAATAAAGTATTAAGTTATATGAAGAAATTAGCTACTGAAAAATATATAGACAAGGAAATCTTTTCCATAATATTAGAAAATAAAGAAGAAGTTTCCTCTGTGATAAAGCTATAATTTTTTTAAAACCTGGTATATTCCACATTTAAGATATAACGACTCTGGATGGGTAAAAAGGATAGGATGATCTTTTGCTTGATATCTAAACTCTACAAGTCTTAAAATTCTGTTTGCATCAATACTTGCAGATTCAATTATTTTTTGAAATACTTCTGGTGTTACGTGTTGAGAACATGAACAAGTTATTAAAAAACCTCCATCTTTTATAATCTTCATTGCCCTAAGATTAATCTCCTTATACCCTCTCAAAGCATTATCAAGAGTCCTCTGAGATTTTGCAAAGGCAGGAGGATCAAGAATTACTACATCAAAGCTTCTACCTTCCTTATGAAAGGTCTTTAAAAGATCAAAAGCATTCTCTTCAACAAATTCTATCTTATTTAAAAATCCATTTAACTTAGCATTTTCTTTAGCTATCTCAAGAGCTGTTTGGGAAGAATCTACAGCTAAAACTCTTTTAGCTCCATATTTTAAAGCATGAAGAGAAAAAGACCCTGTATAACAAAATACATCAAGGACCTCTGCTCCATCTACCAAACCTTTTAAAGCCCTTCTATTTTCTCTCTGATCCAAAAAATATCCTGTCTTCTGACCATCCTCTACATCTACCAATATCTTTACTTCATTTTCATTAATTATTACTTTAGGATCAAAATCTCCCTTTATAGGACCCTTTATTTGAGGAAGTCCCTCTATCTCTCTTACAGGCACATCGTTTCTTTCATATATTCCCCGAGGATTAAAGATTTCATCTAATACTTCAACTATTATCTCCTTAAATCTATCAATTCCAAGGGTTAATGTTTGTATAACAAGAATATCCTCAAATTTATCCACAATAAGGCCTGGAAGAAAATCAGATTCAGCAAAAACCACTCTACAAGATGACGTATCTACAACTTTTTTTCGGTATTCCCATGCCCTAATAACTCTCTCTCTAAAAAAATCTTTATCTATTTCTTCTTCTTTTCTTGTGAGTATTCTTATTCTTATCTTTGAGTTAGGATTTATATATCCCCTACCGATAAAACTATTACTATTATCATAAACATCTACTATATCTCCAGGATTTATCTCCCCTAAAATCTTAGAGATCTCATTGTCATAAATCCATGGATTACCCCTTACAATCTTTGTATGAACACCCTTTTTAAGAATAACCTTCTTAATCTCTTTCATGGAGAAACAGAATTTTTTGATCCAGGCGTTGCATAAATATAATAAAATTTTCCATCATATCCTTGGACACTATAACACAACTTAGTAGAAGATGCAAAATTGGAAGTATCATATAAAAGACCTAAGAGACCAACATTTTTTAATTCCAAAGAATAATACTTCTCTGTATTACCATCAAGAACAGGTTGACCGCCCATCGAGGAGTTGTAATATACATCACATACCCGAATAACTCTATCACTAATGTTTCGATTCTCTAATAAAGTTAAAGTATAAGAATCGTTAGGTAGTTCACCAAAAGATGGTCCTAATCCATTATTTGAAACTTTAGCATAATTTATACCAGATAACCCATACCAATCCAAAATATTTGCAGAAGTTCCACTAACCACCATATACCCTCCAGGTATAAGAGTCCATGTTCCACTTACAAGGCTCATAATAGGATTCGAAGAAGTATATACAGCATAGTTATTAAACCAATTTACATATGCAACAGATATAGTAGAATACGTGGGATTGTGGACCTCAATATATTCCATCATTCTTTGATCTGATGTATTCCACCTTTGTATGGTACAAGGAGAAGGATAATACATAATCTCAGATATTACTAATTTAGGCATAAGGCAATATGCTACATACGCTACATTTCCTTGGAAGGTTATATAATTTAAATTAGAAGAGTTTGTCCAATTAGATGCATCTTGTGTTGGCAAAGAAAGAGAATTTCTAACCATGGAATACCATACTCTAAATTGTCCTGAGGTACTTCCAGGTTGACCACCCCAAGAAGATGTAAAACTTATTTGGTCAACAATTCTTCCAAAACTATCTTTTATTACAACAGTATCTCCACTACTATTTAAAATTGATCCACCATTTCCAAGTCCAGAACTATTTGTCTTTATATAAATAGCATATTCTGGTAAAGGGAAATAATAAGAATTGATTAAATTAGAGTTCCTTGTTCCTATAACAGCAGACTTTCCTGGTAATAAAGTCCACGTATTGTTTACTGATACTGAAAATAGATTTCCATTAATACTCCATCCCCTCAGATCAACAGGATTTTGAGTATTATTGTAAATTACAACGAACTGAAGATCTGCTGTTACAATATTATTCCCTAATTTATCCTTTGTAGGAGGAACATACATTATCTCTGTTATCACAACTCCGCCCAAATTTGTTGGTAAATCTGCCCTCAATCCCACATTGCTTGAATACTTTATTCCATTTGTCATAGTTAAGGTAAATATAATGAACCTTATTTCACGAAGATTGGAAGTATAAGTATTATCAAGCCTTGTACCTGTAAAAGTTATGTTCTCAATAGGTCCTGCAAGAATCTGTCCATCAAGGGCAAAATATTTTTTACCATCAGCACCTACTACTATGGAGTATGTATGAGTCACACCTGTACTAAGATTTATAGTAAGAGTATTGGTACTCATATATAAGATTTCCCTTCCCTGCCTTATATCCCTGGCAAGTCTATCCAGAATTATCTGAGCATTAGAAAATATTTCATTTTCTTCTGATTTCCCAAAGAATAAATCCAGGCTTTTGGTGAATAAATTTGAAAGGAATAGGACAATAAGTCCTAAGATAAAGATTGCTACCATTACCTCTATGAAAGTCAACCCCTTATTTCTCATGTTAATATTATACATCAAGGATTTTATGAATTAAACTATTAAATATTTACTTTTTAGTAGGAGATGTTAGAATAATAGAAGTTAAAATTAAGAAGGAGGTATATAGTAATGGGAAAAATTACTTTTAAGGCTGAGGGAAAATGGCTTGGTAACCTCAAAGTAGAGGCAAAAATTAGGGATAAATTCATCATTAACATGGATGAACCACCTTCCCTTGGAGGTGAAGACACTGCTCCAAACCCAGTAGAAGTAGTATTAGCAGCCCTAATTGGATGCTTAGGAATTGTAATTCAGGTAATAGCTAAAGAGAAAAATATCCCTCTCCAGAATGTAGAGATTCATACAGAAGGTGATCTTGATCCAAGAGGATTTATGGGAGATCCCAATATAAGAGCAGGATATGATGAAGTAAGAATAAGGGTTAAGATTGAAGCTCCCGTAGACAAGGCAAAAATTGAAGAGCTTATGAAAGAAGTAGAAAGAAGATGTCCTGTCTCGGATATCATTAAGAATCCTGTAAATCTAAAGATATCCTTAGAATAATTTAAGCACTAACAAGAACCTTATAAAGTTCCCTTCTATGGGTATAAATGATAATAATAAAATTGACCAAAAAGAAATATAAGATATAAATATCTCCAGTAAGAACCTTGTAAATTACAAATGGAATCAAACACAAAAAACCATAAAATACCTTGACAGCATCCTCCTCGGGGGATGCTCCATGCCATTTTGCTAGATTAAATATAAACATTGAAAGACCCAAAAAGATTGGCCCTTGTAGACCAGTTACTACTGTCCAAGCCCCAAAAGAAACTGAAATAGCCTTTCCTCCTCTTCCTCCAAGAAAGGGAGAAAAAACATGACCCAGTATTCCTGCCAAAGCAGCGGTAGTAATTACAAATCTATCTTTTAGATCCCTATATCTTATAAACCAAAAGAGAGGAAACATACCTTTAAGATAATCAAGAAGTACTCCTAATATTCCAATTTTCCAATTAGTAGATATCCATAGATTATATGCTCCAGGATTCCCATCTCTTACCTTTTTTAAATCTATATTGAGAAGCTTAGCTATAAAATAGGAATACATCATAGATCCTGAGAGAAATTGAAGAAAAATTATTATTAAACTATCCCACATTTATTTTTCTCCCCTTCCAGGAAACAGATTTTAAAAAGGATCCCTTTACTGTTGAGTAGATAAGTACGAAGACAAAGAAAAGAAAATGTAAAGGATAAAGAAAGGAATCTAAAATGTTATAATCTCCAAGTTTTCTTGTAAATATAAAGAGCTGAAAAACAAAAAGTAGATAAAAAATATTAAAAATACCATCATAAAAAGAACTTCCTAAAATTCCATAAAACCAGGCTAAAAGATATAAAACCTTCTTAATACTCAAAGAAGCTATAGTTTGAGAAGTATTCTTTGTAAATCCCTCCAATAAATCCCAAAAACCTCCAGGATACATCCTAAATTTTACATGCTCCCCTCCAAGAAGATTTGTAACACTTATTCCCTTTTTCATACAAAGATTACCAAAATAAAAATCTTCCACTACTTTATCTTTTATCTCTAAATGTCCCCCAACTTTCTCATAATCTTTCCTGGATATAAGCATTACTGGTCCATAAGCACCTTCTTTTCCCAAGGTAGACATAGTAATAACCACCCCAAGATTAAATATAAAATTCAAATGCTCATAAAACCTTTCAAATCTTTGATAAGGCCAACAAGATACCAATCCTTTATATTTTTCATAACTTGTTAAAAGCACTTCTATAAAATCTTCTCTTGGCTCTACATCAGCATCAAGAAATAAAAGCAGATCTCCTCTTGACTCTAAATATCCATTCCATATTGCCCAATTCTTTCCTACCCATCCTGCAGGTGGCTCCTCATTTAAAGATACTACCTTTACATTAAACTTTCTTGCTACCTCTTCTGTATTATCCTCAGAATTATCATTTACAACTATTATTTCATAAGGTCTGTATGTTTGTCTCTCAAGAAGAGAAAGAAGCTTGGGAAGATTTCTTTCTTCATTTCTTGCAGGGATTATAACAGAGATCTTATAGTGTTTTGAATTTAACCCTTCCCTCTTAAGAAATTTAAGAGTCTTATAGTATAACCAACCTATCACCCATGAGAAGAGATAAAGCATACCCCTCATTTCAAAAATATTATAAAACAAAAAAGAAGGAGAATACAATATATCAATGATGAAACAAACTCAGAATGTGCAAGCATTGGTGTGTACGTATAAAAATCCATGATGCTAACTCCAGAGATGAAGATCTTAAATTATGGTGAGATTGAAATATTTTTATAATTATTATAAAATTGATAACATGAAGGCAAGGGGTTTTAATTTATTGGAGCTCCTAATTGCCATTTCTATCATTGCTATTTTGGTTGCCATAGCAATTCCATTATATTTTGATGCCATAAAACAAGCCAAAAGAAATGCTCAACTCGAGAACATGAGAATTATAAAAACATCCTTAGAATTATATTATTTAAAAAATGGCGTCTATCCCGATGGAGGATCTGATCCTACTGGAGATGCCTGGGCCTTTACAACCTATTTTTTTAATAATCCTCAATATTTTTCAGAACCCTTAATATGCCCATATAACAATAAACCATACAATGTAATCTTTTGGCAGGATTATTATACTGACTGGGATACTATTTGGGACTGGATAGAAAGTACTAATAATTATCATCATATATATTACAGGACTGATAACCCTGCTAAAAATTACGCCCTTACTTATTACTCTCGTTGATTAAAAACCCAAAAGTATAGTAAGATAACTAAATAGATAGATATTTCGAATATAAGGAGGGATTTTTGTGCCCAAGGTATTAATCCTTTATGATAGTGTTTCTGGTAATACAAAAAAGATGGCAGAAGAAGTGGAAAAAGGAGTAAAAGAAGTAGAAGGAGTTGAGGTTACTCTAAAGCACGTAGATGAAGCAAAACCTGAAGATCTTTTAAATTACGATGGAATTATAGTTGGATCTCCAGCTTATTGTGGTACCCTTACATGGAAACTTAAAAAATTCTTTGATGAAAGTGTTAGCGTAGCATGGGGAAAAGTAAAAGGGAAAATTGGAGCGGCCTTTTCCTCTTCAGGAGGACTTGGAGGAGGCAACGAAGCTACTCTCTATTCCATATTAACAATTCTTATGAATTATGGATACTTAGTATTTGGACTCCCAGACTACTCAGCCCCAGGTGTCACAGCCCATTACGGGGCTGTCTCTGTTGGATATCCAAAGGAAGCAGAACAGAAAGCCTGTAGGCTTCTTGGTAAACAGATGGCAGAATATGTAAAGATGATAAGTTGTGGAAAGGAGAAATAAAATGAAGGTTAAATTTTTACTAAGTCCAATAGCCTATGATGTGGAAAATAAATTAAGAGAAGCAAAAGAATACTTTGGAAAATATATCACTTTAGAAGAAAGTGAAAATCCAGATGCTTTAATATTACTTACAGGAGGAACTGAAGAGCTGTCTATACCTTATTTAAAAGATGGCCTTTATCTACTTCCTTTTGGTACTTTTAACGGCTTAGCTGCAAGTTTAGAGATACAGGCATATACTAAAGAAAAGGGAATAAAAACCATATTAATTCCAAATCCCGAAGAAAAGACCATGAAAATTTTAAAAACCCTTGATGAGATAAAAAATAAAAAAATAGGGATCATAGGAAAACCAAGTGATTGGCTAATAAAAAGTGGAAATTACGATATATTGAAAGAGTTAGGATTAAATATCATAGAAATTTCCCTTACCGAGGTAGAAGAAAACATGGAAGAAGACACAGAACTTGCCAATAAAATATGGAACTTATCAAAAGAAAAAAAGATATCTTTTAAAGAACTGATAAAAGCAACCAAAATTTATTCAGCCTTAAAGAAAATTATCCGAAAATACGACCTAATTGCCCTTACAATAAGATGTTTTGATCTTGCTATAAACCTTAAAATTACAGGATGTCTTGCCTTATCTTTACTGAATGCGGAGGGAATTATAGCAAGTTGTGAAGGAGATACAGAAGCTCTTGCTACCATGCTATTTTCCTATAAATTAACTGGAAAAACACCATTCATGGTTAATTTGGCAAGAATAGATGATGATACATATACTTTTGCTCACTGTACCATCGCAGTGAATATTCCTGAATATTTTAATCTTAACATCCATTTTGAAACCTTGAGCAGTGTAGGTATAGAAGGACATATAAAAACAGACAAAATTACCATATTAAGACTTGGGAAAAATCATAAATTTACTGTATTTACTGGAGAAGTAGTAGAAAAATCTTGGGAAAATGATATGTGCAGAACTCAAATATCTGTAAGGATAAAAGATGAAAAATTCTTAAAAAATCCCATTGGTAACCACTTCATAATCCTCTTAGGGGATGAGGAAGATCTTATAAGTAAATTGGAAAAGATTGGATGGGAAAGAGTATGAAAAGAAAAGTATTAATAACAGGAAGCAAAGGGTTTTTAGGAAGTTACTTTATAAAAGAATTTGAGGAAGAGGAAATAATTCCCATAAGTCATCAAGATATGAATATAGAAGATAAGGATACAATTGATAAAATTATAAAAATAAAACCAGACTTAGTAATACATCCTGCAGCCATAAGGTCTCCAGATATATGTGAGGAAGATAAAGAAAAAGCATGGAAAGTAAACGCCATAGGTACTAAACATTTAGCCATTGCTTGTGCTATTTTAGATATACCTTTTATTTATATAAGTACTGATTATGTTTTCTCAGGAGACAAAGATATCCCATACACAGAATTTGACCCACCAAATCCTATAAATACCTACGAAAAAACAAAATTATATGGAGAGATTTTTACAAGAGAATTTTGTAAAAAATATTTCATCATAAGAACTTCTTATGTATTCGGTGAATATGGAAATAATGCTCTAACCCAGATATATAATACCTTAAAAGAAGAAAGAGAAGTTCATCTCAGTAATTATCATTTTGCATCTTGTACCTATGCAAAAGACTTAGTAAGAAAAGTAAAAGAGCTTTCCTATACCCAACTTTTCGGTACATATCATATTGTCAACAAAGGAACCATTACAAGATATGACTTTGCATGTAAAGTGGCAGAAATAGCGGGCTTTTCAAAAGACAAGATTATTCCACTTACTCCAGAAAACTTTAAAGCACCTGCTAAAAGGCCACTATACTCTGTATTAAGAAACTATATATTAGAGCTTTATAATATGGATGATATGCCTTACTATGAAGAATCCTTAAAAAAAGCAATTGAAAACATCTTAAAAGCAAAAGGAGGATAAGTATAAAAATGGCAGAACTAATGGTATGTCCTATATGTGGAAATCCAAGTTTAGAGGTAGATTATAGAACTGTAGAAAGTCTAACTAATAGAACTTTTAATAACAAAACTCAATGGTATATATGTACAAATCCAAATTGCAAATTAGCCTATTTCTCTAACGAAAATATTCTATATAAGAAAGACATCACAGTACCTATATGGTTTAAGGAGGAAAATAAAGAAAATGTCCCAATCTGCTACTGTGCAGATATAACTTTAAAGGAAATAAAAGAGGCTGTAAAAGAAGGATACAGATCTATTAGAGAGATAAAAAATTATCTCAATAAAAAAGAAGGTGGTATGTGTCTATATAAAAATCCTACAGGAAGGTGCTGTAGTAATCTATTTAATTTTTGTATAAGAATTTCTTTAAAATAAGATAGAATAACTAAACATTATTTCCTTATTTTTAAATGTCATAAAAATCTGATCTTACTAGATCCATATCAATGATTTTATTATTTAATCTGGCCTCCTCAGCAGAAAAAGCCATAAGATGGCTTTCAATAGACTCTTCTATGTTTGCTAATGTATTTTTTACCTCTCCCTTTAATGCTTTAACAAATTCATCTATAATTCCCTCGTCTCCACCACCATGTCCTAACATATCTTTAAAGGGTAAATTGAGATTTATCAATTCTTCACCTTTCCCAAAATACTTCACTTCAATAACATTATTATCTAAATCCCCATAAATCTCTCCATGAGTTCCATAAATATTAATTTTTCTTGTAATTTTCTCTGTAAATGCTGTCATGGTAAAGGTTGCATATATGGAATTTTCAAATTTTAACGAAACAACTTGATGGTCTACCACATTATTATCAGAGAAATAAACACACCTTCCATAGGGACCTTCTCTTAAGGCTTTAAGCCTTCCTTCTAACGATAAATCTTCAGATATCACAGAAACAGGCCAACCTGTATAATCTACAAGATAAATTTTCTTAGCATCATAAGGACAATCATCAATCTTACAATCTAAACACCTTTCTACTGCTCCAGAAGGAGCTTTATCCTTCCTAAAATGCACCAATTCTCCATAGGATGATAAATACTTAACCTTTTCTCCCACTAAAAAGAGAAGAATATCTAAATCATGACAACTTTTAGCAAGAATAGAAGGAGCTGATGTATCTTTATTTCTCCAATTTCCCCTTACAAAACTATGGGCAAAATGGAAAAATCCAATATTCTCCACAAGATTAATACCCACAAGATCTCCGATTACCTTTTTCTTCAAAAGCTCCCGCAACTTTTGAAAAAAGGGAGTATATCTTAAAACATGGGCTACAGTTATACTTGCATTATATTTTTTTGTCTCTCCATAAAGATCTTTAATCTCCTCCATATTTACTCCAATTGGTTTCTCAAGAAGTACTTTATATCCCTTCTTTATAGCACTCTTTGCTGGTGCTACATGCATTCTATCCATGGTTGTTATTATTACTCCATCAGCAAATTTTTCTCTCTCAAACACCTCTTCCCAACTTTTAAATTGAAATTCCTTAGGTATATTATGTTCTCTTGCAAACCTTTCCCTTCTTATATCATTTGGTTCCGCTACCGCTACAACCTTTATATCAGGTCTTTTCAAAACTATCTTTCCATAGGCTTCATAGCCTCTATTTCCAGCTCCTATCATTATTACACTCACCTTATCCATTTTCCTCACTCCTTTCTATCTTCTTTAGATTCTCAATAAAACTATTATCAGGATAATATCCATGATAGTTAACATAGGCATAAACAATAGCTCCAAGGACTGGAGAAAGTTGGGGAGGTCTTACCTTGTATCCTTCTTCATGAAGGGCCTTTATAAATTCTGTCCTCATAATTTCATTCTTTTCAATTACACTTCCACTATATGTTACAACTGGATACATAAGTCTTAACTTCTTCTTTACTGTAACCACTGTTAAAACTAATTCCTTTGCAGACTCCTTCAATATTTTTATAGCCTTTTTCTCTCCTTTTAAAGCTATCTCATAGGTAATCTTTGCTACTGATGCTATCTCTGACCTTTTATCCTTATTAGGATCATATATAAAGTTGATAAAATCTAAAGTATCTTTTAGACCTAATTCTTCAAATAGCATTATGGAAAGTAATGACTTTTTAGACCTTCCATCAAGTTCTTTACTTACTTCCCTCAGAGTTTCTACCCCTATATAATAGGCACTTCCCTCATCTCCGATAATACTTCCCCATCCACTTACTCTTACTTCTCTATTTCCTTTTCTTCCGTAAGCAATAGTTCCTGTTCCTGCCACTAAATGGATTCCTTCCCTTGCTAAATTCCCACCAGCCCAACCTACTACTACATCATTTACAATAAAATTAGGCTCAATTTGTACCTCTTCTTTTATTATCTTTCTTAACATTTTTATATCATCTCTAAATTCACCAACCGCAGGAAGTCCAAAACAAGATATAGTCTCTTCTGGTTTTATTTCACTCAATATTGGAGTTAAAAGTTCCCTTATGTTTTTCCTAAAAATCACTTCCCTATTTTCTAATATATTGGTAGGCCCCGAAATATTTTTAAATACAAGCTTACCCTTATCATCTACAATACAAGCTAAGGTTTTTGTACCTCCTCCATCAACTCCAAGATAATACATACTTAAACCTACCCCTCTATTTTATACTTACCTTTAATATATTATTTTCTTCAATTATCTCCCCTATTTTATTATCAGGATCTGCCTTTAAATATAGTTCGGATATATCAATCCCTTTAGGAAATTTATATTCTATCTCTTTAACTTCATTAGGTTTTAATTCATCCACAAAGAATTTTTCCAAAACATTATTATTAGAATCAAGAACCCAAACTTCCACATTTTTTGCAGATAAGAGTCCGGCATTTCCTATTCTAAAATATATTCTATCTTTCTTTTTTGTGATTTCATATTTTCCAAAATGAATTTCTGGCTTATTTGGATAACCTATAAAAAGTACTCTTGCTCCTTGAAAACCAAACTTTTGCTGTATAAAAGGAACATCATGATCATTATCATACATTTCTTCCTTCTTTATTTTTACCTCGTAAGTTTTAAAGACCTCACTATCTCCAACAGGTATGGAGGCAATAAATGGCCAGTTTTGTCCATTATATGTTGTTATTTTTAATGCCAAATCCTGTACTCCTCCATCATAAATAGTAACATAGAATATGGAGTCCTTTTTCTCTTTAAAAGTCAAAATTACTCCTGCGCTCCACCCCTCACACTTTCTTGCAAAAGTACCATAAATATTTTCCAAATCTTTCCATCCATCCCCATATATATAATTCTTATCATTTTTTCCCATAATTACTAATTGATCTATATTATCTGTAGTATATTCCCTTGGTTTAACAGGTTTACTTAAATCATATATTTTTGAAATGTATAAATCAGTAATTGCACCTAAAATACCGTATTTTTGCCATTGATTCTTAATATAATTGATAAGATCTATATCATCTTCTTCACTATAATCTAAAGCTAATATAATATACCCATATTTTTCTGCAAGATCCTTTTGCTTTTTTACTAAAGCATCTAATATGACATTTTTCTCATATTTTCCTGAAACAAAATTATACCCACTAGCAAAATCTTCCCATAAAACTGCATCTATATATTTTCCTGTATTTTCAAGAAGTTGAAACCCTCTATTTTGTATTAAAATAGCATTAGGAAAAGTATCTCTTATCCTTTTCACCAGGTTTACCATTCCAGGTCTTGTGTCTGGATAAATAACTGCTGTATCTAAGGTGTCTAAGAAAAAGCCATCATATTCTTTTTCATTGATTAAATTTTTCATCTTATTCAATACAAGATTTTGCCAAAAATCACACCTTGCATCAATAAACCATGAGTTCCAGTTTTCATTTTTCCCAAGAACACAATTTTTGGGTATACCGATAGTATTTGGATCCACATCTGATTCACCAATAGTAACATATACTACTACCTTTATTCCCTTACTTCTTAAATATTGTACTTCCTCCTTTGTAAGGGTATAATCTTGTATTACTACAAGATCATATTTCTCTAATTTATCCACATTGCCTTTACCGTAAAAGAACACAAAATTCTTTATATCCTTCAAGGGATTCTTTCTTAAACCATTATCAGCCCAAATATCATTTTCTATATACAAAAGAATAAGGAGTAAAAATAATACTAAAAAAAATCTTGAAAACCTCCTCATAAATTCTCACCTCTTTTAAATAAAAAGGGGATAAGGAGAATTCCCCCTTATCCCCATTAAATTTATTTCGTTAGAACTTTTCCAATGGATCTACTAAAATTAAGTTACCCCAGAAAGTTGGATTACCCCAGTTAGGACTTGATCCAGGAGCAGAACTCATCATCATTTCCTGATCTAACTTACCAGGAGTATCAGTATCGCTAGGAGAGAATGCAAATCCCATAAGAAGATTAGGCTCAGGTTTTACCTTTAATAATGTCCATGGAATCGCAAATTCCAAGGTATATCCTCCATCTATCTTCTTTGCAACAAGTTGTACTTTTTTAACATCTTCTGTAAGAACAGGTGGAGTCCATACCCAAACTTCAGGATCTAAAAGATCAAAATCTCCAGGGCTTATTCCCAATTGAAAATCGTCTTTATTGTTATTCTTATCTTCAAAATCTCCTTGAAGATCAGTATCAAACCAGAGCTCTAAGTGGTCTCCCTGCCAAATATTTTCACCAGTAGCAAGCTGTACAATACTTTCATCCTTTACTATAGCTCCAATATAAAGGTAATTCTTATCCCATACCATGTAATATACTACTGATAGATCATCGGGTCCTTTCCAATTTTCGGGAATATAATCTACATCTTGCTTTAATCCCACATAATATCTTGGAGATAAGAAATATTCAGAAACTGAAACATCTCCGTCTACCTTAGGTGGTGTAGTTACATAAGGAGCATAATGGGTCCATGTTCCCTGTCTTAATTTTATATCTTCACCAAAGGATATACTCACCACCATAAGAAGAATTAAGGAAATCACTAAAGACCTTTTCATTTAAAAACACCTCCTATATTTCTTAAATAGTATTGAAAATAGAAATTTTAAATATTTTTTTATCACCCCCTACTTATTTAACTTATCCCAAGCTTCTTTTAATATTTTGTTTACTCTTTCTTCTGCTGTCTTAGCTGCTTTCTCTATATCTACCCTCCCTTGCCATGCATATCCTAAGGTGGTCTCCAACATATTGTTCCACTCAAGCCAGGATGGAGTAAAATTTAATGACTTTAATTGTCCTTTCTCATATAACTCAAATATCTTTAACGCCGGCCTTATATTCTCCTCATCAAAATATACCCTCGTCTTTGTCTTCAATGCTGGTATGGCCTGATACCCTTTACCCATTATCTCCTGCCCTTTCGGTCCTACCGCAAACTTTATAAACTCCCATGCCTCCCTGGGATATTTCGACTTCGAGTATATGGCTAAGGATAACTGGTTTACTGTCATGTGCCTACCCGCTGGACCACTTGGTATTGGTGCTATCCCCCACCTAAAAGGTAATTTCTTATACCCCACTATAAAGGATGTGATCCCTGTGGTCATCGCAAAATTCCCTGTCATAAATGGGTCTGCTAATCCTTGCATAAAACTCTCTGATGGACATACCTTATATTTATACCTTATATCATACATGAACTTTAATCCCTCCAAAGATTTAGGATTTGAGTATATTACACATGCTCTCCTATCCTTTGTTAATATCTCTCCCCCTGCACTCCATATGATGGGATACAATCCTCCTTCACCCCATGTTGGTATATATAAACCCCAAATTTCCGGAGTTCCATCTTTATTCTCATCTATTGTTAACTTTTTTGCTGCATCCAACCATTTATTCCAGTTCCATGTCCAATCAGGATATCTTACCTTATACTTGTCAAATAAATCTTTGTTGTAATACATTACACCTCCAATGGTAATATCCCTTACCATAGCATACTTCTTGCCATTCCATTCACATACCTCAGGAGTATAATAATAGTTTTTTAGATTTATCTCTTTATTCATCCAATCAGTAATATCTAAAAATACACCTTTTGAGGCCAAGTCGATGAAATAGGCTCCACTTATAAGCATTACATCAGGAGCATTTCCTGCAGCAATCCTATTTTGTAGCTGTTGCCAATAAGCTCCCCATGCTGCCGATTCTAATCTTACAAAGATCTTATTCTGGGATTGGTTAAAAAATTCAACTATCTTTTTCTCTATCTCTATTTCCTTTAGATCTCCCCACCTCATGTAGACTATCTCTATTTTACTTTGTCCAAATAAAGGTAGGCCTATCAAAATCAAAGTTATCAATAGAAAAATAAATCTCTTCATTCTTTAACCCCCTTTAAAACTTCACTACTTTGGAAAGATTTCTTGGACTTTCCACATTTATATTCTTATAATAAGCTATCTTTAAGCCAAGAATCTGTCCCCATAATACCTTAAGGAAGATGCTTTCTGGCAAATAAGATACAGGAATGTGATCTCCATTATCCCCAATAGTAATAACCTTTGCTCCATAAGATTCTAATTCTTGTATAAGATCTTCTTCTTCTTTTAATCCTCTTCTAAAGAGAGATACTAAAAAACCCTCTTCTACTAGTGATTTAGGACCATGTCTATATTCAAAAGTAGAATAAGCCTCTACCTTTGATAGAGACATTTCTTCCAGTTTTAAGGCAGATTCTCTAGCAATTCCCTCTTCCACTCCAAGTCCCAAAAAGACATAATGTTTAAAATTTAGATTCTCTTCAGCTATCTCTTCCATTTTTTGAATAATCTCAGGTGTCTTTTGCACAAGCTTTCTATAAGTATCAAAACCTTCTCCCATCATATAACTTGCAATAAGTTCTAAAGACAAAAGAATTCCAGAGAAAGATTTTGTCATCACAATAGAATCTTCCCTAAAAGGAAGTACTATACTTACATCAGATATTTTTGTTAAAGAACTCTCGGGTTCCAAAGTTATGCCTAAGGTTGGAATATTCATTTTTCTAAAAACTTTTCCTGCTCTAATCACTTCTGTTGATTCTCCTGATCGAGATATTAAAATAGCTGATCTTTTTAAAGATTTATTTCCTATATTCTCATGGTATGCAAAATATATTTCTCCTCCAGGAAGAAATTTTGTCTCCTTCCCTGTTTTTAATGTAAAAAATCTACTAGCAGAAAGGCTTAAATATAAGGATGTACCACATCCTATAAAATAAATTAGATCATTTTCCAAGATAAAAGATGATATCTTTTCCTTAGCAAGGTAATTCTCCACATATTCAAGGGTAAGAGGCAAAATTTCAACTTGTTCTTTTATCTCCTTTTCTACTAAAGACATTTTTTACCTCCTTTATCTTGAGGATTAATACCTCTTTTTTAACTTTTGATCATTTACAACCCATATATTGATTGTTTTTAGATTATTATAGATAGTATTTGATAGTTTGTCAATGTTTTCAAAAAATAAATTTATCACAAACGTTCTTCTTTGATTGACAAAAAATACACTAAGTTTATAATTTTTACTAAAAATAATTATCACATAATTAAATAAACAAGGAGGTGCAAAAAATGAAAGAAATCTTGTAATTTATTTACCATATTCCTCCAAGAATTCTTTTTGGACCAGGTAGTCTAGAAAAATTAAGAAATAAAAAATTACCAGGGAAAAAAGCCCTTATTGTTATCTCTGCAGGTGGCTCTATGAAAAAACTTGGATATTTAGATAGACTTATTGATATATTAAAGAGTTTAAAAATTGAATATGTGGTTTTTGATAAAATTCTTCCTAACCCAGAAAAACCTGTCCTACAAAGAGTTACAATAACCACTACAGCTGGTACAGATACAGAAACAGATCCCTGGAAAGTTATAAGCAATGTTTAGAACAATGAAAAATTAGAAGGATTCATTGTAAATATATTAGAAGGACTAATTATGAGCTTGGAAGCACATCATTCGCTTTTTGTTTCCAAATTAATAGAAAGATACATACAGCTCGCGAAAGCTATGGGGTTGACATAGATTCTCTTCCCTATGAGGAAAGACCATATGCCTTTGTAAAAGCTAGGAAAAAATTACAAGAAGAATGTGGAGTAGGCAATTTAAAGATGTCTGACTATGGAATAAGGAGGGATGAAATTGAGAAATTAGCAGATAATGCTATAAAAACTATGGGAGGACTTTTTGAAAGGGATCCATATAAATTGAGCTTTGAAGAAACTACTGAGATATTAAGAAAAGCATACCAATAAAAACGGATAAAAACTTATGGGAGGAGATTATATCATGAATAAGATTCCTGTAATTCTTGATACCGATATAGGCACCGATATTGATGATACATGGGCTCTTATTATGCTTATTAACTCTCCTGAACTGGATGTTAAATTAATAACTACAGTAAGTGGAGATACTATTTATAGGGCAAAAATTATTGCCAAAATACTTAAAATAGCAGGAAAAAAAATACCAATTGGTATAGGTATAGGAGATCCTAAAAACTCTTTGAATTTTCAAGAACCTTTTGTAAGAGATTTTGATATAAATTCCTATGAAGGAGAAATATATGAAGACGGTATTCAAGCTATGGTTGATCTAATAAAAAATTCAGAAGAACCTATTACTATAGTATCTATAGGGCCTGCTACAAATATAGCAAAGGCAATAGAAATCTACCCTGATCTACCTAAAAAATGTAATTTTGTTGGAATGCATGGAAGTATATATAAAGGATATGGAGGTAAAGATGGGAGAGATCCAGAGGCTAATGTAAAGTCTGACGTCCTTTCCTTTAGAAGAGTTTTCTCATCTAATTTTATAAGTAAGCTCATAACTCCTCTTGATACATGTGGTTTAGTTTTCTTAGATGGAGAAAGATACAAAAAGATATATAATTCAGAAAAACCCATTCTAAAAGCCTTAATAGAAAATTATAAAATATGGTCAAAACTTGTCCCATGGACGAAAGTAGATCCAGAAAATTACTCTTCAACCCTTTTTGATACCGTTGCTGTATATTTAGCCTATTCTCATGATCTCCTAGAAATTGAGTCAATAAAAATAATTGTCACCGATGATGGTTATACAGTACCAGATGAAAAAGGAGATGAAATATTAGTGGCTATAAGATGGAGAGATCTAAATGCCTTTCTTGATCATTTAGTTGAGAGAGTAATGGGAGAATAGGTAAGAAAATTAATCTAAAAAGCCCGTAGCCTATGAGCTACGGGCTCAATTTACTTTAATCCTATCAATAAAGAATCACTATTGAATGGAGACATTTTAATTATTGTTTCACTTTCTGATTTTTTAACATCTGGCACAAAAAATTTCCTTTCCATAAGCTCTATTCCTTCCCATTCATAATCCTCATCTAACCTCAATCTTATATTAAAATTATATGGATTATATATTACAATTTTGTTTCTTCCTTTAGATACTCTTATCTCTTGGGTTTCATTTATGAGTAAATCATTTGCTGGTTCTATATCATATAATTCATATTTTTCAAAAACCCATTTTGCAAAACTCAAATCGTAAACTCCGGGAAATACTAAGGCATCTCTCCAATAATATGGTGCAGCATAATCAGAAACAGAATATTCCCCTAATCCTTTCTCCCAAGACCATATTCCATGAGCTCCATATGTTATCCCAGCTTTTGCACCAGAGAGAAGACTTTGCCATACAGCCTTTCTTACATCATTCCTTGTAAATCTACCATATATATTGTAGTTTCCTATTGATCCTATTCCTTCATAACAAGGTTCTCCATTAACAATAGGCCTTTTAACCTTTTTGTTATAAAATTTAAGGGCTGTCTCATATGCCCAATGCATTTTATCTTTAAAATGACAAGATTGATACATATAAAAATCATAGTAAGGAGAATTAATTATTTCCTCAGGTACATCAGCATAACCACCACAAAGATGCAATGTCGTTAAAGAATTTGGAGCATATTTTTTAGCCATCTCTAATGCCTTTAAATAATATTCTGTTGCCCCATCTCCTTCAAAATTTGTATCACCAGATATTATAAATATAGGATTATAATCCTTAAACTTGTTTATCACATAATATAGATACTCCTCTAAATTTTCCCTTGGTATAACGTGAGAGATACCTTTTTCTGCTAACATCTTGGATAACCAATTATCTGGTACATAATTTGCCCAAAGTATTACTAAAGCGGGAATTAGATTTCTTTCAACCATCATCTCTACCATATTTCTTGCTCTTTCAAAATACTCTTCATTTATCTTATTAAAATTCCACTTTCCATTAGGAAATACCTCAAAGGGATCCATATAAATATCGGTAGTACTCCTATCCCATTGAGGAAGAACATCAATTTGGATAGTATTAAATCCTTGTAATCTTCTATAATTTAAATAATCTTTCCATTCCTCTATGGTGATATTCGTAAAAGCACTCCAACAAGTATCTGCAAAATAGAAAAATACTTTTCCATCTTTAATAAAATAATCCTTTGTATCAGATATTCTTATATTCCCCATATATAAACCTCCTTATTTAGAATTAGAGAATAGCCAATCTATCACATCTTCACTCTCATAAGCAGGCACCCAAGATGCATGAGGATGATATCCTATAGATTCAAGATAATCCTTAGGAAATTCTGTATATTTAACCTTTCCTCCTATATCAACCAATTTTCTTACTATCTCACGAGATAAGAAAACAGGCACTAATGGGTCGTCCTCCGCATGAAATACCCAAATTGGAATATCCTTTATTCTATCTACTCTGTTTAAATCTCCCCCACCGCATATGGGAATAGCTGCTGCAAAGAGTTCAGGATACTCCAAAATAATAGCAAATGTACCATATCCTCCCATAGAAAGCCCAGTTATATATATTCTATTTTTATCAATATTATATTTAGCTATTAAATCCTTAATAAGATTTGCTACAGCCAAAAGCTCTTTATTCGCCTTAAAAGGATTTCCACTAGTAATAAGTCCTGTCCAACTGCTATAAGGAGGACATTGAGGAGCAAGTACAAAACAAGGATGCTCTGCTTGATGTCCTGGCTCTGCCCAAACTATAGCACCCCTGTTCCCTGCAAGAGGTAAATAATTATCATTTCCTCTTTCTCCTGCACCATGAAGAAAGACTACAAGAGGATAGGGCTTTGAAGGATCAGTATTCTTAGGGATAAATAAACGGTAAGGTAGATCTACGTTTAGCTCCTTATCATGATATAATTCCGCTATAAAATCATCAATAATCAAATGTTTCTCATGGGTATTTTCCAAAGAAAAGGCTGGAATCTTCTTACCATCAATAGAATATATATCAGTCTTCTGAGTTACTAAATACTCTAATTTATGCCTACCTGTTAAAAACCTATTGTTATCAAAATATGTTGTAATAGCATTCATATCCTTAGGATCTAATTCTATAATTACATATTTTCCTCTATTGGCAAAAAAATTCATTACTAATCTTCCATCTGAATTTGCATACACCCTTTTTACAGTTCTTTTTCCCATATTACCAATCTTTGACTCAACTTCAAAGATGTTTGGAGCTAATCTATTCCCATCTACTTCATAAGCATATTCAATAACTACAGCATAAACTTTCTCACCCTCAGGAAAAACTCTGGTAACTAAAGTAATACTTTTAACCTCATCCATAGAAAAACTCACCTCCAATAATAATAGAACTAAGAGTAAAAAAATAAAAATTTTACTTCTCATTCTTTACACCCCAATAATAGATATTTACTGACTATTTTATCATAAAATTAAAAAAATATTATTAAAAAGTTTTCTAACTCCAATCTAGATTTTCCAATTCATCTTGCGATTTAATTTTAGGAAATACGCTATTCATAATCTTATTCTTATAGCAAAAAATTAGTTATTGATATTTACTTTTTCATTGTATATAATATACCTGTACCTTAAATTTTAATAAAAATTTTATTTAAAAGGGGGAGGTGCAATCCTTGAAAAAATCATTATTAGTCTTAGCTGTTCTCTTAGTACTTTTCTCCTTTACTGGTACATCAGCCCAAGTACTACCCGCAGGTATACCCAGAGACAAAACTTTAATTCTACCATTTCTTTTTGCTCCTTTACCTGTACCAGGTAATTGGAACCAGTGGGCAGGATGGAGAGCCCAAAACTGCGGTCTTCACCAATTTGTAACAGAGCCGTTATGGACATTAAACCCAGATGTAGTAAAGGGTGGAATAATAAATGCTTTAGCTTCCGAAGGTCCAATATACAATAAAGATTTTACAAGACTCGTTATTAAATTAAGAAAAGGCATCTACTGGAGTGATGGCGTTGAATTTACAGCAGATGATGTAGTATTTACAATTCAAAAAGTAAAAGACACAGAAGGACTCGATTATCATGGAGCAATGCAAGATGTTAAAAGGGTTTATGCCACTGACAGATATACAGTAGTTGTAGATCTTAATAAACCAAACGCCAGATTCCATACCTTCTTCTTAGAAAGATGGGGCGCTCTTAGACCTATGCCTAAGCATATATTTAGTAAAGTAAAAGACATACTTACTTATGATTTTAACCCACCAGTAAGCTTAGGACCTTACGTATATGTAAGCCATGATCCTGCAGGTTACTGGGTGCTTTGGAAAAAGAGAACAGATTGGCAAAGAACTGTCACAGGACAATTATTTGGAGAGCCTAAACCAGAGTAAGTATTATTTATCCATTATGGACCTCCTGAAAAACAAAATATGGCTATGTTAAGACATGAACTCGATGCTATCCAAGGGACCGCAGAGCAAATGTTAACAATGTTAAAAATGAGTAATACCACACGAAGTTATCGTGATACATGGCCATATATTGATCCTAGAGATATATCTACAAGAGGACCTGCCTTTAACCATTTAGTATTCCCATATAATAATAAGGATGTAAGATGGGCTCTTGCTTTATCAATCGATATTGTAGAATTAGCTATATCTACATATAATGGAATGGTGGCTATGACCCCAGGACTTCCTCTTGTGGTAGGTAAAAACTTCTATGACTGGTACTTTAAACCATTAGAACCATGGTTAAAGAATCTTACCCTTGATATCGGTGGTGGAGAAAAATTCAAACCATGGGATCCAGATGCTTCTTGGAGACTCCTTGATTGGGCAAAGAAAAACTATAAGGTAGATATTGATCCTAAAAATAAGGAAGAAGTACAACTAACGTTAGGATACGGTTGGTGGAAATATGCTCCTGAAGTGGCTGAGAAATTATTATTAAAGAATGGATTCAAGAAAATAGGAGGAAAATGGTATCTACCTGATGGAAAAACATGGAAGATAACCATACTAAGAGGGCCTGATCCCACTGATATGTCAAACATTGTAATTCTTGGAGTTGCAGAACAATGGAAGAAATTTGGAATTGATGTTGTATTTAATGTATCTGCAGCAGCTGCAACTCTTGCCTTAAATGGACAATTTGAAGTATTAAATACAGGACATGGTGGGTTTGCTGGTGAACCTTGGGGATTACATCCTGACCTCTATTTATGCTTCAATGCTATGAACAGTAAGTACGTAAGACCTGTTGGAGAACCTACACTTGGATGGGCATGCAGATGGAGCGATCCAAGAATGGATAAGATAATCTCTTCTCTTGAAAAAACTCGCTGGAGTGATCTTGCCACTATCAAAAAGCTTGGTCTTGAAGGTTTAAAACTTCAAATAGAAGAAATGGTTGCTATTCCTTGTTTCAATTGTCCTATTGCTATTGTCTTTGATGAATATTACTGGACCAATTGGCCAAGCCCTAAGAATGACTACGCACGTTGTGATAACTTCACAACTTGGCCTCAATTAAAATATATTCTCCATCAAATTAGACCAACAGGAAGAAAGTAAACATTGATTATAGGTCAGGCAAGGCTAACACCTTGCCTGACCTTCAATAAAAGGAGGAATAAAGGAGAAATGTCTTTTATAAAAAGATATTTAATACCAAGATTAATCCAATATGTAATAGTAACTTTTCTTGGTTTAACTGCAATATTCATTTTCCCACGTCTCCTTCCTGTAGATCCAGTTAAGCAACAACTTACTCAATATCAAACCTTTGGAGTATATGTTTCTCCTGAACAACAAGAAGAAATAATCAAAACCCTTAAACAATTGTATGGTCTGGAAGGAACCCTTTGGGACCAGTATATAATGTTTTGGAAAAGATTTTTTAGGGGAAACTTTGGTCCTTCTCTTTCTCGTTTTCCCACACCTGTAAATCAACTCCTTGCTATGGCTCTTCCATGGACCTTAGGGCTTCTTTCTGTAACAACCATTTTAAGTTGGATAATAGCAGTCATTGCAGGGGGTATTGTAGGATATTTTAGAAAAAAGTGGATGGAAGCTATTGATATATTAATCATGATTATAAGACCTATACCTTATTATATAACTGCTCTTATATTTCTTATTTTATTTTCCTATATATTCCCCATATTTCCCTTAGGGGGAGGTATAGGGGTAGGAAGAACTTTGTCTTTTAACCTACAAACTATTTTAAACATAATAAAACATGCCACTTTACCAGCCTTAACTCTTCTTGTAGTGGGAATAGCCTGGCAATTTCAAAGTATGAAATTAATTGTCCAAAGCATACAGACAGAAGATCATGTAATATATGCAAAAACAGCAGGAGTAGATGAGAAAAATATAGTTTTTAGCCATATCATAAAGAATGCCATGTTACCTATGATAACCCAATTAGGACTACAATTTGGAGGAATATTTAGTGGGGCATTAATCACAGAGATGGTCTTCACCTATCCAGGAATTGGGCAGATTTTATATGATGCCATAATGAGAGCTGATTACAACTTAATCATGGGAATTATGTGTATATCTGTGGTAGCAGTTACCACATCAGTTTTATTTTTAGACCTTATTTATCCTTTCTTTGATCCAAGAGTACGTTATAGATAATAAACTTAACTCTCATTGGAGGATGAAGAAAGTGGAGACTATTAAAAGTTTAATTTATGACCTTTTTAAAGACTATAGATTTGTTGTCGCCTTCATTATTTTTTGTATATTTATTCTTTTAGTTATCCTTTCCTTTTTCTCACCCTATAATCCACAAAGGATGTATCAAGTACCTTCAGGTCTTCCACCATCTTTTAAGTATCCCTTAGGTACTAATTGGTTGGGACAAGATGTATTTTGGCAACTTACCTTTGCTATAAAAAATTCTCTCATAATTGCTTTAGTTACTGCCTTTTTCTCAAGAATAATTGCAGTAATTGTAGGAATTTTAGCAGGATACAAAGGTGGTACAACTGACAGAGTTATAACTACTATAGGAGACACGACCATGGTACTTCCCTTCTTAATAATTCTTATTGCCATATCTATGATTCTTAAAGACTGGACAAATAATTTCTTTAATTTAGGAATACTATTAGCTTTCTTTTCATGGGCTTGGGATGCAAGGGTAATTAGATCCCAAGTTTTAAGTTTAAGAGAAAGAGAATTTGTAAAAGTAGCAGTACTCTCAGGTATGCCCACCATAAGAATTATTAGAAAACAGCTTTTACCTCATGTACTACCAATAGTCTTTACCACATTTATAAACAATATGTCTTGGGCTATTGGTATGGAGATCACTCTTGCATATCTTGGCCTTGGTATAGATCCTACAGTACCTACCATAGGTACCATGCTCCAGACAGCCATATATAGACAAGCTTTATTCATGGGGCTTTGGTGGTGGCTTCTTACTCCTATAGTTACTGCTATTCTTCTTTTTATTGCATTATACTGGATATCTGTAAGCTTAAGTGAATATTTAGATCCAAGAGCTCGATTCCAAAGAATTGGCTTTGGAAAATAACAAATATTTAGATTCACGCCATTGATGGAGGAAGATTAAAATGGAAAAAGTATTAGAGGTTAAAAATCTAACAAAAGTATACTCAATAGGAAGTATCTTTTCAAAAGTTAAGATAATTGCAGTTGATAATGTATCCTTTTATATAAACAAAGCAGAAATATTTACCCTTGCAGGAGAAAGTGGATGTGGAAAAACTACCACTGCAAAAATGATTTTAAGGTTTGAAGAACGAACATCTGGAGACATCATTATAGAAGATAAATCTATTCAAAAGAATAAATTTCAAGATTTTAGAAAAAAGGTCCAAGCAGTATTCCAGAACCCCTTTGAAAGCTTTAATCCTCTTCTAACGATAGATGATATTTTCTTTGAGACTGTCTTTAACTACAAAATTGCTAAAAACAAAGCTCAAGCAGAAAAGATAATCAATGATAAATTAAAAGCGGTAGGTCTATCTTTTGATGAAATAAATGGTAGATATCCTACTGAACTTTCTGGAGGACAACTTCAAAGAGCATCTATCGCAAGATCTCTTTTAACCAATCCATCCATATTAATAGCAGATGAGCCAGTTTCAATGGTAGATGCATCCTTAAGAATGTCAATAGTAAATCTGTTCTCAAAATTAAGGAAAGAAACAGGGCTAAGTGTTTTATACATAACCCATGATCTTGCCACTGCCTATTATGTTAGTGAGCGAATTGTAATAATGTTTCGAGGAAGTATTGTAGAAATGGGACCTGTAGATAAAGTACTAATTCATCCTAAACATCCTTATACTCAACTTCTCATAGAGTCTATACCTGAAGCTGATCCAGATAAAAAATGGAAAAGAAAAATAAGTATTGCAGATACTGAATATACAGAGTACCTTAAAATAGGTTGTAAATTTGCAGGAAGATGCCAAAATGTGATGGAGATTTGCAAAAAAGAAGAACCAAAAGAAGTAACGGTGGATAATGTGATAGTTAAGTGTCACCTATATAATGGGAGGAGAGCATAAAAATGAGCGAAGTATTAAAAACTGAAAATTTAAAAGCCTTTTATATCCTGGAATATTGGGGAGAAAAGAGAGTAATTAAAGCAGTAAATAATGTTAACCTCAGTATAAAACAAAATGAAATATATGGTATCGCAGGAGAAAGCGGTTGTGGAAAATCTACTCTTTTAAAAGCACTACTTGCTAACTTAGACCCTCCACTCCAACTTATAGATGGAAAATTATTTTACAAAACAAATGGAGATTTTATTGACGTTTTTTCTCTTACCAAAAAAGAGATTAAAAATTTAAGATGGTCTTTCATCTCTTATATACCCCAAGGGTCTATGCATGTATTAAACCCTGTTAAAAAAGTAAAAGATTCATTTTTAGAAATTTTAGAAAGTCATATAAAAGCAAAGGATATAAAAGAATACTTTGATCTAATGAGAGAACATTTAAAAGATTTAGGGCTATCTCCTGAAATATTAGAAGCCTATCCCCATCAACTTTCAGGAGGAATGCGTCAAAGAGTTGTAATCGCTCTTGCCACCCTTTTGCATCCTCAAGTGATATTAGCAGACGAACCAACTACTGCTTTAGACGTTGTGGCCCAAAGAGCTGTTATTCAACTACTTAAAGATATTCAAGAAACATTTAAAAATACCATTATTCTTGTAACCCATGATATGGGAATACATGCTCAATTAACTACAAGAATGTCTATAATGTATGCAGGAAAAATAATTGAAGAGGCACCAACTCAAGAAATATTTAAAAATCCTATCCATCCCTACACCAAATATCTTATACAATCTCTCCCTAAAATAGGAGAAAAAGAACAAAGAGAAGGTATATCTGGAAGTCCACCATCACTAATATACCCACCACCAGGATGTGCTTTTCATCCCAGATGTCCAGAAGCAAAACCAGAATGTGCTGAAGAAGAACCAAAACTTATAGAAGTTTCTCCTCAACATAAAGTTGCCTGTTTTCCAAATTAGTTTTACAAAGGAGGTATTAATATGCAAAAGATAAATATAGATAGATCATGGGAATACTTAGAAAGTCCTCTTAACTATATTGACTCTGTTATGAGAGAAAAAAACTGGATTCCAGTAGATTTGCCCCATGACATAGCTATTGAAAAGGAAAGAAGAGAAGAAAATCCGTCAGGACCCGACGAAGGATTTACTGCTGGATGTAGCCTCTTTTACAAAAAAGAGTTAGATTTTGGAGAAGAATACAAAGATAAAAATATAATTTTGGAGTTTGAAGGAATAATGGGAATCTCTGAAATATTTATAAATGGTTTCTTAGTAAAGAAATATTTTTATGGGTATACAAGCTTCCTTGTAGATATAACTAAGTATGTAAAAATTGGAGAAAAGAATATCCTTATTGTGCATGTAGAAAATACCCATAAACCGAGTTCTCGTTGGTATGCGGGAACAGGTATTTATAGACATGTTTGGCTACATGTAGGAGATAAAGTCTATATAAAACCATGGGAATTTCATGCAACATATGACATATTAAATAGGGAAAGAGTTATTATATATCCCAGAGTTATACTAAAAAACACTGATGACAAAGTCCAAAATGGAAAATTAGTCTTTGAGATTATATCCCAAGAGAATAAGCTATTGAAAACTAAAGAATTAGATTTTCAAATAAATTCAAAAGAAGAAAAAGAATTTAGAACTGATATAGAATTTTCCAATTTCATCTTCTGGGATATAGAAAATCCTTATCTCTATAAAATCAGAGCAAGAGTAATAATAAACAATAAAGAAATTGACATATCTGAGATTGAATTTGGTATCAGAAGTATAAGCATATCTCCTGAAGAAGGATTTAAACTCAATGGTAGACCAATAAAACTAAAGGGTGGATGTATACATCATGACCATGGGATATTAGGAAGCAAAAGTTATGACAGAGCTGAAGAAAGAAAGGTAGAAATTCTTAAAAATAATGGATTTAATGCTGTAAGGCTTGCCCACAATCCCTATGCTCCCTCTTTCTTATCTGCTTGCGATAGGCTAGGACTCTTAGTAATTGACGAATTCTTTGATGTTTGGACATGCGGCAAAAAATCCTATGACTATCACTTATATTTTGAAAAATACTGGGAAGAAGAGGTAGAAAGCACTATAAAAAGAGATTTCAATCATCCATGTATCATCATGTGGTCTATAGGGAATGAAGTTACATGGGGATCTGGAATAGACTGGGAAAGAGAAGAAGGATACTCAAGCATATATGAATGGAGTGATAAATTAGCTAAAAAAGTAAAAGAGCTTGATCCTACAAGATTTGTTACTTCTGCCTTTTGTGGACTTTCTTTTGAAAGTATAAATGTAGAAGATATGGAGGAAGACAATATTGTCCTTTTAGGTATATGGAAGGGCAATGAGGGAACAAAAGAAAGATGGGGAGAAATAACAAAGAGATTCTTTAAACACTTAGATGTGGCAGGATATAACTATAAGATTGAAAGGTATGCATACGATAGGATTAAGTATAAAGATCGTATAATATGTGGCACTGAGACATTCCCTTTTACTATGTATGACAATTGGAAAGAAACATTGGAAAATCCAAATGTTATTGGAGATTTTGTCTGGACTGCTATTGACTATCTGGGAGAAGCTGGAATTGGAAGAGTATCTGTAGACAGAGAAGAAGCTAATAATTTCTTAGGAAAATATCCATGGTTTTTAGCAAATTGCGGAGATATTGATATATGCGGAGAAAAAAGGCCTCAATCTTATTACAGGGATATAGTCTGGGGAAATAGAAAAGATCCTATAATATTTGTACTTCCTCCAGAACTTTATGGAAAGAAATTATATATGAGAGCATGGTCATGGGAACCTGTAGAAAGAAGCTACAATTTCAAAGGATATGAAGGAAAACCTATAAGAATATACATATATGCAGATGCTGATGAGGTAGAACTCTTATTAAATGGAAAATCTCTTGGAAGAAAATTATCAGGAGAAAAAGTAAAATTCAAGACTATTTATGATATTACTTACGAACCTGGTGTATTGGAAGTAATAGCCTATAAAGATGGAAAAGAGGTTGGTAGAGATCGATTGGAAACTACTTCTGATCCTATAAAGTTAATACTTATTCCTGATAGAAAAGAACTAATTTCTTATGGAGATCTATGCTATGTAAAAATTATAGCTGTGGATGAAAAAGGCTTGGAAGTACCCGGTGCAGATAATAAAATAACAGTAGAAGTAAAGGGAGGTGGAAAATTAATAGCCCTTGGAAATTCGGATCCATTTTTCCATGGATCTTTTGCAAGCTCTCTTGGATATCTATATAAAGGGAAAGCCTTGGCTGTCATAAAGAGTATTGAAGAAGAAGGAGAGATTTATATAAAGGTATTGGGAGACATGCTAAAAAGCTCAGAAGAAAAAATTTACATTAAAAAGGAAAGACCATAAACCATATTAAAGAATTGATAATTATCTATATAAAATAGAAAATAGAAACCTGAAGGGAAAAGGTTGTCCATTATTTTAAACCTTTCAAAGTTGATTTGTGTTAACTTTTCAATATTTGATGAAAACAAACTATAATAATATCTTATAAAAAGGGATTTATACTCTTCTTTGAAAGATAGTTCCATAACGAATTCATCCCTTTCCCCTTTATGAGCTATACCTATATTTAATCCCAAAGGAAGAAGTTGAATAAAGTCTTTACAACCCTCATAGCCACTTATTAAAGGTCTAAAGACAATATAGCCATTCTCATCCACATACTCTCTATCAGTAGATGCCTTAGCCTCAGTATATGGAATATGGAACCAAAAAATTTTTCCCCATAAATCTTGAATATTTATATAAAAGGAAAAATTTTCAAAAGGACTAAAAACAATCTCAAAATCAAAGGAATAACCTATACCTTTACCCTTTGCATCATCCATACGTGTATAAAGTAAATTTTTGTTATACATATAATCAAGTAAAAGATCAAAGCTATATGTTACCTCATCCATCCCGGAAAAATTACCTTTCAAAATTCCATTCTGATAATCAAATCCAATATAAAATTTAGGACTAAAACTTAGAGATATAAAATTTCCAAGATCCACCTCTCTTTTCATGTATATACCACCTACAGAATAACCTTTAATCTCTCCGTAGATATCATAATTACCCATAGATAGATTATTATTAATTAATCCATTTATAAAACTTAATGTGGAATTATTAATATAACCATAATATTCACCATAAAATAAAGCACCTATTTCTAAACTGTTGAAAGTTATTCCTAAATGACTTTCATTAATTAAGAACATATGGTTCTTAAGATTTACCTTTATATTCTTATTAAAAGTATCAGTCCCTAAAAGACTCAAAAAATTACTAACATAAAAACTATCAAAAACAATAGAAAAATCCTTAGAAAGAGAATATCCATAACAAACATTGATGAGAAAAAGAAAGATAAAAAATATCTGAATTATTTTCATAGGTCAATATAAAAGGGGAGAGGATATCCTCTCCCCCTAAAAAATCAGTATTTTTAGAATATAGATTCTACATATCCGTCAATATACTTAACCATGGGAACACCATTTAAAAGAAAAAGATCAGCAAATTTAATACCAGCATTATTTTTTATAGTACCTGTAAATACATTATCTCCACTTTTATTCCCATCTACTGTAAAGTTAACAATTAATCCATCTTGGTTATTCAAAGTAACATTTAATATTTTTGTTGATTCGTTATAAGATGATACAGGACTCTGAGGCGTCTTAAGCCATACCTTTGAACCATCAGGATTTGTCCTTTCATATCCTGCATTTATAACATAAACTTGATATGTATCATGCTTTATCCCCAGATTTGCATCAATTTTTGGTCTTTGAGGAGCTTCTATATGACCTGTAAAGTTGGCATTCCACTTAGGGAAATTATTAGGACCATACTCCTCATAAGGATTGTAACTTTCTGGATTTAAATATTCACCTGTAATAGTACCCGTAAAGTAAGCACCAGTTGGTTGACCGTTCATCATTTCTCTAAAGGTTCCTGTAAAGGAGATACTCTTTGGAACATTTTGGGTATTACCATTTTGATATTGAATATGTATAGCATCTACATCAAGATTTCCTTCTGCCTCAGCAGTAGTAGTTCTTATTTTTCCAATTAAAACAAATTCTTTTAGGTACATCATATAAATTTCCATATTGGGGTTATACCATTCTTCAAAATCTAAAAATAATTTTCTACCGTTATTTTTAAGATCAATAGTTACGTACGGAGATGTAATCACACCTGTAATCGTTATAGTATCAAAAAATTCTAAATTAGGAAGTTTCGTTCCGCTATAATTGCCATTTATTGTCATATTACCATCCTTTGTGCCCATTGTAACATTCAATTTTCCATTCATAGGATAATTATTTGCATCATAATTCACCTCAAGACTTCCTTCATCAATCTTATTATTATCTTTATACCCTTCTATGTGTAGTTCTAAAGAAGTATTTGGACCTTGTGAAGGTGTAAAAGTAATATATAAAGTATAATTTATCTCAGAGTTGTAAAAAGTATTTGTACCTATAGATTCTATCTGAGAAACACATGATAATATATAACCTAATCTATACATTGTTTCACTAAGATCTGGAACAATCTTCTCATGTATTTCTTCAGATAATCTATTAAATGGTGTATCTACTATTCCAGGAACTCCTATGCCCTTATAGTCATGAATTGTAAGTATTGTATTTCTTAAATCAGCTACCAACAACTTAGCCTTTGCCACATCTCCACTCTGAGTTGTAGTAAATTTCCAAGTAGGTCCCTCTGTTTGATCTCCTTTACTGTCCTTCGCGACTATTTTCCAATAGTAAGTAGTGTTATAATTTAAATTTTTAACCTGATAGCTACTTGTAGGGTGATTTTTTACCAATAGTCCTAAACTATTCTGATTTACTCCAAAGTAAACATCAAATACTAAAGGATCGTTGTCTGGATCTGAGCACTTCCAGCTTAGAATAACCTCAGTAGGAACATTATTTTCATTATCTTGAGGATTTGGATTAGCAGGAACATTTGGTGGATTATTTGTTTGTCCTTCAGCTTGAGTAGTAAAGCTCCATACTGGTCCTTCCTTGACCCCACCCTTTCCATCCTTTGCTACTACTTTCCAATAATACGTAGTATTGAAAGCTAAATCCATTATCTGATAACTCGTAGAGCTATGATTTTCTTTAATACGAGCTAGATAATTAGCATTTGTTCCAAAGTAAATATCAAATACTAAAGCATCCCCATCTGGATCTGAACACTGCCAACTCAATACTGGATCAAGAACTACAGAAGTTGCACCATCTGGAGGATATGGATTAGATGGAGTATTGGGAGGATTATTAGTAGGTTTCGAAGTACAGCCTCCTATCAGCAATACTAAAAGAATTAATATAAAGAGTTTTCTAATAATCATGAGAATCATCCCCCTCTCCATTATTTTTTAAAATTAATTTTTGGATATTATTTTATCACATTAATAAAATTAAAAAAGTGATTTAGATCACATTTTCTAAATTTTCTAAAATAAAAAAGCAGAAAACTATCTCGTCAAAATAAAAATATTAAATTTACTCTTTGTTTCTCTGAAAAGATGCCCATATCCCGAATGCACAAAGTAAAGTAAAGATGTATAAAAGTATTCTAAAGGCATACATAAAATCACGAGAAAATTCCAAACCTGATATATCCTTCAACAAAATAGAAGAAACAGAATTAACAAGTGCCATGCTAAAGGTCTGTCCTAAAACTCTCATGGTTGCTAAAGTAGAAGAAGCTACACCATAAAGACTCCTATCTACAGAGCTCATAATAGCATTGGTATTAGGCGAGGAAAAAAGTGCAAAACCAAAACCCAAGAAAAATCCAGATAGAGAGATAAGAAAAATAGGAGTATTAGGAGATAGAAAAGATAAGAAAAATATAACTATAGAGATTATCAACATACCCAAAGAAGCTACTATACCTGGATCTTTCCTATCCGATAATCTACCTGCCCATGGGGAAAATATAACCTGTGAAATCGGCTGAAAGGATAGTAATAAACCTACAATATGAGGAGCAATATATTTTACACTTTGGAGATATATATTCAAAAGGAACGAAAGGGCAGACGTAGCCCCATAGTTTATCAAAGCTGATAAATTTGAAAATATAAATCTTCTATTCCTAAAAAGATTTATAGGAAATATAGGATTAGATATCTTCTTTTCTACGTAATAAAATAAAAACAATAAATAAGCTCCAAATAAAATACCCATGATTCCCAATTCATTCTTCAGATTTGAAAGTCCTAATAAAATAAAAGTAACAGAAAAGGCATAAAGAAAAGATCCTAAAAGATCAAATTTCACACTACTTTGTCCTTCCAATTCTTCCTCTACAAAAAGACTCATTATAAAAGAGATCATCCCTAATATTAAAGTAAATATAAAAATACTTCTCCATGAAAAATACTGAGTAAGAAAACCTCCCAAAGATGGTCCCAAAGACAAACCTAAATACACAGATGTAACATAATACCCTAAATTTTTACCTCTTTCAGATGATAATGAAATAGACGATACTAAGGCTGGGGTTGTGGCAAAAAGAATAGATCCTCCAAACCCCTGAATAATCCTTGAAAATGCGAGAATATCATAATTAAAAGATAATATACTCATTAAGGCTCCAATAGAAAATACAAATAATCCTATAGAAAATAATTTCTTTCTTCCGTAAATATCAGCAATCTTACCAAAAGGAAGAAGGAAAAAAGCATTTGAAAGAAGATATAAAGTAGACAACCAACTTAAAGAAACAGTATAAAGATAAAATTCCTTGCCAATAGCAGGTAAAGCCACATTAATAGCTGAGGCAGAAAAGGAAGTAATAAAAGAGCCAAGAAGTACAGCTATAAAAAGTTTATTTCTCATATCTTACCTCTTTAATCTTTCCTCAAAAGTCTTAAATATCTTCTTATTAAATATGTCTCTAAGAAAAACAAACTAATATCTTCATTTCTTTTCCTCTAATTTTTCAAATAATTTTTTAAAATTTTAACACAACCTCAGGAGTTTCAAAAGTCATAAATTTCAATTCCTTTTTATAACTCTTAAATTTTAACCACCCTTTTTGTATAATAGTAACAAGATTGTCTCAATTTGGACTTTTAGTCCATTTATCTAAGAGGTGAGAGAGCTGATTAAAAAAATACTTAAGATAATATTCTTGATATTTTTTATCTTTTGGGAAATATTTTCTATTTCTTACTCCTTTACTTTTGCAGTAATTGGTGATAGAGCTGGAAGACCTGTAAAGGGAGTATTCGAGAGAAACTTTTCTGAAATTTTAAAAAGAAAACCAGATTTTATTATCCAATTAGGGGATATATTAGATAATAGTAGTGAAGAAGAATATAATTTTTTAAGAGATCTTATAAAAGATATTAAAATTCCCATTTATTTTGTCCCTGGAAATCACGATCTAAAGGGTGATCCCAAAGGTAAAAAGTTTCAAGCCTTTACAGGAAGACCTCTTTATTATTATTTTGATTACGAAAACTCAAGATTTATAATTCTTAATAATTCTTCAGGAAAAATAGGAAAAGAACAAATGAATTGGCTTATTAACATATTAAAAAACACAGATAAAAAATATAAATTTGTTTTCATGCATCAGCCCATTATATCTCCCAGTTTTTTCTTCTTATTTCATAAGGCAGATCCTTTTGAGTCTAAGGAACTTATGAGAATTTTTGAAGAATATAAAGTAAATTATGTCTTTTCAGGACATATTCATATGTACTATAGAAAGGTAATAAATGGAGTAACCTATATAATTTCAGGAATTGGAGGGGCTCGCCCTTACGTATCAGCAGAAATTGATGAAGGGAAACCCCATTTTATATTGTTAGAGGTTACAGATAAAGGAATAAAAGAAGAAGTAATCAGACTTTCTTGGTAAATTCCCTTAAGATAAGTCCAACATTTAAATAACTATAAATCATAGACTTACATGAACATTAAGTATATTTTTCTGGAGGCAACTTATAAAAGGAATTACCACACCCTTTAATACTTCATGCATTGTTAAATTAAGGAGAAGAAGAAAGATATCAAAAGAAAAATTTAAAATTCCTCAAAATTAAAGAAAAGTATATAATTATAATATAATTCTATTATCTAAATTTCTCCTTATAACCTTAAAAATATAGAAAAAAATGAAATTAGGAGTAGTAATTAATATGGTAAATTTAGACAATGAAGTAATAAAAACTATATTGAAGAAGAAAAATTAAAAATTATACTTGAATGCGCCATTTACGCCCCTTCTGCAAGAAATGGTCAACCATGGTTCTTTACAGTAATTCAAAATAAAGCCCTTTTAAACAAAATAAATGAAGATTTAAGGCAAATTATGCTTTCCTCTGAGGATGCATTTATTAGAGAAAGAGCTAAAAAAGAAGATTTTAATGTCTTTCATCATGCAAATACAGTAATAGTTGTCTCAGGTAAAAATGGAAATTCTTCTTCCGTTGATTGTGCTGCTGCAACTCAAATATACTTCTTTCCGCAAAATCCTTAGGTATTGCTTCTTGTTGGATAGGCTTTGTGGGTCTTTTATTTTCAAGTCCAAAAGTAGAAGAGTATATAAAAATATTAGGAATCCAGAAGGATATAAACCTCTTTGGGCGGTAGCCTTGGGATATACAAACAATTATCCAGATAAAATTCCTGAAAGAAAAATGAATGTTTTTAACTTTATCAAATAACTTAAATTTTTATATCTCTTTTCTCAAAAACAAAAAGGGCTATAAATAAGAAAATGATTATCAATACTATAAAGACAAAAATATTATAAAAGTTAAATTCAAAGTAATTACTTGCGTAGTAGTTAAAAAGAGAAAATTTTAAAAGGGGTTTTATTTCTTTAGTTAAAGAAGAAAGAGAATATATTAAATAGGAAAAAAAGGCAAAAGCTCCTGGGACTCCAGAAGATAGTCCTTTTTTACCTGTAATACAACCTATAGAAAAAGCCAAGGTTCCAAAAGAAAGAGAAAGAAGATAACATAAAAATAAAACATTTAAAATTTCTAACAAGTTTATATTTATATTAAATATAAAACTTCCCAATAAAACTTGTAAAAATTAATAAAAATAAAATAAATGTCATAGAAAGAAATTTCTCCATCACTATTCTTCTTCGTGAAATAGGATTTAACAAAAGTAAATCTAAAGTTTTTCTTTCTTCTTCTCCTGCTATAGCATCACTTCCTATTGCTATTGAGAAAACAATAAATATTAATGGTCCAATGGAATCAAAAAATTTTGTAAATATTAGCCATTTGGGATTTGAAAAACCTAACTCTTTTCCTCCCATTAAAAATTTAATTATTGGAAGTTCCAAAATATTTTTTGATAAAGATATTAATAAGGCTTTTTCTTTTTCTACAATAGGAATAAAATAAATTATCATAATGGTAAAAATAAGAGTTAGAAATCCCCAAAGCATAACAGAATAAATATTATCTCTTAAAGATTTCCAGAAGATATTCTTAAACACTTTTATTCACCTTTATATAAAGAAAAAAAAGATTTCTTCTAATGTAGGTTCATGAGTTATAAGATTTTCTATCTCAAAATTACTTATTATCTTAACAATAGGACTAATTTTCCCTGTAAAATAAATTTTTACAACATTCCCTTGAATTTTAATATCTTTAATTTGTGGAATATTTGAAAATAAATCTAAGGAAACTGGTTCTGAAAAATATATCTCTATCTCTTTCACAGTCTTTTCCTTCAAATTCTCAATATCTTCAAGGGCTATTAATTTCCCATCCTTTATTATTCCTACCCTATTAAAAATTTTCTCCACTTCATGTAATATATGAGAAGATATGAAAAAAGTCTTACCATTTCTTTTTTCTTCTATAATCAGTTTATAGAATTCTTCTTGCATAAGAGGATCAAGTCCTAAAGTAGGCTCATCCAATATGATAAGATCTGGATCATGAATAAAAGATTGAATTAATCCTATCTTTTGTTTATTTCCATGAGATAAATTCTTGATAGGTTTAAATATATCTACATTAAACCTTTCTATTAATTCTTTCATCTTCTTTTTATTGACATTTCCTCTTAAATTACCCATAAATTTCAGAGATTCAATTCCTGTGTAATTTTCATATAGGCGAAGCTCCCCAGGTAAATAGCCAATTTTGGTTTTTATCTGCCATGAATTTTTACTTATATCTTTTCCTAATATTTCTATCTTTCCCCTTTTGGGCTTTATAAGATCTAAAAATAGACGGATAGTGGTTGCCTTCCCAGCACCATTTGGTCCCAGATATCCAAACACTTCATTCTCTAAAATCTCCAAATTTAAATCTTCTATACCTCTATTTTTTCCATAATATTTAGTTAAATTTTCCGTTTTTATCATAAAACTTATTTTTTCAAAAACTCTCTTTATTTTTTCTCCCACTAATCAATCTTCATATTATACTCTAAAATCTTTTCATGTTAATTCTTTATTCTTAAATTTTTGTAAGGTTTTTATATTGTGAAAAAGTATATAAATTGAGATATAATATTCATAGAAGATCAGATTTCATATAAATGAAAATTTCAAGATTCAAGGAACCACATAAAAAAGTAGAAAAAATACTATAAAATCTGCAATTTTATAAAAAGTTTTATAAGTAATCTTTGATGAGTGGGGGGATTATAAATGAAAATCCTTTCTTTTATAATACTATTTATAATTTTCCTTAACTTAAATTGGTGTCAAACTCATAATAATCCATATTCTTCAAATAATTCTGCCTATAAATACCTTTCAGAGAGAATGGATATTTTCCATAAAGTTTTTTATGTTTATCATGATGCCTTCTCTGCAGGAAATCACTTTAACGAAAGAGGAATGATGGGAAATTCTTTTGATAATCTGCTCTTTGGTAAAATGATTTATATTGATGAAGATTATAAGGAAGATTGTAAATCAGGTATTACAAGCATAAAAGTTACATTTAAAGAAAGAGGTAATAATTGGGTTGGTTTTTATTTTATGAATGGAATATTTAAGAAAGGGAAAACTGTTCCTGAGCAAAATTGGGGAGACTACCCCAATGCAGGTATTGATCTTACAGGTGCCACTGAACTTACCTTTTGGGCAAAAGGAGAAAAAGGAGGCGAAGAGGTAGAATTTTTTGCTTTTGGCATTGGAAGAGATCCTTTTACAGGAAGACCTATAAAACCATTTCCTGATTCTTCTTCAAAAGTATCTACAGGTAAAATATTTCTATCTCGTGATTGGAGAGAATACAAAATTAATTTAAAAGGAAAAAACTTAAGTTATGTTCTTGGAGGTTTTGGATGGGTAGCAGGGGGAGAATATGCATGGAGAGATATTATTTTTTATATTGATGAAATTAAATATGATAAGTCTATAATTGATGAGCCTCATTTCATTGTAAGCTATGAGACTACAAAAAGTTCTCATCCTTTTGATAACGTGATGAGAAATGTAGCTTTTACCTATGATAATGCTCTTGCTCTTATAGCCTTTCTTTCAGAAGGAGACCTTAGGAGGGCAAAACTTTTGGCAGACGCTATTTTGTATGCTATTGACAATGATAGATTCTATAAAGATGGAAGACTAAGAAATGCCTATTAAGGAGGAGACCTTTGTCTACCTCCTGGTTGGGAACCCAAAGGAAGTGTGAGAATACCAGGATGGTATGACTTTAAAGATGAAAAATGGTATGAAGACTCTTATGCAGTAAGTACTCACACAGGAAATATTGCATGGGCAATGCTTGCCCTACTTTCTTATTATGAAAGGACAAAGGATCAAAAATATCTTAATGCAATAATAAGAATGGGAGAATGGGTAGAGAAAAATTGTAGAGACATAAGAGGTGCAGGAGGTTATACAGGAGGATACGAAGGCTGGGAACCTAATCCCAAAAAACTTACTTATAAAAGTACAGAACATAATATTGATCTTTATGCTGCCTTTAAAAGATTATATCTCATTACAAAAGATGAAGTTTGGAAAGAAAGAGCAGAATATGCTAAAAAATTTGTTATATCTATGTGGGATGCAAAAGAAGGAAAGTTTTGGACAGGAACCCTTGAAGATGGGTTTACTATTAATAGAAGTGTAATTCCACTAGATATACAAGCATGGTCTATTCTTGCATTAAGAGAGGAAGCAAAACCATATCTTAAAGCTATTGATTATGCAGAGAAAAATCTTAAGGTTGGAGAAGGATATGACTTTAATGATGATAGAGATGGAATATGGTATGAAGGAACCGCTCAAATGGCTTCAGCATATTTATCAATAGGACAAAAGTTAAAATGGAAAAATATTATTTCATTTTTAATGAAATCACAACTTTCATCAGGAGCTCTTTATTCTGCAGATAAAGATGAACTTACTACAGGATTTAATTGGTTCTATTTTAAAAGGCCTCATATTGGTGCCACCGCATGGTTTATAATAGCAAAGAATGGTATTAATCCTTTTTGGTTTTAAAAAGAGAGTTTATTAAATGATAAATGGTATTTAGAAAAGTATTTTTTTTAAAAAGCCAAATTAAAAGAACTCTTATTTTGAATAACTCTTTCTCTCTTTTATATTCTCAAATATACTCTATATATATTCTTTTTTATAGATTTTTTCCTCCTCTTAGTATCTCTTTACTTTTTCATCTTTCACATCTCTCTTGAATATCATTCTATTACTGTATATTTATAACTCTTTATTTTGTATCTTTTCTCTATCTCCTTCCTTACATATTCTGAAAGTTTCTTCTTACTTTTTCATCTATTTTATTGAATCTGTAGTGAAGATTTAAGATATGTAGTACTTTTTTTAACTCCCTTTTTAAACCTCTTAAAAGAAAGTCACTTTAATTGCATGAAAATAATAGATGTGAAGATAAAATGGGCTGAATATTTCTTTAATATTTTCTCTTATTGTTTTTCTTATTTATCGAAAGGTATCCTTTCTATCTTCATAGGAAACCAAATATATAAAAACAATTTATAAAAAGATAAAGATAAATTTTTCATTGTAATAGTCTAGTTAAGTTCACTAAAAGATTATAGGTAAACCAACCATCGCCTGTTATAAAATATATAGGCTTATTAGATGAAGTATCTTTATATAATCCAATCCCATCAGAATAAGGTATAAAAGCTAAAATTTTTTTAAAAGGAATTCTAAAAACTTTTTTAGCCCCACCAAAATAGATATGCTTAGACGTAACAGCCAGAAATCCTGTATCTATATGAACTTTTTCTACAGTCTCCAAAGGTTGACCTTTAAATGATCCAATATGATAATAAATTCCCTTTGTTATTTTAATACTTACCCCGTGACTTCCTCCAACATATTGCCTTACTTTCTTTTCCTCATAGTATTTTACATTTTTAAAAGCCCATACAAGTACCTCATTTTTTTGAAAATTAAAAGGTAAAGTACCTTCTACATCCATTCTTGTAGGGATTTTACCCTCCATAAGCTCCTTTAAAACAAGACCCTTAACAAATAGATCAAAAGCTCCATTTGTATTAAGCTCTTCTCTATTCAAACCAAAATGATTAATAAAAGCATAAAGTCTTTCAAATTCATAGGAATCCAAATTTCTATCTTCAAGGGAATGATATAAAGCCTGCTCCCATCCAGATATCAAAGCATCATCAATATCCTTAAGTTGAATATAACTGTCTTTAGCTATCTCTGATAATTTTTCTTTAAGATTTTCAAATGATACAGGATAGTCCTTTATTAAAATGGCATTTTTTACAGTATCCACCATTTCCTTTAAACCACGCTTTCTCTTTTCCTCACATTCCCTACACTTATTTCTTAGAAAACCTGCAGGTTTCCCACAGTAAATACAAATTCCCACAATTTATCCCTCCCTCTATTTATATTATTATATTATTTACCCCTATATACAAATTGGGTAGGACTTGCAAATTTTAGAGCTATTAAAAGGAATGTCATAGTAATTAGAAAATAAACTACTGCAAGAGCATCTATGGCCTGAGGAGGACGTGTACCTGCCGCATAGGCATCATAGTAAAGAGCTACAATAACTGTTTGAGATTTTGGTCCTGCTACTAAGAATGTGAGTTCAAACATGGCAATAGTTCTTACAATGGAAAGAAGAGCAGCTGTAAATATACCAGGTACTGTTAAAGGTAATAATACCTTAACAAAGGTTTTTAATCTACTTGCTCCTAAAATTCTTGCAGCAGACTCATAACTAACATCTATCTGTTCAATAAAGGGATATAAGATGAGTACCACATATGGAATTATAGGCACTAAATTTGCAAGAATCACTCCAGAAATTCTTGTAGCAAGTCTTAATTTATATAGCATAGCCGCCAAAGGTATCCCATAAGTCATAGGAGGTACCAACATGGGTACAAGAAGAAGAGATAGAAGAACATTTTTAAATTTAAAATTATATCTTGCAAAAATATACGCAGCAGGATAACCAATAAGAAGCGAGATCAAAGCTACAGATATTACCACTGCAAAGGTTGCAAAAAAAAGCTGTGGAAGATCATGTTCTTTTGCCATATATGAGTACCATTCTAATGTAAATATTTTAGGAAACCAATCTGTATACCAATTTTTACTTAAAGAATTCAAGATTACAGTAAAGATAATCCCTAAAACATTAAATACATAAACAAAGATGGCTATCCAATATAATATTCCTGAAAATCTTATCTTTCTCATTATTAAAAAAATCCCTCCTATCCCTTTCCGCCTGAAGTAGCAACAATTTTGAAAAATCTTTGTCTTATAAGCATAACAATAAGAATAAAGATAAGCTCTACTAAGCCCATAATAATGGCAATAGCAGATGCCATATGAAAATCAAATTTTTCAAAAGCCCATTGGTAAGCTGCTATAGAAATTACTCTTGTAGGCCCAGATGGTTGACCTAATAACACAGCAGAAGGAAAAACTGTAAAGTTCATGACAAAATTCAAAGCGGTAGCCATTGCTATTCCTGGCATCCAAAGAGGGAATATAATTCTTCTAAAGATATACCATCTGCTTGCACCAAGTATACTTGCAGCCTTCTCCAAGGTAGGATCAATTCCAGATATATATCCTAAAAGCATTAAAAATACAAAGGGAAAACCTTGAATTATCAATGCAAGAAGTACTCCTAAATAACTATGAGTAAATCTATAAGGCTTATCAATTATTTTTAATGCTAATAATATCTTATTAAGCCAACCGTTTGGTCCCATATAAGTAAGCATACCTTCTGCCACAAAAACACTCCCTAATGTAATGGGTAAAATCAAAAGAAAAGATATTAATTTTTCTCCCTTTATTCCATGACGCATATAGTAGGCAAGAGGCATAGCTATTAATACATTCAATAAAGTAGCAGGTATGGCTATCTTTAAAGTAATCCATATAGTATTAGCATCCCAAGGATCAGATAAAAATTTAATAAAATTTGCAAAGGTAAATTTTCCCTCATCGTTAGTTAAACTTAAAAGAAGACCATATATAAAGGGATAGATAAAAAGGAAAATAAAATATATAAGCACAGGTAAAAGCAATAAAAATACTGTTAAAAATTCTCTCTTTTTCATTGGACATCCTCCTTAGGAAAAACAAGAATTCTCTCAGGAGGAATATATATATTAATCTTATCCCCTGGATTAAGCACTACCTTTTCAATAGTAGATATTTCAATACGTAAATTACCATTTAAGTATCCCCAAAGCTGTCTTACTTGTCCTAAATATTCTATAACCTCAATCCTCATCTCTAAGGAATTATTAGGTCCTTCTCCTATCTTTACATCTTCTGGTCTTATAGAAATATAAAGCTTCTTTTTATCCCTAATAGAATTAAGAATATGTTCCTTGTATTTCTCATTTAATACTGCATTTAAAACAAAATCCCCTAACTTAAACTCTATTTCTTCATTTCTTACATGGATTACATCCACATTCCATATATTTCTAAATCCCAAAAAATGGGCTACAAATAAATTCCTTGGATATGAATATATTTCTTCTGGAGTACCAATTTGTTGAATCTTTCCCTTATTTAACACCACTATTCTATCAGAAAGTGCTAATGCTTCCTGTTGATCATGAGTTACATATATAGTAGTAATACCTAATTTTTCATGAATGGCTTTTAATTCATATCTCATCTCAATCCTGAGAAGGGCATCAAGGTTGGAAAGAGGCTCATCAAGCAACATAAGACGAGGTTCTGTTACTATACAACGAGCTAAGGCAGTCCTCTGTTGTTCACCACCAGATAGCTGTCTTGGATACTTATCAACATGCTCCTCTAAATGAACCAATCTTAAAGCCTTAATAACCCTCTCTTTTATCTCTGAAGCTGGAATTTTTCTAATTCTAAGTCCAAAAGCTACATTTTCAAAAACTGTAAGATGAGGAAAAAGGGCATAATTTTGAAAAACCATCCCAAAGTTTCTCTTTTCAGGTGGTACAAATCTCTTTCCATCATCTATACATTCATCATCTATGTATATACTTCCACCATCAATAGGTATTAACCCTGCTATTGAATTTAAAATAGTAGTTTTTCCACACCCAGATGGTCCTAAAAGAGTAATAAATTCACCATTTTCGATAGTTAAACTAAAACTATCCACAACCTTTCTGTTGCCATAATATTTTACAAGATTTTGAATTTTAATTTCCTTAAAATCCTTCATTCTATCCCCCTTACCCTGATTTCATATTTTCAAAAAGGGGAGGAGATAATCCTCCCCTTCCATCCTATTATTCACTTTACTTTTGATCCTACTAATCTATCCCACATATCAAAAGCCTCTACTAATTCTTTTGCTCCAAGTTGAGTAGTCGATGGAAACTTTCTTATCGCATCTTCATATTCTTTCCTCATGGCAGATTTAATCTTTTCTTGAATTTCGGCTGGAGCCTTACTAAGAGGAACATTTTTTATAGCTGGACCAGGATAGAAATATCCATTATCATATGTTAAAGCTTGCATTTCTGGTCTTAAAAGCCATGCCATAAGTTGCAGTGTAGCTTTTTTGCGATTTTCATCTAATCCTTTTGGCATACACATAAAATGAGCATCTGTTACCCAAGTAGTATTTTTCAAGAAGAAACCCTTGAAGGTTTGAGGAATTACTCCCAATATCCTTTGATTCATATCCCAACCAAGATGGCTTGCAATAATATAAACACTTCCCTCTGCTAAAGCTCTAAAAGTAATCGCAGTACCTGTAGGATAATAATCTATATACTTATCAAGCTCTTTTAGATATGCCCATGTCTTATCCCATGTTTTTGGATTTTTAGGATCTTTATCACCTAATATATAGGGCAACCCTTGTAATAAGCATCTTCCTGGTCCAGAGTTTGCAGGCCTTGCATACATGAATTTACCAGGATTTGCCTTTGCCCACTCAAGAAGTTCCTCTGCAGTTTGAGGTACCTTCTTTACTTTCTCAGGATTATAAGTAAACATAGGACCTCCAGGACAATATACCACTACTATTCCATATCCTTGGAAGAGATCAAAAGCTGCTTTTGCCCCAGGTAGATATTTGGTTTCAAGACCAGGGAAATATTGCTTATAGGTTGGATAGATATTTTCCCAAAGTCCCATCTCCAAACCAGAGGCCATAGCATCATAGCCAGTAAGTACCATATTAGTAGTTACATTTCCTGCCATCTGTTGCGCCTTTATTTTTGCTGGAAGTTCTGGAGCGGTGGCCTTCAAATACTCTATATCCTCTACTAAATCAGGATGAGCTAATTTAAAGGCCTCTATAGCATCTTTAGTAAGTTGTAAATTTCCTGCCACATCTATAATACTTAGCCTTACCTTTTTCGTCTGCGCACCAATGTTTGTTACAAAAATTAACATTAAAAATAGGATTAAAAGGATGGAAAATACTCTCTTTTTACTCATAAGACACCTCCCCAAGTATTTTAATAAATTTTTAACCTTTTATGATCTATTATAATACTTATTTTAATTTTTTTTTAACAAAAAAAATGATATAATCTGAAATGATGAAAGAAATTATAATTATAATTTCTTGGGGAATAGGGTGGTTATACTACAAAAATCTTAATTTTCTTAAGAGAGAAGATCAAAACTTAAAAGACTATAAGATATCGGTAATCATCCCTGCAAGAAATGAAGAAAGAAATCTTCCTAAGCTTCTTTCTCTTCTTGAGAGACAAAAATATAAACCTTATGAAATCATAGTTGTAAATGACAATTCTGAGGACAACACAGAAGAAGTAGCAAGAAAGTTTAATGTAAAGGTAGTATCTTTGCATGAGGATCCACCAGAAGGATGGGTAGGAAAGAATTGGGCAATATGGAATGGATATTTAGAGTCAAGAGGAGATCTGCTTTTATTTCTTGATGCTGATGTGGAGCCAAGAGAAGATTTTATAGAGGTTCTTTTAACAAGTTATGAAAAATATAAAGGATTGGTATCTTGTTGGCCTTATCAAAGATTTGAAAGGTTTTATGAGCATTTGAATTTTACCTTTAACTTAGTGTCTATACTCTCCATGGCATTATTGGGTAAAAAAGATGGAGCCTTTGGACCATCTATGTTGATATCTAAAAAAGATTATGAAATAGTAGGGGGTCATAAAGAAGTTAAAGATAAAGTAGTGGAAGATATGTCCCTTGCCCAAAATTGCATTCAAAAAAATATACCTGTAAATAATTTCTTAGGAAATGGATATATAAAATTTAGAATGTATCCTAATGGGATTTTAGATCTTTTCAGAGGTTTAAGTAAAAATATGGCAAAAGGAGCCTTTTCTATTAATATATTAAACTTTCTCCTCATTTTCTTTTATATATATGGTGTATATGCCAGCATCTTCTATTTTAAGAGCAATCTCTTCAATATACTATACCCCCTTTATGCCTTTCAATTTTATATACTACAAAGAAAATTAGGAGATTACAAATGGTATGATGCCCTATTTTTCCCCTTACATTTTATCTTTTTTTTATTTGTCTTTTCCTACTCCATATTTAGAACCTTCTTTATAAAAACTGTAATATGGAAAGGGAGAAAAATTCGTGTGGATTAACATTTTAGTAATTCTTTTTCAATTTCTTTCCGGCTCTATAATGTACTCCCATTTTATAGCTAAAATGTTAAACGTAGATCTATCAAAGATAAGGGATGGAAATCCTGGGGCATCAAATTTATGGAGAGCAAAGGGATGGAAATATGGTATCTTAGCCCTACTTCTTGATTACTTGAAAGGAGCCTTCCCCCTTACCATTTTTATATCCTTAGGTATGGTAGAGAATAAATATATCATAGCTATTTCAGCCCTTGCTGGAGTGCTCGGACATGCCTTTTCACCCCTGTTAAGATTTAAAGGGGGAAAGGCTGTAGCAGTATCCTTTGGAGCATGGTCTGTACTTACTAAATGGGAAGCACCTACTATCCTTGGTACTACTTTTACCATATTCACAATAATAAAACCAAGAGGAACAACTGTAGGAGAGGATGCATTAAGAGTAATCATAGGATTTATAGCACTTTCTCCATACATAACTTATAAATTTTTTTTAGGTGAAAAACATTTACTATTATTTTACGCTGGTAATTTTGCCGTTATACTGTATAAACATTGGAAGGATCTTGGAGAATATCTATCAAAATTTTTAATTACTTTTAGGAACCTATTCTAGTTTTCTTTAAAAATATAAGAAAAATTTTCTATAAGTTCTTTAACTTCTTGAGGAGTGGAATTAGGATTTGGCTTGATAACACAGTAAAAAAGATTATTCTTTTTATTTAATGCTATATGTCTTATCCTTTCTGGAGGAATGGTTTTTTCTATAAGTTTTTTAATTTTCCATTTTTTCTTTTATATTTATCCCAAACTTTTGAAATAGGAAGTTTAATTATTGTGTATTTCTTATTGATTATTACCTTTTTATCAAGCATATTTTAGATCACCTATTATTTTGCATCCTGGTATTGTTTTCTTTTTAAGAATCTACTTATATAGTTCAGATAAATCAATAAATATATATTCAAAATAAAGGAGAATCAAAAGGCCTTTATCCTCTTTCCATAACTTTTATATATGAACCCTTTTTTCCAATTCTTAGTATGAGTTTGATGGCATTAAGAAAGGATTTTTTCCCCAGAACATAAAAGAGATATTAAACACCTCCAGTCTTTCCACATAAGCCTTTTAAAACGCCTTTAAACTTGCAAGAGTCTTAGATTTCATAGGTGAAATAAGTGTTAATAAACAAATACTAATCTTACTTGAGGCTTTAGAAAAAAATGAAATCAAATACAGAACTTATAAACTATCATAAGATTGTAAATTAAAAATATGAACCAATTTACCAGTGGCTAAATTGCTACGGGTTTTTAACACCTCTTAGTAGATTTTACTTTAAAGATGCATAAGATTTAATTTCTCCACTTTATATAGCCTAACAATGAAGTAAAGTTAGATCTGAATTGCAGAATAAGTTATTTTATGTTATTTTATTAATACAAATAAGTTAATATATAATCATTATTTAAGGTAAAATTATGATTAGAATATGTATAATAGGTGCAGGAAACGGAGGACAAGCTTTAGCAGGTTACCTTTCTATGAAAGGTTATGATGTTTCCTTATACAATAGAAGCGAGTGGAGAATAGAACCCATTAAAAATTCTGGAAAAATCATATTAGAAGGAGAAAATTCTGGTGAATATGACATCTCTTTAGCAACTACAGATATAAAATCTGCAATAAAGGATAGAGAACTAATCTTAGTTGTAGTTCCAGCCTTTGCTCATAGAGATATAGCTGAAAAATTAGCACCTTACTTAGAAGATGATCAAATAATAGTTTTAAATCCAGGAAGAACAGGAGGAGCTTTGGAGTTTAGAAAAGTATTAAGAGATAAAGGATGTAAGAAAAAAATTTTTGTTGCAGAGGCTCAAACTTTTATTTTTGCTTCAAGATGTTCTAACCCTGGAGTAGTAAGAATATTCAGAAAAAAGAATGCAGTTCCAATATCTTGTCTTCCTGCAAAGGATAATCATGTGCTACAAAAAACACTAAAAAAGGTAATGCCTGAATTTGAAATTGTTAAAAATGTAGTTATAACAAGTTTTAACAACATTGGTGCAGTTTTTCATCCAGCCACTACAATTTTAAATGCAGCAAGAATTGAATTTACCTTTGGAAAATTTGAATTCTATTTTGAAGGAATATCTCCTTCAGTAGCAAAAGTCTTAGAAGCAATTGATAATGAAAGATGCAATGTTATGAAAATTTTTAAAGCAGAACCTTTAACAGCAAAACAATGGTTAAAATATGCTTATGATGTAGATGGAAGGGATCTTTATGAAGCTATTCACAGTAATTCTGGGTACAGGGATATCTTGGCTCCTACAGTAATTGCTAATAGATATATTTTAGAGGATGTACCAATGAGTCTTGTTCCTATATCATCCTTTGGAAAATATTTTGGAGTCCCTACTCCTACCATAGATGCTACCATACATTTTGTTTCTGTTATGATGGGTGAGGATTACTATTCTAAGGGGAGGACTGTAAAATCTTTGGGCTTAGAGGGTATGACTGTCGATGATATAGTAAGGTACATAGAGGTGGGAGAAGATTGAAAAAGATTTTAGGGGCAAATATTGGAAGTTGTATTCATACCGCAGGAGTTCTTAACTTTTTAAACCTTGCTGAGAAATTAGGCTTTAAAACTATATATCTTGGAGGAGCAATTTCCATAAAGGAACTCATAGAGGCAATTATTGAGACAAATCCAGAAATTGTTGCTATAAGTTATAGATTAGGAAGAGAACCGTTAAGAAATTTACTTTCAGATTTAGAAAAGGAACTTAAAAGCAAAAACTTAATGGAAAACAGGATATTTCTATTTGGAGGTACAAAGGAAACAGGTGAAATAGCAAGGAAATTTTCCTATATTTATAAGGTTTTTGATGGCTCAGAAGAGATGGAAGATGTCATAGATTTTTTAAAAGAGATTCAGGGAGAGATCATAGATAAAAAAGATAAAAGGAAATTTCCTCAAACTTTAAAAGAAAGAATAAATTGGAAAAGTCCCTTTCCTCTATTCAGACATCACATAGGCCTCCCAAGTCTTGATGAAACTATAAAAGAAATAGAAAAATTAGCAGATTCAGGATTATTAGATATTATCTCAATAGCTCCAGACCAAAATACTCAAAGCTATTTTTTTGAACCTGAAAAAATGGATCCAAAACAAGATGGTGCAGGAGGGGTTCCGTTAAGGAAAAAAGAGGATTTTATAAGATTATATAATGCTACAAGAAGAGAAAACTTTCCATTATTAAGATGTTATTCTGGCACTAAAAATCTTATTGAATTTTCAAAGCTTCTTAAAGAAACCATTAATAATGCTTGGTCCGCTATACCTCTAACTTGGTATTCTGATTTGGACAGAAGATCAGATCGAGAACTTTTATCAGCAATAAAAGAAAATATGGAAGGTATAAAATGGAATGCAGAAAATGGAATTCCTGTAGAAATCAATGAATCTCATCAATGGGAACTAAGAAATGCCCATGATGCCATTGGAGTTGCAACATGCTATATAGCTAGTTTAGTAGCAAAGAAACTTGGGGTTAAGGAATACGTAGCTCAATATATGCTAAATACTCCTCCCAATATATCACCTAAGATGGATATAGCAAAGGCTCTTGCAAAGATTGAGCTTGTAGAATCTTTACATGATGAAGATTTTGTCTCTTACAGAATGATAAGAACAGGACTTTTATCCTTTCCAGCAGACCCTTATTCTGCTATGGGACAATTGGTATCCTCAATGTTTTATGGGGCATATCTAAAGCCCATATCATTCACGTAGTATCCTATTCTGAAGCAATGTATCCCGCTACGAGTAAAGAGATTATAGAGAGTGTAAAGATGGTGGAAAGAGCTTATATATTAGCTTCTTCAGGGCTTCCTGATTTCTCTTCAGATCCCGAAATTCTCAAAAGAAAGGAGGAACTAAAAGAAGAAGCTTTAATTATTCTCGACGCTATAAAAAACTTGGCAAAATCAGAGGATGCTTTTTTATCACCTGAAAATATATATAATGCCATCAAATGCGGTATATTAGATGCTCCCATGCTTAAAGGATTCTCTGTGGCAAGAGGGGAAGTTAAAACTTTCGTAATAAATGGTGCTAATTATTGTGTAGATGAAAGGGGAAAAATTCTTAAAGAAAAGGAAAGAATAGAAAGATTAATATGAGAATTGGGATAGCTTATAATCTTCCTTGTTCTTCAGATTATGAATTAATGGTAAATGAAATAGAAAATATTCTAAAAGATGAGGGATATACTGTAACTTTAATCCCTGTCTCAGAAAACTTTTTAGAAAGAATTAAAAGTGTAGATTTTGTCTTTAATCTTTTTACTCAAGGAAAAGAAACAAGACAAATACTTATACCATCACTATGTGATTTTTTAGGGATCCCCTATACAGGTCCTTCAGCATATACCCACTCTCTCTGTCTTAATAAAACCCATACCAAGATTTTATTACAATACTACAAAATTCCAACACCTCCATTTTTTCTTGTGTATCCTGATGAAAGAATACCCAAGAATATTAATCTTTCTTTTCCTCTTTTTGTCAAACCCAACAGAGAAGGGAGTGGAAAGGGAATAAAAAAAAGAATCCTTAGTAAGGAATATAGAAGAGCTAAAATATATAGTAAATTACATCCATAAGGAATTTCAAGAAGAAGCTTTAGTTGAGGAATTCATAGAGGGTAAAGAGATAAGTGTGGGAATTCTCGGAAACAAGAAGAATTTAGAGATTCTCCCCCTCTTGGAAATTGATTTTTCATAACTTCCTGAAAGTGTTGAAAGATTTTACTCTGGAAGAGTAAAAGAAGAGTTTGGAGAGAAAACTAAGTATTTTTGTCCTGCAAGAATAGATAAAAATATAGAAAAAAGTATAAAAGATAATGCAAGAAGTTCATTTATACTTTTAGGACTCAAAGACTTTGCAAGAATTGACATAAGAGTAAGAGGAGAGGAAGCTTTTGTCTTGGATGTGAATTCTCTTCCCCTTTTAATTCCTAATTACTCTGATATTATAAAAATTGCAGAGGCAAAAGGTTATCGTTATAAAGATTTAATATTAAAAATCCTCAATAGCTCACTATCCAAAGAGTGAAATAGAAGATCATTTCTACAGAATAAAAGATAAAAACTAATAATATCTAACAAATTGAAGTTGTGACGTTTAAATCCCACATTGTTCAGATCAAACCTTCATATTTATAAAGATTCTCAAAATATTCCTTTCCCAAATCTGAAACTTTCAAGGCTTCTTTTATAAAGCCCATAAAATGGTTGCGATAATCAACAGGAAGAATATCGCCTTCTAAGATTACTTTAAATCTCAAATTCTATATCCCCCCATCTATTAAATTATTTCTTATTATTATATTCTTTTTCTGAAAAAGTTAATATGTATAAGCTTATTTGCATAGGTTAAAATGGATCCTACATAATTTTTGCTTGCAATTCTTATATCCCAGCCAAGGGCAGGAGATTTAAATTTTAAAGCCTCTACAGCTTCTATTTCTTTTAAAAATTTTTCGTATTCATCTCCATAATCTGTATTATTTTCTTTTTTAAGAATTTTACTTCTGAATATATAGCTTTTTATTAATTTATCATGAAGATTTTTATAAGCAGATTTTAGAGAGATAATGTCCAAACCATCAAATTTTCCATCTTCAAATACTATTATCCCATTCTGCCCCTCTACATAAGGAAACTTTTCTTTCATATTCTCATATAAATTCTTTCTTTTCTCAAAAACATCCCTCATAGCTGATGTCTCAGATTTTATTCCAAACTCCTTTTGTAACTTTTCAATTTCAGCCCATATCATACTTTGATCTGAATTGTATTTATTGCTATAAAGCAAAGAGCTTAATACACTCTCATTCTTAATTCTTCTAATATCAGCAGGTATTACTACATCAGGATCCCCAAAATGATGAGATTCATAGTGCCATCTTCCTCGCTCAGTACAGCTCACAGGTATAACAAATTCAGATTTGTTTTTTATTAACAAAGATGTATTTACCACCCTATTTTGTTTTCCTCCTTTTAATTCTTCCCCATCTAATATGAATACCTTTTGATCAAGCTTATTTATTACTTTTAAATTTGGTACTGTACCTGTTTGATCAACCTCTTTTATATAGAACCCATTTGTCTTCAAAGCTTCATCCAAAGTTATAAAGAAAGGAACTTTATTTATTTCTGCAAAAATTGGTATGACAGTTATACTTTCATATCTTTGAGGGTCTCCAAATTTTACCTGAGATACATAATCTATTATCTTCATAGATATCCCCCTTATTAATTTTTTCCTAAGAGATATTATAAATGTTTAAAGGGTCAAAAACTGACCTTTAAAAAAAATTCCTCTCCATCTCACCAAATCTAAACTTCTAATATCCCCAAAGAGATTTTACCTTGCATTTTACCGCTTCTTTTTCAAAAAATGGAGCTTTAAATTTCCATATACCTCCAGGCTCTAAATTGGTTATATTTGCAAAAGTACTTCCAACCTGTACCCCCTGACTATCATATAGGTTTATCTCAATTTGTGCATAATTATATTGTTTATTAGTATTATTTTTCACTATACCTATTACATAACCCCCAAGCTCATCTCTCTCCATTCTTAAGCTAATTATTTCCAATTCGGGCTTTTTTACTACTTCTACCTTTTTAGTTTCAGATACTAAATTCACATTACTTTTTTCTGATAAATTACTATTATCTATAGTATTTGCAAAAATAATCAAAGCTATTAAAACAATTAGTAATTTAACACCTGTTGATAAAGATATATTTGTTTTTGCAATTATTATCTTATAAGTAGATGGAAAAATAATTAAGCCTGAAATTAAAATTGCTATTCCCCCAAATATATTTCCTGACATTAAATGCCCTAATCCTGAAATGATAAACATACCCCCAAATATATAGGAAAAAATTAAACCCAATGTAATTTTTCTTGGCTCTTTCATACTCTCACCCCTCACATTTTATTTTTGGTTACTATTATAAACTCCTTAAGTGACAAAAACTGTCCTTATAAATTTTTAGATTAAAAAAGGCAGGAAAATATATTTTGAATGTCCAGCCATATTTTTGATGCAAATAAATTAATATTGAGTATAATAAGCTAATCTTTGAACAAAATAGTACCAATAAGTATCTTGATTTATTTTAAGAAGATTATATTGATCATATCCATTATAATTTTGCCAGGAACTATATGTAGGAATTAAGATTGATACACCATATGCTTTATTTGTATTTGCATATTTACCAGTATCTTCATAATAAAAATTATTTAAAAGGGTATATACTAAATCATTGACCTTTATCATTATATCTTAATTTGTGGTATTTAAATATAACTTATATGCAAAATCACAAAGATCATTATAACTCCGTCTTATCAAAGTATGTTACATTATTCCAAACATTTTTAATAATTGCCATTTGATTATCATCAGCTTCATAAAGAGCTTTTGCGAAGACTGCAAACTTGCTCTTTACTGTATCAAAAGCAGATCCCAATTTTATATAAGAATAGGTAGTATCATCTTTTCCATTATAAAAAGCGTAGTAATCGTCTACTATGGTTTTTGCAAATTACGATGGTGTCATCGTAGGATTCTGAGTCAGATGATAAAGTAATGTGTAATAATCATTACCATAACCTGGAACTATAGCCTCTGAACCAACTAAATAATCTGTCTCATACTGCCACTCCCATGCCACTTCAAACATCTGTGTCAAACAAGCATCCATATTAATCGCATCTATTTTCTTTCCTGTAACTTGCCTTGCAGATTCAAGGGCAATTCTCACCTTAACAATAGTTAAAAAATTCCATGAGTAACCAGGTGTAGTATTATCCCAAGCAATACCTCTTTGAACATCATCCTTTGAGGGTGATCTTGGATAAACCCCATCACCATGATTCCAAAAAACCAAACAAGCCTTCTTAGCCGGGTAATTTGTCATTCCATAGATAATAAAATCCTTTAATGTATTTGTATCTGACATACCCAATTCATTGTAGTCTTTAATCAAAACTGAGTTTATATTATTTGCATCGTAATCTTTAGTAACATAATATAGTCTTGCATTATTCCAATCTCCATTTGATGTATCATATCCTGGTATACGATCAAAAAGGACAAGAATTTTTACTTTATTTGTAGAGCCTACCATCTCCATCTCATTCATATCTTGAATAGCAAATTTTTCCGGATCATTATCACCATCTAAGTAAACTAAAAAGAGCCACTCAGCATTAACAACCCTAACACCTACTCTTTCAATTCCCACGTTTCCAACATTATCATAGGATTTTGCCATTATAGTATGATAACCATCTTTATATTGTTCTGTAGCCCATACATAGGTGAGAGGACTTGTTGTACTTTCCATAACTTTTTGTAATATCAATATATAATTCTATTTTATTAATCCCACTTGGACCCCTTTGATTATCTTTAGTCAGGGATCTATCAACTATGTTTACACTTATTGTCACTTTTCCTTAAAGATTATTTAGATCAGAGGATGACAGAGAAATAGATATTTGAGGTGATAATATATCTTTTGGTGTACAGCCAGAAATCACAATAGAAAAAAGAAAGATTGAAAAAAAATTAAAAAATTTTTTCATTTTTAAACCCCTCAATGAAAAAATTCTCTTAAAAATTTTGATCATCAATAAAACAGGGGGGATATAAATTTCCCCCCTAAAAAGAAATTTTATCTTATATTTAGTCTTGACACTATTTTATTTATACAATCTAAAGCTGCATCTTTTTTCACAGAATTTCCAGAGACAAAATCACCAAAGAACCACATTCCACTTTTCACTGATCCTGCCTGATCAAAAACTACTTCTTGTCCATTTATATCAAATATTCTTACAGCTACAATAGCATCCCCTTCAACAGTTGTAAAAGGGACTATTGGCCAGAATGGTAAGATAAAAATTAACCAATTAAAACTTCTTCTACTATTTGCAGATACTATTGTCAATTCTGCTATATAGTCTGCTTGTGCTTTATCATATACCACTTCTATACCTTTTGCTCTAATCTTTTCTATAAAATATGTTTTTACTGGATCAATAAGATATCCTTCTGGGCTATTTACTTTATCAATATATAGTTTTGGAGCAGAGCTTTGAGCAAAAGCAAAATTAAAAAGTAGAATAAAAAGAAACAATAAAGATACTATACTTTTGAATCTCATTATATATCACCTCCTTATATCTTTTACTGAGGATTTTATCTAAGCATAGGGTCAAAATTAGACCTTTTATCTTTTTTATTGTTAAAATTTTTCAATTTAAAATCCCACCATTTTGGTATATAATATAATAGATAAATTTGAAAAAAGGAGTTTGATATATGGGCAAAAGAATTGAAATTCCTATCTCTGGAATGAGTTGTGTAGGCTGTGCATTAAGAATTGAGGATAATTTAAGGAATATAAAAGGAATAGAAGAGGTTAAAGTAAACTTTTCTTTGGAAAAAGCAGAAATTGTAGGAGATAACTTAAATATTACAGAGATAAAAAACAAGGTAGAAGAATTAGGTTATAAAGTTATAACCAATGAATTAATAATACCTATCTCTGGAATGAGCTGTATAGGTTGTGCTCAAAGAATAGAAAATACTCTAAGAAATTTAGATGGAATTATAAAGGCTGAAGTAAATTTTGCAAAAGAGGAGTTATATGTAGAATATATTCCTTCATTAATATCATTAAAGGATATACAAAAGGCAATAAATGAATTAGGATATCAAGCTTTTGAGCCAAAAGAAGGTGAAATAGAGGATCTCCAAGAGTTGTACAGGGAAAAGGAACTGAAAGATCTTAAAAGAAGATTTATTATAAGCTTAATCTTTACAATTCCTATTGTTTTAGGAAGCTTCTTTTTTAAATCTCCTTCATATTTACTTTTTCTTTTAGCTACACCTGTACAATTTTATGGTGGATATAAATTTTATAAAAATGCCTGGACAGCTCTCAAACATAAAACCTCTGATATGAATACCTTAGTAGCTTTGAGCACTACCTCAGCTTATATTTATAGCACATTAGCTACATTTTATCCTTCTTTTTTCACTGTTAAAGGACTTTCCCCTGAGGTTTACTTTGATACATCCTCTGTAATAATTACCTTTGTATTACTTGGAAGATACTTAGAGCTAAGAGCAAAGAGAAAAACTTCTACTGCTATAAAAAAATTAATAGTTTTAAAGCCTCAAAAAGCATTAGTCAAAAGAGGAGATGAATTCACAGAAGTACCTATTAATGATGTAGTAAAGGGTGATATAGTACTTATAAAACCAGGTGAAAAAATTCCAGTGGATGGAGAAATCATAGAGGGATATTCCTCCATTGATGAATCTATGATTACTGGTGAAAGTATTCCAAAGGATAAGAAAGAAAAAGATAATGTCTATGCAGGTACTTTAAATTTAAATGGTGCCTTAAAAATTATGGCAACAAAAATTGGGGGAGAAACTGTCTTAGCTCAAATAATAAAGATGGTAGAATCTGCCCAAAATACAAAAGCTCCTGTACAAAGATTAGTAGACAAAATAGCAAGCATATTTGTTCCTACAGTTTTAACCATATCTGTTATTACTTTCTTTCTTTGGTACATATTTGGCCCAAAACCTTCTTTTAATTATGCGCTTTCCAATTTTATAGCAGTATTAATTATTGCATGTCCCTGTGCATTAGGTCTTGCAACTCCAACAGCTCTTGTTGTTGGTATTGGCAAAGGTGCGCAAATGGGAATTCTCATAAGAAACGCAGAGGTGCTTGAGAAAACTGATAAAATTAATTCTATAGTTTTTGATAAAACTGGAACATTAACCTATGGAAGCCCAAAACTTGTGGATATTATCTCATTAAATAATTATACAAAAGAAGATATTTTAAAAATTGCAGTATCCTTAGAGCAATTTTCAAATCATCCTTTAGCAAAAGCAATTTTAGAAAAAAGCGAAACTGAAAATATAAAACCATTGGAGACCTCAGAAATTAGAGAAATTCCAGGTGAAGGAATAGAAGGAGTAATAAACAACTCAAAGTATTTCTTAGGAAAGATTATTAAACCAAAAAACGAAATAAAAGACATGTATGAACAATATATGAAACAATCAAAAATTGTTGCTCTTTTAAAGAAAGATGATATACCTATAGGAATTTTAACTTTTACAGATGAAATAAGAGAAGAAGCAAAATTGGTAGTTAAGAAACTAAAGGATATGGGGCTTGAGGTAGGAATGATAACAGGAGATAATAATGTCTCTGCAGAAAGAGTTGCAAAAATCTTGGATCTATCTTTCTTTTTCGCAGAAGTTCTTCCTCAAGATAAATTAAACAAAATAAAGAAACTTCAAAAAGAAGGTAAATTTATTGCCATGGTAGGAGATGGCATAAATGATGCCCCTGCGCTAACTCAAGCAGATCTTGGAATAGCTATGGGATCTGGCACAGATATTGCCATAGAATCATCTGATATAATTATTACAGGAAATAATCTAAAAGGAATCGTAAGAGCTTTAGAATTGAGTAGAAAAACCCTATCAACTATTAAATGGAATCTTTTCTGGGCTTTTATTTATAACACTCTCGGAATACCTATTGCAGGAGGAGCATTGTATCCTTTTACAGGAATTCTTTTAAATCCCATGATAGCAGGTATCGCTATGGCTTTTAGCTCTGTATTTGTGATCTCAAATTCTCTGAGATTAAGAAACTTTAAACCTTCTATTTAGGAAGAGTAAAAAATTATGAGTTATTGAGGATGGAGAATTTCAAAAATCTATAAAGGAGGTAAAACTATGAGTGAGATTTTTGGTATGAGAATTAGTAGAAAAGAAGCCCTAAAGGAGCTTATTAAAAAAATCCATCAAGGAGAAGATCCAGAAGTTTTAAAAAAGCAGTTTAAACAGATGTTTGGTAGCGTAACTCCTACAGAAATAGCTCAAATAGAGGAAGAATTAATTAAAGAAGGACTACCAAGAGAAGAAGTAATGAAACTTTGTGAAGTACATCTTGCAGTTTTTCAAGAATCCTTAGAAAAAGGGCCTGAAGGTGGTCCAGGAAATCCTATAACAATACTTATGGAAGAGCACAAAGCACTTTTAGAATTTGCAGACAAATTAAAGAATATTGTTGAGGAAATGAGAAATATAAAAACTTACGATGAAGGAAAAGAGAAATTAAATAAACTACAAGATATAATAAACCATTTTAAAGAATCAGAGAAACATTATTTAAGAGAAGAAAACGTACTTTTTCCATATTTAGAAAAACATGGTATCACAGAACCACCTGCCATAATGTGGATGGATCATGATAAGATAAGAGCCATAAAGAAAGATATATATAAACTTATGGACACTTATATAAATATCTCACCTGAAGAATTCATAAGAAAATTAGCCCTTCTTGCTACTGACCTCTCAGAAATGCTTTCAAGCCATTTCTATAAAGAAAATAATATTCTCTTTCCCATGGCCCTTCATGTACTTTCTGAGGATGAATTAAAAGACATAAGATTACAATTTGATGAGATTGGATATTGCTGTTTCACTCCTCCATCTGTATTAACACCAATAGAAAAAACAGAAGAAAAAGAATTAGAAAAGAAAGAAGGTATGATAAATCTACCTACAGGAAGTTTTACCTTAGAAGAATTAGAAGCACTCTTAAACACCCTTCCTGTAGATATAACTTTTGTTGACAAAAATGATGAAGTAAGATATTTCAGCGAGACAAAAGATAGAATATTCGTAAGAACAAAGGCTGTAATTGGTAGGAAAGTACAACAATGTCATCCTCAAAAAAGTGTCCATATAGTAGAAAAGATTGTGAATGAATTTAAGAAAGGCACAAAAGATCATGCTGATTTCTGGATAAATTTGAATGGAAGATTAATACTTATTAGATATTTTGCTGTAAGAGATAAAAATGGAAACTATCTCGGAACATTAGAAGTAACCCAAGATATTACAGATATTAAAAAGCTTGAAGGAGAAAAAAGACTCCTTGACTGGGAATAATTTTAATATGCCCTCTGTCCCATATTCTGGGACAGAGGGTATCTTCCCTTATTAAACCTCATTTATTACTACTAAGCCTTTTATGTACCCTTCAGGTTTACTCTCTAATGTTTCAAATGCCCCTTGAATATTCTCAAGAGGAAATTCATGTGTCACCAATCTTTCTATATTAAAGGTTCCCTTCTCTAAAAGATTTACAGCCCTTCTTAAATCATCATATGGATCTAAAGAATAAGAAGGATGAGCTACTATTATCTCTATGGACCTTTTTATTGCCTCTCTAAAATCAAATTTATCGCACTCAGTTTCATAAGAACTCATTAGAATCAATCTTCCTCTCCCTGTCTTCAAATATCTTTGACAAATATTTAATACATTTGGATTTCCAGTACCTTCTATTACAAAATCGGCCATATGTCCCTTCGTTATATCTTGTATTTTCTCTACAACATTTTCTTTTCTTGCATTAATTATCTTTGTAGCACCAAACTCTAAGGCCATATCTAATTTCTTTTCGTCAATATCAATAGCAATAAGTTCTGATAATGTATTTCCTTTTAATGCTTGAATACACAACAATCCCATAAAACCACATCCTACAACAATCCCATAATCTCCAACCTCAGGTCGAGCTGCCCTTAATACGGTAATAATACACTTTAGTGGTTCCCCAAGAGCATATTTAATATCTATATTATCAGGAAGCTTAATACAATTTTTTTCACTTACTACTGTGTATTGTGAAAAACCACTAAGATCATCCGGTAATGCGGTTACTTTATCTCCTAGCTTTAAATTTTTTACATCAGAGCCAACATCCACCACAATTCCTGCCCATTCGTGCCCCAATGATTGTGGAAAAGTTCCGAGTCTTCCATGCCAATGATTAAGTTCCCAATTACAAAGGCCACAAGAGACAACTTTTACCAATACCTCATTTCTCTTTGGCTCCACATCTACGTAATCAATCTCGAATTTTCTTGGCTCAATTAAAAAAGCCCTCTTTGTCTTCATCTTATTTAACCTCCTAATAAAAACCCCCTGTCTTATTGCAAGAACAGGGGGTTTTAAATTCAATCTATTCTATTATATACCTAATTGATTGATTTATGTTATTTAAATAACTTAGCTATTAAACTTATCAATATTCCTAACCATTGGAAATCAGAATCACCAAAAGTAGTATTTTCAAATCCAAGTGTTCCGAGAGCTGGTAGTAACAATGCTGCACCAAAGCTAATAATAATACCATTTACAAAGGATCCCAAAATAGCTCCTTTTTTACCTCCTGTTGCATTGCCAATTACTCCAGCAGTACCTCCTACGAAGAAATGAGGCACCAAACCTGGAATGATAACTGGTAAACCCAACAAAGGCATAAGAAGCATAGAAACAATTCCACCCAAGAAACTAAATATGAAACCAATTATTACAGCATTAGGAGCATAAGGGAATGTTACAGGACAGTCTAATGCAGGTTTTGCTTCAGGTACAATCTTATCAGAAATTCCTTTAAATGCTGGTATAATTTCTGATATTATCATTCTAACACCATAAATTACAACACCCACTCCTGCAGCAAAAGTTAAAGCTTGTACAACTGCATATACTAAAAAGTTCTGACCTCCACTCAATTTAGATTCTATAAAGGAAGGACCTGCTGCAATACTTGCAATTAAAAATACTATAATCATAGTTATACCTGTTGCTACTAAAGATTCTCTCAAAAAGCCTAAAGTCTTTGGGAAGGATATATTTTCAGTACTATCTTCAGGCTTTCCAACCAGACTTCCAATAGCACCTGAAACAAAATATCCTAAAGTACCAAAGTGACCTAAAGCAATATCATCAGAACCTGTTACCTTCCTCATATAAGGATGTATCCATGCTGGCATCAAAACTTGCATTAATCCTAAAATTATTGCCCCTAATATCACAAGTCCCGCTCCAGTAAGACCTGCTGTTCCAAGGGTTGCAGAAATTAAAGCAGCCATATAAAAGCTATGATGTCCTGTTAACCATATGAACTTAAATGGTGTAAAACGGGCAAGCAGTATATTTACAAGGAAACCAAATACCATTATTAAAGCAGTTTCTCTACCTAAGGTTTTTTGGGCAATAGCAACTATAGCCTCATTATTAGGAACAACCCCTTTTATTCCAAATCCTGTTTCCAACATTGGACCCAATGCATTCAAAGAACCAATCAAAGTTACGGCACCAGCTACTAAGATCAAAAATCCTAATACAGTTTTTATGCTTCCACTTATCACTTCTGAAAATGTCTTTTTCTGAACTACCAAACCTACAAAAGACACAACACCCACCAAAATTGCAGGTACACTTAGGATATCTTGGATAAACTTAAGAATCCACATATTGACACCTCCCCATATATTTTTAATCTTTTAAGGTTTTCTCCAAGGTTTCTTTCATCTCTTGAAAATTAACAAAATTTTTAATTGTAACAACTTTGGCTTTTAACTCCCCAAGTTGTGGAGCTAATTCTGGAGAAGTAATAACAATATCTGCATCTCCTAATACTGCCTTTGCAGTAGATATATCTGTTGTTGAAACATCTGCTTCCAAATTAAGATCCTTTACTACCTTTTCTATATTCATTTTTAATATTAAGGAGCTACCTAAACCCATTCCACAAACAGCAACAATCTTAAGTCTCTTGTTCACCATTTGTAACACCCCTTTTATGTATTAACTTTAGAAAAGAATTTTTTAATATAATCTTTAATTTCCTCTTTATCTTTAAAACTTATAAACTGTTCTGCTAATTTTTCCGAATCTTGAAGAATTTCTGCCAACTCTTGTAAAAATTCAAGATGAGATTCTTTATCAGGAGTTGCAAAAGAAATTACAAGATAAACAGGATCATTATAAGATCCAAAATTTATTCCATTCCTTATTACTAATAAAGAAACCCCAAAGGATTTTGCCCCATCTTCGGGACGAGCATGGGGGATTGCTACTCTTGGAGCAATAACCACATAAGGCCCCAATTCTTTACATACCTCAATCATTTTATCTATATAATTAGGTTCCACAATACCATCCTTCTCTAAAAGTTTCCCACCTATTCTTACCGCCTCTTCCCATGTATCAACCTTATCTAAAATCTCTATTCTATTTCCTATAGCCTCTAAGAAATTTAACATTTTCACCACCTCGTTTTTGAATATTATCAAAGAAACATCAACTTTATTCAAGAAAGTTAAAATAATATTAAAGAATTAAAATTCTTTCAAAAATTAACTATTAACTTCCTATTTCTTCCATGATTTTTTGATAATGCTTATCTAATACTTCTAAAAGTTCATCTTCTTGTAATGAATCAAAAGAAACATCAACCTTGGCTATTTTAGAACTCAATAACTTTAAAATTGGAATCCTCAATGGGGCTACACTCACCTCATCAATACCAAGAGAATATAGAAGTAAGAAGGCCCTTAAATCCCCACCTAATTCTCCACAAATACCAATCCACTTACCAATTTTATGAGCAGAATCTATTGCTTCCTTAATTAAATCCCAAAAAGCAGGATGATATGGCCTATACAAATAGGAGACTTTTTCGTTAGTTCTATCTACAGCAAAAGTATATTGAAAAAGATCATTTGTACCTAAACTAAAAAAGTCTACAAAATCTGCAAATCTATTTATGTTTAAAATAGATATAGGTGTCTCCAACATTATACCAATAGGGGGAATTTTATATTCTTTACCTTCCTTTTCCAGCTCCTCTACTGCTTCTTTCACAAGTTTTTTTGCCTCTATTACCTCCTCTACCAAATCTACCATAGGAAACATCATATGAATATTATTTCCAATGCTTGCCCTCAAAATCGCCTTTAATTGAGTTTTAAAAAGTACCTTTTCATATAATGACCACCTAATTCCTCTAAGCCCCAAAAATGGATTTTCTTCTCTCTCAAACTGTATATAGGGTACATTTTTATCTCCACCAATGTCTAAGGTCCTTATAATAACAGGATAATTTAAAAATAGATCTCCAACTTTTTTATAAATTTCGTACTGTTCTTCTTCAGATGGGGGATCATTCCTCTCCAAGAATAAAAATTCAGTTCTAAAAAGGCCTATTCCCATTGCTCCTTGCTCTAAAGCTAAAAAGGCATCTTCTAAATTACCAATATTTCCTGAGATAAAGAATTTTTCTCCATTCTCTTTCTTAGGTACGTAGTTTTTGAACTCTATTGCTTTCTTTTGAAGTATCTTATAACGTTCGTATAATCTCTGATACTTTTCAACTTCCTGAGAAGAAGGATCTAATATCAAAATTCCCTTTTCACCATCTAAAATAGCCAGTTCTCCCCCCTTAATCTCTAAAACATTAGCACCTATTAAAAGGGGCAAATTTAAATTCCTTGCTATTATGGAAAGGTGTGAAAGCACTCCTCCTTTCTCACTAACAATACCCAATAATTTATCTTTTGGAATATTAATTAATTGCCAAGGTGTTACTTCTTTTGATACCAATATGGAAGGTTCTTCTAAGCTTGGATAGCTCTCTCCAACAACTACCCTAAATATTTCTTCCTTAAGAGCTTCTATATCTTGGGCCCTCATTTTAAAATAAACATCTAAATTTAAAAATTCTTTTTTAAACCTTTCAGTGGTTATTTCAACTGCAGTTTTAAAATCTAAACCTTCATCTATTTTTTCAAAGAGAAATTCTTCAAAAGTAGGATCATCTAAAAGTAATAAATAAAAGTTTACAAGATCTCTTTCTGTCTCAGACAAATCCAATAATCTATTATTTAATTCCTCTTTAAGAGCATCCTTTGCCTCTCTCCAAATCTTTTTTGCCTCATCTCCTTTATAATTTAGATCTTTTTCTTTCTTAATCCAAAGAAAAACCTTACCTATAGTAACTCCAGGAGATCCAGAAATACCCTTTATTATCTTCATATTAAATTCCCCTTTCCAAGGAATATAGCAATTTGAGTAAATAATCCTCACTGATCCTATTTAAATTTCTCAGAGATATACTTGTAGCTATCTTTTGAGATAACCATATAGTCTTAAAATAATCAAAAAGATGGATATACATATAATAGGATTTATTGTTGGGGTTACAGAACAAAATAAACTTTTCTTCTTTTGGTTCCTCCTTAGAGTAGATCCAATATAGTTTCTCCTTTATGGCAATAATAGTAGAGTCCTTAGGTATGTATTGTAAAATCTCATTTTCATCTTTTACTTCCATAATCTCTACATAAACATTTTCTTTATAAAAGTTATAAATGTAATTTTTGAATTTTTCCTCTTCATCCTTAGAGAATAATGGTGAAATTTGAAAATAGAGTGATCCAAAATTAGAAAGTGGAATAGTACTAACATATATAAATCCTTTAGAGGGATTTCGAGGTAAGTCTCTTATTGATGTTATCTTTACAACTTCAACATCTTCAAATATTTTTTTTATTTTCTCTGCTAAAAGATTCGCTGTTAATACTCCAGAAGGACATATTACAATAATCTTTTTCTTCTTAGCCATTTTTTCGAACAGTCTTAACAAATATAATGTTATATATCCTTTTTCTTCTTCTGGAATCTTTATATCAAATCTTTTTTCAAGAGTTTTTGATAATTCGCATGAAATATAGTATATAATTGGATAGTTTTTCTTTATTTTTTCTAACATATTGTTATATATGTTTATATTATTCTTTATCTTGAAGATAGCAGTCTGTATATGACTCAAAAAAACTTTAAAGGTATTACTCTTAAAAGAATAAGAATTAAAGATCTCCTTTTCTAAAATACTTCTTAAATCCTTATCTTCTTTAAGAAAACTCTTACCAGATTCTAATTCAGAAGAAAGTAAGTATAGGTTTATAAACCTTTTTTCCCTATCATCTAAATTTAAATCATAAAAACTTTCTAAAATATCAAAAGGAGGATTTAAATCATAACAATTCGTATAAAAGTCCTCCAATCTATATCCTTTTTTCAATCTACTTATAGAAATCCCAATGATTAACAATAATTGAAGAAAACTATCATCAGTAAATTTTACATCCCATACATTCTCTATTTCATTTAAAAACTTAATAATTCCAAAAAAGGAGTCATTAAAAAGATCAATCCAAGGTAAATTTACTCTATAATTTAAAAGTACCTCATTTAACAACTTACCTTTTTCTTCTTCCGATAAACTCTCAAAGATTAAATCCAAGATTGCCTGTCTAATATACTTCTCTTCACCTATCAATCTAATTCCATAATGAGGCTTAGCTATTATATTTAGTTTGTGATTAATCATCCATTTCTTTACTAATTGAAAATCTTTTACAATTGTAGGATGGCTCATATTGAATTTTTCTTCCCAATTTTCTAATGTTATTTTTTCTGTTGATAATAGCAGGTCAAGAATCATCAATTTATGCCTTTCTTTGTTAGTTATCTGTTCATTTTGGGATAATAAAGACATAATATAAAGATGTGAGTCCTTTTCAAGATTTGTAATATGAACACCTTTATATGGGATATGCTTAACTTCAATTCCATGGGCAAACAAAAATTCTTCAAGACTTCTTAATTCCCTTCTAACAGTAGATAAACTATAGCCTGTCTTCTCCGCTATATCTTCTATCTTTATAGGATGAGAAGCCTCTAAAATAACATTTAAAATTTTCTCTTTTCTATCCCGTTTACCCATTAATCCTCCCCTAAACCCAACTCTATAAGCTCTGAAAGGGTTTTAAGAGCTTCTTCCTCGTCTTCCCCCTCAACTTCTAATATAAGTTTTGTCCCCTGATTAGCCCCTAAAGAAAGTACTTTTAATATACTTTTTGCATCTGCTTCTTTGTTATTAGCTTTTATTATTATTTTACTCTTAAATTTGCTTGCTGTCTGAACAAAAACAGCTGCGGGACGAGCATGCAAACCTGATTTATTCTTCAATATTAACTCTTTTACTTTCATTTCAACATCTCCTTTCCTGATATAATTAAAAAACTAATTTAATGCTTTTTTCAATGAAACTAAAAATATTAATTTTATATTAAAAGTGTGCCAAAACTTAACTAATTGGAAAGCTATACGGAAATGTGTTTTTTAAGAGATATTTTCCTTAAATGCTTGAGGTGTTTTTCCTGTATATTTTTTAAATTTAAAAACGAAGTAATCCAGATCCTTATAACCTACCTTTTCTGCTACATCTACTACCTTCTCACCTTTCAAAAGTAATTCCTTAGCTTTATTTATCCTTATTCTATCAATATAGGTATTAAATTTTTCACCTGTATATTTCCTAAATATCTTTCCAAAATAACTACTGTTATATCCAAATTGTTTTGCCAAATCCTTTAACTTAATATCTTTATAATAATTAGCATTTATATATTCTATTATCTGAGAAAGTACATTATTGCCTGTTTTCTCTGAAAAATCTCTTAACACGTTTAATACCATCTCCTTTACAAAATTGTGAAGGTCTATAAGGGATCGCTTTTTATAAAATTCGCATATTATTCTTTTATCTAAATATTTATTAGATATCTCCTTAAAGAAAGGATAATTAGAAGAGAAATAATTTATTATATTTATAAATAGATTAAGATAACTTGATTTTATTTCTTCCTCATCATCCTCTCTTACAGTATGATTATTCATCTTTATCTCAAGAAAAAGATGAATGTTATTAAGATTTCCAAACTCTATAGCTTTTATAATCTCACAAATTATCTTTGAATCATCGGTATTTTGAAAATCACCAAATTTAGCCTCCTTAGGATAGGTTATTATTTCCTTTTGATTAAAGAGAAACTTCTTGTTCTTCAATTTTAAAGCAGTGTTATAAGATATGGGTAAGTCACTAAGTTTGAAGACTTTTTCCCCTACAAAGAATGATATATTAAATCCAAATAATTTTTTGAATTGCCTTTTTACATCCATTAACTTCCTTCTAAAGTAAGGATTCTTTATATCAGCAATAAGAAAACACAAAGAATTTCCCATAAAAGTGTAGGTTTGAATTATGCTATCAATATTATGATTTTTTTTACCCTCAATATTCAAATCATCAGTTAATACTATCTCATAAGAATCCCATGGAAAATTGAAATTATAAATTCTATTAAGATCTTCTTCTTTAACGTTTTTCAATTCTCCCTTTATTAGTTTTTCTAAAAGTTTATCTCGGGATAACTCATATAATAATTTATCACTCTTTATCTGTTCTACAATTTGCATAACCTTTTCTTTAAGAATTTCTGGATCTATAGGTTTTAAAAGATAACTCTCTACACCTAAATCTATAGCCTTTTTTGCATATTCAAATTCAGGATAACCTGTAAGAATTATAAATTTTATTCTCATACCAATCTCTTTAACTTTTTTTATTAATTCCAATCCATCCATTTTTGGCATCTTTATATCCACAATGCAAAGATCAGGATTAAGCCTTATAATTTTATCCAAAGCTTCTTCCCCATTATCAGCATCTCCCACAATCCTCAATCCATGATTTTCCCAATTTATAACTTTTTTCAAGCCACTTCTTATGATGGGTTCATCATCAACTATTAATACCTTGTACATATTTATCACTTCCTTTTAAAACATGATACGGTAGTACTATATCTACTTTTGTGCCCTTTCCTACCTCACTTTGAATTCTAAGCCCAAAATCTTCTCCGTAGAAAAGCTTTATTCTTTCCATAGTATTTTTTACGCCTATTCTTTTTCCACTTAAATCTTCATTGTTAAAGATAGCTTCTATTTCTTGTTGAGACATCCCTACGCCGTTATCTTCTATGGATATTATTAACTTATCCTCTTTTTTAACAACGTTTATATTTATAATTCCCTTCTCTTCTTTCTCCTCAAGACCATGTATAATAGAGTTCTCAACAATTGGTTGGATTAGAAAAGGAAGTATATATAGATCTTCTATATCCTCATACAAATTTATTTTATAATCTATCTTTCCAAACCTATATTTTTGTATTTTCAAGTAATCTTCTACAAGTTCTAACTCTGTCCTTAATTTTATAGGTTTTCCTTCAAATTCTATAATTCTCCTTAAAAGGTTACCAAGCTTAAGAGTAATATCTGCAATATCCCACTGCTCTTTACATATAGCCATCATATGAATAGTCTCTAAAGTGTTAAATAGAAAATGAGGGTTCAAATTATTGGTCAATATTTTTAATTTCATTTCTTTCTGTTTGATCTTCAACTCATTGAGCATCTTTATATTTCTTGCCATATTTTTTACATTCTCAGCAAGTTCTCCTATTTCGTCCTTACCAGATATTGAAAACTCCATATCCCAATTACCATGAGATATCTCATTTACTACATTATTTAATACTGCTATTCTCTTGCTCATATTCTTAGATAATATTAAAGCAAACAAGAGAGAAAGCCCTACAGAAATAACTATCATAGCTATGGCAAATCTAAACATACCGTAAGGCTCTCTCATTATATAGTCCAAGGGTACCATACTTACAAGATAAAAATCCTTGTTATAACCAGCAAGAGGTAAATAAATACCGAAAATTCTATAATTTTTATTGTTATACTTTAAAGAATATCCTTCAGGTTGTATAATTTTTGATTTATCAATAGGGAAGATGGTACCTATTAAGTTTTCATTATTGCTCGCTACAATATATCCATCATTATTAATAAGAAAAGTATCAAAAATTTGATGATTTAATATCTTTTTGATTTCCAGTTTATTTAGATTAATAACCAAAACTCCAAAACTTTCGTTATAAGGATCTCTAAGAAGTCTTACAAGACTAAAATACTTTTCAGGATAAATATCTTCTTTCTGATAAATTAATTCCCATCTTATAAATCCATTTAGATTTATGGCAGTCCTATACCAATTCTCCTTTCTAATATAATCCTTTACTTTATAAAAAATTCCATTCTCTAAAATAGTTGGATTTTCAGAATATATTCTTATATAAGCTATGGCATTAGCGAAAAGAGTTTTATAATTTTCTATCTCTCTATACTGAGAATACTTTATAAAAGTCTCCATCGGGGATTTGTATTTATAAAGTAAAAGTTCCTTTAACCTTTGATCTATCATTAATTTATCTGCAATCTTTACTACTTCCTCTGTAATCTTCATTATCTGAAATTTTGCTGAGTTTAGATTGTTATAAACTTCTTTTGAAGAAGATTCCAAGGCAAAATCCCTAAAATGAACCACAGTTACAGTACCAAGGATAAGTATGGGGATTATCGATATGGCTATAAAACTGATTATGAGTTTTTTATACATTTTTATGTTGGAAAATTTGATAAACATAAAACAACCCCAAACTTTAAAATTTTTTAAAGTATAAATCTTCAATACAATTTTTGTAAATTGAAAAAAAGTCTAATTTTTCCCTCTAAAAATTTCTATTTTTTAAGGTTTTATTAAAAGGAATATTCTGATAATTTTTGAAAAAAAAGAAAGAGGGATTGAAGTGAACTACTTTATAAAGACATTAAAAAAACAAAAATACCTTATCATTATGATTTTCCCATTTCTTATATGGCTTATCATCTTTCGTTATATCCCTTTATGGGGATGGATTACAGCCTTTCAGAACTACAAGCCAGGAATACCTATATTTCAACAGCAATGGGTTGGATTGAAATATTTTAAAGAGATGTTCTCTGACCCAGAATTTTACCTTGTCATGAGAAATACTCTTGCTATGAGCATTCTCGGACTTATTTTTGGTTTTCCTCTTCCAATAATACTTGCTATTTTAATAAATGAAATCAGAAATTCTACTTTCAAAAGAACAGTACAAACTATTTCTTACTTACCTCACTTTGTTTCGTGGGTAATAGTAGCAAGCATAGTACATGCCATGCTTGCACCTGATGGGGTTGTTAATTACCTTCTTATGAGAATTGGAATAATTGAACAACCCATACTATTTTTTGGAGAACCTAAATATTTCTGGTGGATTGTAGTCTTCTCAGACATATGGAAAGAGCTGGGATGGAATACCATTATATTTTTAGCTGCTATGACAGCTATAAACCCAGAGTTATACGAAGCAGCAGAAGTAGATGGAGCTGGAAGATTTAGAAAAATCTGGCACATCACATTACCAGGCATAATGCCAACTATTATTTTGATACTTATATTGAGTATAGGAAATATTATAAATATTGGATTTGAAAGACAATTCCTTTTAAGAACCTCAGCTGTAAGGAATGTATCCGACGTTATAGACCTATATGCCCTTGATTATGGCATTAGAGCAGGAAGATTTTCCTTCGGTACTGCAGCAGGTATTTTTAAATCTGTAATTAGCTTAATTTTTCTTTTCTCAGCAAATAAATTAAGTAAAAAATTTACAGGGTACAAAATCATTTAGGAGGACGTGAATATGAATAGAAGTTTAGGAGATAAAATATTCGATATTATAAACCACGGAATAATGATATTATTAGTTATAATAACATTGTATCCTTTCCTATATGTTTTAGCTGTATCCCTTAATGATCCTTTTGATACAATAAAAGGTGGTATCACCATATTTCCCAGAGTATTTACCTTAGATAATTACAAAGAAATATTCAATTATCCTACAATTGGTAGAGCAACTTTAATATCAACCTTAAGAACTTTAATAGGGACTATAACCAGTGTTATTTCTACAGCTATAGTGGCCTACGTTCTTAGTAGAAAAGATTTTTTTGCAAGAAAACTTATTACTACACTGTTTGTTATCACCATGTACGTAGGAGGTGGTTTAGTACCAGAATATCTTTTGATAAGAAGTTTAGGACTAATGAATAATTTTCTTGTTTATATCCTTCCAGGACTTATAAATCCATTCAATTTTATTGTTATTAGAGCTTATATCGATACCTTACCATCAGAACTGCAAGAATCAGCTATGATTGATGGTGCCAATGATTTTATTATATTCTTAAAGGTAATACTACCTTTGTGTATTCCTGTTCTTGCTACAGTTGCCTTATTTGTAGCAGTAGGTCACTGGAATGCATGGTTTGATACATACCTTTACTGTGGAGGAAATAAAAATCTTACCACTTTGCAATATGAGCTCCAGAAAATTCTCGCTAATGCTGCAGCAAGTTCTACAACTATTGATTACTACAGCAATTTGGATCCTACAAGAACTATGAGAGTAACTCCCCAATCATTAAGAATGGCAATGACTATAGTAACCACATTGCCTATTGTTGTTGTGTATCCATTCTTACAAAAGTATTTTGTAAAAGGAATGACTCTTGGGGCAATAAAAAATTAAGAAAGGAGGTGTTTAAAAAGAGTAATTTACAATTAAAAAATACTCTATGAAAATTAACTCTAAAGGGGGGAAAGAATTTTATGAGGAGGACAGAAAAATTATTAGGATGGTTTTTTGCTATAGTATTAGTAATTAGCCTCATTTTCAGTGTAAGCATAAGAGAAGTAAATGCTCAAGCAAAATTATTTAAGCCCATGAATCCTACACCCGAAGCAAATAAGCCTATAACATTTAAAGTATATATAGGAGAAGTTAATCCCAATGATGACCAATTCAAAAGTCCAGTAGCCCAAAAGATAAAGGAACTCACTGGTGTAACCTTAGATATAGAATACGCACCTAACCAGGCTGCTGTAAGAGAAAAAATACAAATTATGGCAGCAAGCGGAGATTATCCAGATTTAATATATGCTAAAGGAGATCTTTCTCTTTTGAAGGATGCAGGAGCATTAATACCCCTTGATGATTTAATAGAAAAGTACGCCCCAAATATTAAAAAAGCTTATGGGGAAAACTTAAAGAGATTAAAATGGAGTAAGGAAGATCCTCATATTTACTGTCTTGGTTTAACCACAGATAATGACAGAACTCTTGATGTAAATGGTGGGTTCATGCTTCAACACAGAGTAGTTATGGAACTTGGATATCCGAGAATTAGAACTCTAAAAGATTTTGAGAATGCAATAAAAACATATTACAAAAAACATCCAACTACAGACGGACTTCCAACTATACCACTTACCTTATGTGCTGATGATTGGAGAACAGTAATAAGTGTAACAAATCCAGCATTTCAAGCTACGGGAGCTCCTGATGATGGAGAATTATATGTAGATCCTAAAACTTTAAAATGTACTTTCCATTATAAGAGAGCTATAGAGAAGGAATATTTTAGATGGCTAAATCATATGTGGAATGAAGGTCTATTAGACAAAGAAACATTCATACAAAAAGAAGATACTTATAAGGCAAAAATAGCAAGTGGAAGAGTTTTAGCACTAATTGATGCAGGATGGGCAGTAGGAGAACCATTTACAGCTTTAAGAAGATCAGGAAAATATGAATATATGTATGGATATTATCCTGTTACTGTAAGCGAGAGAATAAAACAGGCTCCACCTGATGTAAGAGTTGGATACACCGGTGGATGGGGTATAGCTATCACTAAAAGCTGTAAAGATCCTGTAAGAGCTATAAAATTTCTTGATTGGCTATGTACAGAAGATGCTAATATTTTGAGGCAATGGGGAATAGAAGGAGTACATCATACATATGTAAATGGAAAGAGACAATTCCTACCCGATGTGGATCAAGCAAGAAGAACAGATCCCTACTTCGGAAGAAAGACTGGAATAGGAGTATATGTATATCCATGGCCAAGACTTCCTAATTACTATATTGATTCTACAGGAAATCCAGTAGTTCCTGATACCACAAAAGAAGATATAAGAAAGAATTATACAGAAGTAGAAAAGAAAGTTCTTGCAGCATATAAGGTAGAAATATGGAAAGATCTATTCCCAAAAGCTGACGAATATCCTGTAAAAACATGGGGATATCTATGGATGTATCCAACACCAGATGAAGATATGAGAGCCATTGGAAATAAGCTCTTCGATTATGTAATTAAAAATATTCCAAAGGTAGTAATGGCACCTAAAAAAGATTTTGATAAAGTATGGGTTGAATTCTTAAAAGGCTTAGATGATTTAGGAGCAAAGAAATATGAAGAATATAAAACAAAACAAATAAGAGAAATGGTCGAATTTTGGAAGAAATAAAATAATGAAGGGGAGGGACTTTTTGTCTCTCCCCTTTCTAAATGATATCTATTTCTTTTACTGAGGATAATTTTGAAAGCTTTTCTACAATCTCTTCCATTTTAATCTTAGATGGCAATCTCAAAATTAAATTTAATTCTGCTATATTTTCATTTATAGAGTTTAAACCTATTTGTTTTATATTAACCTTAAGTTCCCCAAGAATAGTTCCAATTTCTCCTATAACCCCTGGCTTATCTTCTATTTTACATTTTAATATTAAATCTCTATGGGAACCTATAAATACTTTCTCAAGTTTTGTTGCTAATATGAGAACAGCTAATATAAACAAAGTAGTAAAAAAAGCAGGAAAATAAAGTCCTGCACCAACAGCCATACCTATACCTGAGACAGCCCATATACTTGCTGCTGTTGTTAAACCTTTTACAGAATGTTCATTTCTTAAAATAGTACCTGCACCTATAAAACCTATACCAGTAACCACCTGAGCAGCTATACGAGTTGGATCAGTATTTGGAAAAGCATAAGCTGAAACAATCATAAAAAGAGTAGCTCCCAGAGAAACCAGAATATGTGTTCTAAATCCAGCTGGTTTCTCTTCCTTTTCCCTTTCCCATCCTATTATGCCAGATAGTATTAAAGAAAAAATAAGTCTTTTTATAATCTCAAATTCCTGGATCATATTAAAAATTATATCATACTTTTAAAATAAATCGTTTTTCTCTGAAACTTTTTTATAGATATGAAAATTTTATTCTTTTATATGATCTATTAAAATAACTCGTGTTACTTATAGTAGTATTAAAACTTTTTTATATTATTGCATAAATTCAAAAAATAAGTTATAATTTTTTTGAAAGAAACAAAGCCCAGTCAGAATTTCCTTTCTCAAAGAGAGCCCCCTAATTAGGGGGCTTTTTTACATCATCGTGATTTTATCCACAGCCTACTGTAACAAATACAAAGGATGTTTTAAAAAATAAAAAACCTTGTTGTAGTAGTTAGGGGTGTGGATATTGTGGATAAGTTATAAGGAGTTAAGAAATGTATGTTTTTTGGCTGTGGATAAGTTTTCCAAAGTTTTCCACATAATCCACAATTAACATTCTATCCACAAAGTTATCCACAGATTTATAAAGTTATCCACAGAGTTATCCACAACCTATCCACAAAGTTATCCACAGTTGTGGATAAAGTTAGGACAATAAAAGATGGAACTCTTTAAAAAGTGGTTATGTTATAAAGTTTACAAACATTTAAAAGGGGACTTTGTGGAAATTAAGTAGCTACTGAAGAAGTTCTTGGAGTCGATTTAAAAGATCCTTCATAGGGGGAGCATCAAACCATTCTCTTTGGGTTATTTCGTTAGCATAAGCTTTGTATATAGAGGATATAAGGTCTTTAAGTTCTATTGGAAGATGAGGTGGGGATCCTACCATACTTTTCCAATTAAATCTGTCTTTCTTTTTTGCTTCTTCTATTTCCTTATACCATTCAGTTTTTCTGTAATATATTCTTGCTATTTCCTTACTTATAGGTATTCCATTATATGTAAATCTGCATTCATCGAGGGTTCCTAAGGCATCTACTACCATGAAATTTCTCTCTGCATCAAAAGCATATTCAAATTTTCCATCCTCATTTATTAAGTTTATTTTTTCTGCCTCATGGGTTATAAGATCATCTATAAAAAGGGTAATATTTATAAGTTTTTCAAATTCTTCCATAGTGAGTCCACTTATTTTTTGAGCTTCTTCTTTTGATAGATATCTATCATTTACCTCTAATTTTGTGGAAAAGTCTACTATTGGTTTTTCAAGTTTTTCTCCTGGGTTTGGTATCTTGTTAAGTCCAAGATCTTCAATTTTTAAACTTCCATCTTTTAATCTTCTAAATACAGAAGAACCTTCTGGAAGGGAGTTTCTATATATAACCTCTAAGGGAATGAGAAAATTATTTTTAAGGCTTTGGAAAATAGAATAGTCATAAATATTATCTTTTAATTCAGGTTTCACTGCTCTTACCATTTTAAATTCAAGAATATTGGATGGATTTTTTAGCTCAGAAAGGGATTTTACTTTATTCTCTTCTACTACTCCTATATAATGGGTTTTAATTCCCAGATTTTCTAGTTTTTCAAAGAAAAAAGATGTGACTATACATATAGCTTTACCCTTATCTTCTATGAGGTCTGGCATTTCTCCATAATCAAATACAGAATATCTATCAGAAAAGATGAATCTACCTCTACCAAGGGAATTTTCAGATGGATTCTCCAAAATTATTAAATCCTTTACACTGCCCATAAATCTCAAAACCTCTTTTAAGAGTTTTATTTTGTTTAATTATAAATATTATGTTCTTAAGTTTCAATTAAAAATGTGTTAAATTAATAACCTTATATGATATCTATATCATGGCTTCTAATTGATTTTATAAATTTGACTCATAAATGCTTTAGATATAGAATACTTAGATGTTAAGAAAAAGATTTATTTGAAAAGAGGTGTATTTTTTCTAGCTTTTATGATTGATGGTGAAATTGTTTCTAAAAAAAGAGGGTTAAATCCTGCTTTATTTTTGATTTTAAGTTTTGGAGCAGTAATTCTTGCAGGTACATTACTTTTAATGTTACCATTGTCTTCTGCAGAAGGTAAGTTTACTGATTTTCTTACTGCCTTATTCACAGCAACATCTGCTACTTGTGTAACAGGACTTGTAGTTGTTGATACAGGTACTTATTGGTCCCATTTTGGCCACTTAGTGATTCTTCTCTTAATTCAAATAGGTGGGTTAAGTTATGCTGTAATTGCAACAGGCATGATGCTTCTTTTAAATAGAAAGATACAACTTAAAGAAAGATTGTTTTTGCAGTATTCGTTAAATACTACGTCTCTTAGAGGAATTGTTTCTTTTTTAAAAAGTGTACTTATTATAGTATTTATATTTGAGTTATTGGGAGCTATTTCTTTGTTTTTTGTCTTTATTAAAGATCATTCTTTCTTAAAGAGCTTAAAATTTGCCATATTTCATTCAGTTTCTGCTTTTTGTAATGCAGGCTTTGATCTTTTAGGGGGTTTTAAAAGTTTTACAGGGTATGTTTCTAATTCTCATTTAGTTTTTACAATAACATCTCTTATTGTAATTGGAGGTATAGGCTTTATTGTCATTTACGATTTTATCCAGAAATTTACTAAAAGGAAGCTACATCTTTCTCTGCATAGTAAGATGGCAATTATTACAACAGTATTTTTAATTATTATAGGTACTATCTTTATCTTTATGCTTGAATATAATAATCCAAAGACATTGAAACCTTTAAATCTATGGTCAAAGTTTTTAGCGTCCTTTTTTCAATCTGTTACCCCAAGAACAGCTGGTTTTAGTACTTTGGATATTGGAAAATTAAACCCTTCTACTCTTCTTTTTTTGATAGTTCTTATGTTTATTGGTGCATCTCCAGGTGGAACAGGTGGTGGTATAAAGACAGTAACTTTTTTAGTTCTTTGGTTGAGTGTAGTAGCAGTAATTTTAGAAAGGAAAAATCTTCACTTTAAAGATAGAACTATTACTTGGGATAATGTGAAAAGAGCTTACACTGTATTTTTACTGTCCATTACTCTTGTAATTTTAGGATGGTTTATTCTTCTTATAACAGAGCGGTTTCCTCCTCTTTCCATCCTATTTGAAGTAGTATCTGCTTTTGGTACTGTGGGGCTTTCTACAGGTATAACTCCTTATCTTTCTCCTTTTGCTAAATTGGCTATTATTTTTATCATGTTTTTAGGAAGAGTTGGTACTGTTACTGCAGGTATGGCAATTTTGGTTCCTGTATCAAAGAGATCTCATATTGAGTACCCAACTGAGGAGGTGAGTATAGGTTAATTTATGAAGTCTTTAGCTTATAGTCTAAAGAAAGTAGGTCTTGATAAGACAAAGCTCACAAGTTTTGCAGTGATAGGTTTAGGAAGGTTTGGAGTATCAGTGGCTTTAACCCTTGAAAGAATGGGATATTCGGTGATAGCTATAGATAAAGATGAAAGTAAGGTTGAGGAAATCAAAGATTATGTGTCTTTTGCAAGGGTTTTAGACTCAACAAACATAAATGCTTTAAGAGAGGCTGGAGTACAAAATGTAGATGTGGCCATAGTTGCTATAGCTCATGATGTGGAATCAAGCGTACTTACAGCTCTTTTGGTTAAAGAACTTGGTGTGCAATTTGTTATTGCAAGGGCTATAAGTGAGCCACATGAAAAGATTCTTGAGAAGATTGGTGTGGATTTTATTGTATATCCTGAGAGGGATATGGGAATAAGACTTGCACAAAGGTTGGTGGCTCCAAACATTATTGATTATATGGATTTTTCTGCTGATATTAAGATTTTTGAGATAGAGCCTCCTGAATCAATCATAGGAAAGGCAGTTGAAGAATTGGACTTGAGACGTAAATATAATTTATCAATTTTTGCTATTCAAAGAGAAGGTAGAGTTATAGGGAATATAAGTCCAACTGATAAGATTCAGAGGGGAGATATATTGTATATTATCGGCACTTTTGAAGATATGAATGCCTTTTTGCAGAAGGTGTAGAAAAATATGAATGTTATGCCCTCCAAATAAAATTGGAGGGCTGGTATTTTTTATTTTCTTATTAAATTAAAAATTTTTCTGAAATTGTCTATAAAGGATCTTCTATTTTCTTGTAATAATTCTTCTGGGACCTCTAAATCGTATTTATTGAATGTTGCAATGGATTGAAGTCTTATATCTTCTTTTTCTTTATCGGAGAGATCTTCAGTAAATAAATCATATATAAACACAAATGCCGTGGCTGCAGGTACATAAATCTCTGAAATTACTCCATTTTCTATTCTTATTATCTCTGGAAAGTTAGACATTTGCATACTTATCTTGTTTAATTTATTTATTACTGCGTTTTCTCCATATTTAATCTTTGCGTAGTCCAGCATATCATTAAAGACTCTCATGTAGAATTCTTTTTCTCTTTTTTCTTTATTTATATAATCTAATCCAACCTCAATATCATTTAATCTTTTTAAAAACTCTGTTATTAATTCTCCTTTTATAATGTCGCCGTGTTGAGGAAGGATAAGTTCGGGAAGAGGATCTAACCTTCCAATTTGATCTATGGCAAGCTTTAAGGCTTCCTTTGTGGGCATATAAACTTCATGGAAAAGCTTAATACCAATCCACGAATCTTTATCTGCATATATTCCATCAGTTTTTTTTGTAGAGGCTCCCCCAAGAAGATCTCCTGTAAAAAGAACTTTTAGTTTAGGATAATATACTGCGTAAGCACCTCTAAAGTGACAAAATGGGGTAGGAATAAATTGAAGACAGTCATCAGTATCTTTACTAAACTTTAATTTTCTATTGGGAAGTATTTCAATAGGTTGAAACCTATCAGGATCAATATTGTATCCACTTACAAGTCTCCATGTATCCTGAGAAGTAAGGTATAATGCTTTTCCGGAGAGATCAAGAAGAGCAGGAACAGAAGATGTAAGATCTGGATCTTGATGATTTGTATAAATGATGTCGATGTTTTCTACCCCTATTAGATCGTCAACAGCTTTTACGAAATCTTTAAAACATCTTAAAGGTAGAGGATCAAAAAGGATATTTAATTTTGCCTTTTCATCCACAGGGCATGTTAAAAGATAACTATTAAAGTTAAAGAAGATATTTGGATTTTTAATAAGATATAATCCTTCTTTTATCTCATATGTTCTGATAGCTACCATTTTGCTTTCCCTCCTTGGATTACTTAATTATATATAATTATAATTATAATAATAACGTATGAAAACAGCAATAAGAAAGATTCTTTGCAGATGGATTTAGATTATATGATTTAACAAACGCTATTACCATCTTTTTTATAAGGTAGTATAATTATTTACAAAAACTATTGAGGAGGTGTTTTATGGCGCTTTTTGATTTGCCACTTTCAGAGCTTTGGAAATATTTACCTGAAAGGGAAGAGCCGGAAGATTTTGATGATTTTTGGAAGGAGACCCTTGAAGAATCAAGAAAATATTCTTTAGATCCTGTTTTTGAGAAGATAGATTTTGGGCTTGAACTGGTGGAGACATATGATGTTACTTTTTCTGGCTATAAGGGTCAGAGAATAAAAGGATGGCTTATCGTGCCAAAGGATAGGAAAGATAAGCTTCCTGGTATTGTGGAATATATTGGATATGGTGGTGGAAGAAGTTTTGCTTATGATTTTCTTTTGTGGGCTAATATGGGAATTGCCCACTTAGTAATGGATACAAGAGGTCAAGGAAGTTCTTGGAGTCCTGGAGATACTCCTGATTATGATGATGAACCTTTTTATCCAGAATATCCTGGATTTATGACAAGGGGTATTTTAGACCCAAAGAAATATTATTATAGAAGGGTATTTACAGATGCAGTAAGGGCAGTGGAAACTTTACTATCCTTTCCTCAGGTAGATAAAGATAGGGTTGGTATTACAGGAGGAAGTCAAGGAGGAGGTATAACTCTTGCTGTTGCTGGACTTTCTACCTATATTGGAATAGATCTAAAGATTGCTATGCCTGATGTACCTTTCTTATGCCATTATAGAAGAGCGGTAGAAATTACCGATGGATATCCCTATCAAGAGATAGTGCAATATTTGAAGACTCATAGAGATCATGTAGATCAAGTATTTAAAACTCTTTCCTATTTTGATGGGGTGAATTTTTCGGCAAGGGCAAAGGCTAAAGCCCTCTTTTCTGTAGGTCTTATGGATATGATATGTCCACCATCTACTGTTTTTGCAGCCTATAATCACTACAAAGGAGAAAAGGATATTAGGATTTATCCTTTTAATGGTCATGAAGGTGGAGGTACCTTCCATACTTATGAGAAGATGAAATTTGTGAAGAAATATTTGATAGGTTAGTCGGAATTTTCAAGTATTTTTCTTATTATATGTAAATTATAGAGGTCTGCCATGGGAGAGTCCTTAGGAGTTTCAAGTATTAAAGGAATTCTTCTTATGGTTTCAATTTTTAATAGATTTTGGAAGGCAGTAACTCCCATGGCACCTTTTCCTATATGGGCGTGTTGATCCCTTCTTGAGCCAAGGGGAAAATGGGAATCATTAATATGGATTAAAACTAATTTTTCTTGAGGTATCTTTTCAAAGAAATTATAAAAGGTTTCTCTACATACTCTCTCATTTTTGAGATTATATCCAGCTGCAAAAAGATGACATGTATCAAGACAGAAATAAATATCAGGAAATTCTTCATATACAGAGATTAAATCTTCTATTGTAGATCCCCATCCGTCTCCTTCTCCTGCACTGTTTTCCATAATGAGTTTTGCCCTTTTAACTCCGTCAGTTTCAAAGATTCTTTCTAAGGCTTTTAAGAAATTTTTTTTAGCTACTTCTTTTCCCATTTTTTTACTGCTTCCTGCATGTATAACTACTCCTTCCCATTCCATTTCTTCGGCAATTTTTAATTCTTCTTTTACCTTTTTTATAGATAGATTCCATACTTTTTCATCGGAGGATGCTATATTAACTACGTAGGGTGCATGGATGAATATGCTTGAAAAAGGAAAGGTGGGAAGTTTTTCGTTATTAGGTCTGTAGCTCCTTGGATTTCCAGAAAATATTTGAGCGGTATTTATCTTTAATAGTTTTATATCTTCCAAAATAGCTCTATCGCCTCGGAATAGATGTACTCCCAGTTTATAATCTATATTCTTTTTTATGGGGATGGCACCTCTCCTATAGGAGAGGTGCCTATTCTTATCCATGACTATTTATTTGTAACTTCCTCAAGTCTGAGGAGTCTATTCCATTCTTCTTCTATATCCTTTTTAAGGGCTTCCAATATGTGGGCGTTTTCTGGCTTTAAGAGATGGGCAAATCTTCCTTGTACCTTGATATATTCTTCAATGGGTTTAAATCCTTTTGCAGGTTTGTAATTTATTTTGTATTTTCCATCTTCTACTTCATAAAGGAACCAAGCTCCAGTTTCTACTGCAAGTCTTGATATGCTTATAGCAGAGTTATCTGGTGTTCTCCATCCTCTGGGACATGTGGAGTATATGTTTAAGAAGGCAGGACCATCTGTATTTACAGCCTTTCTTACTTTTTCCATCAGATCTCTCCAGTGGCTTGGGGATGCTTGTGCCACATATCTTGCACCATTAGCTACCATCATTTCAGTAAGATTTTTTCTCTTTTGAGGTTTACCAGGAATAACTCTTCCAGCTGGAGAGGTTGTGGTAAAGGCTCCTCTTGGGGTTGCACCAGATCTTTGTATACCTGTATTCATATAAGCTTCATTGTTGTAGCATATATATACTGCCCTGTGGCCTCTTTCAATGGCACCAGAAAGGGCTTGAATCCCTATATCATAGGTACCACCATCACCTGAGAAGCTTAAAAATCTTATCTCTCTATTTATTTCTCCCTTTTTCTTTAAAGCTCTATAAGCTGCCTCAACTCCTGATATAGTAGCAGCAGCATTTTCAAAAGCGCTGTGGATCCATGGCACATTCCAAGACGTAAATGGGAATATGGTAGTTGCAACCTCAAGACAGCCTGTGGCATTTGCTACCACCACTGGCTCGTCTATGGCATTTAATACCATTCTTACAATAATACTGGCACCACAGCCTGCACATAATCTATGTCCACTTACTAACCTCTCTTCTTTTAATGCTAATTCTCTAAGATTTATTGCCATTTTTAGCACCTCCTATTCTCTTACTCCGATATAGGTAAGAGGATTTGGCTTACCCTTCTTACCTATCTCCATAAGTTCTTCAAATATCTTTTCTATATGGTTTGTGGTGATGTCTCTTCCACCAAGACCATATACATAGGCTTGGGCTATTGGTCTCTTATCGAAATGATACATGGCAGATGTGATCTCATGATAGAGAGGTCCTCCAAAGGATCCTGGTACCATGCTTCTATCAAGGATTCCTACTACTTTTACATCCTTTAATGCATTGACAATGTCCTCGGTGGGGAATGGTCTAAAAACTCTTATTTTAAGAAGACCTACAGGAAGACCTTTTTCTCTAAGGCTATCTACTACTTCTCTTGCTGTACCTACTGTAGAACTCATAGCTACTATAACATATTCAGCTCCATCCATTTTGTATTTTTCAATCACATCATAGTATCTTCCTGTAAGATCTCCATATTCTTTTCCTACCTTTTTGATAATGGGGAGAGAATTTTCAATAGCATATGCTTGGGCTACTTTAAACTCAAAGTAGGAGTCAGTAAGAGCAAGGGGTCCAACAGAGATAGGATTATCTACGTCAAGTAGATTATATTTTGGCCTATATTTTCCAACAAAATTTCTAACCACTTCATCATCAAGAAGCTCAATGGTTTCTACGGAATGACTTGTGATAAAACCATCATATCCTACCATTACAGGTAATCTTACATTTTCATTTTCTGCAATCTTTACTGCTTGGAATATATTGTCATATATTTCTTGTACATTTTCAGAGAAGATTTGTATCCATCCGGAATCTCTTGCTCCCATAGCATCGCTGTGATCACCATGAATGTTGATAGGAGCAGATAAAGCTCTGTTTGCAACTGTCATTATGATAGGTAGCCTTAAGGATGCCGCTATATAAAGCATCTCCCACATAAGAGCTAGACCCTGAGCTGCTGTAGATGTCATAACTCTTGCTCCAGCAGCAGATGCTCCAATACAGGCACTCATAGCACTATGTTCGCTTTCCACAGGTACAAATTCGGTATCTACTTCTCCATTGGCTACATATTCAGAAAATTTTTGTACCACCTCAGTAGATGGAGTTATAGGATAAGCAGCTACTACGTCAGGATTTATTTGTTTAAAAGCTAATGCTGCTGCCTCATTTCCCTCTATAGCAATTTTTCTAACTTGGGTTTTCATCTTCTTCCCTCCTTTACTTTTCTTCTTCTTTCATGGTTATGGCTTTTACAGGGCATTCTGCTGCACAGACTCCACAGCCTTTACAATAATCATAATCAATGTATACTTTTTGTCCATCAAATTTTACTGCAGAATCAGGGCAGAAAAGCCAGCAAAACATACATGTAGTACATTTACTGTAATCTATTTCTGGTTTAAAGGTTCTCCAATCTCCCGTTTTATACTCTTTAGATGTAGATGCTGGAAGGATTGGACCCGAATTAACTAATTCTTTCCATCCTGGAAGTTTCATTCTCCTTTTACCTCCTCGTAAGCTCTTTTTATAGCTTGAAGGTTACCCTCGATAACCTCGGGTTTAAATTTCCCTTCAAATTTCTTTTTCAATTGATCGAGTACATCTTCTAAGGAGATTATTGGAACTACTCTTATAAGGGCTCCAAGCATTGGGGTATTTGGTATTGGCCTTCCAATAGTTTGAAGAGCTATACCAGTAGCATCTACGGTATAGATTTTCCTATCTGAGATTCCAAGATCTTTTCTAACCTCCTTAGGATCTTGAGTGGTATTTACAATGATGATCCCATCAGAAGGTAGCCCTTCTAATACATTTACTTTTCCTATTAGACTTTTATCAAGAACTACCACTACGTCTGGATTGTATACTTGGCTGTGTATTCTTATAGGTTTATCACTTATTCTTGTATAGGCCTTCATAGGTGCTCCGGTTCTTTCTGGACCATATTCAGGGAAGGCTTGTATAAATTTTCCAGCCTCCATGGCTGTTTCAGCAAGGAGATAGGAAGCGGTCTTTGCTCCTTGCCCTGCTCTAGCATGCCAGCGAACTTCTAACATATCCTTCATACTTCAACCTCCTTTTTTTAAAAATTTATTTTCAGTTCCTGTCTTCCATCTATAGCATGGATTAAGGTAATTTCATCAGCAAAATCAAGCTCTGTTCCTGCAGGAAGTCCATGGGCAAGACGAGTAACTTTTATTTTATAAGGGATTAAAAGACGAGCTATATAAAGGGCAGTTGCTTCTCCTTCTGGGGTAGAGTCAGTAGCTAGTATTACTTCCTCTATATTTCCCTTTTTAACCTTTTCTATTAGTTCGTTTATTCTTAAATCTTCTGGAAATACCCCATCAAGGGGAGATATAAGTCCTCCAAGGACATGGTAGACTCCCTCAAAATGGGATGTCTTTTCTATGGCCCATACATCTTTTGGGTCTGCAACTACACAGATGATAGATTGTTCTCTATTAGGGTTGGAGCATATTTCACAGGGATCTTTTTCGGTGAGGTTATAACATATGGAGCAATATTTTGTTTGTTTTTTAACCCTTAAGATGGTGTTTGCTAAATGCTCTACATTCTCTTGGGGTTGTTTTATAAGGTAAAAAGCTATCCTTTGAGCTGACTTAGGCCCAATACCAGGTATCTTTTTTAGCTCATCAATGAGCTGTTCGAATAAGCTTTTTTCAGGCATAGTTTAGAAAAGTCCAGGAGGTAAAGGAAGTCCATCAGTAAGACTTCCCATTTTTTCAGCTGCTTTTTCCTTTGCCTTTGTAAGAGCATCCCTTAAGGCAGCTGTTATAAGATCCTCCAATACATCTACCTCCTCCTTATTAACTACTTCTGGATCTATTTTTACTTCTTTTACTTCTTCCTTTGCAGTCATTACTATTTTTACTACTCCACCACCTGCTGTACCTTCCACCAGAGTCTGACCAAGTTCCTCATCAATTTTTGCCATTTTTTCTTGTATCTTTTTAAGTTGTTTCATGGCTTCAAATGGATTTCCTTTCACTCTATCCCTCCTATTCTAAGGTTTTTCCCTTAAAGAAGTTTCTTATCTCCTCAGTAGAAAGGTTCTCTTCTTTCTTACTGGAAATTTTTGGATTGTCTAAAATTAGATCATCTTCCATGGTAATAAATTTTACAGGAATCTGTACCCCATAAACCTCTCTTATTTTTTCTTCTACTACACTTCTATTTGGTCTTTCTTCTAATCTCTCTTTAAGGAATGATAATGTTTTAGGAAGGCCAAGAACTAATCTTCCTTCCTCATCAATTCCTACAATTCTTGCCTCTCTAAGCATGGCTTCTAAGGATACTTTTTTCTTCTTTACTCTTTCTAATACAGTTGTCCATTTATCCTTGACAACCTCTATATCTATACCTTTTTCTTCTGATTTCTTTTCTTCTTTTACTGGTTCTTGCTTTTTAACTTCTACCTTCTTTTCTTCTTTCTCCGATGGCGTTTCTAAAATTACTTCTCCTCCTTCTGGTTTTATGAAGAGAGGAATTAGAAGCATTTCCATAACTAAGGGGGCGTTGGTAAGGTCTCTAAGTCTATTTTCTAAGATAAGAAGCTGATCAATTATTTCTTGTAATCTTTTTATGGTATATAGTTTCGTTTCCTCTATAAGTTCATCATACTCTTCTTGAGTAAGGGAGAGAAGATTTCCAACTCTTGAATCTGCCTTAAGGAGAAGTAGATTTCTGAAGTGTTGTAATAGATCTCTTGCAAATTGTTGTGGGTTTTTACCCATCTGGAATATCTGTTGAAGAAGACTATATCCTTCTGCTAAGTTATATTCTCCAAGGGCTTTCGCAAAAGTATAAGTAAATTCATAGGTGGGAAGGCCAAGAAGGTTTCTTGCAAGTTCTTCATTGATCTCTTGATCTCCATATACCAAGAGTTGCTCAAGAAGGCTAATGGAATCTCTTAAAGAGCCTTGACCTTGCAATGCAATTAGTTTTAATGCTCCTTCTGTTATCTTAGCCCCTTCTTTCTCTGCAATTTTGGCTAATTGTTTCACTATCTCATCCCTTGTTAGTCTTCTAAAGTCAAATCTTTGACATCGGGAAAGAATAGTTAAAGGTACCTTTTGTGGCTCGGTAGTTGCCATGATGAATACTACATGATCTGGAGGTTCTTCCAATATCTTTAATAAAGCGTTGAAGGCTTCATTTGTTAACATGTGGACTTCGTCTATGATATATACCTTATATCTATCCCTTACAGGTAAGAGTCTTGCTTTCTCTCTGATATCCCTTATCTCATCTATTCCACGGTTAGAGGCAGCATCTATTTCAATTACATCTATGCTTCTTCCTTCTGCAATTTCCATACAAGAGGCACACTTTAAACATGGAGTTGGTGTTGGACCTTCTGCACAATTAAGAGATTTTGCTAAGATTCTTGCAATAGTAGTCTTTCCTGTACCTCTTGGACCTGCAAAGAGGTAGGCATGACCTATATGGTTATACTTAAGGCTATTTTGTAATGTTATTACTATATGCTCTTGGCCTACAACTTCTTCAAAGGTTTGAGGCCTATATTTTCTGTATAATGCTAATGGCATCTTAACTCACCTTCGATCCTGGGTCTACCTCCTTTTCAGGAGTAAGTATAGCAAGGCGCCCCTTCGAATCCTTGGCTGCAAGAAGCATACCTTGAGATTCGTATCCTCTTATTTTGGCTGGCTGTAGATTATACACTACAATGATTTCCTTTCCTACCATATCTTCAGGTTTGTAATGTTCTGCAATTCCTGCTACTATTTGTCTCTTTTCATCTCCTAAATCAATCTCTAAAAGAAGCAATTTATCGCTATTTTCGACCTTTCTTGCTGATAATACTTTAGCTACCCTAAGATCTATCTTTTTGAATTCCTCAATAGGGATCTTTGGCTCTTCTTTAACTTCTTCTTTAGCCTCATTTTCTTTTCTTTCTACCCTTGGGAATAATATCTTTCCTTTATTTAATTTTTGTCCTACTGGAATCTTAACATCCTTAATAAGGTCCCAAGAAAATTGTGGATCTTGATATCCTAACTGCTCTTGTATTTTAACAGCTGAATCAGGTATAAAGGCATAAAGGAGAATAGATATTCTTCTCAGAGTTTCTAGAAGAGTATAGATTACGGTATTTAATCTTTCTTTATTGGATGTTAAGTTCCAAGGAGCCTGTTGATCTATATATCTGTTGGCATCTTGAATAACTTCCCAAATACAACTAAGGGCAGATGAGGGGTTGAATTTTTCCATTTCATCTTCTACTCTTTTTGCCATTTCTTCTGTTTTTTCCAATAAGGCTTTATCTTCTTCCTTCATTTCTGAAGGATTTGGTACTTTCCCTTCGCTATATTTTTCTGCCACTGTGAGCACCCTATTTAAGAGATTACCAAGATCATTGGCAAGATCTGAAGTATATCTTCTGTGGAAAGCTTCATCACTATATTCCCCATCTAATCCTAAGGGGACTTCTCTAAGTAAGAAGTATCTTAAGGCATCTACTCCATAAATATTAATTAATTCATGAGGATCTACTTTGTTTCCTTTTGATTTTGATATTTTTCCACCCTTTATGGTCCAGAATCCATGAGCAAGGACAGTTTTTGGCAATGGAATATTTAGAGCCATGAGGATGGCAGGCCATATGATAGCATGGAATCTTAAAATATCTTTGCCTATAAGATGTACATCTGCAGGCCAATATCTTCTAAATTTTGTTTCATCATCACTTAAATATCCAAGTGCACTTATATAATTTACCAGTGCATCAAACCATACATATACTGTATGCTTTGGATCAAAGGGTACAGGTATTCCCCATTTTACCGTAGTTCTTGTAGCACTTATGTCTTTTAATCCACTCTTTATAAAGCTTATTACTTCATTTTTCCTTGACTCAGGGTACACAAATTCTGGATGTTCCTCAATGTATTTTAAAAGGGCAGGGCCAAACTCAGATAGTTTAAAGTAGTAGGTTTCTTCTTCTAAAAATTCCACAGGTCTTCCACAATTGGGACAATTACCATCGTGGAGTTCCTCTTTTTGATAGAATGTTTCACAGGGGGTGCAATACCATCCTGCATAGGTACCTTTGTAGAGATATCCATTGTCATATAACTTTTGAAAGATCTTTTGTACTACTTCTTCATGTCTTTTCTGGGTTGTTCTTATAAAATCATCATTTGTTATTCCAATTTTTTTCCATGTATCCAAGAATTTCTGAGACATCATATCTACATATTCTTGAGGAGAATAGCCTTTTTCTTGGGCGGTTCTTGCTAATTTTTGGCCATGCTCATCAAGGCCGGTTAAGAAAAATACGTCATAATCTTTTAGCCTATAAAATCGGGCAAAGGTATCTGCAACAATAGTAGTATATACAGTCCCAATGTGAGGTTCAGAATTTGAATAATATATGGGAGTTGTTATATAGAATTTATTCTTTTTCAAGGTCTTTCGCTCCTTTCATTCCTATAAATTCCTTGATAATAATACTACTTACAAAAATGTATGTCAAATTTTAAAAATTTATAGTACCTTTTACACCTATCTGATAAATAGAAAGAAATTGGTCATTTAATATATTATATACATATTTTATGTAAAAAATATTATCTTTTAGCTTAGAAGGAGAATAGGAAAAGGATAGAGTATATTTATTGGCAGAATTACTATAACCTTCATGGGAAAGTGAAAATTCATTCTTTCCTTCAAAATAATTAAAGGATATAGATACACTTTGTAGGTTTGTTCTGTAAAGACTAAGGTTATAGGATGCTGATTTCCAGTTTTGAGATATACTTCCCTTTAATTCCCATGTGTTAGATTTTCTCTTTAGATTTAGATTATAACCTATATTTTGAAAATAGTCATTGGAATAGTCATTTCTGTAGTAATCAATGCCTAAATTGGCTTCGTAAGGTGCAAGGTATAGTTTCAAAGTAATATTTGAGGATAAAATTCTTCTACCTTCTATTTCATTGTAATAGAGGCCAAAGTATAAAGAGGAAGGATTGAAGTAATAAGTAGCATTTAGAGAAATATTATTTTTTATTTTCCCAAGGTAAGTACTTCCTGTAATATTTATCCAAAGGGAGGGAAGAATCATGCCGTAAGTGGAAAGTGAAAGTACTTTATCTTCCTTTAGATCTTTTAGGATTTTTTGATAAGACAAAGAGAGAGAAAGGTTTTGGAATTTTAGCTTTAGGCTAAAAGTATCAGTTTTTGTAATACTTTTGAAAGGAATATAGGCCTTATAATTCACAGATATGGTGAGGCCGGAGGGTGGAGGATTTTTCCCATTTTCATCCTCAAATAATATATTTAATAGATTTTCCTCTATGGTGTAGCTTACGGTATAGGTTTCATAAGTACCGTCTGGGAGATAGTAGGTAAAGGTCCCATTATTTTCCACATAGACATTATTTATATAAATAGATAGATCTTGAACAGGTACATAATTGAGTTCAAAAACTGAATTGTATCCATCGGTGATAAAATTTTGGGTAATATTTATTGGAGAGGAGGGATTTAAATTTATATTTTCTTTGTAGATTTCTCCAAAACCTATTTCCCATGATCTGTTTGATATGGTGATTCCTGCATTTTGCTGGTTTTCTTCTAAAATAGAGCCAGATGAATTTATATTTTTCTTAGATACGGATATATAAAGCTGGGTGTTGTCCGTTTTTGGTTGAAAACTGTAAGAATAGGTACTTGCTATATAGTTTTGGGAGATTTCTTTTTGATATCCAAGATTTAAAAAGGCTTTTGTATATGTAAAAAATATTCCATTGGTAATATTGTCCTTTTCCTTTTTATAAGATAAAAGGATATTAGAAGAATATATATTCCATTTTGCACTACTTATAATTTTTTCTCCATCTTTTCCTTTAGAGAAGTTAAAAAGAAGATCTATGAAAGAGGGATTTAATTTTAAATTTAAAGAATAGATTTTTTCTCCTGAAGTAAGATTTAGGTTTCCTAATACTTGAGGTATATATGGATAATTTTTATCTCCAAATAGGTATTCAAAGTTTATATTCAATATTGGTAGTGTTAACGAATATTTTATATAATCTGCATATCCAGAATAAATCTCGTCTAAGAAGGAAAAAGCTCTTCTTATTTCTAAGGATTGGAAATTCTTTTTAAATATAATATTCCCTTCTAAAAATCTTCTATTAGTTTTAGTATTTGTATCTTGTAGATTTATAAAATTCATGCCAATAAGACTATAAGATAGACTAAATCCAAAAAGGGTATATATCTCTTGAAATCCTGAGACCTCATATTCTATAAGCAATTCATCATCTTGGGATATAGGGAAGCTAAAATATAAAATCCCATATGTATAGTCTATAATATAATCTGTATTTCTTTCTAAGGATTTTCCATTTAAAAAGACTCTTTCTTTATTTGGTACAAGAAAGAAGTCTCCTATAAAATAGGGACCCTCTATATTGTTGCCATTGAGCTTTACTACTTTCTTTTTACTTTCAATCTGTGAGATGATAAAGATTGCGTTTAATAGATTGTTTTTGTAATTCAGTAAAATCCCATTAAAAGTTTTATTATAAAGGTTGAGTGGAGAGATGGATATTAGTAGATTGTTGCTGAAGTATATATTAAAATTTTCTGTGTTCAATGAAAGATTTATTTTTTCCATGGGGTAAGAAATATAGTTAAAGGATAAGGATAGGTTGGGCAGAGAATAATTTAGTGTGAATTGAGAGTTTTGTATAAGATAAAGACCCTCTGTAATATCTGAAGAGTAATTTAGAGAGCTATTACCTGAAAAATAGGAGTAATAAAGATTTAAATTTAGGTTTCCTCTAAAATCTATACTTTGAGGAAAGACTACTTCCCATAATATGGTAATAAAAATTACAAAAAAAATTATTCTTTTCATAATTTAATATCATTATACTATGATATAATATCCTTTGTAGGGATAAGGAGATTTTTTTATGATTGATAGTTTGGAATTTGAATTTTCTATTTTGATAACAGATTTACACAGTAAAATCCTTGATTGCAATAAAGCTTTTGAAGGATTATCAGGCTATCGTAAAGAAAAATTGAGGGGTTTAGATATAGAGGAGATTATCAAGGAAAATACTCTTTTAACTAGAAGTAGAAAAGAAATAAATATACATTATAATATATTTCCTCTCGTAAATGAAAATATTGTTATCTACATAATATATGATATTGAGAGAATAAAAGAAATATGTGAAGAAAATCTTTTTATATTCCAGGATGCTCCTATTCCAATTATCGAATTTGATATAGAGGAATTAATGAATTATTTAAATTCTTTAAGGAGAGTTGTAGGAGAGAATATTGAAACCTACTTTATTACATATCCGGAGGCCATATTTGATTTTATACGTAAACTAAAAGTTATAAAAGTAAATAATTTTTTTGAAAAGAATTATTTAGGTTTTTCTTTTGAAAATTTCAAGGAAAATTTTTTTAATTACTTTACTCTGTAAAGTCTTGAGATTGTAAAAAGTAATATTATTAGAGCTTATAATGGAGATAAGAAATTCGATTTTGAATTGGAAATTATTGATCCAAATTATAAAATTAAAACTTTAAGATGCATGGTTTCTATATTGGAACAAAAGAAGGCAATAGTCTATATTATAGATATTACAGAATATAGATTTCTTGAAAAAGAATTAAAAAATTCAATTGTTAAGTTGGAGCGTTTCTCCAATCAGATAATAAATACTTTATCATCAGTTATAGAAAATAAGGATTCTTATACTGCTAATCATCAAAGAAGGGTAGCAGATCTTTCTAAAAGAATAGCTCAAGAGATGGGGTTTTCAAAGGAAAAGATAAATGCAATTTACATAGGGGCTCTACTTCATGATATTGGTAAAATTGCAATTCCTGGAGAAATATTAAATAGACCAGGAAAACTTACTCCTATTGAGTTTGAGATTGTGAAGACTCATCCTTTTAAGGGATACAATATCCTAAAAAATATAGATTTTCCTCCGGAGGTTTTAGATATTGTGTATCACCATCATGAAAGGCTTGATGGTACAGGTTATCCTGATGGATTAAAGAATGGAGATATAAGTCTGGAAGTGGGTATAGTATCAGTGGCAGATGTAGTAGAAGCTATTTCCTCACATAGGCCTTATCGCCCTTCTCTTGGAATTGATGCTGCCCTTTCGGAGATAGAAAAGTGGAAAGGTATAAAGTATCATGAAGAAGTGGTAGATATTTGTATAAGGCTATTTAGAGAAAAGGGTTTTAACTTTTCTTAATAACAAGCTGTAAAGAAGGTATTTCTTTATATGTTATATAGGTGGCGATAATTTCAAATTCTTCTTCTCTTGATGGTAATTTCCCTCTTAGATTGAAGCTTTTATTTTCATGATTTTGGCCAAGAAGTGCCTTAAATTTGGCAGCATAAAGGGGAGTGAAGGATAAAAGATCAGTAAATTTCTTTCCTATAAGCTCTTCTTTTTTCATATTGAAAAAGGATAATGCATAAGAATTAGCAGATATAATCTCTTCATTATCCTTTTTAATGACTATAATAGGTGCAGGAATTCCTTCAATAAGAATATCATATTCATTTTCTTTTTCTTTAATCTTTGTTATTTCATTGCTTAATTTATCTATTGTATTTTTTAGTTCTTTTATTTCTAAACTTTCTTCATATTTTTTCTCATAGACTGATAAAAGTAAATTTAATATTTGGATTTGGGATGTATTTAATCGGTATCTTTTACTAAAAAGAGTAAACTCTATGGTTGGTTCAATAATTCCAATTTTTCTTAGTTCTTTCAAAGATAACAGATATTGGAGAGTAGAGATAAGATAATTAGCATTATAGGGCTTCATTATAAAGCCATCTGCTCCAACTTTTATCCCTTCCACAATATCCTTGGGATCAGATAGGGAGGTAATGAGAATAAAAATTATATCTTTTGTATTTTCACTTTGCTTAACAATTTGGCAAAGCTGGAAGCCATTAAGCTCTGGCATTATTACATCGGATATTATGGCTTTTGGAGAGTGATTTTTAAGAATTTCTAAGGCTTCCTTTCCGTTTAAAGCAACTAAAGAAGAATATCCATATTCGCTGAGAATTTTTCTCAAATACTCTGCTTGAGCAGGTGAATCTTCAACTATTAATATATCTTTTCCTTCCTCCATATTGTCAATATAAGTTTACATGGTATTTTTATTTATATTTTAATTAATGTTATTAAAATCTCAATAGGATTTTTTGTATTTAGTTAATATAGTTGACTATATCTACCTAAAAATTATATAATATTAATTAAAAAAAATAGGGGGGATTTTAAATGAGAAGATTAATTTGTTTGCTATCCACGATATTTCTTATTTTGTTCCTTTTTAATTCTTCTTTTCCAAAAGATGGCTATTTTTTAGTAGGAACCTATATTAGGACATGGCCCTTGGGAGATACAGAGGAAGAAATAAGTAAGGGAATATATTGGAAGGGAGATGATTTAAACCTTAAGGGAGTTGATGAGTTAATCATTGCTTTTGGGTTGATAAGGAATGGTTCTGAGATATTTATACCTGATGTGGAGATGGGTTTTGATTTAAAATCAGAGGTAAAGAAATTAAGGGAAAGATATAAAGATTTAAAGATAATAATTTCGGTAGGTGGATGGGGAGCAGAAGGATTTTCAGATATGGCTAATGATCCTAAATTAAGAGCTGAGTTTTGTACTAATGCTAAGAAAATGATCTTGGATTATGGTTTTGATGGTATTGATATCGATTGGGAATATCCTGTAGGTCCTGATTGGGGTCTTCCTATAAAAACAAGACCTGAAGATAGGGAAAATTATGTGATTTTACTTAAGGAATTAAGAGATATGCTTTCAAATCTTTCAGAGACTACTGGTAAAAATTATACTCTATCGGTTGCAGTACCTGCTTCTCCATGGTTTTTACAAAAAAATGATGTGGTAGCAGTTTCTAAGATAGTAGATCATTTAAAGGTCATGAGTTATGACTATTATGGATCTTGGAGCTCTACTACAGGTCATCATGCAAATCTTTATAACAATCCAAAGGATCCTGCTTGGGGAGGATGGAGTACTGATCAAGCATTAAAGCTTTACTTAAATGTGGTACCATCGGAAAAGATATGGGTAGGTGTACCTTTCTATGGAAGAGGCTGGAAAGGAGTTAAGAATGAGAATAATGGATTGTTTCAACCATATAAAGAGAGTATAGATGCAATTTCTTGGGATAAGATAAAGGAGCTAATGGGTAGTGGAAAGTTTAAGAGATATTGGGATGATGTAGCTAAGGCTCCATATCTCTTTGATGGAGATACCTTTATTACCTATATGGATAAGGAAGCATTGGATTATGTGGTAGATTATGTAAGGAGATATAAACTTGGTGGAATTTTTGCATGGGAATATGCTCATGATATGAAAGGAGAGCTTTTAGAATATATATCTTCTAAGAAATGATTTAGATAGTAAATATTTTTTCCTTAGGAATGTATAAAGATATGTTCTCAATTAAGAAGTTAATAAGTTCCCTTTTTAGGTCATGAGGATAGGTATAGGCGTTGTCACCCTCTTCGTAGGGGAAGAGGGTGACCTCATTTATAAAGATTTTTTTCATCCTTTTGAAATAATCTTTTGGGATTCTGAAAACTCCTACAGATAGATCATAGATCTTAGATGGATCAATTTCTTGAAATATTTTTTTCACAAATCTTTTATATATTTCCTTATAATCTTCCACATAAATAAGAGGATCAAAATTTAGTCTTACTGTCCAATGGTGATCTATAGCCTTTTTTATAGCTTTTATTCTAAGATCTAATGATGGTGTCTTTTCATATTTTTTAATAATCTCATCAGGAAGCAATGTCCAGGATAGGATTACATTATCCCTTGGCTTTAGTTCTTCCCAAATTTTGAATTTGCAAGATTTAGTCCTTACTTCAATGATTAAGTCCTTCTTATTCTCTGCATAATTTAAGAACATGCTAAAGAATGGAACTATGTTTTCAAGGGCTAAAAGGTCTGTGTTATAGGATATGGAAAGATAAATAGGATGATCTTTTAGGATTTTGTCTATTTCTTTAAAGTAATCTTCTATGTTTACAAATACCACTATATAGGCTGAAGGATACATTCCTTTTAAGAAGCAATAATCACAGCTAAAGATGCAGTTGAGGACTAATGTGGTATAGTAAAAATAGTATTGTCCAAAATTGGGACATAAAGTTGAACCTGGATATATAAATTCCCTTCTTTTCTTTGCTAATATTAATTTTCTACTTAACTCTTGAATTTTGTAATTTTGGTTTGATCTTGAAAATACTTCTTTATAGTTATCAATCTCTATAGTTATTGATTTGGGAAATCTATTTAGGATTTTTTCGGTTATAGGATGAAGTAGAACCTCTTTTTCTACATATATATGGGAAAATGTTTTAAGGGGAGAGAAGCTTTTTAATTCTTTCAAAGTATCCTTTCCTCTCCTTTTTTGAAGAAACTTTTATATGAAGAAAATCAAAGATCTCTTTAGGAATATCACCTTTTCTTATTATATAGCCCTTTAAATATTTCTCTAATTCATGGGTCATGGAGAATGTAAGATTTAAGCTGTTCCTTAGCTTTTCTACTATATCCTTTATATTCTCTTCTTCAAAGGGTAATTTTTCGTATTCGTTTAGTTCTGATAAAGAGTATATAAATTTTTCTATCTTAGGGATATGATTGTAAATAAGATTGGAAATATCTTCCTTTTTAATTTTTTCGTAATCTAAGAAGTCATATACAATTTTTATACAATGGGTATTATGAGGAGGCAAAAAGAAGGATGCTGACTCGAAGAATCCAGCACCTTCCATATCTACAATGTCCCCTTCTATTTTCTCTTCCATATCTTTTTTTACAGGTGTCATAAAACTTTCAAGGATGCCTTCCTTCATATCATGATTTACGATAATATCTGGATAGAAGGCTCTTTTTGTGTAATGATTTATGATTTTATGGCATAAAATAATATCACCTTTTTGGAAATTTCTATTCCTTGCTCCACATATTCCTAAATTTATAGCTATATCCTTTTCTTGTGCAGAAAACTTTGTCAATAAATAGGTAGTGCCTATAGAAGATTTTATCATTCCTTCCCTCGTTAAAATAAGAAAGACTTGATTCTTAGAAAATGTTTCAAATTTTGATGATGGAATTTTTTTTAATTTAAAATATTCTATTAATGGTTTTGCTTCAGTATGAAAGGCTATAACAAAAAATATCATAATTTGGTCTTTCCTGGAGGGAGAAAATTATTTCTTCCCCCTCCCTATATATTTTTATTCCTCAAGGATTAGTACTTCTCTTGGAGGTATCTCTACTTCTCCTTCATATATTTTTCCAGAGATAAGGTCCTTTTTCCTATTTCCAATATTTATTCTTTTTGCTTCTTCTGTATGATTTAATACAAAGGTAAATACTTTGTTATTTTTTACCCTTTGAGTAATTTCAACTCCATAAGGTACATCTTTGAATAATGGCTCTATTTTATGGATTTTAGATATATATTTTATTAGGTCTTTTAAAAATTCATGGGACACAAAGGATCCCACATAGTAAGCATATCCATCTCCATATTTATTTACAGTGATCACTGGTTGACCTTTATAATAGTCCTTTGTATATACACCTATAGTCTTTGCTGTTTCCTTTTCTAAATGGATTACATCAAATACTAAGTTACATTCATAGGCTTCTTTTGAGAATTCCTTTTTGAATTCATCTGTTATTCGAATCTCATTCTTCATTTCAGGTGGTAAGGCATCAAATTCCTCTACCCATATTCCAAGGAGATCTCTTAATGGAGCGGGATATCCTCCCAAGTATACTAAGTCATTTTCATCTACTAATCCGCTTAATGTAGTAGTTACAAATATTCCACCTTTTCTAACGTATTCTTTTATTTTCTCAGAAGTTTCCTTCTTTACCATATAAAGGAGAGGTGCTATTACTAACTTATACTTTTCAAAATTGTCCTCAATTCCAATAACATCTACTCCCATGTGATTTTCAAAAAGGGCTCTGAAGTAACTTTCTACGCCTCCTACATAGTTTATTGCTGTACTTGGACCTTGAGAGTTTTCAAGAGCCCACCAATTTTCCCAATCAAAAATAACTGCTGTCTGAGATTTTACTTTGCTACCTAAAAGGGTATCCCCTAAGTTTTCTAATTCTTCTCCCAACTGTTTAACTTCTTGAAAGATTCTTGTGTTTTCATGTCCTGCATGTGAGATAACAGCTCCATGGAATTTTTCAGGTCCTCCTCTTGATTGCCTTAATTGGAAGAACATAACTGTATCTGCTCCTTGAGCGACAGCTTGGTAGCTTTGAAGTCTCATTACCTTTGGCCTTTTTATATAACAGTAAGGTTGCCAATTAGTTTGACTGGGAGTTTGTTCCATTAGCATAAAAGGTTCTCCTTGTTTTAGGCCTCTCATTAGAGAGTGCCTAAAAGCAATACTAATATAATCATCGGTTAGGTAAGGATAACTGTCCCATGAAACTATATCCATATGCTTTGCCCATTCAAAATAGTTGAGGGGTTTAAAAGTACCCATGAGATTTGTAGTTATAGGTATATTAGGATTGTATTTTTTTAATATATTGTATTCATTTAGATAGCATTCCAAGATACTTTCAGACATAAATCTATAATAATCAAGTACCATGCTTTGAGCTACAGTTGAAAGCTTTCCTGTCCACCAGTGATGAAACATTACGCTTCTTAATGTGGGAGCTGTAATCTCATTCCAATCATAAATTGTTTGACTCCAAAAAGTAGTATACCATCGCTTGTTTAACTCTTCTAATGTACCATATTTTCTTTTTAGCCAATCTCTAAACTCCTTTATACAATTTTCACAGTAACAGTATGTTCCATATTCGTTGGCAATATGCCAAACTAAAACCGCAGGATGATTGGCATACCTTTCTGCCAGTTTTTCTACCAATTTTCCCGAAAAATACCTATATATTTTGCTATTGGGACAAAAGTTTACTCTTCCTCCATGTACCCTCTTATCTCCATTTATGTCCACAGGAAGAATCTCTGGATACTTTACAGACATCCAATGGGGTTGAGAGGCAGTAGATGTGGCAAGACATATATAGATTCCATTTTTCCATAGGTTATCAATTATCTCGTCTAACATGGAGAAATTATAGGTATCTTCTGAAGGTTGTAAAATGGCCCAAGAAAATACGTTTACTGTAGCAATATTGATATGGGCTAATTTGAAAAGTCTAATATCTTCTTTCCAAACTTCTTTGTCCCATTGCTCAGGATTATAGTCTCCTCCATACCATATGTAAGGCAACTTAGGGTTTATCATAAAAGACTACCTCCCACACTATTATTTTATTAACTCTTTTATTCAATAATAATCTAATCTTGGTGATTAAGTAAAGATCTATTATTTTTAAAATAAAACTGAAAACTTAATTTTTTTTCTCGATATTGGTTGGTTATTGTGAGATAATAGTAATCGTTATCTTCGCTTGAAGTTATACCTGGAGGCAGTTCTTTTATTATGAAATTTTTAGGAATAGCAAGGGTTATGCCTTCTAAACTCTCATTATTTGATAAGGTTATTTTACCATCCGAAAAGTTTATATCAAATTTTGTGTTTAAAAATCTTAATATGAACTTAACGTAATACGACATTGGTTTTACATATATAATTCCTTTATTTTTTAGATATTCTACATAATCTAAAAATTCTTTTAAGGCTCGAGGATATAATGGAATATCGTAAGGATGAGAATAAATAAGTCTTATAGAGCGATTTCTAATCACATAATCTAAGAGTGAAAAAAGCCATTTTTTGACTTCTTCTTCTTTAACTCCACCATTTTTAATCTCTAAAAATGAGGCGTATTTTCCAAGAGAAGAGATAGGGAAGGCAATAACCTTATTGGAGACTAATTTCCCATTGATGAATGTACGATTGGGGGAAGATCCATTATCTCCTGTGTAATAATAACATGTAATCCCAAGTTTTTCTAAAACCTTAGTAGCTAAAGGTTGGGGATGAACACCATTTGGAGCAGAATATTCTGTAATTTTGTATCCTGTTATACTTTCCAAGCATTTGTTGTTTCTTAATATATATTCATAAATTTCTTTTTCTCCAAATACTCCCTTTGTTATGTTATTAGAGAAGAAATTATGAGCCCAGCCTCCATGAGATCCTATTATTCCAAAGGGAAGTAATTTTTGTACATATTCTTTTCCTTTCCCACAGGCATCAAATCCTAAATTATCTCCTGGCTTATCCCTAAAATCTCCAGCTGTAATGTGAATAGAATATTCAATAGCTTTTCTTAAATATCTATTTTGTAGCATATATGGGATACTTTTCCAATCAATATTAGCATCTACGTGCCAGTTTATTACAATGCCCCCCTTTCCATAAGGGGAATTTATTAAGTGAGGAATTTGGGCTATTTTGAAAAGAAAAACTCTAAGTAGAGTTCTAAGAGGAAAATCGTCAGCGTATGCCTTAAGATATCCTAAGGGAAGATTTATATAAATTAATTTGCCTTTTCCATAATTTTTTAAAATAATTCCTGGATATTTTTTACCATCATTGGAAATTATCGAAGCGTATATATTTTTATTATTAAAATTTTCCTTTATATCAATTCTTGATACTGGATAATTCAACTCTCCATAAGCATAGCCTCCTAATAGATGGTTGTTTATTAATTTCCAATAAGGAATTTCTAAGAAGTCTTGATTGTTTTTTTTATCTATCTGTAGGTGTCCAATTGTAAAGCAGTCATCTTTATATTTTTTATAGGTGATGTAGTTTATGTCTAAAATTTCTGAAAATAAGCCTTCATCAAGATACGCGTTTTTCATATTTTTTATTCCCACATCATATGCTAAAAATACATTACCTCCCATCTTTAAGTACTTTTCTATCCATCCTTTTGCTTCTTTTGGAAGATACTGATTTATTCCGTCGGGAAATATGATGACATTTTTGTATTTTATTATGTTTTCGGGTTTTAAAGTAATGAGATTAAAGATATTAACTTCTCTATAAATTACGCCTTCTTCCTCTAAAACTTTTTTGTATGCCTCCATTATGTATGGATATTCTTTTAAAGAATTACTGTATACAATTAATACTCCAAAATCTCTTTTGTTTATTGAGTAGATCTCTAAAAAATTTTTAAAAGAAAAGGAGAGAAAAAGGATGATTAAAAGGCCAATTAGTAAAAAGTAGATGTATTTTCTCAATTTACAATTCCCTCACCTTCCGTCATCATAAAGCCATATACTTTTATCCTTCCTTTAATATATATTCCCTTTTTAGCTATGATAGATTTTATTTTTCCTTCTTCTCCAATTTTAGCCTTGTCTTCTAATATTATCTTTCCTTGGGAAAAGACATTTCCCTTTATATGTACATTTTCTCCTATAAAAATATCCTTTTCTCCAAATACATTTCCATCAATTTCAATATTCCCTTTTATAGTAAGATTGTCATAAGTCTTTATATTTCCTTTTATATAAGCTTCTTTTTCTTTCTCATTTTCTTCAATAGAGGAATGAGTATAGATTTCTTTGGCAAAAACCCTTTTAAATTTACATCTTTTTCCTAGTTTAATCTTTCCCTTGGATGTAGTGCTTACACCTAAATCACAATTTTCATTTACAAATATATCTTTTTCTGCGTCAAGCCATCTTATTATTTTTGTGTTTTTACCTAAGTGTATTTCACCTTCACATGCCATTGCTCGTATTTGATTATTATCACCTATATAGGCATTTCCTTTTGTATAAACTTCTTTTTTGAAAGTTACATTTTCCTTTGATTTTAAATTACCAAGTATATATAGAATTTTATCGACTACGGCATGGGATTCTATAAATCCGATATGATCAACCTTTACTTCTTCTTCGTTGAATTCTAATGTTCCTGTTCCTTCAAGAGCTTTTTGTATGTCTTCAAGTTTTATTTTTTCATTTATTTTCTTTTTAAAGGATTCTGAAAAGTATCTTGGATTTTTTGAATAATAGAAATGAGTACCACATATTGAAAAAGAAATTGAAAATAAGGAGAGGTAATAAAAATATTCTATATGTAACTCCATCAAGAATAGCACCTAATCCTATTTCATAAAAAGGAGCGAAATTTCCATATGTATTATATGCTGAAATAAAGAGTAAAAAACTGCTACTTAAAATCTGCATTTCTCCTAATAAAAATAGGATAATAGAATCTACAAGTCCCAATAAGAATAATGCTGGAACTAAATATACACAAAGTAGAAAAACTCCGTCTATTTTTTCTCTCAAAGATAAATAAGGAGATTTTATTAGAGGAATTAAATATCTGAACATAACTTGATTATGTCCTCGAGACCACCTTCTTATTTGTTTTGCTCTTGCATACCATGTTTCTGGTGCTTCTTCATAACATTCAGCCCTGTTCATATAGCAAACCTTTACTCCATTTATGTAAGCTTTTATTGTGAGTTCTGTATCTTCAGCAAGAACTTTAGGATTAAATCCTCCTAACTTTAGAATCAATTCTTTTCTGAAACCACCTACTGTTCCTCCATATTGAGGTATAAGTTTTAGATTATATCTTGCTTGTTGATCTACTTGATATCCCCCAATCCTTTCAAGATCGAAAAGTCTTGTGAGAAGATTTCTGGAGATGTTTAAAGGGATTACTCTTCCCATGACTATTCCTACTTCTGGATCTAAAAAGGCTGTTGTAAGATCTCTTATAATTCCTCTTGGAGGGATATAATCTGCATCAAAAACAATAATTATTTCTCCATTTGCTATTTGTAATGCATCGTTAAGGGCTGAAGGCTTTCCTCTTTTTTTAGATGAATCTCTATATAATGGTTTAATAAGGTTGGGGTATTTACTATGATAACTCTCTAATATTTTTTTTGTTCCATCAGATGAATTATCATCTATAGGTATAATCTCAAGTTTTTCTTGAGGATAATCAGCATTAAGAAGGGAGTTTAATATATTTTCTGCTACTTTTTCTTCATTATGCATCGGAATAAGTACACTTATTGAGGGTAAATCAGAGTCTATAATATCTTGATATCCAAGTCTCTGTTCTCCAAAGGCTCGATTTATAGTAAATATGAAGTGCCTTATTGCATACATAGTAATTATTGATATTAGGACTATCGAGTATATCTTTAGTATTAGTATACCCATTTCCAATTTTCTTTAATTTTCTGTAGCTTATTTGCTATAATTCCTGAATAAAAGGAGTAAAATCCGACAATATATGTAAAATCTATAAAAGGTCCAAGGGTAAAGTAAAGGGGAAGGGAAAAAATATAAGTAAATTTTAAGAGTAAGTTTATAAAAAAGGCATATCTAACAGTTCCAAAAATAATGCTGTAAAGAAAAGTAATAATAATAACTATAGATTTAACAATAGAGCTATGAGGTATTGGTGCTAATGCCATACCCGTTATTATAGGTATCATAAGCCAAATTCCGATTTGAGTATTCATGTATAGTTCTGAAAATGTTTTAATATCATATGGAAATCTTGAAGGAAAAAGAATAAAAAATATGGAAGAGATTAAAATTAAGAGGAATATAAATATGATCCAAAGTTGAATAGGTTTAGCTTTAATAAATTTTGAGACAAAGATCCCAAAGAAGGATAAAAAAAACATGAAAGTAGAGAAGATTAAAGAAGGGTATTTTCCTGCCATATCTAAAAGATAGATATTTTTAAAAATACTGTTTTCACTTTTTACTATTTTTATATCTTGAGGATGAGGTAAAGAGGATATTGTGAAGTCACACATGAAAAGTGTTATCTTGGGATAATAAGATAAAGTGATTATTTCGAGGGGTAAAACTATAAGAAGAAAGATAAGAATGATACTTTTTATTGTATAATTGAATTTTCTATATGATCGGTGATAGGGAATGAAGTACTCATTCTTTTCTATGTTAACTCTATTCATATTTTGAATTATACAACAATTTATTAAATATTTACAAGTGCTTTACTCTCAATATAGAAAACATTATTTTATGCTTGTGTAATATTTTATTTAATTATCTGAACAAGTTCTTTTGATAACATAAAGGAAACCAAGAGCAATTTTTACAAAAATTTTCAAAATTAGATCTTGTTAGTCTTTTAAAGATTAGTCTTTTTATGTCGAGAAAATTATATTTTTCCCTTATGGTCAAGTTTAGATAATTTATAATTTCTTTATCTTTCTTTTCTATCTCCTTAGGATAGCTTTCTCTTAAACACTTATTATTTTTCAAATATGGGCATTTATCACAAATACTATCCCTTTCCGCAACTAATATAAATAAAGAGTTTTCCTCTAATTTTTCTTTTATTTTCTTCATGTTTTCAATAAATTCTTCAGAGTATCCTTTACCTTCAAAATGTAATAAACAGATTAAATGATGGCCTCTTATCTTTATATCTTTGTCCTCCATATATTCCTCCTTAAGGTACATTTAAGTTAGGTTTTGTAAATTTTTACCTCTTTTATTCCAAAAACAGCATTTGTAATAAATAATTTTTCTGCTTTAAAAACTTCTTCTACATTTATCTTTTTCTCTTTAATTTTTTCCTTATTCTGTTCTATCAAAAACCTTTTAAATACACCGTTTAGTAATCCTGAGGATTTTGGAGGGGTATAGTAATGATTTCCTATTTTAATAAAAATATTTGCCCGTGATGTCTCTGTAACTTCACCATTCTTGTTAATAAATAATACATCAAAAAATCTTTCTGAGTATTTTTTATATTCTCTATTATAAATCCTACGGTTAGTAGTTTTATGATACAAGAAAACATTATTTTTATCTACAAAGTATTTGGAGAGAACAATATTTTCTATATTTTTAGAACAAAAGTTTCTTATATCATATGCAGTTTTTTGTATTTCCACATCACCATTTTTTGAGAGTAACAGTCTTATTCTGTAGGCTTGTTCTGTTAGATTTTCTCTTAATTTGTATAACTTAGATAAAATGTGCTCTTCCTCAAATTGAAAATCAAAATAAATAGCTGAATTCTTAAGCCTTTCTAAATGATATGTTAAGAGAAAATATCCTTGTTCAAAATTCTCTTTTGTGATATTTAGATTTAAATCGTAAAAATTTTTTATCTCATAATTAAAGTTAGCACAGTATAAAATTGTTTCAATTAATCTAAACTTTTGAACTTTTGCTACTAAAAACTTATACTTAAGTTTGCATTCAGCATATTCTTTTTGGGGGTCGGAATCTGCAACTATTCCACTTCCTATTCCTAACTCGCCTTTTCCATTTTTGTCTATCAACAAAGTTCTTATTGCCACATTGAATACTGCATCCTGATTTGGTTTTATAATTCCCACAGAACCCGTATAAACATACCTTGGTTCTGTTTCCAGTTCTTTTATTATTTGCATACTTCTAATTTTAGGTGCACCAGTTACAGAACCAGAAGGAAATAAGGAATGAAACAGTGTGTATAGATCGATATTTGGTTTTATTCTTGCTTCTATTGTAGAAGTCATCTGAAATAGGGTTTTATATTTTTCTATTTCAAGAAGTTTTTTTGCTTTTACTTCACCCAATAAAGAAATCTTTCCTAAATCATTTCTTAAAAGATCAACTATCATTATATTTTCTGCACGATCTTTAATACTTTTTTGTAATCTATGGGCTTGTATTTTATCTTCATAGATATCTTTACCTCGAGAAATTGTACCCTTCATTGGTTTGACAATAACGATATCACCAGTTTTTCTGAAGAATAGTTCTGGAGAGAAGGATAATATAGAAAAGTTGTCTGTTTTAATAAAGGCACAATATGAGACACTTTGGGTTTGTTTTAATTTATTGTATAATCCAAGAATTGAACCTGTAAAGTCAAACTTTAACTTTATTGTGTAGTTAATCTGATAAGTATCACCTGAAAAGATATAGTCCTTTATTTTCTTTATGTTTTCCACGTATTCTTTCTTGGAAATATTAAGACGTAGATTAGTTAATTTAAACCTTGGGTTTTTCTTATCAAGTTTTATAGGGGAAAAGTTATTTATTAAATCAACTCCTTCTTCAAAAACTCCGGTTTTATGATTATAGATTATTGGTCTTTCATAGACATAAAAAAAGGCTAATGGAAATTCAAGATTATATTCTACGTTGTCCTTATAATCCAAAAAATATCCAAGTTCATAGGATAAAAATCCTGCAAGATAAAAGCCTTCATTAAGTTTTTTCTCTAATTGTTCAAAAAATTCTCTTATATTTTGGGGTTTTGTTAGTACTAACTTTTCTTTTGGTGAGATAAAAATATATGAAAGAAAATTGTCTTCGTCAATTTTCAATGTTTCATATATGGCAAACTCTTTCTGGGTAAGGATGACTTTTTTTACAATATCTTCAAAACTGCACATTGTATAATACATAGAAATCCTTCAATTCTTTGTAGATTTTCTCTTTCAACTTTAGAATTTGAAATTTTTTTACTTTCTTCCCACTCCTTTGTATATAAATCCATACTTTTTAGCTTCTTTAGGATCTAATACATTTACTCCATCTATGATAATGGGTTTTCTCATAAGGCCTTTTAACTTTAAGAAATCAGCTTTTTTAAACTCATCCCATGCAGTAAGAATTAGTACTAAATCCGAATCTTTTGATGCTTCATATATATCGTTACAATATTCTACATCTTTTATCAATTTTTTTGCCTCTTCCATACCATGTGGGTCATAAGCTTTTATATTTGCTCCGTCATTCTTTAGTAAATTTATTATTTTTATAGAAAGAGAATTTCTCACATCATTGGTACCTGCTTTAAAGGTAAGCCCCCATATGGATATGGTGTAATCATATAAGAGATCAGAAAGTTGTTCTTTTACTTTATAAACTATATGCCTTACTTGATGTTCATTCTTTTCTAATATAGCTCTTAAGAAATCAGGTTCATAGCCACTTTTTTCTGCCATCTTAATGAGTCCCATAAGATCTTTACTAAGACAAGGGCCTCCAAATCCAATTCCTGGGCTTAAGTGTTCTCCTCCTATTCTTTTATCGTATTTCATTCCTTCTATAACCTCAAAGACATCAACATAGAATTTCTCACATATATTTGCTATCTCATTAATAAAAGATACCCTCATGGCGAGAAAGGCGTTGGAAGCATACTTAATTAAGATTGCAGTTATGGGAGTAGTTACTACTATTGGAGCTTGGAAGGGAGAAAATAACTCTTTTAAAGAGTTTATTACATAGTCTTTTTCTGCCCCAATAACTATTCTTGAAGGATTAAAAAAGTCATAAACTGCTTTTCCTTCTCTCAGAAATTCTGGCACTATTGCTAATTCATAATCATCTCCTTCCTTTTTACCTTCTTTACTAAAAATCTCTCTTATTTTGGATAATGTTCCTATTGGAATTGTGCTTTTTATAGCTATTATTTTTCTATTCTTTAGAAATTTACTTATGGATTTTGTCGAAGATATTACTTGAGATAGGTCTACTTCTCCATCATCCTTTGAAGGAGTATTTACACATATAAAGATAATTTCTGAGTTTTCTACTGTTTCTTGAAAGTTAGTAGTAAAGAAAATTCTTTTTTCTTTTATATTTCTATTCAAAAGTTCTTCTATTCCCTCTTCATGAATGGGAGAGATGCCTTTCTTTAAAAGATTTATTTTCTCATCATCTATATCCAAACATATTACTCTATTTCCTACTTCTGCAAGACCTAATGCTGTGACAAGGCCAATATATCCTGTTCCTATAATTCCGATATTTTTCATTTTTTCCTCCTAACTTTCATATATAAATATCACTACTTTATTAAAATCTATTTTGTTTTTATATTCAAATTTATTATCAAGCCATTCTTTTATTTTTAAAGTTCTTGGGTTTACATCGGATAAGATTAGAATAATCTTTTTATAATTCTTAACTTTTTGTTCTATATTTTCAGGAAAGAAAAAATCTGGACTCACGGGGATATATGGAAGCTTACCTCTATTGTAATATTCAAATGGTCTATAGTAAAAAGGCTCGCTAATTAATACTATATGATCTTCTTGTGCATTATCATGGAGATACCTTACCACCTCTCTCCATGGACGATTTAAATCAGATATATGTATGTAGTATGACATGTTTAGTAAGGAATATACTCCAATAATAGACAACATTACTAAGGTGATTATAAACGGATATTTTAATTTCTTAATTCCTCTTGCTATAAGGATAAAAAGGGCAGGTATAAAAGGAGAAAGATATCTACTGCTATAAAAACTTTTTCCAAAAGAGGAGATTGTAATTAAAGTTATAAAAGGTATAAAAAAATAAGAGACATTTAATAAAAAACCTTTTTTGTTTTCATAAGGTGGTAATAATCCCAAAATAATCAGTCCGAAAAATATTATGAATAAGAAGTAGTGCAAATTTAATCTTTCAAGGAAACCTCTTGCAAACCCGAAAAAGGCTTGATAAAAGGAGACACTAATAGTGTAGAGGGAAAGTTTTTGAGCCCCTTGATATAACTCTGGAGTACTTCTTGTGAAGATTACGTAAAGCCATGGAGAAAAGAAGAGTAATGTTATAAACTGTGTGATGATCCAATTTTTAAGATTCTTAAAGTTTTTTCTTTGGCATATGAACATATAGATATTTTCAGTTATTATCAAGAGACTTGAGAAAAAGTGAGTATAAAGTAAAAGAGAATTTATTATTAGGAGTTTGAAAAGGTTTCTCTTATTAAATTCTTTATTGGTTAAATCATGTATATAGTTTAAAGATAGAAGGGCTAAGAAAGTAAATAATGGATACATTCTTGCCTCTTGGGAAAAGTAAATTAAAAAAGGAGATAGAGCGAAAATAAGCGAAGAAATTAAGGCTGTAGTTTCATCATAGATTTTCTTAACTAACTTATATAAAAGGGGAATGCTTAAAACTCCCAAAATCATGGAAAGAGATCTTAAAGCTAATTCTGAATCACCAAATATGCATGTCCAAAAATAAACGAGTATAAAATGTAAGGGTGGATGAATTCCTGTTTGTAATCTGTTGAGAATAATGCCTAAAATTCCGCTTTGGGATACTTGGGCAGTTATAGCTTCATCAAGCCAAATACTTCTTTCTGTTATTTTATAAAATCTTAAAAGGAATCCTATGAGGGTAATTATAGGAATTAGACTGCTTTTTTTTATATCTTTGTTTAACTCTACCAATCCTATAATAGCAGGAATTGCTGTATTTATTAAGAATAACAAAAAGGCACTGTTAAAGGAGGCTGTTTGAGAAAGTCCTAATCTTCCTAAAATAAATACTGCTGTTCCTTCCCTAATACCTAATCCCCCAATTGTAATAGGGATAAGGTTTACAAGCATAACAATAGGGTAGCCAATAAAGGTGGATAAAAAAGAAAATTTTTCAAAGGAGTTTGCTAAAAAGTATACCTCTACTAATACGATAGTGTAGGATAATAGAGAAAGGAGAAAGTTTATAAGAAGGTTTTTCCTTTTTATTTTTAAAAATCCTTGTATAAAATCTGGAAATTTGTTGAAAGTAAATATGTTATTTATGTTTTTTATTGCTCTTTGATAAAAAATCACAAATAGAGAGAAAAGAATAAAGGCTCCTAAAAAGAAGGATATAAGTTTCCCAAAAAAAATATAAAAGCCTGCTAATGCAAGGATTAAAACTGCTAAAAGGTCAAAGGCTTTATCAAGTATTACTAAGCTTAAACCCTCCACTCTTTTTTCTTTGTCAATGTTTCCAACTCTTGCTATCTCTCCTACTCTTCCTGGAGTTATAAGCCCTATACTCATACCTATAAAATAGCTTTTTGCTGATTCTAAGATACAGATGTCTTTAGATATGTCTTTTAAGAGAAGATGCCATTTGATTATCTTAAAGAAGGTAAATAGAAAACCGAAAACTACAGCTAAAAATAAAGGTTTTATGTTTATGTAAACAAGTGATTTTACTATTTCCTTTGTAGGTATTTTCTTAAATATAAAGTAAAAAACAAGGGCGGTAATTATTAATTTTAAAATATTAATAAGTAAGTTTTTCTTTCCCTTCTCCATCGTACTCTCTTCTTATTTTAATAAATTTGTTATTCACTTCTAATATATGATAGCTAAAAGAATCTTTCAAATCTTGTATCTGGAAATATCTTGAGGAGGGTATGAATATGTATGGATTTTCTACTCCAATTCTTATCTTTTCTATTATGTAAGGTGAATTTATTTCTTCTTCAATAACAATTTTATCTTCCAGTACCTTTATTTTTCTCCTAATAAAAATAGGTCCTCCTTTTTTATAGGATATAAGCATTCTTCTTAGTATATTTTTGACCCAAAAGCTTACTTTTTTATTCCTTCCAATGGTTGTCTGGAATAATCTTAAAAGTATGTTTTTTAAGGGTGTCATTTTGTTAAAGGGAATTTTTAAAAGGTATCCTTCTGTAATATAACAATCTTGAGAAGATATTTTAGAGTTTGGGTTTAAGAAGGGTGAATAAATTTTGCCTTTGATATATACTATAGGTCCACTATCTTTTAGAGAAAAGTTTGTTTTTTTAAAATCTATCCTGAAGACACCTTGCTTTTTAAGATTTCCTACAATATAGAAATTTTCATTACTCTCTATAAATATACCGCTTTCTGGAAAATATTGGGAAAATTTTTCTTCATAAATAGGACTTTTTAATTCTCCATTATAGAAATTTTGGTGGGCTTGAATATAAGTGTAGCCTATATAAGCAAGATAACGATCATCCAAGTTAAAGGGGCCAATGCTTTTTTCTTCTTGTAGAGCTTTTCTCAAAGAATATAAGATTCTTCTTGCGGAATCATTCCATTTTGCTGAGTATTCTATTCCAGATGGGATTATATATTTTGTATTTCTGGAGGCATACTCACCTCCAAAAGAAAGATCGGGATGGGAGAAGTTAACTAAGAAATTAATGGCCTTTGTTATCATGTGTTGTACTTTTTCATCCCTTGTCTTCTCATGATATTTTGAAAGATAGTCTATAGCTAAGGATAGATATCCTATATCTGGACCTTGATATTCTGGAAACCATCCTTCTTCCTTTTGTATCTCTTCTAATTTTTTTAATTTTATTAATGCTCCTTTTTTAAATCTTTCATCCGATGTTAATAGATAAATATTATACAAGGCTATAATACTACCTGCTACTTGATTGGAAGCTGAAAAGTCTTCATGGGATAATAGAAATTCACCTGCCTTTTTTAAATGCTTTATTACTTTATCATTATCTAACTTCTCCTTTAAGATAATTAAAGTTTCTGATATGGCATATGTAGAAAACGCTGTAGCTACAAAGCTATGTTCATTAGGATACCATTCATCAAAAGATCCATCATTCCTTTGTATTTTGCACCAAAAGTCTATTCCACCTTTAATAAAAGATAGGATCTTGTTGTCTTGGAAGTAGATGTTTTCAGGGTCATTTAAATTATAAAGAAGAGCTAATGTTAATGCTGCTTCTTGAAATCTTGCACAAGCAAAATCAGTAATATTGTAATGCCAGAAATTTCTATCAAAACAACCAAAAGTTGGACTTTGTAAATTCTTATCCAGAAGTCCCAGGAGTCTTGGGATTTCAGGAAGAAGCTTTTTTAGATATATACTACTCAAACCCTGCTTCCTCTAAAATTAGATATTCTTTTTTTCTTCCATGGGTAAGATGACTTAGCATCTCGCCTATAAGTCCTATAGATAGAAATTGTATACCTACGATCATTAATAATACTCCAAGAGTTAGCAGAGGTCGTGTACCTATTTTTTCTCCTGTTACAAATTTGTATATTACTAAATATAGATTTATTAAGAAGCCAAATAAGAAAAACAATATTCCAGTACTCCCAAAAAAGTGCATAGGTCTTTTAAGGAATCTTGTTAGGAATATCACGGTTATCAAATCTAAGAATCCTTTGATTATTCTTTCCCATCCGTATTTTGATTTTCCGTATTTTCTTTCATGGTGGGTTACAGGAATCTCTGTAACACTGAATCCTTTGCTATAGGCTAATGCAGGAATATATCTATATAGTTCTCCATAAATTTCTAAATTTTCAATAACCTCTCTTCTGTAAGCTTTGTATCCACAGTTAAAATCGTGTATATTAACACCAGAAAAAAGACTTGCTAATTTATTAAAAATCTTTGATGGTAAGGTTTTTGTAATAGGGTCTTTTCTTTCCTTTTTCCAACCTGAAACTAAGTCGTAACCTTCCTTTATCTTTTCAATAAATCTGGGAATTTCTCTTGGATCATCTTGAAGATCTGCATCCATGGTAATAATGATATTACCTTTCGCTTTTTGAAAGCCAGCTGATAAAGCAGAAGCCTTTCCAAAATTTCTTCTGAATTTTATAATTTTCACCCTTTTATCCTCTTTATGAAGATCTTTTAAGATTTGGTAAGAATTATCTGTACTTCCATCATCAATAAAGATAATTTCAAAAGATAGATTTAAGAGGGTTGTATTCTCAATTATACCTCTGTATAGCTCTTTTAATGTACCTTCTTCATCCTTTACAGGTATTACAAAAGATACATCTATCTCCATGTATTTAATTATACTAAATATTAGGGTAATATTCTAACTAAATTTTGTTTTTAATTAACTCTCTTATTTTTCAGTTTCAGTTAGTCCTCTTATAAGTAACTTTTGCATAAATATCACAATAAGTGCTGGTATGAGTAGAGATATCATAGTACTTGCCATGACTATATTCCAGTCTACAGAAGTATCTGCTCCTCCTATCATTTTTACGATACCCATGACTATAGTTTGAAAATTAATATCTGTAGTTATAAGTAATGGCCATAAATATTGGTTCCATCCATATATAAAGAGTATAACAAATAAAGAAAATATGGTGGGAAGCATCAAAGGTATAACTAAGAAAACAAGGCAAGTTAAAGGACCAGCACCATCGATTTTAGCAGCTTCTAAAAGTTCCTTTGGAATATTCCTTAAGCCTTGGCGAAAAAGAAGGGTACCAGTGGCAGATACCATAAGAGGAACAGTTAATCCTGTAAAGGTGTTGATTAGTTTTAGATCAGAGACAACTTTATAAGTAGGTATAATACGCACTTCTAAAGGTAACATAAGGGTAATGAAGATTAACCAGAATATGAAACTACGGAATGGAAAATAAAAATACTCTATTGCATAGGCGGAAAGTAATGATAGAGCAATTTTCCCTATTGCTATAATAGAAGCCATAATTACTGAGTTTATTAACATTTTACGAACAGGTATGCTGATAATTCTTTCTCCTTTTCCTATATTCCATGCAGTATTGTAGTTTTCTAATAGATATTTTCCTGGAGTTAGAGGTAACTGGCCTCGAGATATAGTGGATGCATCGTGGGTTGAGGCAATAAAAGCTACATATACGGGAAAAGCTAAAAGTATAATACTTAATATAATTATAAAATAAGCAAACCAGTAACTTTTTATATGATTTAAATATGATTTCTTTTTCATAATGTATTTTTCCCCTTTAAATAAAGATTTAACCTTGATAAATAACCCTTTTGTCAAGATAACGAAATTGTAAGGCTGTTAAAATACTTACTAGTATTAGAAGAACAACAGATTGGGTGGCAGAACTGCTCAGGTTGAAATTAACTATTCCATCTACGTATACTTTGTAAGTTAATGTTTCAGTTGCTTTTCCGGGACCACCCTTAGTTAAAGCATCTATTATTCCAAAAGTATCAAAAAATGCGTATGTTAAATTCATTATTAATAAAAAGAAGGTAGTAGGAGATAAAAGAGGAAATATCAATTTCCAAAATATCTGTTTAGAGTTTGCCCCATCAATTTCAGCTGCTTCTATCATTGATTTTGGAATAGATTGAAGTCCAGAAAGAAAGAAGATAAAATTATAGCTTATCTGTTTCCATGTGGCTACTAATGTTATCAAAATAATGGCTTGTGTTCCATTTAAAATATAATTCCATTGAATTCCAAAATAAATTAGAATTTTTGTTATTAATCCGATAGAAGGTTGAAAAAGGAGTATCCATAATACTGCTGCTACAGATGAGGCTAAGGAATAAGGCCATATTAATAAGGTTCTAAATATTTTTTTAAAGTATATTGGTTTTTCTACCATTACTGCTAAAAGTAGGGAGATAGGAATAGAGATCAGTGTAACTATTAAGGAAAAGAGAATGGTAGTAGTAATAGATTGTATATAGTATTTATCTGAAAAAAGATTTACAAAGTTTGCTAAACCTACAAATTTGATTGAAAGTCCAAAAGGATCTGTTCTTACAAAGGCAAGATAGAGTGCTTGAAGAGAAGGCCATATAAAAAAGATTATAGTTATTAATAATTGGGGGGTTATTAGTATCAGGGGCAAGATCTTGTTTCGAAAAACAGGATGCGACTTCATTTAATTCCTCCTCATAAAATCAAAGTATAAAGGGGAGGATTTACCCTCCCCTTTACTTATTTCATTTTCCATATATTGCTTCAAATTCTCTAAGGATTTTATTTCCACGTATCAATATATTGTTTATTGCTTCCTTTACACTTTGCTGATTTTGAAAGGCTTTTTCCATTTCTTCATATATTACTATTCTAATAGCAGGTAAATTTCCTAATCTTAAACCTCTTGTATTCGCTGAGGGATTAGTTCTTGTAAGTTGAAGGATTGGTATCTCCATATAAGGATTTTCCTTATAAAATCCTTGAGATTTAGCATATTTATATCCTTCGAGAGTTACTGGTACATATCCAGTGTTTATGTGCCACCATGCATCATTTTCTGGTTTGGCAAGAAATTTAAAAAATTCAGCTACTCCTTTATATTGTTCTTTAGTTGCGTCTGGTCTTCGCATAACCCAGAGTGCAGCACCACCAATTATAGAATTCCACGGTTTCTTTATAAAATCATCATAGTAAGGAAGATAAGTCATTCCCCAATCAAATTTCGCATCTCTTTTGATAGAGGCATAGGTGGCTGAGGAGCCTATAAACATGGCTGCATCTCCTGAGATGAAAAGGCTGTCTGGTTGAGAATCTCTTCCTCCATATGTAAAGATACCTTCTCTTTGCCAATCTACTAAATTTTGCATATGTTTCACAAAAAGAGGATGATTAAGGGATAATTGTGCGTCTAAACCGAGAAAGCCATTGGCACGAGTTGCGAAAGGAATATTATGAATTGCTCCAAATTGTTCCAGTTGAGTCCAAGAAAACCATGAGGTGGTGAGAGCTATTTTAGATGCTCCTTTATTTTTTATTAGTAATGCAGTTTTCTTTACCTCTTCCCATGTTTTTGGGGGATTTTCAGGATTTAATCCAGCTTTACGGAACACATCTTTGTTATACCATAATACTGCTGTGGAGCTATTAAAGGGCATAGCAGCCATTTGTCCTGTAGAAAAGCTGTAATAGGATCTTACTGCAGGAAGATATATATGGCTATTTAAGCTAAGACCCACATCTTTAAATAGTTGATGTACTGGATAGATTGCATTTTCTGCTGCTATCATTGTTGCTGTACCTACTTCGAAAATTTGAACAATGTGGGGAGCCTTTCCAGCTCTAAAAGCAGCTATCGCTGCTGACATTGATTCTTGATATGATCCTTTGTAAATAGCATTTATGTAGTACTTATCTTGACTTGAATTAAATTTATTTACAAGGGTTATTAATTTGTCTCCAAGAGCTCCACTAAAAGAGTGCCAAAATTCTATTTCTATTTTTCCTTTGGGGGTTTGTGCGGTGGCAAAACTAAAGGTTATTAGGATTAATAAGAGACATACTAAGATTTTTTTCATTCCTTTCAATTTCCTCCTTTCTTAATTTTTTATGATTCCTAACCCTTTATATACTTTAGGGTGTGAGGTTTAAATTAAAATTAAGGTTTAATTAAGGATTAAAAATGGATGATTAAAAAAGAATTAAAAGTTTTCGAGGGGGGAATAACTCCCCCCCTAGAAATTTTAAATTTTTATTTTGCTGGAGCAGGCTGAAACTTTAAGCTTGATGAGAGAATGAATCTAAGTTGGTGATATCTTTCCCCCCAATAACTTGTATCACCTATAGTTGTTTTTTCTTCATCAATCTTACCATTTATTGTACCTGTAAAGGTATTATTTGTGGTGTCGAAAACAATATTGATTTCTTTGGGTTGACCTTTCGAAAGGTCTAAATTAGCAGTTAAATTTTTTAATTCTCCTAAGGAATAAATTTGTTGGACAGTAATCTTTATAGGTATTTGAGGGTTTTGACTACTTAAAGGTATTTTTATGTTCCATATAGAGTCTCTGGAAGATAAAATACCATTTCCGTCCATATCTACAAACTCTTTACTATATGTTTGAGCTCCCACATCTACTATTACTCTAAAGGAATTAGATTTTATGTTTAAATCTTCATTTCTTGCACTATAGGGAGTTAATCCTCTAATCTCTTTTATGGATAACCATAATTCTTTGTCTTTATACGCTGGTTCTTTTGAATTATATTCAAAAAGTTTTGTAGAGTATTTGAATCCATCCCATTCATAGATCTCTGCTTTAAACTTCTTTTTACCTACAAGGTAGTCTATTTGAACAAAGAAATATAAATTTCCAGATAAGGCATTTAATTCATTTTCACCTTTAGCAGAGATTTGGAAATAGGAGTTATAAACTGGATTCTGTAATATTAAGTTTAAATTACCATTTATATTAAGTTTGTCTTTAAGTAATGTTAATTCTCCGCCTACACCTGCACTTGCCACTTTATAATTTAATCCAATCTCTGCATAAGCACTGGTATCTACATATGGATTAATAAAACCACTACAATATAGAGGATCTAATACCGCTCCTAATTCTACACCTATTTTTCCTCTTAGTCCAAAAGATCCAGATACATTGAAAGGACCAACAGGACAGGTTATTGGAAAGCTCCAATCTACATTATATTCAGATTTATCCCTATATTTTACATTTGTCTTAAAAGATTCTTCAATCTTTTTTTCTCCCAGTATATAGACTCTTGTATAACCCTTTTGTGATGTATTGTTTTCTCCTGCACCTATATCAGTTTCCACCTTAATTAATTCTGCACTTTTTCCCAAAAGTCCAACTGTGGCATATGCAAAGGCGTTTGAATTTACTTTCTTCTCTTCTCCTATGAGTTTTAGCCCAGTCCCTACTTTTACATTAAAGTCTTCATTCCCTAATGGGAGTTCCCAAATTCTTTCCCAATTTAAATTTTTAAATTCCTTCTGGGGTTCTTCCTTTGTTTCTGGAGTATATGGGATCATTTCTTTAAATATTTTTCTTTGGAGCTCAAAATTTTGTTTTGGTATTACTATGCGTTGTATTAAAATTTCTTCTTCTGGATCTCTTAAAGAGTATCCATAGGAGTTTAATGTTTTCTCGATCTCATTGATCTCTTTTAAAAAATCCTCACCAGTAATTTTTTTCCCATTTGATAGAGTGATTATCTGACTTTTTTGGATCTTAAAAAAGGTATAATCAAAGGGTTTAAAAGTAATAGGTGGTTTCTTAATAATGATAATTTTAGAACTTTTGGCATCAAGTACTACTGGTGTAGTAAGTTTTACTGATATTTTGGGAATATTTTGAGGGACTTGTGGAACATTAAAGTTTTGAGCACTTACAACACTAATTGAGAGAATAAGCCATAGAAGAGTGATAATGAGAAATACTTTTTTCATTTTTTCCTCCTTAATTGTTGCTTGTTAAAAGTTGAGGAAGAATCGATGTAATGTTTCTGACTGAGGTTTTGATCCCCCCTCATCTTTTAACTATTAATATTTTAAATCATTTTTATAAATAAAGTAAGTGATGGGGATCACACGGGTAATTTTAAAAATAAATCATCAAAATTCATGAAGATAGGCATTAATTTTTATAACTTTACCTTTTGATATTTTAAATTCAACATTACAATATAGTGAGTCTTGATAGAAGATACTATCTATCTCTTTATCTTTATAATTTATAATTCCGAATTTTTCATATAATATGCCATTTTCAATCTTTGAAAAGTAATAAAGATACTCTTTATCATTTATTTTTGTAGGATTATATCTAAATCTATTTAGTACCTTTTTATAACTATCTTCAACTTGAATTCCTCTTGGTCCTTTTACTCCTCTTTTAGTAATCTCTACACAAAATATGTACCTTGCTAAATCATTATGCTTTTGAGCTGGTGCGAGCCATACTGTACCCCATGGATAATAAAGGTATTCTACGTAATCTTCATAAGTTTCCCAATACTCTCTTTTTGTATTAACAGGATTTCCAAATTTTTTTAAAAGTTCTTCTTTCTTAGAGGTAAACATTAAATTTTCTAAGATGGGCTCCTTAGCGAAGAAGGGTTCCTTATTGTTTCTAAAAATAAAGATCTCATCTTTATGGGTAAAGGTCCATATAAAGATAATTAAAATCCCTATGAAAAGTAATGGGAGAAAGTATATTTTTTTCATTTTTAAGGTAATATTGTTGAATCCTTTAAGTTTTTACTAGATATATTATAATAAAATAAAAAAGATTTAAAAGGGAAGGGATTTTTAATCTATGGAGGAGATAAAAAAGGGGGATATAATAGAAGGAAGATATTGGAATGAGCCTGTAGAAGTCATAGATGTGGAATATTTTGATGAGAGGATTCATATTTTAGGCAGGACAATAAAATCACCTTCACCCGTTGATGCCATAATTCCTAAATCAGATTTAAAAGATATAAATAAAATTTCTAATATATGGGATTTTTCTGGAAATCCTGAGTTTGTTAAGTTAAACCTTCAAGCTATAAGATTTAAATATGCAGATCTTTTTGAGCCTTTCTTAGCTGTAAATGTTTCAAAGATTGAGCCCCTTCCCTTCCAGCTTGATGCAGTATATAGAAATATCCTAAAACAACCAAGGATTAGATTTCTTATTGCTGATGACCCTGGTGCTGGAAAAACTATTATGGCTGGTTTAGTGATAAAGGAATTAAAGCTTAGAAGAATAATAAATAGAATATTGATAGTAGTACCCGGACATTTAATGGATCAGTGGAGAAGAGAGATGAAAGAAAAATTTGACGAAACATTTGAGGTGATAGATAGATCAATCTTTGATTCTACATATGGAGATAATCCTTTTAACAGGAAGAATCAGGTTATTACCTCTATTGATTTTGCAAAGCAAGATGAAATCTTATCAGCTTTGAGATATTCCACATGGGACCTTATAATTGTAGACGAAGCCCATAAGATGGCTGCATATAGATATAATGATAAGACTAAAAAAACCAAAAGATATAGGTTGGGTGAGGTATTATCAAAAATCTCTCCTCATTTCCTCTTTTTGAGTGCAACACCTCATAAGGGAGATCCTGAAAATTTTAGATTATTCTTAGATCTACTTAGACCAGGATATTTTTCCAGTAAAGAAATTTTAGAAGAATCTTTGAGGAACAATGATAATCCACTTTTTGTGAGAAGGTTAAAAGAACATTTAAGAGATTTCAATAATAAACCCATATTTACTAATAGGTATTCCATAACAGTTAAGTTTCCACTTTCAGATAAGGAAAAGGAACTTTATAATGAGCTTGTAAGATATGTAAGAGAGGAATATAACAAACAAACGGTTAATGATAATAAAAGAAATGTGGGATTTGCCCTTTTAGTACTTCAAAGAAGAATGGCATCAAGTGCTTATGCTTTATATAGATCCTTAGAAAGAAGAAAAAGGAGATTAGAGGAATTATTAAATGATGGAGATATTCAAGAAAAACTCTCTTTAGATATAGAAAGTATAGAAGAGATTGATGATATGGAAGAGGAAAATAGATGGGAAGAAGAAAAGAAATGGGAGACATTAACCTTTTCAAGGACAAAGGAAGAGTTAAGAGAAGAGATAAGAATTGTTGAAAAATTAATGACTATGGCGAAGGAAATATACGAAAGAGGCGAGGAGGTAAAGCTTAGCGAGCTTAAAAAAGCTATTGAAGAAGGATTTAATAAGATAAAAGAGACAGGTGGTCCAGAAAAAATATTAATATTCACTGAAGCAAAAGACACTTTGGAATATTTGGTGAAGAAAATATCAGAATGGGGTTATAAGGTAAATTTTATACATGGTGGGATGAAACTTGAGGATAGAATAGAGCAGGAAAAAATATTTAGGAATGAAACCCAAATAATGGTAGCAACAGAAGCAGCAGGTGAAGGTATTAACCTACAATTTTGTAATATAATGATCAACTATGATATTCCTTGGACTCCCATTCGACTGGAACAAAGAATGGGTAGAATTCACCGATTTGGTCAAAATAGGGATGTATATATATTTAATATGGTAGCTGAGGGTACCATAGAAGGTAGGATATTAGGTAAACTATTAGATAAATTGGAGGAAATAAAGAGTAAATTAGGGAGTGATAGGGTATATGATGTGATTGGAGATATCTTTGCTGGAAAGAATCTTTATCAATTGGTTATTGATGCTGTAGTTAAGATTAAGAGCATAGATGATATATATAAAGAGATAGAGATTATAGGAGATGATGAAGAGCTTAAAAGGATAAAGGAAGAGGTGCTTGCTGAATCTCTTGCTGTAAGAAATATTGATTTTACAGCCATAAAGGAAATGACTGAGCTTGCTGAAGAACAAAGGCTTGTGCCAGAATATGTGGAGGGATTTTTCAAACATGCCTTTGAAAAAGTAGGTGGAAAACTATCAATAAAGAAAGAGGGCATTTTATCAGTAGATTCTGTGCCTCATGAGTTGAGAAGGTTTAATAATGATGATAATTTTAAGAATGCATACGGAACAATTTCGACAAGTTATAGTAAGATAACCTTTGATAAAAAGATAGCATCAAGAGAGAATGCTGAGTTTGTTTCCTTTGGTCATCCTCTTTTTGAAGCTGTCCTCTCTTGGGTGATGAAACAGGGAGAAAAGGAATTAAGGAAAGGAGCTACCTTTTTAGATCCAGATGGAAGATATAATGGAATTATATACTTTGTAGAGGGAGAAGTAAGGGATGCAAAAGGTATTGCTGGCAAAAGAATCTTTGCTTTATATGATGATGGAAAGGAAATAAGAGAGGTGAATCCTAAGATAGTATGGGAACTTACTCCTTTTGAAAAAGTTGATGAAAATATAAATTTTGATGAAAAGAAAATAATTGGTTTTTCCCTAAATCTCATAGAAAAATATAAAGAGGAGCTTTTAAAGGAGAGAGAAAGACAAGCAGAAATAAAAAGAAAATATGGACTTAAATCTTTAAATGATCTTATCACAGAGCTTGATAATGAAATCATAGAATATGAAGATAGAAAAGCAAAGGGAGAAAAGGTTGATATTGTCATTAGTAATAAGGAAGATCAAAAGAAAAAATATCAAGAAGCAAAGAATAATTTAGAAAAGGAGATTGAGCAAGAGACATCTTTATCTTATACTAAGCCCAAAATTCTTACGGTCATACGTGTAATCTCTGGAAAAAGTAAAGATGAGATGGTAAGCGATGAAGAGATAGAGAGAATAGGGATGAAAGTAGCTATGGATTTTGAGAGAAAAGAGGGAAGGATTCCCGAGGATGTATCAAAGGAAAATTTAGGATATGATATCAAATCACGAGGGGAAAATGAGGTAAGGTATATTGAAGTTAAGGCAAGAGTTGATGAGGGATCAGTAGCCCTTACACCAAATGAATGGTACATGGCAAAAAGATTTGGGGATAAATATTATCTTTATGTGGTAGTGAATTGTGGAAAATCACCTGAGCTTTATATTATCAAAAATCCTTCGGCCACTATAAAGCCTGAGGAGAAAATAGAAGTGGTTAGATATATAGTAAGTCCTGAGGAATGGAAAGAGAAGGGAATAAGAATAAATAATTGAGGGAGGAATATGGATAATGAAGGAAGATAAAAGATTTATTGAGGTAACATTCCCTGTTAAAGAGGTAAGTGAAGAGTCATCCAAAGAAAAAAATATTAGACAAGGGCATATATCAACTTTACATATTTGGTGGGCAAGGCGTCCCTTAGCAAGCTCACGTGTTACATCTTATTCTGCATTAATCCCATATCCTAATGATCCAGTAAAAGAGGCGGAGATAAGGCAATTTATCATAAATTTTTCTAAATGGGAAAATTCTCTTAATAGACATTATATAAAAAGGGCAAGAGAGGAAATACTTTCTGCAAATAATGGGGTTCCACCAAAGGTTCTTGATCCCTTCTCAGGAGGAGGATCTATCCCCTTAGAAGCTTATAGGATTGGATGCGAAGTATATGCCAGTGAATATAATCCTGTGGCAACTTTAATATTAAAATGTACCTTGGAGTATCCTCAAAAGTATGGAAGAAAGAAAGTAAAAAGAAATAATGGGCTTTTGGAAGAGGAGATAGAGATAAATCCTCTTGTTGAAGACGTAAAAAAATGGGGAGAATGGGTACTTAATGAGGCAAAAAAGGAGATAGAAAGATTTTACCCCAAGGATGAAGATGGAAAAATTCCTGTTGGATATATTTGGGCAAGAACTATACTATGTCAAAATCCAAGTTGTGGGGTAGAAATCCCCCTTATGAGGCAATTTTGGCTTGCCAAAAAGGATAATAAAAAGATCTCTCTATATCCATATGTGGAGGGAAAAGAGGTTAAGTTTAAGATTGTTGGCGATGGATATGAAAAAATGCCAAAGGATTTTGATCCTGAAAAAGGCACTGTCTCAAGGGCTATAGTAGCATGCCCTGTATGTGGATCTACCATAGATGATGATACCACAAGAAAGCTATTTCAAAATGGAAAATCTGCTCAGAGAATGATAGCAGTAGTCCTATATAGTGGTAGAGGTGAAGGAAAGACATATAGATTGGCAACAGAAAAGGATATGGAAATTTTTAAAGAGGCAGAAAAATATTTGGAAGAAAAAAGAAGTAAATTAATGGAAGAATGGGGTGTAGATCCTGTACCGGATGAAAATATAGATCCTAACTCTGTGAAACCAAGAACAATGTGGCTTTATGGAATGACAAAATGGGGCGATCTTTTTAACTCTCGCCAAAAGCTGGCATTGATTACTTTTACGGAGAAGGTAAGAAAGGCATATGAAAAGATGATTGAAGAGGGATATGATGAAGAGTATGCGAAGGCAGTGGTGAGTTATTTGGGGCTATTTTTAAGTAGATTTTCTTCTTATCATTGTGTATTAACGCCATGGCAACCAGGATTTGAAAAAGTTCAAAGAGCTTTTTCAAGACAAGCTTTGGGTATGACATGGGACTATACTGAAATTAATCCTTTAAGTCATAGTGTGGGAGGGTGGAAATCCTTAATAGAGGATACGATAGAAACTCTCTCTCATCTTTCTCAGATCCCACCTGTAGAATTAGAAGAGGATGAAGGATGAAGAGCTTAGAGGAGATTAAAAAGATTCTCAGGGAACACAAAGAGTAGATAAGGGAAAAATACGGTGTGGTTATACTTGGAGTATTTGGTTCTTATACAAGGGGTCAGAAAAAAGAAACAAGTGATGTAGATATTCTTATTGAAATTGAGAGACCAATTGGGCTTAAATTTTTTGAGTTGTGGGATGAACTTGAAAAAATTCTTGGTTGTGAGGTTGACCTTGTGAGGGAAAAGCTTCTTAGAGAGGAAAGTAAAAGTGATATATTAAGGGAGCTTGAAAGGGTATGAAATGGAAATCTTCCCTGAAAAAATTTATGTTAAACTTTTGGAGGGAAAAGAATGAAAAAACTCTTGCTACCCAAAGTTATTCAAGCATCAGCCACAGAACTTCCCTATCCTGATAATTTCTTTGATGCTGTTTTTACTGATCCACCCTATTATGATAATATAAATTATTCTGAACTTTCAGACTTTTTCTATGTGTGGTTAAAAAGAAGTATAGGAGATTTATACCCAGATTTATTTTTAATCCCTTTGACACCTAAGAGTAAAGAAATAGTAGCAAATCCTATTAGACATGGAAGTTCAAATAATGCAAAGAAGTTTTTTGAGGAGAATCTTAAAAAGGCTTTTCAAGAGATATATAGAGTATTAAAGCCTAATGGAATCTGTGTGATTGTATATACTCATAAATCTACCTCAGGTTGGGAGACTTTGATAAACTCCCTTTTAGATTCTGGCCTTGTACCCTCCGCCTCTTGGCCTATAGATACCGAGATGAAGTCAAGGATTAATGCAAAAGAAACAGCATCTCTTGCATCCTCCATATATATAGTGGCAAGAAAAGCAAAAAAGGAAGGTATAGGATGGTTTCATGAGGTAAAAGAGGAGATCAAAAAATATGTATATAATAAATTGGATCATCTTTGGAAAGAAGGAGTAAGTGGGGCAGATTATTTCATATCCGCCATAGGTTCTGCCATAGAGATATTTGGAAGATATGAAAAGGTGATGGATATTAGTGGAGATGAGATAAGAGCAGATAGGTTGTTGGAGTATGTAAGAGAAGTTGTTACTGATTATGCCATTCATAAAATATTGCATGATGGAATTTCAGCTTATTTGTCATCCCTTACTAGATTTTATATTCTATGGCGATGGACCTACGGAGAAAGTAAGGTAGAATTTGATTCTGCAAGAAAACTTGCCCAAAGTGTAGGAATTGATATTGAGAAAGAATGGAATAAGGGATTCATAAAAAAGGAGAAGGAGTTTATAAAGGTATTGGGACCTCATGAAAGAAAGATAAGTGAGATAGAAGAGTCAAATGAACTCATAGATGTACTTCATTTAGTATTAAATTATTATAGTGAAGGAAAGAGAGAATTAATAAAGTCTGCATTAAGGAGAAAAGGTTTTGCTGATAAAGAATATTTCTATATTGTAGCTCAGGCAATTTCAGAGATGTTACCTAACGATAGCAAAGAAAAGAAGCTTCTTGATGGCTTCTTAGCAGGAAAAGAAAGCTTTAAGAAGGCTGAAGATAAACCAGAAATTAAACAGTTAGGGTTTGAAGGTTAAGGAAAGGGGGGAATAAAATGACATCATTACTTCCTTTTGTTCAGGTGGCAAGACCTCATCAAGATATATTAGAGGGAAGGTTTACCTTAGATGTATATGCTGCAGATCTTTGGAGAGTGTATAAAGGAAACGCACCTTCTGAATATGTTGATCCTGTTATTTTTTTCCAAAAAACCCATATGACCCATGGACTTAATGAACTCATTAAAGTAGTGGAAGAAAGATTAGAAGGAAAAGGTAGAAATTCAACTCTCCAGCTTCAAACTCCTTTTGGGGGTGGAAAAACCCATAGTTTAATTGCCTTATATCATAAGGCAAGAGAATGGGGGGCAAATGTAGTAGTATTAGAAGGTACAGCTTTCGATGCAAAGGATGTAAGATTATGGGAAGAGATGGAAAGACAACTTACAGGGAAAATAGAGATAACAAAAGGTGATACATCTTGCGGTAAGGAAAAGCTTATTGAAATTCTTCATAAAAATGAACCTGTGCTTGTTCTTATGGATGAAGTTCTTGCTTATTGTGTAAAATCTGCAGGGATAAATTTAGGAGAAACTACTTTATTAGAACAAACTATTGTGTTTTTCCATGAATTAACACAAGCAGTTGCATCCTTAGGAAGATCTATGCTTGTGGTTACCCTCCCATCAAGTGCTATGGAGCAATATGGGGAAAAGGGAGAGGAAATATTTCAGAGAGTATCAAAGATTTTTGGAAGAATGCAAGAGATTTTTACCCCTATAGCTGAGGAAGAGATAAGTAGCGTGATAAGGAAAAGGCTTTTTCAATGGATAGATGAGGATAAAGCAAAAATAGTTGTAAATGAGTATGTGGATTATTTGGAAAGGGAAAATCTTTTTAGCAAAAAGGAAGATTTGGAAAGTTATAGGAAAAAGTTTTTAAATAGTTATCCATTTAAGCCTGAAGTTATAGAGATACTTTATACAAGATGGGGTTCATATCCTAACTTCCAAAGAACAAGAGGTGTTTTGAGACTTCTTTCTCAAGTGGTTTATGACTTGAAGGATGAAAAGATTCCTTTTATTGGACTTGGAGATTTTAATTTGAAAAATGATAGGATTAGAAGAGAGCTTTTAGATCATATTGGGAATGAGTACGATAGCGTGATAGCTCATGATATAACCCTTGAGACGTCAGGAGCTAAGAAAGTAGATACAGAGATGGGATCATCTTATAGCCCATATAAATTAGGTACTAAGGTGGCAACATGTATTTTTATGACCTCATTTTCAGGGAGAAAGGATTCTACTTATAAAGGAATAAATATCAGAGAATTAAAGATATATACATCTCTTCCAGAAATTCAAAGTAGCGTAATAGATGATGTGATAAATAAATTAAGAGAAAAATTATTTTACCTTTCTGATGATGGCCTTTATTTTACCAATGAGCCTAATCTAAATCGTTTGGTTGTAATTACCAAGGAAAATATAACTTCTCAGGAAATAATAGAAGAAGAGAGAAAAATTATTGAGAGAGCAATTTCCAAGGATAAGAGTATATCTATCTATGTATTTCCACAATTTCCACGAGATATTCCTGATAATAAAAATATAAAGATTGTGATTACAAAAGATACAGATGAAAATAAATTTAGAGAATTTTTGGAAAAACTGGGAGAAACCCCAAGAGTATATAGAAATACATTAATATTTCTATATCCTGATGAAAGTTATAGGGTTTCTTTTCAGGACTACATAAAAACCAAGTTAGCATATGAGAAGATATATAAAGATATGAATATAAAACTTGATGAGAAGCGAAAAAAGGAAATAGAGAAAAAGCTTGAAAATTTAAAAGAGAAAGAATATGAAGAGCTAAGAAAATATTACAGAAAATTATATCTTCCTGATGGAAAAACAACTTATGATTTAGGTTTAGCAACCATAGGCAAAAATAGGTTGGATAAGGAAATCTTTGAGTTTTTAATAGGTAAAAGTATTATCCTGGAAAAGATAACCCCCAAGTATATAGAAGAGCGTTATCTTAAGGAAGAAGTTTCTACTAAAAATTTATTAGAGTCCTTTTATAGAACTCCCGGAAATCCAATACTTTTAAATGAAGATGTATTAAAAAATGCAATAATGGAAGGAGTAGAAAAGGGTATTTTTTACATAAAAAGAGAGGGAAAAATATATGATGAACTAACTTTTGAAGATGATGAGGTGCTAACAAAAGAAAGGCAAGATGTGCAAGTCAAGGAATCAGATACACCCCAAATAAAAGAAGAGGAGGAGGTTTATCCACCTAAACATCAGAGAGATGTAGAAGTAGAAAATCCTCCTTATGGGACATCTCTTTCTTCTTCAGAAACTTTAGTTAAAAAGTATAAGAAAATTTATTTAAGTTTTAATATAAAAAATAAAGGAAATTTTGCTTATATTTTCAGAGCATTGAACGAATTAAGCAAGAATTTTGATGATATAAATGTTCATATTGAAATAAGTTTGGAAAAAGGCGAGATTGAGGCTAAAGATTATGAAATTTTAAGGGAAGGTTTAGGGCAAATTAATGTAGAATTTGAAAAAGAAGAGACAGAATAATATTTCTTAAGATATTAATTACAAAATCGCCCATTTTTTATAGTTCAGGTATAATTTATGAAGAACAGACTTTAAAGCATTTTTTAATGAGGTATAAAAGCCCCTGATGCTAAGTAATTATTTATTATAGAATTACTAATTCTTAAATGGATGTGAATTTTAGCCTTGTTACAAAAACTACTAATACTGACCAATAGTTTATTTAATTGAATTTTTATTTTTTTTATTATAATATTATTAAGGAGAAAGAGAAGTAAATTTTTGCAAATTTGGCAGATCTTCTTCATAACACAATTTTACTCTTTTCTTCTCTTTTTTTCCTTCTATTTATAACAGAGGGGAGGGGTTTTCTTGAAAAATGTAAAAGTTTATCTCTTTATATTGCTCCTTTTATTTATTTCTGGATGTATGTCCTCAGGGACCAAACCACTCGAACCAATTGTTTGGCAAAAAGTATTTGGTGGTGATTACTATGATTTTGCCTTTTCTGTAGATGTTTCCAATGATGGTGGGTATATTGTTGCAGGTCAATCTTTTATTACTGGTTTAGGAAGTGAAGCGTATATTATTAAACTTGATGCAAATGGAAATAAATTATGGCAAAAATTTTATGGTGGTTCAGCTGATGACATTATTCGCTCTATTTTACAATTGGATGATGGATCATATATAGGTGTAGGGGAGACCTATTCTATGGGAGAGGGAAATGCTGATTTTTATGTTTTAAAACTCAAACAAGATGGAGATGCAGATTGGGTAAAAACTTTTGGTGGAATTAATGCTGATGTTGCAAACAGTATAGCTAAGTTAAATGATGGGTATATATTGGCGGGATATACTACTTCCTTTGAAGCTGGAGGTAGTGATTTTTATATTTTAAGGCTTAATAGTCAAGGAGAAGTAACATGGTCAAAGACTTATGGTAGTACTCAACCTGAGTGTGCAAATAGTGTTAAGCCTACCAGCGATGGAGGGTTTATTGTTGTTGGACATGTAAATAAAGGTAGTAACGACTATGATTTATATATATTGAAGCTTAAGGAAGATGGAGAAGAAGAATGGCATTTAGTTCATGGAGATACTGGAGATGATAGAGCTTTTGATGTGGTAGAGGTAGAGGCAGGAAAGTATGTTGTTTGCGGATATAGTAATTCAAAAGAAGGGGGAGATTATGATATCTATTTATTGGAAGTATTAGAAAATAGGAATATAGCTTGGGAAAGAAAAATTGGAGGAAATAACAATGATAAAGCTTATTCCATAGTAAAAACTGGTGATGGGGGATTTATTTTGGCAGGAGAGACTTCTCAGGAAAGCTTTAAAGATGTATATGTGGTAAAGGTTGATAGTAATGGTATAAAGGAATGGGATAAAAAATATGGGGGACCTTCGAATGATGAAGCAAGGTGTATAAGGACTACACCCGATGGTGGATATATAGTGGCAGGTGCTACAGCGTCCTTTGGACCAAGTGCATATAATTTTTATGTGTTAAAGCTTGATAAAGATGGAAATACAGGAGCTAATCCTCAGTAGTTAAGAATTATAGTTAAGGGGGGCTAAAAAGCCCCCTTTTCGTATTTTTATTTTAGTAGTTTAATTCGCCATATCCTCTTTTCATATGCATAGAGCTTGGATCATCAGAGCTTCCTAAAGCCCAAACGATAAGTAATTTCCCAGATTTTGGAAATTCTTTATCGTATTTGTCCCCTGTTATTAGTTTTCTTTTAAATTCAATATAGGTGTATTCATTATCCTCAGTACCTGCATATTCTAATATATTATTTTTACCACCTAACTTTTCATCTAAGCTATGTGCAGAATGTTTGTCAGGAGCATAATAATCTAATACTTTTACCTCTTTATCTGTAACGTATCCTATTATATAATCTGCATTTCCAGCTTTTACTGTTGGTGCTATTCCAAGAGCTACATAGCCTTTTGTTCTTCCAATCATTAGGATGTAAACCTCATCTCCAACAATTTTCCAAAAAATTCTAAAATCGCCATTGGAAAGATTAATATAGTTATTGTATTCATTGGAAGAAAGTTTACCATCTATTTTGGGGGCTTGTTGAGAATAAGTTAAAGTAAAGATAGTTAAGGCTAATAAAACTGATATTAATATTTTTTTCATAGCTCCACCTCCTTGTGGTTTATAATTATTTTCAATTTAATTTTATCATCCTCTACTAAAAAAGTACAAATTAAAATTTTTTAATATTTATTTTATTTTACAATTAATGATACATTATCAACTGCCCCTACAAAGTCCCAACCACTTCCACCAATAATAATCTCTTTTAGATATGGATGGGATGTTATATTATCGTATGTTTCAGCTTCTTCCATTAGATCTGCCTCAAAGTGATAAAAATCTCCACTTTCTATTTCTGTTACATTATTTTCTGGATAATTTATTGTGCTTCCTTTCAATATAAAACATTTTTTATATACATATTCCTCATTGTTTTCGTTTACAAATATTAATGCAATTTGGGCTGGATATTCTCCTCCTGCCCATCCATCAGAATCTAATTCTTGAAAGGAAATTAATATATCAAAGGATAATTTTAAACTTTTTTTATCTCTTAAATCGAAGTTTCCTAAGGATTGTTTAATTCCTACAAATCCTCCATCAGCTTCTGAATTTTTTCTTACCCACATAAAGTAGTCAACATATATTTGTGCTTCATAGTAGTTAATCTCTTTTATATTTATTAATATTATTTCCCATGGTGTAAGTTCGTTAAAATTACCATTTGGGATTAGTTCTAAGCCTTCAACTTCCTCTTCTATAAATTCTTCTATTTCCTCTTGGGCAATTGAAAAGCCTATGTTTAAAAAAATTATGAGAATTAAGGATAAAATAAATTTGAACTTTTTCATTTTATCCTCCTTCTTATTAAAAATTTTTAAGTAGGTATTTTTCCTTTTCTGTTTTTAACACCCAATCGGTCAATATGAAGAGATCAAAGTATGTGTTGGTTAATTTTTTGGAAAGTAACTTTATTTCTTTCCAAGCATTTTTATACTCCTTGGGTACATCAGTTCTGCTTGATTCTCTTTGGGCTATTCTATAGGCTTTGAGGACAATGTAGATCAAAGGTAAGCCTTCACTATCACTTATATTATCGTTTAGGAATTTGGGATTGTTTCTAAAGCCAGCTTTATAATAGATGTTTTTTTGTTCTTGTAGAGCATTTAGCAATGATAATTTATTTCCTTGTAGTCTTGCGGTTTTTTCTTGATTTATTAAATTTACTAAGGCTTGATATTGGGAGTAGGAGATAGAATATAATGAATTGGCTATGTTTTGGTAATTCTCAATAGTAGATTTTGCTTCTTGAGCATTTTGTATAGATAATGGTACTTTTTCCCATAATATGCTTTTGGTCCATTGTACGTATTGTACTGCCATAAAACCAGCACTTAAAACATCTCCATAAGCTGCTCCTAATTCTCCTAAAGCAGTTTTTTGAATTTCATAGATAACACTTGCAAGTTCTATTGTATTATCAATTATCCAATCATTTATAAGATCTAAAAAAGAGGATGGGAGATAGGCATCTGCTATTCCAGAAAGAATACTGTTTAAGGCTACATTGGTATAAACTTCATTTGGTTTTATATTCTTTATAGATTGGAATATTCCATTATAACCAAAGATGCTTTCTATACCTTGTTTCAATCTTATATCTGCCACACTATTAGCATAGTTCTTCCAATCATTTTCCGAATATAATCCAAAGATATCTAAGTCGCACCAAGGAGGAGATTCTACTTTTCGCCATCTTCTTACTTCTGCCATATGGGGTAGTTTTATAATCAGATCATTTTCCGGACAATTTACTCCACCTACAGATCTATTTTCTACAAAATGGATCTCAATTATTTTTCCATAATATTTGGAGGGGATATAGAAGATTTTGAAATTACAGCTATTCAAGTTTGTTGATGGGATATATTGATTAGCAATTAACTTTACGACACTGCCCTCCCCTTTTGCTTGTTGCGTTTGTTCATTATAGGTATAGAACTCAATATAACAGGAATTTGATTTTGAGGTCATATAAGAGAAATAGTTATTTTTATTTGAATCACAGTAAAATCTTACATAATCTCCATCATGACACAAAATTCCAGCTTGATAAGGATAGGTTATTCCAGCAAAGGTTAATTCTGAAAAATTTTTTCCAATAGAAATAGTTAGTAGAATTATGGTAATTAGGAAAATATGAAGGAAGTTAAATCTATTTTTCATATTTCTATCTCCTTTTTTATTGATTTTTTATTAAAGTTCCCATAGTTATTACCAAAATAGAAGAATGCACTTTTTCTTTATTGTGATTTAAAAATAATATTATAGTTCAATATTTTTACTCCTCTTCCCCTAAGAGGATCATTATTTTGAGATTCTGCAATATATGGAGCATGGTGATAAAAATCTACTTCGCAAACAGATTCTGCAGCACCTAAACAAACTGCTCTTGCCTTTCCTTCTATGTATGCATATATACAGTAAGTAGTGTTTCCTTTTAGACGTATATTTCTAAAATCCACTCTATAGGTTCCATTTACACATTCTGCTGCATCAACAGATTGAGTAGCCACTTGTAAAAGGGTTACTAATGCGTCATAACCAGGTACAAAATATCCTCCTACACCTCCATATATGGTATAAACTGTGGATTGTAAAAACTCTAACCAATCCTGAGAGGCTTTTTGCCATACTATTGCAGAATATCCAGGTTTATTTTGGAAATTATATGGATCTGGCCATTCCACAATTCCTACACCAACTCTCCCCAAATATTGAGTATCACTTGCACCTAAAGGAATTGCATAATCGATTTTTGCAATTAATCCTTTAACATCTACTGTTATACGTAGATTACAATTGTAAAAATTGTTATCAGGAGCATTAATTTGAATTTTTCTGTAAGTTAGTACTCTTAAATGAGAAGTAACATCACTTGCAGGTAACTTTGCATAAGCATAAACCCATGCTTTTAAGTATCCGTTGTCAATAGTATAATCATAGTTCCCAAAGGAGATGTCAGGTCCATATCCACTTCCAATTTCTGTATAATTTAACTGAGAGGGTAAAGTAACTTGAGTAGGCAATCCAGCAAATCCAAGCCATTGTACCCAAATATTTTGGGCTGGTGTTCCATCGTGCTTTATAAGGGAAAGTAAAAAGCCATCCTTTCTGTTATTTACAGCACCAGCAATTACTCCAGGTTGTGCGGATAATACATATGCAGGGTCTTGTGAGAAAGGAGGTGAGAAACTAATGTTTGCACCATGGCTTAGGAGTTTAACTTCTCCTTTAAATCCATTTAACTGAGTATCCGGGACGATAGCGCCCCAAAGGAGCCATGCATTCTTTACTGGATTTCCATTACTATCAATAAGGTAGAGGTCAAAACCAGTTGGGGAGTTGTTCATTGCACCAGAGATTAAAGCATTACCACCTATTTGGGCATTTGTAACAATTACAGGATAATCTGGAAGATTGAATGATATATGTTGTCCATGGCTTGCGATAATTATACCACCTACCATTTTGAGGGATGGATTAGGTATAAATGCAATCCACTGTACCCATGCTGATGATACTCTATTTCCTGCATCATCTCTTAGGGATATCTTAAACTTATCTTTTTCCACATCTACGGCACAACTTGATACAGCTTTTCCTCCTACTTGGGCTGAGGTTAATACAACTGGGATATCTGGGAATGTGAAGTTATAGTTTATAGTCTGACCATCTCTTGCAAATAAAACTCCATATTGTGGTGATAATATAGCGGAGGAAGAGGAAAAGAATATAATGGAAAAAGTTAGGAGAGACAAAAGGATAATTTTTTTCATTTTTACCCCCCTCTAATACTTAATTATTAAAGAGTTATAATTTATAAAACTTATTTAGGGTGTGATTTATAAATCATAACTCTTTAATAATTATTTTAAATCAAAAAACTAATTTTTTGAAGTGATCCATATCACATTTCTTAAATTATTTAAACCTTTTAAGCTCTAACAATGGGTAGCTCGTTCCAAGATGTAGTAAATCTTCTGGATTTTCTTCTCTGCCTCATCCTCCATTTTTGATTTTCAGAAGGAATACCATTTATTGCTGGGAAGATAGTGTTTCTTCTATATTTTTTGTTTATCTCATCTAATGCCTTCATAAGTTCTTCGTCTTTGCTTTTTGGGTATGGAGTATAGAAAAAGTTTAATTGAATCTCTTTTTCCTGAGTAAGTCCCATTAGTATAACTCCTGCTTTTTTATACTTTATTCCCTCTTTATATATTTTTCTTAATCCTAAAAGGGCATAGCTAATCAATTCCATAGTATTTGCTGTAGGTCTTTCTAAAGGTATGGTAATCTCATTGAAATATTGAGGGGTATCTTTGAAGGGGTTTGAAAGAAGGAATATTTGGATATAATTAGCAAGAGCTTTTTGTTTTCTAAGTTTTTCTGAGGATATAGTAATAAAGTTTGATATAGCAATCTCGAGATCTTCAATATTTTCAATATCGCTTCCAAAGGATCTGGATGTAATAATGGATTTTCTGGGAGGTGGCATATCTTCAAAGGGTATACAGGATATGCCTCTCAATTCCCATACAAGTCTTAATCCTATTATAGTAAGAAATTTTCTAATGAAACTATCGGGAAGATTTTTTAGTTTATAGGCGTTGTCTATTCCTTTACTTTTTAAAAATTCTGCATACCTTTTACCAATTCCCCATATGTCTTCTACGGGAAAATTTTTTAATATCTCATCTGGGTCTTTCACATCCAGAAAATTAAATACCTTTTCATTCTTATCTTTTTTAGCAATTTTGAGGGCTATTTTGGCTAAGACCTTTGTGGGACCTATCCCTATGCTAACTGGTATTCCTATCCATTTTAATATGGTTTTTCTTATCTTTTTTCCTATGGATGTGTAATCTTTGTTTTCTTCATATGGAAACATTAAAAATGCTTCATCTATAGAGTAGATCTCTATATCAGGAGAAAATAATGATAAAGTGTTCATTACTCTTTTTGAGATATCTCCATATAAGGTGAAATTGGCTGAGAAAACTTGTACATCATATTTTTTTATTAGATCTTCGCATTTGAAAATAGGAACTCCTATTTCAATACCAATATCTTTTGCCTCTTGGGATCTGGAGATTACACATCCATCATTATTAGAAAGTACAACTACTGGTTTTCCCCAAGTTTTTGGGTTAAATATCCTTTCACAGGAGGCATAAAAGGAATCACAATCTACAATGAAAAATATATTTTTAGGTTTCATAATTTGTGAATTACGTATGTGGCGACACCCCAAATTATCAGATTGCTTTCTTCGCTTCCCACTTCTATAGGTTTATATTTGGAGTTTTCAGGGTAAAGATATATCTTTTTATTTTTTATAATCAATCTTTTTACAGTAAGTTCTCCATCTATAACTGCAATGACTATATCGTTATTTTGTGGTTCTAAAGCTCTATCTACAATTAAAATATCTCCATCGTGAATTCCTGCATTTATCATAGAGTTTCCAGAGACTTTGACAAAAAAAGTGGCTGATGGATGTTTTATAAGTAGTTCATTGAGATCTAAATATTTTTCTATATAGTCTTCTGCTGGTGAGGGAAATCCTGCGGGAACTTTTGATATGAATAAAGGAAGTTTTATTTCTTTCTCTTTTTTGTATTTATAAATCCCTTCAATATTTTCTCCTTTTTTGATGGACATAATAGTTCTCCGTTATTATTTTGTATATTTATCTTCTGGGATATATGGTACCTTTATAAATACTGCAAGAAAATCTTCTGAAGGGTTGATAATATTGTGTTCCTCATTTGCCTCAACTCTTACAGCATCCCCTTGAGTTATTTCAAATTTATTTTCATCTACAATCATCTCTGCCTTCCCAGAGAGTACATAAAATATTTCTTCCACTTCCTTATGGTAATGAGCTCCTAATTCTTTTCCGGGCGTTATTTTTAATATCCCCCACTCTAATTTAGGCCCTCTCATTAAATATTTGGGGCCCCAATCTCCAAACCTAAATTCTTTCTCCCTCTCATTTACCTTTTCCACTATTATCTTCCCCCTCTTTCCTAATCTTTATATCAATTATAACTTAACTTCTTATAGTTTTTGTAGGTCTTTTTGTTTAAGATTGTCTGTTTTTGTGTTATAATTTTTCAAAAAAGTGCTACTTAAAATGGAGGAGGTAAAGATGGCAAGGAAGAAACTATGTTTTGTGAAATATATTGCTTTACTGATTTTAATAGTATTTTTCCTTCTTGATTTTACCTTTTCCCAAAGTAAATCAAGGGTAGAAATTACAGATCTTTTAGGGAGAAAGGTAGAGATAAATAAACCTGTAAAAAGGGTAGTTGCCATTGGACCTGGAGCTTTGAGGTTAGTGAGTTATGTGGATCAGTTTAGTCGAATTGTGGGAGTAGAGAATATAGATAAAAAATACACAATAGGACGTAGTTATAATATGGCCTTTAGTGATATTATTGAAAGACTTCCAATAATAGGGCAAGGAGGACCTGATACGTCTCCTGATCCTGAAAAGATTATCTCTGTAAATCCTGACGTAATTTTTGCAATCCAGCTTTTAGATAAAGATGGAGCAGATAAACTTCAGAGTAGGACAAAGATTCCTGTGGTAGTATTAAGTTATGGAACTCTTGGGACCTTTGAAGAGGATTTACTCAAATCCTTAGAACTTATAGGCAAGATTTTAGATAAAGAGCCAAGAGCAAAAGCTCTTATCTCCTTTATAAAAAATACTCAAAGAAGTTTTATATTAAGGACAAAGTATATTAGGGATACAAACAGGCCCAGTGTTTATGTAGGTGCTTTAGGATTTAAGGGGGCAAGAGGTATCGAGAGTACACAAGGTTTCTTTCCTCTTTTTACTCCTCTTTACATAAAGAATGTAGCCGATTCTACTGGTAAGAAGGGAAGTATTTTTATTGAGAAGGAGAAACTTCTTTTATGGGATCCTGATATTATCTTTGTGGACATTGGAAATCTATATTTAGTTAAGGAAGATTTTAGTAAAAATCCTGATTTTTATAAAGCTTTAAAGGCATATAAGAATCAAAAAATATATGGTATTTTGCCTTATAACAATTACAATACCAATATTGATACTGCCCTTTGTGATATGTATTATATTGCAAAGGTAGTTTATCCTAAGGAATTTAAAGATATAGATCCTGTTGAAAAGGCAAATGAGATATATACTTTCTTCTTTGGAGATAGAGGAAGAAATATTTATAAAGAAATGGAAAAAGCCTATGGTGGGTTTAGAAAAGTAAACCTGGAAGAAGAATAAGAATATGGAAAGAAAAGATTTAATTCAAGAATATAAGTTATACATAAATAGAAAGATATGGATAATTCTTTTTATAGCTTTTGGGATGCTTTTTATTTCCTTTTATGCTCTTAATGCGGGGTCCTATAGTATCTCTCTTAAGGATGTGATAAGGACTATTTTGGGAAGAGGGGATGAAAGGTTAAGAATTATAATTTGGGATATAAGGATACCAAGGATTATTGGGACTATTGTAGCTGGAATAGGTCTTTCTTTAGCAGGATGTATTTCCCAAAATATATTGAGAAATCCCTTAGCCTCTCCTTTTACCTTAGGAATATCTCAAGGGGCAGCTTTTGGTGCTACATTGGCCATAACTATGATAAGTAAAAATATACCTTATCTTGTTCCTCTCTTCGCCTTTTGGGGCTCTATGTTAGCAACTTTTGTTATTATTATTCTTTCCATAAACTATAGGGTAACTCCTGAAGCTATGGTGCTTTCTGGTGTTGCTTTGGGGTCTCTTTTCTCTGCCCTAACTACAATTTTGCAATATTTTGCTGATGAAGTGAAAATAGCTACTGTGGTTTTTTGGACCTTTGGAGATTTAGGGAGAATCTCTTGGAGAGAGCTTACTATAATGACTATTTCTGTATTTCTTAGCTTTATATATTTTATGTATAAAAGATGGGATTATAATACTTTGGAAAGTGGAGAGGAAACGGCAAAGAGCTTAGGTATAAATGTGGAAAGGGAAAGAATTATTAGTATGCTTATTTCCTCTTTTATCTCTGCTGTAGTGACAGCCTCTTGTGGAGTTATTGGATTTATTGGCTTAATTTCTCCCCATATAATGAGAAGATTTTTGGGAAGTGATTATAGATTTTTAATTCCGGCTTCGGGTATTTCTGGAGGGGTCTTACTTCTTCTTTCTGACACTCTGGCAAGAACTATTATATCACCAATTGTTCTTCCTGTTGGAGCTATTACTTCTTTCCTTGGTGCTCCTTTCTTTTTATATCTTCTTTCTAAGAGGTATAGAAGATGATTCTTGAGGTTGAGAATATTAGGTTTAGTTATAAGAGCGTACCTGTTCTTAAAAATATATCTTTTAAAGTAGAAAAGGGAGAGATTCTATGTATTTTAGGGAATAATGGGGCAGGAAAATCTACCCTTTTAAAGTGTATAAACAGAATTTTAAAGCCTAAAGAAGGAGCCATATATTTAGACAAGAAGGATTTGAGCAGTATAAAAAGAAGGGATCTTGCAAAAATTATAGGTTATGTTTCTCAAAGGTATGATTTTACAAGTTTAACAGTATTTGATGCTATCCTTTTAGGAAGGCGTCCTTATATTAAATGGGATGTAAGTCAAAGAGATATGGAAATTGTAAGTAATATAATAGAAAGATTAAATTTGGAAGATTTGGCCTTGAGAAATATTAATGAAATATCAGGGGGAGAGCTTCAAAAGGTTATCATTGCGAGAGCTCTTGCTCAGGAACCTAAGATTTTACTCTTGGATGAACCAACAAATAATTTGGATTTAAAGAATCAGATAGAGGTGCTCAGTATAGTGAGAGAGCATGTTAAAACTCAAGATATATTAGCTATTATAGTGCTTCATGATTTAAATCTGGCTTTTAGATTTTCAGATAAATTCATATTTTTGAAAAACGGTACTATATTTTCATATGGAGATATAAATTCGATTAATGAGGAAGTGATAAAAGAGGTTTATGGAATACCTGTAATTTTAGAAAAGGTAAGAGGTATTCCTATAGTAATACCTATGTAGTAAGGGAGGGATTCTTACGGAATTAAAACCTATCGGAATAATTCATAGTCCGTATAAAGAAAAGGGTCCTATTCAGGGAAGATGGGCAGATCCTGTAGAAGAATCTATTATTGAGGTATTTCCTGAATATATAGATGCAATTCAGAATCTTCAAGATTTGAGACATATTATTGTTTTGTATTGGTGTGATAGGGCAAGAAGAGATGTATTAAAAACAGTAACTCCATGGGGACCTGAAGAAAAAGGAGTTTTTGCTACCAGATCTCCTTCAAGGCCAAATCCAATTGCTTTTTGTGTTGTGGATCTTGTGAGAATCGAAGGGAATAATTTAGTTGTTAAAGGTTTAGATGCCTTGGATAAAAGTCCTCTTTTAGATATTAAGCCTTATGTATATGATCTTGATGCTATAAAAAGGCCAAGAAGAAAAATCTTTTTTAACGATCTTCTTTGGGATGAATGTGTATCTTTTCATGGTCATTCATGTCCTGGACTTGCTATAGGTTATAGAGCAGCAGAAGCTGCTATTAAAAAGCTTAATTTGACTTTTTCAGAGGATGAAGAGGTGGTATGTATAACGGAGAATAATGCTTGTGGAGTGGATGCAATACAGTATATAATTGGGTGCACTTTTGGTAAAGGAAATCTTATTTTTAAGGATAAAGGAAAACAAGCATTTACCTTTTTTAGAAGGGATACTAATGAGGGAGTAAGAATAGTTTTTAAAGGAGGAAAAAGAGCAGAAGATAGAAATGAATGGACAAGGTATATTCTTACATCATCTTTAGAAGAACTTTTTGATTTTAAGCCTCCTAAGGATCCTATTCCTAAGAGAGCAAGAATATACCCTTCTATAAAATGTGAGATATGTGGGGAGATGGCAAGCGAAAGAAGTATAAGAATAAAAGAAGGAAAAATGGTTTGTTTAGATTGTTTTGAGGATTTAAGTAGCTTAGAGGGCTCACGGTAGAATACATTTGCCTTGCTATATATTACTTATTAGATAGCCAAAGAATTATACTATCCTTAAATTTTAAAAAATCAATTAATTCTTTCCTAAGAATATTAACCATTACTTCTGGAGAAATTTTATCATAGTTGTGAACAATGATATTTCTGAATTTAGCCATTTTTTCCAAATTTTTGAAAAGTGCACTATCAATAACTCTATTTTCATATAGAATTTTAAAGGTTTCACTATAGCTTGAAGGAACCCTCCATTTTTCATCAGAAATTATATGATTAGCTATGTCTATGCAAATTTCTATAAGAATTTGAAGAGTTCTCTTTACAATTCTTTGAATTTTCCAATCTTTCTCATAATTCTCAATGGATATATCTTTGAATTCTTCTAACTCTTGAAGATGCTCTTCAATTTCTGATAATTTTCTTAAAATCAGCTCTCTATCTACACCAATTCCAAATCTCCTATAAAGAACTGCCTTCTCTTTAATAGAGAAGTCAAAATACTTTCTTAAAGTTAAAGATTCAAAAGAATATCTAAAATTTGGATCTTTATCTACCAATACTTGTTTATTCTGTATAATTCTTGCCTTTAAAGGTAAGGGAGCAGTATTTAATACCACTAAATCAATTTCTTCTGTATTTAATACTTCTGATAAAGAGGTTAAAAGCTCTAATTTTATATCAAAAATGTCCTCCTCACCTTTAACATCTTTAAGATATACTGCTATATCCACATCACAAATAGGGGTGATTCTCCCTTTTGCTAATCCTCCAAAAAGATAGGCATAGATTACCTTTGGATTCTCATCAAGAATCTTTTGAGCTTTTGGGATTAACCCCATTATATTTTCTGGAATGGGTTTATTTCCTAATCTCATATTTTTAGTTTAACATGATTTAAAAGGGAAATAAAAATTTGTTAATGATATACTTTTGCCAATTCTACTGCTTTATCAAAAAATCTGACCATCTGGTCCATTATATCTTGATCAATCTCATTTAGCAATTTACGATCAATACTTTTCTTAAACTTATCCAGTACATCCTCAGGTATTTTCTTATAGCCACCATATTTTCTTGTTAATTCCTCAAATTCTTTGCTTTTTTGTTTATAGTATCTTATAGCATTGTCTGATAAATAAACAATATGTCCTTTATTATCATATAGTTGTAAAGTAACATTTGGTTTATTTAAAATTTTGCATGCTTCGTAAATACTAACCTTTAATTTTACAGTGTCATCATCTTTACTATTCATAATCAAAATAGGTATTGTACTTTTCTTTATTCCATCAATTGCAGTTATGCTTGCAAGTTTCCCAAATCTTATTCTGTCAAATAAATTTATATAGAATGAAATGACATTTCCTACTATTCCATAAGAATCCATCAAAAAACTTTTTATCATTTCATATGGAGAATTGAATCCAGAACATGAAACTACACCTGCAATCCTATGGGGATTTGATAGCACTGTACAGACAGCATAACCACCCCAACTAAGCCCAATAAGCAATATAGGAATATTTTTAAAAACATCCTTCTCTTCTATAAATTTTAATGCATAATCAAGATCAATAACTGCTTGGGGAATGCCAATTTTAGATTCTCCTTCACTTTCGCCACAGCCAGTATTGTTAAATCCAAAAACATAATATCCTCTATTTGTAAAATAATTTATTTCGTTTATAAAATCAATATGAGACTGATCAAACCCATGAGAAATCACTATTATTCCTTTCCTTGCCTTATCATCTTTCTTCCAGTAGATATATCCTTTTAAAATTTGACCTTTGTTTGACTTAAATTGCACACTTTTATAAGTTAAATCAGGGTAATTTTTTATAATAGAATAAACCTTATCATCTTTTGGTGTGTTCCTCTTAAAGAAATTAGCCATTGAAATTGCTGTTCCTATTCCAAAAACGATAAAAAGTATTAGAGAAATTAAAAACAATATAGTCATAATTTTTATTAATATTTTCATTTTTACCTCTTATCAAAATATTTTAATAGTGAATTGATGAAAATTTTTATATAAGAATACTAATATAATTTTTTATATAAAGTCAAGTATTTAGCAGAATTCCAAATATGTATGGACATAAATAACAGTTATAAATAATTTAATCTGTCCTCACCATTCTTAGAATATCAAATAAAAAAGGAGCAAGGAGAAAAATCACTGCTCCCAATTTGTTATTTACTTAATATCAATTTTCTTTTTCAAAGACTCATGAGGAAATATTTTATCAAAAAAATTCATCTGCTACACCAATATTATCTATTGCAATGGATTAAATTGTTATAGTTACAGATACTGTTTTTTTATTTTTAGGGGAAATAATTGAAACTTGTGGGGTTGTGTATTGAAAAGAAGATGGGGAAAGTTATGAATTTTTGATTGTCTTTATTTGAAAATTTCCAGAAAGGGGTAGCACTTATTATAGATCAGTACGAATTGTCTGATTCTCTAATCAGTATTTAATCTTTTACCCCTCTTTATCTACATGGTAAACTATCTTAATAAATTTAAAGAATTTAGGGGGATGAATATGGAATATGCATATACATCTTTAAGGTCTCTAATGTTTCAGAGAAATATTAAGAGAAGGAGAATATCGAGCTATGATAAAAGTGGAGGGAATAGGGATTTTATACAGATAAAGGCAGGAGAAAGTAAGGTTTTAGCAGATATAGAAGGTACCGGGGCAATAGTTCATATTTGGATGACTTTTAGGTCAAATGAGAAGCATTTTTTGAGATTAGGGATTTTAAGAATGTGGTGGGATGATGAGGAAAATCCAAGTGTTGAGGTTCCTATAGGAGACTTTTTTGGGGGTGGTCATTGTAAGACTGAGAATTTTGTTTCTTTACCAATACAGATGAGTCCAGAAAATGGTAAAGGATTTAACTTATGGTTTCCTATGCCCTTTAAAAAGAGAGCTTTAATTTCTATAGAAAATCAGAATTTTTCTCAAGATTTAATTGTATATTTTTATATTGATTATGAATTGTGGCCAGAATTTCCAGAGAATACATTATATTTTCATTCCCAATGGAGAAGAGAGATTGCAAAAAGTAAAAGTGAAGAAGATATAGTAAAGGAGATAATTTCAGGACCGGAATCTGCATTTGGTATAAGCTCAGGTTTTATAATGAATGATGTTTTTCAATTTGGGGGTGAAAATAGAACTGGTGAGAGTAATTATGTAATATTAGAGGCAGAAGGTAAAGGGCATTATGTGGGATGCTTTTTGTTTATACATAATAGGAGAGAAGTGGATTTATTCAATTGGTATGGAGAGGGAGATGATATGATATTCATTGATGGTGAAAAATGGCCACCATCATTACATGGCACAGGTACTGAAGATTATTTTAATATGGCATGGTGTCCTACTCAAAAGTATTCTGCTCCTTACCATGGTTTGATATTACCAGGTGAGAATAATTGGAAAGGATATATTACTCTTTATAGGTTCCATATAGAGGATCCAATTTATTTTGAGAAGTCTATAAAGGTAACCATAGAAAAGGGACATAACAATAATAGATATGATGATTATTCCTCTACCGCCTTTTGGTATCAAACTGAGCCTCATTTACCTTTTCCTAAATTACCTGATCCTATAATGAGAATACCTTTCTCAGATTGATTATGGGAGTTTAAAATGTCCCTGAAAGGGAATAAGCGTAGAAAATCCTTTATTAACAGAATATTTATAACTTTTATGGTTTTTTCTTCTATCTTATTTTTATTCATAAGTATTTATTTTTATATAAATTATGGGGACAAGGAAGAAGAGCTTTCTGTTTTATTTATTATTTTGTTTTTGGCATCTTTTATTGGAGGTATAGTTTACATGCCGGTGCATCTTGAGTTTTTAAAGTATAAAGAATATAATTTATGCACTGCTATTTCTAATTATTTGTTAATGCTTATTGAGAGTACTATAATCTTTTATGGCTTTTCTCTAAGTAAGACAAATCTTGGATGGTATACCCAGTGGTTTGTTGTTGCTCTTTATATATTTTTGGGTATTCATTTTTTCTCATATCCTAAGTCTTTTAAAAGGTCATTAATGGCGGTAATGCCATATATTGTTTTTATTTTATTAAATCTAAAAGATATGGATGGAAAGATCAGCTCATTAATTTTTTTGATATCTAAGGAAGGATATATCTTTTCTCTTGCTCTTTTATTTTCTGGCTTTTTAATGTTTTTTATTCCTTGGTTAAGGTTGAGAATAATTAATGCCGAAAAGAATATTCTGGTAATTTTTAAGGTTTATAGTCTTTTATATTCCCTTTTTATTTTAATTCCTGGTTTATGGTTTCTTGTTTCAGGATTGAGAAATTACTTTAATAATAGTAATCTTTATTCGAATATTATAAGTATTGTTTATTTTGTTTATATATTGGTGGAAAAGATTAAGAGTCTGACCAAGGAATTTTTGTTTTTTATTACCTTAAAAGATGATGATTAAAAGTAAGTGATGAAATTGTTAGAAAGGAGTATATGAAATGATAAGTCTTGATAATTATTTTAAAATTTATCCAAAGGTAGTAAGAGCAAATACAAAATCGATTATAACTTTAGAACCTAAATTTTCCCATTGGAAAATACCCGAACTTGAAGTTAAAGTTTTCCATTCTTCTGTTAGTTATAATAGTAGACAAGAATACAGGAATCTTAAGGTAAAGCGTGATAGGAATAGGCTTTATATAGAAGGTTTCTTTGAAGAGGAACAAGAATATGTGATCTATATAGATATAAGCAATAAAAATTTTTCTTTTTCAATATATTCGGTAAATGATGATCTTTTAATGAGAATACCCTATAAAGGTGATTTGCATATCCATACCTATTATTCTGATGGATTAGAATCTCCTTCCTATGTGGCAAGTTCTTGTAGAAGAATAGGTTTAGATTTTGTAGCTATTACAGATCATGGTAAATATTTTCCTTCTATTGAGGCTATTGATACTTTTAAAGATTTAGATTTGGGATTTAAAATATTTCCTGGAGAAGAGGTCCATCCTCCCAATAATCCCTTACATATTGTAAACTTTGGAGGAAAGTTTAGTATAAATGAATTATTTGAAAGAGAAAGAGAAAAATATAATCGGGAGGTCTGGGAGATAGAGGAAAAGTTAAAATTAGAAATACCAGATATTCCTGAAAGATATCAATTAGCATCCTCTATATGGTCTTTTAATAAAATAAGAGAAGCAGAAGGACTTGGTATTTTATGTCATCCATTCTGGAGAATTAAAGAGGGCTATTATATTTCAGAAAGACTCCTTCATCTCTTATATGAAAAGAGGGTTTTTGATGCTGTGGAGATAGTGGGAGGATATCATATTTCTGAATTATCCTCTAATAATCTTCAAATGGTTTACCATTATGAAAAAAGTAAGGGTGAAAATATTCCTGTAGTTGGAGTTACAGATGCTCATGGGTGTGATACTGGAAGTCTTTTTGGTTGGTATTATACAGTAGTTTTTTCACCAAGTTTGGAATTAAAGGATATTATAGAAAGTATAAAACTTGGATATAGTGTAGGAGTGGAGGCTATTCCAGGGAGAGAAACTAGGGTTTATGGAAGTTCAAGATTGGTACTCTTTACCCTCTTTTTAATTAAAGAAGTTTTTCCTATTCATGATAGGATATGTCAGGAAGAAGGAAATTTTATGATCAGGCATATGATGGGAAAAAGTTATGAGGATGAAAACTGTTATAAAAAAGATCTGGATGAATTTTATAGTTCTATAATAAGAATATGATGAATATATTTGGTATAATAAACTAAATTTTTAATTGGGGGAAGTGGTATGAAGAATAATAATATTTTGTGGGCATTAATATTGGGAATAAGTATAATCATAAGTGCTTCTATTTTATCCTATACCTTTTTTAGGATAAGGTCTTTAGATAATACTTTAACGGTTACAGGTTCTGCAAGAAAAAGGATTACATCAGATATAGTGAAATGGGTAGGTGTTTTTACAAGAACTGTACCTGCTGATTCACTTAATAAAGGATATCAACAGATGAGTAGAGATTTAAATTTGGTTTTAGAATTTTTGAAAAAGAATGGCATAGATACAAATACTGTTATCATATCTCCAGTATACCTTGAACAACCTTGGCTTTATAGTGATAGGCAATATTCAAGGGATTCCATTTTAAGACAAACGGTAGAGGTGCAATCTAATGATATTAAAAAAATAACAGAGCTTGCTAAGAATTTTCGAGAGTTAACTGATAAAGGTGTAGTCTTCTCAACCCAGTCCTTAGAGTATTATTATTCTAAACTTCCAGAGTTAAGAATTAATCTTCTTTCTGAAGCAATGCAGGATGCTAAAAATAGGGCGGAAAAGATTGCAGAAAGTACTGGACAAAAAGTAGGTCCAATTAAATCTGTGCATATGGGGGCTGTACAAGTCTTGGCTCCAAACTCTACAGAGATAAGCGATTATGGGACTTACAATACCTCAACAATTGAAAAAGAAGTTATGGTGGCAGTAATTGCTACCTTTTACCTTAGGTAGTTTTACTTTTTCTCTTTTTTCCTTCTCTCTTCTTCTTTGAGATGGGCTATAAACATACGGGCTCTCATCTCCAAGGATACTGTTTCCAACATGGATGGAGATGGACTCCCTTTGAATTCTTCTAATATCTTCTTTTCTACTTCTTTGTACCATTCCTGATCTTCTATTATTTTTATTTTTCCAAGGAGGTTTAAGATTATCTCCTTTATCTCTTTTAATCTTCTAAAGAAAAGTTCTAAAAGGAAAAGTATAAGGGAAGTTATAAGTAATATGGGAAGAAGATTTTTTCTTTCTGCATCTTTGTAGGATATTCTACGAAATACTTCTGATGGATTTGAAAGGATCTTTCCAGATGTAAAAGAAAGAATTTTTTGGGCTAAATTATTATTGAATTTTTTTGAAGAAAATTCAGGAGAGTTCCCAAACATCCATGGAATATTTGTAATAATTTTTTCTTTTTCATAAATAGTAATTTGATATTTTCCTAATCTATCAATAGGGAAGGTACCCTCATAATTTCCTGCTGATTTTTGTATCATATTTCCTGAGAATTCTCTTCCTTCCATATCAATAACTTTATATTTTAAATCTGCAAAGTTTATATAATTTCCCTTTTTATCAGTATAGATTAAGTTTATAATTCCCTTTCCTCTTTCTTCCCTTATGCTTATCTGAACCTCTGAAATCTGATGAGGAATAGATTCTCTTAACATCTGACTAAAAAAGCTTCCTAACTTATCCCAAGTAAGCCATTCTCTTCCCCAATATGGTTTTAAAGCAGATGTGAAGGCTATAACCTGTCCTAAACCAAACTGTCCTTTTGCTAAGATGGGGTCTCCTTCAGGAGATGATAACAAGACTGGGTAAGGATATCTAGAAGAAGTTAATACATATCCTTCAAGAGGTGGAAATTCTTCCTTTTCTTCTAAATTGGCTTGGGGTAAAAATCTTTTTTCTACTATATTAGATCTTAATAATGCCTTAGTTTCTGAAAGGAGAAGTTGGGGGAGGTTTCGGATATTCCATGTATGATAGAATCTTCCATTTCCCCAACTGGCTATATCTTTTAATAGTGGGATATTTGCATCTTCTCCTATTCCAATAGTGGAAACTGTGATGTTATTTTTTGCAAGTTCTCTTACAAGATTATAAAAATCTCCTCCTTCAGTTTGACCATCAGTGATAGCTATAATATGTTTACTCTTTAATGGTACCCGTAGAAGGGCTTCGCCTGCGGATTTTAAGGGAGGATATAAAGCTGTACCTCCTCCTGGTGATATCTTATATACAAGGGAGGATGCCTTTTCTTTATCTGAAAGAGGTCCTAAAGGTACGATCCATTGGTAGGAGTGATCAAATGCAATAAGGCCAAAATAGTCTTTTTCTTCTAAAAGGTCTATTACAAGTTGAGATGATTCTTTAGCAAGTTCTATTTTTGCTTCTCCTCCTGAGTAGCTTCCCATACTTCCTGAAGCATCAAGTACTATTACAATAGCTACGTTGCTTTTTTTAAGAATCTGTTCTGGTTTTAGGGTGACAGGAAGAATATCTTCCAAAGGAGTACCATGATAGTTTCCAGCAGAAAAACTTTTATCTCCTCCAAGAATGAGTAAGGTGCCTCCTTTTTCCGTTACGTATCTTTTTATAATGTCCATTTTATCTAAAGAAATGTCACTGGCGGGTACATTATCTATTATTACTGCTTGGTAGTTATCAATTAGTGATATTTTTTCATATTTAGGATAATCAAAATCTATATCCCAACCTTGATTAATGAGAGCTTGAGGAAAGATGGGATAAAAGCCCCTACCTACAAGATAAAGAATCTTGGGTTTGCCTTGCACATATACATAAGAAGAGTAAATATTATTTTCTTTGTAGGTATCATCTGAAGACAATACTTCAGCTTCTATTTCTTTTAAACCTGTCTTGTATGATGTTAATGAGAATGAGAATATATTATCTTCTTTAAGATCCTTTAGCTCATAAGTGTATAGGTTTCCTTCAAATCTTATTCTTAATTTGGCGTTTTTTACTCCATAACTTTTAAGTCTTATTATTGCAGGGAAAACCTGTCCTAAATGTACCATTTCTGGATTTTGAATCTTTTCTATACCTATCTCTTTATAGAAAGATGTATTTAGGGGAAAGATATCAATCTGTATTTTTTCCTCTTTTAATTTCCTGAGAATATTTTCTATATTTCCTGCATTTTCTTGTAGATCACTTAGTAATATAATTCTTGCTGGTGTATCTTTGCTTTTTAATCCAAGTACAGTATTTACCGCATCTTCTATGTTTGTAAAATATGGATTCTTTATCCCAGTAAGTGAGGATATATCTATGTTCTCTGAAAGATCATGTTCCACATTTGTATCTCCGCCAAAAGATACTATACCTACCCTATCATAGGATTTTTTATACCTTAGTGATTCTTTTATGAAGCTTATTGCTTTTTCTCTTTCCCAAGATGGTATACTGGCAGATTGGTCTAAAAGGAAAAATACATTTGTTCTATCAGAAAAAGATACAATCTGAAAGCCTGATAGTGCAAAGATGATAAGCAATATTTCTAGGGATCTTAATAGAGATCTTTTTCCGTATCTTTTAATGATTATATATATTATAGGGATAAGTATTAAAAAGATGGGATTTTCAAAAGATATCATGAATAGTATTTTCCTCCTTGATAAAAGAAAATCTCCATTATAAGAAGAAGAAAGACTAAGAATATTAAAGGTTTGGAGAGATCTATTTGTATAAAGCCTTTATCTTCCTTCTTATCTTTTTCTTTTTCTATTTCTATATTTATTTTTTTTGATATATCCGACTCTTTTTGTGAAAATATGTTTACTGCATAAAGATATCCATTATATTCTTTAAATCCTGGAGAATCCATATAATTATCGCATCTTTTTTGAGGATCATAAGAAAGATAATATCTTAATAAGTTGTATATGAAAATGGGGAAGGAATCACTATATATAAAAGATGAGGATAATAGGTCAAAGGATAATACTATACCTTTTGAATTATCTTTTTCATAAATATAGGCTACTGGTCCCTTATCAGAATATATAATGGGTTTTAAATTTTCATCTTTAAAAGTATAAGCATTATTAATAACTATTCCATAAAGTTGTAAAAATCTTGTGATAGGATGCTCTTCCCAGCTTAATATCTTAACTTTTCCTATATTTTCTATATTCTGTTGGTTAATTCCTGGATATCCACCAATGAATAGAAAATTTCCAGATATATCTCTATAAGGGATTAATCCATCAAAGATGTAAAAGTTATAATTTTTTAGGTCTACGTTTATAAAATCTCTTTTGACATCGATTTTTAGATTAGGTATTGACCTTAATGCTTTCTCTAAGAATGGATTTCCAAGGGTGATAAGCAAAACCTTTGGAGAAAAGGTTGGTATATAAAAGAAGGCTTTATTATCTTCTTGAAGGTAATCTCTCACATCTATTTCTCCTACTATTTTCCCTATGATTTTAGTAATCTCACTTTTTACTACTTTTATTTCCTTGGGTTCCATTCTTATTTTTTCTTCCTTTAATTTATTGTTGTCTTGTATTATCCTTAAATTAAATTCTTGAGGTTTATGTGAAAAATTCCCAATTTTTAAAAATATCTCATATATATATTCATTTTTGGGAAATATTCTTCCATCTAATATTCCTATATTAAAGCTTTCTCTTCCAATAATATGAAAAAAATATTGGTTTATAGAATCTTTTGGAATAGAGATAGGATCGCTTCCGTCAGTAAAGATATGAATTTCATGAGAGATTCCTTTGGATATACTTTCTGCCTTTCTAATACTTTCCTCTAAATTTCCTTCACCAAGAAAGACTTTTTCTTTCTCTAATTCCTTTTCTATTTCTCTTCCATTCTTATTTAAGATAATTTCTGGTTTTTCCTTTGCTATTATAATCTTTATGTTAAAGGGATTTCTTTTGATAAGTTTTATAATCTCTGATTTTGCTTTTTGAAATCTGGATGGTAATATGTCCCTTGATGCCATACTGGCAGAGGAATCTAAGATGATTATTGTGGGTTTTGATCCTATTCTGGGAAGACTAAGTATAGGTTTTGATAGAGATAATACAAGGAAAAAGAGGATAAGAAGCTGAAATAGTAAAAGTAGATTTTTAGGAAGCTTCTTAAACCATCTTCCTAAATTTTTCTCTTCAATGGTCTTTTCCCAAAGTATTAAGCTTGGTACTTTTATCTTTAGTCTTTTTGGTTTTACTAAGTAAAGGATTATAATGATAGCTTCTAAAAATAATAGGAATAGGAAGGATGGATTAAGAAATTTTATATTCATTTAAGCCATCCTCCCATCCTTAAGTATCTAAAAAGTAGATCTTCCACCGGGATAACGGTGGATGTTCTCATATATTCTGCATTAGTTTTTAAAGCGAAATTTTCTATATCTTTTAGGAATTTATCTAAAGTCTTTTTGTAATTTTCTATTAGGGACTTATCCAAATATAGATTGATTATTTCATTGGTTTCGCTATCAATTAACTGGAGATTTCCTTCATATGGAGGAGATATTTCCTCTTCTGAGATCACATGAATTAAATATACTGGAAGTTTTTTGTATCTTGCATATAAGATTCCATCTTTATAGGGTGAAAGAAAATCTGATATTACCATTAAAATAGCTCTTCTTTTAAGAGATGAGACATATTTTTTTATGACTTCATTTAAATTTGTTTTTCCTTGAGCCTCTAATTTATTAAGCTGATCTAATAATTTGAATATATTTTCTCTTTTCCTCTCTAAGGAGATGATTCCTTTTATATCATCTTGGAAGTATGTGACGGTGACTTTTTCCCAGGCTGAAAGGCTTAAATAACTGAAGGCTAAGGCTAATTTTTTCCCATAGAAGAATTTGGTTGGAATTCCAAAGTCCATGGATAAGGAGCTATCAAGTAGAATATGTACTTCTAAGTCTTCCTCTTCTTCAAAGAGTTTTACAAGAAATTTTTCAAAACGAGCGTATATATTCCAATCCAAATACCTAAGTTCATCTCCTATTTGATAAGTTCGGTAATCTGAAAACTCTGTGCCTTTTCCTGTTTTGGGACTTTTCCTTTCCCCCACATTACTTATTATCCTAATTTTTTTAACTGCTAATCTTAATTTCTCTATTTTTTCTAAAAATTCTGTATCTAATATTTCCATAGTTATTCTTTCACCTTCTCTAATATGTCTTCTATTATTTCATCTGTGGTTATTCCTTCAGCTTCTCCTTCAAAGCTCAATATTATTCTGTGCCTTAATGCAGGAATGGCTACCTTTTTGATATTTTTGAAACTTACGTTTGATTTACCTTCTATTAGGGCTAAAGCCTTTCCCCCAAGAATTAGAGCTTGGGCTCCTCTTGGACTTGCCCCATATCTTACATATTTTTTTACCTTTTCTGTAGCATGGGGGCTTTCGGGATGTGTCGCCAGTACAATCTTTACAGCATATTCTTTTACAGCTGTTGTTACAGGTACACTTCTTACAATTTTCTTTAATTCTTCTATGGTATTACCATCTGCTACTTTATTAACCTTAGGTGTATCAATATTTGTAGTTCTTTCAATAATCTCTATTAGTTCCTCTTGGGAGGGTGGGTTAAGAATAAGTTTGAAGAAGAATCTATCAAGTTGGGCTTCAGGTAATGGGTAAGTTCCTTCCATCTCAATAGGATTTTGGGTTGCCATTACGAAGAAGGGTTTTGGAAGGCTATATATTACTCCTCCAGATGTAACACTTCCTTCTTGCATAGCTTCTAATAAGGCAGATTGGGTTTTAGGTGTAGCTCTATTTATTTCATCTGCTAATACTATATTGGCAAAGATTGGACCTTCTTGGAATTTGAAATATTTTCTTCCGTTTTCATCCTCTAAAATGATGTTGGTACCAGTAATATCTGCAGGCATAAGGTCCGGAGTAAATTGAATACGAGAAAATTTCAAATCCAAAATTTCACTTAAGGTCCTTACAAGTAGAGTTTTTCCAATACCAGGTACTCCCTCTAAAAGTACATGTCCTCCTGAGAGAAGAGATATAATAGTAAAATTAATAATTTCATCATATCCAACGATTACTTTACTTATCTCCTTTTTGATTCTATCTACCACAGCTGTAAAATCTTGTATTGATAAAGTCAATTTGTTAAACCTCCTTTACTGAGAAAAATAGGTTTTTAAAATCTCTTTAAATTCTAAAGGGAGAATTCTTGAGGATACTGCTCTCTCCTTAGCATAAGAAGGATTGAAAGATAGGCTTTTATCTTGAGAAAGTCTTCTTCCTTCTAAGGTTGGTGCTTGAAATAAATAATTTTTGCCGAGTTCTTCAGATTGAGATGGTGGTACATAAATCTTCTCTCCTGTAAAGACTTTTCTTTGAGTTTCTTGACCAAGTTTATCTGGCCTTTCTTCTGTACCTGGTAAATTTCCTGATTTTGGATTTTTATCTACTTCTTTCCCACTCTCTGTAGGTGCTTGTAATGTTCTTTCTTGGTCTGATGAGGTTTCTCTACCCTTTATTTCTTCATTAAGAGCTTTTTCTTCTTGAGGAATATTTTTTTCATTGGATTCATAAGGATTAGCATAAGCATAGGAGCTTCCTGCCCCTTTAGAAGGAAGATTACTTATATTCTGATCTTTTCTTTCTTCTCCTTTTTCCTGAACATTATTTTTACTTGATGCATCCTTCTTCTCTTCTTTTTGGTTTTCATCCTTTGTGTTTTCTTTTTTGAGGGTATTTTTATCCAAGTTATATTGGGATAGAAATTCTTCTAAGGATTTTGGTTTTTCCATTTCTTTCAACTTCTCTCTATCAAACTCTTCTTGAGATATCTTTTCTTTTGGAATATTCTTCTTAGAAAGTTCTTCGTTAATAGCTAACTTTTCTTCAGGTATTCTACTGACTTTACTTTCTTGATTTTCTTTGTTTTCAAATATATGAGCAATACTTTTTGGCATATCCTTAGAGGTTATAAGATTTAGTATTAAAAGAAATACAAAAAGAAGGGACAGAAATTTTAAAAGATATGAGAGTTTAAATTTGTAAGCTTTTGATAAGTCTATTTTAGAAAGCTTTTCTTCTAATCTTTTTCTTAATCTTACCATAATTCCGTATGGATCATCATAATCTTTGTATTCCCAAAAAGTTATTAACTCTTCATCTAATGAGAAATGTTTATCTATCTGAAGTATTATCTGATAATAATTAGGTTTCTTCTTTTTTATAAAATATAAGTAAATTATAGGGAGTGGAAGAGAAAGTATAAAAAAGTTTGTTTTCATAGAGAGAAGGTTAAAAATAAGAATAGTGTTTAAAAAAATTAATATAGAAACAAAAAGGATATCAAGAAAGTGGTAGGAATTTACTTTATTTATAAGTTTTTCTATGTTATTAAAAAAATCTCATCTTTTATCAACTCCTTGATAATATTTTAACCTTTTTTCAGCGATAAGTATAGAGATTAAAAAAATAATTAAGTAAAAAATTATAACAATAGGAAGGTCTCTTGAGGGATGAAAATTTACCTTTAAATATAGGATATTTTCCGCCTTTACAAGCCATAGTATATTGTTTAAAGGAAATAAAGAGAAGGTTGATGGGAAAAGAAAGGGAAAGATTATAAATAGGATATAGGTGATCCAGTGGAGAAGCCAATTTATAGATGGGTTGGAAAAGGTTGACCAGAGAATTCCTAATCCCATAATAGGAAGGGAATCTACAAGAAGAAGAAAGTTAAGAACAATTATTTTTGATAATTCTAAGGAGAAACTTATCATTAAATTAAAGGGAAGAAGGATAAGAAGAAGGAAAATAAGATAAAAAAAGTTGGATAAAAATCTTCCCCATACTATTTCTCTTATTTTAAATGGGGAAAAACGGGCAAGGTTTATAATCTTGAATTCTCTTTCTGCAATGAGATTTCCTGAGAAGGTAAGAGATGAGAAGTAGGTTATGAACATAAAGTGAGCAATGGATAATATAAGAAAAAAGTCTGTTATAGAGTACTTATTTAGATCAAAGTATTTAGAGGGCCAAATTATAATAGTGATTAGTGTTATGATAAAGAAATAAGTATAGATAATTCTTAGGTACTTCTTATCAGAAATTTTTGCTTTGAAATCAATAAACCACCAAATTCTCATATATTTTTCTCATTCTTCCAAAGAAATTATAATTATCCCGTCTATGCTTTTTTGGGTTTTAATATTTAAAATTTTTACCTGATTTAGGGGCTCATCTATTCTTCCCCAAATTATTAATTTATCACCAGTAGGAGGTATTATCCTATATTTTTTTAAGAATTCATTTAAAATAGAGGGCTCTCTTAATCCGCTTTTCCAGATAATAAACTCTTTATATGTATTTTTTGGAATATTCCCTACATAATTTTCTTTATTTCCCTCCTTAAATACGCAATCTTTTATATTTATGGGAGAGTTGTTGGAGACCTCCAATATATATCTATCATTTAATTCCTTTATTTTAATTTCTATAGGAATAAAATGATAAGCTATGCCTTCTAAAAAGTATATTCTATTTCTTTCTAAGGATAAATTAGCTTTTTGATTATTGATATCTACCAATAGAGTAGTTTTGTTTTTTTGTGGCTGATAGTAGGCATTATAGAGAAGAAATATATTGGGGGGATATTCTATAGTGATATCTCTTTTGAAGGGAGAAAAGAGAGATATATGGATAAGGTTTTCTGCAACATATGTATTTTTATCAAGAAAGATAATATATTTTTCTCCGTAGGCTACGGCATCCTTGGTAAAGGATCGGTTTATTCCAAAACCTATTAATGATGAGAGAAAGATTATGAATAAGAAAGAGATAAGAGAGTATCTTTTCTGAAAAAGAAATCTTATCCAAAGAAAGATAAGGATAAAGTATAGAGATAAAAAGATAAGGATCTGCCATCTATCAGGATAAAGGAACATTTGGCCTTGTAATGTAGAAGGATCAGGTGTGTATAGGAAAGTGTTATGAGGAATGCTTATAGTATAAGGTGTGGGTTTTATAGATTTGGAAAGTTTATTTATTTCATCGTTAAATAAGACCCTTTTTGTAAATATCTTTGCCATTATTAAAGAATTTTTTATAGAGTTTGAAAAGGAGTTAAATAAATTCCTATCTATAATTATTAAATCATAGTTATCATAGGCTTTATAATTGATGGGTAAAAGCTTCTCATCATATACTCTTACTATTCTTGCTTTTTCAAAGAAATCTATCTTTGGTATTTCTCTTCCTATTATTAATATAAGAGGTAAGGTTATTCTTTCTAATGAAAAATCTATTTTCTCTTCTTTGATAATCTTATTATCTATTAAAACCCTAACTCTTACAGGATAGCGAAAGTCTATAGGTGGAAGAAGTAACTCAAACCTTTTTTGAGAAAGAGGTGGTACTTCTACTTCTTTCCTATATATGGATTCACAGTATCCAGCATAACGAAGTCCTTGAGTATATATTACCTCTAAAATAAGTTTTACCTTATTTCCTTCATTATAAATCTCAACAAATAGAGGTAGGAATCTGTCTATTCTCCATTCGGAATTTATTCCTAAGGAAAAATCTATCTTAATATCTTGGGCATATAAGATATTTATGAGGATTATAATTAATATAAAAAATTTTATAAAGATCTTCTTTTTCATTCTATTTAAATTATACAATCTTATAGTAAAATATTCATTATGATGGCCTATATATTTTTGCTTGGAAGAATTATTCTTTTAGGTTATGAAAAAATTGTAGTTAAGAAGGTAGGAACAGATAGTAATAGTATAGTTACATCTTTTTTATTTTTTGGTATTGCTGTTTTATTTTTACTTCCCTTCGCCATTATCAATCCTTCTTTTGATTTATCCACTCTTAAATATGGCATCCTTAGTGGATTCATATATTCCATCTCCTTTGTGTTATACGTTAAATCTCTTTCCATTGGTGAGGCTTCTCTTGTTGGACCATTATACAATTTCAATGTTTTCTTTCTTCTTATTCTTACAAGTATATTTTTAAGGGAGCCTTTTACTATCTCTAAAGTTATAGGTCTTTCCTTATTAGTATATGGGGCCTCATTTTTAAACCGCCAAGAAAATCTATATAAATCTCTCTATGGGCTCTTTAAAAGAATGGATACCCTTTTTATGATAGGAAGTTCTTTTCTTATTGCTATAGGAAGGACTATTGATGGATTTGTGGTTGGTAAAATAGATCCTCTTTTTTATTGCTTCTTCTTATATTTTGTTATTAGTATATATCAGTTTTTCTATATACTTATTAGAAAAGAAGTAAAGGAAGTATTTAAGCTCTTAAAAGAAAAGACTTTATTGGTAAGCATAGCTGCGGCTATTAATGCTTACTCTTATATGTTTCTTCTTATTGCTTTCAGAAGTATAGATGTAAGTATTGCTGAACCACTTTCTATGTTAAGCATGTTAGTTACTTTATTCCTTGCTAAAAACATCTTTAAGGAAGATATAAGAAAGAGAATAATAGGGGTTATAATAATGATTTTAGGAGCATGGATTTTGAATTGGAGGTAATTTTATGAATATATGTTCTCCTCTTTTAGAGATTAATTTGAAGGCTATTTATCATAATGCTAAATTAATCGTAGAAAAAGGAATAGAAATGGGAATATATATAGATGGAGTTACAAAGGTCTCATTAGGGGATCCTAAAATAGCAGATATTCTTGTGAAGGCTGGGGTAAGAGGACTTTCTGATTCTCGAATTGAGAGTATAAAAAGAATGAAGGAAGAGGTGGAAGCAGAGTATACTCTTATTAGGCTTCCTTGCTTCTCTCAAGTAGAGGAAGAGGTAAAGTATGCAGATGTTTCTTTAAATTCTGAGATTATTACTTTAAGGGCTTTAGATGAGGCTTCAGAAAGATTAGGAAAAAGGCATAAGGTAATAATTATGGTAGAGATGGGGGATATTAGAGAAGGAATATGGGAAAAAGATGAACTAATAATGGTGATAAAGGAAGTTCTTAGGATGAAGAATTTAGAACTCTATGGCCTGGGTACTAATTTTACATGTTTTGGTGGAGTAGTACCTACTGTAGAGACTTATTGGGAATTTATAGATTTAGTGGAAAAAATTGAAAAAACTTTTTCTATAAATTTGCCTCTTATATCTGCTGGAAATTCCAGTAGTATTCCTCTTCTTTTTGAAGGGAAAATTCCTAAAAAAATAAATCATCTGAGAATTGGTGAAGGAATTATGCTGGGGAAGGACACTGCTTTTAGAAATCCTATTCCAGGGGCTCGTCTTGATACCTTTAGATTTATAGGGGAGATCTTAGAGATAAAGGAAAAGCCATCAGTACCATGGGGAATTATAAATGAGGATGCTTTTGGGCATAAACCATCTTTTGTGGATAAAGGGATAAGGAGAAGAGCTCTTTTGAATTTTGGAAGACAAGACATTGATCCTCAAGGAATTATTCCTGAAATTCCAGGTATTGAAGTATTAGGTGCTACATCAGATTATACAGTAGTGGATATAGGAGATTGTGAGCTTAAAGTGGGAGATAATTTAAGCTTCTTTTTAAATTATTCTGCTCTTCTTCAAGCCTTTACATCTCCTTATGTAAAGAAGGTATATAAAGATTAAATTTGGGGGGTGCTTTTATGAGAAGAAGAGTAATTATAATGGGGGCAGGTGGGAGAGACTTTCATAATTTTAACGTCTGTTTTAAGGATAATCCTGATTATGAGGTGGTAGCTTTTACTGCTACCCAGATTCCTGGTATAGAAGGAAGAATATATCCACCTGAACTTGCTGGAGAACTTTATCCCAATGGTATTCCTATTGTTAGTGAGAACAGATTGGAAGAAATTATTAAGGAATATAATGTGGATGAAGTAGTTTTTTCGTATAGTGATGTATCTCATGAGTATGTGATGCAGAGAGCAAGTCTTGTATTATCTCTTTCTGCAGATTTTAAAATTCTTGGAACAGAGACCATGTTAAAAAGTGAAAAGCCAGTTATAGCTATTTGTGCAGTAAGAACAGGATCAGGGAAAAGTCAAACCTCAAGATATGTGGTTAAAACTTTAAGAGAAAGAGGATTTAAAGTAGTAGTGGTAAGGCATCCTATGCCTTATGGTAATCTTTTAAAACAGAAAATACAAAGATTTGAAAAATTAGAGGATTTGGATAAATATGAGTGTACTATAGAGGAGAGAGAGGAATACGAGCCCCATCTTAAAGAGGGGGCTATTTTATATGCAGGAGTAGATTATAAAGAGATATTAAAGGAAATAGAAAAGGAAGCAGATATGATAGTTTGGGATGGAGGGAATAATGACTTTCCCTTTTATAAGCCTGATCTTTTTATCACTGTAGTTGATCCCTTTAGAGTGGGACATGAATTATCTTACTTTCCGGGGGAGATTAATGTATATCTTGCAGATGTTATAGTGATAAATAAGGTAGATACTGCTCCTTCTGAGAATATTAATAGGGTAATGGAGAATGTGAGAAAGAGAAATAAGAAGGCAAAGATTGTTTTAGCAAAATCACCCATAATATCCGAGAAGGAAGAAGATATTAAAGGAAAGAGAGTATTGGTTATAGAAGATGGACCTACTGTAACCCATGGAGAAATGCCATTTGGGGCAGGGTATATCTATGCAAAAGAAAGGGGAGCCATATTAATAGACCCAAGCCCTTATGCTGTGGGAAGTATAAAGGAAGCTTATGAAAAATATAAGCATATAGATAAGGTACTTCCAGCTTTAGGTTATAGTAGGGAACAGTTAAAAGAACTGGAGGAAACTATTAATAAGGTAGATTGCGATTATGTGATTATAGGAACTCCTGTAGAACTTAGGAGTGTAATAAATATAAGGCATAATACTATAAAGATCTATTATCATTACGAGGAAGCAGGAGTTCCAACCTTGAAAGAATTAATAGTAGATTTTGTAAGTAAGCTTTAGTTATTTATAACTTTATTTTCTTTTAAAATAAATTCTATAAAGTAATCTGCAAGTTCTGGATCAAATTGGGTACCTTTGCACCTTTTTATCTCCTGAATAGCTTCCTCAATAGTTAATTTTCTTTTGTATGGTCTAAAGGCAGTCATAGCTTGAAAGCTATCAGCTAATGTAATAATTCTTGATAAAAAGGGTATATCATTTCCTGATAATCCATCAGGATAACCCTTTCCATCCCATCTTTCATGGTGATGCCTTATTATTTTACTTATGTCTCTAAAGACTGATATATGGTGTAAAAGTTCTTCGCCCCATACAGGGTGCATTTTCATTATCATATATTCCTCATCAGAAAGTTTTCCAGGTTTTTTCAGAATAAAATCTGGCACTTTTATCTTTCCAATATCATGAAGATAGGCAGAATACTCTAATCTTCTCAGATCTTCCTCATTAAGAAGTAAACTTTTACCAAAATTTACTGTTATGTTACCTACTTCTTTTGAATGTCCTCCTGTATAAGGATCTCTTGCATCTACCATCTCTACAATGGTGATTAATGTTTCACGATGAAGTTTAAATATCTTTTTTTCCATTTCCTCATTATAAATATATGCAGAAATTAAAGGGGCAAATTTTTCTATAATGGAAAAGTCATCGTTAGTAAAAATTCTGTTTTCTCTTAGGCTATTTATGTTTATTACCCCAACTGGTTCATTCTTGTGTATTAGCGGATAACATATAGAGGATTTGATTTCAAAACGTGGTTCTATAATTTTAAATCTTTTATCTTTGTATACATCTTCTAATATTAAAGGTTCTCTGTGCTCTAAAACCCATCCTGCTATTCCCTCTCCTTCTTTTAGAACAGTATTCTTTATTACCTCATGAGGTATATTTATCCCAACTTTAATTTTCAGTATTTTATTTTCTTTATCATAAATCATTATTGATCCTGCATCAGCTTTAAGAATATGTAAGATTCTTTTTAAAAGGTTTTCTAAAAGAATATTTTCATCCTCTTTTTTGGAAAGTAGATTCATAATTTCATTTATCTCTTTTTCCCTATCTATCTTCTCTTTTATATATAACCTTGTTAATGCATTTTGAAATTCTTCCGACAAAAGATTGAAGTAAGTAATAGGATAAGGAATATTTTCTTCAATTATTAATACAGAATAAATATTTCCCTCTACCATAAAATATCTTCTATAACCTTCCATATTTTCTATGTCTTCAATTGTTAGTAAATATCCTTTTTCTTGGGGATAGGAGTAGGCAAGAAAAAATTCTCCATTTTTTCTCTTGTAATATTTGATATGGGAATTGGGAAAAAGTTCTTTTAATTTTTCAAAATATACTTTTTCTATATCATCTAAGTTTTTTTGAGCTATATCTTTGAGAAAAGTGTATGCTAAATTTATCTCTTGAGATCTCTTTTTTACTTCTCTCTTCAGATATTCTCTGCTTACTAAAATGCCGATTAATAGAAGGATAATTATAGTAATCATAAAAATTAAAGCATTAGATACTGCTTCTTTCTTTTTATATTCCAGCCTTAGTAATACTTCTTCCCCAAACCATTTAGTTAAAAGATTTCTATAATGTGTACTATTTAGTATCTCAGTTAAGCCTTTTTTAATCTCAGAATAATAAGGGCTTCCTTTAGGAAGGGCAATACCTGCAAAACTTGAAAAGAGTTTGTCTTGGAGTATTTTAAGTTGATCATTCCAATTATTTTTATTTATGATATATCTTGCCACGTAGTAATTAAGTACTCCAGCCTCAGCTTTTCTTTCTATCAAAGCTTGAAGAACAAGCTCAGAACTTTTAAAAGGAAGAATTTCTGTTATATCCTTTAAAAATATATGAGCCACATCTTGGTTTAAAACTGCAACTTTTTTATTTTTAAGATCTGCAAAGCTATGTATAGGTGAATCGGAAGGTATTATTATTACGCTGAAACTTTCTAAATATGTAATAAAATCATATTTTCTTTTTCTTTCATCGGTTACCCTCATAAACTCTATACCATCAACCTCTTTTCTGTCCAGAAGTTCTACTGCTTCATTCCATGGGACAAGAACTATATTTATCTTTTTATTAATTCTTTTTTCCAACTCCCTTAAGATATCCACAGCAAAACCTTGGGGTTTTCCTTGTGAGTCTATATATTCTATAGGTGGGTAGTGATAATCTCCTACAAATATAAGAGTATTTGTGTTCTCACCTTTTGCAGGAAAAAACATTAATAATAGAAGTATTATGATTTTTAGGATTAGAAATTTTTTCATGTAATAAGAAAAAGAAGGACCCTTTTGAGGGTCCCCCTCCCCCCTTCCAGATAATTTTTTTAGCTTACTCGTTGGAAAGATTTACTACAACCTCTACAGGTGGCTTAGAGGTATAGGTTTGGTTTTCACCTGGTGCTGGGTCAGCAAAAACAATATTAAATAATGATATAATCATTATTATTAAAATGGTTATTATTTTCTTCATTAACATATCCTCCTTTAAGATAACTTCTATTTTAACAATATATCTTTTTATTTGACAATCAAATATACTATTAATAAAGATTAAGATATTATCTACATTTTGAGATCCATGTTTCTATACTTTTTCTTATTTTTGATATTGCTGTATCTAATATTACTTTTTGATATAATAAAACAAAAATATGTATAAAAAGGTACATACTATCTCTTATATTTTATTTAAATATGGTAATTTTTCCAAACCCTTTTTAAATCTTATGTTAGAGGAAAAATTGCCAAAGGAGTGGTATTATTATTTTGTTGCTCAGAGATATAAGTGGTCTCAGGATTATGAACTGGCTCTACAATATGTGGAAAAAGCCCTGAAACTTTCCAAAGATAATTTAACCCTATATTATATTTTGCTTTCGGATAAAGTTAATTTTCTTAGGTTTCTTAAAGACAAAAATGCTGAATTTATATTAGAGGATATTAGGAAAAATTTTTCTAAAATTCCCATTCTTGCCAGGAAGATAATTGCACCTATCCTATATGATTATTATCTAAAAAGGTCCTACGAGGGAAGATCTGCTAAGATACGTTTTTGGAGTAAGGAATATCTTAAAGATCCATCTACTTATGTTTTTATTCTTTGGAATAGGGCAAACATGGAAGTAATGGAGAATAATATAAGATCAGCAATAAGGCTATATTTTGAAGGAGCAAAAACTGCTTTAAAAATTCCCCATCCTACAGGAATTTTATCTAATCTTAATAATGCTTCTTGGTATCTTAAAGATATACATCCTTGCTTTTCTCTTAACATATCTAAAAAGGCTTGTTATTATTTAGGCTGTTTTAGGGAGGATATGGAGGGAAGGTTTTATATTCTTGATACTTTGTTTGAGATACAAAAGATTGTAAGAGATGAAGATATATGGGAGACAGCGGAAATAATTTGTCTTTTATATGATGATCTTCCAGAAAAGGGAGGATGGGGAACAAAGGAGCATTATAAGAGTTTATTTGAGTTTTGTAATACTAAGAGAATTAATTTTGATATCTCAAGTTATGAAAATACAAAAGAGCTTAGGGGGTATCTAATTAATATTGGAAAAGATAAAAAATTGTGTGAGCTATCAGATATTTTGGGTATAAGTAAGCCTAATCTATCGAAAATATTAAAAGGATGGACTTTTAAGATAAGGTCAGAGACTATAAGAAATATAATTGAAAGGATAAATTTAAAAGTTGATTATGTAAATGATCCATATCCTATAGTAAATGAGTATGTAAAGTTAAAGATAATTATGGAATTTCTACAAAACAAAGAGAAGTTAAAGAGGATTTCAAAGGAAAAAAGGAAGATACTTTTTATAGTTACATATATGAGTTTAATTAAAAGGGATAGATATAAAGTCAATATTAATTTAAAAGAACTTTTTCTGCTTTTTATAAATGATATAGATCTTTTTATTCAAAAGGCTGAAAAAAATATGTTTATCATGTGGTTAACAAACAAGATTATTGGAAAATCTCATCCTCTTATGGAAGGGAGAAAAGATATTGCAGTTAAATTTTTCAAGGTTTTGCCTATAAATAAAAGAGAAAAGTTTATAGATTACTATTTAAATCTTAATGAGAAAGATAGAATCTTAATTGATGAATTTATAAGGAATTATGTGAGGTATGATAGGAAATGGGGTGTTTCTTTTTCTAAGGATATATTGAAAAATTTTATTCAAGAATTTAGATTAAAACCTCTTCCTACATTACTTTCTGTCTATTCTTTGGATAAGAAAACAAAAAGAAAAAGATTAGTAAATATACTTGATAAAATGGTGTTATAATAAAGTATCCTCTTTTATAAAGAGGGTGTTAATATGAAATATATAGATGCTTTGTCATTACTACTTGAGGAAATAAAAAAGGAAAAAGAATCTATTGAAAAATCAGCTATGAGAACAGCGGAAGCTATAAAAGGTGGTGGCATAATACATATACTTGGTTTTGGGCATTATAATATTTTATCCTTAGAGTTTTTCTTTAGGGCAGGAGTTTTTGCATGTATTAATCCTATATGGGATTTTTCCACTTCCTATATGGATGGGATATTAAAAGGTAATTTTTTAGAAAGGATTGAAGGATATGGAAGGGTATTAATAAATAATCATAAATTGTCTTCTGAGGATATTCTGTATATTATATCCTATACTGGTAGAGATTTGATTGCTATTGATTCTGCATTGGAGGCAAAGAAAAGAGAAGTTTATACAATAGGTCTTATAAACAAGGAAAATTCTAATATCCCTTCTAAACATTCTTCCAAGAAAAGTTTAAAAGATATATGTGATCTTGTAATTTTTATACCAGGACCTTCTGACGATCTTCTTCTATCTTTAGAGAAAGATAAAAAGATAAAAACTTCACCAGTTTCTACTATTATTTCCTCTATCATTTTACATGAGATCTTTTATGAGACTGCTTGTATTTTAGAGAGAATGGATATTATTCCTCCTTTGTTTAGATGTAGTATTGATAGTAGGGAGAATGATATAAATCAGAAGCTTATTAAAATCTATAAAGATAAAATAAAGGAGTTTTAACATGAAAAAGAGAGTTTTTATTGGAGAGGTTATATTGAAGGATAGGATTTTACAAAAAGGAATGGTTGTGATTGAAGAGGATAAAATTTCTTATGTGGGAGAAAGAAAGGAAGTAGACAAAGATAGTGAGGTTTTTTATTTAGAAGATTTCTTTATATCACCAGGATTTATTGATATTCATATTCATGGATCTTATGGAAGAGATTTTCTTAATTCTTCTTTTAATGATATGGAGGAAATTTCTTATTTCCTTGCATCAAAAGGGGTAACTTCTTGTCTTCCTACTCTTGCTACCTCTTCTCTTCCTGAAATGAAAAAGGCAATTTATGAGATAGAAAAGTATATTTCATCTAATGTCATAAAAGGAACGAAATTTATAGGAATCCATTTAGAGGGACCTTTTTTAAATCCTGATTATAAAGGAGCTCAGAGAGAAGATGCTATTTTGAAACCAGATTTAAATAGTCTTAATGAACTTCTTTCTCCCCATGTAAAGCTTATTACATTAGCCCCTGAATTAGAAGGAGCTTTGGATCTTATTTCATATCTATCAAAAAAAAGAGTAATAATATCAGCTGGACATACATCTGCCCTTTCTCAAGATGTGGAGAGGGCTATAAGTTTGGGACTCTCTCATGTTACCCATCTTTTTAATGGTATGAGGCCTCTTCATCACCGTGAGCCTGGGATTATAGGGGTTGCATTAGTAGATGATAGATTGTCAGTGGAGATAATAGCTGATGGATATCATCTTTCAGATCATATACTTAAATTGGTAACCAAGATAAAACCAAGGGATAAAGTAGTTTTAATAACTGATGCAATTATGGCTGCTGGACTTTCCAATGGAGAATATAGTTTGGCAGGACAAAGGGTTTTAGTGAGGGATGGAAAGGCAACACTTGAATCAGGTTCCTTAGCTGGTAGCACTTTAACCATGAATAAAGCAATTAAAAATATGGTAGAAAAAGAAATTGTTAATTTGGTAGATGCTGTTTATATGGCTTCCCTTTCTCCCGCTAAGGTAATAGGTATAGATAAAAGAAAGGGAAGCCTTGAAGTATCAAAGGATGCAGATCTTGCCGTATTGGATGAATCTTTTAATGTAAAACTTACTATGGTAGAAGGTCATATTATTTACAATGCTCTTTAGTATATATTAAGATCTGCCCTACCTCCTGCCCCATATATTTTTATAATGACCTTTTCTAAGTTTGCTTTCTTCCTTTCAGAAAGCCAAAGATCTGTGTATTTCTTTCCAAAGGCTATATATTCGGAAAAACTTAGATTTCCATTAAGTCTATTGATGGCTATTTTTAGCATATTCTTCATAAGGGAAAGATCTTCTGGTAAAGCTATAGACTCCATTTTGTTTAATACATTGCTATATATCTTAAGGAGTTCTTCTTTATTGGATAAAAGTGAAGAAATGCCTAAATAGTAATCTGCCCAAAAATCTCCAGTATTTTTTAGCTCTGGTTTAAATTCTGTGTTATATCTATATAATGTATCTCCAAGAAATACATGTTTTATAGTTTCTGCTACTGAATTTTGTCCTAATAATTTTCTTATTTCTATTAATTCATCTTTTTCTTTAAATAATGCCTTATATTTTTCTTCCCAATTTTCCTTTCCTTCCGCAATCTCCATAGTAGCAAGTATTAAAGGATCTAAATATGAATATAGGCACTCTGCACCATCATCTCCCCATGCTGTAAGAAGAAATCCTGGAAGGTTTTCTTTTTTGGCTTGTCTTAAGAAATTTGTAATATTAGTTAAAGCAATATCAAAATTTGGATAAAACCTTCCCCAGTTGGAAACCCCAGGAGAGGCTATTTCTTTTTCCTTTCTCTTGCCGAACATATTTATCTTCTTCTCAAAATGTTCTTCAGAGAGATGGGTATAATCCCAATTAGCAATAACTGTTTCATCCCATATATTACTTTCAAGAACTATCTTCCATCTTTCCTTTTCTTCCTCTCTCAAATACATTCCCGTGAGCATGTCTCCCCAAACCATTGGTATCTTTCCACTTTCCTTTACTTGATAGATTAGATTCTTATGATGCATCTCAAAAAGTTCAGGTCCTTGAAATATACCTGTTTTATCGAGACTTCTTCCTCTTCCAAGAGCCCATGTTTCATCTCCACCAATATGGATATATTGGGATGGGAAGAATTCTATTACTTCGGAAAGAAGTTTATAGGTAAAATTTCTGGCTTCTTCGTTTGAAACATCTAAACATCCTTCTTCAGGTCTATGCCATTCACTATATTTCATAAATTCAGGTAGAATAAGAATATTTTCCATATGTCCACAAAGCTCTAAGGATGGAAAAACTTCTATTCCTAAGTTCTTACTATAGTCTATAATTTCCCTCAATTCTTCTTCAGCAAGTCTTCCCCTTAGAGCTCCTATTTGGGGAAAGCTTTTCCAAGGGAAAAGATCTTCAAAGTATATGGCAAAGAAATTGTATTTTAATAAATATAGTAGTCTTAAAATTCTTTTGAATTCCTTAAGTAAAGGTACGCCGCCTCTCGCTATATCAAGATGATAACCTCGGAATTTAAATTTAAAATCTTCTTCCACATATATTTCTGGTAATTGATTTTTGTTTTGTAGTATTAACTGGATCAAAGTGGCAAAGCATATGTTTGTATCTCCCCATATTTCCACTTCTTTATCTTTAATGTTGATGCCTGTTCCATTTTTTTCTATTTTTTTAATCTTCCAACTTCCTTTTGGTATTTGAAATTCCTTAGAAAGAAATTCAGGAAAATTTTCAAATCCATCAAACTCAAACCATCTTTCTTTAAACTCTAATTTTTTGGGCTCTGGTACTATATGAATAATCATATTAAAATCCCCCTCAATGCTTTTTGTATTCTTTTACTTTCTCAATTAAGTTGTTAGCAAATTCTACATAAGGTTTAATATCTTTTTGATTTATAGATATTCCTATCTGTAAGTTTTTTCCATGAACAATAAGAAAAGTGGGTCTCCATAGTAAGTAAATTAATAGAGATATAAAAGAAAGGAAATAGAGTCTTCCTGCCAAAAAGGCAAGAAAGAGAAAAGAAAAGATTTTATCCCCTTTTTGAGTGATCTCAATTCCTTCTATTTCAGATAATAATAGATAGGTGTATCTTTCTTCAAAAAATACTTTCCTTTTTTCTATAAGAAGATCGTCATTTATATCTAAGACGCTCTCTCCTATAAGAAGATCTGAAGGAAGAGAGAGCCATATAGTGGCAGGTCTCCCTTTAATCTCCATGTTTTATCTCCCTTTTATTTTAATGTAAAATTTAAGAATTGAGTTCTTTTAGTAAATCATTTAACATTTCTTCTGTAAATTTACCACTACCAAAGTGTATTAATCCTCTCAAAGGCGTATATTTCATCATCTCTGCAAAATTCATTATACCCTCTTCAGTTGAGAATTGTGGAAATAGGCTTGCGAATTGTTTAAGTACATTTTGAAATTTTACGCTTGCCACAGGATCATCTAAGATATCACCAATGGTAGAATTAATATGATACTTTCTCTTAATTTGCTTTGTAGATTTCACAAATACTGTATCTTTGAGTACTATATCCCTGGATGATCTTCCTATTAGTATCTCAAATTCTCCTGTCTCTACATACCAGTCCTTTATCTCTACGTTATAGTAAGCAAAAGCTCTCTTATCAAGTTCAAAAGTGATTTCTTTTTCTTCCTTTGGCTCAAGCTCTACCTTTACAAATCCTTTTAATTCTTTATCTGGTCTTATTACACTACTTTTTACATCTCTTACATAAAGCTGTACTATCTCTTTACCTTTCATCTCTCCTGTATTCTTTACCTTTACCCTTACCCTTAATATTTCTTCATCAGTCATCTCTTTCTTGTCTAAAATTAGATCTGAATATTCAAAGGTGGTATAAGAGAGGCCATGTCCAAAGGGAAAGAGTACTTCCATCTCCTTCTTGTCATAGTATCTGTATCCTACAAAGATCCCTTCTCTATACTCTACCTTGTCTCCTTCCCCTGGGAAAAAGAGATAGGATGGATTGTCACTTAATTTCTTTGGGAAGGTTTCAGGAAGCTTTCCTGATGGACTTACAACTCCAAAAAGTACATCTGCCACTGCTCCTCCCCAGGCTTGTCCTCCTCTGTAGGTCTCAAGTATTGCCTTTACCTTATCTACCCATGGCATCTCTACTGGTGCTCCATTGCTGAGTACCACTACTACATTTTTGTTTATCTTTGCTATCTCCTCTATTAATCTGTTGTGATTCTCGGGCATCTTCATGTTAGGCCTGTCAAATCCTTCTGATTCGTATCTTTCAGGAAGTCCTGCAAAGATTACTACTATATCTGATTTCTTTGCTACCTCTTTTGCTTCTTCTATAAGGTTCTCATCTACCTCATCAGTCTCTATTTTGTACCCATCTGCATAAAGTATCTCTGCTTTTTCTTCCAAAAGTTTCTTTATCTCTTCTACGGCATCATCTACCATGGTTGGGTTTACGTGGGCACTTCCTCCTCCTTGTATTTGAGGTTTTCTTGCAAAGGCTCCTATTAAACCTATCCTTCCTTCTTTCTTTAATGGTAAGATCTTTTCTTCGTTCTTAAGAAGAACAAAGCATTCTCTTGCTACTTCTCTTGCAAGCTTATGATGAGCTTCTTTGTCATATGTGGCATTTTCCTTTTTATTCTCTATAGCTTTGAGGACAATTTTTAGTATTCTTTCTACTGCTTTGTCCAAAATCTCTTCTTTTAGTTCTCCTTTCTTTACTGCTTCTATGATCTTTTTGTCTCCCCAACCTCCATCATAAGGCATCTGTAAATCAAGTCCTGCTGATAGTCCTTTTACTCTGTCATTCACAGCTCCCCAGTCTGATACTACAAAGCCTTCAAATCCCCATTCTTCTCTCAATACCTTTGTTAAAAGAAATTCATTTTCAGAGGCATATACTCCATTTACTCGGTTGTAAGAGCACATTACTGTCCATGGTTTTGCCTCTTTTATTGCCTTCTCAAAACTGGCTAAGTAGATCTCTCTTAATGTTCTTTCATCTACTTCTGCACTTACTGTAAGTCTTCTATGTTCTTGGTTGTTAGCTGCAAAGTGTTTTATAGATGTTCCTACTCCTTCACTTTGTACTCCTTTTATGAAGTGTTTAGCCATCTCTGATGAGAGAAGAGGATCTTCAGAATAGTATTCAAAGTTTCTTCCACAAAGGGGAGATCTTTTTATATTTACTCCAGGTCCAAGTAGAATTTGTACATTTTCTGCCTGGCATTCTTCTCCAATAGCTTTTCCTACTCTCTCAATTAGGTCCCTATCCCAAGAGGCTGCAAGGCATGATGCTGGTGGAAAACAGGTGGCAGGTAGAGTCTTGCTGAACATGGTCTCTTCTTTTCTAAGTCCATGGGGACCATCAGACATTCTTATTGATGGTATGCCAAGTCTTTCAATGGGTTTTGTGTGCCAGAAATCAAGTCCAGAACATAAAGAGGCTTTTTCTTCAGGAGTCATCTGTGAGATAAGTTTTTTTATATCCCTCTCCATTTAATATACCTCCCTAACAAATTATATTGTATAAGTATATCATAAAAATTTCATAGTTATACTAATAAAAAATAATTAGTAGGTTATTTTATATAAGAGTGACTATTGTGAAGAATAAAAAAAATAAAAGGGGAGAGGCTTTCTCTCCCCTATGCTCTTTTTTCCAGTTCTCCAATATCTTCCCACTTCTTATATAGGGTTGGTATACTTCCAATTAGGTTCTTTGTATAATCGTGTTTTGGAGATGAAATTATTTCATCAGGTGTTCCTTCTTCTACTATTTCACCCTTATACATTATGAAGATTCTATTTGATATATAATAAGCAAGTCCCATGTCATGGGTAATAAATATAATAGAAGTTCCTGTTTCATCCCTTAATCTTTCAAAAAGTTTTATTATACCACCACGAGTTGATGCATCAATCATGGATACAGGTTCATCAGCTATAATTAATGATGGTCTTAAAATCCAGCATCTTGCAATCATTATTCTTTGTTTTTCTCCTCCTGAAAGCTGATGAGGATATTTTCCAAGAATGTTTTTGGGCTCTAAACCTACATGTACTAATGCTTCTTCGATTAGTTCCTTAGATCTTTCATTTTTGGGATCTATACCTATTAAATTTAAGGCTTGATGTAGTATTCTATCAATAGGATAAAATTGATTATAACTGGCAAAAGGGTCTTGGAATACTGCATGTACTTTTCTATAATAGTTTTTCTTGTCTTCTACTGTCTTTATATCTTTCCAAACATTTATACCATCTACAATAATATCTCCAGAGGTTGGTTTTTCAAGCCTTAGTATCATCTTTGCAGTAGTAGTTTTTCCAGAGCCGCTTTCTCCTACAAGAGATACTATCTCTCCTTTTTCTACTGTAAAATTGATACCTTTTACTGCATGTATATGTCTTCTTACAAAAAGACCCACTTCATATATTTTATTTAAATTTTTAACTTCTAAAATTGCCATTTTTTCTCACCTCATTTATTAAATAGAAAACATGCTACTTCTCTATTTGTATCTATCCTTATAAGAGGAGGCTCCTCTTTTTCACATATTGGCATTTTATTAGGACATCTGGTATTGAATCTGCAACCCATAGGTGGATTAGCAAGATCTGGGGGGGTACCTGGAATGAAAGATATACCGCGTTTCTTTACTTCTGGCTCTGGGGTTACAACTGACATAAGTAGACCCTTTGTGTAAGGATGTAGAGGTTCTTTTACTATGTCATCAGTAGGGCTATTTTCAACAATTTTTCCTGCATACATAACCACCATTCTTGTGGCAATCTGTCTTACAGTAGCAATATCATGGGTTATAAATACTATAGACTCTACGATTTCTCTTACTCTTAATTGTTCAAGGGTTTTCAATACTAATTTTTGATTTGCCACATCAAGGGCAGATGTAGGCTCATCACATATAAGAAGTCTTGGGTTTAAAAGGGTTGCAATTGCTATTACAGCTCTTTGCCTCATACCACCAGAAAGTTCAAAAGGATATCTATATATATCATTGGGGCTTATTCCCACATCTGTAAATCTTTGTTTAGCTCTTTCAACGATTTCTTCCTCATTTAAGGCTCTTTCAAAATGATCTTTTACCAAGTCAGAGATGAAATCTCTTATTTTTTTTGTTGGCATAAGGGCATTCATTGCTGCTTGAGGAATAATTGATGTTTCTCTTCCCCATATGATTTTTTGTAGTTCTTGTCTTGGCATATTATTTAACTCAAGAAAGTTTGCTCCCACATTTAATGTTACTTTTCCGTCAATAAAAGTTAATGGTTTTTTGATATTCATTATCATAACGTTTGATAGAGTAGATTTTCCAGAACCACTTTCACCTACGATTCCTACTGTTTCTCCTTTATAAACATTTAATGTTACTCCATCTACTGCCTTTACATAATATTCTCCTCTCGCATAGTATGCTTTTACATTATCTAAGCTTATTATTAATGTTCCTTTCATTTCTATCACCTCTCTCTTAGCTTTGGATTAAATACTTCATCCATTGCTGTGGTTATTATTAGAAGAGAGGAAGTAAGAAGAACTATGACAACACCAGGAGGGATAAACCACCACCATAATCCCCTTCTTACTGCTTCCATAAGTACTGCCCATTGTAGTACAACACCAAGGGTTACTCCCTTTGTTGGTCCTAAGCCAATTAAACTTAATCCTGCTTCACCTAAAATACCACCATTAATAAAGAGTATAAAAGCCATAAAGGTATAGGTAGCTATTGCAGGAATTAGGTCTTCAATTGCAAGTCTGAAGTCGCTATATCCAGCAAGTCTTGAAAGATATACATATTCTCTATTTATCAAACTCATAAGTTGAGCTCTAATTGCTCTTGCAAACCATGGCCATGTAAGAACTCCTAAGATTACTGCTATGACTTCTAAGCTTCTAATTCTTAGGTAACTTGCAATTAATATGGCAAGAAGAATGCTTGGTATGGTTAGTACAATATTTGTAAAGGACATTAAAAGCTCATCTACTATTCCACCTTTCATTGCTGAGAAGATTCCTATTAATAAACCTATGATCATTGAGATAATAGCAACTAAGAATCCGATATAGAGTGAAGATCTAGTACCATTTAGAAGTTTAGCTAATAGGTCTCCCCCATAAGTATCTGTTCCTAAGGGATAATCTTTACTTGGTGGTTGTTCTGGCATTCCTGCAAAGGAAGTGGGATCTTTGGGATAGACCACTGGTCCTATTAAAGCCATAAGAACTATTAATAGGAATATGGTCAATCCAACAATAAATTTGGGATTTTTAAATAAAGGTCTTATCATTTGTTTCCACATTTTAGCTTCCCTCTCCTTGTCCTAATCTTATTCTTGGATCTACAATGGCATAAACAAAATCAACAATAAAGTTGGCTAAATAAACAGCAACTATTAAGATTACAAATATAGACTGTATTAAGGGATAATCTAAGGTGCTCAATGCCCTAAATAGTATATATCCAGTACCGGGATAGTTGAAAATTAGCTCTGTAATTAAAGCACCGCCAAGGGCAGAACCTAAGTTTAAAGCAAGACCTGTTATTTGGGGTAAGAGTATATTTCTGAAAACGTATTTAAAAACTGTGGAATCTCTCATTCCTAAGTTTACAGCAAAAACGGTATAATCTGCATCAAGTTCATAAATAACAAGAAGTCTTGTACCAATGGCCCATCCCCCTATAGCTGCAATTACTATAGAGAGAAAAGGTAGTATATAGTGATGAAGAACATCTAATATAAATTTGATATTTAGACTTGGGATTATTCCTTGAGAATATCCTCCTTGGTTCGGAAATATATTTAGTTTTACTGCAAAAGTATAAATAAGTAACATACCTAACCAATAGTAAGGTATTTGGCTAATTACAAGAGAAGAATTTAGGACTATGTTATCTATCCATGTACCTCTCTTATTTCCGGCTACTGCTCCTAAGGTATTTCCAATTATCCAGGCTGTAAGGGTGGCTGGTATAAGTAAAAATAAAGTCCAAGGAATAAAAGGTGCTAATACATCAAGACATTTTTTAGGATAATAATGAATAGAGGTTCCAAGATTTCCTGTAAAAAGTCTTCCTATGAATCTTAAATATTGTATTATTATAGGTTTGTCTATATCAAATTCTTCCATAAGAGCTTTATGTACATTTGATACGGTTTCTGGATTGGCTGCACCCTGTACAGCTATACGTTGAAGAAGAGTGGCAAGGGGGTTTCCAGGGATTGCCCTTGGTAGTATGAAGATTATGGTTATGGCAACGAGATATGTTAGTACTAAGAAGAAAAGCCTTCTTCCTATATATTTTAAGAAAGGTTTTAAGGCTGATTTTGGCATTTATTTATAAGCCTCCTTTTATATTGTTGTGTTTACCTATTGCATTTTTTAACCAAAATATACCCCCCGGAATCTAATCCGGGGGGATATGATTCGTTATTAACCTTTAGGACCTTAGAGCATGATCCATTTTGCTTTCCTAAATTATTACTTGGCTTTTGCTAAGGCGTTAAGTATGTCGTTGGTTGGTATCAAGAGTCCACCTTTTGCTTTGAATTCTACCCATGCAGGGACTTTTGGTGTTTGACCTTTGGGTGCAATACCAAAGAGGACAGGAAGAGCATATCCACTCCATGGAGCAGCAGGGAACCACCATGGTTTTTCTGCATTAGGCCATCCTGTCCATACTGTTTCGTTGTATTCATACCAGTGAGCACCATAAAAGAGAGGTATAGCAGGAAGATCTCTGTAAATAATTCTTTGTATCTGGAAGAATAATGTTCTCCTAACCTTTGGATCAAGAGTTGCTGCAATCTTATCTAAGAGTTTTCCTACTTCTGGATTATTATATCTTTCAAAGTTACCATATTGATCCTGACCAAATGGCTTATAGAGAGCTGGATCAAGTACTAATCTGTAGACGTTCCATGGATGATCGAAGCCGGGGCCAGCAGACCATCCAAGTATGAAATCAAATGTTCCTTGTGTCCATCTTGTCCACCATACAGAGAAATCTGGGAATTCAGTCTTTACATCAAGTCCGATTGCTCTCATATTTGCTGCCATCATTTCACACATCATCATCCAGTCGGTCCAACCATTTGGAACTTGGATGGTGAAGGTACCCATTCTCTTTCCATCTGGGCTAATTCTTATTCCATCTTTTCCTTTCTTGTATCCTGCCTTATCAAGAATTTCATTTGCCTTCTTAAGATCAGTCTTAGGTTTTCCATCTGGAGAACCCCAGTAATATCTTGCATATGCATGATCAATGTATTCATGATATGCTTCAAAGTCATCTATTACCATTGATGGATGGGCTTGGTTACCGTAGCCAAAGTATGCTTTATCAAGCATTTCTTTGTATGGAATAGCGTAGGCAATAGCTTTCCTTACAGCAGGATCTTTAAGAAGTGGGTTGTAGTAGCTTATATAGAGTAAATCAAGTCCATCTGGCATGAAGTATGGTTTATCTTTGAACCATGTACCAATTGGGAGTTTCTTGGTTTTCCAGAGGGAGCTTACATCTGGTATAAATACTCCTGCCCAATCAGCATTTCCTTTCTCAAAGTCTAAGTTTGCAACTGCGTTATCTCTATAAATCACGTTGGCAATATATTTTGGTACAGGAAGTCCAAATACAGCTTTGCCCCACCAATCATCAATTCTTCCGTATACAACGATGTTAGGATCGGTGTAGAAGAGTTTATATGGTCCAGATACTACTTGTTTTGCTGGATCATCGTTTTGGAAGTCTTTTACAGCTTGAACGCCTTTCTTTAAAAGTGGTTCATATACGTGTTTAGGAACGATTCTTGTTGTTAATGCATAACCTAAAAAAGATGCATAATTTTGAGCATCTGGTCTCATTACAAATTCTACAGTTTTATTATCTATTGCTTTTACAGATTTAATGTAATCCCACCAACCATTACCAGGACCAAATCCTACTTCCTTTGTACAATTGAATGTAAATTCCACGTCTTGAGCAGTAATTGGTGTACCATCACTCCATTTTGCAATATCTCTAATCTTTACTCTTAATGTGGTTTTATTTACTGCTGTGAATGACTCAGCAATAACTGGTAACCATCCGTCTTTCATGTTGCTGTAGATAAAGAGTGGTAAGTACATGAAATGTTCTGTTCCATAGGTTGCTGAGGGTGCATATAAGCTATAAGTAGTTGCTGACCAAAGAGCTCCAACTGTATAAAGAGTCTCATTACGTGGTAAAGAAACTTGACCTAAGGTAGAAGGTACAAACAAGAGTGTTAAAAGTAAAACTGTTAAAAGTACCCCTAAAACCTTACCCCTCATCTTTACACCTCCTATATTTGGGGTAAATTATATCTTGAACCATGCTCTAAGGTCCCTTTGTGTTTAAAATAATATCATATAGAAACAATCTTGTAAAGGGGGTAATTTCATTTTGAAATTATTAAAAAATTTTAACAAAAATTGTAAGAAAAATACTAAAGTTAGAGTTGGGGTACTTCTATGAAATTTATTTTATTTTCTGAAATATACTTTATAAGGAAATAAAAAGGATTTTTAGGAATAATACCATTTATATCCTTCCAAAATATAAATATATTAGTACCATGATTAGGTACATTGAAAAAGGCTAAACAAGGTCTTCTATCCTTATTTTCCCATATTTCTACTGCTTTATTAATGGCATATCTGCTCATTTCTTGCATAAGATCTACTCCACATCCAACTGGTGGATAATTTTCTATATCTACTGGTACTTCTATGAATTCATCATTAAAAGAATGAATTTTATATCCTCTATGAAGATGAACAATTCCTCTTATAGGAGGCATGTATTTCCCTTTTTCATCATATGAATAACCATTTTCTACCTTTTTAATTTTTATCTTTTTATCATGTTCCCATAATGGTATAACAAATTCTTCTGCTTCTACAGAGGGTCCTAAAGTTTCTTCGCCTTCCTTTTTTATTACTCCAATTCTTCTTTCTTCTATAGGTATGACAAAAGCTATGTCCTTAGAGGTAAGATTACTCTTTATAGTGCCATATTTTCCTGAACATGTTACTGCAAAAACACCATTATATATATCAGGCTCATAAGCCATGAAAGCTCCCTCAGATTGCCTTGAGTAGTTAACTAATCTGGTAATGAATTTATATAATTTTTCGTCTTTTATTAGATTTTTTATCTCCACGGGAGAAGAAAGTAAGCCTTTTTCTCCTAAGAATTTGCCCAGTTCAATCACACTATTTAAAACTATTGATTTTTGCCATACTTCTTTTGGAATTTCTATATTTTCTATTTCTTTCCAACCACCCACCTCTTTACATGAACCAAAAACCATAAGTCTTTTGGCAATTTCATTTAAAGAAAGGGATGGATGTCCTCCTTCTAAGGTTCCTAAGATAATTTTGTTATCTTTTATTTTATTTTCTTTTATCGGAACTATTATATTTTTAAAGGCTCCTAATTTTGCCATAAGGAATCTTATAAAAAGCACCTTTGTGGAGGATTTAATATGATGAATGTCTATATTATCTTCCATGAATATCATATTTATAAAATTGGGATGAAGCTCTGGATAAATTTGTAGTTTTTCACAAATTTTTTTACCAATTTTTACAGCTAAGGGTTCTACCTCTGGGAGTTCCTCTCTTAAGAGGTTTATATCCTCTGTATTATTTTTGAGTACATTTTCTACTTTTTCATTTAGGCTAAGATAGACTGGATTAATTATTACTGCATAAGAGGAATTTATTGGTTGATGATATTTATCTTTATCCCAAATAATAACCTCGCAATTTGCTTTTTTAAATTCCTTTTCCAAAATTCTGTAAATATAATTTTTTTGATTTTCTATCTCTATTTTCTTCTCAGGTGTTAAGGGTGAGATAGATGTGATTTCATATATAAGAATAAGATAGGGTTTTTTAAACCACCACATGTACTTGCTCCCTTTCCCTTTCCTCTTGTATTATTTATATTATTATAATCCAAGATATTATTTTTAAGGAGGAATGATAAAGTGATAAAAGTAAAAAATCCAATTGTAGAACTTGATGGAGATGAAATGGCAAGAGTTATGTGGAAATGGATAAAAGAAGAGCTTATATTTCCTTATCTTGATATACCTATAATCTATTTTGATTTAGGAATTGAAAATCGAGATAGGACAGATGATATGGTAACTTTGGAATCTGCTAAGGCTATAAAAGAATATAAGGTAGGGGTAAAGTGCGCCACTATCACTCCCGATGATGAAAGAGTAAAAGAATATAATCTAAAAAGAGCTTGGAAAAGTCCAAATGCTACAATAAGAGCATATTTAGATGGTACTGTTTTTAGGAAACCTATTATTGTAAAAAATATTCCTCCTTTTGTTAAAACCTGGAAAAAGCCTGTTATTATTGGAAGACATGCATATGGAGATATCTATAATGCCTTTGAATACAAAGTGGAAGGTAATGTTTCTTTGGAAGTAAGTTTAAAAAATTCTGAGAACAAAAATTTCTCGGTTTATAATTTTGATGGTAAAGGAGTATTTATGGTTATGCATAATACAGAGAAGTCTATAAGAAGTTTTGCGAAATCGTGTATAAACTATGCTTTAAGCGAAAAAGTCGATTTATGGTTTTCAGCAAAAGATACTATATCAAAAATTTATCATGGGTTTTTTAAGGAAATATTTAGAGATGAGGTAGAAAAAAGAAAGAAAGAATTTGAAGATAGTGGTATAAGTTATAGATATTTTCTTATTGATGATGCAGTAGCCCAGTTAATAAAAAGTGAAGGTGGAATTTTGTGGGCTTGTATGAACTATGAGGGTGACGTAATGTCTGATATGATTGCTGCAGGGTTTGGAAGTCTTGGATTAATGACATCAGTTTTAGTATCTCCATCTGGAGAATATGAGTATGAGGCTGCTCATGGAACTGTAAGGAGACATTATTACGAGTATTTGAAGGGTAACAAGACATCTACTAATCCTACTGCTTCTATTTTTGCTTGGACCGGAGGTATAAGAAAAAGAGGAGAATTAGATGGAGATAATGATGTTATAGAATTTGCCGATAAGCTTGAAAAGGCAGTAATTATGACTATTGAAAGTGGAATAATGACAAAGGATCTTCAACCTCTTGCAGTACCACCTATCGAAAAATATGTGGATACTGAAACTTTTATAAAGAGTATTAAGGAGAATTTAGAGAGACTGTTAGCAAAGTAAATCCTTAAAAAAATATAAAATGTCATTTAAATCTTTAAAAATGAAATTAGGAGATGCCTCTTCTAATCTTTCTGGGTATACAAAGGAAGAATAAACTCCAATAGTTATTACTTTTAGTCTTTTTCCCATTAAAATGTCTTGAGGGGTATCTCCTATATATATAATCTCATAGGGAGATAATTTCATCTTTAGTAAAATCTTCTTTAAAGGCATAGGATCTGGTTTGGGTTTTTCTGAATCTTCCCAAAGAATCCATTCGTCTATAAATCTTTCAGGATGTAAATAGGGAGTTTCCGATTCAATATCTTTTCTTGTACTTGCAGTGACTACCCCCAATTTAAGGCCAAAATCTTTTAAGAAATAGAGTACTTCTTCCGCTTTCTCTCTCCACTTAACTAGAGAATAGTCAAAATATTTTTTCCAAAGCTCATCTACTTTTTCCCAATATTCTTTTGGTAAACCATGATTTTCATATATTTCATACCAATTAGGGGAAAAACTTTTTTTATATTCTTCTTCTTTTACCTCTATACCAAAAAGAGAAAAGATCTTTTTAATGGTTACAATACATGCTTCATAGGAATCTACTAATGTTCCGTCCCAGTCCCAAATTATCCCTTTAAGTTCCATAGTCTATATGATTGTTAAAAATACTTCAACTAAATTAGGATCAAATTGTGACCCTGCACATTTTTTAAGCTCTTCTATTGCTTCTTCTTTTGTTTTTGCTTTCTTATATGGTCTTCCTGAGGTCATTGCTTCATAGGCATCAATTATTGAAAAGATTCTTGATACAAGAGGAATTTCTTCTCTTTTTAATCCCCTTGGATATCCTTTACCATTCCACCACTCATGATGGGTAAGAATGTAGTCTGCAATTTTTGTTAATTCATATGATGCCTCTGCTATTCTGTATCCTACCTCAGGATGGGTTTTTATCTTTTTAAATTCTTCATTAGAAAGATAGGTATTCTTTTTTAAAATTTCAGAGGGTATAGTAATTTCTCCTATATCATGAAAATAGGAAAGAAGTATTAAATCTTCTCTCTCTATATCAGAAAGATAAAGTATATCAGACATTCTTATAACAAGTTCCTTTATTCTTTCCTCATGCACCTTGCTTTCGTAAGAATTTAACCAAAGTAATTCCTTTAAGGTTTGAAGCACTGTATCTCTAAATCCTTTTCCTTCTACTAATTTATTTCTATACATTCTATCTTCGGCTATTTTTATTATTTCATCTATTTTTTCATTCTCTGTTTCCTTTGTGGCATATCCTAAAGCAATACTTAATGGTATAGGAGTTTGATTAGTGTTTTTATTATGTTTTTCACAGTTTTGCTTTATTCTATCGCAGATTTTCTCTGCTATTTCTTTTGGTGTCTTAGGAAAGATTATTACGAATTCATCTCCACCCCATCGAGCAATAATATCTTCTTTTCTACACGATTTTCTTAAAACTTCCGCGATACTTATTAAAAGTTCATCTCCCTTTTCGTGTCCAAAGGCATCATTTACTAATTTTAGACCGTTTAAATCTCCCATCACGATACTTATAGGAAGCTGTCTTTTTGTATCTAATCTTTTCAATTCTTCTTCAAAAAAGGATCTATTATAAAGACCTGTAAGTTTATCATGGAATGTTAAATATTGAATTTCTTTTTCCATTCTCTTTTTCTCTGTTATTTCTTGTACTATCTCTACAACACCTACTATATCTTGATTTTCTTCATTTATTACAGGATACCCTTTTATATACCAGTATCTTCCATCGGGGGTTACCACTTCTCCTTCATCGGGTTCTTTTTTCTCCATTGCTTTTATTACCGGACAGTTAATGCATGGTTCTTTTCTTTGATGCCATAATTCATAACAATATTTATTTATCATATCTTCTTTTTGAAGTTGTAGGGATTCTGCTGCCGAAGAATTGGCAAAAAGAATCTTTAAATTTTTATCCAAAAGAATTACAAACTCCTTTAATGTATCAAGTATTAAATTTTCAAGAATCTTTCCATTTAGTTTTTTCATAATTTAATCCAGAAATAATTTAATGATATTTTCTAACTCCTCCATACTTTTGTACTCTATAGTAATTTTACCCTTGTTGGAGGATTTAGGTTGTATTTTCACCTTAGTACCTAAATGCCTTTGCAGTTTTTCTTCTAGTGATCTTATTTCGGGAAGATCTATATTTTCCTTTACTTTTTTCTTTTTTACCAAATCTTCTGTTTCTCTTACTGAAAGCTTTTCTTTTATAACCTTTTGTGCAAGGAGTTTTTGAATGTAGGGGTCATCTACTCCAAGAAGTGTTCTTGCATGGCCATAGGTAAGATTTCCCCTTCTTACCTCTTCTTGGATTTCTGGGGGAAGCTGTAAAAGCCTAAGAAAGTTTGCTACTTCAGATCTACTAATTGATAATCTCTCTGCTAATTCTTCTTGGGTCACATTAAAGGTTTCTATATAGTATTGAAATGCTTTTGCTTTTTCAATAGGATTTAGATCTTCTCTTTGAAGATTTTCTGTAAGTGCTATGTCCCATGCTGTTTGGTCATCGATATCTTTTATGATTACAGGTATTTCTTTTAGACCTGCTACTTTTGCGGCATGGTATCTTCTTTCACCAGCTATGATTTCATATAAATCATTTTTTGGCCTTACAAGAATAGGTTGTAAAAGTCCCACATTTTTTATCGAATCTATTAGTTCTTGTAATGTCTCAGGGTTAAGGGTCTCTCTTGGTTGTTTTGGGTTTGGAATAATTTTATCTATGGGAACAAATTCTATTCCTTCCCTTTCATTTTCACCAAGAAGCGCTTCTAATCCTCTTCCTAAACCCTTCTTTTTAAGAGACACGTTCTACCACCTCTTTGGCAAATTCTTTATAGGCTTCTGCCCCTGTAGAATCGGGGGCGTATTCAAATATGGAAAGGGAATAACTTGGTGCTTCACTTAAACGGACATTCCTTGGTATAAGGGTCTTGAACACTTTGTCTTTAAAATAATTATAGGCTTCTTCTACTACCTGCTGAGCAAGGGTAGTTCTTGAGTACATGGTAAGTACTACACCTAATATGTCTAAATCTTGATTTAAATTTTTCTTGATTATATTTATAGTCTTCAAAAGTTGGGATATTCCTTCTAAAGCATAATACTCACATTGAAGGGGTATTAATACAAAATCTGAAGCAACTAATGCATTAACAGTAAGAAGGCCAAGAGAGGGGGGTGAATCTATAATAATAAAATCAAAATTATCGGAGATTTTTTTCAACAAATCTTTTAATTTTAATTCTCTAAATAACATTGAAACCAGTTCAACCTCTGCCCCTGCCAGATCTATGTTAGAAGGTATTAGAAATAGCTTTTCTCTTATAGGATTTTTTCCATCCCTTAAAGGATATATAACTTTTTCTATAGGTACCTCTCCTATAAGGGCTGAATAAAGATTTGGTTTTTTATTTTTTAATGGAGAGATTCCACTAGTAGCATTTCCCTGAGGATCTCCATCCACAATAAGTACTTTTTTACCCATTTCTCCTAATGCATATCCCAAATTTATAACTGTAGTAGTTTTACCTACTCCTCCCTTTTGGTTAGCAACAGATATGATCTTACCCATTCTATCCCCTCAAAAGTGTTTCACGTGAAACATTTTTTACTCTTTTTCCTCTTTTATCATCTCTTCCACTTCTTCTTCGCCTTTTTTGTAGAATTCTTCTTCCTCTTTATGTAATTCTTTCAAAAGTCTTAAGAATTCACCAGCATGAACTTTTTCTTCATTGGCTATATTATAAAGGACCTTTTTAGCAAGTGGATCATCAGTAGCCTCTGCAATTTCCTCGTATAATTGGATAGCTTCATACTCTGCAGCAATGAATAATCTTATAGCTCTGATAAGTTCTTCCTTTGTAATTTTTCTTTCTAAGCCTAATACTGAAAATGGTGTACCAAATTCTGGCATTTTGCACGCTCCTTTCTAAAAATTTTTATTTATTATAGCACAAATTATCTTTAACAATTACTTAACCTTTTTTTATACAAATTTAACTGAAGATTAAATGGACTTTAAATTATAAAAAATAGAATCTATAATGGAAATAATTGGAAAGGGAGGTGATAATAGTTAAAAAATTAGATTTCTTTTTAGGAATATTAATTCTTAAAAGGGAGGGAAATTCATGAGAAAGGTTCTCATTTTAGTGTTTTTACTTCTTCTTTCTTCTATATCCTTAGGTCAAAGTATTCTTATAAACGGTGCGGGAGCAACTTTTCCCTATCCTCTTTATTCTCGCTGGTTTTATGAGTTTGAGAAGGAAACAGGCATTAAGATAAATTATCAATCTGTTGGAAGTGGGGCAGGTATTCAGCAAGTAAAAGCAAGAACAGTAGATTTTGGGGCATCAGATGCACCTCTTCCTGGAAAAGATCAGGAAGAAAATGGTTTAATAATGATACCTACTGTTATAGGTGCTGTTGTAATGATCTATAATTTACCTAATATAAATAACTTAGTACTCACAAGAGATCTCATAGCAGATATTTATCTTGGAAAAGTAAAGAACTGGGATGATCCCAAAATAAGAGCAGTAAATAAAGATTTAAATCTTCCAAATATACCTATTATTGTAGCAAGAAGATCTGATGGTAGTGGTACAACTGCTATTTTTACCAACTTTCTTTCTGCTGTGAGTTCGGAGTGGAAGGAAAAAGTAGGAGCGGGTACATCTGTTAACTGGCCTGTAGGAATAGGTGGAAAAGGTAACGAAGGAGTGGCAGGAATTGTTAAAAATACTATAGGGGCTATTGGATATGTAGAGCTTGCTTATGCAAAGCAAAATAATCTTCCTTATGCCAAAATAAGAAATAAATTTGGTAATGTGGTAGATGCAACTTTTGAGACTATAAAGAGTTCAGCAGCTTTCTTTAAGGTACCAGATGATTTTGCAGTATATATAGTAGATGCTCCTGGAAGAAATAGTTATCCTATTGCAGGTTATACTTTCTTATTGATCCCTAAGGAACAGAAAGATTTAGAAAAAGGAAAAGCTCTTATAAAATTTGTTAGATGGGCATATGAAAAGGGAGACAAATATGCTGAAGAACTCTTATATGTACCTCTACCTGATAATGTGAAAAGATTGGCCCTCAAGAAATTGGACCTTTTAACCTATCAGGGCAAAAAGATAGTAGATCTTTTGAATTAAATATAAATAATAAATAATAACCTGTTCTATTTTGGGAGAAAGGAAATATATTCCTTTCTCCCTTTTATGTTATAATTCATTAATATGAGACTTCCCCCTTTAGAATCAGCAGAAGTTATAAGAAGAGAAAAGAGATTCAGGTTATTTATAAAGTATGATGGAAAAGAAGTACTTTCATATCTTCCCAATCCTGGGAGACTTGAAAATATAATTTATCCTTCATCTGTGGTTTATATATCTAAGAAAGAAGGAGAAAAAAGAAAAACATCTTTTGAGGCTGTTCTTGGGGTAGAGAATGAAAATCTTGTTTCTTTAAATGCATCCTTAGCCAATCGTATATTTGAAGAAAATCTATATAGATTTCCTGTAAAGGTCAAGGAATTAAGAAGAGAGTTTACATATCATGGTAAAAGATATGATTTTCTAATAAATAATAAAATACTTGTAGAGGTAAAATCAGTTACATTAGTAAAAGATCATATAGGATTATTCCCAGATGCACCAACTGTGAGAGGAGCAAGGCATTTGGAATATATGGCGGATTGGATTTTTGAAAAATGGGTAGTGTTTGTGGTACAAAGGGAAGATGCTAAGTTAGTAAAACCAAATAAAGATCTTGATATGGATTTCTTTCTATCAGCTAAACTTTTAAAGGAAAGAGGAGGAATATTTTTCGCCTTTACTTGTAATATAGATCTTGATGAGATAAGTTTTAAGGAATTTATAGATGTGGAAGTATAGATCAGCAGTAGAAAAGATAAAAAGTATAGAAGAAGAGGCTTATCCTCTTGTTGAGAAAAGAATAAAGGAATTTGAAAATTTAGGAAAATATGGAACTGAACTTGATCTTTTTTCAGAGCTTTCCTTTTGTGTACTTACTGCCAATTGGTCTGCTCAAGGAGGTATAAAGGCCCAAAATTATATAGGAAAATTAAACTTTGCAAGACTTTCAGAAAATGAGTTAGCAGAGAAGTTAAAAGAAGTAGGCCATAGATATCCTTTAATGAGAGCTCGGTATATTGTGGAAAATCGTAAGCTTATTGGAAGCTTAAGAGATCTTTTTAATCTACCTGAGAAAGAAGCAAGAAGGATTTTGGTAAAAGAGGCAAAAGGAATAGGTTGGAAGGAAGCAAGTCATTTTTTAAGAAATATTGGCAAATTGGATGTGGCAATTCTTGACAAACACATTTTGAGATTTCTTTTTAATGAAGGAATAATCAGGGAGATTCCAAAAGCTTGGACAGAAAAAAGGTACGAAGAAATAGAAATGAAATTTAAAGAGCTCTCCTTTTTACTCAATAAAGTCTCAGGAGAGTTGGATCTCTATATATGGTACCTATTAAAGGGGAGAGTAGATAAATAATCTATACTAAGAAATTTCTTATATCTTTCAAGGTAAATATTACTTCACCTACTTCTCTTACCCGAATCTTTATCTTTGGATTTTCTTCTATTGCTTCTATCTCAAAATTGACCCTTTCTCCTATATTCCATACAAAAGGTATTTCTTTATTTATCTTTATATTTCCACCTTCTATACTTAGTTCCTCTATATGTAGGGGAATAATATAGTTAACTGCTTCAAAACTTATTAGTTTGTTTCCTTTTTTAACAGTATCCTTATCAATCATTTGAAGAAAATAGGATAAATATGGACTGTTAAATACCATTTCTTTCCCTCCTTTAATACCTTCTAAAATTCTGTCAGGAAAATCTGTTATGATAGCGAAGGTATCTCGTTCTTTAAAATATTTTGCTTTTTCTTCATCATTTACAGTCCAAGGTATGGTAACCTTAAAGTAATTCCTGTAATCATCTGTAACATAGTTGTAATTTGGTTTTAAAAAATCTGCAATTTGGAAATACTTTTCTAATTCTTCAGATCTTGGTTCATGCACATAAAGAAGTCCTATTTTTACATTTTCCTGAAGCTTTAAAGCGTAAAGTCCCTTGTGCCAAAAAGAAGATATCACATAATTTTCTAAGGAAAAATTCTTAACCATTTTGTATGTATCTATAAAATCCTCAGGGTTTTTTACTTCTATATCTACAAATTTGTTTTTACTTTTAACAAAATCTAATACCTCTGATAGGGTTGGTATCTTTTCTCCTTGAATATTTATCCTTTTTATGTTTTCAAAGCTTGTTCTTCTTATGTTTAGATCTATTCCTGTAAGTCTTTTAAGATTTTCGTCATGAGAGATTACAAGAATTCCATCTTCTGTTTTTTGTACATCAAGTTCTATACCGTCTGCTATTTTTAATGCTTCTTCAAAAGCCCTCATAGTATTTTCTGGATAATATGCACAGCCCCTATGTCCTAAAATTAACATCTGCTTTTTTCTCCTTTACTTCTAAAATCGAGATTAGGGCAAGTATGGCAAAAAAGGCAGAAAAAGGAAATATGATAAATCGCGTTTTAAATATATCGGCTAAAAAGCCAGCTAATGGGGGAGAAATAATACTAGCAAGTTGGGAAGAAAAATAATAAAAACCGGTATAGGTACCCTGAAGTTGTAAAGAAGCAAAATCTAAAACCATAGGTAGAGAGTTTATATTTATTAATGCCCAAGATATTCCTCCAATTATAAAGAGATATCTTATTATATTCATGTTTTTCAAAATAATCAGTCCCATTAAGGTTACAATCATGCCCAATATCCCCAAAAGAATAGCCTTTTTTCTACCAATCTTTTTGCCAATGAAACCTGATGGAATGGAAAATATCATAAAGGATAAGGATAAAATTCCCAAATTTGTTTTGGCAAGGGTTTCTCCTACAGATGGGTCAAAACCAGATTCTAATGCCATATACACAGAATAGAAGGTTTCTATTGCATTAAAACTTATAAACCAGAATAAAATAGCTATTAGTAAAAATATAAGATTTTTATCCCCTATATTTAGAAGGTTTTTAAAGGATTCATTCCAGGAGACCTTTTCTGAAGATTTTAAAACTATGGAATCTTTATGTTCTTTTACAAAGATAAGTAAGATTAAAACAGCTATAATCTGTATAATTCCAACGATAAGGAAACCTAAGGAGCGATTTTCAGCGGATATTCTCCCAACAAAAAAGTAGGCAATAAGAGCTCCTAATCCCCCCATAAAATTTATAATCCCATTGGCAGGAGATCTTTCCTCAGGAGGTACCAGATCAGGCATTAAAGATATTACAGGACCTCTTCCTATTCCTTGTGCAATATTCATTAAGAAAATTACAAGAATGGTCAGAAGCAAGGAAGCGGTATTTATTCCCCATACAAGAGGAATCCAAGGAATTAGGGCAAATAATATAGCTCCTAATGGAAGAGAGCTTATAATATATGGCATCCTTTTACCAATTTTAGTAACGGTTCTATCGGATAATGCCCCTATTAATGGTATAAGTAAGACAGCAAGAATATTATCAAGATTCATTATCCATCCTACAACAAAGCTTGAAAGCTTATAGGTTTTCTGAAGTATGATGGGAATGTCAGAGTTATAAATAGCCCATAGGAGAGAAATGGATAGGAATCCAAAACCAAGAAGAAAAATTTTAAAATAACTCATCTCTTTATTACTCATTAATTACCTCCCATCTCTCAATATAAAGTATTTTAACATAAAAGTATTTAAGGTATAATACCATTCATAAAGGGGGATATATGAGGGTATGAGTAATGAATTTCATTTTAATATAGAGCTTTATCCTGAAGACTCTAAGAAGCTTATCCCTATAGATATAGAAATCCCTGATGGAATAAGAGAGATTGTAATAAAAGGAATTTTAGAACCAGAAAGTATATCCTATGAGGAATCTAAAAGGCCTATTATTGATGCTCTTAAGAAATATGTATCACAAGGATTTGAACCATTAGATGTAAAGAATAATCAGATTTTAGAAAAAATATGGAGAGAGTTTTCTCCTTTAAAGAACATAGTTAATTTGAGGATTATTGATTCAGAGGGGAAATTTAGAGGTACTGGTGATAATAGATTTACGAAAGGTATTCCGATTAAGATAGGAGTAGAGGAAAGTACCCTTGGTTGTGTTACAGGTGAGATTCCCCCAGGAGAGTGGAAATTAATATTAGAAGTAAAGCAGATTTTAAAAAGATGTATATTAAATATAGTGGTCTTTTTGAATAGGGAGAACACTACAAAAATAGCTGATCCTATTCTTCCTTATACTTCTGTTTTGCGTGAATGGGAAAGTAAAGAGGGTTGGGTAAAAGGTGATTTTCATCTTCATTCTAACCATAGTGATGGAGATCTTTCTATAGAAGAGCTTATTAAATTTAGCATTAAAAGGGGTTTGGATTTTATTTTCTTAACTGATCATAATAAAATTTCAGGATATCACACTATAGAAGATGAAGGGTACCCTATATTTGGAGGCATAGAGTTTACCACTTTTTGGGGACACTTTTTAGGACTTGGGATCTATGATTATATCTCTTGGGATCTTGTAAATCCTGATGTGGGGATAAGGAGATTAGCTGAGAAGGTACATTATCAAGAGGGAATCTTCTGTATTGCCCATCCTTTTACCTTATCTTATCCTATATGTCCTGGTTGTAGATGTGAAATATCTATAGATTATGATTACGTGGATGCCATGGAGGTATGGACAGGTGCCTTTAGTCTTAGAAAATTTGAAATAACCGAGGGAATAAAAGAATGGAGAAGGGTTTTAAAAGAGGGATATAAAGTTACGGCTATTGGAAGTTCTGATATGCATAAAATAGAAGATATAAGAGATGATACTCCTGTAAGTTATGTTTATGTAGATAGTCTTACCCTTGAAAATGTTATAAGGAGTGTAAGGGAAGGTAAAGTATATGTTACTTCTGGACCTAAAGTAGAATTCTATATGAATGATAAAAATATAGGTGAGACTTTAAGAATGGATGATGATATAATTTTGAAATACTCTTGTGAAGAGGAAGCTGATGTGAAGATTATATACAACGGAGAAGAATTTATTAAGATACCTAAAACAAAGAAAGGAGCTTTTCAAATAAGATTTGAGGATAAAGGTTACGTGTATTTAGAATTTTGGCAGGGAAATAGACTTCTTGCCTTTACAAACCCTATATATTTAATATAAAGAGAGGAGCGCCTTTGCTCCTCTCTTTTTTATACGCCTGAAAAAGCATTAAATCCACCATCAATTGGGATTATTGCACCTGTTACAAAAGAACTGGCTGGAGAAGCAAGCCAAATAATTGTGCCAATTAGTTCTTCAGGCTCTCCAAATCTTCCCATTGGTGTATGATCTATTACTGCTTTTCCACGGGGAGTTAAAGATCCATCTTCATTTAGAAGTAAATATCTGTTTTGATTTGTAATAAGGAAGCCTGGGGCTATAGCATTAACTCTGATCTTAGGAGAAAATTCTTTTGCTACATATACTGCAAGCCACTGAGTAAAGTTTGCAACTGCTGCTTTTGCAGCTGAATATCCTACTACCCTTGTAAGAGGTCTAAAAGAGGACATGGAAGCAAAGTTTATAATTACTCCACCATCTGGATTTTCTAACATCATCTTGCCAAAGACTTGACTTGGAATTATAGCTCCTGCAAATAGGTTTATGTTTACAACTTTTTGTATTGATTCTACTGGAAGATCCCAAAAAGTTACCTTATCAGATGTAACTGCTTCTGGTATATTTCCTCCTGCAGCATTAAGAAGAATATCTACTCTTCCAAAGATGCTTTTTACTTTTTCGGCTACTTCCTCCACATTCCTTTTATCTAAGGCATTCATTTCGTATCCTTCTGCAGTAATTCCCATACTTCTTAATTTCTCAACCTGATTCATAAGAGCTTGTTCATTGATATCTGTAAGTACAATTTTAGCTCCTGCTTTTCCTAAACCCTCAGATATGGCAGAGGCTAATATACCTCCACCCCCTGTGAAAAAGGCTACTTTATCTTTTATATTGAAAAGCTCTTCCACATAACCCATTTTATTCACCTCCTACTCTAATTTTTCCCATTCAGTATGGAAGATGCCTTCTTTATCTGTTCGTTCATAGGTATGGGCTCCGAAGAAATCTCTTTGAGCTTGAATAAGGTTGGCAGGAAGATTCTCAGAAGATAAAGCATAATAGTAGTCAAGAGTAGAATTTAGAGCAAGGAGAGGAATAGATAGAGATCTTCCAATTTGAGATATTCTTTTTACTGAGGAAATTTTATCTTTTATAAAATCTATGGCCAAAGGAGATAGTAATAGATTAGCATTAGCAGGATTTTCTTTTATTATTTCCCTTAAGAAATTTAAGATTTTTGCTCTAATTATACAGCCCCCCTTCCATATTCTAAGCACCTCAGAGAGATCTATTTCGTATCCAAAGGTTTTTGAAGCTTCGTCAATTAGCCAAAGACCTTGAGAAAAGGATATAAATATTCCAAAAAGTAAGGTTTTTTCTAAATCTTTTATAACCTCTGTTTTATTTAAATCTATATTCTCCATCTCTTTATAGGCTATTTGAGATAGTTTTACTCTAACTTCTTTAAAATGAGAGATGATTCTTCCTTCTACAGCAAGATTTAAGGTGGGGGTTGGTATACCTAAATCTAAAGCAGTTTGAGCTGTCCATTTTCCAGTACCTTTTTGCTCAGCTTTGTCCAGTATAAGCTCAACCAAAGGTCTTCCTGTTTCTGGATCTTTGTATCTCATAATCTTATAGGAGATTTCCATAAGAAATGAGTTAAGTTCTCCTTTATTCCATTCCTCAAAAAGGACACCTATTTCTTCTGATGTCATCTTTAATCCTTTTCTCATAATATCGTAAACTTCAGAAATGATCTGCATAATTGCATATTCAATTCCATTATGGACCATTTTTACAAAATGACCTGCTGAATCATGTCCTACATATGTACAGCATGGACCATCTTCAGTTTTTGCTGCTATTTTGAGAAGCATTTCCTCTACTAAACTATAGGCTTCTTTTGTCCCACCAGGCATTAAAGAGGGACCATATAAAGCTCCATACTCTCCTCCTGAAACCCCCATACCTAAAAATAGAATATTTTTTCCTCTTAATTCTTGGAGTCTTCTTGAAGAATCTTTATAATGAGAGTTACCTCCATCTATAATAAGATCTCCTGGTTCTAAATAAGGAAGAAGTTCATTTATAACATCGTCTACTGGTTTTCCTGCCTTTACCATAAGAATTATTTTCCTTGGTTTTTCTATTCCTTCTACAAAACTTTTTATGTCATAATATGGAGAAATTTTTTCATCTTTTACTCTGTTTTTTATAAATTCCTCTGTTTTATCAAGTGTTCTGTTATAAACAGCCACAGTATATCCTTTTCTTGCTATGTTTAAAGCAAGGTTTTGTCCCATTACAGCAAGCCCTATAAGCCCCACAAAACTTTTCATTTTAAGAACCTCCCTTTTTTAATTGAGTATGGATTGAAAAAGCTTCTTTTAAATTTTTTGTAAGATATACAAAAAAGTCAAATCTTTTCTTATAATATTCAACCTTTTCTTCCTCTGGTTTATAAATCTTTTTGATTCTTACCATTTTTTCAGTAGCTGATCTATATGAAGGATATTCTCCTATTATTGTGAAACCTAAGATAGCTGAACCTAAAAGAGCAGGTTCAGCAGTATCAACTACAGCTACATCCATACCCATTATGTTTGAAAGAGTCTGCATCCAGGTATCTGATCTTGCTCCACCCCCACCAGCCCTTACTTCTTTTATCTCTATTCCTAATTCTTTTAAGGTTTCGTATAGCATCCTTATAATATAGGATACTCCTTCCATACCTGCCTTTATTACATGGGCTTTATTGTGATGGGGACGAAGTCCAAATAAAACACCTGAGGCTATGCTTCCTATGTCTGGATTTCTTTCTCCTGTAAGATAAGGAAGGAAGAAGAGGTCATCAGAATCAACATCTTTTGTCATATTAGTTTGCTCCTCATAACTCATATTAAACATATTGTCTCTAAACCATTTTAGAATAATTCCTGCATTGTTTATTCCTCCACCTGGAAACCACTTATTATCAAAGAAATAAGGTACTTGTATTCTCATTTTTTCTGGGTTATCAAAGATAGCCTTAGGATATGGTACTCTAAACATGGCGGTAGTACCAATATTTATTATTCCTATTCCATCTCCAGCTAATGCGCCTATACCTGTACCTACAGCACCACCATCATAAAGTCCTACTCCTAAAAGTACATCTCCTTTTAGACCAAGAAAATCTAAGGTCTCTTTGGGGAGTTTACCTAATATTTTATCTCCTGGTACTACAGTGGGAAGGTTTTCCTCTTTTATACCTAAAAAATCTAAGACATAAGGATCCCAGTTTAGGGTATGAATATTTAGAAGCTGAGTTGAGGAATCTATACTTGGTTCTGTATAGGCTTCTCCTAAGAGTTTATATATGAGAAATGATTTAGAACCTAAATAATATTTAGCAGAATCAAAAATTTCCCTATATTTCTTTTTTAACCAATATATTCTTACAAAAGGATAATAAAGAAGAGGGGGACAACCAGTCCTTTTATATATCTCCTTAAAATCTACCTCTTTTAAAAGTTCATCAAAGATTTCTCTGGATCGGGTATCAAGGAGAGTTATTATTCCTGTAAGAGGCTTTTTGTTTTTATTAAGTGGTAGAAGACCAAACATATAGGAAGAGGTCATTAAGATACTAATTCTTTCTTCAAAACCTTTTACTATTTCTCTCACAACTTCTACAAATGTATTAAATATGGTCTCTGGATTATGCTCTGCCTTTCCTAAAGCATCCTTTTCTAAAGGTAATTCTTTTTGTATAAGGGCTAAAATCCTACCTTCCTTATCAATAATTCCACTTTTTATATTTGTAGTTCCTAAATCTACTGCTAAAACTAAATCTTTCTCCATGGCAATTTCTCCAATACATCTTTATTTATGATTTCATCGGGAATTTCTTTATTGACTATTTTTTCTACATCTAAAACTACTTTGTCTCCCATACCTTTTAAGCACTCATATGTATATGCAGCAATATGGGGTGTTACTACTACATTATCCATATGTAAGAGAGGATTTTGAGGATCTGGTGGTTCGTCCTTCATTACATCCAGGCCTACTCCTGCAACTTTTCCTGATTTTATAGCTTTAATCAATGCTTCTTCATCCATTAATTCTCCTCTTGCTGTATTTACTATAATTACTCCATTTTTCATCATATTAAATTCTTTCTCTGATATCATATACCTACTTTTTTCATTTAAAGAGGCATTAAGAGAGATAATATCTGATCTACTTAATAATTCTTCAAGGGATACTGGCTCTATCCCAATTTGTTTTAATTTTTCATCTGGGATATTGGGGTCATAAGCTATTACTTTTGCATTAAAACCATTTTTAAGGATTTCTCCTACCCTACTTCCAATATTTCCATATCCTATAATTCCTACAGTCTTATCTTTAATTTCCCAACCTATAAAGTTGGCCCTTTCTTCCCATTTACCTTCTCTTGCTTTTAGAGATGCTTCTCTTATTTTCCTCATTACCGCCATTAATAAGGCAATAGCTGTTTCTGCTACAGCTTCTCTTTCTACTACTCCTGGTACTTTAGTTACGATTACTCCCTTCTCTGTAGCAGTTTTTATATCAATGTTGTTATAACCTATACCATGGCGCGTTATAAGCAGGGTTTCATCTTTATATTCAAAGAATTCTCTATCATAAAATGGGGTCACACTTGCTATAATAATATTAAATCCCATAAGTTTTTCTGCCAATTCCTTACCATGCATATCGCCAGGAAGGGTGAATCTTTCTATGTTACCTATCTTTTTGAGTCTTTCTATATGTTCAGGAAAATATTTACCAAAACTACTTGAATTAACGATGGCTATTTTATACATTTTTTCCCTCCTCAAAAAGTTCCTGAAGATGTCTTTTTATATTTTCATATACAAATTTATAATGATCTTCCTCATATTTATCTAATATGGAATATATCTCTTCCCTCTTCTCCTCCAAGAGAGTTCCATATGATATATGGAAAAGTTGTCTTACTTCTTTTTTGGAAAGAAAAGCTAATAGATCTTCTTTTATTTCCTTTGGAAAATCTTCCTTCTTAATATTTACTTTATAGGCTTTTTTGCTTTCTTCTAAACTTTCAAGAGCAATGTTATATAGCTCTAAGAATAAATCTGGCTTAAATTTGGCTATTACTTTAACTGCCTCAAGCCAACTGGTACCTGATGTCTTGATATGGAAATTTTCCTGAGTAATTTTATAAAAGATCTTATAAATACTGAATTTATCGCTTCCTGAATGTAGACTTAATCTATATCCTTCCAAGTTTTTAGCTAATGTATAATGTTTTATAAGAGATTCTTCAAACTCTTTTATATTGCCTTGATAATCAATTCCTTTTTGAAATTCTCCTGGAAATTTAGGAGCAAGACTCTTAAAGTCAATTCCCTTTTGATGTAGGTATTCAACCACAAATACATGATCTTCTGGAGTGGTATCCCTTTCTCCTTCATCAATGGAAATCTCTATATCAAATTCAGTTAGTTTACTTCTTAGGATATCATATACCATTTCTATAAAGGGCATAGCATTTTCGTAAATAATAGCAGATTTGCAAAGTTCATCATAAGAAAGTTCAAAGTAGTGATCTTCAGAGATCTTTACTTTTCTACTAGCATATTTTTCAATTATCCTTTTTGAGATACACGATATTTTTTCAAATTTTTCTTTTAATTCTTTTTGAGAAAGGGAGGATATTTTTTGTATCAGATCACTTATATCTAAGGTATACATAGTGTATCCAGCGTCTATTGCTTCTAAAAGATATTTTTCATCTTTTATGTGATCTGCATCTACACCATATTCTCCTTGATAATTTGCTTCCAAAATTCCTAATACACTTTTAAGCAGTACATCTTTAAAATCTCTATGGGTTTTGATAAGTTCTCTCGGAGATTGTTGGGCAACTATAGGGAAAAGATTATATTCTTTTAGGGCAGAAATTTGAGCTGAGGTTACTAATCCTAATCTATCTCCAGTACCAAAGGAAGTTTTTCTTTTACATATGGAAGGAGATATTTTTATAAAATTATTAATTTTTTTGTAATTGTCAAAATTCAATGGATATAGATTTACATAAAGGTTAAGTTCTTCTATCTTTTTATTCTCAGGAAAATAAGGATCTTGTAGGTAGAAAGAATTAGAATCTGTCAAAAAACCAACCCTTTTTTCCTTGTTTGTTTTTGCTACAAAAATATAAAAACTTTCATTAATTCTTCTTAAAGAGGAAGGATATACAATGATTGAAAGAGATTTTAAAAAATCTTCTAAAAGGTTGGTTGTCATCTTATATGCCCTCCAATTTTTTCATAATTATTAAAAAATAAGCTATATTTTGATTAAATTCTACCATATTTTTACGTACTATACAATAAATCTATTTAAAGAATAAATATAAGATTTCACCTATAATTCCAGAAACAAGCAAGATTCTTGTTAAACTCCATTTTGCCTTATACCCTAAAAATAATGAGATAAAAAATAGAAGTATGCTAAAAGGATCAGATATAGAGTCTTTTAATATACTATAAGTCCCAGACATAATAAGGGCAAAGGTGAGAGGTGAGAGGAGAGAAAGATATAGATCTACTTTTTCTTTTCCAATATTATGGACAAAATAAGATGCCAGATACACTAAGATAAAGGGTGCTAACACAGAGCTAAAAGTTGCCACTAAGCTACCCAATATTCCCCCCATTTTATAACCTATAAAAGTTGCTGCATTTAGGGCAAGAGGACCTGGCGTTACTTGAGATATAGCAACCACATCTATGAATTGAAGGTTAGTAAGCCATTTTGTCTCTTCTACAACTAAATGCCTTATTAGGGCAATGATAGCATATCCACCCCCAAAACCAAAAAGACCTATTTTAAAAAAGACTTTTGCTAATTCTTGAAGTATACCCATAAGATTATTACTATAAGAGATGGAATGATTATATAAATAGGATTGATTTTAAATACAATCAAAATTAATGATAGAAAAAGAAAAGAAAGAAAGCGTAGAGTATTCCACTTTCTTTTTTTGAAAATTTCAAATACTGCAAGAACCATAGCAGAGGCAATGGCAGGTCTTAAACCATAAAAGAATCCTTGTACTATTTTTAATTTTTGAAAATTTAAAAAGAAGATAGCTATGACAAGAATAGATACAAAGGAGGGTATAACTACAGCTAACGCAGATATGATAGCTCCTTTTATTTTTCCTAATTTATATCCTACAGAAACAGCAAGATTAAAGGCTATAGGACCTGGAAAAAGTTGAGCTAGGGTAAGGGTTTTTATAAATTCTTCTTCATCCATATAATTTCTTCTCTTAACAATCTCCTCTAAGAATAGGGGGATCATTACATATCCACCGCCTAAGGTTAACCATCCAATTTTTAAGAATATAAAAAAAAGATCTGTAATTTTCATGGTTAAATATTATATTACACATCTTATTCTGTGGTAAAATATATTAAAGATTAAATAAACACTAAAATTCTTAATTTAAGGGGGCATAGAAATGAAATTTCCAAAAGGAAAGCCTATATACGAGGATACGCCTTCAGCACTAATTAATGTAAAAGAACTTGTAGCGTGGATTCATATGGAAAATTTTAATGGGGTATTAGAGGGAAAAGTTGGAGATATTACTACTCAAATACTTATTACAGATGGTGATCCTCGAAAGGCATTTACCTATACTGATAGTACAATTTTGGTTCAAGATGATGAAGCTATTGAGACTTTTGTTACTGATGCTATGATGAGGGTTTCCTCAATATCTTTATATGTTCTTGAAGATGAAATTATAAAAAGTTTACTTATTAGATTATTTATTAATCCTGTTTTAAGTGGTGATGCTAAGATATTTGATTCTATGGGTATGATAGAAAAACTTATGGAAAGGGAGCAGATAGGGCATATCTTTTTAGATTTTAATACTGAAAAACTTCACTTTCTCTTTTATGATGGGAGATATTTAGGATATTATTCAGAGAAAGATGGTAAGATGCGTCAAGATGAGGATAAGATAAATCTCATAAATTATTTAAATAGTAAATCAGGATTTTTGATGCTTCACATTGTCTCTCTAAAAGATTTTAAAAATTTAAAACTTCCCTCTTTAAGATTTGGTGAGATCGAGAGAAATACAGAATTTATAGCTGAAATTCTTACTTCTTTTCTGAATTATTTGGTCAGAGCCTATACGGGAATTGGAATTTATCCTGAAAAGATAAGGAAAATTATAGAGAGGATATATAATGAAAATGAGGGATTGTGGAAAGATATTTTAAATATAAACAATGGTGAATTCTTACTAAGTAATAACCCCAATGTGAGCTGGTATGAATTAGTTAGCAATTTTGTAATATTGATAAAAAAAATAAATTCAGAGGTTTCAAAACTTTGGGGAAAGAAAATGTCAGATCAAAAATACATAGATGTTTATAGAGAGTTTTATGAAAGTATAAAAAGTAGTCCAGAGATGTCTCAAGTATTTTCATATTTGAATCCTGAAAATCTTGAGAGGGTAGGAGGGTGATATGAAAGACAAAGTGAGACTGGTAGAGATTTTGTTCTTTATAGGGCTTCTTCTTGTTATTCTCTTTTCGACTATTCCCTTATTTAACATTAATATTCCTGAAAATATTTATAATATGGTTTATCTTTTTGTGGAATTTTTAGCTTTTGTTGTGGCTTTATTATTCTTCTTTAAGATTGATAGGAAACAGAAATTGTGGTTTGGTTGGCTTTTTATCCTTTTAGGTTTTTTTATCTATCTTTTAAGTGATTTTCTCGATATAATTTTTAAATTTGAAAATGCTCAAATGTTAAAGCTTTTGTCATTTATACTAAATTTTGTTGCCCTTTTACTTTTTATTATATTCCTAAGCAGTTCTTTAAGGGTAAGATTGAGCTTTAACGAGAATTTTCTTCTTGTAATTAATGCGATTCTCCTCTTTATCTTGATTTTGCAGGTAGGTATATTACCTACTCTACTTAATAGCACAATGCTTCTCGAAGATAAAATTATTAATATATTGTTTTTAATAGGAGACTATATGCTACTTGTTGTTTTTATGATTCTCTTTCTAACTATTACTACTAATTTCTGGGGTGGAGAGATCGCTAAAAATTATTACCTTTTAACTTTAAGTATTGCTCTTCTTTCGGTTGCTAATTTGATATTTTCATATATACTTAGTTCCTATGAACTTTTTAAAATAAATAGGATAATCTATTTAGGAGGGTATATGGTTATAGCCTACTCTATAGTAAAGGAAGGAGTGCTTCATGAAGCATGATTATACGCATATTAAAAGGAGGGAGAATTCTCCCTCCCTTTTTATAGTATTGGTAGATAGGTTTCTAACTCGTAGGTAGTCACTTGTCTTCTGTAATTATCCCATTCAATCTTCTTATTCTCTATAAAGTTTGTAAATACATGATCCCCCAATGTTTTTCTTACTAGCTCACTTTTTTCAGTTATTTCTATGGCTTCAATCAGGCTTCCAGGAAGACTCTCTATTCCTCTTTTTCTTCTTTCCTCTTCTGTCATATGATAAACATTTTCTTCTACAGGATCTGGAAGAGGATATTTCTTTTCTATTCCTTCAAGTCCTGCGGCTAACATTACAGCAAAGGCGAGATAAGGATTACAAGCTGGATCAGGAGCTCTATATTCAATTCTTGTAGCTTCTTCCTTTCCAGGTTTATACATGGGTACTCTAATAAGATCAGACCTATTTCTCATAGCCCAAGATATATAAACTGGTGCTTCATAACCAGGTACTAACCTTTTATAAGAATTCACCCATTGGTTGGTGATTAATGTAATTTCTTTTGCATGTTTTAAAAGACCAGCAATAAAATGTTTGGCAATTGGGGATAAATGGTATGGATCGTTATGCTCAAAAAAGGCATTTTTTCCATCTTTAAATAAGCTCATGTGAACATGCATACCTGAGCCATTTTGTCCAAAAAGAGGTTTGGGCATAAATGTTGCGTATACTCCATTTAGATAGGCTACTTCCTTTATTGCTAATCTTGCGGTCATAACTGTATCTGCCATTGTGAGAGCATCGGAATATCTAAAATCAATTTCATGTTGAGAGGGAGCTACTTCATGATGATTATATTCAACTGTAATACCCATTTCTTCAAGTATTTTAACGGTTTGATTTCTTAAGTCTATAGCTTCATCCCTTGGTATTAAATCAAAATAACCTCCCCAATCTAATACCTCAAGGGGTGGGTTTGGAGATTTGAAATAGAAAAATTCTAATTCAGGACCAACATAGTAAGTAAATCCCATATCTTTTGCTTTCTTTAGCATCTTTTTAAGTACATTTCTTGGATCTCCGTCAAAGAGTTTTCCATTTGGTTCTACTATTGTGGCAAACATTCTTGCTACTTTTATCTCTTTTTGTCTCCAGGGAAGAATTGTAAAAGTTTCTGGTTCTGGAAAAGCAATCATATCACTCTCATCAATTCTTGTAAATCCTCTAACAGATGAGCCATCAAATCCCAATCCTTCTTCAAAGGCTTTCTCAAGTTCGTGGGCTGTTATAGTGAAACTTTTAAGATATCCCAATACATCTGCAAACCAAATCTCCACAAAATAAATGTCATTGTCTTTGATATACTTTAAAACTTCTTCTTTAGTTTTAGGAAAGCTGTTTGTCATTTTTTCCCTCCTTCTAAGATTTATTTACCAAAATTCCTTCATACGTAATTTATTATATGAAATAATATCACATACCACCCTTTCTAATAGTTAATAGAATTTTAAAATTTTTGTAATTATTATCAAAAGTATGTCAATGTTTGATCTTTAGTATGTTATATAGTAAAGAAATGCCTTTTAATTAAAATTCTTGAAAAAATTAATAGGTTGATGTATAAAGATATGTTATGGAGAAAAAAATTTAGTAATAAACTAAATAATGTTAATCTTGAGATTTTGGGGTTAATCTTATCTACCTTCAGTTATATTTTTCAATTACCATATGCTATCTATTTATCCATAGGTTTAAAGGTCAAAGAAGCATTGAGAAATATCTTTTCTGATAAATTGGATAAGGTTCTTATTTTAGGATTTATTCTATCAGGATTTGTTAGCTCTTTAATCTCGGGGAGAAAATTAGAAGCCTTATTGGTCTCCTTTATACCTATTATATTTCTTTGGTTTTATACGTTAGGTAAATATAGAATATTATATCCCCAAAAAGTTATAGATTCTATTTTTAAGGGCAGTTTTTTTGGGTTTAATCTTAACTTTATCTTATGCATTTAAAATTTCTATCCACATTGATAATTTTGGGGTTGTAGGTGGGAATTTTAGTAGGGGACTAGTTTTAGGTGTAGGTGAACAAGGGCTTTCCTTATTCTTGAATTTGGCATTATGGCTGGATTGGGAATTTTAATAAAAGATGGTTTTAAATTGAAAAAATCTTGTTTATTTATTGTTTTGTTTCTTAGGACTTTTTATTACCCAAACGAGAGGAGCCTTTTTAGGGCTTATATTTGGTTTTTTATTTTTGTTTTTTTCAAAGAGTTTTTTTATTTTCTTAAGAAATACTGGTAAATATTTTGGGTTATTCTTTTGATAATTTTTATAAGATTTAACCTTTTTATTCCAAATCTTAAGTATATGTTTTTGCATGTCTTTTCAAAAGGGAGCGAAAGTTCTATTTATGAAAGACTATACATATATAAAGGGATAATAAGAATGGTTAGGGATAATTTATGGTTTGCTGTAGGGCCTGGATGTTTTTTATATTATTTTCCTAAGTATGCTTTAAAAGATGAGCCTAATATTAAAAAGGAAATTTTAGAAATTCTAAGACATGCAGTAACCCCTTGAACAAATTTATAAGGGAATAAGAAGGGATTTTAACCTCGAGAAGAGAATAATCTTATCTATATTAATGGCATATTTTGGACATGTGCTTGTTGACGATTTATTCTCTATACATATTCTTCTTTTAATTGGGATATTACGAAACTATGGTATTCATAGCCATAAGTAATAGGATTTTCTATAACACCAACTCTCCTTTCCATATCTTCTATTTACCCTACATTCTTCAGACTCCTTGACAAAAATTTTTATGGATATATAATATATATAGAAAAAGTTAATATATATCAAAATCTAATGAGGAGGTGAGACTATGTTAAGAAGATATTGGGATCCCTTTGAGGAAATAAGACATCTTCAAAGAGAAATGGATAGATTGTTCTCCGAATTTTTTGGAGAACCAGGAATTGTTGAGGAAAGAAGAGGGAGCTTTACCCCTGCTATAGATATGTATGAGACCAACGAGAATATAGTATTAAAAGTTGAACTCCCTGGCTTCAAACCAGAGGATGTAGATATTAGCGTAACAGAAGATAGTGTAGTTATCCAGGGAGAAACTAAAGAAGAGGAAGAAGTAAAGAAGGAGAACTTTTATAGAAAAGAAAGAAGGCTTGGAAGGATCTATAGAAGAATAGATCTACCAAAGCCTGTACTACCTGATAAGAGTGAGGCTGTATATAAGAACGGAGTACTTACCTTAACATTACCAAAGGCTAAACCTGAAAAGATTGAAGGAATAAAAATTAAGATTAAAGAAGAAAAGTAATTAATAAGACATTAGTGAGGGGAGAGAGAAAAATCTCTCCCCTATATTTTTTTAAAATTCTGTTTTTCCAGTAAAATTAAATTCTAAAACCTTAATTGCAGGTACTCTTGCAAAACCTATATTGGGTACTAAATAGGTTTCTTTTGAGATCTCTTCTACATTACTAAGGACTTCAATAAAACTTTGGGTAAATCTTAAATTTTTAAGGGGTTTTGTAATTTTTCCATTCTCTATGAGAAATGTACCATCTCTTGTCATCCCAGTTGCCAAAACTCTAATAGGATCTAAGAAGGCATTGACATAATGAAATCTTGTAACGAGTATTCCTTTTTCAGTTTCAGATATAATTTTGCTTAATGGTTTTTCTCCTGCAACAAAGAAAAGATTAAAAGGTAATGGATAGGTAGATGGTGGAGGAAGGGCATGTCCTGTAGAGTTCTTTCCTTCTTTTACTGCGGTTGCAGTGTCATATACAGGTCCCATTACTATACCATTTTTAATAAGATCTACGTGTTTTTTAGGCACTCCTTCAAAATCTATAGGAAATATTATTCCGTTAGGATCGTAGCCATTATCATAGATAGTTATATTATCTTTAAATATTTTTTGTCCTTGATATAAGGATATAAAAGATCTTTTTTCTTGTACTGCTTTAGCTGAAAAACCAAAATAGGCTATTTGTTCTAAAAGTTCCCCTACTGCTAAAGGCTCAAGGATCACAGTATAAATTCCTGGATCTATTTCTTGAGGATTTTTGCTATCTATACATTTTTGAAGGGCTCTTTCCGATAGGGATTCATAGTCTATACTATCTACATCTTTCCCTATTTCTTCTTGGTATCCAGATCCATCCCCCATATACATAACCTTACCATGAGAATAGGCGTAAGTACCATATGATTCTAAACCTTTTGAGTTTACTACTGCTATTTCTCCTATTTCTTCTGATATTGCTCCAAAAGTATTTAAATTATGTTTTTCAGCTTTGTCTATAAGTTTTTTAACAATGTCTGCTCTTTTTTCTGGTGAGGGATCAAAAGTCTTTTTCTCATAACTTGGGATAGGTTCTGGATCTGGCAGATATAATTCTTCTGTATCAGGTTGACTTTTTAGTAAAGTATCCAAATCTTTGATAAGATTTTCTAAACTTTTTCCTTCTAAATTACTGGTAGATATAGCAACCTTCTTATTTCCCTCACCTACTCTTATATATAGGTTTAAATTTTCTTCAGCTACATTTTGATGGATAATATTATTGGCATATCTTGTTAATTCTTGGGAATTTATATGTAAACATACTTCTTTTCTTTCATAGGGTAGCTTTTTAATTAAATCTTTAAGAAAACTTAATGCTCTATCTTCTCCCCACATTATTTACCACCTACCTTTACTTTACGAAATCTTGCAGGAGATACACCATGTCCAACTCTGGCTACTTGCATAGGTTCTCCCTTTCCACAATTTGGTACTCCCCAGACTCTCCAAGATTTTTCATCAGCTATAGCATCACAACTTCTCCAAAATTCATAGGTAATACCTGTATAATATGGATTTTTATAAATCTTACCTATCTTTCCATCTTTTATTTCATAAGCTATTTCGCACCCAAAATGGAAATTTAATCTTTTATCATCTATCGACCAATTTTTATTTACTGCCATGTAAACTCCTTCTTCTGTGGAGGCTATTAAGTCCTCAAAAGGTATATTTCCGGGAAGAAGATTAATATTTGTCATTCTTATAATAGGAATTCTATTCCATCCATCCGCTCTCATAGTACCGTTTGATTTTTCTCCTAATATGGTTGCTGTTTCTCTTGAAGTTAAGTATCCTACAAAAATACCATCTTTCACTAAATAACTTCTTTGGGCAGGTATTCCTTCATCATCATATCCAAAACTTCCCAGACCATAAGGATGAGTAGCGTCGGCTACAATATTTACAATCTCTGATCCATATTGGAAGTTGCCTCTTTTTTCTAAGGTTAGAAAGCTTGTTCCTGCAAAACTTGCTTCCATCCCTAATACTCTATCAAGTTCTGTTGGGTGTCCACAAGATTCATGTACCTGTAATGCTAATTGGGTTCCATCTAAAATAAGAGTAGTTACCATTTCGGGTAAGGGTTCGGCGGAAAGGAGGCTAACTGCTTCTTTTGCTATTTTTTCTGCATGTCTAACCAGGTCCAAATCTTCAATAAATTCCCATCCCCCTTTTCTAAAATCACCTCCAAAAGAATTAGGATAGGATCTTCTTTGTATGTCGCTTCCTTCGATTGCATAGGCAGTAATTCCACCACCACTTTCTAATATACTCTGCTCTATTTCTGTTCCTTCGCTACTTAAGAAAACCTTATCTTCTCTAAAAAATGATAGAGAAGATTCTGTAAGGGTGATGCCTTTAACTTCTCTCATAGTTTTATCAGCTGTAAAAAGTAGATCCAATTTTTTTTCAAAAGGTACTAAAAATGGATCTATTTGGTAGCTATTGCTCCATTTGGCCTTTATGATTTCTGCAGGAGCTAAAGTTACCCTTTTTTTATTGGTTTTGGCACTTGCTTTTGCTATTATTAGGGCTTTTTCTGCTACTTTCTTGTATTGGGAGAAGTCAAAGGAAGATGCAAACCCCCATGCTCCATTATAGAGTACTCTTATTCCATATCCGTAGGTTTCGTTTTTTACTGCTGTTTCTAAAATTCCATTTTTAACTTCAATCTCCTCTTTGAGTCTTTTTACAATTCTTACATCTGCGTAATCTACGCCAAGACGAGAAAGGTAATTTAATATTTCTTTCCCGGTTTCAATCAAATTTCTCACTCCTTTCATCATAGATCTATTAAAATTTTTTTTCTTTTCTCAAAGATAGATATTTTTTTAAAACCTAAATCTTTTGCAATCTGGTAAGCTTTTTCTATATCTCTTCCTGCATCTTCTGGGGTATGGGAATCAGCTCCGAAGGTTAGAGGTATATTATATGAAGATATAATTTTTAAAAATTCAGGGGATGGATACAATTCTTTGACTGGTTTTCTCCAGCCAGCAGTATTTAGTTCTAATGACATTTGAGAACTTATAATTACTTTTGAAATCCTTTCATATATGGATGAGATATTCTTAGGAATTCTTCCACCCCAAAGTTTTACAAGATCTAAATGGGCAATTACGTCATAAAGATTACTTTTTATCATCTTTTCTACTTTATCAAAATAATCCTCAAAAATTTCTTCTATATCCTTTTCAGTCCATCTTGGATCGCTGGGATCTATATCAAATCCAAAACCGTGATCAATAAAATGTACCGATCCTAACACATAATCAAAAAAATTATATTCTTCAAGAAGTTCTTTTATCTCTTTTTCTTTTTCAGGGAAGTAATCCATCTCAACTCCTACCTTGATCTTGTATTTCTCTTTTAAAAAAGTGGTAAATTCTCGATATTCTTCTAAGTTACTATCACACCATGGGGCAGTAATAGGAATGTGATCATAAATAGGTCTAAATTCTTTAAATCTATGGCCATGTTCTGTTATGCCTATTTCTTGTATATTTTTCTTTTTCTCTTCTTCCCAAAATTTTAACCACCAATTTTCATCAAAAGGTCCTCTTTCAAGATGCATGTGGTAGTCGATCATCATTTTTTAATCTATTACCTCCAATCTTTTTTATTTTTTTACATAACATCTTTTATTTTATAACAATATATGTTAAACTTTCATTAGGGATTTTTTTTAATTTAGGTGGGGGAAGACTATGAAAGAGTTTATGTATCTTTTAGAAAAAGTGAAGCCTGAGTTTGAGAACCTACCTGCTGCTCTATTAAATGCGGAGAGATTTATTAAAAAGTTGAGAAAGGAAAACTCAACAGGAGTAATTCTCTACACTGATGAGGAGTACAAAGGAGCAATTTTTGTTTATGAAGGGAAGGCATTTTTTGCAAAGGTACAAAACAATAGAGCTATGGAGGGAATAGAGGCAGTAGATTTTATTATGAGGCAGATTCAGCAGGGATTTGGTAAAATTACCTACTACCCTACTGATAAAGTTCTTATACTTGTTCTTTCTGCTGTATATGTGGGAAATCCTCTATATATAGATCTAGATGCTAATACTATAATTCCTGCAAAGTTTTTCTCTGCTCTACAAAATAGGGAATTTAGTGGTGTGGTTTTATACCGAAGTGCAGAAGAAATCAAGTTTTGGATATTTAAAAAAGGGAAGCCTACAAATCCACCTCCTGTAATTTTACCTCCTTATGGATTTATAAGCGTCTATTCTCTTGATACTATTGAAGTTAAAGATTATTTAGAGCTTTGGGAAGAGGAAGCCAGAAAGAAGATTATAGAGTTTTCAGAAAAATTACTTTCTGCTATAGCAAGAACTTTGGCAGAAAAATGGGGACAAAATACTGCAGAACTTATGCTTATTCCATTGGAGAGTTATCAGGGGCCATTAAGTATTAAATTTGATAGAAAGACCTGGAATTGTAAAATAGAATCTAACGAGGAGCTTTATTTCCTTGCAAAAGAGATAGAAAGGGTTTATGCAAGACTTCTAAGGGCAATAAGAGAAAGAGAAGAAAGAGTTGCAGAGAACTTAGAGCTTTACACTTTTAATTTATTACAAGAAGAAAATGTACTTTGGCCCCCAACAGAAGAAAATATATTTAGAAGAGATTAATCAAAAAATAAAATAAGGGGGGAAGATTTACCCCCCTATTTTTTATATTTTCTTATATTTCTTTTAGTATGGTTTCAACTACAGAATCTACATCTAATCCTTGTATCTTGTAAAGAGCATCTGGTTTTCCAGATAGTCCATATTCTTTTACTCCAAATTTTCTAAATTTTATCTTGAAGCCTCCTTCTAAGAGAGCTTCTGCAATTATACTTCCAATTCCAGTATTTACATTGTGATCCTCATAGGTGATTACAAATCCCGTTTTAGCTGCTTCTTCTAAGGCTTTCCAATCTATCTCCTTTGGAGATGTGAAATTAAATACTTTAACTTTGACTCCTTTTTCCTTTAATTTTTCCCATGCTTGTACTGCTCTAAAGACCATAGGGCCACAAGCTATGATTGCCGCTTTATCTCCATCTCTTACTTTTTCCATCTTTCCATATATGAATTCATAGTTCCCACCATATAGAGGATTTCCTTCCTCATCAGTAATTATAGGTGTTACAGATCTTCCCATAGCTACTAAGAAGTTTCCAAATTCTCTTGCCACATATCTTATTACTCTATCTGTTTGATTACCGTCTGCTGGAATTATAATTTTAAAGCCAAAAAGATTTCTAAATGTACCGATATAATCTATACATTGATGGGTTTTTCCATCTTCTCCTACATCGAGTCCACAATGGGTTACTATAACTTTCAAATTTGTATAATTAATATCGTTTAAGCGATGCTGATTATAAGTCTCATCAACTCCAAAGACTCCAAAGTCTGCAAAGAAGGTTATAACTCCTTGAGATGAAAGAGCTCCTGAGAGAGTAGCTGCATTATGTTCTTGTATACCTATCTCAAAGAAGTTTTCTGGAGCAATTTTTCCAAATTCATGGGTTCTTACCGATTCCATAAGATCGCAATCAACTACTGCAATAGGTGTCTTTCCTTCTTTACCAATGTTTAATTTGGCAAGATCTGCCAATGCTTTTCCAAAGGCTCCTCTGTTATCAATCTTTGCATCCTTATCATAGGTGATAGGTGTACCAGTATCAACATTAATAGGATATGGCTCAACAATGTGTTTATCTTTTGGTTTGAAATTTTCCCTCATAACTTTATATTTTTCAAGATCATCTTCAATTCCGAGTTCTTCAATGGCTTTCTTGTATTCATCTGGTTTTAAAGCTCTTCCATGAAATTCAAATTTATTCTCCATAAAGGAAACACCTTTACCCATAACTGTATGGGCTAATATGGCAGTTGGTTTTTCGTCATATACAGCTTGTCTTATAGCTTTATATAACGCTTGTAGATCGTGTCCATCTACCTCTATTACTTCCCATCCATCAGAGAGGTAGTTTTCTTTTATATTTTGAGGCATGATTTCAGATAATGGTCCTGAAAGCTGTAGCTTGTTATAATCAATTAAGACTGTTAAATTTGATAGATTATATTTTTTAGCAAATCTTCTGGCCTCGGATATTTGTCCTTTTTGTTGTTCTCCGTCTCCCATTACTACAAATACATGGAAATCTTTTTTAAGAAGTTTTGCAGAAAGTGCCATTCCACAACCAGCAGAAAGTCCTTGTCCTAAATTACCTGTGCTCCATTCTACTCCTGGTACATATCTTTCCACATGTCCCTCAAATATACTTCCAGCGAGCCTAAAATACGCAATAGCCTCATCTATATTGAAAAAACCAAGATTACCTAAGGCTGAATATACTCCTGGAGAGGTATGACCGTGACTGATAATAATTCTATCTCTGTCAGGATTCTTTGAATTTTGAGGATCTACATTTGCAAAATAATAAAGGGTTAAATACATTTCAATTGATGACATGGAGCCTCCGGGATGACCAGATCCAGCTAATGTGGTCATTTTTAGTATGTCGCCTCTACATTTGTGGGCTAATTGTTTTAGGTATTGTAGATCTTTCTCATCCATTTGGGGTTCGGTAAAACGATTTCTTCTCATTAAAATTAGCACCTCCTTTTTAGTTAATCTAAAGAATTATATCATATTATTTTATAAACTAAGGGTAAGACCCTTTCTCTTAAAGGATTTTTGGATCTAATTCTCAATACAGGTGGGATTTGCCTTCTCTTATATTCACTTTTCTCTACTTTTTCTATAACATTTCTTACTATATTTTTAGGAAACCCCAAATTTATAATTTCTTCTTCTGATTTGTTTTCATCTACATATGCAGTAAGTATAGGATCTAATATGGAATAGGGTGGAAGAGAATCTTCATCCTTTTGATTTGGGTGTAATTCTGCAGATGGTGCTTTTGTAATAATATTTTTGGGTATAACTTCTCTTTCCCTATTTATATATTCTGCCAATTTATATACTGTAGTTTTGTAGATATCACCGATAACCTCTAGACTTCCTGCTGTATCTCCGTAAAGAGTACAATAACCTGTAAGAGCTTCGGATCTATTTCCTGTTGCAAGTACAATGTAATTTTCTCTATTTGATATGAACATCAGCAGATTTCCTCTTATACGGGATTGTAAATTTTCTTCTGCTATATCTATGATAGGAGATTGGGAAGGATTTAATTCTTTTATGTATGAATAAAATATGTCTTTTATGGATAGAATCCTAAAATTTATGTTTAAATTTTTTGAAAGTTCTTTAGCATCTTCAATGCTTTCTTTTGAAGAATATATGGAAGGCATACTTACTCCTAATACTTTTTCCTCACTTAGGGCTTCCTTGGCAATACAAGCTACAACTGCAGAATCTATCCCTCCTGAAAGTCCAATTACAGCTTTTTCAAAACCAGATTTTCTAAAGTAATCTCTTACTCCTAAAATTAAACCATTATATATAAAAGAAATGTCTTCTTCTTTATAAGAAGTTACCGATAGATTTTCCAAATTTATGGTTGTTATATCTTCTTCAAAATTTTTGCCTTCAAAAATCAAATCTCCTTTTTCTGAAATTATAAAACTACCACCTTCAAAGATTAATTCCCCATTTCCCCCTACTTGATTTAAATATATAATTTTTTTATTAAAGTTTTTTGCTATATTTCTTGCATTTTCAATTTTTTCCTTTCTTTTTCCTAAATAATAAAAAGAAGAGGAAATTATAATAATTAGGTCGACTTGATATAGATATTCTTGCAAAGGCGTTATATCATTACACTGTAAAAGATCATCCCCTATAAAGATGCCTATTTTATGGTTATTAAACTCTATAAATTCTGAATTACCACATTGAAAATAAAGATTTTGGTGTAGTGGATCTTTTGTGAAAAGGAATTTATCAACTCTTTTTAAAGTATTTTTATAAAATAAGTAGGCACTATTATAAATGCCATGAGAAGTATAATAAGGAGATCCTATTAAAATACCTATTGGATAATTTTTTCTTAGGATTTTCTCTATACTATATTCTAATTTTTCTTTTATATTTTTCCTTTTTAGTAAATCAAAGGGGGGAAATCCTAATATGGACATTTCTGGAAATATAATTAAATCAGAATTATCTTTGATCCCCTTCTCTATGGTTAATTCTATTTTATTAAAATTTCTCTCAACATCTCCTATGGTGGGGTTAATTTGGGCTATTGTTATTTTCATCTTTTTGTACCTCCTTTTCTAAGGCTAATAAATGGTAAATTCTTTCTGAAGGAGTTGGATGGGAGTAATACCAAGTCCTATATAGTGGATCAGGATAAAGATTTGAAAGATTTTCCTTCACTAATCTTTTTAAGGCATTTATTAGGGGGTAGGAAGTTCCAAGAAGCTCTGCAGAGAATCTATCAGCTGAGTATTCCATTTTTCTTGACAAGAAATTTATTAATGGATTTAAAAAGTAAAAGAAAGATGAAACAAAGATAAAGGCATAGGTAAGGAGTGTAAATTCCTTCTGTATGCCAAAGTATTTACTTAGGGAAGCAGATTTAAAGACAACAAAAGTTAGATAGATATAGAAAACATAAAATATTATTGAAGAAAGCATTAGGATAGTAATATGTCTCTTTTTGTAATGACCCAATTCGTGGGCAAAAATAGCAAGAATTTCCTCTTGAGGATATGAGAGTAACGTATCATAAAGTACTACTCTTTTGGATTTTCCAATTCCTGTAAAATAAGCATTTTGTTTTCTTGTTCTCTTTGATGCATCCATCACAAATACTTGTTTTACATTGAAGCCTACTCTTTCTACAAGCTCTATAATCTTTTTTCTCAAATCCTCATTTTCTAAGGGGGTAAATTTATTGAAAATAGGTGCAATTAATATGGGATAGATATATACCATTATAATTTCAAATATTATTATTACTAAGGCAAATTTCCACCAAAAATTGGGATCAGATTTAATAATGTAAAGAAGTAAAGAGAGTATAGGTGTGCCAAGAATTATAGAAAGGATAATTGATTTGATAAGATCAAGAATAAAGATTTTAGGGGTCATAGTATTAAATCCGTACTTGTTTTCTATTACAAAGATGTAATATATGTCAAAAGGTATTGAAATGATAAGATTTATGAGACCAAATATTCCAAAAAATAGAAGACCTTGAAGAATAAAGGATGATGTTATTGATGAAGCAACTTTTTCAATATATGGATAAAGAAGGAAAATAAATATTAGGTTAAAGATAAAATCAAAGGTTTTAGACCATAAATTGAATATAACCCTATCTTTCAAATAAATTTGTGATTTTTTAAAGTCTTCATCTGTAATAATATCCTTGAATATTTCAGGGACTTCTTTATGAGAAAGGGCATATTTTAGATTTCTTATGTCTAAATAAAAGCTTATTATCTCTTTTAAAAATAAAACTAAAAGAAAGACTGCTAAAAACATGTTTGATCTCACCTCCAATTAAAAAAATCTTTTAAAATTATATAATGAAAGTATAAATATTAATATATTGTTCTTCGTTTTTGCCGGGTATTCCTTACTTGACAAATATTTAAATGGTATATATATATTAAAAGTAGATATAGAATATATGGAGGAATGGAGTATGAAAAGATGCAATGTAAGATCTACAGGTCTTTCTCCTACCTTCTGGTTGAGAGCTTGGATAATAATTTCTTTATCAGATAGAGAGCTTCATGGATATGAACTCATCTCAAGTCTTACCGAGGCTTTCCCAGGTATTATTACACCAGGTATAGGTGGTATGGGAAGAGGTTATAGAATTTTAAGGGAGTTGGAAGAAGAAGGTATTATTATTGGTAGATGGAGCATGGAAGAAACGGGCCCTGCTAAGAAGGTATATCGTCTAACGGATGAGGGAGAGAAGCTTAGGGAAGAGATTATTAAGCATGTAGAAGGTATGAAGAGTTATATAGATAAGTTTTTAGCGCTTGCCTCAAAGCTTTAATTAAAATTCTTCTAATATGGCTATATATGGTAGATTTCTATATTTTTCTTTATAATCAAGACCATATCCTATAACGTAGTAATTTGGTATTTCAAAACCCTTATAATCTACCTCTATATCTATTATTCTTCTCCCTGGGCAATCAAGGAGCGTGCATACTTTTATAGAATTTGGGTTTCTTGCTTGAAGATTTCTTATTAAATAAGATAAAGTTAATCCAGTATCTACAATATCCTCTATTATTATTACATCTTTACCCATTATATTTATATCCAGGTCCTTAGTAATTCTGACAATTCCTTGATTATTCTTAGATGAACCATAGCTTAATATGGAGATAAAGTCTAAAATAAATGGTATTTTAATATTTCTTGTAAGATCAACGGTAAAATATACTGCTCCTTTTAAGACGCAAGCGAGTATAAGATCTTTGTCTTTATAATCTGTGCTTATTTCTTCTCCTAATTCTTTTAGCCTTTTCTCAATATCTTCTTTTGTAAAAAGTATTTTTCCTATTTTTTCCATATTTCTATCTTATTTCTTTAATTCTATATTTTGATAAAAGTTTTTCATATTCTTTACCATAGAATAATTTTATTTTTATATCTGGATATAAATTTTTTAGTTTTTTTATTTTTTTTAGTTTTTCCCCCATAACCCTTGGTCTCTGTAATGTGAGTTCAATATATAGATCAAAATCGGGTAAATAAAAATCTGGGGTAAAGGATTCTATTACATTCCCATCATTATCCCATTCCAATGGAAATGTTCTTGGTTCGTATTCCCACCTTATTTGATAAAAGGTTAATATCTTTGCAAATTCTTCTTCGGTTTTGTTAGCAAATTTAGGCTTTTGGGGAAGAGATAGTTGTTCTGGAGTATATATTTTTGATTCTTGCCTTTCTATTACCTTTTCAATGATAGATTCTATCTCCTCTGCAGTAAAAAAAGATCTGTCAATAGTTAAATGGTATAAAGATGGGTCTTTCCAACTGTTTAAAAATAACGTTTTATAGAAAATCTCTCTTGAAAAGTCTTTTTCTTTTATTAGTTCCAATGCTTTTTCCTCAGAAAGGAGAAATTTATTAGTTAAGAATTTTATTCTATAGCCTAAGGGTGCGATAACGTTAATATGAAAGGAATAATTTTCGTCTTTAAAGAGAAATTGGCCCCCTCTTCCTAATAAAAAAATGATATAATCCTTTTCCATATACTTTTTAACAATCATTCTTACCTGTTCTTTGTAAGTTTCTATGAAATTAGGATCTCTAATTCCTTTTTCCAGTTCTTTCTCTTTATTCTCAAATTCTTGTATATTAAAACCTTCAAGGGCTAATTCTTCATGAATTCTTCTACGGTCTAAAATTTCCCCATTAAATTTCTTTGATATTTTATTTATGATTTCATCTATATCTGTACCGAAATCTCTTGATATGGTTATGAGCCTTATTTTTACCATTTCTACATTACTTCTTGGAAAAGATAATATATATCTTCCTCCCTAACAGGCCTAAGATTGTTTTCTACATTAAATTTTGCTTCTAATGTCCTCTTTACAAGAAGGTCTAAATCAAGAGGTTGAGAGGTAACTTGATTAATTCTGGTTGGTAGATTGAGAGTTTTAAGAAAGTCTTCCATTTTTTCAGCAGGATCTCCATTAAAAAGATTTTTTAGAAACTTTAATTTTTCATCAGGAATAAAAGGGGCATTAAATCTTAAATAAGGAGGAAGTAAAATTCCATTTGCTATTCCGTGGGGTATATTATAGATTCCTCCCAGGGATCTTGACATAGCATGTACTAAAGTGGTTTTTGTATTGTTTATGGCAATACCGGCCCAAAAGGCAGCGTAAGCCATTCTTTCCTTGGCATATGTGGAATTTTCAAGAACTGATTTCGGTAAAAAATTATATATATCCACCAAAGCTGATCTTGAATAGCATTCTACCATGCAATTAGAGTTTCTAGAGAGATAAGATTCAAGGGCATGAGAAAAGGCATCTATTCCTGTAGAGGCAGCTACGAGAGGAGACATGGTAAAGGTAAGTTCAGGGTCTATTATAGAAAGAGTAGGAATTAAAGCTTTTCCCATGAGAATAAATTTATCTTTTTTCTCTTTATCGGTAATTACTGCGAATCTTGTAGCTTCACTACCTGTTCCAGCTGTGGTAGGTACTGATATAATAGGAAGTGCTTCTTCTATTTCCTTGCCCTTATATTCTAAAAGATTAGCTTTTGTTTTTATTCTGAAAGCGATGATTTTAGCCATGTCCATTACACTACCACCACCAATTCCAATTATTCCATCAAAGTTGTTACCTACAATATTATCGCAGAGTTGATGTACAATTTCTAAAGATGGTTCTGGAGGAATTCCTGTAATAAGGATTACATTCAACTTATGCTTTTTGATATCTTCTAAAATCTTATCTAAGACTCCACTTTTTTTAAGAGAATGCTCTCCAGTAAGAAGTAGAAATTTTTCTCCAATTTTTTTAAGCTCTGTGCCAAGAGAATCTATTGAGCCTTTTCCGTAGATTATTTTTTGAGGTAAATCTAAAGAATATATCACAATTCCCTCCTCTTTTAATTTGCAACCTTTATTTATTATAATATACTCTAATGAAATGTAAAGGAGAGGATAGAAATGAGGAAAATAAAAGAGAAGTTTGGAGAAATTATATTATTGCTTAGCTTAATTTTAACTTTTGTTACCTTTTTTTATGCCTTTATATTTTTTGTGACTTATAAGGTGTAAAAAGTGGAAGAAGAGATTTACTTAAATCCACCTACTGAAAGAGAGGTTATAAATAGAGCTCTTTGTCTTTCTATTTTGTTTCTGAGGTCACAGGCAGAGGCAATTTATCTTTCTTCCCCTGTTAAAGAAATTTTCAATATTGAAAGTAATTTTTTCCAAGAAGTATATAAATGGATTGAAGAGGAAAATTTAAAAAATTCTTTTACAGAACAAGAAAGAATACTTCTTGGAAAAGATATAGGAAAATGGGATGAGAATGAAACCTTACTTTCCTTTACCTATCTGGAATCCTTAGGTGTACTTTTCTGGGCTTTATCTCTTATTGATAAACTTCCCCCTTATGATATAGGTTTTAGATTAGGTGATGTGATAGATGTGATTCCAGTATTAAAAAGTAGAGATGAGTTTTTAGGAAAAGTTAAATTAAGACCATTTAAAGAGCTAATAAAGGAAAGAGATATAGCTGAGATATGGTATTTTAGGTGGAAGCTTGGGAGAATGGAAAAGGAAAATTATAAATTAGGAGAAGGAAAATCATATAAAGATGCCTTAAGGCTATTGGTAGAAAAAGCTCTTTCCTCTGGTGCTATCTCTTATACTATAGAAGGTGATTTTCCAGTACAAGGAAAGCCCTTTTATCTTATTACTGGCGAAGATCATCTCTTTCTCTCAGGAATTATTCTTGAGAGGTTTTTAACTCTTAATTGGCTATGTGGTAGCTATAAAAGTTGGGACGAAAGAAAGGAATATTAACCTATCACCTCTATTTTTACTGGTGAAAATAATCCATAAGAATGGAATACGTATGACTTTGTATATTCTTCACCCTCTGGTCTAAAAGAGAGAGCACTTACAAAGTGGATTTTCTTTGCTCTATTATGAAGAGGACCAAGCATATTCCTTAGGCTACCTACTACTTCTAATTCTAATAAATTATTACCGTTTTGTAAGTAATTAGTGATATCTAATTTGTAAAATCTCCATGGGATAAATCCTACTGTTTCTCCATTTAGATTTACTTTAATAACTCCTGCAGAAAAATCCTCAATAGTTAGTAGATATTTTTCATTAGGATCTTTATGGAAAGGTAGTATCTGTTTGTATATAAGGCTTCCTGCATAGTGGGGATATCCTTGAAGAACCCAATCTCCTAAGGTAATTCTATTATTTTCTTTAATTATTTCTCTATCTATATTTACAGCAAAATCACCTATAATATAGAAATCTTCAAGCTCTGTTGAATTTCTATAGTTCAAGAGTATCTCTATAATATTTTCCCCTATCTTAAATTCCTTTAATGGAATCTTTCTTAAAGATCTATCTATAAACCATCCTCCATCTATTATAGGTATCTCTTTATTATTTAGCTTTAAGCTGATCATTTCCTTTATATTTTCTGTTAAAAGATATAAGTCTTTTTCTGGCAGATCTTTTATATTAAATCTCGTTTTTAATTCAATCTTAGTATTATCCTTAGGATGAGGTATATTAACCCATTTCCATCTTTGAATTCCACCATTTAGATCGATATTTTTCATTCCAAGGGTATCTCTAATTTTTCTCTGAATAATCCAGATAGGTGTCTCTTCAGACCATTCTCCATCTAATTTAAATTGAGCAGTATCTATAGTGAGTACATTAGGGTCTAATCTTTTAACCTCGAAGGTAGGTTCTAAAAAGATGGTCCTTTTTATTTTCTTTGGCCTTTCTATTTTCTTGTATTCTCCTTTATATAGTATGTATAATTTGGATTCTGAGGGAGCAAAAGTAGTACGAATATGTTGATATCCTTCAGTTTCTATTGAAAATACATCTTTTATCTCTCCTGTAAGAAGATCCCATTCTTCTATTCTTCCTTTTCCCTCTAAGTATAGATCCACATTATAGGATCTTTCCCTATCATTATTTACTATAAAGAAAATCTTTTTACCATCATAATTTCTCTCCATATATAGAAACTGTTCTACTTCTTGTCCTACCACATCTCTTATGGATATTCTTCTTGGAATTATATTTTTAATATTTTCTGCAAGTTCTTTTCTTCCCTTTACTCTTATTACATTTGGATGATCAAAAAGTTTTTTCAATTCTTCTTTCCCTTTTTCTCCTTCCACATATTCTGGTAATGGCTCCATAATAATTACTTTCCCATCATTATTTAGAAATTCTAAAAGTAAGGAAAGAGTACTTTTTCTTAGGGTAATTACTGGTGGCACTATTACTAATATATATTTGGCTTCTCCTAATATAAACTCTTTTCTTTCCTTATCTATTTTCCCATATTTTTCAATAATCTTTTCATCTCCCAAATCAAAATCATAATGAATTCCTAAAAGGGCATTTATAATCTCTTTAAATTCTTCTCCTCTTTCTTGGGGTACAGATTTATCTCTTCCATTAAATTCACACCAACTACTTTCAATGGGGTGAATAAGAAGAATATCCCTTACAGGTTTACCTAAGGTTAGAATATAGGAAAGTCTTGCAAAATAACCTTCTATAAGATGTTGATACTTCCAAGAAGGGTTGTGATTGAAAGAGGGTGGATAGTCTCTTTTTCTACAACCTCTAAGAGAATACAAAAAAAGATGTTGGCATCTCATATTTACTCCAAGAGCATATTGCCAGTCTGCCACATGTTTTTGCCCTTCAAAGGTAAATTCCCATCCAGTACATCCATAAGTTTCGGAAATAACTCTACTTTTTCCTAATTGATTTGCCACGCTGGTTGCTTGTTTTGCTGTAAGGTATTCATATCTTACCTCGGTTAATATATCTATTCCTGGAATATCCATGTATTCGTAATGAGGCATTATAGATCCACTACATAATATTACATGAGGGAAATTATCTTCTTCTAAATAATGCCCAGTAAATAATATATTATGCTCTTTACACCAATTATAGATATTTTTAGTGTAACTTTCTAAGAAAAGCTCTGAAATGGTTCTCCAATAGTCATATCTTGCCTTTATGGACTTTTCTCCTGAAAAGAATACAAAGGGGGCTATATCAAAAAAATCATATCCTCTTTTTTCTTTAAAATATTCAGGAAATATATCAGTCCAAGGTAATGCATAATATTCTAAATTTCCTCCCCAAAGAAAAGGAAATATATTGGGTTCATCAGTAAATATACCCTTAACTTGTTTTCCAAAATCTGCCTTTAGTCTTTCGTAATATATCTCATGGGTAACTTGTATAAATGTTTTCACACTTTTAGGATTTAGATTATCTGGTGGTGCATCACCATTATACCAATCAGATTTTCCAGCAACGATTCTATATAATGCTAAAATGTTTTCATCTTTACAAAGTCTTAAATTCTCGATATTATTTACTCTTTCTATACTCTTTATGTTTTCACTTTCTATTTTCCCTTTGTAAATAGCCAATTCTTTTCCATTAAGTTCTTTTGCATCTTTCAATATTTTTAAAGTGAGAATTTTAGCTCTTCCTTCATCTCCAATTTTTTCTGCAACCTTACCTCCTGCAAAGCCAGAAGGCCATCTATCTTCATCATAAAGCCATGGATCTATGTCTATTATCTTGGAATTTTTTACTACTTCTTCTACTAAATCTAACCATTCTTCTCCCATATATTCAGTCTCTAAACCTACCCTTGAATGCATGAAGAACCCACCAATACCTTTTTCTTTAAAATCTTTTATTTGGTTTGTTAGTTCTTGAGCATTAAGCTTATCATTCCATGACCAAAAAGGTATCGCCCTATATATTTTTTCAGGATTTTTAAAATTCTTCTTTATCTCTTCCATTTTCCTCCCCCTTTAAACTTTAATAATTTGATAAATCTTTTCTGCTATCCTTTTAGAAGCTCCTTTTTCACCCATTCTTTTTCTTCCATTTATGGATATCTTCTCTAAAAGTTCTTTGTTATTGTGTATCATGGAAAATATTTTAGGAATTTCTTCTGCATTTTTGGCTAAGAAAAGAGAATCACCTAAGAGTCTCTTCTGTAAAAGAGCAAACTTTTTGGTAAATTGAGGCCCTTTACCAAATATGGCAATGGCTGGTTTACCAAGACCTACAAACTGTTCTGTTGCTGTTCCTGCCATGCAAAGTCCTATCTGGGCATTATGAATACAATCGGAGAAGGCATGGGTAAGAATTAGTGCATGACTGTTATTTTTGAAAAGTATATAATCTTTTGTTTCTATATACTTTTTAAAATTTTTGGAAAACAAAATGTTTTCTAATTCCTTTATGGGAATATTAGGAGATATAGCAGTAAGAAAAAGAAATTTTTCCTCTAACCTTGATCTCAAAAGATGTAATATACCCTCAGTAAGGAGCTGAAAATTATAATAAGCTTCTGGTATTTTAGATCCTGGAAGAATCAGAATTTTTATGTAATTGTAAAAATTGTTAATGGGTATTTTGTTTTCAGGTTCTAAGCCATCCATCATAGGATTTCCTAAGTATTCGGAGTTTATTCCTGTTTTTTCCAGAATTAAGTGAGAGAGAAGATCACGTGGAAAAACTTTTAAAAGATTTTCTGATTTCATAAGAAAATATTCCAACAGGTAAGTTCTTATAGCAATTTCCATTGCTTTATTCTTGGAAAGTTTTTGTATATTTACCTTTTTATCATCTTTTAATGTGTAATATACTGATTTTTGAATGCTTACGAAGAAAAATTTTTGGGGGGATAATCTTGCTAAAAAGAGGGGTATAATATCGCCTACTGCTATAATATATCCATTTTTTTTAGACCACTTTTTAATTTCTCCCCACTGTTTCCGATGAAGATTCAATAATCCTTCTTTTAAATCTTTATATAAAATTCTTAGATTAGTTATAAATCCACCTGATGGTAATTTTTTATGAGGTCCTAAAAGAGGTATTTGATTTTTTTTATATAAAAATCCTTCCCCTACAATTGGCAGGGCTTCTATTTCTATTGAACTGTCGATTTCTCTTAACTCTTTTATGATATTGACTGCTACGTAATCTTCTCCATAGCCATTACTAATAAATAAAACTCTCATGTTTTAGATTTTAAGTCTATGAAAAACAATATGTCAATTTTATTTTTACATAAGAAAACGTTTACAAATATATAATATTTGATAAAATAAATATTAGAAATAGAAAAGGCAATAAATAGAAAGGGGAGTGTATTAATGGTAACAATAAAAGATGTGGCAAAAGAGGCTGGAGTTAGTATAGCAACAGTATCAAGAGTACTTAATAATTCTCCAAGAGTAAATGATGAGACAAAAAAGAAGGTATTAGATGCAATAAAAAAATTAGGATATTCTCCTAATGTAGTGGCAAGAAGTTTGGCAAAAAAGTCTTTAAAAACCAATGTTATTTCTATTGTAGTTCCATTTTTTACAAGGGATTTCTTTGTAGAGGTTTTAAGGGGTATAAATAATGTGATATCTAAAACCGATTATTCTATTCATCTATATAATATTGAGAGAATAGAAGATAGAGAGAAAATTTTTTCTCCTGAGCTTTTTAATAGATGTGATGGTCTAATTGTAGTTTCCTTTGATATTAAAAAGGATGAGGCTAAGATCTTAAAAAATGCTCAAAAGCCTGTAGTACTTATTGATAGCTATCATCCTGAGTTTTCCAGTGTATACGTTGATAATAAAAAGGGAGCTTATATGGCTGTAAGATATCTTATTGCTACAGGTAGAAGAAATATAGCCTTTGTTAGTGGTGTAATAAATGATCCTTTAGGGTTTATGGCAAGTTATAGGAGATATGAAGGCTTATTAGAAGCGTTAAAGGAGGCTGGAATTCCTTTTAATCCTCTACTCCATATTCAAACTGGATTTTCCTTAGAGAAAGGGTATAGAGCAGGTAAGACTTTAATTAGTCGAGGAATTCCCTTTGATGCTGTTTTCTGTGCGTCAGATACTCAAGCTATAGGGTTGATGAGAGCACTTTTAGAGGAGGGAATAAAGGTACCTGAAGATGTAGCTATAATTGGTTTTGATGACATATCGGATGCCAGATATTTAGGTCTTTCTACAGTAAAACAACCAATGACTGAAATGGGAGAAGTAGGAGCAAAGATACTCCTTGATTTGTTATTGGGGATTGAAACCTCTTTTACCCATTTAGAGCTTCCTTTAGAACTTATTATTAGATTGACGTCTTAAGATTTAAATTGAAGATATTTTTATCGTTATAATTTTTTATATACCCCTTGACTTATTTTTTATTTTATGATATTTATCATCCTGTAAAAGCGCTTACACAAATAAAAAGTAATTAAATTAGGGAGGTGATGAAAGGGTAATTAGGGTTTAAAGCTATGGTTCTGGGGGCTCTGTTTAAAAAAATATTTGGAAAGGGGGATAAGATTAAATGAAAAAGTTTTCAATTATAATATTATTCATTCTGATGCTTTCTCTAGTAGGCCAAACTGTTATATTTTCTCAAGTACTTCCTAAGGTTCCTCGTCATGAAACACTTATAGTCGATGCCCTACATGGAAGATTAGCTAATCCAAAAGATTTTAATTTCTGGAAACCGGGAGTATCAGTAGGTAATGGGGCTCAACAGATGTTATTTGATGGTCTTTGGTACTTAGATTCACAAACAGGTAAAGTAATCAATGCTTTAGCTCAATCTGAACCAGTATATGAAAATAATTTTAGAAAAATGACAGTTAAGTTGAGAAAAGGAATATATTGGAGTGATGGAAAGCCTTTCACTGCTGATGATGTTGTATTTACTGTAGATTATCTTATGAAACATCCTGGAATGTCTTATAGTGATGCTTTCAATAGATATGTATCTAAGGTATATAAGAAAGATAACTACACTGTAGTGTTTGAACTAAAAGAGTCAGTACCGGCTTTTCATTATCTCTTTACCTCTATTGTCTATGCTACCTGTTATATTATGCCTAAACATGTGTTTGAAAAAGTAGCAGATCCTTTAAAGTTTGAATTTAACCCACCTGTTTCTTTAGGACCCTATGTTTTGAAGCAATATGATCCTCAAGGATATTGGTGGTTATTTGAAAGAAGAGTTGATTGGAGAAGGACAAGTGTAGGCCAGATATATGGTATGCCTCAGCCTAAATATGTACTTTTTATTTACTATGGTCCTGATGAAAAGAAGGTAATGGCACAAGCTCAACATCAATTAGATTTAATATTTGACTTAACTCCTGAATCTTGGGAGATTCTAAGAAAAAGCAACCCCTATTCAAGGGTATGGTATAAAGATTTTCCATGGGCTTGGATGGATGATGTAAGGGCAAGAATAATGGCTATGAATTTAGAAAAGCCACCATTCAATAATAAAGATGTAAGATGGGCTTTAACATTAGCTACAGATATAGTTGATGTAGTAACATCTGGATTTGATGGAATTGCAAGAGTCAATCCTTTATGGATATGTGCAACGGAATCTCTATTAAAAGAGTACTATTTACCTCTGGAGAATTGGTTGAAGAATTTTACTTTAGAAGATGGATTTAAACCCTGGGATCCAACAGTCCCAGATAGAATTGTAGATTATGCAAAGAAGAGAGGTTATACAGTAACAGGTAATCCAAGAGAAATCTTTGGTATAGGTTGGTGGAAATATGCTCCTGAAGTAGCTGAGAAATTACTAGTAAAGAATGGATTTAAGAGAGTTGGAGGAAAATGGTACTTACCAGATGGAACTCCTTGGAAGATAACTATTACTGCTCCTGCTAATTTTGAAATACATGCTACAAGACTTGCTTTTGCAGTAGCTGATCAGTGGAGAAAGTTTGGTATAGATGTAAATGTAGAGACAGTAGAGGCAGGACCATTCTGGAATAAGTGGAACCTTGGAGATTTTGAGGTTGGTTCTTACTGGGAAGTACCAGCAACTGATTTCTACACCTTTGTACAAGGTTATCATTCCAGATTCTATAAACCAACAGGGCAGGTGGCTACTGCGGGGAACCAGATTAGGTGGAAGAATGCTAAGTTAGATAAACTCCTTGATGAGTTAGTAAACTTACAGCCAGAATCTCAAAAGGCAAAGGCTATAGTAAGTGATATATTGAAGCTTTATGTAGAAGAAATGCCAGCACCGGTCTTTATAATCAATTTGAAGTTTAATTCACAGGATCATTATTATTGGACTAACTTCCCAACATCAGACAATTCATATATGGCACCTGTGTGGTGGTGGGGTCAATTTAAGTTTATCTTACCGCAAATAAAGCCAACTGGAAGAAAGTAATAAGATAATATTTGGGGTTTCCCCCTCTAAACGAGGGGGAAACCCTGTTTTAGGGAGGGAGAAAATTATAAAATGAATTTATTGAAAAGATATATAATTCCCAGATTGATTCAATATTTTATTGTTATATTTATAGGTGTGACTGTAGTTTTTTTAGTTCCAAGATTTACCCCTTTAGATCCTGTTGTAACAGTTCTTAATAGAATGACATCTTACGGTGCTCAATATCTTGATCCTTCTGCAATAGAGAAATTGAAGGATACTATGATGGAGTTATATGGATTGAAGGGGAGTATATGGGAACAATATTTAGGTTTTTGGAAGAGGTTATTTAAGGGAGATTTTGGACCTTCTTTATCAATATTTCCAACACCTGTAATATCTATAATCGCAAATTCTTTACCATGGACTGCAGGTCTTTTAGTTGTTGTTGCTATCCTTTCATGGGTAATAGGTAATATTCTTGGGGGAATAGCAGGATATTATGCCGATAAAAAATGGTCAAAGTTAATGTCTATAATTGCCATGTCAATTTACCCAATTCCCTATTATATAATGGCTTTGGTACTTTTAATTCTTTTTGCCTATATTTTTCCTATTTTTCCAATGGTAGGAGGATACAGCATAGGTCTTACACCATCTTTATCTTTAGAATTTATATTTAATGTAATTAAGCATGCTACTCTACCAGCATTATCTCTTATCCTAATAGGTATTGGTTGGTGGTTTCTGAGTATGAGATCTTTAACATCTACTATTGTAGCTGAAGATTTTGTAACATATGCTGAAGTAATGGGGATTCCATCAAGGAAGATACTGTTTCAATATGTTATGAGGAATGGTTTGCTTCCTCAGATAACGAATTTAGCCTTACAAATAGGTGGTATTTTTAGTGGATCTTTGATTACAGAGACAGTTTTCTCATATCCTGGATTAGGACAACTTCTTTATATGGCAATTAATAACGGTGATTTTAATTTAATTATGGGAATAGCTGTACTTTCTATTATAGGAATAGCCACAGCAGCCCTTTTAATTGACTTATTATATCCTCTCTTTGATCCTCGTGTACGTTACAGGTAAGGAGGAAAGATATAGTTATGTTATTAGTGATAAGAGATTTATATAGGAGTGATAAAAAGTTTGCCTTTGGTTTTACAGTTATATGTTTGTTAATTTTTTTAGCTTTACTTTCTTTTGTCTCCCCTTTTGATCCAAAATTATGGAATGTGGTTCCTAAAAATCAGCCTCCCTCTTTTCGTTATCTATTGGGTACAAATTCTATGGGACAAGATATATTCTGGAATTTAACACATGCTATAAGAAATTCTGTAATCCTTGGGTCTCTTACTGCAGTAATATCAATTGTAATTGGTACCTTTGTGGGGCTTCTTTCTGGTTACAGAGGTGGAAGTCTTGATAGATTTCTAATGTCTGTAAATGATAGTTTTATTGTTATTCCCAGTCTACCTATTCTTATTCTTATATCCTCAATAATAAAACAGCATATCAGTCTTATTCTAATTGCCTTTATACTTTCTTTATTCTCCTGGCCCTGGGGAGGAAGACAGGTAAGAGCTATTGTATTAGGTCTTAGAGAAAGAGAATTTACATATACAGCAAATTTCTCAGGAATGAGTACTTTTCAGATTATTATGACAGAGCATCTTCCTTTTGTTATACCATGGGTAATGGCTAACTTTATAAACACAATTTTATGGGCAATTGGAATGGAAACTACCCTTGCTATTTTTGGACTTTCAAGTTTGGAAACTCCTACTATAGGGACGACTATTTACTGGGCATTACAATATCAAGCTCTTCTAAGAGGAATATGGTGGTGGATTTTTACCCCTGTAATTTTAGCTATACTTCTTTTCATAGCTCTTTATACTCTATCGGTGAGTATTAGTAATTATCTTGATCCACGAACCAGAATTCAAAGAATGAGGATGAAAGAAGGAGGCCAAGAAGCCTAATGTATGCTTTAAAAGTGGAGAATTTAAAGGCTTATTATATTACTTCCTTATATGGTATTGAGAGAAAAGTAAGAGCAGTTGATAATGTGTCTTTTCAGGTTATGGAGAATGAGATTTTGGGAATAGCTGGAGAGTCTGGATGTGGTAAAAGTACTCTATTGAAAACCCTTATTGGGCTTATTAAACCTCCCTTAAGCGTGATAGGAGGTGGGATACATTATAAATATGGTGGTAGAGAAGTAGATATATTAAAGGATATTAATGTTTTAAAAGAATTAAAATGGAGGGTTTTTTCCTACGTACCTCAAGGCTCAATGAGTGTACTAAATCCAACACGAAAAATCATAAAGACTTTTGAAGATGTAATAAAGGTACATCTTAACATCACAAAAAGTAATGTAATTAGGGATATGGTAGGAGAACATTTAAAGAGTTTGGGTCTTCCTTTTGAAGTTTTGAATTCATTTCCTCATCAACTCTCAGGAGGTATGCGACAGAGAGTTACTATAGCTTTAAGTACTATACTTAAACCTAAGGTGATTATAGCTGATGAAGCAACTACAGCCTTAGACGTGGTAGTGCAAAGAGGTGTAATACAACTTTTAAAAAGGATTCAGTCGGAGTTTAAAAATACAATAATTATGGTAACTCATGATATGGGAGTTCATGCTAATATGGCTGACAGAATAATTATTATGTATGCAGGAAAGTTGGTGGAAATAGGTAGCGTAAAAGATATTTTTAAGAATCCTCTACATCCATACACTAAATATCTTATTGAATCCCTTCCTAAGATAGGTGATAAAACCTTGAAAAAGAGTGTCCCAGGAGCTCCTCCGTCTCTTTTAAATCCTCCATCTGGTTGTAGATTTCATACTCGTTGCCCTTATGCAATGAAGGAATGTAAAGAGATGGTGCCAGACTTAGTAGAGGTAGAGAAAGGACATAAAGTGGCCTGTTTTCTTCACAGCAAGGAGGTTGAGAAAACATGATAGAACAAGATTTTTTGTTATACGTTAAAGATTTAACCAAGATATTTGTAATTGGGGGAAGATTTTTAGGGGTAAAATTAGTAGCAGTGAATAAAGAAAGTTTTTATTTACCTTTAAATAAGCCTGAAATACTGACTATTGCTGGGGAGACAGGATCTGGAAAAACTACCTTAGCTCGTATGATATTAGGTTTAATTGAACCAACATCCGGAGAAATATATTATAAGGGGGAAAGAGTAACTGATTTAAGTTCTAGAAAAAATAAACTTAAATTTATGAAAGAAGTACAGCCCATATTTCAAAATCCTTTTGAAGCTTTTAATCCTTTAAAAAGAGTAGATTCCTATCTTTTTAATACAGCTATCAATTTTGGTCTTGCTAAGAATAGGCAAGAAGCGATGGATATTGTTGATATGAGTTTACAAGCAGTAGGCTTAAATCTAAAAGAGATAGAAAAAAGATATCCTCATGAACTTTCTGGGGGACAGCTTCAAAGAGTTTCTATTGCGAGAGCGCTTATAACAACTCCGTCTTTGCTTGTGGCGGATGAGCCAGTTTCTATGGTTGATGCTTCTTTAAGGATGTCCATAGTTAATCTATTCAAAGAACTTAAGGAAAAATATGGTGTTTCGGTATTATATATAACCCATGATTTGACTACTGCCTATTACATAAGTGATTGGATTGCCATTATGTATAGAGGAAATATTGTGGAAATGGGACCTGTAGAGAAGGTTATGCTTAAACCTCTACATCCTTATACCAAGCTCTTAATTGACTCTGTGCCAGAGCCGGACATAGATAAACGTTGGGAAGGTGATATAAAACTTTCTACCCAAGAGGTTAAAGAATTTTCTAAACTTGGTTGTAAATTTTCAGATCGTTGTGATGATGCAAAAGATATATGTTTTAGAGAAGAGCCTAAAAAGATTCTTATAGATGATCGTTGGGTAATGTGTCATAAATATATTTCTTAAAAAATTTAAATTAAGGAGGTAGTTTTATGGTAAAAATAGCTATTATTGGTGCTGGTAGTGTAGCCTTTTCTATGAAGCTTATCCAAGATCTTAATTACTATAAAGATCTTTCTGGAAGCACAGTAACCTTTATGGATATTAATGAGGATAGGCTTGATCTTGTTTATTCTTTAGCTGATAAGTATAGAAAAGAAGCTGGTACTAATTTAAAACTTGAAAAGACCACAGATAGAAAGAAAGCATTAGATGGAGCTGATTTTGTAATAAATACAGTAAAAATAGGCGGATATCATAATATGGAAAAGGAAAGAGAAATTGCTGAAAGTTTAGGTTATTACAGGGGAGTGGATGATAAAGTAAGTGATTACTATGGGGGATTTGCTGCCTATGAACAACTAAAATTTGTAAGAGATTTGGTTAAGGATGTAGAAAAGTTGGCTCCTAATGCATGGTATATGCAGGTTTCTAATCCTGTTTTTGAGAGTACAAATTTAGCTTTAAGAGAGTCTGGCCTTAAGGTGGTTGGTTTTTGTCATGGATATTTAGAACTTTTCCATTTGGTAAAAGCTTTAGGTTTGGATCCTAAGGATATAGAAGAGCAAGTAGCAGGGTTTAATCATTGTATCTTTTTGACGAAATTTAAGTATAAAGGGCAAGATGCCTATCCCTTAATAGATAAATGGATAGAGGAAGAAGCTCCAAAGATTTGGAATTCTTATGATTATATGATATCTCCTTGGGAATATACTCAATTTTCTCCTGCAAGTGTAGAGATGTATAGACTTTATGGTTTATTCCCTATCGGAGATACTCCAAGAAGTGTTTCACCTTGGTGGTTCCATACAAGCTTGAATGAGAAGAAAAAATGGTATCCTGCAGGAGGTCCAGATTCCGAGATAGGATGGACCATGTATCTTTATGGATTAAAGCTTAGATTGCAGCAAATGGAGAGATTGGCAAGAGATCCTAATGTGTCAGTAGTAAAAGAATTACCGATAGAAGAAAGTATGGAATCTATAATACCTTTTGTAGATGCTATAGTAAACAATAACAGAAGAAGATTGGTTATTAATGTACCAAACAATGGTGCTATTCCTGGAATCCCTGATGATGTAATTGTGGAGATACCAGTATATGTAGATAAGAATGGAATTGAAAGAGAGAAGATTGAGAAAATTCCATCCCGTTTGATGCTTTATGTATTAATACCAAGATGGTTAAGAATGGAAAGAATACTTCAAGCTTTTCGTGAGGGAGATAGGAAGAGTCTTCTTCTTATGGTTATGGATGACCCAAGAACTCAAAGTTTTGAACAAGGGAAGAATCTTGTAGAGACTCTTCTCTCACAACCTTGGAACGAAGAGATGAATAAGCACTACAAATAAAAAAAGGGGGGATTTTTATCCCCCCTTTTTCTAAAATTGTGTTATAATCTATTTCATGAGAATGGAAGAGGTAATATATATATTTGGATTTCTTTTGGGAATGGGTGGGGGAACATTTGGATTTATTATATATTTTTTTTCTCGTATTCTAAAAATTAGAGAGATTAGTTTTAAGGATATAGATTCAATTTTAATCTTTTTTGTTATTTCTTTTTTTCTATCCTCCTTATTTTCTCCTTTTAGAGAATTTTCATTATTAAATTTTTTGGTACTGCTGTTTTTGATTTTATGTTACTTGTTATTAATTAAGGAAAGTCTTTTTTCTTCATTGATTGATAACGGTTTAGACTACTTTATTTTTGGTGCTACCTTACTTGCTTATTCTGGCATAAATATATTTTTTTATAAAGGTTATTATGCCGAAACTCCTTTTTTAGGAAAAAATGGTTTAGGTACTGTTTTAGCTACTACTATTCCCTTAGTACAATTGAAAATGTTTTCTTCTAATAATAAGCTGTGGTATTTTATATCTTTGATTATTCTTATAACTGGTCTTATCCTTAGTATGTCACAAGGAGCAATTTTAGGATTAATTTTGGCTGAGATCTTAATATTTATTTTAGGGGATAAAGAGCTTAAAAGACAGATCTTTTATATAAGTATAATAACAATGTCTATTTTAGCATTTTTTCTCATAAGATCTATTTTAGTAAAGGACAATTTATTTTCCTTCTTCTGGACAAGAGTTGATCCGTACTCAAATTCAAAAACCCAAAGAATCTATATATGGAAATCTGCTTGGAAAATGTTTTTAGATCATCCTATTTTTGGGGTAGGCTTTTCTGCTTTTAGTAAGACATATTCTTATTATAGATTACCCCAAGCTATAGGAGAAAATGTATCTTTTGCTCATAATCTTCCCCTGAATCTTCTTGCAGAAACTGGTATATTGGGTTTTGTATCTTTTTCTTTATTTATCTTTCGATTTTTTTATTGGGGGATAAAGACTTATTTAAGGGACAGAGATTTTCTTTCTTTAGCTATTCTGGGTGGGTTTACAGCATATATGGGGCATCAGTTTTTTGATGGTACTATGTGGTCACTGCATCTTGGAATTATATTTTTCTTCTTTGGAGCTATTTTCAAGAGGTTATATGAAAAAGATACTTTTTCTTCTTCCATACTTTAATCTTGCAGGTACAGAAAAACATGTAATAGAGCTTATTAAGGCTTTAAAGGATGAGTATGAATTTTTAGTAACAGCTCCTCAAGGGGGAGGAATAACCATATTAAATAGCAACAATATACCTTATAGAGAAATTCCATATCTTAGCCTTTTTAATGTTAGGGAATATAAGGAGAGACTTAGAGAAATAATTAATGATTTTAAGCCTCATTTGATTCATATACATGGAGCTCATGAATTGATATTTATTGCTAAAAAGTTATTTCCAGATATTCCTGTTGTATTTACTTGTCATGGTTACCCACCCACATTTTTTTATTTAAATTATTCTCTATCTGTTTTTTTTAGTAAGTGGGCTGATAGGGTTATATGTGTGTCTAATTATGATAAAGAAATTCTTATTAAAAAAGGTCTTTCAAAGGATAAGGTTGTAGTTATTCATAATGGAATCTCAGAAAGAAATGAAAGGAAAAATTTGCCTATTAAAGTGAATGGGTTTATTATAGGGACAGCTGCCCGATTAACAAGGACGAAAGGTATTAAATACTTAGTTTATGCTTTCAATGAAGTAGTGAAAAAATATGATCATTTAAGATTGGTAATAATAGGGGATGGAGAGGAGAGAAAATCATTAGAGAATTTAGTTAATAAATTAAATATTAGAGATAAAGTGTGCTTTTTAGGAAATATGCCTGGGGCAAGAGATTACATAAAGAATTTTCAAATATTTGTTTTGCCTTCACTTTTTGAGGCTTTTGGATTAGTCATATTAGAGGCTTTTTCAGTCAAAGTACCTGTTATTGCAACGAGTGTAGGTGGGATACCAGAGATTATAAGTGATGGTATTGATGGTATTTTGGTACCTCCTAAGAATATTAATGCTCTTTCTAATGCAATTGTAACTCTTATTGAGAAGGAAAATATGAGGAATAAGTTAGCTCAAAAAGGATATGAAAAATTTATAAATGAATTTACTTCTACAAAAATGGCTAAAAGAACAAGAACAGTTTATGAGGAAATTTTGTCCAATTCATCTAAATAGACCTTATTTAGTACTCCTGAAAGAAAAATTTGGGATAGTGTATGATATCCTTTTTTTTCTGCAAAATTAAACCACTTTTCTATATTCTTTTCATTTATTAATCCAAATAATCTTTGAATAAAGTTTCCTATTTTATAAATTCTTCCCATTTGTATCATCATTTTAACTTCTAAAGTAGGATGTTTTTTATAAAAATAAATAGCTGACCTTGCCCTTTCTCTCTCTTTATTTAGTAGATATGGTAAATTAGTAAGATCAGGAGGAATACTAAGATGCCAAACAATAACTTTTTCTGATTTTACCATTTTTACTCCCAGTTTCTTAAGTCTTATTCCTAATTCTAAATCCTCCCAACCATAGAAGGTAAAATTTTCATCAAAAAAGCCAGTAATGGAAAGAAGTTCTTTAGAAACACTTGCATTTCCTGTAGCGAAAAAGGCGGATGAAATATCTCTTAACTTGAATTTTTCTGTCCACGGTTCTTTCCAGTTATATGTGTTTATCACAGGTCCTTGTACTATTACATTAAAATTATTTTCTTTTTGGATATCATAGTGATTTTTAAGAAAATCCTTCTTAACGTATATATCACTATCTATAAATACTATAAGCTTACCTTGAGAGATATTAAGTGCCATATTTCTTGCATGGGCTGGTCCTTTTCTTTCCTTACTCTTTATATATTTCAAGTTAGGGTACATTTTTTGAAAGTTATTAATCAGCTCACTAGTATTATCAGAAGACCCATCATCAGAGATAATAACCTCATATTCCCCTTCAAAATCTTGATTAAGAATTTGAGGAAGAATGATCTCCAATAGATTTTTTCTATTATATGTTGGCATAATCACACTTATATCCATGATTTTAAATTATATCAGATTTTTGTGATATACTTAAACTATGCGTATTCTTGTGGTGGAAGATGATAAGAAAATAGCAAATCTGTTAAATCTTGAGCTTACCCATGAAGGATATGAGGTAAAGGTAGTCTATGATGGTTATGATGCCCTTATAGAAGCAGAAGAATTTAAGCCAGATTTGGTAATTCTTGATATAATGTTGCCTGGAATGTCTGGAAAAGAAGTAGCAAAAAGATTGAGGTATAAATATCCTGATATGGGTATTATAATGCTTACCGCTCTTCACGAAGTTAAGGATAAAGTAGAAGCTTTTAATTTTGGGGCGGATGATTATGTAGTAAAACCTTTTAGTATAGAAGAGCTTTTAGCAAGAATTCAGGCTGTCTCAAGAAGAAAGGAAAAGAAGGAAGAAGTAATTGAAAAATATGGTATTTCAATCTTCCCATCAGAGTATAGAGCTTTAGTTGATGGAAAAGAGATAGTGTTATCTAAAACTGAATTCTCTCTTTTTTGTTTTTTAATGAGAAATGCAGGGATGGTTCTTTCTAAGGATATGATTTTGTCATATGTATGGGGAGATTATGATGATGAGAGAAAAAATTTAGTAGAGGTATACATAAATTATCTGAGAAAAAAAACTGGGGGATAAAGGTAAATATATAAAAACCATAAGAGGAATTGGATATTCTTTTAGGGAAGATTAATTATGAAAATAGCTTGGAAGATCACTCTAACTTATACTTTTGTTATAGTAACTTTTATTTCTCTTTTTTCTTTGATTTTTTACGAGAATTCTAAAAATACCATTATGGATGAGCATAAAAAGGATCTGTATAAGAGTTTTTTTGGCTTTTCCTATGGAAGAGGATTTATGATGGGAAGGGGAATGGGAAGAATTTCTTCCTACTATATTGCCCAAAATGGAGTGGTTATTCAAGATCACTTTAGTTTGGGTGAAGTGAAAGAAGAAGGTATATATAATACTAATGATGGATATTATGTACTCATAGTTAAAAGAGATGAATATCTTATTGGTAAGGATATTACATCTACCATATATGCCCTTGATAGGTTAAAAAGAAATTCCATACTTTTTGCTTTACTTTCCATAATTCCTTCCATGGCTATTGGTTATTTTTTATCCAATAGATTTTTATCTCCTATAAGGAGAATAATAAAAGAGGCAAAAAAGGTGGATATAAGAAGACAAGATAGGATAGAGTTTCCCAGGACAAAGGATGAACTTTGGGAGCTTGTGAATACATTGAATATGATGCTTGATAGGATAGAAAAGGTTTATAAACGGGAGGAAGAATTTTCTTCGGATGTTTCTCATGAATTGAAGACTCCTCTTACTTCTATTCTGGGGTATATAAAAATGTTAAAAAGGTGGGGAAAAGAGGATAAAAAAGTTCTTGAGGAATCATTAAACATATTGGAGGAAACAACTCAAGATATGGTAAATATGGTAGATACTCTTCTTGAAACAGCAAGGGTCTCAGAAGATATAATTTTCAATAAATTTTGGGTAAGGGAGTTTTTGGAAGAGATAAAGGAGAAATATTCAAAGATTTATTCAGAATATGAATTTCATATAATTCTAAATAAAAATGAAGAAGTGATTTTTCCAAAGAAAGTTCTTGAAATTATTTTGGGAATTTTTATTGAGAATGGAATAAAAAATTCTCTTGATAAAAAGTTAATTGATATAGGTTATAATGATGGTAAATTTTTCGTAAGAGATTATGGGAAAGGTATACCTGAGGAAGAGATTTCTAAGATTTTTGAAAGATTTTATAAATTGGATAAGTCAAGAAGTAGTAGGGGATATGGGCTTGGTCTTTCTCTTGCTAAAAAGCTTTCAGATGTGGCAGGTCTTGAGATAGAGGTGGAAAGTAAAGTTGGAGAGGGAAGTATATTCTATGTAAAAAGGAGAAAATAGAGTTTATGAAAAGGATTTTTATTCTTCTACTTATTATGGCGTTATTCTTATCAGGATGTGCACGTACTGTTACTATAAGACCGAAAGGACTTTTAAAAATTCAATTAGAGTTTTATAATCCTTTAAGTTTATACGATGTTAGTAATTACTATTCCCTTGTGATTCCATTTAATAAAGATGGATATGTAAGTAATGATCTAAGTACATGGCAATACTTCATATGGTGTGATGGAGATAGGGATATATTGAACTTTAAGTGGGGCAAAAATGGAGATCTGTCAACTCTTCAACTATTTTCTTTGATACATGCTCAACTTAAAGGTGAGATTTCAGGATATAAAACTACTTTGATTTTTCAAATTCCATTGATTGTTTTTGGGGGATCTCTAAGTAAGCTTTATATGAAGATATATTTATACAAAATATTAGGAAGCCCATCATACATACAAGGTTTAGCTGATCTTCTATGGAGTGTTCCACAGGAAGATATATATATAGATTTAACCAATCCTATCAGTGGAAAAATATTGTATGATGAATATTTTTCTGATCAAGTAAGTTATATAAAAATATGGTTAGAGTAAACAAGTTCAGAATTTTTATATATCTTTTTATATCTATACTCTTTTATATTCTCTCTTTTCCTCCCTTTAATTTCTCATTTCTTATCTTTTTTACCCTTATACCTCTTTTTTCCCTTCTTCCGGAAATTACTCAAAAGAAAGCTTTTATCTTGGGTTTTTTATATGGAATTGGATTTAACAGTGTTAACTTTTATTGGATACCACGCTTGGTATCTCATTTTACAAGTATAGGTCTCTCCATATTTGTGTATCTTCTTCTTATTATTTATCTTTCTCTATATTATGGAGTTTTTCTTTGGGGAGTAAAAAGAAAAGAGAATTCTATATTTTTTCCAGCCTTTTTTATGGTATTTATACAATGGATAAGATCCCATGGACCTCTTGCCTTTAATTGGGGGTCATTTGGAGAGCCTTTGGTTCATATTTATCCTCTTCTTCAATGGGCAAGTATATTTGGCGAATTGGGTTTAGTTTTTTTAGTTGTTTTAGTTAATACTGTAATAGCAAGATTTAGAGAATTGGTTTTTAAGATGAAGATTTCTTTTATTTTGGTTTTTATCTCTCTATTTATTGTAGGATTTTTTATAGGCAGGGGAGATTACAATTCATTTATGAAGGTGGGGGCGGTACAAGGAAGTTATGATAGCTTTTCCAAATATTTTTATACCAATATTTATGACCAATTCCAGGTTCATAAAGATCTAACATTAAATCTTCCTGATAATTTGGATTTAGTGGTATGGGCGGAGAGTGTACTTTTTTGCTTTTTAAATCATTCTCCCATATATCTCAAGGAGTTGAGAGAGCTTGCAGAGTTTAAAAATACTAATCTACTTTTAGGATCCTTGGAGATGAAGGGAAGAAATTTTTATAATTCTGCATATCTCATAACAAAGGATGGTAGATATGATGTGCATAGGAAGGTACAACTTGTGCCTTTTGTTGAGGAAGTTCCCTTTCCTTTCAATTATGTAATTCCAGAGTATTTTAGGGGACTTATTGGAAATTACAGTAGTGGTCCTGGTTTTTATCCTTTATCTATTGATGGTAAGAAAATGGGTGTACTTATATGTTTTGAATCTTTATTCTCAGATCCATCAAGAATACTTTCTCAAAGACATAGTGATATAATTGTGGTTATAACTAATGATGGCTGGTTTCAAGGGACACCAGCAGTCTATCAGCATAAGAATCAGTCTCTTCTTAGAGGAGTAGAAAATAGGAGACCTATAATTCAGGTAGCAAATACGGGGATTACGTTTTTCGCTGATCCTTATGGTAGGATTATAAAAGAAACGAAAGAAGGGGAAAAAGTTGCTATTTATGGGGAAGTTCCCAAAGGTAGCTTTTCTCTTTATACTTTTTGGGGTGATATTCCTATATTTTTAGGATTTTTAATATTTCTTTTGATAAAATTGATTAAAGAATGAGACGGACAATTTTTCTTAGTATATTGATATTGGTGGTTCTTATCGCTTGGGGAGGAAGTTACTATATTTTTCCTCCACAAAAAGAAGAAGTATCCTCTAATTATGAGAAGACTGGTATTTATGCAAAAAAGGTACATTTGAAGGGTAGAGATAAGGGAAATCTGAGTTGGGAGATCTCAGCTGATAATTTAAGTATTGATTTAAATTATAGAAAATTTCTCTTTGAGGGGAATATAGATGGTAAGGTATATAGAGATAATAAATTGTCTTTGTATATAAAAACAGAAAAAGCTGAGGTAGATAGGGATAAAAAGATAATGAAAATACCAGATAGATTATATTTTGAAACTGAGGATGGTTATGTAGGTGAGGCAAGAGAAGGGGTATGGTATTTTGATACAGGGGAATTTGTTAGTACAAAGGGAAGGGTAAGATTTGAGAAGAGAGGAGAGTTTAAGGCCGAAGCAGATATTTTTAGATTTGATTCAAAGGAAGGAAAAGCTGATTTTGAAGGTAATGTGGTGATAGAAGTATTATATTAAGAGGGGAGGAAAAACATGAAAAAGATAATTGGAATTTTTTTAATCTTTGTGCTAATTATAGGAATCGGTTTTTCACAAACTAAGACTCCTATTAAGATTTCTGCCCAAAAAATATCTTATGATTTTGGGAAAAAGGTGACTCGAGCTGAAGGAAATGTTACTGTTATATATAAACCTGGACAAGAGGATGAGACAAAGATTACAAGCACAATGATATTTTATAATCAAGATACCAGTATTGTGGAAGCTCCAGGAAAAGTAAGTATTACTCAAAAAGATTTATCAATTGTTGGGGAGGATTTAAAGGTAGATCTTAGAAAGGAGATCTTGGAGTTAAAGAAAAATGTAAATGTGGTTTTGCAGAGGAAGAGTGGAGACAAAATAGAAATTACAAAACTTTTTTCTCAGGGAATAGTTTACTCTTTGAGGAATAAAACAGGAAGTTTAACTGGAAGTGTAAGAATAGAAAGGGAAGATCTTATAGTAACTGCAAGTAGTGCAGACTTTGATACTGATAAAGAGGTTTATACCTTTTTAGATAATGTAAAGATGTTGGATAGTGATAAGAATGAAATAAATTGTAAAAAGCTTGTAGTATATGTAAAGGATAAGAGGGTTGAGGCAGAAGGCAATATAGATACTACCTTTTACGTAAAAGAATGATAAGAATAAAAACTTATCACAAGTATGTATTAAGTGAATTATTAGGCCCCTTCTTCTTAGGAATATTTGGATTTATATTAGTAATGCTAATCCAAATACTTTATGAGTTTTCTGATTTTATTATTTTAAGAAGGGTCAGTTTAGAAGTAGTATTGAAACTTCTTTACTATAAGATCCCATCATTGTTAGTATTTGTAATTCCTGTGTCTCTTCTTTTCGCTATAATTTTTTCCTTTGGAAGACTTATGAGAGATGGCGAAATATTTGCTATGAGATGTAGTGGAATTTATTTCTTCTCTCTGACAATTGTACCCCTTTTGTTTTCCCTATTACTTTCCATAATTCTTTGGCTTTTTACTTATTCTCTTATTCCAGAATCTAATTTTCGTGCTAATAAATTGATTCAAAAATACTTTTTTTTAAATCCTGCTCCTGTAAAGGGTGAAAATGTTTTTTTTCATGATGAAGAGGGAAGATATTATTACGTTAAAAAAATAGTAGAAAAGAGTAATAAAATGGAAGATGTACTTGTATATGATACCTCAAATTCCAATAAATTTCCTGTTATTTACACTGCAAAGGAGGCTATTTGGAATAGAGATTCACTTATATTGAAAAATGGCATTGTGCATTATTTAGGAGAGGATTCCTTTGTGGCATGGGAGGGAAATTTTGATGAGTTTAAGATAAATCTTCCTCAAGATTTTATGTTAATCTTTTATAGAGATAGAACTCCTCAAGAGATGCCTACTAATGAACTTAAGAAAAGGATTGAAGTTTATAGAAAATCGGGAATATCTGCCAGATCCTATCTTGTAGAGGATTATCTAAGGATCGCCCAAAGTGTTGCATTACCTATATTTGCTCTCCTTGGATTTAGTGTAATCCTTATTACAGGAAGAGGGGGAAGACTTTGGGGAACTGCCTTTAGTATTATTATTGCCTTCTTTTATTATGGCTTCAACATTATCGCTCGATCCTTAGGAGAGCATGCCATTTTTTCTCCTTTTATCTCTGCATGGTTACCTAATATTACCTTAGGAAGTATCAGTTTGGGAGTATTTATATGGAAGATAAGAAAATGGTAAAAAGATTAGTTTTTATTACTATAATACTATATTTTATCCTACATATAGCTTTTGCCGAGACTCCTTGGAAAATAAAGGCAGAAAAAATATCTTTTAATTGGGAAACCCAATTTTTTAAGGCGGAAGGTAATGTGGAGTTTTCTGGAAAAGATGTGTTAATAAAGGCAGACAGATTAGAGGGGAGTATAAAGGAAGCCTTATTTATAGCAGAAGGTAATGTTTATTTTAAAGATAGAGAGGGAGAATTTTGGGCAGAAAGTATAGAGTATTTTTATAAGGAAGAGAAAGCTAATATAAAAAATGTGAAATTAAAATATAAGGTACTTGACTCTCAGGAAAAGATGTATATAAAAGGAGAAGATTTAATATGGAAGAAGGGAGATATATCCCTTAAGAAAGGTGCTTTTACTACTTGTTCTTATGAAAATCCTCATTATTTCCTTTCTGCATCTCAAATTGAATATTATCCTAATGATAGAATAGTTTTTATTAATGTGATTTTCTTTTTGAGATTTCCATATCCTGCTTTTTATCTACCAATTTTTTATGTTCCCTATTATGTAATTCCTCTCACCAAGGAGCCTTCTCCATTTCCTCAGATTGGTTATGATTCTAATCTTGGATTATATCTTACCTATCCTTTTACATATAATCTTTGGGGAATTCCTGGTGTTCTTACTTTTCTTATATCTCAAAATCAAGGGTTTAAATTCTCTCTATCTCAAAAATATAGTTTTTCAAATCTTTCTGGAAATGTAGATGCCCACTACCTTTATAATTATAATCTTAATACTGATGAATTAAGACTTAATATTACTGGTAAATATTCTCTTCCTTCTCTTTCCTTAAATTTTAATTCCATATATTTTTCTTATCCTTATTCTGGTAATTATTCATTGCAAAACTCAGTTAATTTAACCTATACTTTTGGAATATTAAGAACTAATATACTTGGTACTTGGAGTAGTAATCCTAACCTTGATAATAAGGGGGTAAGTATTAATACTACTATCAATTTCAACAAAAATCTAAAATTGCAGTCCGATGTAAGATATAGCAATCTTTCTTATACTTTGGGAAGTAGACAGGAGGATTTGCAGGGAAATATTAATCTTGATTACAATGATACTGTTCAAAGGTTTTATATATATGCCAATGAAAGATGGACTAATACTGCAGATTTATTATTAAAGAAGGTACCAGAATTTTATTATAGTAGAAAATTATCTCTTGCAAGTATTCCATCAAGGCTGGAATTACTTTTTGGAAATTATATTGAGCCAGGTATTCCTTTTACTATCAATACATGGAAAATAGGATTTTCTTTAACTTTATCTCCCAAGTTATCATTTTCTACTGGAAATATCTCTTCAAATCTTGGATTTAAGCAGGAATTCTATGGTACTCAAGATGCACGTTATCTTTTATTTGGAAATATAAGTTATAGCTATAGACTTTCATCTTTAATATCAGGATCTCTAAATTATAATTTCCAATGGTTAGGAAAAGATATTGTAACTGGAGATTCTGGGAATACTCCTTTCTATTTCGATTATTTAACTAATATCAACAATATAAGTTTCCAAGCTACTATTGGAAACCCCAATATAAATATATCCTTACAGCAAGGCTATAATTTTATCAATAATACACCTACATCTTTATCTATTTCAGGAATACTAAAACTGGGAAAAACGGCAACCTTTTCTGCTAAGACGTCTTATCTTTGGAATACACAAACATTCACGCCTCTTTTTATCCAAGGTATTTTTCAGAATCCAAACTTTTATTTTTCTTTCGGTAGTCTATATGATTTAAATGCTAATGTAATTAAAAGGGTGGATTATAAGGTAGGAATTAATATAACCGGAGATTGGCATTATGCTGGTAAACTTAGTCTTTTAGGTTATTATCTACCCATCTTAGGGAATACCTTTTATTCTCTCTCCTTAGAGAAGGATCTTCACTGTTTTAATATGAAAGCTACATATTATTTTGCTACCCAAAGTTTCCAATTTAGCATATATCTCAAGGCGTTTCCATCAAAAGGATTGGAACTTATGGGTAGACCTGAGGGATTTACCTTGTTACCAAGTTTTTAATAGAAATACTTGTAGTTTTTTGATATAATTTAAAACTGAAAATAAATTTTAATAAGGGGGTTAAGTTTATGACAAAATATAGATGTATAGTATGTGGGTACATTTATGATCCAGAGGAAGGAGACCCTGATGGGAATATTCCACCAGGAACACCTTTTGAAGAGATTCCAGACGATTGGGTATGTCCTGTTTGTGGTGCGGATAAAAGTATGTTCAAACCAGTATAAGTTATAGTACTATGAAATATTTTATTATTGGTAACGGGGTTTCAGGAATAACTTCAGCAGAATTAATAAGAGAAAAGGATGAAGAATCTGAAGTAATTGTTATTTCTGAGGAAAAATATCCCTATTATGCAAGGCCACAACTTATAGAATTTTTAGCAGGAAATATTAAAAAAGAAGAAATTTTCTTTTATACTGACGACTGGTACAAAAGTAAAAAGATTAATGTAATATTGGGGGAAAGAGTATTAAGGATAGATATTGCTAAAAAAGAAGTTGAAACGAATAAGGGAAAATACAATTATGATAAACTGCTTATTGCTTCTGGAGCAAGACCTCAAATACCTCCTCTTGAAAACATAAATGTAGAAGGTGTTTTTACCCTTAGAACATTAGATGATGCCTTAAATATTCTTTCCTATATAAAGGGAAAAGAAACAGCAATACTTTTAGGTTGTGGCCTTTTAGGTCTGGAGACAGGAAGGGCTTTATATCAAAGAGGTCTAAAAATTATTGGATTAGAGTTTTTCCCAAGACTTTTACCTAGACAGCTTGATGATGAAGGTAGTAAAGTACTTCAAAATATTATTCAATCTAAATTTGGTTTTAGCTTTTATCTTGGAGTAAAGGCAAAGAAAGTATTAGAAAATAATGGAAAATTTGTAGGGATTGAATTAGAAGATGGCAGAATAATAAATGGCGATCTACTTATAATTTCTGCTGGTATTATACCCAATGTGGAATTTGCAAAAAATTCGGGAATAGGAGTAAATAAAGGAATATTTGTAAATGACTATATGGAAACAAGTGCGGAAGGAATTTTTGCTGTGGGCGACTGTGTAGAGCATCAAGGAAGAATTTATGGCATTATTCCAGCATGTTTGGAGCAAGCCAGGGTAGCTGTAGAGAATATAATGGGAAGAAAAGTGGAATATAAAGGTACTATTCCTCTTAATTCCTTGAAAGTTACAGGAATAGATCTTACTTCTATTGGAGAGATTAATCCAGAAGGAGAAGTTTATGAAATAAAGGTTAATAAGAATAAAGAAGGTTTTTATAGAAAGCTAATATTTAAGGATGATAAGCTTGTTGGAGCTATTCTTCTTGGTGATAAAAGGAAATATGTTAACAAAGTTGTGACTCTAATAAAGAATCAAGAGATCGTTGAGGATAAGGAAAAGTTACTGTATGAGGAATAAATTACTTTGTATTTTATTATTCCTTTTATTAGTTTTCCTTTGTTGTGGTTTGTCTTTAGATTTTCAAGAATTTGCTAAAAGAATAAAAAATATGGATGATGATGTATTATATTTTAAGTCCTATGATGGCACTTCTATTGCATATAGAATAGTAAAAACGGATAATTCAAAGGCAACTTTGATATTTATTCATGGTATTTCTGTTTATGGTAAGTATTACCTCCCTTTTGCAAAAGCCTTGGCTGATTTAGGGATAAAGGTTTATCTTCCTGATATAAGAGGACATGGAAGGTCAGAAGGAAGAAGAGGAGATTCCCCTGATTTTAAGTCTCTTTCGGAAGATATGTATAGATTTTACGAGATTGTAAGGATGGAAAATCCTGGTTTACCAGTTTACATAGGTGGCCATAGTATGGGAGCAGCTTTGACCCTAAAATACTTTATGGAGTATAATTTAAATCCTGCAGGTTTGATTCTAATATCTGGTGGATTACCAGTAGAAAAGATCTCTACTAATAGTAATAATATTTTGAAAATAAAGAATACTACCAAAATATTTCAATTCTTATCTTTTTTATTCCCTCATTTTAGGATTATTTCATGGGATCTTCCTGAGGGAGTGGAGGATAAACTTTTAGTTAATAAATACTCTTTAGCCTTTTTTAAATCTGCCTTTCCAGATTCTGTTAAGAAGATATGGGATAGTCTGTATGTTCCTACTCTTGTGGTGGTGGGAGATAGGGATGAATTTTATAATAGGGACGAATTATTTAAAATAGCAGAAAAATATAAAAGGAATAACATTACCTTTGTAATACTTCAGGAGACAGATCATTTTGATGTTTTAGAGAAAAGTATAGGGAAGATTTATTATTGGATTTTAGGGGGTTCAAAAGATGGAAGCCTATGAAAAATTTTTAGAAGCATACTCTAATGCTTTGGTAAGGGTAGTGGAAAAAGTAAGTCCTGCTGTTGTTAATATTGATCTAAGTCAAAGTACTTTTATCCCATTCTTTTTTGGCCCTCAAGAGATTAAAGGCTTTGCCTCTGGTTTTATCTTTACTTCTGATGGATATATCCTTACTAATAGCCATGTTACTCGCCAAGCTACAAAAATTCAGATAACTCTTTCAGATAGAAGATCATATAATGCAGAGCTTGTGGGAGAAGATCCTCAAACAGATCTTTCAGTGCTTAAGATCCCTGAAAAAGACCTTCCTTATTTGGAATTAGGGGATTCTGATGCTTTGAAGGTAGGACAGATTGTTCTTGCCATAGGAAATCCTTTAGGATTTGGGCATAGTGTTACCAGTGGGGTAATAAGTGCTTTAGGGAGATCATTAAGAAGTTATAGTGGGCATCTTATGGAAAATATTATCCAAACAGATGCATCCCTTAATCCTGGAAGTTCTGGAGGACCATTAGTGGATATATATGGAAAAGTTATAGGAGTGAATACAGCAATAATACAGGGTGCTCAAGGAATATGTTTTGCTATTCCTGTTAATACTGCAAAATGGGTAGCTGGTCTTCTTATAAAGGAGGGTAGGGTAAGAAGAAGTTATCTTGGTATTATAGGTCAAAGTGTAGTAATCCCAAGAAAATTGAGGGATATGTTAAATTTGAAGCAAGAAGGTGGAGTATATATTATAAGAGTAGCTCCATCAAGCCCTGCTCAAAAGGGAAACTTACTAAGTGGTGATATAATAATTATGGCTGGTAATGAATTAATAAACAATATTGATGATTTACATAGATTTTTGAGTCATACACCGCCAAACAGTAAGGTTATATTCAAGGTTATAAGAAACGAAAAGATAAGGGAGTTAGAGATAATACTTGGAAGCGAATGAATCTTGTAGAAAAGTATCTAACAGTTGAAAGTGAAAAAACCTTTGAAGTAAAAATTCAAAGATCTCTTTTTATAGGCATAATAAAACCATTGGAAACAAATCCCTCTGATATATTAAAAGGTGTGAAAGAAAACTACAAAAATGCCACCCATTATTGTTATGCTTATAGAAAGGTAACGGGAGAAGAGTACTTTTCTGATGGTGGAGAACCTACTGGTACAGCAGGAATTCCTATATTGAATGCCTTAAGAGAAAAAGATTTATATAATATAATAGGTATTGTGGTGAGATATTTTGGTGGGATTAAATTAGGTGTAAGAGGACTTATTGATGCTTACCGTTTTACAATGGAGAAAACTATAGAAAAGGCTAAAATTGTAAAAAAGATAGTTACTGTCAACTATAGAATTAAGGCTACATATAAAGATTTCCCTAATATAAAGAGGGAACTTATTAAAAATTTTTCTTGTGAGATAAATGAGAATTTTGGCGAAGATGTGGTTTTGGAAGTAAAGGTACCTATATCTTTAAAGAAGGAATTTAGGGAATATATTTCTAAAAGGGGGGTAGAAATTGAAGAATACAGAGAGTAGTTTTATCTGGGGAGAAGAATCTTTACTCTATTCCTTTCCAGAACCTCATCCTATGAATAGAAGAAGATTGGAATCCTTTAAGGAAGAATTAGAAAGAAGAGATACTTTGATAAAAAGAGAAACTCCCCAAATAAGTTCCTATGATAATTTACTACTTTTTCAAACAAAAGAATATGTAGATTTTGTGATTGAGAAATCAAAGACAGGAGAGGGTTATTTGGATTATGGAGATACGCCTGCCTTTTTAGGTTGTTATGAGGCAGCCTCTTATGTAGTAGGTTCTTCCTTAAAAGGGATAGATCTCATAATGGAGAGAAAATATAAAAGAGTTTTTGTACCTATGGCAGGTTTGCATCATGCAAGAAGAAATACTGCTGCGGGTTTTTGTATATTCAATGATATTGGAGTGGGTATTGAGTATTTGAGAAAAAAATATAACATTCAAGATATTCTCTATATAGATATTGATGCCCATCATGGGGATGGGGTTTTTTACGAGTACGTGGAAGATCCTCATCTATACATTGCAGATGTCCATGAAGATGGTAGATTTCTCTATCCAGGTACAGGAAAAAGAGATGAGAGAGGAAAAGGAAATGCTTTTGGTACTAAGTTGAATATTCCTTTGCTTCCTGGAGCTTCCGATGATGAGCTTTTACTTGCTTTAGAAGAGATTAAAAATTTTGCTTGGGAAATTAAGGTTGATTTTGTAATTCTACAAGCTGGAGTAGATGGACTTTCAGGTGATCCAATTACCCATTTAAATTACAGTGTGGAAGGTTATGGGAAATTTGTAAAAGAAATAATAGATCTTTCAAATATGGTGTGTAATGGAAAACTATTGATACTTGGCGGTGGTGGTTACAACCCTGAAAATACTAAAAGAGGTTGGATTAAAATTATAGAAATACTGGAGAAGGAGGATTAAAATAATGCTCTATGAAAAGATCACGAAAGATTATATGATCGCTCTAAAAAACAAAGATAATTTTAGGGCAGAAGTTTTAAGCACTTTAAGATCTGCAATTAAATATAGAGAAATTGAGTTAAGAGAAAAGGGTAAAGAATTAGATGATGGAGAAGTGTTAGAGGTAATTAAGAAGGAGCTTAAAAAAAGAAGAGAAGCTATTGAAATGTATAAGCAGGGTGGGAGGCTTGATCTTGCTGAAAAAGAAGAGAAGGAATTAAAGATTTTAGAGGAATATGTACCAGCAGAGCTCTCAGATGAAGAATTAAGGATAAAGATTAAGGAAATAATAGAGAAAGTTGGAGCTACTAATATCAAAGATATGGGAAAGGTTATGAAAGAAGCAATGTCGGGATTAAAAGGATTGGCTGAAGGAGAAAGGATAAGAAAGATAGTAGAGGAGCTTCTCAAAGGTTAATGAAGCATAATCTCCATGTAGTACTTATAGAACCACAGATACCTTATAATACTGGTAATATTGGCAGGTTATGTGTGGCAACTAATTCTAAGCTTCATTTAGTTGGTAAGCTTGGGTTTTCCTTGACAGATAAATATTTAAAAAGGGCAGGTCTTGATTACTGGGGTTATCTTGATTACGAAACTTACAAGAGTTGGGAAGATTTTTATGAGAAGAATAAAAAGGGAAGGTTTTTCTTGGTTGAATTTCCTGCCTATAAATTTTATACTGAAGTAGAGTATAGAGAAGGAGATTATCTGATATTTGGGTCTGAAGATGAAGGAATTCCAGAGGATATTGTCAATAAATATTGGGAGAATTCAATAACTATTCCCATGTTTGGGCCAGTTAGATCTTTAAATTTATCAAATTCAGTAGCTATAGTGGTTTATGAGGCGTTGAGACAGATAAAAAGATTTTGATTTTAAAAAAAATGAATAAAAAGAAACCTAAAAACATTTGGGAGATATTTAATTTTACTTTTGCCCTTGGAACAGGGCTTCTTGGTTCTTTATTGGTTAGCATCTTTATAGGATATTATTTAGATAAAGTTTTCGGTACATCACCTGTTTTTCTTCTAGGATTTACAGTTCTTGGAATATGGGTGGGTTTCCGTGATATCTTTAGATTTCTACGGTAAATATTTGAAGATTGCCTTTATAGGAGTACTGATAGGACTTGTTTTCTTCTTTTTATATCCTCCAATATCCTCTTTGATTTTTGGATTATGTGGTAGTATAATTACTTTTTGTTGGTTAGCTTATGATTTAAAAAGGTATGGAATAGGAGGATATAATAGAAGTATAATAAAAAGATATGGGGTTTTGATTTTGGCTTTTTTATTAAGTTTGAGAGCTGGCTTTATAGGAATCATATTATTTTTAATTGGCTATTTAATAGGGCAAGGATATATGATGATAATAACTTGGAGGAATAAGGATGGAAAAAGGGCCTGAAATAGGACCTCGGATTATAGGAGAGCTCTTTGGTATACCTATTACTAACACTTTCGTATCCCTCCAGATTGTATCTCTAATAGTTCTTGCTCTTTTATTTTGGTTTAGTTATAAACCCAGAGAAGAGCTTACCACTAAAGAAAATATTGTTGAAACTTTTGTTGAAATGTTCAAAAGATATATTACTGGTTTTTTACCAGAGGATGTAGCAGATAGACACCTTGCTTTTTTTGGGACTCTTTTTTTATTCATCCTTTTATCAAATTGGTCCGGCTTTATACCGGGTTTTACTTCTCCTACATCCGATATTAATGTAACAGCAGGTCTTGCTATAGGTACTATTTTGTATATTCAATATGCAGCCTTCAAAGAGAAGGGAATAGAATATTTTAAGAGTTTTATCTCTCCTTCTATCCTATTTCTTCCTATAAATATCCTTGAGCAGATAACCCGCCCTGTATCTCTTGCACTGCGACTTTTTGGAAATATCTCGGGTGAACATATTGTTCTTGGAATAATTACTATTCTTGCACCTTTGATTGTTCCTGTACCTATTATGGCCTTGAATATGTTTATGGGATTTATTCAAGCTTTTATATTTACAAGCCTTAGCGCTGCATATCTTGCAGCAGCATTAGAAGAGTAAAGGAGGTAAAGAATATGATCGTATGGGTAATTATTGTTTCTATTGTTACAGCAGGTTTTTCTGTTGCATTAGTAGGTATGAATGCTACAAAGGCTCAGGGAAATGCAGCTGCAAGTGCTTTTGAAAGTGTGGCTCGACAACCAGAGGCTGCTGATCAAATTAACCGTATGCTTCTTTTTGCCCTTGCCTTTATTGAGACTATTATGATATTTACATTAACTGTAGCTCTTATACTTCTTTTTGCAAATCCTCTTTTGGGAAAAATCTCATAAATTAAGAAGGGAAAAATATGTTTTCATTTAGTCTTCTTACTATAATATCTACTATTGTAAACCTGATTGCTCTTGCCTGGCTAGTTAAGAGATATCTTTTAGGTTCTATCATTAGGATAATGAATGAAAGAAAACAAAAGATAGAAAGTGCAATTTTAGAGGCAGAGACTAAATTAAAAGAGGCAGAAGAATTGAAAAAACAAAGGGAAGAACAGCTTTCTCGTGCAAGAGAGGAGGCATCTAAAATTATCCAAGAGGCAGTGGATACTGCTGAGAAGATGAAAAGGGATATACTCCAGAAGGCAGAAGAAGAAGCAGAGAGAATTATTATAAGAGCTCATGAAATATCGATGGCAGAAAGAAAAAGAGCCTTGGAGATAGCTAAAAAAGAGATTTTGGATCTATCCAAGATTATTATAAAGGAATTCTTCAGAAGATTCTTACCAGAAGGTACGGAAGAACTCCTTATAATTAAATTCGTTAATGATGTTAATTTAGTAATTTCTCAGGTAAAACCAAATAATTTGGAGGAAGTTAAATTTATTTCTTCAGATAATGTTAAACCCTCTTTGAAAGCTCAGATTGAAGAAAAATTGAGGTCAATTCTTCCAGGAGGTTATAAACTTTCTTTTGAGGTAGATCCTAATATAGGTCTTGGTTTTAAATTATTGATAGGAGAATTTCTTATTGATAATTCCTTAGAGTATCATCTTTCACAAATTTATGAATCCCTAAAAGAGGTTGAGAATATATGAGGGGGGAAATATTACGCTTTCCTATAGAAAGAATTGAAGAAAAATTAAAAGAATATGATTTTTCTCCAAGAATATCTAATATTGGTTATGTAAAAAGTGTGGGGGATGGAGTAGTACGGGCTACGCTTTTGAACTCAGCTTTTATAGGAGAGATGGTTGTCTTCGAATCTGGGGTTGAGGGTCTTGTACTTAGTTTGAAAGAAGATACAGTTGGAATAGTTCTTTTTGGAAAAGACGAATATGTAAAAGAAGGAGATATAGTATACTCCACTGGTAAAATATTACAAGTGCCAGTTGGTAGGGGATATTTGGGAAGAGTAATAGATCCTCTTGGAGATCCATTAGATGATGGTGGGCCTATTTTTCCTGAGACATATATGCCTGTTGATAGGGAAGCGCCAAGTATTTTTGATAGAGAGCCTGTAAAAGAGCCTTTGTATACAGGTATAAGAACGATAGATGCTTTAATTCCTATTGGACATGGGCAAAGAGAGCTAATATTAGGGGATAGACAGACTGGAAAAACTACAATTGCTATTGATACTATTATAAATCAAAAGAATTATGGCACCATCTGTATTTATGTAGCTATTGCTCAAAAAAGGACAAATATTGCAAGGCTTGTGCAAACTCTGAGAGAATATGATGCTCTCTCCCATACTATAGTAATAGCAACCTTTCCTGATGAAGCACCCGCATTAAGATATATTGCTCCTATGGCAGGATGTGCCATGGGTGAGTATTTTATGCATCAAGGGGAAAAGGTACTTGTAGTTTATGATGATCTTACAAAACATGCTAATACTTACAGAGAAATAGCATTACTATTGAGAAGAACACCTGGAAGAGAGGCTTATCCTGGGGATATTTTCTATCTTCATGCTCATCTTTTAGAGAGAGCTGCCAAATTAAATAAAAGATTAGGTGGAGGAGCTCTTACTGCTTTACCAATTGCAGAAACCTTAGCAGGAGAAATTGCAACTTATATTCCTACAAATCTCATATCTATAACTGATGGACAAATCTATCTTGATACATCTTTATTTAATTCAGGAATTCGTCCTGCCATAAATGTGGGACTTTCGGTATCAAGGGTAGGTGGTTCTGCTCAACCAAGAGGAATGAGACAAGTTGCTGGAAGATTAAGACTTGATCTTGCTCAATATAGGGAATATGCAATGTTCCTTGAATTTGGTACAGAACTTGATATGGCTACTCAGAAAAAGATAGAAAGAGGCAAAAGAATTGAGGAAATTCTTAAACAAGGTGCTCATGAGGTACAGCCAATAGAAGAACAAATTATAACCTTTTATCTTGCTAATGGTGGATTTCTGGACTCTTATCCTGTAGAAAAAGTTAAGGATGTGGTAGTTAAATATATTGCTTATCTAAAACTTAAGGCTTCGTCTCTATTGGTTTTACTAAGACAGCAATTAGAATTATCAGATCAAATAATTTATCAACTTCATACTACATTTCAGGAATTTCAAAAAGAATATGCCAACCTTACAACAACTCAGGCGTAAAGTAAAGACCATACAAAATATAACTCATATTATCCATTCTATGGAAACCCTAAGTATGGTAAAGATTAGGGCTCTACAGGATAAAGCTTTAAGATTGAAGCCTTACACAGAAGAGCTTTATAGGATATTAGAAGAGATGGTTGTTAGAATTCCTGATGAGTATTTGAATCATCCTTTTATAAAAGAAAGACCTATATTCAAAACAGGAATCTTAGTTGTTACATCTGATCTTGGATTTTGTGGAAGTTATAATTTACAAATTATAGATGCTTTGGAAAAATTTTTAAATAATAGAAAGCTTCAAAACTTAAACTTTTATGTAATTGGGTCTTATGCTAAAAGGTATCTTTCTCAGAAAAAGCTAAATATTAAGAAAACCTACTTAAAATTTTTAGAGGATACATCCTTCTCCCATGCTCGGGTTCTTGCAAGAGAACTTATTAATGATTTTCTTGAAGAAGAGATAGATGAGCTTTATGTTATTCATTTTGATTTTATAAATATTGTGAGACAAGAGGTTAAAGTACATAGAATTCTTCCTATGATTCCTATAAATTTGGAAAATAAAAAAGAAGAATTTTTTATATTTTTGCCTTCCTTATCTTCCATATTAGATCCTCTTCTTAATGACATAATAGAGACTCAAATTCACCAGATAATTCTTGATTCAGCAGCCAGTGAACAAGCTTTTAGAAGATTTGCCATGAAAAGAGCACATGAGAATGCACAAAAGGTATACTCAAGATTGTTATTTCAGCTAAACCAAGTCAGACAAACGCAAATTACCAGAGAGCTTTTAGATATAACTTCCAGTATGGAAACTTTAGAAAAAGAGGTGAAATGATTTGGAAGGAAAAGTTGTGGCTGTAAATGGTCCTGTTGTTGATGTTTATTTCCAATATGATCTACCCAGCATATATGAAGCTCTAGAAGTAGAGAACCCAGTCAAGAAGGAAAAGCTTATTCTTGAAACAAGAATTCTTTTAGGGGAAGGAAAAGTGAGAACAGTGGCTTTAGGTTCTACAGAAGGTATAAGAAGAGGTCTTATGGTGAAAAGGACCTTTCATCCTATAAGAGTACCAGTAGGAGAAGATATTTTAGGAAGAGTAGTTAATGTTTTTGGTGAGCCAATAGATGGGGGAGATAAGATTGAAGGAGAATTATCCTCTATAATAAAGTCAGCCTCTGAGTTTAGGAGAGTACAACCCTCCTATGCTATCCTTGAAACAGGAATAAAGGCGATAGATTTACTTACACCCTTCCCCAAAGGTGGTAAAATAGGACTTTTTGGTGGTGCTGGGGTTGGAAAGACAGTATTAATTATGGAATTAATACATAACGTAGCAGTAGCTCATGGTGGGATATCAGTTTTTGCAGGTATAGGAGAAAGATCTCGTGAAGGGAATGAATTGTGGTTAGAGATGAAGGAATCAGGGGTTTTATCTAAGGCAGCTCTTATTTTTGGGCAGATGAATGAACCCCCTGGAGTTAGAATGAGAGTACCTCTCACTGCTCTAACTATTGCTGAATATTTTAGGGATTATTTAGGTAAAGATGTACTACTTCTTATGGACAATATTTTCCGTTATGTTCAAGCTGGGTCTGAAGTTTCTTCAATGTTAGGAAGAATTCCTTCTGCTGTAGGTTATCAACCTACTCTTGTTACAGAGCTTGGTGAAGTGGAAGAAAGAATTTTATCTACAGATACTGGTTCTATTACAGCTGTCCAAGCAGTTTATGTTCCTGCAGATGATTTAAGTGATCCAGCTCCTGCTACTATCTTTTCTCATCTTGATTCTACCCTTGTCCTTTCAAGAAGTATTGCAGAAATGGGTATTTATCCTGCAGTGGATCCTCTTGCTTCTTCTTCTCAAATATTAGAGCCAAAGTTTGTAGGATATGAGCATGCAGAGGTGGCAAAAAAAGTAGTAGAGATATTACAACATTATGAAAGTCTTAAAGATATTATTTCCATATTGGGAGTGGAAGAACTTTCTGAAGAGGATAGAATTATAGTAAATAGAGCAAGAAAAGTACAACTTTTCTTATCTCAGCCTCTTTTTGTTGCAGCCCATTATACAAATATACCAGGGGTCTATGTACCAAGAGTGAAGACTATTGAAGGTTTTAAGGCTATTGTTGAGGGAGAATTGGATGATCTCCCTGAAGATGCTTTCTATATGGTTGGTACTTTAGAAGATGCCAAGAAAAAAGCTGAAGAGCATGGTGCTCTCATGTATTAGCCATGAAAGAAGATGTTAAGAAGGAAGTATATTTAGAGATTGTAACACCAGTAAAAGTAATATATAGGGGATATGTAAATTCCATTATTGTACCGGTAGAGGATGGCATGATTGGAATCTTACCAAGACATGTAAATACATTGGCAAGAATTATCCCAGGAATTCTTATTTCAAAAACTGATAAAGGATCTTCTTATTTTGTAGTAGGTAAAGGATTTATGGAGTTTATTAGAGATAAGGCATATGTTATTACCGATAACGCAGAGATGATAGAGAAAATTGATTTTCATACTTTAGAAAAGGAAGAAAAAGAGCTAAGAGAGAAACTAAAAGAAACCCCAGATAAAGAAACCCGCGAAGAGATTAAATATGCTCTTCTTTTAAACTCTTATAAGAAAAGAGCTCTCCAATTATTCTTAGAGACTAAAGATTCCACAAAGTGAAAGAAGTTGTAGATATAGCTGTTGCTCCTGCTGCAAGAATTTCCTTTGCTTCTTCTGGAGTTCTTATTAATCCTCCTGCAATTAATGGGTATGGAATCTGACTTTTTAGCTCTTCTCCTAAATGAATAAAGATGATTCCAGGAAGGATTTCTACAAGATCAGGTTCTGCTGTTTGCATGATCTTTACACCGGTGGCTAAGGCGGAAGAATCAAGTACAAAGAATCTTTGTATGGCTATCAAATCTTCTGCTTTTGCTTGCTGTATTAAATTGGATCTTGTGGTAATAACCCCATCTATTCCTACCACATCTCCCAAATATCTTAAAGCATATTTGTCTTGTGCCAAACCCTCTAATAAATCTAAATGGATAAATACTAATTTATTATGAGCTTTTATCTCTTGTACAATATTGGGTAAAGTTAGGACATTTGTTTTTAACAAAAATAAGACCTTTGATTTACTTTGAAGAGCTTGAGGAAGTCTTTCCTCTTCTCTAACAGCGGCAATAATAGGACTTCCCTTAATAACGTCCAGGAATTCTTTCACACTGATTTTTTTATTTTCCATTTCTCTCCCCTCTTACAAAGATTTTTAAAAAACTTATAATCTCTTGTTTTTATTATATCAGAAAAAGCAAGGAAGTGTAAAGGATTAAAGAAGTTTAATGGGGTTAATAAGGATTTTTGTGATATAATATCAACAAATTCTTAAGATTGAGAATAATTAGGGGAGGGATTTATGTATAGAAAAGTTTTATTTTTAACAATTTTTTTATTTTTAATTATTGATTATACTTTAGCTCAAACTATTACTTGGCAATCCGGTTATCCAAAACCCCTACCTGGGGGAAGTATCGAATTAAGATGGAATGCTGTTTCTGGAGCTACAAGTTATACAATTTATAGAATTGAAGGTGATGGAAATCCATATCCATCTTATACATACTTTACTGTAACTTCTAATGTATACACAGATACAAATACCACAGATGGCGTTTTATATAGTTATGTTGTAGCAACTAAAGTATCAGGGACAACATATACTTCTCCTATTGTTTCTGTTAAAGCTGACAGGACAAAACCATCTATTGAGAATCTCTCTGCGTCTCCTAATCCATTTTCTCCTGATGGGGATGGTTTTAGAGACAAAGTTTATATATCATTTTATATAAGTGAATATGCTACAGTAACAGTTACTCTTAGAGATATTAATAATGCAACTTATACATTACTTGATTGGAATGGAAAAGTTTGCACAGCACCTGGTACATATAATGTGGAATGGGATGGCTATTTTGGGAGTTCCCTAGCTAAGGAAGGAGTAATTACTTACACTATAACTGCTACTGATTATGCAGGAAATGTTAATACAGCATCTAGTAAATTGATCTTAGATATTCCTGATGTGGAAGTTTCTAATCTTATAGGAACACCTAATCCTTTTTGTTCTATGTTAGATCCGAATAAACCATTTTATAAGGCTACGTATACCAAACCTTTTACAGACACCTATGGGAATGAATTTAACAGGGATCCATCTTTTTATCTTGATCAAGAAGGTATAACCATAGGTAGTATAGCTCTAAGCTTTGACATAAATCCTTATACAGCATCTTTGACAAATGTGAAAATATCTGTTGTTGATGGTAATAACAATGTGGTAAGAACTATGGCTTTTGAGAATGTAACAAGTCCTGCAACATTTTATTGGTATGGTGAAAAGGATTTAGAGCTTGTTAAAGAGAAACCGGAAGATCTAACTACTTGGTATTATAAGATTGTGGGAAATCCTCCAGGAAATTATAAAGTTATTTTAGAGCCAATATATACTATCATAGATTCTACCAGTAATACTGTTATTAATGTTCCCCTAAAACCTTTAATAACAAATATCACTTTAGGAGAAGTTATAGTTGTACCAGAAGATATAACTCCTCCTAAAGTCCTCTCAATATATCCATCTTCGGGATCTTTAGTGAGTAATATATCCAGTGTTTTTGCTATTTTAGATGATGGAGGAGGTATTGGTCCAGATTTAGAAAAATCTGCTATAAGGGTAAGAGATAATATTGGAAGATATGTAGGGGGAATTCAATCTCATAATGGTCATGATACAATTTATTGGACATTTGCTAGTGCTCTTACAACTGGACATTATACTATAGAAGTAGAACCAATAGATAAAAAGGGAAATAAAGGAAGCTTGGTAACTTCAAGTTTTATTATAGATAATTCTTCCCCCCAATTTATAGATGTAGAGCCTAAAGGGGCTATAATTGGGACATCGGAGATAAGAGTTAATTATAAGGATGAAGGATCTGGTTTAAATCTTTGGGATAATTATCCTTATTCTCCTGTAGGCTCTTATATTGAACTCTTTACTCCAAATGGAAATTCTCAAAAAATATTATTTAATAAAGATAAAACCACATCTATATTAGCTGTAGCTGATATACCTTCATCTATAAATATGATTGATGGAATATATAATATGGGCATCTATTTAATAGATAAAGCTGGAAATTCTACATTTACCACATCCACCTTTTTATTAGATACGACCCCACCTTATGTTATAAATTCTTCTTTAAATTCTACTACCCTAAACTATACATTTACTCAAATTCAAGTATCAGTTGGGGATGCTGGTGTCGGAATAGATTTATCTCCTGTAAAAACCTTTGTAAAAATTTCCTCAGCATCTGGTACTATCATAGCAGGGCCTGAAATAGCTGGAACTTATACCTATACCTCTACTACTCCTAATAATGCAACTCTAATATTAAATATCCCTTCAGGCTATAATCTTACAGAAGGAGATTATTATCTAACTATAAGACTTACCGATCTTCTTGGGAATCCTTTCTTTACTACCACAAAAATTACAATAGATTTGAGCCGTCCCGTTATAATTTCAGTCTTGCCAACTGGCAATGTATCAAAAGTTGAAAAAATAGAAGTAAAATATATAGATACAGGTACAGGAATTGATATTACAAAGTCTGGAATAAACTTAGTTACACCCATAGGTAATTTTTCTTTAGCTTTTGATCCTACTTTATCTGATAAGAACCTACTTGTAGTACCTATATCATCTGATATTTTGGCTCAAGACGGAGTTTATAATATGGCTATAACTCTATATGATATGGCAGGAAATTATACTATCACCTATACTTCCTTTACATTAGACATGAGTAAACCTTATATAGAAAGTACCTATCCTACAAAGAATGCTATACTCGTATTACCGCCCTCTCAAGTATCAGTGGTAGTAAAAGATAATACTACTGGAATTGATACTAACATTTATAAGACATACATAAAGCTTAGAGATCCTAATGGAATGGAAATTGGGACATATACATATCAGATTTCCTCAGATTCTCGTACAGCTACTCTTACTGTAAATACTACTTCTTATACATGGACTAAAGGCATTTATACTGTAATCTTAAGGGCTACAGATAATACTGGTAACTCTGTAGATGATACCTATACTTTTACCTTAAATTTAGAAGCTTCTCCAACTGCTTCTGGAGATGTTATTGTAACGCCATCTATCTTTTCTCCTAAGAAAGGGTTACTTAGAATAGATTTCCAAGTACAGGCTTCTTTTGGAAATATATCAGAGGTTAAAATAGATATATACAGTATGAACGGTACATTGGTAAAGACCATATATAGTAGAACTTTTAATAGTGTGCAAGCTCAAGATACTGTAACATGGGATGGTAAGGACAATTTAGGTAGATTAGTGCCTAATGGCTATTATCTCGTAAAGATTACAATTAAAGAGTCAAATGGGGCGATTAAATATAAATTTAAGGGATTTGTTGTAGTTAAGTGATAATTTTTAGGAGGAGAGTTAAAATGCGAAAAATAGTGTTTCTTATTTTAGCTATAACAATTTTATCTTCTGTATCTTATGCTCAGACCTATGGGGGTTTTTCTGAAGGACCTTATCTTTCATGGAGTCCAAGGGCTATGGGTATGGGAGGTGCTTTTATAGCAATAGATGGAGATATTAATGGTGTTACATATAATCCTGCCTCAATTGCAAGGCTTTATAACTCTCAATTTTTTATGGCCTATAATTATTTGGGTTTAAATCCAGAAAACCTTGGATTTAGCGGACCTAACATAACGGGAACTATTATATCCTTTGCTGTACCTGATAAGGGAATGTGGGCAAGTGCATTATATTATAGTAGAATTTCTCCTGATGAAGAATTAGGAGTACCCTATTCTGAGAATGTGTTAGCCTATTCTATAGGTAAAGTTTTGTTTTCTAATCTTTCTGTAGGAATGAATATAAAAAGAATGTGGGCAGTTTTACCATCTCCTTATAATTCAGAAGGCTTTGGTATAGATTTAGGAGTAATATTTAAACTTACTCCTCAAGTTAAAATTGGAGCTGTAGTTTATAATCTTTATAATAATGTGTCATGGTCTGATGGAACAGAATCTTATGATGAACCAATAAAACCAAATATCAAGGTTGGGCTTTCATATCAATCAGAAAATTTAGTAGTATCTGGAAATGTTAGTATTCCATCTTTAAGTTTCCAGATTGGTGGGGAATATTTGTTTAGGAAAGTCATATATGTGAGATTAGGATGGAATGTAGATTCTCCTACTTTTGGCCTTGGTTTTAAAAAGGATAATATAGTAATTGATTATGCTATTTTATACTCTTTAAACTTGGGAGGATTTTACCATAGAGTAGGGCTTTCTATGAGTTTTTGAGGAAACTATTTTAAAGGGGAAGGACACTTATGTCCTTCCCTCCTTTTTATCCTTTAATTACAGCTAATGGTTTCATCTGAGCAACTCTTTTTGAAATTTCTGCGTTATGTACTACATTTACCACATCTACTACATTTTTGTAAGCTTCTGAAGCCTCTTCTACTATAGAAGCCTTAGATGCTGCTTTTACTATAATCCCTCTTTCAAGTAGCTCTCTTTCAATATCTGAAGCTCTTAAGCCACTTTTTAAAAGCTTACTTCTGCTTTGGGTTCTTCCTGCTCCGTGGCAAGTAGATCCAAAGGAGATTTCCATTGCCTTAGGAAGACCTATAAGAAGAAAAGAAGATCTTCCCATATCTCCAGGTATTATCACTGGCTGACCTATATCCTTGTAATCTTCTGGAAGGTCTGGATGTCCTGCTGGAAAGGCTCTTGTAGCTCCTTTCCTATGTACTATTACCTCTTCTATTTTTCCATCAATATCGTGTTCCTCTAATTTGGCAATATTGTGGGCCACATCATAAATAAGCCTCATTCCTAAGGATTCAGCCCCCTCCCTAAATACTTTTTCAAATACCTCTCTCACCCAGTGGGTTATCATTTGTCTATTTGCCCAAGCAAAGTTGGCTGCGCAAGACATGGCTGAGAAATAATCTTGACCTTCAGGAGAATCAAAGGGAGCACAAGCAAGTTGTTTATCAGGTACTTCAATGCCATATTTTCTCATGGCATTAGACATTACTCTGATATATTCTTCTGCTACCTGGTGTCCAAGACCACGAGATCCTGTATGTACCATAATTACTATCTGATCTGAAAAGATTCCTAACTTGTCAGCTATTTCTGGCTCGAAAACTCTGCTAACTACCTGAATTTCCAAGAAGTGGTTTCCTGAGCCCAAAGTACCTAATTGATACTCTCCTCTTTCCTTTGCTTTTTTGGATACCTTATCTGGATCTGCATATGTTAGTCTTCCTCTTTCTTCTATATGTTCTAAATCTTCTTTCCATCCATAACCCTGTTTTACAGCCCATTGAGCACCTTTTTCAAGTACCTCATCAAGTTCTTTACCTTTTACCCTCAGATCTCCTTCTGAGCCTACACCAGCTGGTATCTTATCAAAAAGCTCATCTACCAACTCTCTTATCTTTGGTAAAACATCTTCTTTTGATAGATTAGTTCTTATCAATCTTACACCGCAATTTATATCGTATCCTACACCTCCTGGAGAAATAACCCCTCCCTTTTTCTTCATAGCTGCCACTCCACCTATAGGAAATCCATATCCCCAATGGATATCTGGCATAGCTAAAGAATATTTTAGTATGCCAGGTAGTGATGCAACATTGGCTACTTGTTCTGGAGATTGGTCTTTAACGATATCTTCCATTAATTTTTCATCAGCAAATATAATCCCCGGTACCTTCATAAAAGGCTTATAATCCTCAGGTATCATATATCTATAATCATCTATCTTAATAAGTTTTCCTTTCCATTCATTTCCCATTTTTTATTACACCTCCTAAAACTTTTATATTTCTAAATCTTCCTAATATTTATTATAATGAAAAAATAGGAAAAATAAAAAGAAGGGAGGAAAGCAGGCTTATGTTTTACGAAATCTCTGTATCTACTCCTCAAAAGGTGGCTCTTGTAGATATAACAGATAAGATTGAAGAAGCTATAAAGAAAAGTAATGTAAAAAATGGAATTTGTTTCATTTTTGTCCCTCATACTACAGCAGGAATATTAATAAATGAAAATTATGATCCCAGTGTGGTGAGAGATATTATATCTACTTATGATAAGATAGTTCCCTCTAACATTCCCTATGCTCATGCTGAAGGAAATTCTCCTGCTCATATTAAGAGTACCATTGTAGGAGCTAATACTTTTCTGTTTGTGAGGGAAGGGAAGCTTAAGCTTGGAACTTGGCAAGGGGTTTTCCTTGCTGAGTTTGATGGACCAAGGTATAGAAAAGTGTGGGTTGACATATGGGAAGATAAGGAATAAACTTATATATAGTTTGTCCTTATAGAAAGGGGGGAAGATAAGATGGCGTGGTATTGGTGGGTATTAATAGTTATTGTGATTATTCTTCTCATTTGGTATTTCATGAAGGGGAAGAAATAGGATTTTAATTTTCTAATTTTTAGATCATTCTTGAAGGAAGGTCTATAGAGGCCTTCCTTCTTTATTTATATTTTTTATTGTTATTGTTATAATAGAAATCAAAGAGAATAGAAAGGGGGAGTATGATGCGTCCTGCTTTAATTATAGTGGATATGGTAGTAGATTTTGTTACAGGAAAGTTTGGTAATCCATATGCTCAAGAGATAGTTCCTAATATTAAGCTTCTTATTGAAAAGGCTCATGAGAAAAATATACCTGTTATCTATTTAAGAGATTCTCATTCTGAGGAGGATAAAGAGCTTTCCTTATGGGGAAAACATGCCATGGAAGGAGATAAAGGTTCTGAGATAATACCTGAACTTGCCCCTTCTCCTCAAGATTATGTAATAAAGAAAAAAGTTTATAGCGGTTTTTATAAAACAGATCTTGAAGATGTTTTAAAGAAACATAATGTGGATACAGTGATACTTACAGGTACAAGCACCCATATATGTGTACTTCACAATTCTGCTGATGCCTTTTTTAGAGGATTTGAGGTGATTGTTATTTCCGATGCCACAGCATCTTTTGTCCCCGAAGAGCATGAAAGAGCTTTAAAATATATGAAAGATATTCATAATGCAAAGATATATACAACTCAAGAATTTATAGAAAAATGGGAGGAGATAAATTGAAAGAATTTTTGATTGCAAGACCAGAAGAAATAAAGAGTGGTTTATGTACTGATGCCTATTTTTTAAGGACTGAAGAGGTATTAGATGGCTTAAATAAAAATCCACAAGTAGTGATGGAACTTTTTACAAAAAGTTTTCCTGATGAAAACTATCAGTTTGGAATAGTTCTTGGAATATATGAAGTAGCAAAGCTTTTAGAAGGTCTTCCAGTGGATGTTTATGCCATGGAAGAGGGAGAGATATTCTTCCCTTATGAGCCTGTGCTCCAAATAAGGGGAAAATATAGAGATTTTGCAAGGTATGAAACGGCTATATTAGGGTTTATCTGTTTCATGTCAGGTATCGCGACAAAATCAGCACGTGTAAGAATTGCAGCAGGAAACAAAAAGATATATAGTTTTGGGACCAGAAGACAACATCCATTTTTAGCTCCAGTGGTAGAGTATGCCACATATGTGTCTGGATTTGATGGAGTATCTAATGTGTTAGGGGCAAAGTATATTTATAAAACTCCTGTTGGTACTATGCCTCATGCATTAATTTTGGTTATAGGAGACGAAAAAGAAGCTTTTTCAGCTTTTGATCGATATGTAGATCCTAAAATACCAAGAATTGCCCTTGTAGATACCTATGGTTCTCCTACTATAGGTGCATTAAATGCTTTGGAAGCTTTGAAAGATAGGCTTCAAGGTATAAGAATAGATAGTAAGGATTTTTCTTATCTTATAAAAGATATTAGATGGGAATTTGCAAGAAGAGGTTATAATAATATTCAGATATTTTTGAGTGGGGGTCTTGATGAGTATGAAGTAGAAAAATACAGAGACTTAGTAGATGCTTTTGGAATTGGAACAAGAGTAGCTAATGCTCCAGTTATAGATTTTGCATTAAAAATCGTAGAAGTAGATGGGAAACCAATTGCTAAAGTGGGTAATATGCCAGGTGCAAAACAGGTTCAGAGAAGTGAAAATTTTAACGATACTGTAAGACTTCATAATTCAGAATTACTTTCTGGTAAAAAGCCTCTTTTAAAGCCTCTTATATCTCAAGGTAAGATCATAAGAGACTTTGAAGAGACAGATAATATTAGAAAGAGAATATTAAATAATATCAATTCTTTACCCGAGGAATTTAAGATTATAAAAGGAGGAAAGAAATACATTCCCGAGTTTTTACCTTGACGATAAAAGCCTTTTTTGTTAGTATTACTTTGTATCCCTAGAAATACAGAAATTTTTAAAGAAAAGGAGAGGGTAAGGAATGAAGAGGACTTATCAGCCTAAAAAACATCATAGAAAAAGAGTCCATGGTTTTCTTGCCCGTATGAGAACTCCCGGTGGTAGAAGAGTTATAAAAAGAAGAAGAGCGAAGGGAAGAAAGAGATTAACAGTATAATTGAGACTTTATTCATTTCCAAAAGAAGAAAGGTTAAAAAGACAAGAAGATTTTTTACGTATTTTAAGAGAGGGAAGACCTTATTCCCTCTCTAAGAATTTTGTTGTTTATATAAGAAGAGGAGAAAAAAGAAGAATAGGGATAAGTGTAAGTAAAAAAGTAGGGCCTGCAGTTGTTAGGAATAGAATAAAGAGACTTATAAGAGAAGTATATAGACTTCATAGACCTTACTTAAGTGATGATGCAGAGATTCTTGTAATAGTTAAGCCAGGAGAAAATATAGAAAATATTAATTATCATAAAATGAAGGATATGCTATTAAATATATGGATAAAAGCTGGTATTTTAAGGGATGCTTAAGAAATTGTTAGTTTTAGTTATAAAAATATATAAAAGATTTATATCTCCTATTTTACCTTCTTCCTGTCGTTTTTATCCCACATGTTCTTCCTACGCCTTAGAAGCCATAGAAAGGTTTGGGGTTTTTGAGGGGAGTATTCTTGCTATAAAGAGAATTTTGAGGTGTCATCCTTTTAATCCAGGTGGTTATGATCCTGTACCTACAAAAGAAGAATTATTAGAATTGAAATTGCAAAGGAGGAATAAATAAATGATAAATGCTTTAGCAAATGGTTTAGGATATCTTTTGGAGCTTTTTTACAGTTGGACTGGGAATTATGGGGTTGCCATAATATTTTTAGTGATTCTTGTAAGGATTATTTTATATCCATTAACTCATGCCCAATTAAGAAGTATATATCTTCAGCAAAAAATACAGCCTGAGATAAAAAAGATTCAGGAGAAATTTAAAGATGATCCTCAAGAAATGAATAAGCAGATTATGATACTTTATCAGCAGTATAGAATTAACCCGATGATGGGGTGTTTACCTCTTCTTATCCAATTTCCAATTCTTATTGCTTTGTACCAGCTTTTATTGAATTATAAGTATACTGTAACTCCCAGTTTTTTATGGATGTCAGATCTCACTAAGCCAGACTATCTTCTTTTGATTATCATGGCTATTGTAACTTATTTTTCTGGGATATTGTCTTCTTTGTCTTCAACACCAGAGCAAAAGAGACAGCAGCAAATTATGAATATCTTTACGACCTTACTTTTTACTGGAATGTTTCTGCTTTATAAAGTACCTGCTGGTGTGATGCTTTATTGGCTTGTATCTAGTTTATTCCAGTTACTGCAACAGTATATAGTATTTAGGCTCCATAAGGAGGGCTAATACTGATATGAAGGAGATTGAGATAGAGGGCAAGACCTTAGAAGATGCTCTTCTCAAGGCTAAAGAGATTTTGGAAGTTCCTCTTGATAAGATAGATTATAAAATTATTGAGTATGGAAGAGAAGGAATTTTAGGGATAGGAGCAAGGCCTTTTCGCATATATGCTTGGATAAAGGAAATTCCTGAAGATATATTAAGGAATTTTATAAAAGAAATCTTAAAAATATTAAATGTTAAAGCCAAAATAAAGATATTAAAGGAAGAAGGGAATATAAAAATAAGTATTGAAGGGGATAATTTAGGAGAATTAATTGGTCCTGCAGGAAGAACACTTTCATCCTTAGAGTATATAATCCGTCTTTATGCCTCTAAAATGCAGATAACCGATATTATTACCTTGGATATTGATCATTATAGAGAAAGGAGAGAAAAGTATTTAGAAGAGTTGGCAAAGAAGATAGCTGCTAAGGTAAAAAAAGAAAAGAAAGAGTACAAACTAAAACCTATGACTCCAAAAGAAAGAAGAATAATTCACTTAACTTTGCAAAATGATCCTGATGTAATTACATATAGTGAAGGAGAAGATCCAGAAAGGTATGTGGTTATAGCACCTAAGGAAAAATGAAAGATACAATTACAGCTATAGCTACCCCTCTTGGTTATAGTGCTATTGGGATAATCCGAATAAGTGGACCACAGGCTATAGGAATTGCCAAGAAAATTTTTTTACCTTTCAGAGAGAAGGATCTTGAAAAAGTACCTTCTCATACTTTGCATTATGGAAGAATCTACTATAATGATGAGTTCATTGATGAGGTACTTTTAGCTGTTTACAAAGGTCCAAATTCCTATACAGGCGAGGATATGGTAGAGATATTTACCCATGGTAGTCCTATTATTCTTGAAGAAGTTTTAAAAATTGTCATTAATGAGGGTGCTCGAATAGCAGAAAAAGGTGAATTTACCAAAAGAGCCTTTTTAAATGGAAAGATTGATCTTCTCCAAGCAGAAAGCATAAATGAAATTATAAGGGCAGAAAGTAAAGCGTCATTAAGGATAGCTCTATCAAAATTGGAAGGTGACACTTCCAAAAGGATAAGAGAATTAAAAGATAGAGTAGAATTTTTAAGAGTACAATTGGAAGCCTCCATAGATTTTCCTGAGGATGTGGAAGAAAAGGAGAAATCAGAGTGGATAAGAATATTGGAAGAGATTAAAAGAGAGGTAGAGGAACTTTTATTAAAGGGAGAGAAAGGTGATTTAATTAAAGAAGGCTATAAAGTTATATTAGTAGGAAAGCCGAATGTGGGAAAGTCAAGCCTCTTTAATTCTTTAATGAAGGAAGATAGGGCAATAGTAACACCAATACCAGGTACTACAAGGGATTATATCGAAGGAGAGATTTATTTATCTGGTTATCTTATAAAAATTTATGATACTGCGGGTCTTTCTATTCCCCGTGATATATTGGATAAATTGGGAATGGAAAAAACTAAAAAGATCCTTGAAAAATCAAATATTATTCTTTTTGTACTTGATGGAAGTCTTGAAATTACTGAGGAAGAAAAGAATCTTTTTCAAGGGATAATGAGTTATGAAAATAAGAAAGTTTTGTTAGTTATCAATAAAATAGACTTACCTTTGAAAATTGATTTATCCTTTTTCCCTGAGAATATAGAAAGGGTATACGTGTCTGCTAAAAATAATATAGGTATTGATAGATTAGAAGAGAAACTCAAAGAATATATAATTGCAGAAGAATCTATAGATGGATTGTTTCTAAATATATATCACAAAGAAGAGCTAAAAAAAATAAATAACTTAATAGATGAGTCAATAAAAACCTTGAAAAATTTTAATGCTATTGATATACTTGGGTCTTTTCTTTATGATATTGAAAGATCATTAGGGAATATGTTAGGTGAGGAAGTATCCTTAGATATTGTGGATAAGATATTTGAAAACTTCTGTGTTGGTAAATAGGAGGTTTTTATGGAATTTTGGGTAATAATTTTAGGTATTGTCCAAGGAATAACAGAATTTTTACCCATAAGTAGTACCGCCCATTTAATTTTAATTCCCTATTTATTTAAGGTGCCCGATTTTGGGTTAACATTTAATGTGGGATTACATCTTGGTACTTTTCTTGCTGTATTTTTATATTTTATAAAAGATTGGATAGAGTTTTTAATTGCCATATTTAAAGGAGGGGAAAAAAGAAATCTTCTTGGACTTATAATTCTTGCCACTATTCCAGCTGGTATTTTTGGGGTTTTGTTAGATCCGTTTGTGGAGAAAATTTCAGAGCCTCAAACTTATCCTTTTGCAATATGGATCATTTTGGCGGGAGTAGTAGTCTTTGGTATTATCTTTCTCCTATTGGAAAGGTATAAAAGTAAGACCTTGGAGCTTAAAGATTTAGATATAAAAAAGGCTATAATTATTGGAGTTTGGCAAGTATTTGCCCTCTTTCCTGGAGTTTCAAGGTCTGGTTCATCTATATCAGGTGGAATGTATGTAGGATTAAGAAGAGATGAAGCCACAAAATTCTCTTTTTATATGTCCCTTCCTTTAATAGGTGGGGCAGTATTCTTTAAGTTTATAGACCTTTTTAAGGGCAACCAAACAGGGGAGTTTACATATATCTTATACGGAGCTTTAGTATCCTTTGTTGTAGGAATCTTCAGTATTCATATTCTTTTAAATTATGTGAAAAAATCATCTTTAAGGGTTTTTTCATATTATAGATTTATTCTTGCTTTTTCTATAATATTAGCTTTTTATGGTTTTCAACTACCTTCTATTTTAGTTTTTATAGCTCTTATAATCTATCTATTTTGGAGTTTTTATAAACCTAAAAAAGAGACCATTTAATATTTTTGAGAAATTGTGTTTTATTGACATAAAGGATTTATCTTTTTTATAATAAACAGAACGACGTTCGTTCGGATATAGGTAATGAATATGAGAATAAGCAAAGAGCCTGAAATAAGAAAGAAAGAAATTATTGAAACTGCTCTTCGCCTTTTTCTCAAGAAGGGTTATGAGAAAACCTCGGTAAGAGATATATTGAAAGGGATAAAGGGCTCTCCCGGTATGTTTTATTACTACTTTTCTTCCAAAGAGGAGCTTTTTGAGGAAGCAATAAAGTATTATGTTGAGAATTATATAAAGGGACTTATAGAAATACTTGAAGATGAAAGAATCTCTTTAGTGGATAAATACAATAAGATTGTAAGCTCAGTGATAAAGGCTTTTGAGGATTTAAGATCCTTTTCTAAGATCTATTATAGTCCTCAATATTTTCCATTAAGGGTTAAGATATCGTTTGAGATATTAGATAAATTAGTAGATCCATTTACTCAACTTATTGAGAAAATAAAAAAAGATCCACAGCTTGATTCTAAAAGGTTTGCCCTCCTTATACTTTATGGGGTTTACGGTCTTTTGCATGAGAACTTAGAAGTTGATAGTAGCTATATTCAAAGGGCCATGGATTTTATACTTCATGTTACCGAAAAAATGTTGGGAATTTCTGGGGAGGGATAAGTTATGAAAAGGATTTATCTTTTTTGTTTTAGACATTCCAAGATTATAACCATTTTATCATTGGTATTATTTATTTTGTCCTTTTATCTTAGTTTAAATATTAAGGTAAACTATGACATTTATTCTCTACTTCCTAATGATATTCCTTCAGTTAATGCTTTAAATAAACTGCGTAATACTTTTAAATTGGGCGAAGAAGCATTTATATTACTTCGTTTTAATGATCCTTATGATGTGGATTCTTTAAAGAAAAAGGTGTCTCAAATAAAAGGAGTATCAAAGGTTTCATGGATTTCAGATTTTCAAGATATTTTTTTGCCTGATTATTTTTGGGATCAAAATATAAAAGATAAGTTTATAAAAGAGGGATATACATTTTTGAAAGTTGAGTTTATAGAATCCTCCCAGAGTCCTTTAACAAAATCAGCAATAAAAGAGATAAATTTGATTCTTCCAAAGGGAAGCTATTTTACAGGTAATGCGGTTATTGCTCAAGATTTAAGCAATTTAACTCAAAGAGAAACCATTCGTTATCTTCTTATTGGTAGTATATTGGTCATAATATTTTTATTTTTCCTTGTACCCTCAATGTATGTACCCCTTCTTATCTACTATACCATCTTTCTTTCTATTCTTATAAATACTGCCATCTCTACTCTTTTAGGGCAAGAGATAAGTTTTATATCTCGGATGATTGTGGGAATTTTACAACTTGGTGTTACTATGGATTATGCCATATTTTTGTACCATAGATATGAGGAAGAATCAAAAACAAAAAGTAAGGAAGAAGCAGGATGGGAAGCAGTTAGAACTACAGCTACAAGTATTGTGGCAAGTTCAGCTACTACTATGGCTGGTTTTCTTGCTATGACTTATATGAGATTTGGGCTCGGTAAAGATCTTGGATTTATTTTGACAAGAGGTGTATTGGTATCTTTTATTTCTTCTCTTACTATTCTTCCTGTACTCCTATATGAATTTCATCATAAATGGTCAAGTTCTAAGAGGTGGGTCTTAAGAATACCTGGAGAAAAGTTATTCAATTTTGTAATAAGATGGAGGCCTGTAATATTTGTTATATTTCTTATTGGTGCTTTTTCCCTTTTTATTATTCCTAAGTTTCCTGTAGATTATAAGCTTTTAAGAGGACTTCCAGAAAATATACCTTCCATGATAGGACAAAGAAAGTTAGAAGACATATTTGAAAAAAAGTCTACCATTTTTGTTATAGGTAAAGAATCACCAGATAATTGGCAAGAAATTATAAAAGTATTAAAGAAAGATCCTTATGTGACAGGTATCATGGGGTACTATGAAATGGTAGATCTATTACTGCCAGATTATATGGTGCCAGAAAGTGTGAAGAAAAGTTTCTTTAAGGATGGAGTTTCTTATCTATCTTTAGATGCAAATTTTTCCTATGGTTCCCCAGAATCTTATGATTTTATAGAAAGAATGAGAGAAAAAATAGAAAAAAGATATAATGTTACTTTTACAGGAATTCCTGTTTTAAATTATGATCTTAAAGATGTAACCACTAATGACTTAAATAAGGTAAACGTTATATCTACAATAGCTATTTTTATGGTTGTAGCTTTCTCTTTTCTTTCCTTACCTATTCCCATCCTTCTTGTTCTTGTTATAGAGATTGCCATAACGATTAATCTTCTTATAGATTACCTAACATATGGTTTTATCTTTTTCTCTTCTAATCTTTTTATAGGGGCCATCCAACTTGGAGCAACTATAGATTATGCTGTGCTTTTAACCTCTAGATATTTGGAAGCAAAGAGAAAAGAGTTTGATAGAATTACCTCTGCCCATTTTGCCTTTGAAGGTATAAATAGTATCATAATTAGTGCAGGTACCATGTTTTTAATCTCCTTTCCTTTAGGTATTTTTTCTGATATTTTTATGGCAAAGAATTTAGCTATGCTTGTCAGCAGAGGAGCTATTATTAGTGTATTATTTGTAACCTTATTGGTGGTCCCTATCCTTGTAACTTTGGATTCTTTTCTTGATAAATTAGGTTTTATGAGGAAGGAGGAGAGAAGGTGAAAAGAGGAATTATCATATTAATATTGATGGGTATAATTTTTAGTATTTCTTTGGGACATTCTTTAGGGATTAAAAATGATGAAACCATTTATGTCCTTCTTGGAGCTGAAGGTAAAGCTAAAAGGGTAGATCTTGTAAATTGGATTAGTATAGAAGGAAAGGGAAATTTTAATATCATAAAAGATGGAAAATATATTAAAAATGTAAAGTTGCACACTAACGATCTAAAAATGAAGGTAGAAAAGGGTAACATAGTGATTTATGGAGAATCTTCTGACAATAAGAATATATATTTAACAGGAGAAGTTAATAAAAAGGTTCCTTTAGATTTTAAAATTACTTATAAATATAATGGAAAATTAGTACAACCGAAGGATTTTTTAGGGAAATCAGGAGATTTAGATATAGAGATTTATATGAAACCTAATGAAGATATTCCTTTAAGAGTAGTAATGTCTACTGAGTTTTCTGCCGATGATTTTGTACTTAGGAATCCCAATGATTTTATGATAATGGTATTGGGGAAAACAGTTAGGCTTACAGGTTTTACATATCCTATTCCTGATGCAAAATTAAGGCTTTCTTTGAGAGGTAAAAAATTGAAGGTACCTGCTATTACCTTCACTGCACTTCCATCCCTTCCTCCTGTTGATTTACCAATGAAAGAGCAACTTAAATCTATTAATGAGGGAATTGAAGGCTTTCTTTTACTTAATCAAGCTCATCAAAAAATTCTTAAAGGAATCCTTGAAGGTATAGAGAAAAATACTCCAACTATCCCTCAAGAATATCTTACTTTACCATTTACCCTTATGGCTAATCAAAATAAAGCCTATTTAATATCAAAAAATTTAAAAGAGTATCCCAAAAGCTTTAATAATTTATATGGATTTATAAAGGGGAAAGCAGAAAGTAGTAATGATGAAGATTGGAAAAAGGCATTGATGATGGCAGAAGAGGTAAAGAAAGAGATAGAGACTAATAGTTTCTCGGATGATATAAAAAATATTGGAGATTTTATTGGAGATCTTGCTTTTCAAAGTAAAAAGGCTATGGACATAATTGGGACTTCTTTGCAAGGTATTCAGAATATAGAGAATATGTTAAATTTAATGCTTTATGGGGGAGAAATTGAGGGGAAAAAGCTTTTAGGACTTGTTGAAGTGGAGAAGAATTTGAAAACTATGAAGAAGAAAATTGGAGATAACCTTTCTCTTTTGGAAAAAGGAGAAGAAAAACTAAATTCTTGGAAGAAGAGATTGGAAAAATATGTATTTGCAGGTCAAATTCCAAATGCAAAATCAGTAGTCAGGTTCTACTTTAGACTTAATGAAATAAAATGATCTAAAAAATCATATTACTAAATAGGGTAAGCATTGATACAATGCAACTTGCAAATATAACACCTAAGGTTATGGTAAAAAAGGCTTCTTTAAAATTTAGGCCTAAGACTCTGGCTAATATAGCACCAGTAAAAGCTCCTGTTCCAGGAAGAGGAATTCCTATAAAAATTACCAATGAAAAAGCAAGGCCAGATGGATATATTTTTAGCTTTCTCAATTTTCTTTTTAAAAATCTTTCATAATAACTTTTTAAGGGCTCTCTACTAAGGAGAGCTCTACTTATAAAATCAATAGTAAAATATATCGCTATACCCATTAATGTATTTCCTAAAAAGCTTATTAAAAAAGTTTCCCAGGGAGAAAGACCATTATATATTCCATATGGTATGGAAACTCTGCATTCTCCAATAGGTGTTATTGAAAGAAGAAAAACTTTTATTATTAATTTTAGGTTCATATATTAAATTCCTCCCATGTTCCATAAGTTACCGGAGATTTAATGTTTTGGGCTATAAATAATTTTCTTTCTCTTGGTAAATAAATAATACTTTGTAATGTTAACCTCGTACTTACACTTTTAAGAATTTCTTTGGCGTATTCCACATCTATATTATTAACTTTTTCTATTTTTTCTCTTATTATTTTCTCCCTTTCCCTTGTATCTATCTGGTGAACATAAGACCCATCTTTAAGGGGGATAGGCATTTCTTCAACAAGTCTTTGTGCTTGTTCTGATATCATTTCAGGATGTTGATAGTGATTTGTAGCTATTAGGAAGCCTTTATCCCTTAAATCCCTTATGTATTTCATCTTTGGACTTATTTCAAGAATAACTGCATTATTTTTATCTGAGACAAGTACATTTAATCCTTGAAAAGTATATGGAGCATTATTTAAAGCATCATCTAAGTTGTTGGAGTATTGAATTATTTTGCGGGTTAGGAGAAATTCTGGAGCTCCCATCTCTTTTCTTTTACTTTGGGATACATTTATTGAAACGAATAAATTGTCTGATATACCAGTATAAGACCCAGCAAGGGCAGGCCAAGAAATAGCTATAAAGGAATTTCCTTTTTCTGGGTAATATTTAAAAATAGTAGTGCATAATGGAAGTTCATCTATGAATACCCCATAATCGAGATTTCTTCCTATAATTAAACTTCCATCTTTATTTCTAAAAACAAAGGATGAACAGCTTTTTCTCATGCTTTTACCAATATAGTAAGTAGATATTTCATCGGTAAGATTGAAAAGAAGAATTTTTTCATAGGGTACATGGCTGGCATCAGAAATTCCCTTCATTTCTTCAAAAAATTCCTTGGATTCAGGGTAAAAATTAAGTATCTTTTTCTCAAAATCTTTTGCAGTTTTAAGCATTAATCTATAAAATAATTTCCCTTTTATCTTGCCTTGAAAAAGACATATTAAATTCTCAAAGTTATCATTAAAATATTGAATCTCGTCTTTAAGAGCTATTCCATGCTGATAGCCTATCTCATAGGGACTACCTTTAAGCTCTACCACTCTTATGTTGTCTTTTTGGGAAAAATACATGGTTTCAAAATTTTTTTGGATAAACATATTACTGTGGATATGGTCCTGTGTTACCTTCTTCATTTATTTTTATCACATAAACATCATATCCTCCTGATCCAAAAGACAATGTAAATCCTGCTATAATATATCCCCCATCACATGTTTGCCAGATAGAAAGTGCCTCATCACGATCTATTCCTCCATAAGTTTTTTCCCAGGCTTTATTCCCATTTTTATTAAGTTTTATAATGTAAACATCCTTTCCACCAAACCCAAAAGATTCAGTAACCCCTGCAACAATATAACCACTATCATTTGTTTGCTGTATTGATAATCCCCAATCATTATTTTTTCCACCAAAAGTTTTTTCCCAAACTTTGTCTCCATTTTCGTTAAGCTTTATTATGTAAACATCACTTCCCCCCTTACTAAAGGATTCTGTCCAACCTACAACAATATATCCTTTATCTTTGGTCTGCTGGATAGAATATGCTTCATCATAATTTTTTCCACCAAAAGTTTTTTCCCATTCCTTACTTCCATTTTTATTTAGCTTTATGATATAAAAATCACCATTACCTGCCCCAAATGAATCTGAAAATCCTGCAACAATATAACCTCCATCTATTGTCTGTTGGATTGAAAAGCCTTCATCCCAACCATTTCCTCCATATATTTTATCCCATACTTTATTACCATTTCTATCAAGTTTTATAATGTAAACATCCTTTCCTCCTGAGCCAATGGAATATGTTAAACCTGCAACAATATATCCTCCATCTTTTGTTTGCTGAACAGAATATGCTTCCTCATTCTTACTTCCTCCATAAGCTTTTTCCCAAATTTTATTTCCATTTTTATCAAGTTTTATTATGTAAAAATCAACATTGCCTGATCCAACGGATTTTGTTCCACCAACAGCAATAAACCCATTATCTGTTGTTTCATAAATTGAGTTTCCTTTATCCCAAGATTTTCCCCCATAAGCTTTTTCCCAAATTGTATATCCATTTTTGTCAAGCTTCATTACATACAAATCAGACCCCCCATTCCCAAAAGACCATGTATGTCCTGCAATGATGTACCCTTCATCTTTTGTCTGCTTTACAGAATACCCATAATCATCATTTTCCCCACCAAAAGTTTTCTGCCAGACCTTATATTGAACTTTATTTTCTTTTTTTACATTGATACTAAAGCTTTTAGTAGTTACTATCTTTTCATAAAATTTAACAGCTTCTCCTAACTTATTTCCATTTATATTGGATTCAAGTTTTAATACCTTTTTAACTGATATCTCAGAAAAACTTATGGAAATAAAAAGAGTAAGGATTAAAATAGTAATCAATAATTTTTTCATTTTATTCTCCTTTCTATATATCGTAACTATTCCATATTATAACATTTTATCTTTGTTACAATTATCGATAAAAATTTATGAAATCAAGTTTCTTTTCTTCAAAAGTTTACCTTTTAAAATGCTATAATTATGTTAAACTTTACATAATTTTAGGAGGAGACATGAATAAGATTTTTAAATTCTTATTAATCCTTCTTTTATTATTTACCATATCTTATGGAAAGGAATATAGAATAAGAGAAGCAAGAGTATATTACAATATTTTGCCAAGTGGAGAGATAGATGTTAAAAATCAATTAACCTATGATTTTTCAGGATCTTTCTCAAGGGCATGGATTACTATACCAAGAGGAAAATATACTTTGGAGGATGTATCCGTAGGTGAGATAGTTGGGGGATCTCTAAAGAATTATACCTATCATCCTGAAACATCTGAGAGGATTCCAGCTACTTTTGATGTGGTTGAGAATAGTAAAGAGTATAAAATTAGTTGGTTTTATAGAGCAAATTATACGGAAAAGACTTTTGTAATAAGCTATAAGTTAATCAATGCCCTAAAAGTATATAATGACGTGGCTGAATTCTATTGGAAAGTATGGGGAGGAGATTGGGATATAGGACTTCCAGCTTTGTGGGTAGAAGTTAATTTACCCTCTGAAATAAAATCCAAAAATGATATAAATTATTGGCTCCATCCTAAGGTAGAGGGAAAGATAGGAATAAAAAGAGATTACAAAGGCATAATTGCATATGCTGGAAGTATACCACCTCATCAATGGGTAGAGGTAAGAGTAGTATTTCCAAGAGGTTATTTGACCAATTTAGATCCGTTTAAGGTTGAGTTAATAGCTAAAAATGGTAAAGATTTAATCTTAAAAGAAGAGGAAAGGTGGCAAAAGGAAGAAAAAAGAAAACAGCTTATACAAGCTATTTTAACGATTATCTTTGGTATACTGTCAGTAATATTCTTACTTCTTGGTTTTGTTTTGCCCCTTCGTATATATTTTAAATATGGTAGGGAGCCTGTGGTACAATATGATAGAGAATATGAGCATGAGCCACCTTCAGATATACCACCAGCATGGGTAGATGCTCTTATAAATCAGACACCTACTCTTTCTACTAATTCTATTGTGGCTTCAACTCTTGAGCTGGCAAGAAGAGGATATCTCAAGTTTAAAGAAGAGATTAAAGAGGGGTTTTTAGGTATAAAGCATAAAGATTATAAGATTATCATAATGGATAAAGAAGTAGAGAAAGATCTTTCTGGAGAATTAAAACTTCTTCTTAATAAATTTAAAGAGTTTGGTAAAGAATTCTATGTTTCTGATTTAAAGAAAAAAAATTTAAGTAGTTTCAAGAAAGATTTTGATAAGGAAGTAGAAAAAGGTGTCTTTCAAGAGAAGAAATGGATAATTGATGAAGGAAAAAGAAAATTATTATACTTAATGATTTTGTGGATTGTGGTAGAGGTTTTTTTGGGAATTTTGACCTCTATACTACACTCTTGGAGTATACTTATGCTAATGTTAATTATAGGTATAAACATTGTTATTTCTATTATTTTTATGCATTCAGCACAAAGATATTCTCCTGAAGGGAAATTACTTGCTTTAAGATGGAAGGCTTTTAAGAGGTATTTGAAAGATTTTTCTCTTATCTCAGAGCGACCACCCTCTTCTTTAGTTCTTTGGGAGAAGTATTTGGTCTATGGTACTGTGTTAGGAGTTGCTAAGGAAGTTTTAAAGGCAATGCAGATGTTAAGTATCCCTGTAGATCAGATAACATGGTATGCTCCCGCTTATGCAGGGAGTATAACGGGCTTATCAGATTCTATTCAAAGTTTTAGTTCTTCTCTTGAGAGTTTTAGCAATGCCTTTTCAAGTAGTGTAGCTTCCTCTACATCTTCCTCCTCTTCTTCTGGAGGAGGTGGAGGAGGTGGGGGCGGTGGTGGAGGGGCTGATTAAAAATTTAAGAAAGGAGTTGATATTATGATTGAAAAGTTAAACGAGTATTGGAGAGCTTGCTGTTATATTTCAGCTGGGATGATTTATCTTCTTGATAATCCTCTTTTAAAGGAACCATTAAAGCCTGAGCATATAAAGGAGAGGCTTCTTGGACATTGGGGGGCAAGTCCTGGACTTTCCTTTGTATATGTTCATGGTAATAGGGTAATAAAAAAATATGATCTTAATTGTATATTTATTGCAGGTCCTGGACATGGAGCACCAGGTGTTATTGCACCAGCATATTTAGAAGGAACTATAAGTGAACTTTATTCTCAGTTTAGTCAAGATGAGGAGGGAATGAAAAATCTTTTTAAAGCCTTTTCATTTCCGGGAGGTCTTGGTAGCCATTGTACTCCAGAACTTCCTGGATCTATACAAGAGGGTGGAGAGCTTGGTTATAGTTTGTCTCACGCTTATGGTGCTGTTTTTGATCATAAAGATCTTATAGCCATTACTGTGGTAGGTGATGGTGAGGCAGAAACTGGTCCTCTTGCTACCAGTTGGCATTCAAATAAATTTTTAAACCCTGTTAAGGATGGAGCAGTACTCCCAGTATTACTTCTTAATGGATATAAGATAAATAATCCTACTATTTTGGCAAGAATAGATAATGAAGAGCTTTTGAATCTTTTTAAAGGATATGGATATGAACCATATCTTGTGGAAGGTGAAGATTCTCTTGAAGTACATGAAAAGATGGCAAAGACTATGGATTCTTGTATAGAAAAAATCTTGAATATATGGGATACTGCCAGATCTCAGGATAAGCCATTTAGACCTTACTGGCCTATGATTATTTTAAAGACTCCAAAGGGTTGGACTGCTCCAAGGAAGGTTGGAAATCACTATATTGAGGGATATTGGAGAGCTCATCAAGTGCCTTTTTCTGATGCAAAGGAAAATCCTGAAAGTTTGAAGGTTTTGGAGGCTTGGCTGAGAAGTTATGAGCCTGAAAAATTATTTACTCCTGATGGAAAACTAAGGGAAGATTTAAGGGAGATAGCCCCATCTGGAGAGAAAAGAATGAGTGCTAACCCATATGCTAATGGTGGATTATTAAGAAGAGAATTAAAACTTCCTAATCTTAAGGATTATGCAGTGGAGGTGAATAAACCCTTTGAGGATAAGGCAGAAAATACACGTCCTTTAGGTGTGTTTTTAAAGGAAGTTATAAGATTGAATCCAGATAATTTTAGGGTCTTTGGACCTGATGAAACAAAATCAAACAGATTAGATTCAGTATTTAAATATGGAAAGGTTTTTATGGGGAAGATTCTTCCTGAAGATGAGGATGAAGGATATCTTACACCCTTTGGAAGAACTATGGAGATGCTTTCAGAACATACCTTGGAGGGATGGCTTGAAGGGTATCTTCTTACTGGAAGACATGGATTTTTAAATACATATGAAGGATTTGCCCCCATAATCTCCTCCATGGTAAATCAATTTGGAAAATGGCTTGATATCTCTTCTGATGTACCTTGGAGAGCTCCTATCTCATCATTAAATTTACTATTAACCTCTGTAGTTTGGAGACAAGATCATAATGGTTTTACTCACCAAGATCCTGGTTTCATAACATCTATTGTGGATAAGTGGCCTAATGTGGTAAGAGTATACTTCCCCCCAGATGCTAACACATTACTTTGTACCGTATGGCATTGTTTCCAAACCACTAATAGAATAAATATTATAGTCATAGATAAACAGAAACATCCTCAATATCTTTCTATGGATGATGCATTTAAACATGCTATGAAAGGTATTGGAATATGGGATTTTGCAAGTAATCATCCAGAAGAAGATCCTGATGTTGTTATTGCAAGTTGTGGTGATATCCCAACAAAAGAGGCTATCTATGCTGTTAAGCTTTTAAAAGAGTTTTTCCCTTATCTAAAGATAAGATTTGTAAATGTGGTAAACCTTTTTACTCTTACACCTAATACAGAGCATCCAGATGGACTGACAGATAAAGAGTTTGATTCTTACTTTACAAAAGACAAACCTATAATATTTAACTTCCATGGTTATCCATGGCTTATACATAGGTTAACCTATAGGAGAAATAATCATAGAAATATTCATGTGAGAGGATATAGGGAAAATAGAAAAATAGGAATAGATGCTGGATATCTTGCACCTTTCTTAAAAGGAAGAGGAGGTATAACCACACCTCTTCAACTTGCTATATTGAACCAGATAGATCGTTATAGCATAGCCATGGATGTTATTGAAAGGGTAGAAGATTTGCAGAATAAAGGAGGTTATTACAAAGATTTATTGAAGAATATGCAGATAGAAGCCCTTGAATATGCATACAATCATGGGGTTGATAAGGAAGAATAGAGGAGGTAGGAATAAAATGAAAAGTTTAAAAATAATTTTACTATCTATATTTATACTTACCTTGATCTCTGTTTTCTCCTTTTCTCAAAATGAGGCTGATGCAAGTATAGTTATCTCTCAAGAAACTCTAAATAAATTTTTGTCTGCGATTGGAGAGATAAAAAGAACTGAGAGCTTTAATGTTTCTGGGATTAAAAGTGAGTATACCTGGATTGTTAAAAATCCAAGAATAATTTTAGATGACAACAAGGCAAGATTTGAAGCTGATGTTTCTGTATCTATAAAGTTTCCTTCTGTGAGCTATACAACACCTGCTTATGGAGAGGTTTTGGTAAAGTATTTATTGAATGAGAATAGGATTTATATTAAAGTGGAAAAAGTAGCTTTTGAAGTAGCTTTTAGTATTCTTGGGAAAAAGGTTAAGGTAGGTGAGGTCGATGTATCTAAGATTTATCAAATTGCCTTTTCCTTCTCAGGCCCAAAACCTTTTGAATCAGTGGTTTCAGTAAGTATGCCTGATGGCAGTATTAAAATGATTAAGATAGAGACTATACCAGTATTAATGATTGAAAAGGGGAAAATTGTAGTAGGATCACAGATAAATTATCTTCCTGTAAAGTAAAAATTTGATATTTTAGGGAGTTTTAGAAAATAGGGAGAGAAGGTAGTGCCAAGGAAGACCTTTTTTAATTTGTCTGAAGAAAAAAGAAAGAAAATAATAGACACACTTATAAAATATTTTGCCACGAGGCCTTATAGTAAGGTAGATATTGAAGATGTAGCAAGAGAATGTAAAGTGGCAAAAGGAAGTATGTATCAATATTTTGAGAATAAAAAAGATATGTATTTTTATGTTATAGAAGAATCGACAAGAAGGTTGTTAGAAGTTGTAAGCATCTATGATTTTGAAAAGATTAGTCTTTTTGAATATGTGGAAAGATCTTTTGATGATACTTGGAAATTTCTTAAAGAACATCCTTATGAATACATGCTTCTTGAAAAAACTGCTTTTAATGATGATTCACCCTACAAAGAAGAAATACAAGAATTTTTAAAAGCTAAAACTAAATCTTTTCTTTACGAATTGATTGTAAAAAATCAAAAAGTTGGATTGATTAGAGAGGATATTTCTCCTGAATTAATTTTAATTTTTATTGAGTCTTCATCATGGGGGTTAAAAAGATTTTTTATTGAGATGGCTAAATTGCAGGGATTAAATGTATATGATCTTCCAAAGGACTATGTTAAAAAAACAGAAAATGATTACCTTAAACTTTTAAAAGAGGGGATAGGGAAAAAATGAAATTATCTTGACAAATTATGACTGAATAGTCATAATTGTATTGAAAGGATATAAGGATATTTTTAGGGGAGGTTTTTATGTTTATTCAAGTAGAAAATGTTTCTAAGGTCTATCAAGTGGGAAAGTTTAAAGTAAATGCTCTTAAGAACATTAATATGTCATTAGAAAGAGGTAAGTTTTATGTAATACTTGGTCCTTCGGGATCTGGAAAAACTACATTTTTAAACATAATTGGAGGAATAGACAGACCTGACGAAGGAAAAGTAATAGTGGATGGGGAAGAGATAACAGGATATGATGATAAAGCTTTAACAAATTATAGAAGAAGAAAACTGGGTTTTGTTTTTCAATTCTATAATCTTGTAAATTCCCTTACTGTTTATGAGAATGTACTCTCTACTAAGTATCTTTCTGAAGATGGATTAGACCCTAAAGAAGTCTTAGAAGTGGTAGGAATGTGGGAGCACAGAGATAAGTACCCTTTTGAAATATCAGGGGGAGAACAACAAAGGGTTGCTATAGCAAGGGCAGTAGTAAAAAATCCAGCAATTATTTTGTGTGATGAGCCTACCGGAGCCCTTGATTTTGAAAATGCAAAGAAAGTTTTGAGGCTTTTGGAAGATATTAATAGAAAGTATGGAACTACCATCATTATAGCCACACATAATACTGCTATATCTCAAATGTCTCGCAAAATTATTAAATTAAGAAGTGGAGAACTTACTGAATTTATTGATAATGCCACTCCTCTCTCTGCTGAGGAGGTGGTTTGGTAATGCTCAATAAAATACCATTAAGGATAATGTGGAGAGATAAGTCCCATTTTATAGGAATAATTCTTTTAGTTTTTCTTGCCTCTTTTGTATACAATATTTTTAGCGTAACTATGACAAATGTAGATATCAATTACAAAAATTTTGTTGAGAAATACAAACAAGAAAATTTTCATTTTATTACCTTTTTCCCTATTGATATAGAAGAGATTGAGAAAAAATATAATGTGGAGATAGAGGAAAAATTTACTTTTGATTATAACTATGATGATAAAACCATTAGATTTTTCAATATTACCGAGAGGGTAAATAAGCCATTAATATTGGAAGGTAAAATGCCAAGTTTAGGAGAGGTAGCTATTGATCCCAATTTTTCTCAAAATAACAATTTGAAGATTGGAGATACTATAAATATAAATGGATTACCTTTTAAGATTTCTGGATATGTGGCTCTTCCTGATTATATCTATATTACAAAAAATGAAACTGATATTTTACCAGATCCGTCTCATTTTGGTGTTGGAATAATGAATATGGAAGATATGAAAAAATTTATCTCCAGTGTAGCTTATAGATATTACATGGTAAGAGGTAAAATCAATGATGTAGATTCTTTCAAGGCAGATATAAATTCAAAATATAATTTACTCTCTTTTCAAGAAAAAGATGAAAATTGGAGAATTATTGTTACTGAGAGAAAGGTAGAAAGTGGAAAGCCTCTTTCATATGTTATGGCGTTTACTATTCTTTTAATCTCCTCTTTGCTTCTTTTTATTGTTTTGAGAAGATTAATTAATTCTATGCATAGGGAGATAGGTACTCTTTATGCTCTTGGATATAGTAAGGGTGAAATTACTAAGTTATATATGTTATTTCCTTTTTTTATATGGCTTTTTGGGGCTATTACAGGTGGAATTTTAGGCTATATCTATTCCGATAGTTTTATAAATTTATATGTATCTTTCATTAGTGTACCAATTGTGGAAAAGATCTTTCCTGTAAAAGATCTTTTTGTGGGTATATTTTTGCCAATAGTTTTTATGGGGTTTTCTGGATTCTTTGCTATAAGAGATCTATTAAGGAAAAAAGTAGTTGAGATAATAAAAGGAGAAACAGAAAAGACATTTAAAGTTAGGTTTCGTATAGGTTTTTTAGATAAATTCTCTTTTAAGCTTGGGATAATGATAAAGCATGCTCTTCTTCATCCTTCGAGAGAGATTGTAATTATTTTGGGTGTTGCTTTTTCTACTTTGATATTAATGTATGGTATTACTGCTAGATCAGCTCTTTCAAACCTTGTTTATGATACATTTCAAAATACTTTCAGATATAACTATATGTATGTTTTTAATTTCTATCAGAAAGATCATAGATATCCTAATTCTGAAAGATTCAATATGTTATCCTTTTATAAGGAAGGGACAAAAACAAGGATTACAATTTACGGAATAGAGAAGAAATCCCAACTAATTGTGTTAAGAGATAACAAAGGAAATAGGGTAGATTTAGAAGGGTTTGTTATATCACAAGCCCTTGCTGATAAGCTAAATTTAAAAGAAGGTGACATGTTAAAGGTAATAAATACAATTGATGGGAAGAGATATTCTCTTAAGATTTCAAAAATAGTAGATCTTTTTGTAGGAAATACTGGTTATATGAATCTTGAAGAATTTAATAAAACCTTTGGATTAGAAGATGGGGCTTTTATTGGGCTATATTCCATCGATAAATTAAATATCCCTAATGAAGAATTAATTGTATCCATGAGCAAATCAGATTTGATAAAAGCCTTTGATGATTCTACTGAAAGTGTGAACCAGATATTGCAGATGATGTACATTGTGTCTTTCTTTATGGCCTTTATTATTATCTATATACTTTCTTCCCTTATTGTTACTGAAAATAGGAAGGCATTAAGTATATTTAAGATACTTGGTTTTAGAGATGGAGAATTAAGTACTATGTTTTTAGGATTTAATAATGTTTCTTTTCTTCTTGGATTTTTAATAGGCATTCCTTTATATAGTTCGTTCATTAAGTATATCATTAATGTGGCTTTAAGAGACCTTGATTTTTCATTGAAGATGTATGCAGGATTTAAGGATATATGTCTAACTTTTATTATTCTTTTTGGCGCTTTTATACTATCTAAATATTTAAGTAGAAGAAGAATAGGAAAGATTTCACCAGCAATTGTAATAAAGGAACAGACAGAATAATATTTAGAGGACTTCATTTCTGTATGATATAATAAATGGCATTAAATATTTATCTCATGTAGTTTGGGAGGTGTTATAGTGAGAAGATTAATCTTATTTGTTTCAACTCTAATTTTCTTGTTTTCAGTGACTTATGCAGGAAATTTTGGGGTAGGTATAATTGCTGGTGAGCCAACAGGAATCTCTTTGAGGCTTTGGCAAAATAAGGTAAATGCTTTTGATTTTGGCATTGCTTGGAGTATAGATGCCAATATATTGCATATCTCAGCCGATTATGTAACCCATAATTATGGAATATTTAAACCCACATCAGGTACTATGCCTTTTTATTATGGTATAGGATTAAGAATACTTGCAAAGGATAATACAAATTTTGGTGTAAGAGTTCCCTTAGGGATAGTTTTTATACCAAAAGGAACAACCTTAGATTTCTTTTTTGAAATAGTCCCTACCCTTAATCTTGTGCCTGCTACTAATTTGGATGTAGATGGAGCAATAGGATTTAGATATTATTTCTAGCTAAGGAGAAGGATAAACTATGGAATATTTAAAAATAATACTTCTTGTTGTTATTCTTCTTTTTATTGCAGGTTGTACAAAACAATCATCTACCAATGACGGTACTGTTATGCCAACAGGAAATTTTGAGTGTAATATTACAATAGATCCTTATCAGGGTAGGACTGAAATAAGTCCTTACATATATGGGGTAAATCAGGATATAGAAGGGGTCAAAGCTACAGCAAGAAGGATAGGAGGGAATAGGTTAACAGGGTATAATTGGGAGAATAATGCTTCTAATGCAGGGTCAGACTGGTATCATAGTAGTGACTATTACTTACCTTGGGTTTTGGGAATTCTACAAAGTGATTATAATAAACCTGGCATAGTATTTACTACTTTTCATGATAAATCTTTGAATATGGGAGCAATAAGTCTTATTACTCTTCAAATGGCTGGATATGTAGCGAAAGATGCAAATGGAACAGTTTCAGAAAATGAAACAGCTCCATCTGCAAGATGGGCTGAGGTGAAATTTAGAAAAGGATCTTCCTTTTTTTTAAATCCTGATACAAATGATAATTATGTGTATATAGATGAACTTCTAAATTTTCTTATAACAAAGTACGGAAAATCAGATTCCCAAACAGGTATAAAAGGATATCTTTTAGACAACGAACCAGATCTTTGGAATAGTACTCATCCAAGGATTCATCCCCAAAAAGTAACATGTAATGAGCTTATTACAAAATCAATTGAGCTTGCAAAGGTAATAAAAGAAATGGATCCAAATGCTATGGTTTTTGGTTATGAATCCTATGGTTTTATGGGATTTTACAGTTTACAGGATGCTCCAGATTGGAATAATTTAAAAGGTAATCATAAGTGGTTTATAAGCTATTATCTGCAGAAAATGAGAGAGGCTTCTGAGCAGTTTGGAAAGAGACTTCTTGATGTTTTGTCTATTCATTGGTATCCCGAGGCAAGATCTTCTTCTGGAGTTAGAATATGTTTCGATGGGGAAGGGACAGAAGATAAAGATATATCTATAGCAAGGATGCAAGCTCCAAGAACTCTCTGGGATCCAACCTATAAAACTTCTTTGAAAGGGCAGATAACTTCTGGTGAGAATAGTTGGATAAATCAATGGTTTCCAGAATTTTTACCTCTTATACCGAGAATAAAGGAGGATATAGATACTTATTTCCCAGGAACAAAGCTTGCTATTACAGAATTTGATTATGGTGGAAAAGATCATATATCAGGGGGAATTGCTCTCGTGGATGTACTTGGCATTTTTGGAAAATATGGGGTTTATCTTGCTACAAGATGGGCAGAGAGTGGTTCCTATGCTGCTTCAGCCTATAACATCTATCTAAACTATGATGGTAAAGGCTCAAAGTATGGGGATATATGTGTAAAAGCAGACTCATCAGATGTGGAGAAGATGCCTGTATATGCATCTATACACAAAGATGATCAAAATAAGTTGCATATTATTTTGATAAATAGAACGTGGGATGAGGAAGGAATTGCTAAGATAAAGATTCACGGGGACTATACTTATACATCTTGCACCATTTATGGATTTGATTATAGGTCTCCTGAAATTAAGAAAATAGATACTATTAGTAATATTGAGAATAACTATTTTGAATTAAAAGTGCCTCAATTAACCGTTTATCATCTTGTATTTTAAAAATTTAGGGGAAGAAAGTTTATTCTTTCTTCCCCTTTAAGGAGAAAAGATGATGAGACTTGATAGATTTCTTGTAAATCAAGGTTTTGGAAGTAGAAAGGAAGTACAAAAACTTATAAAATCAGGAGTTGTTAAGGTAAATGAAGAGGTTATAGACGACCCTTCATATCATATTGATCCCAATAAGGATATAGTGAATATTGATGGTGAAGAAATAGAGTATAAAGAAAATTTTTATTTTATGCTTAATAAACCAAAGGGATACATTACTGCAACTTATGATGAAAAATACCCAACAGTTATGGATTTATTTTCTTCTGAACCAATGATTGATAAACTATTTCCTATAGGAAGGCTTGATATTGATACAGAAGGACTTCTTATAATAACTTCAGATGGACAACTGGCTCATAGAATTACCCATCCTAAGTGGAATATAGAAAAAGAATACTTTGTAGTTGTTGATGGTGATGTATCAGATATTGATTTTTCAAGATATGAAAAGGAAGGAATATATTTAAGGAAGGAAAAGTATAAAACAAAACCTTTCAAAGTGAAAGTTTTAAAAGCTTCTCCAGAAGAATCAGAAATACTCATTACTATAACAGAGGGAAAATATCATATAATAAAGAACATGATGGCTGAACTTAAACATGAAGTAATTTATTTAAAAAGAGTAAGAATAGGACCTTTGAGGCTTGACGAAAATCTTGCCCCTGGTGAATACAGAGAGCTAACAAAAGAAGAGATAGATATGATAAAAAGGTCTGTAAAAATGTAAATTAATTTTTAAAAATTATTATTAATCCATTCTAAAGCCTTGAATATGTATTTATTCCAGAATTGCCAGTCATGGGTACCATCATCTTCCACATAGGTTACATCTATTCCTTCTTGTTTTAATGAGTTATATAGATCTCTGTTTTCTTGAATAAGAAAATCGTCTTTTCCGCATGCCATATATATTTTGGGAATACTTTCTCCTTTTTCTTTTAACCTTTTAGCAAGAGCTGTTATATCTTTATCACTACCAATTAAGGAATTTAAATCTCCAAATACGTGTCTATAGTATTTATAACTTGCAATGCCATTGTTATAATCGGGAGTGATGCCTGATATCTTGTTAATTATAAGGGCTGAGGATAGAGCAATTATTCCTCCAAAAATATTATTATAAACAAGGCCATTTCTCAATGCTCCATATCCTCCCATGGATAATCCTCCAATAAAAGTTTTTTCTCTTTTTTCCGGTATAGGAAATATATTTCTTGTAAATTCGATTAGTTCTTCGCCTATAAATCTACTGTAATAAGCTTCTCTATCCTCATCATCTAAATAAAAACTATTCTCCCCAGATGGCATAAATATTGCTACATTGTAACGTAAAGATAATTCTACTATTTGGGCTCCATATAACCAATCCATATGATTTCCTGCATATCCATGCAAGAGATATATTGTCTTCATTGAATCAATATCTGTGTTTTTGGAAAAGCTTCTATCAAATCTATCTACAGGTAATACAGCCATTAGTGTTGTACTTCTTTTAAGCATCTTTGAATAAAAATTAATTTCCATGATGGCCATTATAAGATTCCTCCTTCGAATTTATACATTAATATATAAGGATATTAGTATCCCGGGATCTTGCTATCATCAAGTCCTATGTATGTAGGTGTTTCATCTTTAATTTTTGACAATTCATACAATGCTACTGCGTTTTTACCAAGTTTTATATTGAATGTTATGTATCCATTGTTTGCTTTCATTCGCCATGTGGTAATGTAGGGTTGAGCTACTTCTTTCAAGGTTTTTATTTGCTCCTTTGATGGAAATCTTGGTCTACCCATATCGATCCATGTCTTCCATGGATTACCATGATTCTCATCTATTAATTTTTGCTTTACAAATATGTCTTCGAATTCTACTGGTATTTCGAGCTTATATTCTCTTTCTTGTTCTGCATCTTTGCTCATAACCTCATTCCATGCAACAATAGCAATAGATCCATCTTCTCTTTGAGTTACTAAAATATGTTCATCTCTATACAATATCTTTTTGCCCATTGCATTGAAAAATGTAAACATATGGAATACAGGTTTCGGGATGTTATTAAATGCCACTAACCCAAAGCCACCATGAAAAATTGATCTTGGCACATCTGCCTCTTCAAAGACATCGCTAAATGTCCAGTAAGAGAAGGAATCTACATAATCCCCGCCCTTACTTAAAACCCTTGCAAGGTATGCAGCATTAAAGGGAGTGTCATGTATAGGGCATAAAGGATTATAAGAGCTATTGTATTCGGTTATGTGGATGGGTAAATTAGGGAAAGGTGAATTTTTTACTTGATTTCTTACCTCTCTAAATTCCCTTATCATGTAATCAATAGGATTTACATCATGATAAGCAAAGTGTGGTGTATATTCTGGGGTTTTTGCCGTGTATGAATGGCGTGTGACAAAATCTACTGGTACATTATTTTTATAACAAAAATTTAGAAAGTCATCTATCCAATGTTCTCCTCCTCCACAAATAGCGGGTCCACCAACTTTTATGTTTTCATCTACCTCTTTTATAGCTTTTACTGTGACCTCGTATAATTTAAAATACTCAGCTTGATTGGCATCTTTCCAGAATCCACTCAGGTTAGGTTCGTTCCATATTTCAAAGGGCCACTGTTCTACCTCTTTTTCTCCATATCTTTCAATAAAATGTTTAACTACTGCTTTAATGAGTTTTTCCCATTTATTATAATCACTGGGAGGAGTAACATTTCCTCTCCAATAGAATATAGTTTGTGTACCAGAAGCAAGTTTTGATGGCATGAAGCCTATTTCTACAAAAGGACGTATACCAAGTTCTAAAAATGTATCGTAAATTCTATCAATATATGTAAAGTTGTAAAAAGGTTGAACTTTATCTCCTACTATGTCTTCACGGTATATTCCCACATCATCATGAAGGAGTCCGTGGGCTCTTAAATATTTAAATCCAATATGCTGTTGTACATAAGTTAGAGCATCAATATATTCTTTTTGAAGAGCAAGACCTATTCGACCACTACCAACACAAAATTTCCAATTGTCAGGAAAAGTTCCTATTTGTTTGTCTTTTTCAATTTTAATATGAGTCATTATTTATTAACCTCCAATATTTATAAATTTTCTTTTTACTTTACAAATCTCCATGTATCCATATCAAATAAATTAACTGCTTTTTCACCTTTAAAAACAAAATATAAGTCGTGAGTACCTGTTATGTTGTTGATATCTGCTTCCACTTTAATCCATCTTGATGAATTATTATTTTGTGGAGTAATCTCTATAACAGAAATTGGTTTATTGTCTATAGAATCTAATCTAATTTCTATATAACTTTTCCCATTGATATTAGAAACCATGGCTTCAAATTTCTTCGGTGGTGTGTTTCCAAAATCAACTTTTGATAGTGCAATCCAATCCCCATTATCTATATTTGTTAAACACATGTTATTACTTGCGTTTTCTTTCTTTGTAGAAATTCCTGCACACCATGCGAACGTTTCTGCTTCAACGGTTTTATAAGGATCAAATGGTTTTATTTGAGATACTCCCTTGTAATCTGCTATAACTTCTTTAATCTTTCCGTTTTCAATTTTTACTTCATTTATATGAGGTGATCTATAACCTTTTGCAACTCCCATGTCTAACGCAAGAGTCTGGGCATGATATGCAATATACCATTTACCTTTAAATTCGAAAAGCTGATGATGATTATTACTACCAACAATAAAGAAGTATCCTGGATTTTTCAATATTACTCCTTGGTATTCCCAGGGTCCCATAGGGTTTTTACTTGTCATGTATGCTATAGCTCCTGCAGGAGGACTTCCTACTGGCTTTGGTCCACTGTAAAAATTTGTACAATAGGAGTAGTAATATAAACTATTTATTTTATTAATCCCTGAGTCTTCAAACATAAAGGGAGCTGGTATTACTTTTGCTTCTCCTATAACGCTTATCATGTCATTGCCAAGCTGCATAACTCTTGCTGTGTTAGGCATTTCTTCTTTTCCTTTTGGAACTCCCCCACCAAAATAAATATATGCTTTTCCATCATCATCTACAAGTACAGCAGGATCAAATAACCATACAACTCCCAATACACCGGGAGTATACCAAGAAATAAGAGCCTTTCCAAGAGGATCTGTCCAAGGACCAATTGGTGATTCTGATGTCAAGACACCAATACCACTGGCATTGTTTGAAAAATAAAGGAAAAATTTATCTTTACCATTTATTTTTTTACATACTACTGCAGGAGCCCAAGAATTCATTGCCCATTTAGCAATGCCATTAGATCCGGCTACCTCAATTTCACCATGATCAGTCCAATTGGCAAGATCTTCTGATGATATAACAGTGATCTTGTTAATTTTACTATATGAGTTTTCTTTTACATTACCATTAATATCATATTCTAAAATGTCATTAGTAAGATATATGTACACTCTATCGTTATATACAAGAACAGCTGGATCTGCACCAAATTTGTGGGATATTAATGGATTCCCATTAGTCGGTTTTTTACCAATAGGTTTTTTAGGTATAACTATAATATCCGCACTAAGCGTAGCGCTTGTTTCTGCCTTTAATGGAATTAATGATAAAAGGAAGATAATAATAAAAACGATTGTATACATAGTACTAAAAAACCTTTTTATATTACCTTTAGTGACGAACATTTTAACCATCCCTTTTTATAAATATTTAGTAGAAATTTTAATATAATTTGTAGACATAAGTCAATATATTGTTTTTTAACATTTTAACCATCATATCAATTTCCCTTTTTATGTATAACTTTAATTGACTTTCTCTTGATTTTGTCCTACTATATATTTTATGAATAACCATAAATTTCTTGTAGAAGTCGAAGATCTAAGAAAATATTATGGTAATGTTAAAGCAGTAGATGGTGTAAGCTTTAAGATAAAACAAGGGTCTATTTTTACTCTTTTAGGGCCTAATGGGGCAGGAAAGACGACAACACTTGAAATAATTGAAGGTTTAAGAACCCCAGATAGTGGCAAGATTACTATATTTGGAAGACAAGTTGATAGAATTGGGAGAGAAGAGAAAGAGTTAATAGGTGTTTCTTTACAGGAGACTAATCTTATTTCTCATCTTACTGTAAGGGAAACTCTTTCTATGTTTAGAAGTTTTTATAAGCGCGGACTAAGGGTAGATGATGTACTTGACTTTGTTAATTTAAAAGAAAAAGAGAAAAGTTATGTGGAGAAACTTTCGGGTGGTCAAAGACAAAGACTTGCTATAGGACTTGCTATTATTAATGATCCTCTTCTTTTATTTTTAGATGAACCAACAACTGGCCTTGATCCTCAAGCAAGAAGAAGTGTATGGGATCTTCTTTTGGATCTAAAGAAGAAAGGTAAAACTATAGTTCTTACAACACATTATATGGAAGAAGCAGAATTTTTAGCTGATTGGGTATGTATTATGGATCATGGAAAAATAATAGCAGAGGGTACGCCAGAAGATCTAATAAGAAGTATAGGAGGGGAAAGTGTAATTGAGGTGGATGTGGAAGAAAATCATAGCTTTTTAGAAGATTTAAATAATATGGGATTGAATTATGTATTTAATTCTAAGAATAAGCGTCTTGTGATTAAGACAAACAATGTTTTAGAGGCTATTGAGAACCTTTTAAAGATAGCTAAAGGAAAAGGTATAAAGGTTAGAAATGAGACTATAAGACAGCCAAATTTAGAAGATGTGTTTTTAACATTAACAGGAAGACAGCTTAGAGAAGAATGATGATTATTAAAAATTCAATCTATTTTTTTAAATCTGCTATAAGGGAAAAAGCTTATATTTTTTGGTGTATCGCATTTCCAGCAATCTTAATGATGATTCTTATAACTATTTTTTCATCTTTATATGAAGTAAAGAGGGTTAATTTTGATATTTATTTGGTAAAAAATGAATCAGGAGATTTTTCAAATATTATTTACAACGTATTTGAAGATCTAAGTAAAGGAGAAGAAAAGATATTTAATTTAAAAATTTTTAAAAATATTAGTATTGGAGAAAAACTACTTGAAGATTTGAAAAAGGGTAAGACAAAACTTATAGTAGAAATTCCCGAAGGATTTGATTCTTTAATACTTTCTAATATTACTATGAGAATTTTTGGGGCTGATGTAAATCCAGTACCAATTAGAGTTTATACCTTGAGGCATAGTCTTTCTTCTCAAGCTGCAAGTATGGTTGTAAGAAGTATTATAGATAGAATGAATTTAGAATTTGTAAAAAGGCTAACAGATATTCATGAATATAAGGTAAAAAGCGAAATATTAGGTAGCAAAAAGGGATTTTCATATGTTGATTTCATATTTCCGGGGATGATTATAATTGCTATATTTTTTACAGGAATGTTTGGAATTGGGCAAGAACTTTCCTGGTATAGGGAAGGTAAAATATTAAAAAGATTTCAGTTAACCCCTATTTCACCTCTTAATTTTTTCCTATCTTATTTTCTCTCTCGCTTTTATTTTTTTATTCTTCAGATTTTGGTTCTCTCCTTTGTGGGAAAGGTGATTTATAAAAGTTCTGTTAATCCTTTCTCTTTCTATTTTATTTTTTATGTATTTCTTACCATGTTTACCATTTCTACCTTTGGATTTTTTATATCAGCGGTAGCTAAAAACACCAATTCAGCTAATGTGATAGGGCAGATTCTTAATTTTCCATTACAATTTCTTGGGGGTATCTACTTTCCTGTGAATGATGTGCCGTGGTTTGTAAAGTGGATTGTTGTTATTAATCCTATCACGTATTTGGCTGCGGGTATAAGGGATACGCTTGGTATTATGCCTTCACCATATCCTATATATTTAACTATTTTGATTCCTTTAGTTTACTTTTTAATCTTTTTGCTGATATCTATTAAAAAATATAGAGATATGGAATTAACATGAGAGCATTTATTAATATTGCATTTTATAGAATAAAAAGTTTTTATAGAGATACCTTTACCTTTCTCTTTACCATTATACTTCCTCTTATCTTTGTCATAATATTTGGCTTTGTTTTTGGTGGAAGTGCTGCAGGTACTAACGAATATGGTATTTCTTTAGGAATTATTAAAGATAATAGTGATCTTGTTCAAGTATTAAAAGAGTTAGGAGATATGAAAGTTGTATTAGTAGATAATGAGGAAGAATTAAGGAATCAGGTATTAAAGGGGTATATAGATGGGGGAGTGATATTTGACAAAAGTGAATTTAATTTATTAATTAACTTTTCAAGTTTTCAGCAGAAACCATTCTTAAGGACTCTTGGAGAAAATCTCGCTAATGTTTATGCGCTCCATGAGATAGGCAAGGGAAGGGGAATTGTTAAAGTTGAAGAAGAATTTATTGAGCCTGGTAAAGCTCGTGTAACAAGCTTAGGATATAGCATTCCTGGTGTTTTAAGTTTTTCTATTTCAGGATCTATATTTACTATGATTGCTCTTTTTGGATATTATAGGAAAAGGAAGGTATTAAAAAGATTTGCAATAACTCCAATAAGCCCTTTATCATTTGTATCAGGTATGGTTTTTGCTAATGTTATTTTAAGTATTTTATCGTGTATACTTGTTCTTTTTGTAGCCCAAATTATTTTTAATCTTAACTTTTCAGTCAATTGGGGTGTCTTTTTATTGTCTTTATTCTCTTCAATTCTTGGTATGATGGCATTAGGTATTATAATAACTGCTTTATTTAAAGAGCCACAAACTGCAAATAATGTAGGGAACTTACTTGTAAATATAATGCTTTTCTTTTCAGGTGTATATTTTCCTCTTGATTTTCTGCCTAATTATCTGAAGATTTTAGCTCGTTTTTTGCCCCTTTATTATGTGGGTAAAGCTTTAAGAATATCTGTAGGTGTTGAAGAGGGTGATTTAGGTTTTATATATACTTTATCCACTATAATGGTTTTGATTTTTGTTCTTCTCATCTCCATTTTTGGAAGAAAAATTTTATCTTTGGAGGAAGATTAATTTATCCTCTAAATATATGTTTTGCTAATAAACTTTTTTCAAGTCTGATTGATTCTTGGGGGCAAAGTTCATGACAACAAAAACAAGATATACATTTACTGTAATCTATAAACATTTTATTATTTATTAAAGATATAGCTTTCTTAGGACAACCATTCTCACATATTCTGCATTTTATACATTTGGTATCATCAATAACAGGATATTGTCGTATTAGTTTGTTAAATAAAAAAGAAGCTATATTACCCATAAAAGATGGTAAATTTTTTGTTATGGAGTAGAAGTTTTTAACCTTTGCTACATTATGATTGTAAAGTTTATCTTTTTCTTCACCGATAATCTCAATTTTCTCTATATCTATCTCTCCAAGTCCCTTCTTATAGGCTATCAAATTTGTGAATATTTCTTGAGGACTATATCCAAGGATTATACTTGATATTACATCTACCGCAACTGCATCATCTCCTATTATTAATTTCCCAAATCTTCTTGGATTACCAGCAGATGGTCCTTCTCCTTCCATACCTATAATTCCATCAACGATATTTATTAAGGGGTTTACTTCTTTAAATATATCCACCAAAATATGGGCAAACTTCTCAGGATTTATTGCAATAGCATGCATTTTTGATTTATTCATGCCGGGTACAAGACCAAATGTGTTTTTTATAGCACATGTAATTAGCATAAAGGTATGGGTTTTTAACTTTGGTACATTTATTATGTAATCCACTTCTTTTATAAATTTTGTTATTGGTATTTCTCCTGCAAGATCACTCTTAATATTCATAACTCCATAGGTATATAAATTAACAAGATTTGCTCCTTGTCGTTCTGCAACTTCTTTTAACCCTGTTATTCTATATAGATGATCCATATTTGTAGCTGTGTTTCCAGGGGTGTCCCCAATATATACGTCCTTTACTCCTTTTTCTTTAAGTACTTCTATTAAAGATTCTATTAAAATTGGGTGAGTTGTAATAGCTTTTTCTGGAGGTGCAGCCATAAGAAGATTAGGTTTAATAAAAATCTTTTTTCCTTTAAAATCTGGCAGCTTAAAATGATCAAAAGCTTTTAAAATTTTTTCTTTTAATTCATCTTTATTATAATCTGCGTTATACACTGCTACTTTACTCATGAAATTATTCTCCTTCCTAATTCTTAGATTTTAACAAATTCTTGGTAAAAGATCCTTTTTTAGAGGATCTATTACCCTTTTTGTCCCCATTTTAGTTTTTAAGTAAACTCTTTTTCCCATACCCTTTATTTCTCCAATTACCTGTGCTTTTTGTCCTAAAGGGTGATTTCTCAGAAATTCCATGATTTTTTTCTCTTCTTTTTTATCTGCAACGATAATTACTTTTCCTTCATTAGCAGAGTATAGGGGATCTATACCAAGAATCTCACTGGCATTTTTAACCCATGGTTTTACAGGAATTTTTTCCTCGTCTATCTCAATTTCCACATTATATCTTTGAGCGATTTCATTTAGTATACCAGCAACTCCTCCTCTTGTTGGGTCCCTCATAAATTTTATTCCGCTACTGATTTTTAAAAGTGGAAGAGTTAGGTTATGTAGTGGAGCAAGATCTGATTCTATTTCTTCGGTTTTTATTCCCAATCTTTCCAGCATTATTGATAATCCATGTTCTCCAATCTCTCCATTTATAATTACAATATCACCTTCTTCTATCTTTCTACCATGCCAGCTTGCTCCATCCTCTATTACTCCTATACCCGTTGTGTTTATATAAATCTTGTCTCCTTTTCCTTTCTCTACCACTTTTGTATCGCCGGTTACTACTTTAACATCACATTCATCTATAGCAGATCTTATAGATTCTAATATTTTTCTAAAATCCTTTAGAGATAGACCTTCTTCTAAGATAAATCCTACACTTATATAAAGAGGTTTTGCTCCCATTACTGAGAGGTCATTTATGGTACCGTATATGGAAAGTTTGCCAATATCTCCACCCTTGAAGAAGATAGGAGATACTACAAAAGAATCCGTAGTAAAGGCAATTTTCCCTTTTATATCTATAAGAGCAGAATCTAATAGTTCTTCTAAGATTTCATTTCCAAGGTATTTCAATATCTCTTCTTCTATAAGTTTTCTTGTTGCTTCTCCCCCATTTCCATGAGAAAGAAGGATAATATCTTCCATTTATTCTCCTCCATAAATGTAATAGGCTGAACATGTGCCTTCTGAGGATACCATGCAAGGTCCCTTTGGACTTTCAGGTGTGCAGGATTTTCCAAAAAGAGGACAATCTGTAGGTTTTATCACTCCTCTTAACACTTCTCCGCATCGGCAATAATTGTTTTTTGATTTTAAACTCTTTGGTTTTTGAGGATATATTTTTCGGATATCAAATTCTTCAAATATTTCATTTAAAACAAGTCCACTTTCATCTATAATACCTAAACCTCTCCAACTGGCGCTTTCTTTTTTAAATACTTTATACATATATTCTAATGCGGTTTTGTTTCCTTCTTCTTTTACACTTTTTTCATAGGCATTGATAAGAGCTGGCTTTTCTTCTTCTATAATTTTTACCAAACAATAAAGTCCGTATAATATTTCTTCAGGTTTAAATCCCATTATTACAAAAGGAATTTTATATGTATTAAATAGTTCTTCCCATCCTTTTCTGCCAATTATTGTAGATACATGTCCGGGGCCAATAATCCCATCAATTTTAATTTCTCCCATATCAAGGATAGCTTTCATGGCAGGAGGTGTTAGTTTGTGTAATGAGAGAAAATATAGATTTTTGATATTTTCCTCCTTAGCTTTTATTAAAGTAAAGGCTAAATTAGGGGCTGTAGTTTCGAAACCTATGCCTATAAGTAAATATTTTTTATTTGGTTTTTGTTTAGCTATATTTACAGATTCTAAAGGAGAATATACTACTATTACTTCTTTACCTTTGGCTCTTAGATAATTTAGACTGCCATTGTTTCCTGGTACATTTATTAGATCTCCAAAGGTTATAATGCTTAAGTCATGATTTTGGGCAAGTTCTATTATATAATCAATATCTTCTTCGGATGTTACACAAACTGGGCATCCAGGTCCTGATAAAAGATGGATGTTTTCAGGTAAGAGTTGTCTAATTCCATAACGAAAGATTTCATGAGTGTGAGTACCACAAAATTCCATTATATTTATCTCTTTTTTTGATATCTTTTTTATTCTTTCTACTACTTCCTTAATATCCACTTTACTTTTCAATCTCTTCTAATGCTAAGAATATATCATTAGCCTCTTCTTCGCTTAGAATACTAATAGAAAAGCCAGCATGTACTAAAACATAATCTCCTACTTTTACCTCAGGGGTAAAGATAGTACTTATCTCAAGAGTAGGACCTCCCATGTCCACAAGAGCAGTGTTATCTTCTCTAACTTCCACAACTTTTAATGGTACTCCAAGACACATATGTTTCCTCCTAAATTATTTCTTTGTATTTTAAGATTATACCATATTTTATACCTTATAATGGGTATGATCTGAGATATAATTAAACAAAAATAAGATAGGGGGTATATTGTATGGAACTTGATGTTTTAACTGTAGGTGAAATACTTGTAGAGATGATGGCCAAAAATTTGGATCAGGATTTTTTGCATCCTGGAGAGTTATTAGGTCCTTACTCGAGTGGTGCTCCTGCAATTTTTATTGATCAGATTGTAAAATTAGGGCTCCGAGGGGGAATAATAGGATGTGTTGGGGAAGATGATTTTGGAGAAATGGTTTATCAAAGGTTAAAGAGGGACGGGATTCAAACTGATCTGATAAAAAGAACTGGAGAATATATAACTGGTATTGCTTTTGTTACTTATTTTTCAAATGGGGAAAGAAAATTTATTTTTCATCTTCCTCATTCAGCAGCAAGTCAGGTTTTTTCAGAAGATATTACAGAGGATTTGATAAAAAATGTAAAATGTTTACATATTATGGGATGTTCTTTGGCAATAAGTAAAAATATGAAAGATGCTATAATGAAGGCTGTTGATTTGGCTTATTCATTTGAGAAAATGGTATCTTTTGATCCCAATATTAGGGTTGAATTGGGTTTATCCCCAGAATATTTAAAAACTCTCAAGTATATTCTTTCTAAATCAGATATAGTTTTGTCAGGAGAGATAGAGATTTTGACTATAACTGAATCTCAAAGTATGGAAGAAGCTTTGGATAAGCTGAGAGAATTTGGGATAAAAATCATTGTAATAAAGAAAGGAAAAAGGGGAGCAGAAGCTTATTATGGAGAGGAACATTATAGGGTAGATCCATATCCAGTAGATGAGGTTGATCCTACGGGAGCTGGTGATTGTTTTGATGCAGGATTTATAGCAAGTATATTGCAAGGATATAATATTAAGAAGGCATTAAGACTTGCAAATATTATTGGAGCTTTGAGTGTAACAAAGAAGGGACCTATGGAGGGAGTGGTAGATGGAGAAACTTTAAAAAATTATATATGAATTGCATAGTGATAATCTTCTAAGGTTTTTTTAATTTCGTGCTTTATTATATCTATTACTTTATTTTTAATTTTTCCCTCTCTTATGAGATAATATTCGTCATAAAAATATTGATATATAAATCTCATATCTATATTTTCAGAGAGGTTTTTCAATAAAATTTGAAGAGATCTTTTAATTTCAGGAAATTCCCAATAATATCTTATCCTGTCCAATAGGCTATATAAAATATCCTTATCAGTATTTTCTTCTTTATAATATTTAGACCAATATTTATCATTCTTCTTCATCACATGTAGAACAATTTCTTTAAGATTTGATCTTTTTTCTTTTGGTATCAGTTCGTTTTCGATTAAGTTTAAAATAAAAAGGGTTCTTCTGAAGGACGCAGTAAGAGCAGGGCCTACTTTTAAAATTCTTATACCATCTTCTACCATCTTTTTTAAATGTATTTTAGTTTGATAATCAGTAGAATGGGCCTCAATAAATAAATCTTCTTCCCTAACTTTATTTAAAAGATTTATAACTTTTTTTCTATCATAATCGAAAACCTTATCATTATCAAAACCTATGCCCAACATTACTACAAACCCTATAATTCTATCCCATATATGGGGAAAACTCTGAAAGGATTTTTTAAAGGCAGAGAGAGATTTTTTAAATTCATCTATTGAGGTTATTCCTTCTTTCTCACCTCCACCTGCTACAGGTACATCTGTCCCTACCACATAAACTGGTTTAATATTAAGCCTTTCTGCCGCATTTTCTGCTACTTCTAAAAGTTCTTTTTCTCTTTCTGCAATAGTTTCCATATTTAATATGGGAGGATCATCTCCTAAGGGCATACTACAATCTAAATGTATTTTTTTATATCCACTTTCAACAAATAATTTTACAAGATCTTTTGCTTTTTTCATTGCTGAAGAGGCTTTTTCTTCTTGCCAAGGTAGAGGTCCTAAATGGTCTCCACCTAAGATAACTCTTTCTTCTTTTATGTTCTTTTCTTTCAGCAGTCTATGAACAAAGTTTTTAAAATCTTCAGGAGTCATTCCTGAGTATCCTCCATATTGATTTACTTGATGGGGTGTAACTTCAATCAGTATATAATCATCATTTTCTTCAGCATATTCTAAGGATGTCTCTATCACAAAAAAGTTCGATGTACATATGGAATATACTCCTTTTTTCCTTAAATAATCCTTATTAAGCCACATATTGAATTCCTCCTATTTTCTTTCAAACATATCTCCTAAATATTTTTTATGGGCTTCAAGTAGTTCATCTACCAATTTATGGATTTTTTCAGGGGATAGGAGAGAAGAAGCTACAGGATCCAAAAGGGCAGCATAGTAAATATAATCTTTATTACTTTCTATTGCTCCTCTTACTGCTAATCTTTGTACATTTATTTGCATAATATTTAATGAAGCAAGTTGGTCTGGAATTTTACCAATATGGAGAGGGGAAATTCCATTTCTGTCTACATAGCATGGTACTTCTACCATACAATCATATGGATAGTTTTCTATAATTCCTTTATTTCTTACGATACCATATACTTGTTTAGACTCATTGGTTTCATATGCATGAATAATCTGAACTGCGTATTCTTTAGAGGTATCTGTATTGTCATCACCATAAAATCTTTTTATTAAATTATATTCTTCTTTTATATTTCTCAAATAATAATTCTTAAAAGCCTCAAAGACTTTTTCATTCTCTTCCACTCTTCTTATGTATTCTCTTATAGGGATATTGAGTTTTTCAATCAAATCATTGTCCCTTAAGAAGTATGGGAAATATTCTGCATTATGCTCTGAGGATTCAGTTACAAAATAATGAAATCTTCTTAATATTTCAAATCTTACTGAGTCTTTTTTATAAATTTCCTTTTTCTCCATTGCTTTAAATAGGTAGGGATATAAATTTTCACCTTTTCTTTCAAAAACTAAGACCCATGCCATATGGTTTATTCCTGCTACCTTGTAATTTATTTCTTCTACGGGCACATCTATGTAGCTTGCTAATTGCTCAATAGTGTATGGTATGGAATGGCAAAGACCTATATTTTTAATATTTGATATTTCATTTATGAACCACTGATTCATGGACATAGGATTTGTAAAATTAATAAGTAATGAGTTAGGAGCATATTCTTCAATATTTCTTACTAATTCTTTAAAGAATGGTGCTGTTCTTAGAAATCTCATTATTCCGCCAATACCATGAGTATCTCCTATGGTTTGTCTTAAACCATATTTCTCAGATATATCAAAATCTACATATGTAGCTTCTTTTCCTCCTATTTGTACTGTATTTATGACATAACTTGAGCCTTTTATGGCCTCTTTCATTTCTAAATAACTTTTTATAGACCATTTTAGTTTTTTAGTTTCTTTTATCTCTTCTGCTATTTTTTTAGCTACTTCTAATCTCTCTGGATCTATATCCATTAAGACGATTTCTAAATCTTTAAATTCTGGAAATAAACTTAAGTCTTTTAGAAGATTTCTTGTGAATACTACACTACCTGCACCAATAAAACATATTTTCATTCTTTAGCACCTCCTTAATCTACTTAAGACCACTAAAGGCTATTCCTTCTATGAAACTCTTTTGGGTGAATAGAAATAATATAATTGGTGGAAGTGATGCAATAATACCTCCTGCCATTATAACTCCCCAATTACTGAAATATTGCCCTTGTAATAAGGCTATTGCTATAGGGAGGGTTCTCTTCTCAGGGGATGTAATAACTATAAGGGGCCATAGGAATAAATTCCATGCATATATGAAGACTAAAAGTCCAAAGGATAAAGTAATAGGTTTTGATAAAGGCATTATAATATGCCATAATATTTTCCATATACTTGCCCCATCTACAATTGCTGCCTCTTCCATTTCAATGGGTAGAGAAAGAAAGTGCTGTCTATAAAGAAATATGCCAAATTCACTAAATATTTCTAGAAGAATGACTCCTGTTAAAGTGTTAATTAATCCTAAATTTTTTAGAATAATATATCTGGGTATAAGGAGTACAATTCCGGGTAGCATAATTACTGAAAGAAATATTAGGAAAATGGCATTTTTATACGGGAAATAAAGCCTTGCAAAAGCATAGCCTGCTAAAGAACAAAGAAATATTTGGGAAAATACTAAAGTTAAGGTAACAAAAAGAGAATTTAAAAAATATCTAGCAAAATCTAATTTAATAAATATTTCTTTATAGTTATTAGTAATAGGATTCAGGGGAAAGAGTCGAGGGGGAACAGAAGATGCTTCCTCTATGGTTTCGAAGGATACTATTAGCATGAACCAGTATGGAAGAAACATGAGAATAGCTCCAATCAATAGAATTATAGAAATGAATTTTTTACTCATAATATACCCATCTCCTTTGAAATCTGAATTGAATAATTGTTAAGATAAGTAAGATGAAATAAAGAATCCAAGAGAGGGCTGTGCCGTATCCCATTCGGAACCAGTTAAAGCCATTTCTGTAAATATAATATACTATAGTATATGTGGAGTAACCAGGACCACCGCGAGTCATAATAAATACGCTTTCAAACATTTGTACTGTACTTATGATCTGCATGATGAGTATAAAAAATATAATAGGAGTCATAAGAGGTATAGTTATATTTAATAGAATATCTTTCTTAGTAGCCCCATCGAGTTCTGCAGCCTCGTAATATGTAATGGGTATGTTTTGAAGCCCTGCTAAAAATAAAATTATGTTATAGCTTAGGCTACCCCATATACCCACTAAGGCTAAAGAAAATAGGGCTATTCTAGGATCTGTTAACCAATAAATTTTTTTTAAACTCAAAAGGCCAAGTACTGTATTTAATAGGCCATATTCAGGATTGAAGAACCATAACCATACAAAGTTTATAGCTACAGATGAGGTAACTGTAGGTATAAAATAAAATACTCTTAATGTTCTTATAAATTTTGAATTTTGATTAAGGCCAACTGCAATAAGGAAACTTAATACTAAAGAAGCAGGTACTACATATAAAGTATATAAGAATGAATTTTTCAATGAAATCCAAAATATCTTGTCTTGTAATATTTTTTTGAAATTCTCAAGACCAACAAATTCTGGAGGTGAAATGGCATCGTATTTGGAAAGGGCAAGTTTAAAGGATATTCCAAAAGGAATATAATAGGCTAATAACGCAAATATAAGAGAAAGAAGAATGAAAAGAAAAAAATATAATCCTTGTATACTTCTCTTTATACCTCCAAGCTCTCTCATGAAAAGTTCCTCCTAAGATAAAGAGGGGAAAGACAAAATCTTTCCCCTCTTATAATATTTTTATTCCCCTTTAGCCTTAATAATGATATCTTTTATTTCTTGTACAGCTTGCCTTAGGCCATCTTCAACTGGCAATCTTCCAGATATAATTTCAACAATATAATAGGTTTCCCATCTGTCAAACCATTCACTTGCTCCTTCTGTCTGAGGCCATGGATTAGTGAATTTTACAGAATCAATAAATACCCGAGCATCCTTTTCCTTTCCGAATTTCTTAAATCCTTGTACCCAGAGTTTATCTGCATCTTTATAGGCTGGAATTACAGTCCCAGTCTTGCCAAGTATTTCAGCTGCTTCTTTCCCAGCCATCCATTTTACAAAAGTCCAAGCAGCATCTAAATTTTTAGTTTTACTCCAAATTACATTACCTAAGGAATCTGATATGGTAGCCCTCTTTCCTAATTTGGATTTTGGAAGCATAACTACTCCAAAATTAAAGGCTTTAATATTTTGAGCATAATATCCAAGCATCCATGATCCACCAAAATTCATAGCACTTCTTCCGGCTATAAACAAATCTTCAGAAGTAACGCCAGGTTTAGGTGCAAAACCATTTTCAGTTAATTCTTTTGCAAAAGAAAGTGCTTCTACAGCTGGAGGGGTATCTAAAACTACTTTTCCTTCTTTGTCTACTAATGATCCACCAAGAGATAGAATCAATGGGAATAGAAATCCTTGAGAAACAGCTAATGCTCCGCCGTCAGCTGTTATACCATATCTTACTACAGATCCTTTTGCATCTTTCTTCGTTAATTTTTCTGCAGCCTTCTTTACGTCTTCCCAAGTCCAATTAGTATCTGGATACTTTAGTTTAAGTTCGTCGAAAGCCTTTTTATTAAAATACATAGCGATAGTATCATAGTCTCTTGGAAGAGAATAATATCTTCCGTTTATGTTATGAAGCTTAAGAATTCCAGAAGGATAGACACTAAGATCAATTTTATCTTTTTCTATGAACGATGTAATATCTACTATGGTTTTCTTAGCCACATAATCTTTTATATAGAATCCATTATCCATAGTGAATACATCCCAGCAATCTCCACCTGCTATCATGGTTTGTAACTTAGTCCAATATTCTTCCCATGGTACATGTTCAAGTTTTACTTTGATATTAGGATATTTTTTTTCAAAAGCAGAAATTTGTGCTTTAATGCCATCTATTTGTTCACTCATCCATACTCCATATCTAATTGTGATTGTTTTTTGACCAAAAGAAGTAGTGATCAAGAGTAAAGAAAGGAAAGTAATAAGGAGGACCACTATTTTTTTCAATTGAAACACCTCCTTTTATTTTTTGTTCATTATTATATCAATTTTGGTCTAAATAAACAATGTGTTTTGAATGTTACAGATAAGAAATTTATAAAAAGAAGAATTTTTTGTCTCTTTACAATCATTTTTGGATCAAATATAATAAGGAACAAATATCAAAATACTTATAGAATGGGGTTTTATTAATATGAAAGAATATAGATTTAATAAAATAATTAAACTTATTAGAGAAAGAGGATATATCACTGTTCCTGAAATAGCTAAGGAACTTGGTATCTCTGAGATAACTGTAAGAAGAGATTTAAGATTTTTAGAAGGTCAAGGATTGATAAAGAGAGTAAGAGGAGGAGCTACCCTTACAGGAATTACTTCTGAAAATTCTTTTTTTGTTAAATTGGAAGAAAATAAAGAGGCTAAAAGAGAAATAGGTAAAAAGGCCTTATCCTTATTAAAAGATGGATCAATAATTGCCTTGAGTGGAGGAACAACCATATATTATATGGTGCAAGCATTAGATGAAAGTCCTATAACTGATCTTACTATTTTAACTAACTCTATAACTTCTGCTTGGGCTGTTATTAATCTGAGGAAATCTTTTAAACTTATTCACTCTGGAGGTACTACAAAGGAGAAATCTTTTGAATGTATAGGTGGATATGTTATAAAGTTTTTCCAAGAGATAGGTAAGATTGATTTTTACTTTTTAGGAGCAAATGGTGTTGATATAAAAAGTGGTATTACCTTTTTTGATATGGAGGAAGCAGAGGTTGCAAAAACTATAATATTAAAGGCAGACAAGGTGGTTTTATTGGCAGATAGTAGTAAATTTGCTACTTCTGCACCCTTCCGTGTATGTACGCTTGAAAAGGTAGATTATATTGTGACAGATATAATACCTGATGAGTTTAAAAATATTCCAGATTGGCATTTAAAGTTTATTGTATAATTTTAGATAATTATGAACGGGAGTGAGGGTTTATGCTTGAGATAAAGGATATGTTAAATTTAATAGGTAATGAATTGAAGGATGGAAGTGAACAGACGAAAAAATTTAGAGAGTTTATTGAGAAAGATAAATGGCCTTTGGAAACAATAAAGAGCTGGCTTGATGAATGTATAAAAGAAAGTTCAGGATCCCATGATCCCTATAATAAAGCATTTCAAGATTTGATTGTATCTTTAGGTAAGAGGTTAGGATTTAATATTGAATACGGTAAATATTTAGGTAAATCTGGGGGAGATAACTATGATGGTATCTGGAAAAGGGAAGATGGAGATATTATAGTTATAGAAGTAAAAACAAGTACATGGCCTATCGGAAGTGTTTCACAACTTGGAGAATATATTGTTCAACTTGAGAAAAAGTACGATAATGAAAGGGTTTTTGGGTTATATGTTATTGGTAAAGGTGATGTTCAACCTTTGATTGAACAAATAGTTGGAAGTAAGTATAAAGACAAAATACGAGTAATATTATATACTGACCTTATTGATTTAGTTAATTTAAAAATAGAATTGACTCCTGTAGTAGGTGAATCAAAGGCTATAGAAAAAATTCAAAGTCTTATATTCCCGATTGAGAGTGTAAATATTGGAAATATAATTAAATTGATAAGAGAAATAGCAGAAGCTATATCTGAACAGAGTATAGAGGATGAAAATGAAGAGAAAGAATCAGAAAAACCATGGACAAAAGATGAACTTTTAGAATTTTTGAAAGGATGTACTCACTATCAAAAAGTATTAATAGCTGCTTTGGCTCAAGTTGAAAGATATCCTATACAAAAAAAGTATTTACTTGTTTTAATGAATGAAATTGCTAAGGAAAAAGCATTTTTAGGTATTGGAAAAAAATTATCAGGAAAAGAGATTGCTGGGGCACGTGGAGGGTTGAAGCTAAAAAGAAAACTATTGGGTAAAGAGGATTTTATAGAAGGCTATTGGGATAAATCAGAAAAAGATTATGTGTATAGAATAAAGGATGAATATAAAGATATTATTCTTGAATGGGTTAAAATTGAAAATTTAGAAATATAATTTTTAATAGGGTCAAGCCTCAAGGCTTGACCCTATTTATTTAAGGCTCTACAAATCTTCCCATAAAGAGTATGGTATTTGTTTTAATATCACGAATTATAAAAAAGAATGGTCTATCTGCTTTAAAGATAGTAATTGTTGGAGCTACAGATTTTAGTGACATTATTACTGCTGTTGCTGCTGCAGCTTCTGTACCTTCCTCATTAACCTCAATAAAAGATTGATGTATTACCTTACTTATATATAAATCTTTACTTTCTGTCATTCCTGAAAAGTCAGCAAGACTCATATCGAAAGCATCTTTCATACCAAGTTCAATAAGAGGTTTATTTAATATATATCTTTTTTCCATTTTGAATTTGGGGATATATACATCAACTTTTTCTGGGGTTAAATTTGATATTAATTTATTTATTCTTTCAATAGAAAGCTTTTTTTCAAAGTCTGAAAGTTTTTTGTCTTCTTTTGGTAGAAATATAACCATTGATAATTCATTTTCTGAATATGGTAATTCTAAAACTTGTACTTCATCATCTTCGGTATAATTAAATCTTCCTTCTTGATGCATCATTGGTACATTTACTTTCTTTTTATTTTCTAAATTAAAAGGCATATCTCTTGTCTCTTGAGGGTCAAATTGATTTTGCCATTTTCCCTTAGAGTAAATTGCATTAACAAGTATTAGCCGTGTTAGAGCAGAGATATCTTCTGGATGTATTAAATTTTTAATTTTATTATTTGTCTTATCCTCTACCCATTTATTAATGGTTAATCTTGCTTTTTCTCTATTTTCTTCATTTACAAAGTCTACCTCATTAAATCCTGCCTCGTAATATTTATTTAACAGATTTATAAATTCCTTTTGGAAAGGATAATTAGTCTGTCCCCAAAGGGAATTTGCAATAGCCAGCTGATAACTTTTATTGGGTCTATTAAAGTATGAATTTAAGGATGAAAAAGCTTTGTGAAGATCTTCTTGAGAAAGTTTAAAATACAATACTTTTGCCATTTGTTTTTCTGTATTTCCTCGTGCTCCTGCATAAGTCATTGCTAAAGCTGATGATATGCTATAGGGCGATATAAAAATATTTCCTTTTTCTTCAGTAATTATTTTTTTATACAGATCTATACCAAAGGCATTATTGCTTGCAGATATTATTGCTGTATTATTATCCATAGACAGGGAAAAGGAAAGTATTAAAAGGAAAAGAATGGAAAAAACTATAAATCTCTTTTTCATAATATACCTCCTAATCGGGAATGATATTGTCCCATAAATAGTATGACACAATTTTTAATAAATAACAAAATTAAGTAATATTTGGAAAATTAATAAGTTGAAAGTCTTCTTTATATCGTGATATCATGTAAATATGCTACTTTATAAAATAGACGGAGGATATAAGAAATGATTATTCAAAAATTCTCAGTTAATCAATACCCTATATCAACATTACTTTCTTGGATTCAATCTGGTAAAGTGGTAGTTCCTGAGATACAACGACCTTTTGTGTGGGAATCTACTCAAGTTAGAGATTTTATAGATTCATTATATAAAGGTTATCCTGTGGGATATATCATTATTTGGCAAAATCCTAATGTGAAAGCAAAGGACGGAACATCGTCAAAAGGTAAAAAGATATTAATAGATGGACAGCAAAGGGTTACAGCTCTAATGTCCGCAGTTTTAGGTAAAGAGGTAGTAGATAAAGATTATAGGAGGAAAAAATTAGGATAGCCTTTAATCCTAAGAAGAAAATATTTGAGGTAACAAATACAGCTATAGAAAAGAACAAGGAATGGATTTCAGATATTTCAAAAGTTTTTTCCCAAGATTTTAATTTTTTAAAGTTAGTAGAAGATTATGTTTTATCTAATCCTTATGTGATTAAAGATGATATATTTTTGTCTCTCGATGCTCTAAGAAGTATAGTTAATGTACCTGTAGGAGTTATTGAATTAAACTCAGATTTAGATTTAGAGGAAGTTACAGAGATATTTATTAGAATGAATTCAAAAGGTACCCAACTTAGTCAGTCTGATTTTGCCATGTCGAAATTTGCTGTCAATGATAAATATGGGGGAGATATCATTCGTAAGGCTATAGATTATTTTTGTTATTTAGCTGACAAACCTGAATTTTATCATGAAATTTTAGAAAACGATAAAGAGTTTGCTAATACAGATTACTTTAAAAAGATGGCATAGCTTAAAGAGAGTAAAGAAGATTTATATGACCCATCATATGTGGATTTGTTGAGGACTATATTTACTTATAAATTCAAAAGGGGTAAATTACAAGATTTAGTTGCTTTATTATCTGGAAGAGATTTTAAAACCAAGGAATATAAAGAAGAAATAATAGAGGATACTATAAGCAAATTTAGAGAAGGATTATTTGATTATATAAATGAATCTAATTTTAAAAAATTTATTATGATAATTAGGTCTGCAGGTTTCATAGATAGTTCTATGATAAGAGCATATAACCCGTTGAGTTTTTCCTATGCTTTATTTCTTACATTAAAGGAGAAAGGGATACATCCTGCTAAAATAGAATCTTATGTAAGAAAGTGGTTTGTCATGTCTGTACTAACATCAAGGTATTCAGGATCGGCTGATTCTCAGTTTGATGAAGATATTAAAAGATTAGAGGAGAGTAATCCTGAAGAGTTTATAAATAATATTTTTGAGGCAGAACTTTCAGATTCTTTTTGGAGTAATACTCTACCAGAGAGTATGATTACTTCAAGCGATTATCCTTATTTTCAAGTTTTTCTTGCAGCTCAAGTAAAGATGAAAGATAGAGGTTTCTTGTCAAAGGATATTACTGTTGAGGATCTTATTTCTATAAAGGGAGATGTGCATCATATATTTCCGAAAGATTATCTAAAAAAGATTGGGTTTAGTGATCGAAAGGATTATAACCAAATAGCTAATTACGTTATGGCACAATCAGAGATAAATTTGGCTATAGGTAATAAACCCCCGAAAGAGTATATTAAGGATCTTATAAGTCAATGTAATACTAAGAATTTGAAATACGGAGGTATAAATAATCTTGATGATCTTGTAGAAAATTTTAAGATGCATTGTATACCTATAACCATTCTTGAAAATAATGATATGGATTATTCAGATTTTCTACAAGAGAGAAGGAAGTTGATGGCACAGAAAATTAGGAGATATTTTGAAATGCTCTAAGTTGGATTTTGTATCTTTTTAACTATATCCAGTGTTTTCTTGGCTAGATCAGAAATTTTGCAAATATTATAACCAGATACTCCTGATTCTACTGTGTCATTTAAGGGTTTTATCCAGTATTCTGGAAGATTTTTTGCTCCATATATTGCTCCTAAGATGGAACCTACTGTTGCCCCATTACAATCAGTATCAAGTCCACAAGATACAGCATTTGTTATTCCTTTTTCAAAGGAAAGGTCGCTATACAAAAGGGATGCAACCACAACTTGAGCGTTTGATAAAACATGGCACCAATTATGCCAATATTCTTCATTTTTCCTATTTTTCTCGTAGGTTTTATAAATATATTCTCTTACCCAATCAAAAGCTTTACCTCCTTTTTTAAATTCTATGATGTTTTTAATAGCTTCATAGAATCTACTATTTTTAGGGACTGTAGAAAGTCCTACTTTTATTATTTCTTCTATGTTATCCGTTACAAAAGCCCAGGAAAGAGATGATGCTATAAAAATCTCTCCATAGATTCCATTTTTTACATGAGACACACAAGCGTCTCTAAATGCGAATTCTGCTGACTTTTTGGGGTTTCCTGGATTAATATATCCCCAAAAATCAGCCCTTATTTGAGCGCCAATCCATTCTCTGTAAGGGTTTCTAAATTCTCCTGATTTAGGAGGCATAATTAAGTTTACAAGATTCTGATAAGCAACTCTCTCTGCGGTATATGTGTGAAATATGGGAAGATTAAAAAGCCATGATTCCGCTACATCTTCAGGAGTGAAGTTTTCTCCGTAATTCTTAAAAATGTAGAGTCCAAGAATAGTATAGTTTATATCATCATCTTCAATCATATGGTCAATTTTATTAATCCATCCTCGCCACTTTACATCCTCTATTCCATATTTTTCTTTTATCTCTTTATCAACATCCGAAGAAAGATACTTTTTTATGGGGAAATTATTAGTATCTTTCAAAAAATTCCATATTTTATTACGAGACCAACCTTCTATAGGTTTACCTAAAAGGCATCCTGCCATTCTCCCTAAGTAGGCACCATAGATCTTGTCTAAAAGTTTCTCATCAAGAGTTATTTTTACTCTATAATTTTCCTTTTCCTCATCAGACTCTCTAAATATTTCTTCCAATTTTGATGGTTCATTATATTTATAATCCTTTCTTATTTGAATAGCCTGAATCTTATCTAATAGCTTTTTGGCTATCTCTTCTCTTTTTTCCCAATCTTTTATTTTAGATATATTTTCTATTTCCTCCTTCAATGTAGATAAATCTTTTCCTTCATCGGTACTTTGTAACACTTCTACCTTTAATCTCTCATAGTAAGATAAATAAAATTTTTGCATGTTTCAAGTTTCTCCAAAGTTAATTGGAATATTCTTTCAAAAATCTTTCTACTTCTTCTCTGTAAGGCATGGAAGAGGCAGCTCCCATTTTTGTAACACTTAAGGCAGCTACTGCACTGGCAAAAGTTACTGCAGAGATTAAGTCTTTCCCTTCTGAAAGGGCTACTGCAAGGCCTCCATTAAAAGCATCACCAGCTCCTGTTGTATCCACAGCTTCCACTTTAAATGGTGGTATATGTTTTCTTTTGTTTTCAGTTACTACAAAAGCCCCATCTTTTCCGAGAGTTACAACTACCCCCTTTGTCCCATAAGAAAGCATTTTTATTGATGCTTTTTCTACATCTTCTAAGGTTTCTATCTTAATCCCTGTGATAATCTCTAATTCGTTTCTATTAGGAGTTATAATATCAGCTTTACCCAATATTTTATCATCTAATTTCCTTGCTGGGGCTGGATTTAATATGGTTAGTGGTTTCCTTTTATTTAAAACCAAATCCAATACATAGGATATTGTTTCTATAGGGATTTCTAATTGTAGTAGGACTACCTCAGAACTTAAAATTATATCTTTCACTGCATTTATCTGCTCAATATTAACCTCCATGTTTGCTCCAGGAGCTACCACAATCATATTTTCTCCTGTTTTATCATCTACTATTATTAAAGCTATCCCTGTATGAGTTTTATCGCTTACCTTTAGGTAATCTACTTTTACACTCTCTTTCAATAGGAAATCTTTTGCCATTTCTCCGAAGTTATCATTACCTATGCATCCTATAAAGTATACTTCTGCCCCTAATCTTGCAGAACATACTGCTTGGTTTGATCCTTTTCCGCCGGGCCCCATTATAAAAGGACCTCCTAATATTGTTTCTCCTGGTTTTGGAAGATGAGGGGCTTTAGAAACTAGATCAGTATTGTAGCTTCCTATAACTGTTATTCTTTTTCTCATAAAAGGTCCTCCATTGTTTATAATCTATTTAATGTTTATTGTTTATTATAAATGAAATTTTATAGTTTTCTGTAAAAAAGAATATTCTAAGATATTTAAGAAAATTAGCAAATTTTTGTTATAATTAATTTATGAAGAAAATTATTATCCTTTTTAACAATTTTATTTTTTCTTTTGAGTTTTGAGGTATTTGCAAAAGGCAAAAGAAGTACCTATATAGAGAAACAGTATGACGTAACAGTAAAAGAAAACAAAGGTCAATCAAAGGATTTATATATATCTCTATTGATTATTTTACTTTTCATGGGTTATTTAATAACATCTTTATTATCTACCTTTTTCTTAAAAGAGCCTGCGGTTTATTACAAAAATAAATATGAGATAAATCCTCCTCTTAAATTACCTCCAGCATGGGTTGAGCTACTTTTGAAAAAACATGGAAAAGTTTCGGAAAGAGCTTATTCTGCCACATTTATAGATCTTGCTTTTAATGAATATATTATTGTTAAGGAGGAAGATAAAAATTACAAAGTTATTATGACAGATAAAGAAATAGATGATAATTTAAGTGAAGAACAAAAAATATTACTTTTTTTATTAAGAAGAATAGGAAATGAGTTTAATTTATCCGATATCTCTAAATTAAATCTAAAAAATTTTGAAAAAGCTTTTAATAGAGCAATAGGAGAAAATCTTTATAAGAAGTTAAGATGGATTAATGTAAAAACCTAAAAAATATTTTCTATTAAATATTTACTTATGGGTTTTGGTTTTATTTATATCATTATTAATCTTTGATTTAGGCCTAATAATAATTTCAGCTCATAATCTAATTTTTGGATCAATATTTATTTCTAAATGTTCAACTTATACTTATGAAGGTAAATTAATGGCATTTAGATGGAGGGCTTATAAAAGATATATAAAGGATAATCTTGATGATTTGATTAAAAATAATGATGGTATAAATAAAATTAAAGATCTAATTATATATAGTATCCTTTTTGGATTTCATAAGAAGATACTGAAAAATTTGGGAGAAGATAATATACTTAAGGATATTTTTTCAAAATGGTTCATTACGCCTCAAGAAAAAGTCAATAAATTATTTAAGTCTTTGAATATTTTTATTGGAGAACTTAATAAAGTATTTAGAATATAAATAAAAGATTGAGAAGAGCAAGTTTTAAATCAAGAGATGAAAATTTGTATTACTTGAATGTTTGATCCTATTACAAAGGAATTTTTATTGCTTAGTAAATAAATGTGATATATAATAAGTTTTAGGATGAAACAAATTGAAAGTTGGGAGAGTATTATGAATAGCAAAGTTAAATACGAAGTGGATAAAGATAAAGATTTAACCTTTAATATATATAATTATAACTATGCATATCCTTTTTCCAGTTTCCTTCCTGGTATCTCTGGAATTATAGGTATTCCTATGTGGTGTTTTTATGTGAATAGGGCACAGTGTATTGCAAGTTTTGGATTTGAAAGTAAAGATGGTGCTATCCTTGAGTTTCATCCTGCTAATAAAGCTTATAGATTGACCCCTATATATGGATTTAGAACTTTTATAAAGATAAATGGAGTTATTTATGAGCCTTTTAGAGAATCCTTTGAAAATCAAAAATTTGAAAAAGAAAATTATATGAGTATTACACCATATGATCTTACCATATATGAGGTAAATAATACTCTTAATATTGCATGTAAAGTAAATTATTTTACTCTTCCTAATGAGCCTATAGGAGCTTTAATAAGGGTATTAGTTATTAAGAATCTTAAAAATAAAGATATTGATTTAGAAATTATTGATGGAATACCACAGTTTTTACCTTATGGACTTACAAATGAGGTTATGAAAAATATGTCCAGAACAATAGAAGCATGGTATCGGGTTGATAATGTAGAAAATAATGCTTCTTTTTATAGGTTATATACAACCTTTCAAGATGTAACTGAAGTTAAGGTTATAAAAGATGGACATTTTTATTTTTCTTTTGAAGAAGATAATAAACTTCTTCCTATAATTGTAGATCCGTCTTTAATATTCTATCCAGCTGATGATTTTTCATATCCATTTAATTTTGCAAAGGAAGATTTTAAGATTAATACCTTGTTTTATGGTGATAGGACCCCCTCAGCTTTTTCTTATTCTCAAATTTCTCTTTCGCCTTATGAGGAAAAGAGTATTATCTCTATTATAGGAAGATCTGACTCTGTAGAGAGATTGAATTCCATTATTAATGGGTATTCTAAAAAAGAATTTATTGAAAGAAAGGCAAAAGAAAATGAAATACTTATAAGAAGTATTATTGATAATTCCTTTGTTTGTAGTTCTTCAAAAGAATTTGATTCTTATGCTAAACAAAGCTTTCTTGATAATATATTAAGAGGTGGACTTCCTGTTACTTTAGAGTATGGAGGAAAGAAAGATGTTATTTACCTTTTCTCAAGAAAACATGGAGATTTGGAGAGAGATTATAACTTTTTTAGACTTGAAGCTAATTATTTTTCTCAGGGTAATGCCAATTATAGAGATATAAATCAAAATAGAAGGAATGATATATATTTCAATCCAAAGGTAGATTATTTTAATATATGGTATTTTGTAAATCTTATTCGACTGGATGGATATAATCCTCTTGTGATTAAAGGAATTAAATATTTGTTATCTGAGGAAAAATTAGATCAATTAAAAGACTGGCTAGATGAAGATATAGAAAAGGAGCTTTATGAGATCTTAAAAAGGCCTTTTATTCCTTATGATGTTATAAGGATTCTTGAAAAATACAAATATAGATTGAAAAAGGGGGATTTAATAGAGTTTATATCATTTCTTCTTACAAATTCTAAAAAGATTGAAGATGCAGAACATGGAGAAGGATATTGGGTTGATCATTGGTTCTACAATTTAGATCTTATAGAAAGTTATGAGTCTGTTTTTCCAGATAAAATGGCTAATCTACTTTTGGATTTAAATATCTTTACCTATTATGATAATTCAGAAATTGTTTTACCAAGAGATGAAAGGTATGTTTTAACAGATAAAGGTGTAAGACAGTATAGATCACTAAAAAGGGATGAAGAAAAAGAAAAACTCATAAAATCAAGGGACATAGAACCCAATAAAGTAAGGACAAAATATGGTAAAGGGGATATATATTATACTAACTTGATCTCTAAGTTGCTTACCCTTGCAGTAGTAAAATATTCAACTCTTGATCCTGATAATGTGGGAATAGAGATGGAGGCTGGAAAACCAGGTTGGAATGATGCTTTAAATGGGCTTCCTGGACTTTTTGGATCTTCTGTAAATGAGACTTTTGAACTTAAAAGGTTAATTCTTTTATTAATAAGATGGATAGATAAATATCATCTATCAGATAGAGAGATAAAAATTCCAATTGAAGTCATGGATTTGATTAATGGTCTTTTTGAAATTACAAAGAAAAATCTAATAGGGGAAATTTCTAATTTTAATTTCTGGGATGAAAGCTCAAAATTAAGAGAGTTTTATAGAGAAAGAACAAGATTGGGGATAAGTGGAGATGAGATGACAGTAAAGCTATCTGATGTTGTTGACAGGATAAAAGTTTTTTTAGAGAAAATAGATATAGGACTTGAGAAAGCATTTATTAAAGATAAAGGATTGTACCATACATATTTCTATTATGATCTAATAGATTATGAAATATTAGAAAAAGAGGGGAAGAAGGTAATAAAGCCTAAAAGATTTGAAAGAAATGAGTTACCTCTCTTTCTTGAGGGTCAGGTGCATTATCTAAAAGTAGAGAAAGACCCTAATAAAAAGAAGGAAATAATTAAGAGAATAAAAGAAAGTGATCTCTATGATAAGAAATTGAAGATGTATAAAGTGAATGAATCATTGAAAGACGCCCCATTGGAAATTGGAAGAATAAAGGCCTTTCTTCCAGGATGGCTTGAAAATGAGAGTGTATTTCTCCATCTTGAGTACAAATATCTTTTAGAGATTTTAAGATCAAAAGAATTTGATACCTACTATGAGGATATGAAAAAGTGTCTTGTACCATTTATGAGCCCTGAAGTATATAAAAGGAGTATATTTGAAAATGTCTCTTTTATTGTGAGTAGTGCTAACCCTGATGAAAATTTGCATGGTGCTGGTTTTTCAGCGAGACTTTCTGGAAGTACAGCGGAATTTTATAACATGCTTATTCTTATGACATTAGGAGGAAATCCCTTTTATCTTGATGAAAATAATAGACTTTGTTTTAAACCAGAACCCTCAATTCCTAACTTTTTATTTACATTAGAAGATGAAGAGGTAACATATTTTGGAAATGGAAACGAGGAAAAGATATTTGTACCACGAAATGCTTTTGTAATAAAATTCTTTAATACTCTCATATATTTTATAAATCAAAAAAGAAAAGACTTGTTGGGTAAGGATATAAAAGTAAAGAAATATATATTGTATAAAAGAAATGGAGAAAAAGAAGAGATAAGTAAAGAAGTACTTGAGTATCCATACTCTCTTTATTTAAGAGATGGAGAATATGAAAAGATAGAGTGCATAATTTAAAATTAACTTTGTATATCTAACATATCTTGGTCATTGCTTTCTTTAAATCCTTTTTCCCAAAGTTCCTTATATTTACCATTAAGAGATATGAGTTCTTCATGGGTACCTTCTTCTATAATTTTCCCATCATCAAGGACTATTATTCTTTCTGCTATTTTTATGGATGAAAATCGGTGAGCAATGATTAAAACAGTTTTATCTTTTAACTCCTCTTTCAATATATTTTGTAAGGTGTGTTCTGTTTCTGTGTCCAAGGCATATGTAGCTTCATCAAGAATAAAAAATCTTGCATCCTTTTTAAGTAGAGCTCTTGCAATGGCAATTTTGGGCCTTTCTCCACCAGATATTAAAATTCCTCTTTCTCCAATCTCTCTCTCAAAATCTATATTCTCTATAATAAAGTCATAGGCAAGACTATTTTTGGTAGCAGAAATGATATCTTCATCCTTTGCATTATAATTACCATATCTAATATTTTCCTTAATACTTTCAGGAAATAGGTATATATCTTGATTAGCAACAGAAATTTTTTCTCTTAGAGTTGATAGATTACAGTCCTTTATATTTGTTCCAAAAATTTTAATTTCGCCCTTTTGAGGTTTATAAAGGCCAAGTATAAGCTTAACGATAGTAGATTTTCCACTACCACTTTCTCATACAAAGCCACCTTTTCTCCTCTTTTTACTTTAAAACTTATACCTTTTAATATTTCTTTCTCATCATATGAAAAATATACATCTTCAAGTTCTATATCGTAATTACTTACTTTTTCTTCTTTTACATCTCCCCTTTTTCATCTTCTTGATTTAATAATTCCTCTATTCTTTCTGAAGAAGATTTTGCCTTTCTATAGGAATTTATTACATTAGGAAGCACATTCATAGGAGCTAAAAATACATTCATAAGCTCTATAAAGGCAATAATTCCTCCAAGGGTTAATTCTCCTTTAAGGACTAAATTTCCCCCATAAAAGAACATAAGTACAAAAGGTATAATCTGTAACATTATTTTAATTGGTTCAGAAAGGACTTCAAATCTGGCTGAATTAAGTCCTGATTTAAAAGACTTTATCAATTCCTTTTCGTATTTATAAAAAGTTCCTTTTCTAAATTAAAAGCTTTAAACAAGGTTATGCCAGAAATCGCATCTTGAGCAACAGAGTTTACATCGCTAAGAGCTTCTTGTTGTCTTTTTGTATATTTCTCTACTGGTTTGCTATTAATCAAAGCAAGAATGATGGAAATAGAAATTACAGCAAAACAAAATAAAGTTAGTTTCCAGTTTATAGATATAGCAAGAATAATACCGAGAATAAAAGTAATAGGATGATATAAGAGATCGTTTAAGGAGTTACTTAAAAAGCCTTGAATAAGGGAGAGGTCATTTGAAAGTCTTGATATATAATCACCAGTAGTATTTTTCTCTATATAACTAATATTCATATTTATTAACTTCTTACCTATATCATTTCTTATATCTCTTAATACATTTTCAGAGAATTTTCTTAAAAGGTATGCTTTAAAGTACTCTAAAAATATTTTTGCTAACATTATTGACAAAATCATTGTAAATATCTCTATAAAAAGGTCTTTATTTTTCAGCAAAATGGCGTTTGCAATATTCTTTTCAAGGCTAATGAGATATATGTTTGTGAAGGAAACAATAATAGAAAGAACTAAAGTAATAATAAGAAGTGTTATATTTTTCTTCACTATATGTAAAGTTTTATTTTTAAATTGTTTTCTTTTTATAAAAATTTCCTCCAATTTGGGCCTTTATTATTAATAATTTTAAAAATAAATTTTAGATTTTGTCAATATTAATTTTATAATTTTTAATATTTAACTTTAAAAATTATTTCAAAAAAGTGTGATCTATATCACTTTGCTAATTAATGTATTAAAGATAAAATATAATTAGAGATTAAAAAATTATAGTTAGGTCCTCTTAAAACTATAACTTTTTAATCTCTAATTTATTTGAAAGGGAGGAGATCCTAATGAAAACCTCTATATTAAAGCTTTTTGGGATTATTTTTATACTCCTTTTTATAGCAGGTGGTTGTGTGACTAAACCTGCAGTTTCAAATCAGCCACCTCTTGCTCCATCAAATCCAAATCCACAAAATAATGCAACTAATGTTCCAATTACAGTTACTCTTTCTTGGACGTGTAGTGATCCAGATGGAGATAGTTTAAAATATGACATATACTTTGGAGAAAATGATAATCCTCCCCTTATAAAAAGTAATCATGATTCCACAAGCTATAGTTTATCAGATCTCAATTATAACACTACTTACTACTGGAAGATAGTGGCAAAGGATGGAAAAGGAGGGGTAACATCTGGACCTATATGGAGATTTACAACAGTAAGTGAAGGGACAGTAATTCCTGTCTTTAAGGATAGTTTTGAAAATAATAAAACAAATAATGAAGATCAATATAAAAGTCCTTACTATCAAGAGACTATATCATCAGTAAGGGGTATTACCTTTACACAAGGGGTGGTTGGTGATGGAGTACATCTTGATGCTCTAAATAGTTATATCTGTTACAGTACTTCCTATATTAACCCAACAGAAGGAACTATAATGTTTTACTTTAAACCAGACAGCAATATGTATGAGTCTTATCAAAATTTAAGTAGTCACAAGGGTGGTTTTTTGATTGATACTGTAGGTTGGTTAGATGCATTTCCTGGTGCATTTTTTATTGCTGCTTGGTGTGACGGGGAAAATCATAATAGTTTTTGGTCAGGAACATGGAGTGGTTCTTCTTGGTCGTATGCACACACAGATCCTATTTATACTCTTTCTCCAGATAAATTTTATAAAATTGCCTTTACATGGAGTGCAAGTGACAAAAAAATAAAGCTCTATCTTGATGATCAGCTCATTGCAGAAGCAGCCTATAATACACCACTAAATAATGAGCAGCTATTCTTTATAGGACATAATCCATTTTATGATTATTGGCCCTATGGAGCGCGTTCTTTAATGGGAACCTATGATGAATTAGAGATTTATGATGTGGCTCTCGAATTTTAATAGTTAGTAGATTTAAAATGGGGGAGATAAATTTATCTCCCCCCCAAATTCAATTTTAATATATATAATCCATAGAGCAGTTAAATTTATGTTATACTAAATCATGTTTGATATATCTATTTGGGAAGAAAAAAAATTCTAAGAGAAAAAGAAGAAAGAGAGCTAAAGAGGAAAAAGCTATTAAAGGAGATTATTCCAAAACTCAGAGATTATTTCGGAGATAAAGAAGTAGAAAAAGTTTATCTATTTGGCTCCATACTTATGGAAGATTATTTTTACGATTCATCTGATGTGGATATAGCTGTTGGAGGATTAAAGGAGAATTATTTTAGGATTTTTTCCGATTTAGAGGATATTATAGGAAGAAAAATTGATCTTGTGGAACTTGAATATTGTAAATTTAAAGAAGAAATTTATAAGCATGGATTGAGAATAAAATGAAAAAGGAGAAAATTAGTTTACTTTTAGGATATTTTATCTCCCAAGAAGAAGAGATAGATAAGATTTTTAAAGAAATAAAGGAAACATAACTAGAAACAAAAGAAAAGACTATTTACTTGGCATACAATCTACATAACCTTTATAATGTCTTGGAGGATTTGTTTAGAGAGATAGCCAAAACCTTTGAAAATGAAATAGAAAACTTTGAATATTATCATAAAGAACTTCTAAAGAGAATGACTGTTGAGATTTATGGATTTAGACCTAAAATTTTATCAAAAGAAAGCTATGCTGTTCTTGATGAGCTTAGAGTTTTTAGACATATATTTAGACATGCATATACTTACGAGATTGTCCCTGAGAAGATTAATCTTTTAAAAGATAATCTCCTCAGGAACTGGGATCTTATAAAAAGAGACTTGTATAATTTTAAATCTTGGCTTAAAAGTATTTTATAATTATAAAGAAATCTTATATAGATAAATGTCCATATTTTGGTCTTGTATTAAATATCCTAAAAATATAAAGTAAATATCTTTCTCACTTATAACATCAGTGATATGATTGTTAAAATCCTTTCTTTCAATAATTTCTCCCATAAAATTCCAATTTAAATCTAACTTAAGGATATAGGAATTATTAATTTTATTTTCATTTACATATCCTGCCAATATATAGTTTTTAGAATTTTTTGCTATAGAAGTAACATAAGTATCTCTTCCCTTTTTTGAATAATTTTTCCTAATTAATATATCTCCTTTATCATTGATGTATATTAAGAAAATTCCTTGTTGCAAATTTTTATACTCATTGCCAACTATTACATAACCTTGTGGACCTGCAATTATAGCCTTTCCATAAACAGGTCCCTCACTTTTAATTTCTTTGTTCCATATTAAATTGCTGTTTTTGTCTATTCTATAATAGGTGGCATAAGAGGGTTTATCTGTTGGTGTTGTTGACCCAACAATTATGTAATCTCCATTTGATGCTTGAATGACTTTTTCAAAATAATCCTCACCTTTATCTCCATATACTTTATCCCATAATTTTTCACCATTTTTATTAAATTTAATTATATAATTATCACTCTTTATTGATTCATTGTTTCTTACCCTTACAAGTCCTACAGCTACAATTTCTCTCTCATTGGTTATAATAAAGTTCTTTATTATTTCATCCCAATCAGATCTTCCATAATTCTTTTCCCATATAATTTTCCCATTACTATCTAATTTTAAAAGATATATATCATGGCCTTTATCTTTATTTATTGCTGTTGCAGTTACTATATACTCATTGTCATTTATATCTACATATGCATTAAGCATATCTTCACCAATAGAATATGTTCTTCCCCAAACTTTTCTACCATACTTATCTACCTTCAACAAATATAAATAGCTTTTATTTGTATTTATGGGAGTTAGTTTTCCAGATATTAAATAACATGAATCATTAGTTAGCTTTATAGAAAAGGGGAATTCTTGATCAAAATTTCCAAAGTATTTTTTAAATAACTCTGATAAAGAAATACTAAAATCTATTTGATTTGTCCCAGCTTTAAGAATTACTGGTCTTCTCAGGACTATAGATTTCAAATTTGGTTCATAAACATCTATTGTAAAAGTTTCTTGTTCTCCAACTATCGGAATATTTTTTATTACATATCTACCATCCTCATCGCTAATACCTATGCAATCTGTTCCTAATATTCTTATTATTGCTCCTTCAATTGGTTTTCCATCATCTTTATGATATATGTTTCCTTCTAATTTTGCATATGAAAGATTAATTTGGCTAAAAGAAATACTCAACAAAAGAATTATTAATAATGGAAATACAAAATATTTTTTGGACATTTTTCCTCCTAAAATTTAAATATATATTATTTTATAATAAAAAAATTTCAAAAACAAGAAAAAGTAAAAAAATTCAAAAAATTATTAATCATTTTTCATAGGCACCCATATCAATTCCCTTACCAATAGGACGAGGTTTATTATCTAAATCATTAGTAGGAGCACCATCTAATGTGCCATTATCAATTGCAGGACTTCCATCTTTTAGATGATAGTCACCTAAATTTCCAAATGCAGTTTTAATAAATAATGGATCACCGTATAAATTGCCTTTTCCTATATTATTAATCTCTTTTGCCCCATATGTTTTATCTAAATGCTCAAGAACTCTTTCAGGATGTTTTGGCATATAAAATAGATTGTTTTCTATTTTAAATTTAACAGAATTTCCAAAGAAAATTGGGGAATTTGGACCCCTTGCACTAAATATATTGTTTTTCATTGTTAGATCAATTGGTATGTCAGGGTAGTCATATTGAACATACATAAGATAGTTATTACCAATTTCGTCATCAACAGTAACATTAATTATGAAGAAGGAAGAATTACTTTTTTCTGTACTAATTACAATAGCTGACCATGGGGTAGTTTCTCTTTTTCCATCTCCTCTTCCATATATGAGAGTATTTTCTATTTTACTATTATCACCCCACAATTTTATACCATCACATGAATTATTAGCTACAATACAGTGATGTATATAAGTATTTTCAGCCTTTGAATCAAGACCATCCCCTCTATTATGCTCAACTAAAGTATTTACTATTTCAATAGGTCCATTAGAGGTTTCAATACCAAATCCGTCTGGTCTATCATAAGGACCTGGCCCTTTCCCACCTTGATAATAATGGCCACTATAAGAAAGAATGCAATTTTTTATTAGAACATTTTGCCAACCGCCTTGTTGCCCCTCTGGTCCTCCAATACATCCAAATCCACAATAGCTTATCTGAGAGTCTAAAATCTGAATTCCATTAACATCTGAGATATTTATTCCAAATTCATCTATATGATGTATATAGACATTTTTTATTATGATATTACTAATTGGTCCATTGAGGGCTTCAATACCATCTCTAAAAGGCTCTCCGTTATCACTTGTTATTTCTAAATTTTCAGTTTTAATATAACTTTTTCCAGATATATCAATTGCTGTAAGGAGGTTATTTCTACCTGCGAGTATGGGCCTATTACCTTCTTCTCCTTTTATGGTTATCCATTTTTCAGAAGTTCCAGAATTTTGGGGTATTATTATGTCATCATCGTATTGAGATAGAATATATTTTCCACCTAAGATAATTAGAGTATCACCTGCTTCTAGCTTTCGAGAGGCATATCCTGGAGTTGCCCAAGGTTGTTCTTTTGTCCCTGGATTTGAATTATCCCCTTTTGGAGATACATAATATATTTTTCCACTTTCTTGTATATTTTGGAAACTATAACCATAAAAGAGAAATAGGGAAATTAGAAATAAGATTAAAAATATATGCTTTAACATGTTACCTCCTTAATTTTTTGAGATTATATAAATTTTTCAAGATTTAAGTGTTAAAAACAAAATCTAAAAATTTTATATAATCCCAGTTTATCTATTTTCAATTATACTACTATTTTAATATTTATTCACCAAGTAAAGATTTTCGATCTTTTCTGTTATATATTTGAAACATTATATTAATAGCATATATGGTCAGATTAAATACCTTAAAATAAATCATTCTTGTTTTCTTAACCTCTCAATCTCACTTTTAATTTCTTCTATTATTTCTTTATTATAGATTTCTTTTCCACCATCTTTTTTTATAGAGAATATTATAAAAACCTTACCACCAATTTCTTTCTCAAATTTTTCATGAGTTCTGCTTAACCATTCTTTCCATTTATAAATTTCTGGGGTTTGTTCATAAGTTATTGGTTTTATTTGTATTCCTATATATTTACCTGCAATTTCTATGTAGAAATCTAAATTTTTAGCAATTTCTTCAATTTCTGCTCTCATTACCTCAGATATCTTTATATACAGGTTCTCTCCAAAGGTTTATAAATTTTTCTTTGTACTTGTGTTGAATTGTAAGATCTGGGACACCTAAACCTGATTTTATAAGATAGGCATTTATAAAAATTTTATTTTGTAAATATACATATGCCTTTATATAATCTTCTTCTATAAAATTAGGATCAAACTTTAGAATGATATTCTTTCCTAAGAGGTAGTTTTCTAAATATTTTGAGGTTTCTTCTTTTCTTATAATTTTTACACCCAAAAATTTAACAAAAAGACCTGTATCCACCTGTAAAGTTTCTTCATCTATAATATCAACAACTTTATATAATCTATCTCTATCAAATTTGAATTTTTTAGGATCAACTTGAGGTTTGCTATCTTGTATTGATGGTACATAGTTGATTTCTGGCAGTATAATATCTTCTTCTCTCTCAATAATTTCTACATCAAATGGTTTTATTAATAAATTTTTGTTTATTCCAATTTTTTTCTTAATAATTTCAAGAAAATGTTTATTTATCTCATATCCTATTGCATTTCTTCCCAATTCTAAGGCAACTTTTACTGTAGTACCGCTTCCAAGAAATGGGTCTAATATGGTATCTCCCACAAAAGAAAACATTCTAATGAGTCTTCTTGGCAATTCATCAGGAAACATGGCTTCATGTTCTATTTGTTTTGCTCCCCCAAAATTCCAATGTCCTGAGAAGTATTCTTTCCATTCTTCTTTTGATAAGGAGGATAATTCTTTAATTTCTTTTGAAACTTTTTTAGTTTTCCCTGGTTTTTTAAAAATAAGGATAAATTCATAATCGATCTCTACAATACCATTTGGCGGATAAGGGAAAGACCCCATTATATTTGCACCACAAGTAGTATTCATTGTTGTTTTCTTTTGCCATATAATGGCTCCCATATAATCAAAACCTAAATTTTCACACTGAGTTATAATTTCCGCATGTAAAGGTATAACTTTATATTTCCCATAAATTATGGATCTTGCAAATTGATCGCCTATATTAATGCATAATCTGCTTCCTTTTCTTAATACCCTATAACATTCATTCCATACATAATAAAGATCTTTTAAGTATTCGTGTAGGGTTTGACCATAACCTATTTGATTAGGCTTACCGTAATCTTTTATATGCCAATAAGGCGGAGAGGTGACAATAAGATCCACACTCTCATCATCTACTTCTTTCATTCTTCTTGAATCTCCGATAATTATTTTACCTTTTATATCCATAGATGCTTTGTAAAACCCAAAATTTATTAAGTTCATTTTAACATAAAAAATAAAAATTTGACTTTTAAAAAACAGAAATTAATCTTTCATTTTCCATAATTAAATTCTTTTTTATCTTTTTTACATTTTTCTATAAGGTCAGGTTTTGACCCTTTATCTTATTATTATTAATTACAGGAGGTGATGTAAAATGAAAAAGATATTAACAATTTTTCTATTGTTTATTTTATTGTTCTTGATAGGATGTGATGCTCCAACATATAAAGTTAATATAAGTATGGTCTATCCAATAGAGTCGAAATTTTTGTATTTTGAGGATGATCTAATAAAAATTTCTTTTGGGTTTGTTAACAAAGGGATATATTGCATATTAGAGAACAAAAGTATATATGAATTGAAAATTTATTGGAACAAAACTTTATTTACATATCCATCTGGAAAATCAGTATCTATAATATGTTTTAACGAAAAAGATTTTCCTTCTTTCGGGAGTTATTTAGGTTCTGAGCCTAAATATTTTACAGAAAGTACTATTCTTCCTTTTTATAAGATGAGAGTATATCTTGTACCTTCTGATATGTTGAAAAGAAATAGAAGTACCTATGATTATTCCATTTATTATACTCTTGATGGAGATATTTACTCTAAATTTGATCTCGGAGAAAAATGCGTAAGTTTGAAAATTCCAATTTATTACGGGGATAAAAATAATTTAATAAAGTCATATTCTTTTGTATTTAGGATAGTAGTAACATTGGAAAAATAATTTACAAGATTACATAAAAATATAGATTTAATTGTTAATGGAGAGGATTAAAATTTTTATGAAAAGGGGGGCAAATCAAGATGAAAAAGTTTTTAAAAGTAATTTTATTACTATCAGTTTTAGGAGGCTTGTCTTTAGGGATTTTGTCAGGATGTAGTTTGTTGCCCCATGCAAAAGTAAAGATGCTTTATCCGGTGGAGTCTGAAAATCTTTATTTTGAGGATGATTTGATAAAAATAAGCTTTGTATTTTACGAAAACAAGATATATTATGAATTAGAAAATAAGGGAAATAGTGAATTGCAAATTAATTGGCGTAACGCAACCTTTACTCATTCTTCAGGAAAATCTACTTACTTAGCGTGTTTTAGCCCAGATGATGTTTATTACTATACATGTTACAATCCTTTTTATGTAAGTAATATTCTTCCTTATGGGAAAGTTAAAGCATACATGATTCCTTATGACATTTTGGAGTATGAATATGATAGCTATTGGGGTAGTTATTATTATTCTATAGAAGGAGAAATATATTCTGAATTTGAGAGGGGAATTTATAATGTAGGAATAAAGATTCCTGTATATATAAAGGATTCAGCAAAAACAATTACATATAGTTTTATATTTAGTATAGAAGTGATGTAGGAGTATAATAAAAAAATTAATTAGGGGGTGGGTTTATTGAAAAAGCTAATAATGGTTTTTTTGACTATATTGCTTGTTATCACATTATCAGGCTGTAAGTTGGACATCTCTTCAGATATTTATCTTAGTGACCTATATGATTTTGTTAATGATAGTAAAACTGATATGATTTGGGTTAATTCAGTGTTGAGACTTGAAATTGTCTCTAAGAATACTTTCAGGGAGAATAAAGATGAAATTACCAGTGTATTAGAAGAGTATTTTGATAATGTAGAAAATGTAAGGTATGAAGAAGATAATCTTCAAAGCTTTTATGTAGCAGATATTGAAATTCCCCTTACAAAAGGTGAGGAAGTAGAGGATAGAGTAATATCATTTTCTTTTAAGGATGATAATCTATATATTAACTTCAACAACTCTCTTTTTGAAGAGCTAAACAGTAATATTTTTAATAACTTTTATCAATCAATTGAATTAAATGATTTGTCTATTGAGGTAATACTCGTAAATGATCTGAAGAGAGACGTGAGTATAGAATTGCAAGGAGTATATGTAAATTTAAAGCCGTATCCATTTTTGAAGAAGTTAACAATGAAAAACAGAGATAAAATGATGATAAGATTTTCTAATGTTTTAAGGGATTATGTAGCTCAAGAAGGGAAAACAGCCTTTGTAAAGATAATTTGGTAAAAAAGATTATAGGGTAGCAAGTTTAAATTACTTGCTACCCTATATTAGATATTTTCTTCTTATTAAAAGATGTCTCATTTTCCTTATAGCTTTTTCCTCTATCTGTCTTACCCTTTCCCTTGTTATTCCAAATATTTTACCTATTTCTTCGAGGGTTTTGGGAGTTCCATCTTTAAAGCCAAATCTTAGGCATATAATTTCTCTTCCTCTTTTTGATAGAGTATTTAATAATTCATCTATGATCTTTTTTATAAATGTTATTTCCATTTGAGAGAAGAGGTCATAATTTTGGTCATTATTAGGTAAAATGTCACCTATAGTTAATGTAAAATCTTCGTTTTGGTCTATTAAGGGAGATATACTCTCAAATTCTTCCCATGAAAGATCCTCTATTGGAATGTCATATTGTATAGTTGTAAAATTACAATCCAGAATAGATTTTAATAAATCTCTACTATAACCTGAGTATATTGATAATTCGTCAATAGTTGGCTCTCTATTTAATTTTTCCATAAGTATTTTTTTGCATCTTTTAGTATAGTTTATTTTTTCTTGAAGATGGATAGGAACATGAATTGTTCCACCCTTTTCTGCAATAGCCCTTGTAATTGCTTGTTTTATCCACCACGTTGCGTAGGTAGAGAATTTATAACCTTTTCTCCAATCAAATTTTTCAACAGCGTTTATGAGACCTATGCATCCTTCTTGTATTAAGTCTGATAACTCTAAGCCCCTTCCTTTATATCTTTTTGCAATAAAATATACTAATTTGAGATTGGACAGTATTAATTTATCCTTTGCTTCTTTATCTCCTTGTTCAACTCTTTTAAATAATTCTTTTTCTTGAATAGGAGAGAGTAATTCATATTTTGAGGGCTCTTTAAAATGGATCTCCTCAAAATCATCTTTGTGTTCTTTAAGTTTAAATTTCCTTTTCTTAGGAAATACTTGTTGGGGTTTTGTTTGTGCTTCTTCTTGCTCTTTGCTTTTTAAAAAGTTATTAATTTCCTCTAATAGACTTTCTAAGTATAAATCATTCTCGTCCATTGGTTTCTTCTAAATATTTTTTTATATATTCGTACCCTTTCTCAGAAAGTTCCCATATACCACGAGGAGAATCTCTTTTCATCAAGCCTTCATGTACTAATGTCAGTCTACACCAATCTACATTTTTAATCCATCTTACAGTTCCTGAAGGTAATAGTTCTTTATCCTTTTGGGTTAATATATCCTTTAATTTTTCTTCTAATTTTTTAGGACCTCTAAGGCGGGGGCTTTACCTCCTAATTCATATAATGTGAGAAGTATATGGAGTCTAAAAAAAGCTTTAGGAGTTATTTCACCTTTAATTCTATTACCTTTTTCTTCATATTTAGAAGGTGATTGGGAGTTATTAACAAGATTTTTTAGCTTTAAAGTAATATATTCTAATTTTTTTGAAATATTCATAAGCTCTTTATTTGTTTTTTCTATTCTTTCTATGAAAGACAATATAATTTCTTGAATTTCTTCTTTATTTTCTTCATATTTGTTTAGAAATTCATCTATTTCACTTAACAGGTTTTCGAGTTCCCAATAATCTGAATCCATCATTTTAATTCTTCACCTTTATATCAGGTAGTTCTTCTTTATATTCAGGATCCATCAAGTGTAGTTGTTTTCTTATTATGCCTCTTTTTTCAAGAGCAGGTTTTAAGCAAAAAATTTCAAAGTCATCTTTATCAATGTCACTTGGGTCTTTCACATGAGGAAATAATAATTTCAGATAACCTGTGGCTAATTTCTTTATGGCGGTAGTATCTCTTGTATCAGCTTTAGGAGGTATTTCTAACATATCGTCTACAATAGAAGAGTATTCTGAGCGGTCTCTTAGACTATGCAATATTTCAGTGAAATACTCAACATTTAGTGCATATCCACTTATTTTTAAGTCCTCTCTAATTCTTGGAAGTCTCCAGCCCTCTATAAAACCGTGAAACCTATCAAATAAGGCTGATTCATGAAAAGATTCTGGTAAATCTTTAAAATAAATGGGATTTATAGGATTTAAATTGCTATCTAGTTGAATATTACCAAGGAGTATAAATCCAGCTGTTGATTCTCCATGGTAGTTTCCAACAGTAAATTTGCCCAATTCTAAGTAACTTTTTAATGCAGCTCTCATTTCTTCATCGTTTGAAAATTCTATGGTTTGTACTTCATCAAAAGCTACAAAATCATATCTTGTTATGAAACCAGGGATATTTTTTCCCATATCGTAAAACATTTTTGCTCTTGTTACCTTTCCTCCACTTACACACCATCCATACTTACTAAGATTATTAAAGATATATGATTTTCCTGTTCCTTTTGGGGCAAGTTCGATCATATTTAATCTTGGCTCTACAAAGACAAGGAGTCTTGATATAAATTGTAACTTTTGTTCAAAACTAGCAAATCCAATAGGATTATATTCCATAGATCTTATTAATAAATCTACCCATTCTTCAAGGGCAAATTCTTTTCTTCCTTCCTTAAAGTATTCTAAGTCTATGTCATAAGGTTTAAAAGGCTTATATCCTATTATGGCGATAAAGTTTTCTTTCGTATCTGCTATATATCTAAGAGTAAAAACTCCCCAAATTTCTCCACCTTTCAATTCTGGATGTTTTTCAATGACATGTTCCATAACTTTTCCTTCGTAATCTTTTATTTCAAGGTCAGGAATGGAGAATTTGAAAATTCCTTTTTTAATGTCAGGTTCTATTGATACTCTTGTTAATATATCTATAGATTCTTTATTATACATGAGGGTACCTTTAAGTTTTTTGGCTGATTCTTTTTGGGGAATATGTTTATCAATGAAGTCTATTATTTCTTCTTTATATACCTTTCCTTCATCATCAGAAAACTTTCTAATAAGCCAATCTTTAATAAAAGATGGAAGATTTTTACCATTAAAAACGCTATAATTCTCTTTAATTTTTAAGAGGGATACATCAGGAAAAACTTTTTTAATTTTTTCATCTAAATTACTGAGTTTGTTCATAATAACTCTTTTTCTTGTATGCCTCCTTTTATTATAATTTTATGTTTTTCCTCATAACCTCTTATATGAAAAGTTAATTCATAGGTACCAGGTTTGAGTTTACTTAAATTAATTGTATAACACTTTTTTTCTTCTGAATATATGGGTTCAAACTTTTCACCTTTGTATTTAACTACGACATCTTCTATAAACGGAGTGATGTAGAAAATTAGGAGAGGATTTCTAATACTAACTTCTTTATCTGGTATATCAATTTTATAAGATGGTATTTTTTCTTTTACTTTTGATTTTGTCACATAAATAATAGGTACTAACACTTCTTCTGGAGTTGCACCTCCATGTGTTTCAGGAGATTGAGGATAGGAAAAAGAGGTGTATTTTAATGCTATAACATATTTTTTATCATCATGGTCATGAACTATTATATCTTCTTTGGCTTTAAGAGCTATATCTTTCTCTAATACAGCATATCTTGGCTCATTTTCTTTTACCTTAAGTTCTGGAAGTTTCTGATTTTGTAAAACTTTATTGGAAAAGGCAGTAAATCCATGATCTGATAATATAACAAAATTATCACTTCCAGTTAGAAGTTTGTTTTTTATTATATTCTTTATTATTTCCATCTCTTTAATCAGTCCTGGATATATATTTGGATCTTTTTTTTCGTGGATAAATTTATCTAGAGTATCTATTCTTTCAATTCCTTCAAATTTATTTATCTCTGTTATTGTAGGGAGATTAGATACTACTATATGAGCTTCTATTTTGTATCCTTTTTCTTCTAATATTCCTGCTATTAGAGGTAGAAATTCTAAGGATAAAGCATCAATCCATAATTTTTCATATTCATCTTTTATTTTGTAATTATTAACTTTAGGAAAGGAATGATACCATTCGTAAAAAGTATCTTCATTTCTATTTTTTTTATTAAGAATTTCTAATAGTCTTTCTGTAGGCTGATTTTTTAATCGCGAGATATGGTATTCTTTAAAGTAATCTAAAATCCAATTTTGGTCTGGTTTTAAATTCACAATTTTAACATCTTTTTCTAAGTAAAAGTAAAGTTCAGGATATAGTTCTTTTAAGTTTTCTACTTTATCGTAATTTTGCATAATCCATGATTTTTCGAAATATGTGGTTCCAGTTAAATAGATTTTAAACTTGTCTGGAGGTAAAATATTACTTTTTTCTTTGAGAATTTTATCAATTTCTAAGATTATAGGCTCTATATTATTTATATCTTCTTTTAATAGATTTTTGAGGGTATTACTTCTTTCTTCTAAAATATCATTTTTAGGTTTTGAATCTTCAAAGATGAGGGTGTAATATTTTGTTAAAATTTCTTTTATTTCGTAGCTTTCTATGGATTTAAGAACTCTTGATGCATAAGTTTCTTTGTAATCTTCCTTGTTTATTATATAATTCTTTAGAAGCCATAAATGGAACTTATCATTTTTAAGCCAAAGCTTTAATAGGTCTGTTATATTGATCTTTTTAACATTTAGAAGATCTTCTGTTAATTCATAAAAGTTTGTGAATTTTTTATTTTGTAGTGTTTTACATAATATTTCCCAATTGTCTTTCTCTTCTTCTTTGTATTCTATGGGGATATTAATGTAAAATAGATGGTTTAAGTATTCTTTATAATTTTTAATTTTGTAAACATCAAATATATCATCACTTATCACATGGCTGGAGTGTGAATTTAATGTTTTAGAAATACATACAATATTAAGATAGTTATTTAAATTCTTTTCCCATATATTTAGAAAGTCTTTTGAATTTTCGATAACAAGTGTGTCATGAGTTTCTATTTTATCTAAAAAGTTAATGAAATATAAATTGTATTTTTCTCTTTTTCCTTCTAATATCCAAAAAGGTATTATCTCTCTTCTTCTTGGATATTTATCAAAAAAGATCTTTTCAAATTTATTTTTTATTCCTATTAATGGTATATATATTCTTCTTTCAAAATTATTTTGAGTGTTTTCTATGCTCATAATACTACTTAAAAGAGAGTAAAAGCTATCATCAGAGAGAAACCTGCAATATTCTGATATTGATAAGAGAAGATAATCTTTTTGGGGATTAAGATTATTTATTAAACTTATTATGTCATATATGGTGATCCATGCATCGTTACAATTTTTAAATATATCAAAATCTGTTAAATGTGAGAACTCTATATCTAAAATGGATTGTAGTTCATTTATAAGATTTATCAGATCCCGGTAATTATTTAATAATATAAACCTTACAGGAAATCTATTATAAGTTATACTTGATGTTTTCCTATCTTTCTCAATTGTTCTTAACAAGTCATTTATATTATCCATTTAAAGAAGTTCCTCCAAATCAGAAATTATTTGGGGATATTTATCTATGAGTTTTACTAATATTTCTCTTAAGTCTCTATTGGTATTTTTTATCTTTTGTGCTATTTTTTCCTTTTTCTCTTTGTTCAATATTTTTATGAGATTTTCTTTTTCTTTCAGAATTAGATTTTCTACGACAGTCTTTTTCCAGTAGTAATCTTCATTACGTGTTTTGGCTTTAATCTCACTTACTATTTTGGATACATCTTCTGTGGTTTTTAAAATTTCTCTCAACCATTCTTTATATAATTTTTCTATCTGAGTGGATTCCCAAATGGATTTAATTTTTTCTTTATTGTTTTCAAGCATCTGGTATAAACTTTCTATGTCAGTTAGTGAATAGTTTTTATCTGATGTTATATAGTATGATAGTTCCTCGGTTGTTTTCTTAACTTCATTATCGTCTATTAATCCAATAGCCCAGAAAGGATATATCATATTTGTAACTTGATTTTTGATTTTTATTTTTAGATCATCTGGTGTCTTTATGTAATTTTTATCTATATTAAAGAGCTCTGCTATTAGTTTTAGAAATTCATACAAGGTAAGAGAATTTTTTAAATCTTTTTCTTCCCATAAGTAAATATCCTTTTTTAGATTTTCTCTTGTAAAATCTAAAAAGTCGTTAATTTCATTATTATCTAATAATTTTTTACTATTTGTTTTTAGCAATTCTTGGATGCCCTTTTCCGCTGTTTCTGGATTAAGATTTAAATACAAGATTTTTTCACATGTGGGAAGTAAATTAGAGAAGTTTATTATATCTTCTTGAGATGGATCTTTATTACTTCTTATAAACTCTTCCAAGAAATTGATTATGTGGTTTATTTCTTCAAGTTTTAAAACATACTTTATGCTCCACAAGGGATACCTTAAATTGTTATTTATATAATTCTTGATATCTTCTCTTAATTCTTTAATATTATCTCTTTTCTGCAGATTAAATATATTACATAAATTATTTATAAATTTAATTTTATATCTCTCTTTATCTTTCTCTTTTGCCCAGTCCTTCAATTTTAAAAGTACATTTTTTTCATCCCATAACGCAACTTCTTCTTGCATGTGCTTATATAGGTAATCTATTACTTCCTCTATTTCTTCTTCATTAATTTTTACCTCTTTTTGCTGAGTTAATAACCAATTCTTAAATCCTTCTTTAACTTTTTCTTTCTTCAAAATTAGTTTTAAATCAGTTTTTACCTTCTTAAATAATTGAAGAAATGTTTTAACGTGCTCTTCGTTTAATTCTTTATCAAGACTTTTACTTAAGTATTCAATTGTTTTAATAGCATCTATTACACCTTCGTTTTGTTGTGGTAAATATTTTAAACTCCAAATAGGTAGATTTACTTCTTTAATCCAATTTCTTATTTCCCACTTTGCTTTATTTAGATTTTCAGCCTCCTTTAATCCAAAGATATCTTTTAAAATTTCAGTAAGTTCTAACTCATTTTGAGTTCCTAGTCTTACTTCTAACTTTTCTTTTTCCTTCCCCTTAGTAAAATACTCAAAAATATCTTTGATTTTGTCTTCCATAACTGTTGGGTTTATTTTTTTGCCTGTTCCTGTCTCATATAATTTATTTGTATATGGTCTTAAAACGAATCCTAATAAGGCATAATGTATCATATTAGGATAAATACCATATGGAGGTTCTTTTAAAAATTTTAATAATTCTCCTAAATTGAAGGTTTTACCAGCATGTTCTTTTATTCTGTTTTCTACTTCTCTGAAAATCTTAAAGGTTGGGTGATCTGGATCTATGTTGTTGTAAAATTCAAAATTGCTGTTAACAATATATTCACCACTTTTAGATTTTAATATTTCTAATATTGGCTTCTCTAAAGCGGTTTTTAATTCATCTTCTAATTGCTTTCTATTCTCAACTGTAAGAAATGTTTTAGCGAATTTTGTTGAATTTTTAAATGTCCAAAGATTTCTATTTTTAGTTAAACCTTCGATATTTTCTAATCCTGAGCTAAATATTTCTTTTGAATAATTCTTATTGATTTTATCTGCTATTGATGAGAAAGTTATCTTTTCCTCTTTGTCCCTAAATAATATGTCAACAAAATTTTTCTCAACATTTTCAATCCATATATTGATCAATTTATCTATATATTTTTCGTTGTTTTGGGCTTCTTCATTAAAAGAGTGTTTATAAGCTACTTTTTTCCTTGCGATATACTCTAATAATTTCTCATAGTCTTGCTCTCCAAATTCCCTATTTGATACTACAAATACTATATTTCGAGCTTTTGGATTTCCATTTATTATCTTCCTTATATTTTTTTTGATTATTGATATTTCCTCATTGATTTTTGGGAGGAAAAGAGCAATATTTATTTCATATGAATTTCTATAATCTCTGTCTATTTTTCTTAAAATCTCATTTTCAGAAAGTCCTGCCCAGTATATATTTAGATTAGGTTCTCTTAAAAGGTTATTTTTAATGGTATCTAACAGAGAGTTTTTGGTATCATCATTTATTAATTTTGTTATGTCCTCAAATTCTCTTTTTGCAGATTCTCTTTCTCTACTTACTTCTTCTACTGGGAGGGGAGTTTGGGATATTAGATATAATCCATCTGGGGTTTTAGGAATTATATTTTTGTCGATATAATCTAAAACTTGATCAATGTGATCTCTATAGTGAGTTCCTAAAAACATGTCTTCTATGTTTTCTCGTTTGGGTAGGAATAAAGGTGATTCGTCAGTTGAAGTAATGATTGATTGAAGAAGATTTAGAGTTAGTATGCCTTTAAAGATAGTCAGATATTCTTCACCTTTATTTTTTAAAGAATCATGATAAGAATAATATTTTGATAAAATATTTCCTATTTTATCATCTTGTCTTCTTTCCAAATCATTTATGAAGTAATCCCACAGTTTATCTGTTGTTAAGAAGTATTCATTATTTTTATCGGGGTAATTCTTTATGAAATTTATAAAACCTTTTTCTTCGTCATATAAGAAGCTAAAAATGCTTCTTTCTGTGGATCCTATATATCTTGAAATTCCTACCGCAAGTTGAGCTGTGTATGGATGGATAGGAAATAAATCTTTTAATACTTTTGCGGTCTCTGTATTGTCTGGTACGAGCTTATTTAATACCCTATTTAATCCAGGATACGTGTTATAAATATTATCTCTTAATTTTTTCCAATCTTCCTCTCTCTTTTTGTCTATAGTTTTCGAAACTATATGGAACGTGGTAATATTTTCCATAAAGTAATTTATGCTTAAAAATCTTCCTAATACTTTTTCTTGATCTTCTCTTGTGATTTGAGTTTGTTGAGGGTGTCTGTGAGATATTATAAAAAGAAATATATTTTCATTGAAACTTTTTTCTGCTATATTTTGAAGAATATTAAGCAGTGCAGGGCTTTGAGAAAGTTCTAAAAGAGGAGTAAATTCATCCCAATATATGGTTATATATTTTATACCTTGATCACTTAAATTTTTCAGTGTTTCACTAAGCCAATCCTCTATATTAGGGTGGACAATTTTTAAATCTCCTAATGCTTCTTCTATTAATTTTATTATTTCAGGATCATTCTGATGTAATTTATTTTTAAGACCATTTATATCGCCAACAAGGCTTTTTAAATGTGGATTTCCCTCTATAACATCTTTCCAATTGATTTTTGGATCATCTATGTATTTTAAATATTTATCAAATTCACTTTCTGCTATCACTGAAATGTTGTACTTTTTTAAGGATTCTTTAACCGCTCTTTCAATTATTAAGCTAAATTCTTTTGGAGAATATATACCAGAAATACCTTTTAGAGTAACAGGAAGTACTCTATTTTCTTTTCTAAAATTTTTAAGTCTCTCTCTTAATTGTACTTTTTCAATATTTCTGAGATAATCATCTATTTCCGAAAGATCATCCCATAAAAGATGTTTTATTACACCTGTTGCATGGCTTTTTCCTGTTCCATATGTTCCTTGAATCCATATAGATTTTCTATCCTTAGAATTTGTTGCTTCTAATGAATCAAGAAATTTCTCTAATATTTCTAAAAAAGATTTTGTTGGAATAAACTGTTTCCAATAGTTTTTTGGCTCTTGAATGATATCATAAACTGGCTGAAAATATTCATGAAGGCCAATTATTTCTTCATATCTCATTGTTTTTCTCCCCCTACATATTTCTCTAATATATTAATAGCCTTCAAGAAATCATAAAGAATAATGAGGCCTGGCCTGTCTAAGGATAATCTATATAAATTATAATATTGAGATTCATCTAACAATGATTTTTGCAAATCTTTTGTAGATATGGAAAATATTTTCTGAGGTGAATAGAGTTTATTTTCTAAGGAATAGAGGTCTATTTCATATAAATTTTCTCTCTCTGCATACTTGTATAGATTATACAGTATCACTATAGGATGTAAACTTTTAAGTCCAATTTTATTAAATCCTTGGATAATTTTTCCCTTCTTAATTGGTATACCTTGTCCTAAAATTTCACCTATTGGAGATTTTGAGAGAGTTTCTTTGAGAGTATTAAAACCACTTTTTAGAGATTTATTATTTTTACCATAATTTAATAACATAATATTAGTTATCTCTTTTCTGTTATATATTCCAGGAAAGAAAGTTGACCACCATAGAAATATAGGAGCATTAAAGCACAAGTTTATCCATATTATACACCAAAGAATCTGAGAATATGGTCCATCTTTAAAATATATCGATTTTAGAAGGTGAAAAAGATAAGTAAGATTTTTATTTTTATCTATTAATTCACAGTCTTTTAGGAAATAAATAAATGCTTCTATTTGTTTTGGCCCTAAAGTATTTTCTTTTAAAAAATTTTCACCATTTGTTAAGAAAGAGTATAACCACTCTTGTCTTAAGCCAAATGAATTATATTTGAATCCACTAATTTTTACATATGTATTCATTTTACATAATCTGGTATTTGAGCATAATCTTTTATATCTTCAGAGAGATGTATATTATCTAAATCAGCCACGATATCTACTTTTATTAATTCTCTTAGGGATTCTTGTAATCCTCTTAATATGTTTTCCAATGCTGGTCTTGATATTCCAAATATAAGATAAGGACCTCCATCTTTATTATCTTCTCTATAGAATTCTGAAACCGTAAGTCTATATCTATCTTTTGATATAGCGTATCTATATATAGAATATAGTATAGCTATTGGGTGAATATTGTCAGTACCAATTTTTTCAATATACCTTTGTCTTTTCTGCTTATTAATTATTCCTATCTTAAGTTGTTGAAAATAAGGTACGCTATCAAACATATTTGCTAAAGATGAAATACCGTTTCTTGCTGTTCTTTCATTTACATTGTTGGAAACTAAAATTTTGATGAGTTCATCAACAGATATAGTTGTATTCCATTTTATATTTTGTAGATACCACTTAACTACTGGCGAATTATAAAAAAGGTTTATCCAAATAATCTGATAAAATAATAATTTATTTATTTCAAATATTTTCTTCATTTTATTATAGAAATCATTTGTTTTTTTTCTTTTTATATCTATAAGTTCTGCATCTTTTAACCATTGAAGCATACTTTCTATTTGTACATTTCCTAATTTATTATCAGTTAACCAATTATCTCCTTTACTTATGAAATCTTCTAACCATGTTGATCGAATACCAAACGTGAAATATCTGTTAAAACCCTTTAAATTTTCTTCATTTCTCATGTTTACCCCCAAATTAGAAATGGATTTTACTAATAAACAACCATAGTTTACAAAATTTAAGCAATTGAAGCAATGAAGACATTTTTTATTATCAATAATTAATTTTTTATTGAAGGTAATTGCGGAGGAGGTACACTCAGCCTCACAAGTACCGCAGTGAGTACAATATGCTGTTTTATAAAATATCCTCTTTATATTTGTTAAAGTTATAGTATCTATATTTTTGGGTATTTTGGCAATAATAGTATGATCTGTTATGGTAGCATTAATATTTACGATTTTTAAGTTTGTAGATATTTCTATATTATACTGTTTATCATTTTTGTAAATATTGTAAGGACCTAAAACTTTTAACCATTCAAATAGATTTTCATTATAATTTCTAACAGATATTTGATAATATTCCTCTAAATCCATGAAATCAACTCTAATTTTTTCTTCATTGACTCCTCCTCCCCCACCTCTTTTTTTCCAATTTCCCTCTTTTATATATTTTTGAATACTATTTTCATTAGTTAAACCGAGATTAGTTACATATTTAGCTATTATATTTAAATAGTTAATAGTGATATCAGGATATAATTTTTTAATGAGATACTCTGACCAAGGCGATCCAAATGGACATATACTACATCCTACTCTTGATAAACCATATCTGTAAGCCTTATTGAAGTAGATTTTTCTGCTATATATGTATAAAAATACTTCTAAAAGATTCCAATATCTTATTACTCCAGAATTTATTTGAGTATAATGTTTTTTTTCTATTTCTATTCTATTGTAATTACTTCTTCTTGTACTCTCATCTGCTCTTACACCATCAAAAACTAATATTTTTAGATTTGTCTTATCAGGAAACAATGATTTTAATAATCTTATTTGGGGAGAAGTTTTGTATACGGAACAACACCATCTTATTAATCTGCTTGGTGGACCAAATACTTTCCAAAGATCGTAAGAATGTCTTTCATTTCTTGCAGTATAAAATTTTAATTTAGGGTATAATTTCTGGTATAGCTTTTTTGTTTCCTCATAAGTTTCATATGTGGAAGGTATCTCCATAGTAGTATCTGTAAAAATAACAAAATATTCATCTGGGGGTAATGTACGAGATACAAGATCCAAAACTACTTGTGAATCTTTTCCTCCACTATAAGCAACTATAAAGGCATCAACCTTATCTTTATAGTTTTTATATGTATTATTTATGAAATCAATAGCTTCACCTTCTATGGTTTTTATGGCATCTATATTTTTCTGTATTAATAAGTCAATATCAATAGGTTTTAAAACAAGGTTTTTCCCTTCCTCAGTTATTTTAATTTTGGGGGCTTCAAAAATATTACCTCCTTTTGCTTCAGCTACACACTTTCCCTTATAGTAATATCTTCTTCCAATGTTCCACAAAAGGGGCTCTTCTGATTTTGGATATTCCCAATACTTATCAAAACCTAAAAGATCAAGTTCTTCAAAAAAAACAGGCCTCGGAGGGGTGATTTCTTCATCAGTAGAATCTGATAATAATACTAAATTATTTTCTTTGTCCCACTTTACTTTATACATAGTCTGATATTAAATTATATTATTTTAACTATTTTAAGTAAATATATCCAAAATAAAGAGCCCCCATATGGGGGCTCTCTAATATTTTAGCTTTAGAGAGATAAAGATTATTTTGCAACTTGATCTAAATCACACCAACTCTCAGAATCTACTCCTTTCCAATTTAGAACCTGTACCTTAGACTTAAACTTGATAATTATATCGTTTGATGGACAATAATGATTGTTTACTGTTCTATTTTCAACAAGACGAAGTTGTATAGTCTTTCCAATATAACCTTGTCCCAGTTCAACCCATCTCCAAGGAGCATAATTAAAATGCTCTCCTACAGGATAAACATTGGAAGGTAACACAAGAGTTGTTCCAATTCCTACCCACTTATTTTTGGAAGAATCCCAAAAGTAAGGTTCTAAATTTACTTCGGTATTGTAGCGAGTCATGTAATAAAACCCATTATATCCTGAATCTACAGTAAATTCTACATAGTCTCCATCATGACAAAGGAGTCCTCCAATATATGGAAAAGCTGCTCCAGGGTAATTTCTATTTTTCCATGTACTTGCAAAGGCGAGAATTAAAAAGATAATTAGGAAAATAAAGATCATTAAAATCGACTTTTTCATTTTTGTACCTCCTATTCTAATATTTTAAATTAGGAGTCTACAAGGGAAGCGTGGGGGAAAAGAGTTTATAAGAGGTATTATTGATGAATTTTAATACTTTTTATATTTTCCCTCAATTATAGTGTAACTCATATATTAAAAAAGTCAATATATTAATTACTAATGAATCAATAAATGAAATAGTATGAAAAATCCGTGAGCTTTTTATATATTTTTGTCAAGCTATTATTATTTTTCCCAAAATATATTCATAATGTTAAGTAAATAAATATGTTTGAAGAAGCTATAAGAATGTGTTATTATAACTGAGAGGGATAATTATTACTGTAAGTTTTACTCTCCATAGTTACTCAGAATCATTTAATATTATTCCTCAATAAGATAGTTTTGAAGAGGCTTCAATTTAAAGGGGGTAATTAGACATGAGAAGGATAATTAGATTTAGTTTTTTCTTTATTACTTTAAGTATATTTTTATTAGAAATTACCTTTGGTTTCTCTATGGGTTATCATTATGATTTGATAAGGGAAGTTATGAGGGAAGTAGGTTTTAATAAAGATGCTTTTTCTTTAGCTCTTGTTGGTAATTCTTATGTAGATATTTTTCAGGAAAAGGCAGTTGAGTATGTAATAGATGATGATTTTTGTAGGGTTTCTAAAAAATTGGTAGATTTTTTACACTTTGATAATCTTTATAATGAGGAGGTTATTGAAAGATATTGGAAACAATTAATATTCAATACATATAATGCTATGAAAGAAAAAGTTAATAAAAATGATAAGTTAGGAGCTCTTCTCATTATTGGTATCTCTTTACATATTGTTCAGGATTTTTATGCTCATTCTAATTGGGTTGAACTAAACTTGAGTAGTTACTCTAAAATAAAGGATGCTACTTATTTTGATATTTTGAAAAGAGCTCCAAATGATTTAATTAAGGCAATAGAGGATGTTAAAAAAAGGGGTGGTATGTATTTTAATGTTAATAGGTTAACAACTTTTTGGGGAAAAACTAATCATGATGTATTAAATAAAGATCATGCGGGAAGACCATTATTTGATTCTGCATATAGAATTTCCTATAAAGCTTCCTTAGAATGGTTAAGACTTATAAAAAAATGGGTGACGGAAGATTTTAATAACAGCAAGTTTTGGAATGAGATTTTGATTTATGATTTTAAAGAAGGTAATAAAAAACATCTATATACATTAACGGATTTTGATGAGGGAACTATTAGATGGCTCTGTACTTATGGGGGAGCATGGAAAGCTCCAAGAATATGGGGAAGTTTTGATATTGTTTTTGATAATATGCCTAATGTTCCAGGAATAGGTTTAACATCTCAAAATATTCCAGATTATCCATTTTTGGGAATAGAATGGTTTTCAAATTGTACTTTAATAGCTAAGGATCTCTTTGAGGCATCTTATAAAGGTGGGTTTATAAAGGTAAATAGCATAGATAAATTGGAAGAAGGAATGAAAAAAAGAAGTGATTTTGGAGAAATAGTAAAGGTTAATTGGGAAGAGGTGCAAAACTTAGCTCCTCTTGATGACTCTATAATAAGAGAAGCTTTTAGTTTTTTGGGAAATTGTACAATAGATTATGAGAGAGATGTAAAATGGCTTCGTGTTAGAATACCAGAAGCTATGGATCTTGATACAGGAGAAGGTTTGGATAATATAAACAATGAAGAACCAGGAGGTGATAGTGATTACTGGGTGATGTTTGTGGTAAATAATGACGTTGATTATCCTTATACTGAAGCTGAATATGTAGATAAGAGTCATCCTTTTACAGTTTGGGGAATATTAAAACCTTTATGGGATTTGAAACCTGTAAGGATTCAAATAAGAATGTATGAGAGTGATAGTGGATTCCGTGGTTCTCAGCATAAAGATGAGGAGATGGATATTAAGCCAGGTTCTGGAAAAGATTTTCTGTTTGAATTTAATCCTAAAGATTTTAGTTACAGTTCAGTATTAGGAATGAAAGTATGGAATATACCACAGGGATATTATGTTAGAAGTGATGGAGAGGGAGATTTAAGGGCAAGAGTATATGTAAAGATTTGGATGATGGAAGATATTTCTCAAGAAATGATCTCTTATCCAGTATTTTATGAGGATAAAAATTGTGATGGTGCTTTTTTACCAATTTTTGACAATATAGATGATCTTTCTAAGCTTGGTTTCAATGATAGAGTATCGTCTATTTTTTTACCTTTCTATACTTGGAAGTTAGAGGTCTATGAGGATAGAAATTATAAGGGTAAGAAACTTTTAGTTGAAAGTACTATTCAGGATCTACATTCTGATGATTTGAAAATGGGAGATAAGATATCTTCAGTCAAGATTGCCAAAGCCTCTATTCCATCTTATGATTTTCCTATATTTTACGAAGACAAGAATTACAATGGATATTTTTTAAAGTTACCTTATGACTTGCCTAATCATTCTGTGTGTGGTTTTTACTCTGATCTTTCTATATATAAATTTAATGATCGTATCTCATCTATAAAGTTACCAAATGGCTGGAAAGTTATTATTTATGAGAATAGTCATTTTGAGGGAAAGAATGTAGAAATTACATCTTCAATTGCTGATTTAAGCACCATAGGATGGAATGATAGAATTTCTTCTATAAGGGTAATTCCTCCTTTTAAAATTGCAGAAGATCGGAAAATAAGTATTGTAGAGCAAATGAAGCCTTTAGTTTTTCCTATAGTGATATTAGATAAAAATCTATTAATAGATCTAATAAAGTTAGAATTGAAAAATTTTCCAGAAAAATACCTGAATCAAGATTTTTATTACAAAAGGGAAGATATAAAAATTCCTGATGATATTGATATAAGTATAAAAATTACATACATAAATGTAAGGGAAAACTGGGCATATGTGGAGGGGAGAGGAGAAAACTATTATGTAAATTTTTGTTCTTTACTTTATATGGAAAAGGATAGATGGAAGGTTAAAGAAATAGTTAATGCAGATTATGTGGTATGTGATGATAAATATGAAGGTTTAGATATTTATTCATGGATATATGAAAAACTTAAGAAAAGGTACTTGGGTATACCTATAGATATTTTTCCTAAAATACATCCAGAAAGAAAGATTATGTTGAGTATTTTAAGAGAGAAGATTTCTAATTTAGTATCAGACAATATTGGTTTCTTAGTAGAAGATTTTAAAGAGGAAAGGGAAATTGTGAAAATGGCTGTAAGACCAAGATCCTTAGATGGAGTATCTCAGTATGAAATATTGTATGTTACTCTTAAAAAAGATAAGGGTAAATGGAATGTTGTTAACTTGAAATAGGTTTTAAATTATTTTTTCTCTATATTAATAATACTTCTTATTTCCTCCTGATAAATTATACAAGTTTAAATCAGGATATCATTTAGAAATTATTTAAAATTGAATTGAAATCCAACCAGGAAGGATAAAGTCTTTTTGTACATCGTAGATTGTTTTATTATTCTCTACATCTATATAAAAACATCTGACTGTACAATTTATCTCTCCTTCTATTATTACTCCAATTACATTATTTTGATATTTCCAATCTCTTATTTTACCCTCAAATTTTCCTTTTACTATTGTATTCCAATAATCTCTGCCATCATCGAAGAAACTCCATTCAAAATAAACCACTAAATTTTCATCATCGTAAGATCCAGATGCTATAGATGTATGATATCCTTCTTCTTTAACCCCTTCTATGCTACCGTCAGAAAATTTAAGGTAAGCGACAGCAGGTGTTTCTATATACCATTTGCCCTCTCTATGGACCCACTCGGGTAATGTAAAACTTAACCCATGAATACCATTTAAATTTCTTTTTAGAGGAGTTTTAACTTTTGTCTTTGCATTAAAATTTACATCTTTATTTGATTCATAAGTATATTTTTCTCCAACATATACCACTACAGGACCTGTTTGAACATTTTCAGGAACTTTAATTTTTATCTCTTTATCACTCCAGCTTAAAATTTCAGCTGGAGTATTTCCTATCATAACTTTACTTTTGGATGATTGATTTTTTCCAAAAGAATATCCTTTTATTGTAATGATATCTCCAGGAGATCCTGTATTTGGTTCTATTGATAGAACTTTTGGAATAAGCGATATAACTGCTTTTATAGAGAAGGAATCTCTTACTAAATCTCCTTCCCATAATCCCACTCTTATTAATATCTCTTGTTTTCCATCTTTATCGCCAAGTGTTAAATCTCTTATATCTTCAAGTTTAAATTGATGATTATAAGTTATGTAGTTTGCCTCATTAAATTTTGCTTCAGGAAGGGTAAATTTAGCTCTATCGTAGATTATACGCTTTCCTGGAACTCCATATTTACTTTCATCTATTGTAGCATATACCTCTATATCTCTTTTATAACTGGATCCATTAAATATATTTAGTGTTAAATTTAAAACCTCTGCATCTTGAGGTATTACTTCTAATTTATCACCTGTTGATTTAACCCATATATAACCATCTTTACTTTCGGATGGTTTTATCTGTAGTTGATAAAGAGGAGATAATTTCTGAGTATTGGGATTTCTTACAAGAAAAGATAGATCGCCTGAAGTCATTGATCCTTTTTCATCTCTTCCCGGAAGTTCAATGGATAAAGATGGACTTTCAGCATAATTTCCATCAACAACTACTATTATGTACTTTTCGGTTGGAAATTTATGTCTATTTTTAATGAAATTCCAATCTCTGATGGTGTACATAGTTCCGTTTTCATTGTTTGCTGGAGAAATATTTTGGGGATCATGCATGATTATTTTTTCTCCATTTTCGGTATATCCAAGTAATACTACAGCATGATCTCCCCAGCTTAAAATAACGGGATGTCCTTTATCTATTTCAGAAAGAACCCCCCATTTTAAATGGTCTAACTTAAATATAGGTATTGAATAGGCGGTAAAACCTGTTTCTTTGCTAAGATAGTCTTTCAGTGAATATACTATTTGATCTTCGTCTAAGCCAAAATCAGAATCATTTGCTCCTAACTCTCTTAAAATGTCATATAGTTCAATATCTTTTCCTGAAAATTTAAGAAACATTAGTGCACTTGTTGAAACGCAAGATCCTCCAATCTGTTCATAGTATGGCATTCTTATGATCTTTTCTTTTTGTTTTGGGGTGTATTTAGGAATATATCCTATATATATGAATAGTCTATCTTTTAAACTAAGAGTATTAGAATCAGCGCTTATCTTTTCTAATGTGTTGTAACATAACTTTATATTTGACAGAGATGACCTATATATTAAAGATGGTGAGAGTTTTATTGAAATAATTCCTGTGGAAGGATTATATTCATATCTTAAATCGAATTTTTCTTTATTTATATGGTCATAGCCAAAGATGTTTAATTCATCATTTGTTAAAGCTTTTGGCCCATTTACAACAAGAGTAATTTCACCTAAAAGTTTTTGGATACCACTTATTTCAATCCTTTTTGCCTCCTTTGAGTAAAATATTGGATTTGTGATTGATTTTATGCTTATTTTTGTATCTTCTTTGATTGTATTTGGAGGGATTAAAAGTTTTGTTCCATCTGATAATACTATCTCACCACCAGAAGGACCGATATTCATTTCTGATTGAATGACTTTTTCTCCCTTATCATAAAAGGATACTTCTTCAGTATTTTCTGTTTTTGTTTTGATACTTGCCACAATTACATTTGATGGTAAACCCTCCCTATTATCGCTGTAGACAGGTATTGCTATATAAAAATATGAAGCACCTTCTTCTATATCTTCATCTATATAACTATTTTGGGTAGTGAAAAAAACCTTAGTTGGAGAATAAGACTTGCTATATAATATACCACGATATAATTTATATCCAGTTAAATTATTTGTGTCTTCTGGGGTATCCCATTCAAGAACTAATTTGTTATCTTTTAAATTTGCCCTTAAGCCTTTAGATGGTGTATCTTGTTCTTGGGATGGAAAAGTATCAGAAATCTTTATTCCATTCCAGAGATACCACTCTCCAGATTTATCAAATCTCCATTTTCCTGTGAAGGATTTACCGTCAGGAGATAATGTAAACTCAAATTCTCCTCCATCATTTGGTGGAGAATATGTAGGGGCTTCCAACCAAATACCTATTAATTTATTTCCTTTTACTTCACCAATAAGTCTTCCATTATCATGTTCATAACTTCCCTCAACAACATTTCCTTTTTGTATTAAATACATTTTTCCAAAATTTGTATTCCAAGTTCCAGTCCAAGTAAAATTTGTTATGATAATATTTTCTGATGTTTTACTTTGGGTATTAATCATGGATACACAAACATTATCAAAGTATCCACTATTTGCATAAGTCATGAAACCTAATTTTCCTGTTTTAAATGTGTCATCTTGAGCAGATAAAATTTCTTTGTCATCAATGAATACTTTTATTTGATTTCCTACCGCTTCAATAGTTATCCTATATTTTTTTCCAACTTCATAGGCGTTATTCTTATCAATAGCAAGCACTTGAAAGGGTTTGCCATTAACAATCTTGTCAATTCTTCTAAAAGGACCTTTATTTTGGGGGTCTTTTACCATAATAAATCTATAATAATTGTTTTTATCTTGATATCTAAAGACAGCTCCGATTCCATCATCGTCAGTAGCTGTTAGATCAAAAGAGAAAATAAAATCTGAGAAACTTTCTTTGGTAATTATGTGGGTACCTTGAAAATAGTCATACTCACTATCCGCTCTATACACGTTACTGTTCTGAACAAGTTTTCCATCTTGTATTTTCCAATCAGAAGAAGGAGCATCATCCACAATGATCCAGTTAGTACCTATTTCCTTTCTTTCGAAATCATCTTTAAATAGAATACAATCTTCAGAGTTTGTGATTTCTTCCCCTATTGTTAACTGAGATAAAAGGAAAAAAAGAGTTATGAAAAGAAAAAATGTTTTTAATTTTTTAAAGTTATTCATAAGCCCCCCTTATATAACTTAAAAATTAATTTTTTTTGAGGGAATCTTTTAAAAGGAGAAAATCTATATCCCTTTTAAAGATCTTAAATTGATGAATTTCCTGAAAATTTTCAGTATTAAATTTTCTGAGTTATGATTTTTCTAATGTGCATTTAAAATAGTCTTGTTATTTACCCTATTTACTTTATATTATATTAAAAAAAACAGAAAAAAGTAAATAGTGTAAAATTTTATTCTTTCCCTAAAATAATCTGTCCTAAGGAGATTCCTCCGTCATTTGTGGGTACATTTTTATGAGTGAATACTTCAAAACCTTTATTTCTTAATAAGGGTATAGTTGTTCTTAAAAGAAGTCTATTTTGAAATACACCTCCTGATAAGCCTATTTTATTGATTTTATATTCTTCTCTTAATATTTCTGAGATTTGTAGAATTATTTGGGTAATGGTGTTATGAAATTTTTTAGCGATATCCTTTTTCTCATACTTTTCTTTTTCTAAAATTATCTTTTCAATGGTCGGATATATATCAATCTCAAATGTTTCTTTTTCTTTTATTATTTTAAAGGGATAAAAGTCTTCTTCGTCAGATTCCATAGCTTCCATTTCAAGTTCTATGGCAGCTTGACCTTCATAATCTATTTTTTCCCTTATCCTTAAAAGGGCAGAGACTAAATCAAAAATTCTTCCACAAGAGGATGTGTAAAATATGTTTTCATCTTTTTCAATTAATTTTTTTGTTATCTCTTTTTCAAAGGGATCAATATGGGGGAATATCTTTTCAATTTCAGATGGTAAATATTTGGTTATATAAGATAGTGCAATTAATCTTGGGTTTTCTATGGCATAGTCTCCTCCAGCCACTGGAAAATATTTAAAATGAGCTACTCTTTTTACTTCCTCCAAATTTCCTATAAATACTTCTCCTCCCCATATATTTTCATCTTCCCCATATCCAGTACCATCAAAGGAGAAACAAATAATATTATCAGTGATTCCTCTATCTAAGAGTAGAGAGAAGAAGTGAGCCTTATGATGTTGAAGGGCTTTTACCTCCATATATTTTTTAAATTTTTCTGCAAAATCTGTGGATAAATATTGGGGATGTAAGTCATGTACTAAGATTTCAGGCTCTATCCTAAATAGTCTGATGAATTCTTGGATTGTTTCTTCATATACCTGAAGGGTATCTTTATCTTTTAAATCTCCAATATGGGGACTCATGAAAACATAATTTTCTTTACCTAGGGAAAAGGTGTTTTTCAATTCTCCACCAAGGGCAAGAGTAGGCTTTATTTTTATAGGAATTTTTATAGGATCTGGAGCATATCCTCTTGCTCTTCTTATAATATTTAATTCTTTGTTTTCTACAAAAACTACGCTATCATCTACTCTGTGGGCTATATTTCGGTTATGAAAGATAAATACATCTGCTATGTTTTTAAGTCTTTCCTTTGCATGATCATTATCTTTAATAATGGGTTCATCAGATATATTTCCACTTGTCATTATGAGAGGTTTTGGAAAGTAATTAAATATGAGATAGTGATAAGGCGTGTAGGGAAGCATTATGCCTAAATATTTGTTATTAGGAGCCACATATTCGGATATATCTCTTGGATCTTTAATTTTTAAAAGGACTATTGGTCTTTCTTTTGAAAGTAATATTTTTTCTTCGTATTCACTCACATAGCAGTATTTCTTTATCATATCCATATTTTTCATCATAAGGGCAAAGGGTTTAGATGGTCTTTTCTTTCTCTCTCTTAATTTTATAACTGCCCTTTCGTTAGTGGCATCACAAGCTAAATGGAAGCCACCAAGCCCTTTTATAGCTAATATTTTTCCTTCTTCCAAATATTTTCCAATTTTTTCAAAAATTTTTGAATCTTCTTCTCCATCTATCCAGAGAGTTGGTCCACAATCATAACAAGATATAGGTTGGGCATGAAATCTTCTTGATTCTGGATTGTGATATTCTTCTTCGCATCTTTCACACATCTGGAATATTTTCATGGTTGTTTTATCTCTGTCGTATGGTAAATCTTCAATAATGGTATATCTTGGTCCACAATTAGTACAATTAATAAATGGATAATTAAATCTACGATCTTTTGGATCTCTCATTTCTTTTAGACAGTCTTCACATATGGCTATATCTGGGGATATGAAGTTAAATCCAGTATCTTCTTTGCTTTCAATAATTGAGAAATCTATAATGTTTTCTGAGAGATTTATTTCTTCTTTTTCAATTTTTTCTATTTTGGAGAGAGGAGGAGCTTCTTTTACAAGATCCTCCAGAAATTTTTTTATTTTTTCTTCCTCTCCTTGGATTAATATATGAACAGATCCTGTAGAATTTAAGATCCATCCTCTAAGATTTAGGCTTTTAGCAAGCCTATATACAAAGGGTCTAAATCCAACTCCTTGGACAATTCCCCAGATTCTTATTTTATAGGTTTTTTCCATTATATATTTTCAAGAAATCCTTTTATAAATTCTAATCCTTTTCTTAGATTTTCTGAAGCTCTTTCTGAGATTTCTTCTCCAAAATCAAAGTCATAACCTCTTATGGATAGAAGATAAAATTCCGGATTTTTGTCATAAAGAGCTTTTGTCCAAGAGAGTAGCTCTTCACAAGATGTATGATGAGTAAGAGGGGAAAAAGTTTTTTCCTCTGTGATTTTTTTAAAGGATATTTCATCTCCTTCTATGGAAGCATCAATGAATATGACCATGTCATAATCTTTAAGGATTTCTGCCATATCAAAAGTAAGCTCCTGGACCTTAAGTTTTTCTACCTTATCATCTATAAGGTCCAGGAGCTTTATTCCTAATCCATCATCTCTTCTATAAGGATTTCCAAAACCTACTAATAATACTTTTTTCAATCTCTTTTTATTGTATCCAAGAGATTTCCATCTTTATCATAAAGCTCTATTAGAAGAGGCATCTTTCCTATAGCATGGGTAGAGCAAGAGAGACATGGATCATAGCATCTTATAGCTCCTTCAACCCTATTTAGCATCCCTTCTTTTAAGTTTTTCCCATCTACAAATGCTTTTGCTACTTCTTCTACTGCCTTATTCATTGCCCAGTTGTTATGTCCTGTCGAAACTATCAAGTTTACTTTTTCAATAGTACCCTTTTCATCTACCCAATAATGATGAATTAGAGTACCGCGAGGAGCTTCTACTACCCCAATTCCTTCCTCGTTGACTACTTCGCCAAGTCTTAGTACATCTTGGCTCATGGCGTCTGGATCTTCAAGAATTTCTCTTGCTCTTTCTAATGCATAGATGGTTTCAATTAATCTTGCATAGTGATAATATATGGATCCTTCTACTGGTTTTCCATTTCCGAGAGCTTTGAATTTTTTGAATTCTTCATTGGCTAAAGGTGTGCTTATTTTTTCCGCCACATTTAGTCTTGCAAGAGGTCCTACTCTATATACTCCCTCAGGATATCCAAAAGGTTTGTAATAGGGGAATTTTAAGTATGTCCAATCTTCCACTTTTTCTCCAATGTATTTTAGATAATACTTAGGCTTAAATTCTTTTACTATATTTCCATCTTTATCCATGAATCTTATTTTTCCATCATAAAGTTCTAATGATCCATCATCTTTTACAAGTCCCATATAACCTGTGGAGAAGCTGGCAAATTTATCACAGGTTTCTTTATTCTTCTCTATAAAGTCCTCTGCTATTTTTATACCTTCTTTTATGTACTCTATCATCTCATCTATTCCTTTTAATATCTCGTCTCTTGCTTCAGTAGAGAGAGCAGAGTTCACGCCACCTGGTACTGCAAAGGTTGGGTGTATTCTTCTTCCTGCAACAAGTTCAATGATTCTTTGTCCAAATTTTCTAAGCTTTACTGCTTTTAAGGCAAGTTGAGGATTTGCTTGAATTAATCCTACCACATTTCTTATTTTAGGATCCGCATCCCAACCAAGTATAAGATCTGGCCCTGCAAGTTCAAAAAAGTGCATTGAGTGGGATTGAATCATCTGTCCCATATGGATTAGTTCTCTTAAGAGTTTAGCGGTTCTTGGTATATCTACACCTATAATTTCATCAGTAGCTTTAGCAGATGCTAAATGGTGGCTAATGGGACATATTCCGCAGATTCTTGGTGTAATTACTGGCATTTCAGAGAAGTGTCTTCCTTCAGAAAATTTTTCAAAGCCCCTAAATTGGTCTACATGCATAAAAGCTTTTTCCACTTTTCCATCTTCATTTAAATGGATTGTAACTCTTGCGTGTCCCTCTATTCTTGTAACTGGGCTTATGGTAATTTTTCTTTCCATAATTCTCACCTCATTATTCATACTTAAGAAGTTCGCCTTCTAATTTAGGTACTCTTCCCTCTAATATTTCTTTTAATACATAATAAATGGCATCTGCCGAAGGTGGACATCCGGGAATATAAAAATCTACTTTTATAACTTCATTTACTGCCTTTACCTTTGATAGATGTTTTCCTATCTCTTCAGAAGAAGGTATTTTACCTTGTACTGTACTTTCTGTGTTTATATAGCCTCTTTCAAGAAGTTCTTCTACAGAAACATAATTTCTCATGGTAGGAATTCCACCAAATACAGCACAATCTCCAAGGGCAACTATAAATTTACATCTTTCTCTCATCATTTTTACTTCTTCTTCATGATGGTCTGTGGCTACTGCTCCTTCAATTATTCCTATATCCGTTCCTTCGTCAGGTATCTTTAAATCTGTTATAGGAGTTGCATTAATCTCCAAGCCTTTATTTATAAGTTCTACAAGTCTTTCATCCATATCCAAGAAGGACATATGGCATCCAGAACATCCCTCACACCATATGGAAGCTACTTTTATCTTACCCATTGTTTTCACCTCTTTTTAAGAAACTTTTTCTGTTCTTCCTAAGATTTGTGAAAGGAAAGTCTTTAAATCTACAGTATCATATGTTGGTCTTAGTACTTTTTCTCTCTTTAACTTCTTTTCTTCTAAATTATAGAAAGTTCCTTCTCTCTCAAAGCTGTTAGATATTCCGACTAATACAGTTGCTTTGTGAATTTCATCATTTTCATATGGTGTAAATACAAAGACTGTAGCATCCTTTATGTTTAGATTCTTTAAGCCTTCTAAATTCTTTCCGAATACAAATATGTATTCAGCAGTAATGTTGTTATGTTTTATTCCTAATTTTTGAAGCCCTAAGGAATTAGTCTCTTTTGGTAGATAGAGGAATTTAGCATTTGTTAGTGATGATAGGAGCTTTATTTCATCGCTATTTATATCCTTATATATAACTACTACATCATCTTGTTTCTTAATTATTTCCAAGGCCATGGAGATATCTTTTATGTTAAATACGTAATCAGCAAGTTTAGCAAGACTATTAAATTCCTTATCTATTACCATAAGTTTTGCTTTATTTCCTATAACATTTCTTTTCACTATGGATCCTACGGTACCATATTCTCTATTGAGATCTGCACCAACAACAACGTAGAAGTTTCTATTATCCAAATCGTTTAAGGTTATATTAGATGATATTGGAATTTCCTCAGGATAAAGGGCATATACTTTATCTTTGAATAATTCTTTAATTAACTCTAATTCTTCATTAAATAAAGTACCATCTACATAAGCGATCCCTTTATCTATCTTATCTTTTACTAACTTTATAAGTTGATCTTCACTAATTTTTCTATATCCAAAGTCATCTTTTACTCTTACTCCTGTTAATCTTTCCTTTTCATCATAAAGGGATAAGTATCTTCCAACTTTGCAAAGAACTCCTTGAGATACATCAGAGTTCCAATCTCCATAGATTTTTACTATGAAGTTTGCTCCTTTCTTTTTATAAACCTCTATTCCGCATCCTACAGGACATAAGTCACAGTTTGTATAGATAACATCCGATTGTACTTCTCTTCCTAAGTAGGCAGATCTTTTATCTATTATAGCTCCTGTTGGGCATACTTGGGCACAAAGTCCGCAAGATACACAAGATGATTTGCCAAGAGGTGTATCCATATCTGCGATAATCATAGTATCAATTCCTCTTTCCATTTCACCAAGTACAAAATGTCCTGCTACTTCAGAACATGCTCTTACACATCTTCTACATAGTACACAGCGATTGTGATCCATCATTATGAAGGGATGGGAATTGTCTACAGGGAATTTTCTCTCGTAAGTAGGAAACTCAAAGTGATCTAATCCAAATTCGTATCCCAGATCTTGAAGTTCACATTCACCAGTGACTTCACAATACATACAATAATGGTTCCTTTCGGTAAATAGGAGCTGTAAGACCAGTTTTCTTGAATTGATTACGTTAGGTGTATCGGTTTTTATGTCCATATTTGGCTCTACAGGAGTTGTACAAGCAGTTTTTAAAACCCCTCTATCTTCTACTACACACAGTCTACACGAACCTTGAGGCATAAGAGGTTCATAATGGCAAAGTACAGGTACATGTATACCAAGTTCACTTAAGACTTGGAGTACAGTTTTACCAGGAGAAACTTCTACCTCATTTCCATTTACTTTAATCTTGATGTTCTCCATAGTCCACCCTCTCTCTTATACAAGATTTTTATACAAAGAAATTAACTATTTGAGAGATTTCTTCTGAGATAGGAGAATTTATTATTTCATTATTATCTTTGTAATAATCTTCTAACTTATGGTAGAAGGAAATTTTTCCTAAATAGTTTATACCTAAACTATTACATTTTTCTTTTACAAAATCATGATCTCCTATTTTCATGTTCTCAATGAGCCCGATTATGGGTATATTTTGATCTTTTAAAAATATTATAAGCTTTTCTACTGTTTCCATGGCAATTTTTGTAGAGTTTGTTACTATAAGAAATTCCAGTCTATTGATTAATCTTATAAGATCTAAGAGTATTTCTCCCATTCCAGGAGGCATATCTATAATAAGGAAGTCAAGAGGATTCCATCTTGTAATTGTGAATAGCTCAATCAGTGTGTCTGTTAATTCTTTCCCTCTCATGATAAGGGGTTTGTTTTGGGTAAAGTAAATAATGGACATGAAATCAATATTATTAATATTTACTGGTTTTAGGCCATATTCCTCTTCGGGGAAGGAATGTTGATTGTTTAAAAGAATGTGTAACGAAGGACCATATAAATCAAGATCTAAGAGTCCTATTTTATGATTTTTTTCCTTTAACAAAAGGGCCAAAAGTGCAGATATAGTGCTTTTTCCAACTCCTCCTTTTCCACTTGCTACAGGTATAATTCTTTTTATGTTTTCTAACCTTTTTTCAATTACTGATAATCTAGGATCAATGAGTTTCATAATACATCCTCTATAAATACTCCTCTTCCTTCTGTTATTTCAAAATCAGGGCTTCCACATTTTGGACATTTAATATATACATGGATGGTTTCTGGCACAAAGTGAATTGCTTCTTTTTCTTCTTCGTTAAGTCGGTTGAAACTTTCGTAAAAAGTCCATTTATGTCCACAAAAATTGCATAATAGATAAGCTGGAAAATTCTCATATTTTATTTCTGCATTCTCTAAAATTGTGTCTTTAGAAAGTTCTTTTAATGCAAAATCAAAAATTTCTAAATCTATTTGTTGAATTTCTCCTATTTTTAACAATAAAGTTTTTACCTCTCTCAGATTTTTATTCTGAGCTATTTCTAAAGCTGTGTTTACAACACCTTCTGCTAAAGCCCACTCGTGCATTTTTTAACAAATCCTTTTTGTTTTTGATTTTATCTAAATTTTGCACAAATATCAAGAATTAGATACATCAAAGGGTATATGAAATTATAGGTTATTAAAGATTGTTATAATTTAGGATAGAACTCTTTGAATACACCTATATGTGTAGGGGTAGTACCACAACACCCCCCTATAAAATCTATACCTAAGTTAAGCATCTCTTCTACAAATTTTTTAAAATCATTAGGATTAGCGGGATATATAAGTTTTCCATTTTCCCATTTAGGAATTCCCGCATTAGGTTGAATAAGTATTGGAAGATCTGTAGTTTCTCGTATAATTTTAGCAATCTTAACCATATCTTCTATACCTCTTCCACAATTTGCTCCCACAAAGTCTGCTCCTTCTTCTTGTAATCTTTTAATAGATGTTTCTAAGTCATCCCCAAAAGGAGTTCTTCCTTGATTGCAAATCCATTCAAAACTCATAGTTACCCCAACTAAGGTGTTGTATTTTTTCGCAGATTTTAGTGCTATCAAGGCTTCTTGGAGAGAAATCATGGTCTCTATAAGTATGAAATCAACACCAGCATCTACTAATATTTTTATCTGTTCGGAAAATACCTCTTCGGCTTCTTCCTCAGTTATATCTCCAAAGGGTGCCAAAAGCTCACCTAAGGGACCTATTGAACCTGCAACGAATACTTTTCCTTCTGATGCTTTTTGGGCTATCTCTACCCCTTTTCTATTTATTTCCTCAATCTTGTCCTCAAGTCCTGCTCTTCTTAACCTTATTCTATTACCACCAAAAGTATTGGTTTCTATAACCATAGCTCCTGCTTTTATGTAATCTCTATGTACTTCTTCAACTAAGGATGGATTCTGAAGGTTTAATATTTCAGGAGGAGATCCTAGAGGAAGACCTCTTCTCTGTAGCTCTGTGCCCATAGCTCCATCAAAAAATAATTTTTTGGGAAGATTTATTCTTTTCATAATGGGAAGTATAGCATAAAATGAATTAGAAAGGGTAGTAATAAGAAATAAAATTTTTGGGGGCGTAAATATGACCACTTTAGTTAGGGTTCTTATATCGTCCTTAATAGGATATCTTTTTGGTTCCTTTTTACCAGGTTATTTTTTACCTCTGTGGATTAAAAAGATTGATATTAGGAAAGTAGGAGATGGTAATCCTGGCACATTGAATGTAAAAAGGACAGTTGGAGGATTCTTAGCTTTTATTACTGCTTTATATGATGTTCTTAAAGGATTTATACCTATGTTTATAGTCCATAATCTATTTAAATATTCTTTTCCCTATGCATATTTATCAGGTTTTTCTGCTATTTTGGGACATAAATTTCCCTTTTATTTGGATTTTAGAGGAGGAAGAGGGTTTGCTACTTCTTTAAGTCTTTTCTTTTTTATATTTTTTAAGGTAATTTGCCAAAGCTTTTCAGTATTGCAGGTCTTTTATCTTTTATCATATATTATTCTTTATGCTTTATTGCTTAATATGGCCATAAAGGGTAAGGGTGATGTATTTACTATGACCATGTTTCCTATTATAGTTAGTTTTGTAGGGCTTAATATTGGCTTGAATGCAGACTTTTGGTTTATGTTTTCTTTAGTTTTTATTATTGTTATGGAGGCAGTTAAAAACTTAGTAAGAGATGGATTTAAATTTTATGCTGAAAAACATACATTTTGGAGGATAATGTCACGTCCCTTTGCTTTACTCTTTATACCTCTTACTATTATATTTTCCAAAATATTTGTAATTATATTGATAGGCGTAATTCTTGCTCTTTTCTTTACAATTGATCTCTTAAGGATTTTATTATGGAAAGTAGAGAACTTTTTCCAGTTTGAATTTTTTAAAAACTTCAGAATTTTTAAGGAGAAAGAGAAGGGTAGAGTTTCTTCTATAACAAACTTTCTTCTTGGAATATTTTTGAGTTTTGTCCTTTTTGATATAAATATTTCTTTTGCTTCTCTTGGATTCACATCCCTTGGAGATATGATGGCAAAATGGATTGGAATCAATTTTGGTGAAAGAAAGATATTTAAGAGTAGTAAAAAGACATTGGAGGGTTCTCTCGGTTTTCTATGTGCTAGTATAACTTGTGCTTTCTTTCTTTGGTATTTTAATATATTACCCTTTTATTTAGTGTTTATAGGAGCAATAATAGCTTCCATTGTTGAAGCTGTTCCAAACCCTATTGATGATAATTTTAGTGTGCCTATAATATCAGGAACAGTAATGGAATCATTATATAGGCTTTTTTAACGAAGTACTTTGTATTTGATCTTTTTCTTTTTATTATAGGGCAGGGATGCATAGTACATCCATTGGAATAATTGTTTTATCCATCCATTTTTCTCAAATCTTCTTGTGGATGAGTAGACCTTATTAGTCTTAAAGAAGAAATATTTTGCCCTTTTCCTACATTGTCTTATCATCATGGTATCTTCATCAAAGGTTAAGCTTTCATCGTATCTAAGATCCTTTAGAAGATCCCTTCTTATTATCTGTATAGATCTTGTTGTTTTTGTGGTCTTATTGGCAAAATTATAAAAATGGTACCAACATCTTGCTTTTTTTGAATCTGGATAAGGTAGAAGTGATACCATACCACATCCTAAATTTTCATTAGCATGTTCATGTAGATATTTGTTAATATCCTTTAAGAAATCTTTTTCAAAGTAGGTATCCGCATCTAAGAATATTACCCAATTACTGTTTTCAGAAAGATTTTCAATGCCTATATTTTTGGCTTTAGAAACACCTGATTCCTTTATGGATATAATTTTAAACCATGAAGGAGAAAATTTTTCGATTACGTCAAGGGTACTGTCTGTAGATCCGTTTTCTACTATGATTACTTCTAATTTTTCTTGAGGATAATCTATTTCTTTGAGATGTTCGATGGTGTACTCCACATATCCTACTTCATTGTGGGCGGGTATTACAATTGAGAAAAAGTAATAGTCATCCAAGAAATATGTCTCCTTTCATGTAATTTAGCATTTATTTTATAATATGAAGAGGGCTTATGCAATTTTTGGAAAATTTATATATCTGTTATATAATTTTATTAAATGGATTATATTGAGCGATATTTTAAGATTTATGGCGAAGAGATTTATAGATTTCTAAGAAGGTTTTTGAAGGATGAAGAAATAGCAAAAGATATCCTTCAGGAAACTTTCCTGAAAGCCATGAGAGTATCCTTGGAAGAAGAAAAAGCGAAAAATTATCTTTTTAAGATAGCGAAAAATCTTGCTATTGATTATTTAAAAAAAGAGGGAAGATTGGTTTATGAGGAAGAATTATTAGAAGGGAGTGTAGAAGATCCTGAATGTATAATAGAGAGGGAGGATATATGGAGACCTCTGAATGAAATTGAGAAGGAAATTTTAATTTTTTATTATTATAAAGGCTATTCCTATGAGGAGATAAGTAAAAAACTGAGTATTCCTCTTAATACCGTAAAAAGTCATATTTATAGGGCTAAAAAAAAGATATATAATTATTTACAGGGAGAGAAAAATGAATTGTGAAGAATTTAGAGAGAAAATGTTTTTATACCCTGATGTAGATGAGGCTTTCTTTTTACATCTTCAATCTTGTGAAGAGTGTAAAAAGGAATTTGATAAGTTTTTACAAGTAGAAAAAATTATCAGTGAAAAAGTTTATGAGGAAGAAATAAAAAAGGAATGGGAGAGAATATCCTTTGATATACTTAAAAGGTTAAGATTAGAATTAATAAAAAGAAAGATTTTAACTATCTTCTTAATATTTTTAGAACTAATTTTCTCCTTTTTATTTATCTTTGTTATTTATAGATTTTTAAAGGTTTTTTCCTTTAATTTTTCATTTATTTATTTGGTCTTTAAAGGTCTTTTAGCTCTTATTTCTCAAATGAACTTTTATCTTTTTTTATTGACTCTTATATTATTTGTCTTCTATACAGAATTTAAAAAAAGATCCTTTAGGTGAAAAGATTGGATAGAAAAGAAATTGATTTAGAGAAATTAGAAAAATCTATTAGGAATATAGTTAGGAGAATGAATATAGAGGATATAGTGAGACGAGCTATTGAACATTATGATCCTCCTACTCTGAATGGTATTGTAGCTTTAGATCTAAAAACAGGTGAGGTTTTTAGCTATTCTTCGTTAGAAAATCCTATATTTAATAACACTATTGTTACCCTTTATGTACTTCCTATATCTCGTTTCCCTTTAGATAGACTATTTTCTGAAAAGGATTTAAATCTCGCTAAAATGCTTCTTGGGGATAGTTGGAATTTGAGTGCCAGGGATATTGCGAATGCTCTTGGTAAAGATTTTAAAGAGATAGAGGATAAAATATTTGAAATTATTATGGATGAGGATTCACCAGAAGAAGAGATAATTGAAAATGTTCTAAGTTATGTAAGAAAAGTTATTTCTTTGTAGAAGAGGAGAAGGGGCTTAGCCCTTCTCCTTAGCAAGCTTCTTTGATTATACTTTCAAAAATCTTATAGTAAAATTCCAATTTTTCAGGGGAATTTGCTTCAAATCTTAATACAATTACTGGTTCTGTATTACTTGCTCTTGCTAATGCCCATCCATCAGAAAATTCAATTCTTACACCATCTATTGTTATGACCTTCTGTATATCTTTTTCTATTTCAGGATACTTTTCTTTTAATCTATCAAAGAAGGTCTTAATGATCTCAAATTTTTTCTCTTCACTGCAATGGACTCTGATCTCTGGTGATGCATATACTTCGGGAAATTCTTTAAGAAAATCAGAGAAAACAAAATTTGGATTATTAAGCTTTTCTATTGCATATAGTTCTACGAGTCTGAAAGTTGCATAAATGGCGTCATCGTACCCGAAAAATCTATCATTAAAGAATATATGTCCACTCATTTCTCCTGCAAAAAGTGCATTTTCTTCTCTTAGCTTTTTCTTAATAAGGGAATGGCCTACAGGGGATAGTACTGGAAGTCCTCCTAATTTTTCTATTAGGTCAAAAAGATATTTGGAGCATTTGACTTCTCCTATGATTTTTCCTCCTGGTCTTTCCTTTAATATTCCTTTGGCAAAGATATAGGCTAATCTATCTCCATATACAACTTCTGCCTTTTCGTCTACGATTCCCAGCCTATCAGCATCTCCATCATAAGCTATACCAAAATCAGCCTTTTCTTTTAATATGGTTTCTCGTAATGTCTTTAGAGTTTCAATTACTGTAGGATCGGGGTGATGATTTGGGAAGTTTCCATCAGGTTCTGAGAATAAGTCAATTACTTCAATTCCAAGTTTTCTAAGTACATCAGGAGCTACCAATCCTCCACATCCATTTCCAGAATCTACAACTAATTTTATGCTTCCTTTAGGGAGTTTTGTTATGGCAGAATTACCAAATTCATTAATGAGGAATTCTTTGTATAAAGATATGATATCAAAGATTTCATAAGTGCCCTCTTTATTTGGTCTTTGATCTTTAAGATTTGTGGCTATCTCATATAACTCTTGAATTTGAGGACCATAAATAGTTTCCTTTCCTACACAGATTTTCATACCATTAAATTGGGGTGGATTATGGCTTCCTGTAATCATAATACCACCATCTACAGGAAGCTTGAAAAGTGAAAAATAAAGAAGTGGGGTAGGACAGAGCCCTATATCTATAACGCTTATACCTGAAGATCTTAAACCTTCAATAAGTCCTTCTGAAAGTTCTTTTGAAGATAATCTTGCATCTCTTCCTACTGAAACCTTTAGATCTTCTTTATTTATTCTTTTTTTAATAAATTCTGCATAAGCTTTTCCAATTATTTTGGCTACTTCTTTATTTAGATTTTTTGGTACTTCTCCCCTTATATCATACATTCTAAATATAGTTTTATCTAAGTTAAACATTTATTACTTCCTCCCTCTTAACATTTTTTATTTTCACAAAAATTATATCAGATTTTGTAACGCTATTCTAACAAATATTTCTATACCAATTGCTATGGCTTCTTCATCAAAATCAAAATAGGCTGAATGGTGGGGATGAATAAAGCCCTTTTCTTCATTTCTTGAGCCAAGAAAAAACATGGCTCCAGGCCTTTCTTCCAAAAAGTATGAAAAATCTTCTCCTCCCATGGAAGGAGTCATTTCCTCTATATTATCTTCACCTATAACTTCTTTAGCTATATTTTTAACAAATTCTGTCTCATGATCATCATTTTTCCCTGGAGGATATCCAAATTGATATTCCAGATCTACCTTACAGCCAAAGGCTTCTCCTATTTTTTGAGATATGGTTTTAATTCTGTCTCCTACTTTTTCTGCTATTTTTCCATCAAAGCTTCTTACTGTACCTTGTATTTCTGCTTCCTCTGGAATTACATTAAAGGTATTACCGCTTTGAATTTTACAAACACTTAGTACAAATGGAGTTAAAGGATCTATCTCTCTTGATGGAATGGCTTGAAGGGCTTGAACCATATTTACTGCTACGATAATGGGATCAATAGTGTGATGAGGAGCAGATCCATGTCCTCCCTTACCCTTTATCTTTATAGTAAAGGCATCTGCTTGTGCGCAGAATACCCCTTTTCTTATCGCTATTTTCCCTTTTGGTAAAAGATTCCATAGGTGGAGTGCATAAACTTTCTCTACATATGGATTTTCAAGGATTCCTTCTTTAATCATAAGTTCTGCTCCACCTGGAGGAAGCTCTTCAGCGGGTTGGAATGCAAATTTAACATTTCCTTTTAATTGATCTCTAAGTTTACTGAGAATTTTAGCAGTGCCTAATAGTATGGCTGTATGTCCATCATGTCCACATGCATGCATAACTCCTTTGTTCTTTGATTTATATGGGACATCATTCAATTCTTCCAGAGGTAAAGCATCTATATCAGCTCTGAATAAGATAGTCTTTCCATTTTCTTTTCCCCTTAATAAGCCTAAGACTCCTGTTTTAGCCACATTTTTCCTTACCTCAATTTCATTTTTTTCAAGATATTCTGCTATTTTTTCCGAGGTTCTAAATTCTTGAAATCCTAACTCAGGATACATGTGAAAACTTCTTCTAAGCTCGATTACCTCTGGAAGTATTTCCTTGATCATCTCTTTTAAATTCATAGTCTTATCCTCCCTTTGTCTATGGCATATAGTAAAGCATCAACCACATCAGGATCATATAAAATACCTCTATTATTATTAATTTCATCTATAGCAACTTCTAAAGGTAAGGGGGGACGATAAGGTCTATGAGATGTCATAGCTTCTAACACATCTGCTACTCCTATTATCCTTGCTTCTATAAGAATCTCATCATTTTTAAGGCCTAAAGGATATCCTGATCCATTTATTCTTTCATGATGTTGATATACTACAGGAGCCACTTCTTGTAAAATATTTATTCTTTTCAGGATATTATAGCCTGTTTCTGTATGTGTATTTACGAGTCTCTTCTCCAATGGAGTTAGTGGACCTGGTTTGTTTAAAATCTCAGAGGGAATAGAAAGTTTTCCTATATCATGTAATAAAGCACAAATATTTAAAAACCTTATCCTTTCTTGAGTGAAACCCAACAGTTTCCCTATAACTGAAGATATTTTAGCAACCCTTTTTTGATGTCCAGAGGTATATGGGTCTTTTAGTTCTACAAGCTCGGAAGATACTTTTATTACTTGATATAATGAGGATCTTGCTCTTCTTTCTTCTATGGTTTTCTCTTCTAATTCTTTTTCTAATATTTCGTATAACTTGGCATTTTCTATTGCAAGACCAATAATAGGTATCATGAAATATAGTTTTTCTATATCTTTTTGAGTAAACGAATAGGGCTTGTCACTATCAAGACCTATGATACCCATAAGATTATTGTTATATATGATAGGAATTATCAGATGAGATTTAATCCAAGACGTCTCTGGTATATATACCCAATTAGGATATTCATCAGTATTTTCTATAAGTAGGGGACTTTTGGTGGATATAACGGTTTTTATTGTGTAAAACTCTTTTTCTGTCAGTTCTAAAGTCTTGATAAACTCTGCTACATTGTATTTTTCATATCCTCTAAAAGCTAAAAATTTAATTTTATCTTCATAAAGTATTCCAATATTTGCAGATGTGTAGCTTACCACTTTTTCTATTTCTTCTAATATCTTTTCTAAGATTTTTCTTATATTTTCACTTTTACTTTTAACTTTTAAGTCTTTTAAAAATTCCTTTATTTCAAGGAAGATAATCTCAAATAGGCCAATGTCTAAATTTGTAAGCTTCTCTTCTCCCTTGATTATTAACGTTAAAGATTTTTCGGATGTTTGTATAAGTTTTGAAAATTCATTTTCAGAATTTATATGTTTGGGACTTGGAAGGTAATAAATATTTAGCTTATAAGGTCTAAGTTCATTATTTATTCTATTTATACAGTCTTCAAGATTTTCAGACCTTTTTGTTGCGTCTTTAATCTTCAATAGAAGATTAAAATATTTCAATGTTTTTCTCCTTAATTAACCATAATTAAAAATTATTGTAAACTATTATAATAATATCATGTAAAAATAACTTTTAAAAGGAAGGAAAAATAGAGATGATTTGTGAAGTATTATCAGTAGGGACAGAGCTTCTTCTTGGAGATATTTTAAATACCAATACACAATACTTAAACAGACGACTTGCTGAACTTGGTATAACGGTATATTTCAATACTACTGTAGGAGATAATCCAGAAAGATTAAAGAAAGCTCTTGAAATTGCTTTTTCAAGAAGTGACATGGTAATTGCCACAGGAGGGCTTGGACCTACTAAGGATGATCTTACTAAAGAAGTTTCTGCCGAATTTTTGGGTAAAAAATTAATTTTACATGAGGAATCTTTAAATAGAATAAAAGAGTTTTTTGAAAAAAGAGGTTTACCTCTTACAGAAGGAAATATAAAACAGGCGTATATGATTGAAGGGAGCAAAGTGATACCAAATGATTGGGGAACAGCTCCTGGAATAATTTATGACAATAACGGAAAAATACTTATTCTTCTTCCTGGTCCACCAAGAGAGATGATACCTATGTTTGAAACATACGTGGTACCATATCTTCTTACTCTTTCTTCCGAGACTATTCAGTCAAAAGTATTAAGAATCTGTGGTTTAGGGGAAAGTTTTATGGAAGAGAGGGTAAAGGATCTAATAGAAAATCAAACCAATCCGACAATAGCTCCATATGCAAAAGAAGGAGAGGCTATTTTAAGAATAACAGCTAAGGCAAAAAGTAAAGAAGAGGCAGAGAAATTAATAGAAGAAGTGGAGAGAAAGATAAGAAGAAGATTAGGAGACTTTATTTACGGAGAAGGAGATGTTACTCTGGAAGAGGTAGTCGTTAAATTATTGATGGAGAAAGGAAGAACTTTTGCTATTGCTGAATCATGTACAGGAGGAATGATATCATCAAGAATTGTTAATGTACCTGGGGTTTCAAAAGTGTTTAAAGAGGCAATTATTGCTTATAGTAATGAAGCAAAGATTAAGAGGCTAAATGTTTCGGAAGAGACTTTGAGAAAATATGGGGCTGTTAGTAAAGAGTGTGCATTAGAGATGGCAAGAAATGTGGCTTTGATGTCAGGAGCAGATATAGGTCTTTCTGCTACTGGAATTGCTGGGCCTGAGGGGGGAACTTCTAATAAGCCTGTAGGACTTGTTTATTTGGGGCTCTACATGAATGGAGCTGAAAATCATAAAGAGTTGAAACTTTCTGGGGATCGAAATAGAATTAGATTATATACTACTATAAATGCGTTGGATTTTTTAAGAAGGCACATTTTAAATTTGTAGAATAATATTTTGGGTGAGGAGGTAATATTATGGATATTCTTAAATTAATAATCAGTATTGCTATTCCTTTATTAGTTGGAGGTATATCTGGATTTTTTTCCAGAAATGCAAAAGAAGTATTTGATAAATTAGTTAAACCAAGTTTTGCTCCTCCATCCTGGCTTTTTGGGCCTGTTTGGACAATTTTGTATTTCTTAATGGGAATTTCTTTATATAGAGTTTTGAAAGTTGGTCAAAATGTTAAATTAGCATTAATATTTTTTAGTATTCAATTGTTTTTGAATTTTATCTGGTCACCAATCTTCTTCGTTTATGAAAAAAGATTGTTAGCCCTTTTTGTAATCTTATTATTGCTTGTTTTTGCTATAATCACAACTATAGAATTCTATAAGATAGATCGTTGGGCAGGGTTGCTTTTTATTCCATATTTATTGTGGTTATCTTTTGCAACCATATTAAATTATTCTTTGTATTATCTGAATAGGTAATATTAGGAGAGATAAATTTAATGAAAAGAACTTTAAAAATAAGTTCTCGAAAAGTTTTTGCAAGAATAAGTCTTATTCTAAAATACTTATCTGAACGTGATAATATAAGCTTGAAAGATATAAAAAGAAGGTTAAAGGAAGACTTAGGATTGTCTGTAAGTGATAGAACAATAAAGAGAGATATTCGTACTTTAAGAGAAGATTTAGGTTTTAAGATTCTTTATAGTAGAAAAAAGAATGGATATTATTTTGAAAAGAAACCTGAATTTTTCTTTCCCAAATTAACTGAAGGTGAAATTTTTACGCTTATTATTACAGCCAATTTAATTAACCAGTTTAAAAATACTCCTCTTGAAAAAGATTTTGAAAGCCTACAAAAGAAATTAGAAGCCATATTAACTGATAAGGTAGTTATATCTTCAGAAAGATTGCGAATGGCTCTTTCTATACCTTTTAACTTTATTAAGCCAAAAGTTGATATTAAAGATACTTTTGAGAAAATTTTTAGAGCAATTACACAGAAAAATAGAATATTAATAAAATATCATACTATTTCTTCTGATGAGGTGAAAGAAAGAAAGGTTGATCCTTACCATATATACAATTATGAGGGGATATGGTATTTTTGTGGATTTTGTCATTTAAGAAATGAGATAAGGGATTTTGCTTTAGATAGGATTGAAAGTGTAAAAATTTTAAAAGAGAAGTTTGAGATGCCTAAGGATTTTAATTTTTATGAGTATATTAAATCAGCTTTTAGAATATATAAGGGCAGTGCAACAACAGTGAAAATAAAGTTTGATTCATATCAAGCAAGATGGATTAAGGAAAGAATATGGCATGAGACACAAAAAATTGAAGAGCTTGATGATGGAAGCATATTATATGAGGTTACAGCTAATGAGGAAGAGATAAAAAGATGGGTCATAGGTTATGGATCACACGCTGAAGTTTTAGAACCTAAATCCTTAAAAGATTCTATAAAAGAGGAACTTAAGAAAATGATTGAGATTTATAATATATAGAATAGATTTTAAAGAGGGGAAACTTACTTTCCCCTCTTTTTTAAATTTAAGCTATACTTCTATTGAATTCATGCCTTGCAATAAATAACATTAATAATGCTAAAAATGTTACATATAAGAACCCTTTTATTAAATCTCCTATTTCCCATCCTGATATTACAAGAGTTCTTAATGGGTTTACTACATAGGTTATAGGATTAAATCTGGCTATAGTAGCGAGCCAGTCTGGCATAACTTGAATTGGAAACATGGCACTACTGGAGAACATAAGAGGCATGGTGAGGAAGTTGATAACTGCAGTTAAAACCTCCATGGTTTTTATTCTTGATGCAATAGCTATAGATAGTCCTGCCATTGTAAAGTTAAAACATGCGGCAAGAAATATTATAATTATTATGCCTGAAATTCCTGTAGAAAATTCTACTCCAAATAAAGTTGCTATGATAATTATTATTAATGATTGAAAGGCTCCTTGAATAGCGGTAGCAAGCATTTTACCAAGTGGTATAGCAGTCCTTGATATGGGAGATGCTAACATTTTATGAAGATATCCCCATCTTCTATCCCATACAACGGAAATACCTCCAAATATTCCCCCAAAAAGAGAGGTCATGACTATAATACCTGGAGTCATAAAGGATAGGTAGTTTGCACCTCCAAAAGCTTGTCTACTAAACGGGTTATCCGTTAATTTGGCCATAACGTTACCCATTAAAGCAAGCCAAATTAGTGGTTGAAATATTGTTACCAATATCCTTACTTTTTGATCAAGCCAATGTTTAAGTTCTCTACACATTACAGAATAAGTATCATAAATTAGTTTCCTCATATTACCTCGTCCTCCTCACTAATCTTCTCATTCTCATGGCATCTTCTCTTGAACCTTCCTCATCTCTGAACTCTTTTCCGGTATATGCTAAATAAACGTCATCTAGAGAAGGTTTTTTCATGGTTATTGATGTTATGTTAATATCCATCTCAAAAGCGATTGAGAAAATGACTGGAATTAATCTCTCAGCATTGGAAGCGACTATATTGCATTTACCATCTTTTGAACTAACATTTTTGACAGGGTCTAAACTTTTTATCTTTTCTCTAAATCTTTCTAATTTTTCTGGTATATTATCTTCTATGGTTAAAAGTATGAGATCTCCTCCAATAGAGTTTTTTAGATTTTTAGGAGTATCTAATGCCTTTATTTCTCCTTTATCAATAATAGCAATTCTATCGCACAAAGAGTCGGCCTCTTCCATATAATGGGTAGTAAGAAATATGGTCATTTTGTTTTCTTTTCTTATTTTTTGTACATATTCCCATATATCTTGTCGTGTTTGAACATCAAGACCTAATGTAGGTTCGTCTAAAAACAGGATTTTGGGTCTATGAATTAGTCCCATAGCAATATCTAATCTTTTTCTCATTCCTCCTGAATATGTTTCTGCTTTGTCCTTGGCTCTATCATAAATTTTAAGTAGTTTTAATAATTCTTCTGCTCTCTCTTTTATTACGTCTTTAGGTAGATGATAGAACCTACCCTGAAGATACATGTTTTCCCAACCTGTTAGAGAATCATCTACAGTAAGGTCTTGGGACACATATCCTATAACTTGTCTCACTTGGTTTGGTTGATGAACTATATCATATCCCAATATTTTGGCAGTACCACGTGTAGGCTTTAGTAGAGTTGTAAGCATCATTATTGTAGTGCTTTTTCCTGCCCCGTTTGGTCCTAAGAATCCAAAGATTTCTCCTTCTTCTACTTCAAAAGATATACCCTTAACTGCTTCTATATTTCCAAAGGGAGAATAGTAAGTTTTTGCTAAGTCTTTTACTTCAATCACCTTCATCCTTTTTACCCTCCTTTAATGTGGAGATAAACTTTTCAATTTCTGAAAGGTCCTTACTAATTTCTGAGAAAATTTCCAATAATTCTTCTGCCTTTATTATCATTAGTCCTGCTTTTGGCCCAAAGCTCATTATGATTAATTTGTCGCCAGGTTTTAAATTAAATTCTTCACGAGCTTCTTGAGGAATTACAATCTGTCCTCTTTCACTGAGAGTAGCTATTCCGAATATTTTTCTTTTCAATCTGTTTTACCTCCTTTATTTATCATATTTATCATACTATTAATTATAGAACTACTAAATATGAAAAACAAGGATAATAAGTTAAATCTGTAGTACATTTTTGTTATTTTTATGTTATAATATAATACCGACTGGTTGGTATGAAGGAGGATATTAAAAAATGGATACAAGAGAAAGGATCATTATGGTTGGAGAAGAATTGTTTTCTCAGAGAGGTTATGATGCTACAAGTGTTTCTCTTATATGTGAAAGGGCAGGAGTTAGTAAAGGGGCTTTTTTCCATTATTTCTCTACTAAGGAGGAGTTTTTTTTAGAGATTCTTGATAGATGGCTTTCAGATCTTTCACAAAGAATTGAAAGTTATTTTAAAGAGCAGGACAAAGTTATAAATGGGTTATTAAGGACCACGATTATTTTTGAGGATATATTTAAAGAATCTAAGGAAAAATTTTATCTCTTTTTGGAATTTCTTAGAAAAGGAATTAACGATGAAAGGATTCTTAATAAGCTTGGAGACTATTTTAGAAAATATAAAGAGTATTTTTCTCTTTTAATAGAGAGGGGGAAAAGGGAAGAAAGCTTTAAAGATATAGATTCAGAAATATTCTCATCACTTATAATTTCTTATTCAATAGGTATTATATTACAGCAGATTTTTGATAGGGATTCCGATTGGGGAAGGATAAGTAGAGAAGGTGTGAATTTGATAATTTCAAGTATAAGAAAGGAGGAATCAAAGTTATGAAGGTTTTTATAACTGGTGCCTTTGGGAACATAGGTTTAAGTGCTATTGAGGAGATGATTAAACAGGGAGATAAGGTAAGGTGTTTTGATTTAAAAAATAGGAGAAATGAGAGGATCTTTAAAAATTTGAAAAAGAAATATGGAGATAGTATTGAGGTATATTGGGGAGATATAAGAAATAAAGATGAGGTAAAAAGGGGTATAGAAGGACAGGATGTGGTAGTACATCTTGCTTTTATTATTCCGAAACTTTCTGCAACAGGAATGGAATCTGAGAAGGTACCTGATATTGCTTATCAGATTAATGTCTTAGGTACCAAAAATATAATCACTGCAATGGAGGAATTACCTTTTCCCAAGAAGTTAATCTTTACCTCTTCTGTACACGTGTATGGTTTCACTCAACATCTTAATCCTCCAAGAAAAGCTGATGATCCTGTAAATCCACCTGAGCATTATTCAAAGCATAAGGTTGAATGTGAAAATATGATTAAAAAATCTAATTTAGAGTGGTGTATATATAGACTTGCAGCTTCTCTTCCTATTAATTTAAAGCTTGATGTGGGTATGTTTGATGTACCTCTTAATAACAGAATGGAGTATGTGCATACAAAAGATGTGGGGTATGCAATTGCTAAAGGTGTTAGAAGGGAGAATGTATGGAGAAAGGTGTTACTTATTGGGGGAGGCCCAAGATGCCAATATTATTATAGGGAGATAGTAGAAAAAGTATTGGAAGGAATAGGAGTAGGAATGCTTCCAGAGGAAGCATTTTCTAATGTTCCTTTTGCTACTGATTGGATGGATACTAAAGAAAGTGAGGAACTTTTACATTATCAGAGGAGAACCATAGATGATTATGTGGAAGATGTAAAGAAAAGTTTAGGATTTAGATTGTTTTTTATAAAACTTTTTAGGCCAACGATAAGATATTTATTACTTAAAAAATCCCCATATTATAGGAAAAGACCAATAAGCTTAAGAGTTATCTGGGAAGGATACAAATTGTAAAATTTTCTTTAAAGATGATTAAAAATATATTAAAAATCAAGGTAGGTGATTTATTAATGGTATAATACGAATGGTCATATAATTTTTACATAAAGGAGAAAGATGTCTATGGAAGGATTTCCTTTGTCTTACAGAGAAGTAGGGCTTCTTTTAGGTGGTTTTAGCCTCTTCCTTTATGGAATCCTCCAAATGAGCTCAGGCCTTGAAAAAGCTGTTGGACCCCGTCTCAGAAGTATTTTTGAAAGACTCAATTCTTCACCCTTTAAAGGACTTTTTATTGGAGCTTTAGTTACTGCTATTGTGCAAAGTAGTAGTGCGGTTACTGTTTTAACTGTTACATTTGTTAATGCTGGACTTTTAACCTTAGAAGGAGCTTTGGGGATAATTTTTGGGGCTAACATTGGTACTACTATTACTGCTCAATTGGTAGCCTTTAAACTTACCACAGCAGCTCCTTACTTTCTCTTTATTGGATTCTTAACTTTGTTTTTAGGACGTAGAAAATATGTAAGAAATGTGGGAGAGGCTATTTTAGGTTTTGGTATGATTTTTATGGGACTTTTTCTTATGGAGTCATCTCTTCATGCATTAAGATCATGGAGTCCTTTTCACAATGCAATAATAGCCATGGGAAGATATCCTATACTAGGTATCCTAACTGGTGCGGGAATAACAGCAATAATACAAAGCAGTAGTGTTACAACAAGTATAGTGGTAGCTCTTGCAGCAAAAGGAGCTATGGATTTTTCCTCAGCAGTACCTATAATTTTAGGCGCCAATATTGGTACATGTGTTACTGCTCTTTTAGCATCTGTAGGGACTAATATTTCTGCAAAAAGAACTGCCCTTGCTCATCTATTTTTTAATGTAATAGGAGTTTTATTAATCTTTCCATTTTTGAATTTCTTTGAAAAAGTGGTATCTATGACTTCTTCAGATGTAGCACGACAAGTAGCTAATGCTCATACCATATTTAATGGGATTTGGGCTTTTATATGGATCTTCTTTACTAAACAATATGCAGGAATAATAAGGAAAATCCTACCAGGAGAAGAGAGAGTATATAAAAAAGAAGCTTCTTTTCTTAAGTCTCAACTTTTAGATACACCATCTGCTGCATTAGAAGCAGCTAAAAACGAACTCGTAAGAATGGTGGAAATAGTTGAAGACATGTATAATCTTACAATGGATGCACTCTTTAAAAATTCCACACAAAACTACAAGGATGTGCTTATTATGGAAGATATCACGGATGGTTTAAAAGCTTCTCTTATAAACTATCTGACTCAGCTTTCTACAGACTCTTTATCTGAAGGGGAAGCTAAAGAGCTTAATGCAATTTTAAGGGCAGTAGACGATGTGGAAAGAATTGCAGATCATCTTACCAATGTAATGGAAAAGGTGGAGGTGAAAAATTCAGAGAGAGTAGAATTTACAGAATTTGCATGGAAAGATTTATCAGAGTTAAGAGAATTGTTATATGAAAATATAAGAGATTCTTACAGTATGATAAAGGATAGTACTGTATCTTATTTGGATGAGGTTTTATTAAGGGAGGAAAGAATTGACTATAAAGTAAGGCAATCAAAAGAAAACCATATTGAGAGAATTAAAAAGGGTATTTGTAATCCTATAGCAGGAATAATATTTAGCGATTTATTGATAGATTTAGAGAGAATTAGTGATCATTGTGTAAATATTGCACAAGAGTTTTATGAAGTGAATCGAGTAAAAAGAGAAAAAGTAATTTTGAGATAAAAATAATAAAAAGGTAGGAACCGTCTGGTTCCTACCTTAATTTTTCTTCTAATTCTTCTTCATCTCTGGTAAATATTTCAATATCTTCATCGAATAAGATATCTCCACTTTGTATCTCAATTATTTCTAAAGGGGTGTCTTCTGCGTTTATAAGTTGGTGCTTTCTCCCTTTTGGTACAAATATACTTTCTCCTTCGTATATAAAATATTTTCTATCATCTATTATTACTTCTGCAGTACCTTTTATAATTATCCAGTGTTCTGACCTGTTTCTGTGAAGATGATAAGTTAGGGATGCTCCTTTGTTAATAGTTAACTTTCTTATAATATAGCCTTTATTTTTTTCAAGAATTTTGTACATTCCCCACGGTCTATATACCTCAGTATGGAATATAATTTCGTTTCTTTTTTCTTCTTCAAGCTTTTCAAGAAGCTTTTTAACTTCTTGTCCTTTACCCCTTTTGCTAATAAGTATGGCGTCATCTGTTTCAATAATTATTGCATCTTCGATCCCTATAACGCTTACTAATCTTTTATTACTAAATATTAGAGAATTTTTAGTGTCTAAGGTATAAACATCTCCTAAAACTACATTTCCATATTCGTCTTTTTCTTTTACTTCATAGAATGAATCCCAAGAGCCTAAGTCACTCCATATTATTTCCATGGGGATCAAAGCTACTTTATTACTTTTTTCCATGATTGCATAATCAATAGAGATATTGGGCATTGAATCAAAGTTTTCAATAATTTCTTTATAACTCTTAGAAAGATTCGAATAAATTTCAGGAGAATGCTTTTTAAATTCTTCTAAGATGGTGGAAATTTTAAAAGCAAAAATTCCAGCATTCCAATAATAGGAGCCTTCCTTTAAATATTTTTCTGCTGTTTCTAAGGATGGTTTTTCAACAAATCTTTCTACTTTTGTGTATCTACCTAAGTTTTCTCCTGCTTTTATATATCCGTAGCCTGTTTCTGGTTTTGTAGGTTTAATTCCAAAGGTTACTATATATCCATCCCTTACTGCAGAAAGGCCACTTTTCATATATTCAATAAATTTTTCCTTTGGCTCTATTAAATGGTCAGATGGGAAGACAAATACCTCTTCATCTGTATCAGTATGTAGTCTTTCTAATATATATTTACAAGCTAAAGCAATAGCTGGAGCAGTATTTCTCCCAATAGGCTCCAATATTATATTTTTTGAAATATCTTTGGAGGACTTATCTGTTATACTTTTTATAAAATAGAAATATTCTTTGTTTGTTATAGTTACTATATCCTGAGGTTGTACTAGATCTAAAATTCTTTCATAAGTTAGTTCTAATAATGATTTGTCAGAGATTAATTTAATAAATTGTTTTGAAAATCTTTCACGAGAAAGTGGCCAAAGTCTTGTACCTTTTCCTCCTGCAAGTATTACAGCCTTCACTGTTACACCCCCTTTTATGATTTATTGATGGATAAAATGCATATATATTATAACATAATATATATGGTTAATTAACTCCGTAATATGGTATCTTTACTTTATATTTACCCCTAAATTTATCTTCTTTTAGCATGAAAACACTATCTAAATCGTGAAAAGTAAAAGCTCCTGTTCCAAGGGCAAAATGAATACTTTGATTAATCCCAAGACTTGATTCTCCCATGCATCCTATCATTAAGCCTATATGCGATGCTTGAGCTATTTCAACTATGGTCAAAGCATCAGATATCCCACATTTCATAAGTTTAATATTTATGTAATCTACTGCCTCATTTTTTATTAAATCCAATACATCGTATTTATTTTTTGCGCTTTCATCAGCTCCTATTGGATAGGGAGAATTAAATCTTACCAACTTTAAACCTTCCTTATCGTGGATAGGAACAGGCTGTTCTAATAAAGCTATGTCAATTCCTTTTTGGAAAAGTTTTTGGGTAAATAGAATGGCTAACTTAGGTGTATAGGAAGTATTAGCATCTAAAATATATGTGGCACCTTTTGTTCTTTTGTATATCTCTTACATAACTTCTAGATCTTCATGAATGTTCTTTCCAATTTTTATCTTTAGTATTCTAAAGCCTTCTTTATAGGCTTTTTCTGCTTCAGTAATTCTTTCTTCTATGGATGCTATACCTATAGTTTTATCTGTTTCAATTATATCTTTCATCCCTCCAAAAAATTCGCAAACATGTATTCCAAGTTCTTCGCATAGGGCATCAAGGACAGCATATTGTATGCCTGTTTTCAAACTTGGATAGGAAAAGAATTTGTCTATTTTTTCAAAGATTCTTTTATATTTCCTGGTATTTTCTCCTTTTAAAGCGTCATTTATTGCCTTCTCTAACCTTAATAATGCCTCTACCCTTTCTCCTGAAACTCTAAAAGAGGGAGATGCTTCACCAAATCCCGTGTACCCTTCTTCTGTTTCTAAAATTACATCTATATTATGAGTACTGACAGATGTTCCTACTGATATGCTAAAGGGTTTGATATATTCAAAACTATTTTTCTTAAATTTAATAGATTTTATTATTCCCAAATATTAAAGATACCTCCATTCCCTGCCATCTTTTCTTATAAACTCTTCCGCCTCTTTAGGTCCGTAAGTGTATGGTTCATATATAGGGATATTGGGATCATTTTTCCAGAAATCCAATATTGGTTGTACAATCTCCCAAGATTTTTCTATCTCATCTTCTCTTATAAAGAGAGTTTGATCTCCTTCTATGATATCTAAAAATAGGGTTTCATATGCTTCAATGTTAGGTCCGCTCCATTCCATAGATGTAGGCATAGGGCAAGAGAGTATACTCCCTCCTAAGGGACGAAGTTGGAAATTTAAAACTATTTTATTTTCAGGTGCTATTTTAAAACCAATAATATTTTCTTGGGGAATGCAATCTAAAATTTTAGAAAATAAGCCTGGGATTTTTCTAAATACTATGATTACAGAGGTTTCTTTTTTCTTTAATTTTTTACCTGTTCTTAAATAAAAAGGTATGCCATCCCATCTTATATTCTCAATATAAAATTTTACTACCGCATATGTTTCCGTGTTTGATTTATTAAGATTTTCATCTATTAGATATCCTTTGTATTGGCCTCTTACTGCAAAGTTTGGTACTTCTTCATATTTTATCTCTCTAATACTTTTTAAAACTTTTACTTTTTCATCTCTTATTGCCTTTTCATCTATACAGCATGGAGGTTCCATAGCTATGAGAGATAAAATTTGTATTAAATGATTTTGTATCATATCTCTTAAAGCTCCTACTTTATCATAATATCCGAGCCTTCCTTCAACTCCTATGTCTTCTAAGGCGGAGATTTGAATATGATCTATAAAGTTTCTGTTCCATATACCTTCAAATATTATGTTGGAGAATCTTAAGCCAAAGATGTTCTGTACTGTTTCCTTACCGAGAAAATGATCTATTCTATATATCTCATCCTCTTTGAAATAATTCTTTAAAAGTTTATTTAGTTTTATTGCTGATTCAAGATCGTATCCAAAAGGTTTTTCAATAACAATTTTTTTCTTATTTGGATAATCTTTTAGAAACTCACCTAAATTTTTAATTATATTTTCAAAGGTAAAAGGAGGAGTAGCAAGATAAAAGATATATTCATCATCTTTATAATTAGATATGACGGTTTTGAGGTTAATATAATCTTCTGGTTTTTCTAGATCTAATTTAACAAAATCGAAAAGGGCTGAAAAATTGTTATCTTCTGATTTTATAGATTCCTTTAATATCTTATAAAATTCTTCCTTATTTATATTAGGTCTTCTTCCTGTACTTATAATTTTTATGCAATTTACAAGCCTATATTTTTTATAAAGACTATAAAGTACAGGATATATTTTATTCCTTGCCAGATCTCCTAATCCGCCAAAGATAACTATTATGAATTTCTTTTCCATTTAGGTCACCTCAAGATTTTTCTCACCTCATACCCATTTTGGGGATCTACTTTATAGGGAAGTAGAATCCATTCTTCATCATGCATGACCTCAGCATTTGGAATGAGAGTATACATGGGACTTAAAGTCTCTAATTCACAAAAATTAGATGATGTATAAACTTCTATAGCACAGTTATCATCTGGATAAAGAGCTCCTTCTATATAATTAAACTTCTTTATAAAAGTATAATTATCCGTTGTAACTCCAACGAAACCCTCGTAACCAGCGGTACCTACTTTTCCTTCTTCTCCTGAAGGATAAATGAAAAAGAGATCTTCTTCTGGTACAAATTGACTACTTTTTATATTTGTACTACTTGATTCACCCCATTTTTGCCAATAAATAATCTTTTTAAGCTGCCAATCTCCTCTTGTGCCCCATGGGAAAAAGATAATGCCCTTTTTAGGGGGAATACAGGTTAAAGCCCATATGGCTCCAGGATATAGAGTTTTACTTTTGTTTGTTAGGATATGTCTTACAATAAAATTACCATTTTTCTCTAAAATGCTTAATTTCTTTTCCATTTGGGTGATAGGGTCAAAGGAAATGAAGCTTATTTTATCCTCTTCTTCTACTACTTTACAAGGGCTATTATCAGGATTATAGGTATCCTTAGATTCTGGGGATATCCAAAAACGATGTCCTCCATAAAGTTTCATTTCGCCAATGGATAGTTTTTCTTCTACATCATGAAATAGAACGTTTTCGCCATCCTTAAAACCAAAAAAGAGTATCCTTGGTCCTACATCTGCAGTAACAATCATTTTTAAGTTATTTAATGTAATTTCATAACAAACCTCTCTTTTTCCAAAAGATACTTTTCTCCACTCCATTTTATTTTTCCTCCTTTTTGCAAAAATCTATATCAAGCCTACTGGCAGTTGGCCCTTTTTGATTTTGGTATTTACTTCCCTCTTTTTTATAGTATGGAAGCTCGGCGGGAGATGTGAGTGTATAGAAAGATATTTGGCATATTCTCATGCCTGGATATAGAGCAACAGGTACCCGATTTATATTTGAAAGCTCTAAAGTGATTTGTCCACAGAAACCTGGATCCACATATCCTGCCGTTGCATGTACGATAATACCAAGTCTTCCCAGGCTTGATCTACCATCTACCCTTGCCACTAAATCATCAGGCAGTTTAACTGTCTCAATAGTGGTACCAAGAACAAATTCACCAGGTCTTAAGAAAAAGGGTTTTCCATTTTCTACCTCTATTTTTTCCATTAAATCTTGGGGTTTATCTTGAGAAGGATCTATATATGCTCTACCTTCAACTTTAAAGTGGAGGAAGATATTTCCCAATCTTAAATCTACAGAAGATGGTTGAATCTGTTTTTCTGGGTCATCTAAGGGATGTATGTTTAGTTTTCCTTCTCTTAGATATTTTTTAATATCTCTATCGCTTAATATCAAGATTTGCCCTCCCTTCTTATCTTTTAACTAATTATTATATCACTTTTTATTAGATCAACTATTGTTTAGTTTCAATTTTTATAATTTACTAATAGTAAAAATATACTTGAAAATTTTTCAAATAGTAAATATAATATAGAAAATTTTATGGGAGGAAGGGAAAAATGAATGTAGAAATGTTATTCTTGGCTTATAAACCATTGCTTTACAAATATTTAGGGCTTCTTTTTACAAAGGATATAGATTTTGAGGATTTTAAACAGGAAGGTGAATTAGCATTATTAGAGCTCCTAAAAAGGTATGACCCTCAAAAGGGAGAGTTATCTTCTTACTTAAAAAAGTCTCTGTATTATGCTCTTTTAAGAATAAGGACAAGATTAAAATATGAGGAAGAATATGTGGAGGAATTAGGTGAAATTGAGGTTTACAAAGAAGAAGTACAAGAGGAAAAGATAATTGATTTTTCTTGTTTATCGAAAAGAGAAAAGGAGATATTAATGTTAGTTTATTTCAATAAATTAAGCATAAGAAAGACTGCAAAGATTTTAGGGCTTTCTCCGAGTAGTGTAAAGGTTTATAAAAAGAGGGCTATAAATAAGTTAAGATTTTGGTGTAAAATTTAATTGTGAAAATATTTAAGGAGGTTATGGAATGGAATTTTATAGAGGAATATTAGTTATCCTCTTTATGGGTCTTATTTTAGAGATAGTGGTTTTTATTCATTATATCTCTAAATGGTTTTTCCCATTTGAATTTTATCTAAACATTTTTAATTTTGTCATGACTGTTGGTGGTATCATAGCAGTTATAAGACACATGATTAATAGGTTAAGGAGAGGATAATAGTTATTATGAAGAGTACTATTTTAAATGAGATAATAGAAAAAATAAAGGTTTTAAGAGAGAATGTTAAGAGGGTTATTATAGGAAAAGATGAAATAATTGATTATATGATTGTAGCGTTGATTAGTAAGGGAAATGTACTTTTGGAAGATGTGCCGGGAGTTGGTAAAACTGTACTTGCTAAGGCTTTGGCAGAAAGTATTGAATTAGATTTTAAGAGGATTCAGTTCACACCTGATACTATGCCTTCTGACATTATAGGAGTAAATGTTTTTAATCCTAAAACCTTAGAATTTGAATTTAAGCCAGGACCTATTTTTACTAATATACTTTTGGCTGATGAAATTAATAGAACATCTCCGAGGACTCAAGCAGGTCTCTTAGAGGCTATGGATGAAGGAAAAGTAACTATTGACGGTGTTTTATATTTCTTACCTAAACCCTTTATGGTTATTGCTACGCAGAACCCAAGAGAGCATTTTGGAACTTATCCTTTGCCCGAATCCCAATTAGATAGATTTTTTATTTCCCTTTCTATAGGATATTTACCTTTGGAAAAGGAAGTGGAAATGTTGGAAAATCAAAAACTTTACCATCCTCTTGAAAAAATAGAACCGGTATGGAAGAAGGAAGATCTCTTAAAGGCTCAAGATATAGTGAAAGAGGTTTATATTGATAGGGATATTCTTAAATATATTGTAAATATAACTGATGCTACAAGGAAAGATTCTAATTTTTCCCTTGGGGCAGGGCCAAGGGCCTCTATTGCTTTGATGAGGGGATCTCAAGCTTTTGCTCTACTTGATGGAAGGGAATATGTGATACCAGAGGATGTAATTAAAATGGTTATTCCTGTACTTGTGCATAGAATAGTGCCAGCGGAAGGAGATAATACAACTAGATCTCGTAGAGAAGAGCTTGTGAAAGATATTTTAAAGAAGGTAAAGATACCAAAGGTAAGGGTATTGTGATTTATATTAATTTCACACCATTAGGATTTTTACTCTTTTTTTTAGATGTAATCATTCTATTGGTGAGTATTAATGTTTATTCTGTACCAGTAATTCTAATGTCTTCTTTCATTTTTAGCCTTTTCCTATGGAATCTTTTAGAATTGATATTACAACCTCTTTTTCTGACGTTGGAGATTAAAACTCCAAAACTTGTAATGGAAGGAACTTTAGAAAACATATGCGTATTTATCGAGAATAAAGGTAATATTCCTAAAAGTCAGATTTATATTCTTTTAGGGAAAGATAAGGTTTTTGTGGGAGGATTAAGTAGAAAAGAGAAAAAGGAAATTTCTTTGATGTACAATTTTGAGAAAAGGGGAGTTACATCCTTTAATAAATTGAGAGTCAAATTTACAGGATCCTTAGGACTTTTATATCTTTACAAGAAATATGGAGTAAATGGTATTTCATATGTTTATCCTTTATATTATCCATTGTCTAAGGATCTCTATCTTGTTGGTGAAGGGGGTACAAAAACTTCTTTTTCTATCCCTTCTGTACAAGGAGAAGAATTTCATTCTTTGAGAGATTATCAACCTCAAGATCCTCTAAAAGTAATAGCTTGGAAGGCTTCTGCTAAAAAGGGAAAGCTTCTTTCTAAAAGTTTTGAAAAGTTAACGAGAAAAGAAATTTATATTTTAATAGATAATAAAATAGGTAAGAAGGATAAAGTGGCAGAAAAAGAATTTGATGAGCTTTTAAGATTTGTACATTCTATTGCATTATTATCTTTTTTCTTAAATACCAAACTATTCATAAGGGCTTTGACAGATAAAGAATATATTAATCTAAAAAATATAGAAGATCTAAGGATTTATCTGGCAGAAATGGATCTTAAGGAGAATTCAAAAGAAGATTGTTCATATGATCATAATAAGGTAGATTTGGTTTTCTCACTGGATTACTTATTCTGGGATGGGAAAATTGGCCATAAAAACTTTATAGGGGTTGAATTTCATGAAGAGAATATTTTTAGCAAGAATTTTATGATCTATACATTAAAAGAAGATCCTCAGGAATTTTTAAATAGGTTTTTGTTTATTACACAAGCTTGAAAAAACTTATTGGAGTGAAGTAAAATCATTAAGGTTATGGAAAGGAAGAGAATAGATGTTAGAGATAATAGAATTGAAGACTCTATTGCAATAAGACTGGCGATCTTTTATCTTGTTTTTATGTCTATCCTTTCGGTTTGGTATTTCTTAAATCTTTCTGCAGTATATATTGGGGGTATTCTTTTATTTACAGCTTTTGGTTATATTTTTAGTTATCTTCGAAGGAGAAAGAATAATGTAATTCTAAAAATATTTATGACTATTGGTATGCTTTATCTTTTAAGACAGTTTTTTGTGGAACTCATTAAAAATCCTTTTGATCCCAGGTTACCATTAGGAGTTTTTCTTATAAATCTTAATACTCTCCATAGCCTCGATTTACCAACAAGACTTGATTTGTCTTTTTCCTTCTTTATAAGTTTAATTTTGATGGTTATTTCAGGAATTTTTGCCCGTGAAAGCCTTTTTATAGTCTTTATATTATTTTATCTCTTGGGTTTTGTAATTACCTTATTTTTATTAAATAATTACAAACCATCATTTTCAAGGGTAGCAATCTCATTTTTTATCGTATTACTTATAGGTTTTCTACTTTTTCCCATCTTGCCTAAGAATATTCATATAGGTTTTAGACAAGATATAATGTCTCAATTAATTACACGAATTACAAATATTCAAGGAGAATTATCTTCACCTTATAGTATGCAAAATACAAATCTCTATAAATTGCCTGAGGGAAGAAAAATCCCTCCTTTACCTTTTGATAAAGAAGAATATTATGGGTTTGCACCTTTTGTAGATTTAAGACAAAGAGGAATGTTATCCTCCACATTAGTATTTAGAGTACTAACTTCCTGGGAGGTATATCATCGGGGAATTGCTTTGGATACATACAATGGCTTTGGATGGTATCAGAGCGAAGAGGAAATAAAAGATGTGACTACTATGTCTCAGCCATTTCTTTTAAAGAATAATCCTCCCACTGAAAGTATGTTAAATAGAGCTACATATTTTATTGAAAAGGATATACCAAGTAATATAGTATTTTTACCCCATAATAGTCAAAGACTTTATTTCCCGTCTCCCCTGATATTTATAGATGGTGAAGAGGGATGTAGAGCGCCTTTTGATTTACCAAAGGGTCTTATATATACAAGTTTTTATAAGGATATCTATCCGTTAGCTAAGGATCTACTAAATGCTAAAATTCCAGACAAGTATAAGTTTAGAAGATATCTTCAGTTACCAAATCTTCCCAGAAGAATATATGATTTAACCTTTGAAATTACAAAGAGTTACGAAAAGCCATGGGATAAATTGATGGCAATAAAAAAGTATTTAGAAAAATACGAGTATTCTCTTGATATACCTCCCCTTCCAGATGATATGGATGCAGTGGATGATTTTCTTTTTGTTACAAAGAAGGGATATTGTGAACAATTTGCTTCCGCTTTTGCTGTTATGGCAAGAATTATTGGGATTCCATCAAGATTTATTACTGGTTATGGTCCTGGAGATTTGAATCCTTGGACTGGAATGTATGAGGTGAAGGTAAAAAATGCACATGCTTGGGTAGAGGTTTATTTAGAGCCAGTAGGTTGGATTCCTATTGATCCTACACCTTTCACTCCCTTAATAGAAGAAAGAGATAAGTCCCTCTCTGTCAATCTATTAAGTGTACTTTTTGCTTCTATGGGTAAGGTAATTGAGGGTTTATTTGTCCTCTTATATAAGATAACCTTAGAGTATAGATATGTTGTATTTGCTTTATCTATTCTGTTCATTATATGGCTTTTCCGTTATTTAATGGATAGGATTAGGCTTATTCAAGAGGATAGGATTTTTAGAAGAGTTATAAAGAAGCTTAAAAAGAAAGGTTTAATAAAGGATAATATAAGTTTATATGAGATGATGCGCCCTTTGGGAGAAGATGGTATAAAATTTGCTGGTCTGTATTATGCTTTGAAATTTGCTCCTCTTTCTGAAGAAGAGAAAAGAAATTATTTAAATGAGATGAAAGATTATGCTAAGAAAATATTATCTAATCTTTCTGCCCGTTCCCAAAAGAAGATCTAATATTTCCATTACATAATTTTCTTTTAATGAAGTTTGGTTATAACTATAGCTTTCAATGACATTATGTATATGTTTTAAATAATCTTCCCATTCTTTTATTAGTATCTTCCAGGTATTTTCTGGAATTTTATCTTCAAAAATTTTTAGATGGTAAAGGCAAAGATCTGAGAAATCACCATTATAGTATGAAATAATCTTTTTTTCTAATTCGCATATTGGGCATATATCCTCTTTTTGAATTTCTTTATCTTGGTACAATCTGGGATTTAATAATAGGACTTCTTTTAAATGTTCTTTACATAGATAAATGGGTTTATTTAAAGATTTATAGAATTTTTCTTTTTCCTCTTTTATTTTTTTACATATGGGGCATTCTTTCATTTTGCTTTGTTATACCTTATCATTTGAAGTTTTTTTAAGAAAAGCTCTGCATAATCTCTATCCCATGTGAAAGCTTTATAAATATGTTCTGGGTATTTTTTTCTTTTTGTGTTTGAGAAAGGTTTTATCTTTGCATATAGATCTGGAGCTATATTTTTAATAATCTCTTTATGGGGTTGGCAAAAGTCATAGGCATTCTCTTTCCATAATTCAAAACTATCCTTATTTCTAAGTACATCTTCTAAAGCAAGAATATATAGTCTTTCGTATTCCTTTTCCTTTTCGCAAAATATACAAGAGATATTATTAGCTATTATTTTCTTTTTTAGATTTGGTAAGGTGTAATTTTTTATTATATCTTCGTAGATGATACTTATACCTAAGAGGTCATTAAAGGTAATTAGTTGCAAAGAATGCTCCTCACAAAATCCACCTTTTTCTCTTATCTTTCCTCTCAGAGATGGATCATTAACGCTTTCATATAATATATTTTCTATATAACTTCTTAAAGATTTTTGTACTAAAAAGCATAAAGGACAGCCTTCCCAAAAGAAAGCTGTTTCCCAAGATAGATGTAAGAGGCTTTTACTATTTTTTTTCATTTTTGAATATTTTCTTTATTCCTTCAATAAACTCTGGTACCTTTTCTTTTGGAAATCGAGGCCATGTAATAATTATAAGCAGAATTAAATATATTACAATAGAGATTCCTAAAGCTAAATCATTTTTAATAGAAGTATAAATTATCAATCCGTATGGTACTGCTTGGATACCATCTGCTATTGCTTTTGCCTTAAGCCAAGTAAGTAGAATTATAGAGATGATAAGAAAGGATAAAGAAAAGGTTATGGATATAAAGCCTGAAGAAGTAAGATAAAAAAGTACTCCTGCAGATACTGTCATATCTGCATAGAGATCATGTTCTCCGATCCAATCCTTTGGGGCTTTTGACTTTCTTGCTAAGAAACCATCAAGAACATCTGTTATCCAAGCAATTATTAGCCAAATTACAGCATGTTTTAAACCAGCTTTCTTTTTTAAAACCCCTAAATACGATATGATAAATCCTATAAAAAATCTGGTTATTGTTAACGTGTTTGCAAGGTTCTTTAACAAAGTCATATTTTGTTCCTCCTGTAATAGATACCTTATTTTAATAAATTATACTCTTTTTGTTTCATGAGTAAATATGAGGTAAATAAGATAAAATCTTATTTCTTGACACATCTTGTATTCTTTGGTATAATTTTTTACAAAATTTTAATATTTGCTTTGTTAACTTTAATTTTTAACTATATGAGGTAAATATGGCTAAAAAAAGTAGGTGGTGGAAAAGAAAATTTTTTACTATAATGATAATTCCCCATGATGCTTCTACTGCAAAAACACGAAGGATTCATCTCAGTATAATTCTCTTAGTCATATTTGCCATTGTTGGTATAATTAGTACATCTTTAACTCTATATAGGATTGCATCAAACAAATTCAGTAGGGTTAAACATTTGGAAGTATTAGAAGAGGTTACAGAAAAACAAAAAGCTCAAATTAAAGAGATAGAAATATTAAGAGAGAAATTAAAAGAACTGGAGGAAACAGAGAAAAAACTTAAGAGTATTCTTGGTATAAAAGGAAGTCTTCCTCCTCCCAAGGATAAAAAAGTGGTTTCCTTAGGTATTGATTATGCACCTGATATTGATACATATGATTTTCAAAGAAAGATAATAGAAGTAAAAACATTAATTGATGAAAAACAGAGAGAATTGGCACGAGTAGAAAACGAGATTCAACGCCGAAAGAGTCTTCTTGCTGTAACACCTTCCCGTTGGCCTACCTTTGGATTTATATCTTCAGGATTTGGTTGGAGATTTCATCCCATATTTAGGAGGGTTAGATACCATACAGGTATAGATATTGTAACCTTTTGGGGGGCTCCTGTATATGCTACTGCAGATGGGATAGTTTCATATGTGGGATGGGAAAGTGGATATGGAAAAGTTATAAAAATAAACCATGGAAGAGGTATTACTACTTACTATGCTCACCTCTCATCTTATGCTGTAAGAGTTGGCCAATATGTGAAGAAAGGACAATTTATAGGTAGAGTTGGAAGTACTGGAACTAGTATAGGACCTCATTTGCATTATGAGGTAAGAAGAGGGGGTAATCCGGTAAATCCATCCACATACCTTTCGGTGGATATTATTAAGGTTGGTAAATTATATTAGTTTAGGGAGGAGGAAAAGATGTTAGGAAGAAAAGAAAAGCCTGAAGTTATGGATACAGTTGTAGGGGGACAGTCAGAGCTTGAAGGTAAACTTGTTTCTAAAGCTTCTTTAAGAATTGATGGTAGATTTAAAGGAGATATAGAGGCTAAGGAAGCAGTCATTGTAGGAAAGACAGGATTTGTTGATGGTAATATAAAGGCTAATAAGGTGATAATTATAGGTGAAGTGGTTGGCAATATAATCTGTAGAGGTTCTTTAGAAATTCTTTCTACAGGAAAATTTAAGGGGGACTTGAAACTGGGAGGGAAAATATCGGTAGAAGAGGGTGGAGTGTTGCTTGGTAAAACTGAAATTTTGGAAGAGGATAAAATATCTGAGTTTTTTGATATAAATTTATCATCTTAATTAAATTTTAATCTTTACTCTATTGTCACCTTAAATTAGTTTATATTAGAATATAAACCAAGAACTTTTCAATGATGAAAAGGGGAATTCTCGTAGGAGGTTCCCCTTTTTTGTTAAGGAGTATTAAATTATGTTAAAGTCTTTTGAGGGTTTTTATCCTGTAATAGGGGATGAGGTTTTTATTTCTGATAGGGCTGTCGTTATTGGTAAAGTCACACTTAAGAAGGGGGTTAATATCTGGGATTTTGCTGTAATTAGGGGTGATCTTGATTCTATTTTTATTGATGAGTTCTCAAACATACAGGAAAATGTAATTATTCATGTGGATGAAGAAAAACCTGTATATATAGGTAAATATGTTACTGTAGGTCACTCTGCAGTTTTACATGGATGTAAAATTGGGGATAATACTCTTATTGGTATGGGAGCAATAATTCTTGATGGGGCTATTATAGGTGAAAATTCCATTATAGGCGCAGGATCATTAGTACCTCAAGGCAAAGAAATTCCTCCTTATTCTGTTGTTTTGGGAGTACCTGGTAAAGTTGTACGTAGTGTCACAGAGGAGGAAGTTAAAATTATTAGAAAGAATGCGGAGTTATATTATGATTTAAGTAAAAAATATTGGAGGTGAGGATTCATGCCTAAAAACTTTCTACTGATTCCAGGTCCAACTCCGGTACCACAAGATGTACTCTTAGAGATGGCAAGAGAAATGATTAATCATCGTGGTTCAGAGTTTGCCAATATTTTAAAAACTAACACAGATCTTTTAAAGAAAGTATTTAAAACAGAGAATGATGTACTAATATTAACAGCTTCTGGTACTGGTGGTATGGAGGCTGCAGTTGCCAATTTCTTTTCTCAGGGAGATGAGGTTTTAGTAGGAATTTGTGGAGTTTTTGGTGAGAGATTTGCAAAAATATGTAAGGCTTATGGATTAAATGTTAAAACTATAGTTACTGAGCCTGGAAAAGGGATAGAACCAGATGTACTTGAAAAAGCTTTAAAGGAAAATCCTAATGTTAAAGCTGTATTTTTGACCCATAATGAGACTTCCACTGGAGTTACAAATAATTTAAAAGAGCTCGCACCTATTGTAAAAGAAAATCCTGAAAGACTTTTAATTGTAGATGCAGTGAGTTCTTTGGGAGCTATAGATTTACCCACAGATGAGTTAAAGATAGATGTGGTGGTTACTGCTTCTCAAAAAGCATTAGAGACTCCTCCTGGTCTTGCTATGGTATCGGTAAGTGAATTGGCTTGGAAGTTTAATGAGAAGGCAAATTTACCAAGATTTTATTTTGATTTAAGACAAGCAAAGAAATTTTTAGAGGAAGGAGCTACTCCTTTTACTCCAGCTGTTTCTATTTTCTTTGCCTTAAAAAAATCACTTGAAAATATTTTAAATAGAGGTCTTGAAAATAACTTTAAGAGACATAGTTTATTAGGTAAGGCTGTAAGAGAAGCTATAAAAGCTATTGGTGTAACTAAACTTCTTGCAGATGAAAGATGGGCTTCTGATGCAGTTACACCTGTAATTCCTCCTGAGGGTGTGAATCCCGATGATTTGAGAAAATATATAAGAAGTAAGTTTGGAGTTGTTTTGGCAGGAGGACAAGGCAATTTAAAGGGTAGGATATTTAGAATAGGACATGTAGGCTATGTGGAACCTACAGATATAATAGTAGCATTATCTGCAGTAGAAATATCCTTAGAAAATGTAGGATATAAGGGAATAAAAGGGAGAGGAGTACAAGTAGCGGAAGAAATTTTTGCCCAGAATACTAATTAGGAGGGGGGAAGAATGGAAAGGTATAAGGTATTAGTTTCTGATCCATTAGCTGAAGCTGGCTTAAATAAATTAAGAGAATATTTTGATGTAGATTATAAGCCGGGGCTTCCTAAAGAGGAGCTTCTTAATATCATTGAAAATTATGTTGCTTTAGTGGTTAGATCTGAGACAAAAGTTACAAAAGAAGTTATAGAAAGAGCTAAAAACTTAAAAGTTATTGGTAGAGCAGGGGTTGGAGTTGATAATATTGATGTAGAGGAAGCTACAAGGAAGGGAATTCTTGTCATAAATGCGCCTGAAGGTAATACTATAGCTGCTTGTGAACATACTATTGGATTAATGTTGGCTATCTCTCGTAAAATTCCTCAGGCATTTTGGCTTTTAAAACAAGGTAAATGGGAAAGAAAAAGTTTTATGGGTAATGAACTTTATGGGAAAACATTAGGTTTGATTGGACTTGGAAGAATTGGATCTGAGGTAGCAAAGAGAGCAAAATCCTTTAGAATGAGAATTATTGCTTATGATCCTTTTATATCCTTAGAGAAGGCAAAAGAACTTGAAGTTGAGCTTACTAATGATCTTTATTATCTTCTAAGAGAAGCGGATTATGTCTCATTACATTTACCATTGACCCAAGAGACGAAAAACCTAATTGGGAAAAAAGAATTGGAAAGCATGAAACCTACTGCTTATCTTATTAATTGTGCAAGAGGTGGACTTGTAGATGAAACTGCTCTTTATGAGGTGTTGAAGGATAAAAAAATAGCTGGTGCAGCCTTAGATGTATTCAAGAGTGAACCTATAGAGCCTGATAATCCTCTTCTAACCTTAGATAATGTAGTACTTACGCCCCATTTAGGTGCTTCTACTCAGGAAGCCCAAGAAAAGGTTGCTCTTATTGTGGCTGAAGATATGATAAGATTCTTTAAAGGAGAGGTTGTTACCCATGCTGTTAACTTACCAATCCAAGTTTCTCCAGAAATTGTACCCTTTATAAGGCTTGGAGAGAAACTGGGGAAGTTGTTAGCCCAAATTGTCAATGCTAATCCTGAAGAATTAGAGATACAAATATGTGGAGAATTAGCTAATAAAATAGAGACCTCTCTTGCGTCTGCAGTAGTTAAAGGATTTTTGGAGCCTATATTAGGAGAAGAAGTAAATCTAATAAATGCTCTTCCTATGGCAAAAGATAGAAAATTAAAGATTAAGGAAGTAAGGACAGAAGAAACAGATACATACAGGACTTCATTAAGATTAAGATTGAAAACAGAAAAGGGATTTATAGAACTTTCTGGGACTGTAAGTAGAGGTCAAGAGAGACTTTTGAAGATACAAGACTATTATTTAGATCTTGCTCTTGCCCCTTATCTTTTAATCGCATTTCATATTGACAAACCAGGTATTATTGGTCAAGTAGGTACTATTTTAGGTGAAAATCAAATCAATATTGCTGCAATGCAAGTAGGAAGAAAAGAGATAGGAAAAGATGCAGTAATGGTACTTGTAATTGATAATCCTGTAAGCGAAGAAGTATTAAATAAAATAAAAAGATTAGAAAATATCATTGACGTATATTATGTCTGTATCTAATAGGATACATGGATTAATACAGGTATATACGGGTGATGGGAAAGGAAAAACAACAGCCGCTTTAGGGCAAGCTGTAAGGATTTTAGGGCACGGATTAAAAGTACTTTTTGTACAGTTTGTAAAAGGAAATAGTTTTACAGGCGAATTTCTCTTTGCTCAGAAAGTAGAAAATTTAGATTTTTGGCAGTTTGGAAGAGATTGTGTTTATTCTTCGGGCATAAGAGAGAATATTATTGAATGTTATGGTTGTGGGGAATGCTTTATAGGAAAGGAAGGACCTACAGATAAGGATTTAGAAGTGGTGAGAGGGGGATGGCAAAAGGTGTTAAATAATTTCAGCAAGTATGATCTATTGGTGTTAGATGAAATCAGTCTTGCCATATATTATGGGTTAATAAAGGAAGAGGAGGTAATAGATTTTCTAAATAAAAAACCCGAATATCTTGAAGTAATATTAACTGGAAGGTATATGCCTGAAGGTATAAAAGAAAAAGCTGATTTAGTTACAGAAATGAAAGAGATAAAACATCCATATCAAAAAGGAATTAAAGCGAGATGGGGTATTGATTATTAAAATCTTAATGTTCCTGTGAGCTTGTATTTTAATTTTGAATTTGATGAGTCTTCCTTATCAAGAAAAGTGCTAAAATTAAGAGTTAATAGATTTAGATTTAAGCCTACCCCTAAGGTATAATTTTGGATATTTGTAATATTTCCTGTGCTTCCCAATCTTATTACCAGTATATTTCCCAGATTTTGTTCAAGGCCAAATCTTAAAAGATTCAAATCTTTTGTATTTGAAAATTTCTCTACATCTACCACATCTAAATAAAGGTTAGTTGTATCATTAAAAAGGGAAAGGTTTAGGCCTAAGCTATATTTTAAAAGTGTTGTTACTTTATATTCATTATCAGATAATTTTTCTATGATAATTCCCTCTCCTACAACTCCTGTTCTTATGTTACCAACTTTTAGAAGTATACCTAAATTACCCTTTATCAAATTTTGTCCTTCCACATAATTGGCTGATGTTCCAAAATAAAGGTAATTGGTGAGAGGAAAGGATATAGCTCCCCTTATATTTTTAAAAGTATATTGCTGGGTATTGGGATCAAAGGTTAAGTCAACACTTAAGGCGTAAAAAGTAGTAGATGGATAAAAGTATGATATTTTTACAGTTTGATTATTTGTAGAATCTATAGAAAAGGAAAGATAGGAGAATTTTTTTAGAGATAAAGTAGCGGGGCTAAAAAAGTATGTCTCTCCGTCACTATTAAGGGTTACAAAAGTAAATCCTAAACCTGCTGATTTAGCATCAAAAAGTGTAAGATCCTCTTGTGCAAAAGAGGAACCGAAGATAGAAAGATATAAAACTATAAATAGTAAAAGTATTTTCTTCATAATGTTATATCTCCTAATAAATTATAGTATAATATTTCAAATATGAAAATAGGATTTTCTTTCTTATCTTTAAAAACTTATTCAGTAAGAAAAGCTATTGACATTACTCAAAATTTAGGGGGTAATACTTTAGAGCTTTTTGGAGATCTTGTCTTATTTTTTAATGGAAGACTGTTAGAGAAACCAGAAAAAGTGAAGGAGTACGCAGAAAATAGGGATTTCTTTCTTACTATGCATCTTCCTTATATAGATATTAATTTAGGATCCGTTAATGACTTTATATGGAAGAGTAGTATAGACGGTGTCTTGAAGGTATTGGATTATGCATATAAGATAGGTGTTAAAAGGACAGTATTACATCCTGGGCTGGTCCCTCTAAGAATTTTTCTTCTAAAATATCTCGCAAAGAAAAGACTGAAAAAATCTTTAGAAATAATAATGGATAAAGCAGATAAATATGGTATAGAGATTACCCTTGAAAATACCTACTTTGATGATAATGATTTGTTTGAAAATGTAGAGGAGTTTAAAAAATTTATTGACACATTTAGAGGGAAATTAAGAGTTTGCTTTGATTTTGGGCATGCAAATATTTCTCCTCATGGTCTTTATAAATCTTTTGAAGTATTAAGACCACTTATTAACCATATTCATATACATGATAATAATGGAACAAAAGATGAGCATCTTTCCTTAGGAAAAGGGAAAATTCAATTTGAGGAATATTTAGGTTTTATCAGAAATTTTAAAGGATCTATTATTTTAGAAATTAACTCTTTAAAGGAAAAACGTGAGGATTTAAAAAGAAGTATACAATATTTGAAGGGAGAGAGATAATCTCTCTCCCCTTTTTATTTTATATTATATCTGTCCGCTTGAGCCAAGAACGTTTCTTAATTTATGTTTGACTAATTTTTTGACTTCATCTCTTGCTGGACCAAGATATTTTCTTGGATCAAATTCCTCTGGATGTAATGCAAAAATTTCTCTAATAGTAGCAGTAACAGCAAGTCTTAAATCAGTATCTATATTTACTTTACAGATTCCCATTTTTGTAGCTTCCCTTATCATTTCTTCTGGTACACCTTTTGCTCCTCCAAGTTTGGCTCCATATTTATTTGCCTTTTCTACATATTCAGGAAGTACTGAGGATGCTCCGTGTAAGACTAATGGAAATCCTGGAAGTCTTTTAGCAATTTCTCTTAATCTATCAAAGTCTAATTTAGGTTCACCTTTAAACTTATAAGCACCATGGCTTGTACCGATAGCAATAGCGAGAGAATCTACTCCAGTTCTCTCAACAAATTCAACTGCTTTATCTGGATCAGTATAGGATGCTTCTCTCTCAGACACTACTACATGTTCTTCAACACCAACTAATCTTCCAAGTTCTCCTTCTACTGCTACTCCTCTTGGGTGTGCATAATCAACAACTTCTTTTGTAATTCTCACATTCTCCTCAAAGGGAAGATGAGATCCATCAATCATTACAGATGTGAAACCAGCATCTATAACTTCTTTACAGAGTTCCACACTATCACCATGGTCTAAATGCACTGCTATTGGGATATCAGGAGCATCTTGTACTGCTGCTTCGATTAACTTCATTAGGTATACAAGTTTTGCATAGTTTCTTGCACCTTTTGATATTTGTAGGATTAAAGGTGATCTTTCTTCTTTTGCTGCTTCAATTACTCCTTGTAAAATTTCCATATTATTTACATTAAAGGCTCCTATTGCATATTTACCATAGCATTTTTGGAATAATTCTTTCGGGTTTACTAAAGGCATTTTTATACCTCCTTAAAATTTTAGGAATTTTACTTAGTATAGCATGACCTTTTATGAGAAAACTTTAAAAAAATTTTAAATTGACTTAATAGATATATGTTTCTATAATATACCCCATAAAGTATATATCTGGAGGTGAAGTAATAATGAATATGCCAAGAGTAATAGTATACTCAACTTCCTCTTGTCCTTGGTGTAATGCAACTAAAAGATACTTACAGGAGAGGGGTATAAGGTTTTATGATGTAGATGTTTCTAAAGATAAAAAAGCAGCAGAAGAAATGGTAAGAAAATCAGGGCAAATGGGGGTTCCTGTTATAGATATAAATGGACATATTATTGTAGGATTTGATAGAGCTAAAATAGATAGGTTATTAGGTCTTAAGTGAAAAATATAAGGAGGTGAAAGACGTGAAAAGAGTAATCCCATTAGAGGATAGGGTACTTGTAAAGGTTACAAAGGAAGAAGAAAAAACGCCTACAGGTATAATTCTTCCTGATGTAGCAAAAGAGAAGCCTCAAATTGCTGAGGTGATTGAAATTGGAGATGATGAGACTATAAAGGTAAAAAAAGGAGATAAAATTATATTTGCAAAATACTCTGGAACAGAGATCAAGGTTGATGGTGAAGATTATCTTATTTTGAGTAAGGCAGATATTCTTGCAAAAATAGAGGAATAAGGGGCATTTCTGCCCCTTATTCCTTATTCTTTGATCACTTTTAGTACAAAGGAATTAACTTCTTCATCGTCAAGGAAAACTTTAACTAAGTAATCTCCTTCTTTTTCAAATGAGAAATTAGATATTTCATCAAACAAAGTAATAACAGAGCCAGCATTTATTTCAAAGCTTTGAGGCTCTGTTTTATATAGCAATTCATTATCAGGAGAGAAGATCTCAATATGTTGGGTAAACTCACCCTCTCCAGACATCCAACCATTTGCAATAATAAATGAATCTGTGAATGGTAGTTCATCAGTGGCGTAATATTCGTAAATTCCTTTTAAGGATGTAAGACCATAATCATTTTCGTAAATCTCAAGAGCAGGAAGAGTAAAGGCTAAAATAGGTTTTTGTGTTAAATTTTCTGGAATATCTATATCTTCATCATTTTCTAAAACGAATAATGGTATTTCCTTGAGAAGTTTCCCGTCTGCTTTTACTTGTATCCAATAAACTCCTGGTTCATCAAAGGCTATATCTTCAAAGTTTCCCCAAAAATAAAATACTTCATTTTCTCTTGTCAATTCAAAACTATCATCGATAGTGCCTAATATTTTCTCTTTACTTGGGTTTAATAGATTTATTTCTATGTCGTATTTTCCATTCCCCATCCACCGAGAATATAGGGAAAAAGTATCTGTTTGAGGGAGACTGTCAAAATTAATTATACTAAATATTCCGTCAATTAAAGTAAGACCATATTCGTCTTCTTCTATACTTGAAGCTATTGCTACACCTATTAGTTTTATACTTTTGGGATTTTCTTGTGCATAGGATAGGCTAAAAATAAAAAAAATAGAAACTAAGAGAAAAGTGATAAACTTCTTCATGAGATTTTCAACTCCTTCCTTTAAATCTTCTTGGAAATATTATAAACTAAATTAAAAATTTTTTAAATAAGAACTTAAATATCTGGGAGGTTCTTATCATGATAAATGTGGAATTTAGAGGGGCAATAAGAGCAGAGATAGAAAATCCTCAAAGAGTTATAGAAATTTTGAATAACAATAAAGAGATAGCTTCTAAGCTTTTAAACGAAGGGGAGATTCCTATTGGAGTGAGGGTAAATGGAGAAATAGAAGATCTTAATTTTATGGTTGCTGAGGATATTAGAATAGATATTATCGGTAGTAGATCTAATCTGGGTAGGAGAATATTAGAAAGAAGTTTTATATTTCTTTTAAACTTAGCAGTGTCCAAGGTTTTTCCTGATCAAAAGGTTTTGGTAGAGCATTCATACCATAAGAGTCTTTATGGTAGATTTAAGAATTATACACCTAAGTGGGAGGATATAGAAAAAATAAAAGAAAAAATGAGGGAGCTTTCAGAGAAAGATATAGATATCCAAAAAAAGTATGTGGGAAAGGAAGAAGCCCTTTTATTGTTTAAAGAGAAAAATGAGGAAGATAAAATTAGACTTATAAAATACATACCTTTTTCAAAGGTTCCCATATATCATGTAGACGACCATTATGAATATTCTTTTTTACCTTTAGTACCTTCTACTTCTTATTTAAAAACCTTTGATTTAAAGCTTTATCAACCTGGTTTTATATTGATTCTTCCAGATGATAAGGATATGGAAAAGCTCAGTGAATTTAAGGAGATAGTTAAGTTATTCCAAGCTTTTTATGAATATAAAAATTGGCTTGAGATATTGGGACTTGTAGATGTCTCTTCTTTAAATGATTCAATTGAAAGAGGAGAGGTTTCGGAAGTAATAAAAGTGGCAGAGGCTTTACATGAAAAAAAGATTGCTCAGATAGCTGATGAAATCTGTTCAAAACTTCCAGATTTAAGACTGGTGTTGATAGCAGGACCTTCTTCCGCAGGTAAGACTACTTTTAGCAAGAGATTGCAAATTCAGTTAAAGGTGAACGGTATAAGACCTATCGTCATAGAGATGGATGACTATTTCTTACCACCCCAGTATATATCAAGGGATGAATATGGAAATTATGATTTTGATAATCCTAAGGCTGTAGATATAGAACTTCTTAATGAGCATTTAAATATAATAATGAATGGAGGAGAAGTGGAACTTCCAAAGTATAATTTCCAGAAGAAGAGAAGGGAAAAATCAGGAAAAATAGTAAAATTAGATGAGAGAAGTATTATAGTGATGGAAGGAATTCATGCTTTAAACCCAGAAATGACAAATCTTATCCCTGGCCATATGAAGTATCATATTTTTGTAAGTGCTTTGACCCATCTTAATATAGATAATCAAAATAGGGTACCTACAACTGATTCTCGCTTGATAAGAAGAATTGTAAGGGATAGTATTTTTAGGGGATATGGTGTGATTGATTCTATAAGACAATGGCCTTCTGTAAGAAAGGCAGAAGATTTATATATTTTTCCAACCCAGGAAAGGGCTGATGTGATGTTTAATTCTGCATTGGTTTATGAGTTTCCAATTCTCAAAACTTTTGCTGAGCCAATGCTTAAAGCTATTCCTCCATATTATCCAGAATATCCTGAGGCAAAAAGGCTTCTTGATATTCTCTCTCATTTTCTGCCCTTGTCTCCTACAGAGGTTCCTATGACTTCTATTTTGAGAGAGTTTATAGGAGGGAGTTCTTTTACATACTAAAATCTATATTCTTCAAAGAGATCTGTAGAAATATATCTTTCTCCAGTATCAGGTAGTATTACTACTATATTTTTGTCCTTATTCTCTTCTCTTTTTGCAACTATTAGTGCGGCATAAGTGGCAGCTCCTGATGAAATACCACATAATATTCCTTCTTCTCTAATTAATTTTTTTGCTGTTTCTATAGCATCTTCGTCTGAGACTTGTATTATTTCATCTATGATATTTAAATTAAGCACCTTTGGTATGAAACCAGCACCTATACCTTGAATTTTATGAGGAGAAGGATTGCCTCCAGATAGTACTGGAGATTTTGATGGCTCCACTGCAATGATTTTTATACTATTTTTTCTACTTTTAAGTGTTTCTCCTATGCCTGTTATAGTTCCCCCTGTACCTACTCCACCAACTATTATATCTACCATTCCGTCAGTATCTCTCCAAATCTCTTCTGCAGTGGTTTTTCTGTGAATCTCTGGATTTGCAGGATTTTCAAATTGCATAGGTATAAAATATTTTTCAGGATTTTCTCTTACTATTTCCTCTACTTTTTCTATGGCACCTTTCATACCCTTCTCTTTTGGAGTAAGAATAAGTTCTGCACCAAAAGCTCTTAATAAAGCTCTTCTTTCAAGACTCATACTCTCTGGCATTACAAGTATTAATTTGTAACCCTTTATAGCACAGACCATGGCAAGACCTATTCCCGTATTTCCTGAGGTGGGTTCAATAATTGTCTTTTCTTTGGATATTAAGCCTTCCTTTTCTGCCTTTTCAATCATGGATAAAGCTATTCTATCTTTTATGCTTCCCCCTGGATTAAAAGATTCTAATTTTGCAAATACATTTGCAAAGCATCCTTGTGTGATTTTATTTAATTTAACTAAGGGGGTGTTTCCTATGAGTTCTAATATATTATTTGCTATTTTCATTTTTCCCTCCATATTAGCTTTTATCTATCTTAGAGTAATTATATCATACTTATTTAGTATTTTTTCAGCCTTTGGTATAATTATCTAAAAAAGTTTAGGAGGTTTACTTTTGAGGAATAAGAGAAATTATATTTTAGCTTTTTGGGATCCAGTCTTTTTTATAAATGGGATGATCTTTTTAAATGTTAATACTGTGATTCCTTATTTTATAGTTGCTCTTTCTGGTACTACTTTTCATATAAGCTTGGCAAATTTTTTGGCTGTTCTTGGTAGTTTCTTACCTTCAATTTTTATTGCAAGATATGTTCAGAGGTTAAGAATAAAAAACAAAGTTTTTGCTAAAATTCTTTTTATTCAAAGATTTAGCTTCTTAATTTTTATCTTTTTATTTCCTTTTATTCTTAAATATATTGGAAAAACAGCTACTATTTATTTATTCCTACTTTTTTACGGAGTATTTAACTTATTTGTGGGAACTTATGGACCCTTTTATTTTAGCATTTTGGATAAAATACTGCCCTTTGAAGAGAGGGGACGTGTAGTAGGTAGAGGTAGTGCATTAGGAAATTTGATTGCTATTTTTATGACCTTCCTCTTAAATTTTTATATAAGCAAAATCCCTTTTCCTTATAATTTCTTTTTTATATTTCTTACTGGAACCTTTATTCTCCTTTTAGATGCACTGTTTTTTTATTTTATGGAGGAAAAAGAGGGAGACTTTTATGAAGATAGTTTGTCCTTTTCCCAATTTATGAAGAGGGCTTTTTCTATTTTAAAAATTAACCCTATCTTTAGGAAAGTTGTAGTATCTCTTATATTTTTAGGACTTTCTCTTACCACTTTACCCTATTTTATTGTTTATGCTAATAAAAGTTTTGGATCTTTAAATAATATAGTTACTGCTTTTAATTTTGGGTATATTTTTTCCAGTGTTTTGGGAAGTTTTATTTTGGGTGAGTTAACAAAAAATTTAGGATATAAAAAAGTATTATCCTTAGGTATGGTTCTTGGTTTAGTTGGATTTATTGTAGTTTTTATATTTAGGAATTTAATTGGTACAATTCTTGGTAGTATTCTTGTTAATTTAACTTTTGTCTCTAACATTCTTACCTCTGGGTTTATAATAACAGGAGTATCTCCTAAGGAAGAGCTCCCTGTATATTTGGCGGTAAATAATACTATAGTGATGGCTTTTTCTTCTTTAATGCATCTTTTTAATGGGGCTGTAATAAAATATTTGGGTTTTTATGTGCTCTTTTTTGTTTCCTTTATTTTTCTAGTATTTTCCTTTGTTTCCATAGGGCGAGTGGTTATTACATCTACCGATAACTGAAATATATTTTCTAATACTTTATAGCCCATAGGAACTGGTGCAGTAATCTCTTTTTCCGATAATTTTTCAAGTAGAGGGAAAATGTATTCTTTAGGAATAGGAAATGTGGTTTTTACTGGTACAACTTTATATTTGCCATTTTTTATTTTTACTGTAGTAGTTAAAGTTCTTTTAGGATTTTTAAACTCCTCTATAGCGTAATTTTTTCCCTTTTCACATTTATTTCCTTTAACCATAATATCTTCTCCTATTTCTAACTCTAAACTGCAACCTAAGGGGCATACTATACAAGTTATTTCTTTTTTCATGTTATCCCTCCATGTAGAATTTAGGACTTTCCATATCTCTTAAAAATTCAGGTTTTACTTTTATAACTATCATTTCTGCTGGTTTTACTACTGGAAATCTCCATTCTTTTATCCTTTTATCTTTATCTTTTAGTGTTAAAATGGCTGATTTTTGAGGCTCTTTTACCCTGAAATAAAAAGTGATATCTTCTAAAATAGGAAAACTTAAATATTGAGGTACTACAAGTCTTAAGTTTCCATCAATCTCAATATGTACTCTTTTTTCCATATTTGTTTCATTATTTATGTATTTTGCTGCAGATTTTCCTGCTAAAATTCCTTGTAAAGTTACATAGTCTACTAAGTCGTTTACAAGCAAAGAGTTTCCACATGAGAAAATACCTTCTTTTAAAGTAGAGAGATATTGATCTACATAAGGTCCTTGAGTTCTTGGATCTAAGGGTATATTAATGTTTTCTAATAAATCATTTTCTGGAATTAAACCTGCAGAAAGGAGAAGGGTATCACAATCTATAAATTTTTTATCCTCTATTATAGGATTTCCATTATAATCTACGGGAGCTATATATACACCTTCCACTCTATCTTTTCCTAAAATTCCAATTACTGTGTGTTTTAGATAAAGAGGTATATTATAATCTTCTAAGCACTGTACTAAATTCCTTGTGAGTCCTCCAGGATAAGGGAGTTTTTCTACTACACCTATAACTTCTGCTCCTTCCCATTTTAACCTTCTTGCCATAATAAGTCCAATATCTCCAGATCCTAAAATAAGTATTTTTTCTCCTGGAAGGTATCCTTCTATATTTACTAATCTTTGAGCAGTACCAGCTGTATATATACCTGCTGGTCTTCCGCCAGGAATTTGCAAATTTCCTCTCGTTCTTTCCCTACATCCTGTGGAAAAAATTATGGCTTTTGTTTTAATTTCCCAGATGCCATCTCTATTTATAGCTGTAATTTTTTTATCCTCCGTTATATCTACCACCATTGTTTCAAGCCATACTTCTATATTAGGATATTTTTCCATTTCTTTTATGAAACGGTATGCATACTCAGGACCTGTGAGTTCTTCTTTGAAATATATGAGGCCAAATCCGGGATGAATGCATTGATTTAAAACTCCTCCCAATTCTTCATTCCTTTCTAAGATTAATATGCTTTTTCCCCTTTCTGCTGAAGAAATACTGGCTGAAAGTCCTGCTGGTCCTCCCCCTATTATTGCTATATCAACTTCTTTTTGCATATTTCCACCTCACTTTATTTTCTCCATTAAGTAAGAAAGATTTACCACCCCTTAAGGTAATCATGTTCATGGGTATCTCTAATTCATCGGAAAGGATTTTCATAATGTGATAACTACAGAAGGCACCTTGGCATCTTCCCATACCTGCCCTTGTTCTTTTTTTAATAGCTTCTAAGGTACAAGCGGGAAGAGGTGAATTAATTGCATTTCTTACTTCCATCTCACTAACATGTTCACACCTACAAATTATATGTCCCCATCTTGGATCTTCCTTTATAAGATTTTCCTTTTCTTCCTCAGTTAATTCTTTAAAGGATACTATTTTTTCAAAATTTTTTATATTTCTCTTTCTTTTTATATTTTCTTTTTCCATGAACCATTCTACCGCCATTTTGGCAAGAGATGGAGCAGAGGTAAGCCCTGGTGAATCTATGCCTGCAAAATGTAAAATATTTTTAAATTCTGGAATCTCTTGTACAAAGAAATCTTTGTATGTACTTGATGCTCTTATTCCTGAAAAAATATTTATTACAAGGGTAAAGGGCACATTAGGGGTTAATTTTTTTACTTTCTCCTTTATTTCAGAAAGTCCTTCCATGGAAGTGCTTTTATCTTCTCTGTCCTCTATATTTTCTGCAGTAGGGCCTAATAAGATATTACCGTCTACTGTTGGAGTTACAAGGACTCCTTTCCCTTTTTGAGTGGGAACATGGAAGATGGTGCTTTTTACAAAGTTTTGAGCCTTTTTATCAAGAACAAGATATTCTCCCTTTCTTGGGGTAATTGCAAAAGGATAATCAGGATCTAATAAATGGATTATTTTATCAGCGTTTATACCTGCACAGTTTATTATGTATTTACAATAATACTTTGATTTATTTGTTGTTACTTTATATACCATGTCCTTTTTCTCTATTCCTATTACTTCTTCTCCAAGTTTTACTTGTACCCCATTTTCAATAGCATTTTCTAAGGCGTGAATGGTAAGAAGAAAAGGATTAGTTATACCAGAAGTAGGAAAAAATAAGGCATATTTTACTTCTCTATTTATGTTAGGTTCTCTTTTTAAAATTTCTTCTCTTTTTAAAAATTGTATCTCTGATACTCCATTAATTTTTCCTCTTTCTTTTAGCTCAAGAAGAATTTTTAGTTCCTCATCATTAAAGGCGAGCACATAGGCTCCTATTCTTTTAAAGGGTACTTTTAATTCATTACATAGATCTTTGTATAATCTGTTTCCCTCCACATTAGTTTTAGCTTTTAAAGTACCAGGTAGAGGATCATATCCAGCATGAACAATAGCACTATTTGCCTTTGTTGATCCCATAGGTATATCCTCCTCTTTTTCTAAGAGAAGGACAGAAATCTCATAAAAGGATAGTTCTCTTGCAATTAAGCTACCTATGACTCCTCCCCCAATTATAATTACATCTTCCATTTTTCCCTCCTTTTATAAAAACAAAAACCGCCCACACTTTCATAAAGTGGGGCGGTTCTCCTTATCTCCTCGCCCTTTTGGTATTTAATTTTTTATTAATTATACTATAAAGATCAATTATTTAAAATACCCTAAGAAGTCCAATAACCTTCCCTATAATGGTAAATGGAGGATAGATTACAGAATATCTTTTATTTGCAGGTCTTAAGCATGGTATTCCATATTCTTCAGATAGATATTTTATAGTGGATTCCCCATCTTTCAATGCTACCACAATATCTCCCTTTTCTGCTGTAGGTTGTTTCTGTACAACGATAAGATCTCCTTCTATTATATGGGCTTCAATCATACTATCTCCTTTTACTCTTAATAAGAAGCTTAAGTCTGGATTTTTAACAAGTCTTCTTGGTACTGGTATAAACTCTTCTGTATTTTCAGGAGAATCAACAGGAACTCCTGCTCTTATAGTACCTACAAGGGGTAAGATACAATATTCTTCTCCATCATTACCTCTTAAATGAAATCTTCCCTTTTTATCTTGTACAAGATATCCTTTTTCTACAAGAGCTTTCAAATGAAAATAGGAAGATCCTGAAGATTTTAAACCAAGAGCCCTTGCAACTTCTCTTACAGTAGGCATTCTTTTCTCTTTTTTCCAATAACTTATTACAAATTCTAAAACTTCTTTTTGTTTTTTGCTTAAATATGTTTTGTAAACTCTCATAATTTATGATATTATAACATAACTTTTTTGTATAAAATAAGTTTTTTCAAGGTACTTGACATAAAAAAGATTTTTAGTAAAATAACAATCAGTTAATGTTTTTTCTGAGTGGCAAGAAAGGAGGTGAAGAAGGGACCTTTAGGTTGCCACTCATGAGAGGCAAACTGGTAAGGTAAGTTAACGACACTTACCAGGTAGTTATAAAAAAATATAAAAAATTTAAATCCTAAGGGGGTCAAGGAAAGATGAAGAAATTAGTATGGTTAATGGTTTTAGCTCTTCTTGTGGTTCCTGCATTTGCTGCTAATTTAAGTACTTCTAATTGGATTGGTGTAGGTTTCCATACTAGATTAGTTCCATATAATAATCAATACTATGTAATTTGGGGAACTTGGGCTTCTGGAAATATCAACTACTCACTATCTGGAAGCTCAAATCTTGGCAGTGTAAATGCTAATATAAAACTCAATTTACCAGTAAAAACAAAAACTTTAAACTTCAATAATGATGTAGTTAATGTAGTTTTAGCTGAATCATTCTCTGATAACTGGGTATCTGGAACAATTACATTCTCTAAAGTATTTAATACACCATTATCTGTGTCCTTCCATAAGGGAACATTAGGTGTTTCTGGAACAAAACTTGTAGGTAGTGTAGTAGGTAGTACTGGTATAAGTGTTGTAGCAGATGTTGCTCCAGTAAAAGTAACCGTTGGTGTATCACCAAACGATGATTGGTGGGTACCTTCTACTGGTGGAATGCTTGATGACTTCACATTAAATGCTGCAGTAACGGCAAGAGCAGATGTTTCTGTTAATGTACCAGTTGCACTTTCAGTATATGGATTAATAAATAAAGCTACAGGAACAATGTCTGTAACAGACTGGGCAGTAGGTGGTTCTGTAACTCCTGTTACAACACCTGTAAGTCTAACTATTTATGGAGAGGCTGCAGATGCTCCTGAGCAACTTGTTGGCGCAACAGTTAAAGCTCTTGGTGGTAAAGTAACTGTTGATGCTAACTACAAAGTTCAATCTCAAAAAGTAAAAGTCTCTGTAAGCGGAGATAATTTAGTGCCCAACGTATCTAAGGTATATGTTGAATACAATACTGCACAAACATATACATTATTTGGTTATGTCTCTGCTTCTTTACCAGTACCAGTAGGATCCTTATCCCTTGGGGCAGCCTTAGCTAATGGTCCAGATACACTCTTTGGTGGATTTGGAAAATGGTCTGTATCCCTTGGTGGTGGTGTATCTCATGACCTCTTAGTAGGTTACGGATTTGATTGGGAAGATTATAGCAATAATGGTTTTAATAGAGGTAATTTAACAGGAGCAGATAATCTCTGGGGCTTCAATGTAAAAGGCAAACTTTATGCAGAAAGCAAGTTAATGATAGGATTCTAACCACTCAAAACATAAAGCCCCCGAGTTTTCTCGGGGGCTTTTTTATTTACTTCTTAAATGCATCCCTAATCTGTTCGAAAAAGTTTTTATTTTCTTCTATCTTTACTCCTCTTATTTTTGCAAGCTCAAGAAGGAGTTCTTTTTCTTTCTGGGATAGATTGGTAGGTACTGTGATATAAACTCTTATTTTTTGATCTCCTCTTTTTCCAGGGTTATTTAAATTGGGTATTCCTTTGCCTTTTAAAGTTATTATTTCATTGCTTTGAGTTCCTGGTTTTATTTTTATCTTTTCCTTTCCTTCTAAGGTAGGAATCTCTATTTCTCCCCCTAAGATGGCTGTAATAAAATCTATGGGAAGATCCATCCATATGTCTTCTCCATATCTCTTAAATATTTTATGGGGTTCTACATGTATATAGATATAAAGGTCTCCATTTGGCCCTCCATTTTCTCCTGGTTCTCCTTCTCCTGCAAGTCTTATTACGTAGCCTTCATCTACACCTGCTGGTATTTTAAACTCAATCTTTCTCTTTTTTCTTACTTTTCCTGTACCGTGGCATTCATGACATGGATTTGTGATTATTTTTCCTTCCCCATGGCATTTTTGGCATGTGGTAATCTGGACAAATTGTCCAAATGGGGTTTGTCTTGTAGTTCGTACTTGCCCTGTACCATTACACATATCACAGGTTATAGGATTAGATCCTGGCTCTGTCCTTGTTCCTTTACATACGGGGCAAGTTTCTAATCTTGTTACAAAGAATTCCTTTTTTCCCCCAAAAGCTGCCTCTTCTAATGTAATGTTAATATCATATCTTAAATCTGCACCTTTTCTTGAAGTTCTTTGCTTTTCTCTTCTTCCAAAGATATCCCCAAATATACTGTCTCCAAAGAAATTTTCGAATATGTTTTCAAAAGTTCTTCCAAAGTTTCCAAAATCAAAATCTCCAGGGTTCCACCCTTCTTGGAAATCTCCATATCCTGCAAAATCTCCTACACTTCCAAATTGATCATATTGGGCTCTCTTCTGAGGATCAGAGAGTACTTGATAGGCTTCATTTATTTCTTTAAATTTTTCTTGTGCAGATGGATCTTTATTAAGGTCTGGGTGGTATTGTCTAACAAGCCTTCTGTAAGCTTGTTTTATTTCATCCTGGGTGGCATTTCGTGGCACACCCAGGATTTCATAATAATCTTTTTTGGTGGGCATATTAGTTCACCTTGTATTCTCCGTCTATGGTTTTTCCTCCTGGATTTTCAGAGCTTCCTCCTGGATTTGAGCTTGAGCCTGCAGATTGATACATTACTTGTCCTATCTCTCCAAGAGCTTGTGTTAACTCCTCCATTCCTTTTCTTACCTGTTCCACATTAACTCTATCTGGTTTTATTAGTTCTTCTAAATTCTTAATCTTATCTTCTACTTTTTGTACTAAATCTTTACTTACTTTATCTCCATAATCTTTTATAGTCTTTCTTGCAGTATAAATAAGGTGTTCTGCTTGGTTTTTGGTTTCAATTTCTTCTCTTCTTTTTCTATCTTCTTCTTCAAATTTCTTTGCCTCTTCGGTCATTCTTTTAATTTCTTCTTCTGAGAGTCTTATGGCATTTGATATGGTTATTCTTTGTTCTTTTCCTGTAGCCTTGTCCTTCGCAGATACATGGACAATTCCATTTACATCAATATCAAAGGTTACCTCTATTTGAGGTACACCACGAGGGGCAGGTGGAATTCCATCCAATATAAATCTTCCAAGGGAGATATTATCCTTGGCAAGGGCTCTTTCTCCTTGTAGGACATGAATCTCCACACTTGTCTGATAATCAGCAGCTGTTGTAAAGATCTGACTCTTTGATACAGGTATTGGTGTATTTCTTTCAATTATCTTTGTAAATACGCCACCAAGAGTTTCAATTCCAAGAGAAAGAGGAGTTACATCTACAAGAACTATGTCTCTTATCTCTCCACCTATGACTCCTGCTTGTATAGCTGCACCAAGCGCAACAGCCTCGTCTGGGTTTACATTTCTTTGGGGTTCCTTACCAAAATGTTTCTTAATCCATTCTTGGATGCATGGCATTCTTGTAGATCCACCTACAAGGATTATTTTATCAATCTGAGAAGGAGAAAGTCCTGCATCTTTTAATGCCCTTTCTGTAGGCTCCTTTGTTTTTTCTACTAAGTCATATGTTAATTCCTCAAATTTTGCTCTTGTGAGTGTATAAGAAAGATGAAGTGGAGTATTTCCTTTCATGGCTATGAATGGAAGGTTGATCTCTGTAGATAATTTTGAAGAAAGTTCTATTTTTGCTTTTTCTGCAGCTTCGTATAATCTTTGCAGAGCTGTTCTATCTTCTCTTAAATTAATTCCATGTTCTTCCATGAAGTTATCTATAAGCCAATTTACAATTCTTTCGTCAAAATCGTCCCCTCCTAATCTATTGTTTCCTGCTGTTGCTATCACTTCAAATACACCGTCTCCAATTTCTAAAATGGATACATCAAAAGTACCACCGCCAAGATCGAAAACAAGAATCTTTTGGTGTCCTTCTTTGTCAAGTCCATAGGCAAGAGCTGCTGCTGTAGGTTCATTTATAATTCTTACTACTTCTAATCCTGCAATGGCACCTGCATCTTTTGTGGCTTGTCTTTGGGCGTCAGAGAAATAAGCGGGACATGTTATTACTGCCTTTTCTATAGGCTCACCTAAGTAGGCTTCTGCGTCTTTTTTGAGTTTTCTTAATATCATGGCAGAAATTTCTTGTGGAGTATATTCTTTGTCATCTATCTTTACTTTATAATTGGTTCCCATGTGTCTCTTGATTGATTTTATAGTTCTTTCTGCATTTACTATGGCCTGTCTCTTTGCAGGTTCTCCTACTAAAAGTTGTCCATCTTTGGTAAAAGCAACAACAGATGGGGTAAGTCTGCTCCCTTCTGCGTTTGGAATAATAACTGGTCTACCACCTTCTAAATAGGCGATTAGAGAGTTTGTAGTTCCTAAATCAATTCCTACAATTTTAGCCATTATTCTCTACCTCCTTTTTCTATTTTTTTTGATACAATAACTTTTGCAGGTCTCAGTAATTTATTTTTAAATAAATATCCAGGTGCTATCTCTTTAACTATTAAATTATCCTCTCCATCCTCAATCTCTTCTATACCAACTGCTTCATGAAGAGATGGGTCAAAAGGTTTTCCTAAAGTATCAATCCTTGTAACTCCTTCTTTTTGAAGGAGATTTTCAAATTGTTTATATATCATTTGGACTCCCTCTATAATAGCATCTTTTTTTCTTGTATGCTTCATACTTTCTAAAGCTAGATGAAAATTATCCATTATATCTACAATTTCTTTTAAAAGTCTTGCATTGGCGATTTCTTGCCATTCTTCTTTTTCTCTCCTAAGTCTTTGACGAAAATTTTCAAATTCTGCTTGAAGTCTTACATATTTAATTTCCCAATCTACCTCTTGGGGGGCCTCTGAGACTACCTCATCTTTTTTAACTTCTATTTCTTTTTCCTCCATATCTTTCACCTCTATTTTTAATTTTAGCACTCTTTAACGGTGACTGCTAAACCATATATAAGTTTATAATTTATATTAATAATGTCAAGAGAATATAAAGCCTATTGATTTCAATTATATAAATAGCTAAAATATATATAGTAAAAATTAATATATATGAAGGGGGGATATTATGGATAAGAAGAGAATGCTTATCGAAGAATTAAAATTAAAAAATTTTAGAAATTTTTCTGATTTTTCTGTAAATTTTAAAGATGGAGTAAATGTAATTTATGGTCCAAATGGTTCTGGAAAAACTTCCATATTGGAGGCTATTGCCTATCTTTCGAATCCCAGATCTTTTAGAGGAGCGAGAGATTTTCAAATTTTAAAAATTGGAGAGAATTATTTTGAGGTAGAAGGTAAAGTATTAAGTGGAGATGAGAGACATGTAATAAAGATAACCTACTGGCAAGATGAAAGTAAAAAAGAAAAGATAGCTTATCTTGATGGATTTAAAGTTAAAAGGTTCAGAGATATTCAAGAGATTTTTATTGCCATACCTTTTAGCTTTAGAAACTATTCTATGACTGATGGGTCTGCAACTCAAAGGAGAGATTTCTTTGATGATATATTCTCTCTGATTGATTTAGATTATTATGAGACACTAAGAAATTATGAAAAACTTTTAGAAGAGAGAAATGAAAATCTTAAAATGGATGAAATAGATAGAAATTATGTGTTATACTTAGCAAAAGAGATGCAACCATTGGCAGAAAAGATTGTGGAGAAGAGGGAAAAGATGGTAGAGGAATTATCTCAATATCTTGATCCCATATTTAAGATAGAATATAAGAGTGAGTTCAAAGGTAAAAATATAGCAGATTATATTGAGGAAGATATAGCAAGGGGTGTTACTACTGTGGGTCCTCACACTCAGGATGATTATATTCTGTATTACAAAGGAAACCCGGCTAAACATTATGCTTCAGAAGGGCAAAAAAGATTATTCTATCTATCTATTGTCCTTGCTTTTAAGAGTTTAATAGAAAAGACAAAGCATTACGAGCCAGTATTCCTTTTTGATGAGCCTGTAAATGTTTTAGATGCACATTTATTGGAAAGATTTATTTCTAATCTTTCAGGACAAGTTATTATTGCTACTTTATCACCACTTCTTGGAGCTCATAATATAGGCCTAACCTTAGAGGAGGAATGATGGAAGCGATATTTAGAAATCTTTGCCCGAACTGTGGGGGAGATATATCTTCAGAAAGGCTTCTTGAAGGGCTTCCCTGTGAAAACTGTATGCCTGATAAAAAGGTCGGGGAAGCCCTTTGTAATTTGATATCTCTTAAAGGTCTTAGGGATTATTGTAAGCTAAAGGATGAGTATGAAAAGTGGGAAGAAATATTTAGAAATTTTGTCGGTTTTTATCCATGGGAATTACAGAAATTCTGGGCAAGAAAACTCCTTCTTGGTAGATCTTTTGCTCTTCTTGCTCCAACAGGTATAGGTAAAACATCCTTAGGGCTTGCATCTTCTATATACTTTGCTAAAATGGGGAAAAAGTCTTATATTATTCTTCCTACAAGACTTTTAATACTTCAAAGTTATGAAAAATTGAAGGATAAAGTGAGAGAAAAGGACCTTTTGGTTTTTGGTCTTGATGAAACTAAGAAGGAAAAGGAAGAAAAAAGGGAAAGGCTTATCAAGGGGGATTTTAAAATTCTTATTACAACCTCCATGTTTCTTTATAAAAATGTGGATATAATTCCTCGAGATTTTTCTTTTATATTTGTAGATGATGTAGACTCTTTTCTAAAAACTGCAAAAAATATTGATAAGGCTTTATATCTTTTAGGTTTTACCGAAGAGGATATAGAGAAAACTTTAAAGTATATTAGACTAAAAAGAAATTATAGCGAAGAAAATCAAGAAGATATAAAGGCTCTTCAGGAAGAGGTACGAAAGATAAGCAAAAAAGCAAAAGGTGTAATGGTAGTATCTTCTGCTACCAGTAATCCAAGATCTGAAAGAATTAGATTATTTAAAGAGCTTTTATCCTTTGATGTGGGTAGGCCTGTATTTTACTTGAGAAATGTGGAAGATGTTTATGAAGAGGTGGAGGATTTAGATAAAATTCTTATTGAGAGGGTAAAGAGGTTTGGAAAGGGTGGATTAGTATTCTTATCATCGGATTATGGAAGGGAGCATATTGATAGAATAAAGAATCTTTTAAGTCAAAATAATATTTCTTGTGAATCTTATGATAATCTTACAGAAGAAGTTTTAGAGGATTACAGACAAGGGAGGATACAAGTTCTTATTGGTATATCCTCTTATAGAAATCCTTTAGCAAGAGGACTTGATCTTCCTGAAGTTATTAGATATGCGATTTTTTATGGTGTACCTAAAATTTCAGTAAACCTTGATCTGGAAGGCAATGTAAGGCATTTACTTTTAGCTTTATCCTCTTTAAGACCACTTATAGCAAGGGACAAAAATCTTGAAAAATACATAGCTACAGTTGATAGATGGTTAAAAACTTTAAATAGGTTCTCTAATGTGATAAATCCGCCAAAGGATAAAATTGATGAATTAAGAGATAATATAAAAAGATTTATTCTATCGAGAGAGATATATCATAAGATAAATACATCTGATGATATATCAATTAGAGAAGAAAATGGAAAGTGGTCTCTTGTGGTAGCTGATATTACGGGATATTTGCAGGCATCAGGTAGAACTTCAAGATTATATGTAGGGGGAATATCTAAAGGTTTGAGTTATATACTCGTGGACGATAGAAAGGTATTTAATAACCTGATAAGAAAAGCACGCTGGTGGTTTAGTTCAGATATAGTTTTTAAGAATGCAAATACAGTAGACATAGATAAGATACTACAAGAGATAGATGAGGATAGAGTAAGAGTTAGAAGAAGAGAGGGAAGAAGAGATGACTTCCTAAAACCTGTAATGGTAATAGTGGAATCTCCTCATAAAGCAAGGACTATAGCAAATTTTTTTGGGAAACCTATTTCTAGAAATATAGATGGTCAGGAACTCTATGAGGTTATTACTGAAGATAAATACTTGGTCATTACATCATCCTTTGGGCATATTTTCGATTTAAATAAGGAAGTGGGATATTTTGGGGTGTTAGAAAATGGAAAATTTATACCAGTCTATGAAACAATAGAGGGAAAAGAAAATATTATAAATGCCTTAAGGGAAGCCAGTAAGGAATTTGATCAGATTCTTGTAGCTACCGATCCTGATACCGAAGGAGAAAAAATATCATGGGATCTTAAAAATCTTTGTGCTATTTTTGCTAAGGATATTAAGAGAATGGAATTTCATGAGGTTACAAAGAGAGCCATATTAAATTCTTTAAAAGAGTTTAGAGATGTAAATGAAAATTTGGTTAAAGCTCAAGTAGTGAGAAGAATATCTGACAGATGGGTAGGATTTGAGCTTTCTCAACTTATTCAAAAGGTATTTTCTCGAAACTATTTATCTGCTGGAAGAGTACAGACTCCAGTTCTTGGTTGGGTAATAGAAAGGGCTAAGGAACATAACAAAAAGATATATTTGGTAATTATTAGAAAAGAAGGGTTGGAATCGAGATTTGAATTTGAAAATAGGGAAGAAGCCCAAAAGTTCTTTAATTCTTTAACTAAGGTAGAGGTATTAAAGGAGAGAGAAAAGATTGAAGAAAAGGCCCCTTTACCTCCATATACGACGGATGTAATCTTGAAAGATGCTTCTGATAGATATAAATTATCAGTTTCTCGGACTATGGAAGTTTTACAGGATCTTTTTGAAAGGGGATTTATCACCTATCATAGAACTGATTCTACTAGGGTATCCGATACAGGAATAAATATAGCTAAAGAATATATAAGTGAACAATTTGGAGAAGAATATTTTAGAGGTAGAACATGGGGAGAGGGAGGAGCTCATGAATGTATAAGGCCTACAAGAGTCCTTGATGTGGAAGATATTAAATCTATGATATATTCGGGAGAACTGGAAGGTTTTACTAAGGATCATTTAGCCATTTATGATCTTATCTTTAAGAGGTTTGTTGCATCTCAGATGAGAAATATTGTACTTAAAGGCTATGATATCACAATAAAGGTACTTGATAAGTTGCAAAGTATGGAACTATTTGAAGAGATAATACAAGATGGTTTTAATAAAGTTGTTCCTGTAAAAGTTGTGAGAGTTCCAGAGGGTGAGGTAGATGTTATAAATAATAAATTCTTCTATACCGTACCTAAGGTACCTATGTTTACTCAAGGATCCTTAGTGGAAGAAATGAAAAAGAGAGGTCTTGGTAGACCATCTACTTATGCTACCATTGTAAGTAGACTTCTTGAGAGAGGATATGTCATAGAGAAGAATGGATATTTGATCCCTACACCACTGGGTGAGAAGGTTTATAACTATCTTATTTCTAATGAAGATCGTTTTAGGTTTGTCAAGGAAGATTTTACACGTGAGTTAGAAGGTTTAATGGATAAAGTAGAAAATGGTGAGGTAGATTATCAGAAGATATTAGAAAGTTTAAGAAATGAACTTAGAAAAAATTAAATTTTATTTAGCATTATTTGTAGGAAGACTTGTGTATTTGTTTATGAAAATCTTAGGGTTGGATGCAACAACCTTTCCTGGTAAAGTAGTTTTGAAAATAGATCCCCAATTTTTAATAAAGATAAAAAATAGGTTTAAGAAGATTATTCTTGTTACAGGTACGAATGGTAAGACCACTACTAATAATCTTATTTTTCAGATAATTACAAAATCAGGTTATAAGGCTTTAGGAAATCTGGAGGGTGCAAATTTAAGAACTGGTATTGCTACTGCTTTTATTAGAAATCCATCCTATTATGATTTTGGGGTTTTTGAAGTGGATGAAGGGATATTCCCTTTTGTTTATAAAGATCTTAAACCCCATTATGTTGTTATTACTAATTTTTTTAGAGATCAATTGGATAGATATGGGGAGATAGATACTACTGTTGAAAAAATTAAAGGGGCTATAAAAGATAGTAAGGAACATATATTAATACTTAATGCTGATGATCCTTTTGTTTCCAGGTTTTCCGACCTTCCTAATAGAAAAATTTATTATGGCATAGGAAATAAAGTAAGGAAGAAGGATACAGAAGAAATAAAAGAGAGTATATATTGTCCTAAGTGTGGAAAAATACTTAAGTATGAATTTTTTAATTATGCTCAACTTGGTAGATACTTTTGTGAATGTGGTTTTAAAAATCCCGATTATGATTACTATATATTATCAGCAGAATATAAAGAAAATTATTGGCTTATTCATATAAAAGATAGGGATGAAGATGTTTTTTTAAACTTTAGATATCCTGGTGTCTATAATTTATATAATGTAATCTCTGCTTACTCTGTTGGTAGGATTTTAGGTATTGATAAAGAAATTTTAAAAAATATAATTTCTAACTTTTCTTTTAGATTAGGAAGGCTGGAAAGATTTAACTTAGAGGGATATGAGAGGATTCTTGTACTTGTAAAAAATCCTGCTGGTTATAATCAAGTATTAGATACTATTAAAGATGATCCTAATGAAAAAGTACTTCTTTTAATACTAAATGATAATGTGGCAGATGGTAGAGATGTATCCTGGATATGGGATGTAGATTTTGAGAAGATAAAAGATGATAACATTTCTACCGTAATATGCTCGGGAACAAGGGCTGAAGATCTTTTGGTTAGATTAAAATATGCAGAAATACCCCTTAATAAGATTATTTTAGAGAATAATCTTAATACTGCTATTCTTAAAATATTAAATTTTAAAGCTAAAACATATATTCTTCCTACCTATACTGCTCTCTTTAAAAGTAGAAAATTGATAATGAAGAGGTTGAGGAATGGAACTTAAGATTCTTCACATGTATCCTGATCTTTTAAATCTTTATGGGGATAGAGGAAATATTATAGTCCTTGAGAGAAGGGCAAGATGGAGAGGGATAAAAGTAGAGGTTTTAAATTTTACAAGAGATAGAGAAGAAGATATAGAGAAGGCAGATATTATTTTTTTAGGTGGAGGCTCTGATAGGGAACAAGAGCTTCTATTTTCTCATATAATTAAGTTCAGGGATATACTAAAGGATTTGATTGAGGAGAACATAGTATTTCTTGCTATATGTGGAGGATATCAGCTTCTTGGCGAATATTACTTGAATGCTTATGGGAATAAGATTGATGGATTGTCTATATTAAATTTTTATACAAAGGCTGAAAAAGGAAGACTTATAGGAAATATACTTATAGAAGTAGATCTTCCTATATATCCAAAGACTCTTGTTGGATTTGAAAACCATGGTGGAAGAACATATCACAATTATAAGTCCTTAGGTAAAGTTATTAAAGGATATGGGAATAATGGAAAGGATTTTACTGAAGGTATTATCTATAAAAATCTTATAGGTACTTATCTCCATGGACCTCTTCTTTCAAAAAATCCTCATCTTGCCGATTATATTATAAAAAGAGCATTAGAAAGAAAGTATAATATGGAAATTGATCTTCCTAAATTGAATGATAAAGAAGAGTTTTGGGCTCATTGTAGGATTATGAGGAGGATATTGAAGGAAGGAGGGAGATTTTATATCTCCCTCCCCAAGAGGCTATTTCTCTAATAAAGAACTAAAGGTATCGTGATGCTCTTCCTCATCTTTTAATATTTCTTCAAAGATCTTTGCTGTAGTGATATCTCCTTCCGATCTTGCCTTCTCAATAATCTTTTTATAAAGATTTATAGCATTTTCTTCATCTTTAACATCTTGTTCTAACATCTCTTTCAAATTTTCTCCTACGAAGATAGGAGATGGTTTAGTGGTAGGAATTCCTCCAAGATAAAATAATCTTTCTGCTATAATTTCTGCATGTTTCATTTCTTGAATTGCTATTTTTCTTAGTTCATCTTTTACAGCAAAATGTTCAGGACCTCTCCATTGTACATGCTGCCAAATATATTGAATGGATACTTGAAGCTCTCTTGCTATAGCGTCATTTAAAAGATCTAACAGTTCTTTTGAGGCCATCTTGTTCACCTCCCCTTAAAATGTTTTTGTATTTATTATAATTTTATTTCCTTTTAAAAGCAACTTCTTATTCCTTTGCGATTTTTACAAGCAAAGGCATTAATTCGGTTCCTTTAATCCTTCCAATGCTTCCTTTTGCACAAGCACTCTCCCCAAAATAATCTAAGCCATCAGGTGTAATTCCCGAAGTTATGACCATTAATGGTACAGGATCTTCAGAATGGGATTTTAAGGAGCAAGGAGTTGCATGGTCAGCAGTTACAGCAATTACTACATTAGATAGATCCAATTTAGGTATTAAATTTTCAAAGAAAACAGAATCTATCTTCTCTATACTTTCGATTTTTTTATCATATAGTCCATCGTGTCCTGGTACATCTGGTCCTTTTAGGTGAGCATAAACTCCATCATAATGTTCCAATGCATATAACACTTTGTCTGCCCAAAGTTTATAATCAGTGGAATCTTCTATGGGTACTTCTTTCATACCTGTAAGAAGAGCTATTCCTCTTTCTACAGGCATTTCTACAATACTTCCAAAGTTAACTCCATATAAACTTTGTAGTGTAGGAACCTTCGGTAGAGAATCACCAGCATCTCTCAAGAGAATTATATTTGCTGGTTTTTTACCTTCTTCCTTTCTCTTTTTATTTATCTCAGAATTTTTTAATACCTCAAAAGCTTTCATTACAAACTCATTAGTAAGTCTTGCAGATTCTTTTGCTTCTTCTGAATCATCAAGAGGCACACATTTTTGAACTTCCTTAGATGGATTTGCAATAGCAATGCTATAAGGTCCATGTCTCTTATACCCTGGATCTATATTTTCTACATTAGCTGAAAGTTTGCCATCCTTCTTTCTTATAACCAGAACTCCTCTGTGCCCTACTGTCGCTTTAAAAATAAAATCAGCACCATCTAATTTAACCTTTTGATTTACTTCTTCTGCTAAGGCTTTTGCTTCTTCAGTTGATAAATTTCTTCCAGCTCTTCTGTCTAATATTTCAAGAGTTTCTTCATTTACTGTTGCAAAATTGGCTCTCCATGCCAAATCTCCATCTCTTACTTCAATATCAGCACCATGAGCCTCTAATGGACCTCTTCCAGTATAGTATTTATCTACATCATAACTTAAGATACTAAGTACTGCTGCATCTGATTCAGGAGCTATGCCAGGCCCAATAGGATCCATAAGCCCAAGTTTTGCCTTTTTGGCTAATGCATCCATATTGGGAGTTTTGGCTACTTCTAATTCGGTCTTTCCATTTAGTTTTGGATCAGGAGTGCCTCCCAGTCCATCTAAAACTATGTAGAGTATTTTTTTCATTTTTCTCCTCCTTTCTAAAGATTTGATTTAACATAGTAAAATTTTATCATGAAGATTATTTGAATGGTATTGCATTTTTTTTAAAATTTGTGATAAATTAAAAGAAATTATTCGAATGATTAAAGAGGGGGAAGGTATAAAAATATGGTTATAATGCAATGGCTGAAATTAAAAGATCTCTTACCTACATTCATATATAACCATATAAGTTGTCCTGTTTTTTTTACAGATGATAATTTAAAATTAATCTTCTATAATAAGGCTTTTGAACAAACTTTTCTAAAAAGTAATGAGAAGGTTATAGGGAAAAACCTTTTTGATGTAGTTCCTCAATTTAAGGATAAATCCCTTTACTACATGAGAGCTATGAATGGTGAGAAAATTGACTTATATGAGAGTTATAAAGAGTTTTCTATTTATCCATTGGCTAATGATGGGAAAATAATGGGAACGGTTACAACCATAGAGGAGAAGATTGATGAAATAAATTTTAATAATTTGGTAGAGGTTTTTCAGGGATTAGGAAGAAAAAACAACTTTGATAATGAAAAGATCATATTTGATAAGATTATCCAAATGTATGAAGCAAAATTTGGTTGTGTAATACTTTTGGACAATGGAGATTTAAAATTTAGGCATTTTACTGAATCCTTAGAAGGAGAATTTAAAAAAGATGATGATAGATATGCATATTATCATGTAATAAATAAAGATAAAGTAATGTATTTTCCAGATGTGAGAAAAAGCCAAATAAAGACAATGACAATAAAATCGTTATCCACTATTGGAATCCCTTTAAGGAAGAATAATTCTATTTTTGGAATACTTATTTTAGAGTTTAAAAAGATAGATCCATTGGATGATAAACTTACATCCTATCTATTGATATGGTCAAATTTACTTGCAGATGTGATTTTTGAAAATCTTCTATGGGAAAATTATAAAGAGTTAGAAGATAGGTTTAGACTTCTTTCGGAGCAATCACTAATTGGGGTCTGTATTGTTCAAGATGAGAAGGTTGTATATGTCAATCCTCAACTTATAGAAATTTTGGGTTATCCTTTAGAATTTAACAATATTAATGATTTGGCAAAGTCGGTGGTTTCTGAGAATAGGCAGAGATTCTTATTAAGGTATAAGGAATTGACTGAAAGAAAGCTTGGTTATATTATTGATGAATTCAAGTGCATAAGAAGCATAGATAGAAAGCCTGTTCACATTGAGGTCTGTGCTGTAAATACCACATATAAGGGTAAACCGGCTGTATTATATACATTTTTAGATATCACTTATAGAAAAGCCTTAGAAGAAGAGTTAAAACAGATCTCTAATACTGATCCCCTAACATCCCTATATAATCGTAGGGGATTTATTACATTGGCTGAACATACCATAAGTTTGACAAAGAGATTGAAGAAAAAGCTTGTGCTCATATTTATTGATCTTGATAATTTGAAGATAATAAATGATAATTTGGGGCATAATGTGGGAGATATGGTTCTTAAAGAAACTGCTGAAATTCTAAGAAGCACATTTAGAGAAAATGATATTTTGGCAAGAGTTGGTGGAGATGAGTTTGTGATATTAGGAATTATAGAAAAGGATGAGGATAAGGATGAACTAATTACAAGATTAAACAAGAAGATTGAGGAGAAGAATAGTATGGAAAATAGAATGTATAGACTTTCTTTGAGCTATGGAAGTATCATCTTTAGCCCAGATGAACAAAAATCTATTGAAGAGCTTCTTAATAGAGCGGATATTTTAATGTATGAAAATAAAAAGAAGAAAAAAGCATTAACTAACGGTTGATAAAAGTGAGCTACATCACTTAAAGAGACTTCTAACTTATTGTATACTCATCTAAAAAGAACTTCAAAGGGAGGTTAGAGTGTATGAGGAAAGGTGTGTTTGTTTTTCTTTTATTGTTAATCCTTTCTATAGGTATTTCTTATTCTCAGGAAAAAATACAAATTCAACCTGAAAAAGAATGGGAAAAAATTATAATAGTACCAAATCCTGAAACATCTTTAAGTCTTGATTTGTGGTTAAATAAACCAGAAGGAAGCATATATAAGGTTGGGGAAAATTTAATAATATATGCAAAGGCTAATGATGATGCTTATCTTTATATTTTTGATATAACACCAGATGGTCAATTTACTTTGATATTTCCTAATTCTTATTCAAAAGATAATTTTATAAAAAAAGATAGAACATATACTTTTCCTGATAAGCCGACTTATAGCTTTAAAGTAACTCCTCCCTATGGTAAGGAGTATATTGTAGGAGTTATAACTAAAAAACCTATTGAGTTTTTTCCTGGTAAGAAGTTTGAAACTATGGCTCCTGGAAGTGTTATAGAAAAAAGTATAGAGAAAGCATTAGAAACTCTTCAAAAGTCTCTAAAGAAGGAAGAAGGAAAAACATGGGCTCAAAAGGTCACATATTTTTATGTACAACAAGAGGTACAATCTAAATCTAAGATAAATATCTATTCTAATCCTTCGGGAGCTCGTGTATATCTCGATGGTCAATTACAAGGAAATACTCCTGTTACCTTAATGCTATATCCTGGGAACTATAGGATAACTCTAAAAAAGGAAGGTTATGAAGATTATTCAACAAATATAGTAGTTCAAGAGGGTAGAGATAGAGATTATACTTTTAATCTTAAACCTGTGTATGGAAATCTAAGAGTGGACACTGAGCCTAAAGGTGCAAGTGTTTACTTAGATGGTTCCTTTAAAGGATATACTCCGTTGACATTATATAATTTACCTGCCAATAAGACTTATCAATTAAAGGTAATCTATCCTGGTTATCAAGAAAAAGTTGAGAATGTCAATGTATTACCTAATCAAACAAACTATGTATTTTATAGTCTCGTACCTCATTATGGATCACTAAATATCAATTCCTATCCACAGGGGGCAGATCTTTATCTTAATGGAGTTTATAGAGGAAAGACGCCAATTGTTATCAATAATGTATCACCTGGAAGATATCAGGTACAATTGAGGCTAATTGGTTATAAGGACTATGTGAGTTTTGTTGACGTATATGCAGGTCAGGTATCTACTTATAACTTTACTCTTGTTCCTTTACCCGCCACATTAAATATATTCTCTAATCCTTCCTCGGCAGATGTTTATATTAATGGTGTATATAAAGGAAAGACACCCCTATCCCTTACTGATCTTTCTTCGGGTACCTATAATGTGAAGATTTCTTTAAGTGGATACGAAGAATATAATGAGGCAGTCTATCTTGCTCCAGGAGATCTTAAACAGATAAATGTTACATTAAAACCTATGAATTTAGGAGAAGTGTATATAGATTCAAATCCTAAAGGGGCAAAGATATTTATTGATAGTGTATATAAGGGAACAACTCCTTTAAATTTAACCCTTATAGAAGGCAGATATAAACTTACGTTATCTCTTGATGGCTATATAGATCTGGATACTGATATATTGGTAAGAAGGGGTGAAAAAAGCAGTTATATCTTCACTCTTACACCAATAGTGACTGTAAAAAGATATTACATTAATTTTACTAAAGGTGGATATGATGGAAATCTTATCGTGGTAAAAGCGGAAAATGTGTTTATGGATAAGGAAGGTAAAGATTATGTTTTGGCTATTCGTCCTTCAGGAAGATTTGAGGTTAAAGTACCTCCATTATCTATTTTTAGGGATGTGATTTTAAAAATAAATTTCATGTTTGATGAAAAAAACAAGAAGAAAGAGGAAATTGATCCATCCTTAGTTATATACATTAATGGAAAAGCTGTAACGTTACCTTTGGCTATTGAGGATAAAGATTTTATCTTTCTAAAGTACAATGTGAAGGATTTATTTAATATAAATCAGGATAATTTAATATCAATTCAGCTATTGGAAAATTCAGGGACTAATGTTAGAATAAAAGAAATTGTGGTAGAGGTGAGATAAAATTATGGGGAGGACATTAGTCCTCCCTACGTAAATAAAATTCAATGAAAAATTGTCCATGTTGTTCAAATGTTCTTATTCCTAAAAAGGTTTCATCCCACTATGGTGTTTATTTAGAGATAGATCAATGTGAACATTGTGGGGGGATATGGTTTGATAAATATGAATTGGTATCTATGAGGCCTGATGATGTTTATTCTTTAGATATAGATTTTAAGGATAAGATAAATTGTAATTCTCTTAAATGTCCTAATGATGGTACATCTTTAAAACTTTTGAGAGATCCTATAATTCCTAAGGATGTTTTAATTTATTATTGTGATAATTGTTTTGGAATGTGGGTACCTATACTATCTTTAAGGAGATATAAAGAGTATCAAAAAATACGTATAGAAACCAGAAGGAAGCAAAAAGAAACGAATTTGCCAAAAGATTTAGATTTAAAAATAGAGGAAATATTTTCAAGGAATGTTGAAAACAACAAAATTGAAAATATGGAGATGGAAATATCTAAGTTTATTTCAATAGTGATTTTGGTTTTGAGAATTCTCTCCTTTTTTATAAGAAAATAAAGGGGGTCTAAAATATGGAAAATTTTAAAGATTATCCTCCTTTTTTTAAGAAAAAAGTGTCTTTAAAAAGTATAGTATGGATCATCTTATTTGTTTTGATATTGGTATTTTTTTTATTAAGTTTTTACTTTGTGGGACCTGCAGAAGTGGGAATAGTCAAAAGATTTGGAAAGATTATAGCAGTGCATGATCCTGGTTTACACTGGAAATTGCCCTTTATAGATCAGGCAATAAAAGTTGATGTAATGTCTATTAGAAGATTAGAGATAGGATTTAGAACTATAACTTTAAATCCCCCTCAATATAGAAATGTTCAGGAAGAATCTCTTTTACTAACTAAGGATGGAAAAATTGTGGATTTAGATTTCGTAGTTCAATATCAAATATCTGAGCCTGTGAAATATATTAGTTATGTAAAAGAAGGAGAAAAGTTTTTGAGGGATCTTGCCCAAGCATCTATGAGACAAGTAGTGGGGGGTTATCTTTTTGATGAAATTTTGACTGTTTCAAAGGAAGAAATTCAAAATGATGTAAAGATTTTATTACAAAATATCCTTAACAGTAATAATTTTGGAATTAAGATTCTCAATGTACAATTACAAGATGTGATCCCTCCAGATCCAGTACAACCTGCTTTTCAAGATGTAATAAATGCTAAATCTGAGAAGGATAAATTAATATTAGAGGCTCAAGCTTATTATAATAAGATTGTTCCAGAAGCAGAAGGACAAGCAGCAAAAATTATTGCGGAAGCAGAGGCTTATAGAATGGAGCAAATAGAAAAAGCGAGGGGAGATGCTCAGAGATTTAGAGCTTTACTTGAAAGATATAATAAAACACCTTCTCTTATTAGGACAAAACTTTTTATGGAAGCAATGGAGATGATACTTCCTCAAGTAAAGATTGTAGTTATAGATGATCCTAAGGGTGGAATGAAGATATTTAATCTTCCTGGAGATTTATTTACTCAAACCACTACTATTAGACAGGAAGGTGAGAATAAATGAAGTGGGGAATTACTATTCTTGTAGTAATAATAATATTTTTTGTGATTTTTATATTTTCTGCTTTTACTGTAGATATAACTAAGCAAGCAGTAATATTAGAATTCGGTAAACCAGTAAGAGTTATAAAAGAGCCAGGTTTATATTTCAGAAAACCATTTATACAACAAATAGTATTTTTTGAGAAAAGAGTTCTTGAATATGATTCAGAACCTACCTTAGTGGTAACTAAAGACAAAAAGTCCATGATTCTTGATTCTTTTGCTTTATTTAGAATAGCTGATCCTGTATTATTCTTAAAAACTGTAAGAAATGAGATTGGGGCTCAAGTCAGACTTGATGATATTATCTACAGTGAAATGAGAAGAATAGTAGGACAATATGATTTTGATGATATTGTTTCTATAAAGAGAGAAGAAGTATTTGATGAAGTTACAAAATCATCTCAAGAAAAGGCAAAGGAGCTGGGGATCGAGATAAGCACTGTTAGAATGAAAAGAGTATCTGTGCCAGAAGAAAATTTAAGAAAGATATATGATTCCATGATTGCTGAAAGGGAAAGACAGGCTTCTCTTTATAGAGCAGAAGGTCAAAGAGAAGCACAAAGAATAAAATCAGAGGCTGAGAAGAAAAAGGTATTTATACTTTCTGAAGCTTATAGAAAGGCTCAAGAGTTAAAAGGTAGTGGAGAAGCTGAGGCAAGTAGAATTTTACAGTCAGCATTATCTTCTAATCCCGAATTTTATCAATTTTTAAAGAGTCTTGAGATATATAAAAAGACTCTTCCTGGTAATGTATTAATTATTACGCCAGATTCTGAGCTTTTTAAATATTTAAGAAGTAAATGATTTAAGAATTAGAATTTCTAAGTTTATTTTGAATATCTTGTATGGCCTTTTTTATAGAAAGGTCTGACTGATAGAGCTCTTGGATTTTTTCATAGGCATGTAGTACCGTAGTATGATCTCTCCCTCCTAATTCTTCTCCAATTTTGGGAAGGGAGAGATCTGTTAATGTTCTTGCTAAATACATAGCAATTTGTCTTGGTATAGCGATCTCTTGAGATCTTCCCTTTCCTTTTAATTGTTCTATACTTATGTGAAAATATTCAGCTACAGCTTGCAAAATATTGTCTATAGTAATATTCTTTATTTGGGGTTGAATAATGTCTCTTAGTACAGTTTTAGCTAGCTCTAAATTTATAGGCATACTATTTAGAGAGGCAAAGGCTATAGTTCTTATTAAAGCTCCTTCCAATTCACGTATGTTAGATTGTATTTGAGAGGCAATAAATTCTATAACCTCGTCAGGTACTTTAGCTTTTTCGGCTTCTGCTTTCTTTTTCAATATAGCAATACGGGTTTCTAAATCAGGAGGTTGAATATCTGCTATAAGTCCCCATTCAAATCTTGATCTTAATCTATCCTCTAAAGTAGGAATCTCTTTGGGAACTCTATCGCTGGTTAGTACAATTTGTTTTCCAGCCTCATATAATGCGTTAAAAGTATAGAAGAACTCTTCTTGAGTTCTTTCCTTACCAGCCAAGAATTGGATATCATCAATGAGTAAGACATCTATATTTCTATATCTACTTCTAAATTTTGTCATTCCGTCTTCTTTGATGGCATCAATTAACTCTACTGTAAATTTTTCCATAGAGGCATAAACTACTCGAGTTTTAGGGAACTTCTCTTGGATAAAGTGACCAATAGCATGGATTAAGTGAGTTTTTCCTAATCCTACGCCTCCATAGATAAGAAGGGGATTATAAGCTTTACCTGGATTTTGACTTACAGCTAACGCAGCTGCATGGGCAAAGCGATTGCTATCACCTACTACAAAGGTGTCAAAAGTATACTTAGGATTTAAGTTATTATATGATGTAGAAAAATATTCGTTTCTCTTTTCTTCTGGGATTGTTTCTTCCTTTTCATCAGCTAATATTTCAACTTTTAGATCTTTCTGGGTTACTTTCCTAATTACCTCTTCAATAAGAGGTAAGTAGTATTCTTCTAACCATTCTTTTGAAAATTTATTTGGTGTTTGGAGTATGACTTTTTCTCCCTCTATATAAAGAGGTTTTAAGGTTTTAATCCAAGTTTCAAAACCAGGTCTACTTATCTCCAAGGACAAATATGATAGTGCCTCTTCCCAGATATTATTAATATCTTTCAT